>NZ_JAGGPJ010000028.1 GCF_018613875.1 Arthrobacter sp. ISL-28 | reverse complement strand
CCGCGGCGACCTCGAGCGCTAACCCCTCCGACGCTCCCTCACTTTTGGTGGCTTTCGGTTCAACGCTCCCTCACTTTTGGTGCGGTTTCGGTTCAACGCTCCCTCACTTTTGTGGGGGAGCGTTGCGCTTTGCGGCGTCGTTTTTATAGCGCCGGATGGCGTGACTCGCTTGGGCCAGGGCAAGAAGTTTGAGCACCAGCTGACCGTGCAGGTGCATGCCGACGGCGGCCGTCAGGATCAGCTCATTAGTGTCCTCCGGCGCGGTGGTCGCGGAAATGTCCCGGTCGGCGATGGCGTCGAGTGCCTTGCTGTAGGCATCCAGGAGTTCCGTGGTCACCGGCACGCCGAGGCTTTCCATCCGCGCCACATGCGCGTCCAGTGCATCTCGGGCGTCACTGGGTGTGTCCGGCCAGTTCCGCAAGCGTACGACGGCGTCGCCCGCCTGGGCAGGGACGTCACCGTGCCCGGTACTCATTTGGTCCAGGCCCAGCACTGTGCGCTGCACAGCAGCGAGAAGCTCAAGGCGGGGCACGCCGTCGTCGGCCAGTTTCACCAGAGTCCGGATCTGCTCGATGGTGAGGCCCACCACTGTCCGCAGGGCTTGGATCAGCTGGAGACGGCTGGCGTGCTGAGGGGAGTATCTGGCCCGCGTGGCGTGAACCGACTCGCCGGCGGGCAGCAGTCCCTCGCGGAGGTAGAACTTGATGCTCGCCGCCGAAACACCTGTGCGCTCGCTCAGCTCTTTGAGCTGCATTCTGCCTCCCGCCTGCTAGTTGGATAGCAGAGCCAGCGTCCGCTATCTTGATGTACAACCACTGGATAGTGCTTCTATCCTAGAGCCATGGACTCTTGGAACACACTGCTTACCAGTCATGTGATAGCTGCGCTTTTTGTCCTTGCGATCGGTCCCCTGCAAATCCTTCGCCGGCGTCGGGACCGCATCCACCGCAGCATGGGGTATCTGTGGGTTGCCGCCATGTACTACGTCTGCGTTAGCAGCTTCTGGATCGTCACTGAAGGACACTTCACCTGGCTGCACGGGCTTTCCGCCTTCACTCTGGTGACGGTCACCCTCGGACTGGTCAGTGCCATCCGCGGCAACATCCGGTCTCACCTCGCGAACATGGTGGGCAGCTACGCCGGTATTGCTGTGGCATTTGTCTTCGCCGTCGCTGTGCCGGGCCGGGCCATTCCGCGGCTCCTGGCAGACGACCCGTCCACCGGGGTCTATGTTGCCGCCCTCGTCATCCTGAGCGTGGCCGTCATCTTCGCCTCGCTGAGGCTCGGCAGTCGCTCTGGCCCTCCGGTAACGAGCCGGAGGAGGTCACAGCGATCTGCTGAGGACGCTCGCTCAGTTTTGGCCCGCTGACTCGGGACGCTCGCTCAGTTTTGGCCGGCCGGCTCGGGACGCTCCCTCAGATTGCGTCGGCAAAGCCTGCGGCCTGGGGATGGTCCAGCCAAGCGGTGCGCAGTGCTCGCTTTATCCTCCCGACTGCCTGCTGGAATCCGTCAGCGAGGTCGTTTTTGTCGAGGGTAAGAACAGTCCACCCGGCGGAGTGGAATGCCTTGTCTCGCCGCCTGTCGCTGAAGGCCTGGGCATCGAGAAGGTGATGTCCGCCGTCGTACTGAATGGCGAGGCGTCGATGACGGTAACCAAGATCCGCAGTGGGGGACCCAGCGTCGCCGATTCTTAAGGCCACCTGGAGGTCCGGTTCCGGGAGACCGGCGTCGGCCATTGCCAGCCTCAGCAGCGATTCGGGGGCGGAGTCCGCACCAACACGCATCATGTCCAATGCTTGCCTGGCGCGCACAACGCCCTGCAGATTCGGATGACGGTCCACAAGGGAGCGCAACCCTGCCGGCGTTGCAAACGGCTCGGTCCGGCCCTCGAACTTCAGCCGAGGAATGCGGATTAACTCGTCTCCCATGCAGACCAGCTCGCTGACTGACAGGCGTCTTGCCAGATCCAACCACGTCCGTGATCGCGTGCTTATGCGGATGCCGTCGACGGACTCAATCTCATCCTCACGGGCCAGAACCGTATGGCCGTAGACCCCTTTACGCCGCACTTCCGGCAGGGACCGCGGTTTGCTCAGATGAAGCTCGGTCGAATCGGCTAGCCACACAGGCAAAATCTGGCAGCGGAGGCGCCCCGCCGTGACATGGGAGATCCAGGCGCTTGGAGACACCGCCGACAGCGCCCGCGCCGCCGCTTCAAGGTCGAAGTCCCAGTCCGCCGGGCGGTACAGTCCGCGGCCCACATGGACGACGTCGGCCCGCCGCAGCCGGCTTACGGAAATGCCTGATGCCCTTGCCGCCTCCAATGTGAATGGAGCCGAGAGGAGCGTGTCCGGCAGCTGATTGCGCATTTGCATACCGGCATTGTGACCTGAATTGCGCTGGTCCTGCAGAAGTTATCCACAGGCGAGTTGGGTCGACCGGGATGTGAGGGAGGGTTGGGGAGGGGCCGGCGGGAGGTGAGGGAGGGTTGGGGAGGGGCCGGCGGGATGTGAGGGAGGGTCGGGGATAGACCGGCGGGATGTGAGGGAGGGGCGGGGATAGACGGGCGGGATGTGAGGGAGGGTTGGGGAGGGGCCGGCGGGAGGTGAGGGAGGGTTAGAAGAGGCCCACCGGATTGCCGTCGTCGTCTACATCCATTCGCATGGCTGCCGGAACGGCAGGGAGGCCGGGCATCGTCATGACAGCACCGGTAAGCGCCACGATGAAGCCGGCACCGGTCCTGGGGATGAGGTCGCGCACGTGGATGGTGAATCCCTTCGGCGCGCCCAGCCGGGAGGCGTCGTCCGTGAATGAATACTGCGTCTTGGCCATGCAGACCGGCAGCCCGGACCACCCGTTCTTCTCGATGTCCGCCAGCCGCTTCAGCGCCGGCACGGAGAAATCCACCCCGTCGGCGCCGTAGATCTCCTGCGCGATGGTCCGGATCTTGTCCTCCACCGACAGTTCCAGCGGATAGAGGTGCCGGAAGCTGCTGGGTCCCGCAACCGCAGCCGCCACTTTGGCAGCAAGTTCGTCGCCGCCGTCACCGCCGCCGCCTCGGCCCCAGACATCCGCCACCGCAGCCTGGATGCCTTCCCCGTCGCACCAGCCGCGCAGCCAGTCCAGTTCCTCGGCCGTATCCGTGGCGAATTTGTTGATGGCCACCACGGGCGTGACGCCGAACTTCTCGACGTTGCGGACATGCCGGCGGAGATTGGCCACACCGGCAGCCAGCGCCTCGACGTTGGGCTCCTTGAGTTGGTCCTTCGCCATCCCGCCGTGCATCTTGAGGGCCCGCACGGTTGCCACCACGACGACGGCGGCCGGCGCCACGTCCGCGACGCGCGCCTTGATGTCCATGAACTTCTCAGCCCCCAGGTCCGCGCCGAAACCGGCCTCCGTGACCACGATGTCAGCCAGCCGGCGTGCTGTCTGGGTGGCAATGAGCGAGTTGCAGCCGTGCGCGATGTTGGCGAACGGGCCGCCGTGCACCAGGGCCGGAGTCCCCGCGATGGTCTGCACCAGGTTGGGTTTGATGGCCTCCTTGAGCAGGAGGGTGAGTGCTCCCTGGACTCCCAGATCGGCCACCGTGACCGGCGTGCGGTCGTAGGTGTAGCCGAAGGTGATGCGGCCCAGCCGCTCGCGCAGATCGGCCACGCCGGTGGCGAGGCAGAACACCGCCATGATCTCCGACGCCACGGTGATGTCGAAGCCGTCCTGCCGGGGGATGCCCTGGGTCGGGCCGCCGAGGCCGATGACCACCTCCCGCAGGGCACGGTCGTTCATGTCCAGCACGCGCTTGAACGTCATGCGGCGGGGATCGATGGTGAGCTCGTTGCCCTGGTAGATGTGGTTGTCCACCAAGGCCATGAGGGCGTTGTTGGCGGACGTCACCGCGTGGAAGTCGCCGGTGAAATGGAGATTGATCTCGTCCATGGGCACCACCTGGGAGTACCCGCCGCCCGTTGCCCCGCCCTTCATGCCCAGGATTGGCCCGAGGGAAGGCTCACGCAGTGCGACCATCACCTTGTGGCCGGCCCTGGCCAGCGAGTCGGCCAGCCCCACGGTGGTGGTGGATTTTCCTTCACCGGCGGGAGTGGGCGACATCGCCGAGACCAGGACGACTTTCCCCATGGCACCCGCGGCGGACAGCCTCGCCGGATCGATCTTCGCCTTGTACCGGCCGTAGTGTTCCACCGCCTCGGCATCGATGCCGGCGGCCGCGGCGATCTCCTCGATGGGCCGCAGCGTGGCATTGCGGGCAATCTGGAGGTCAGTCAGGGGGCTGTCAGACATCATCGTCCTTCATGTGGCGGTTGGTGGCTAGCCGCTGAGCCGTGGAGCGTAGCCGGCGGGCACCGGGTGACTCGCGTGATGCTCCTCGACGGCGGCGTGGTAGCTCTCCAGCGTGATGGCCGCGGTGCGCTGCCAGCCGGAACTTTGGGCATGGACTGAAGCGGCACGGCCCATGTCCTCCCGCGTCGCGGGATCGTCGTAGAGGGCTTCGAGCGCTTCGGCCCAATCGGCGGCGCGGTGGCCGTCCACCAGCAGCCCGGTGCGGCCGTCGAAGACGGCGCGCGACAGGCCGCCCACGCGCGTGGCCACCACAGGGGTGCCGCAGGCCTGGGCCTCAAGCGCCACGAGGCCGAAGGATTCGCTGTAGGAAGGCATCACCACGACGTCGGCCGACCGGAACCAGCCGGCCAGTTCGGCCGCGCCGACCGGCGGATGGTGCGTGACGACGTCGTCCATTCCGGCGGCGGTGACAAGCGACTTCAGATTGAAATCCTTTGCCCCGCTCAGGGCTCCCAGAATGGTCAGTTTCAGATTGATGTCCGGACGGCGCCCGCGGAGGAGGGCGGCAGCTTTCACCAGGATCTGCGGGCCCTTAAGCCGCTGGATCCTGCCCGCGAACAGCAGGTGGAAGGTGCCCGGCGGGACGCCCCGCTCGGCGCGCGACCGGCTGCGGAACGCCGGGGTGAACACTGAGAGGTCAACGCCCGGGGGAGCGATGTCGATGTGGTCGAAGTCCGCGTTGTAGTGCGACACGAGTTCGCTGGCCTCGGCGCTCGTGTTGGCGATGAGCCGGGCAGCGCCGTCCACGATCCGGTGTTCACCGTCTTCGCGGCGCCGCGGCTCGGGCTTTTCGCCGGACTGCAGGAGGAGGTTCTTGACCTTGGCCATGGTGTGCATGGTGTGGACCAGCGGCACGCCCCACAGCTCGGAAAGCTCCAGCCCGGCCACCCCGGAGACCCAGTAATGGGAGTGGATGATGTCATAGCGGCCGTGCGGCTGACGCTCGCGGATCCGCTCGATCTCGGCCACCATGCTGTGCAGCAGCTCCGGCAGTTCCTCCTTGGGCAGCTTCCGCGGCGGTCCGGCGAGGACATTGTGGACGCACACGCCGGGGTCCGGATGTTCGACGGCGGGCTGCCGGGCGTCCGTGGACCGCGTGAAGATCTCCACCTCCACGCCGTTCTCCGCGAGGGCCGAGGCCAGGCCCCGGATATACACGTTCATGCCACCGGCGTCACCGGAACCGGGCTGTTCCATGGGGGAGGTGTGCAGCGACAGGAAGGCCACCCGCTTGATCAGGGTCATCGCTCTCCTTTCGCTTCACGGGAACGCACACACCCGGCACCAAACAGCGGCGCTTAACCGGGACCTGCATCCGGTAAAACACTACTCCTGAAGCTCCCATTACGTTGCCGGTCGTAGACGTTCCGCCGCCGGCCCGTAGGCTCCAACCATGACTTCCATCATCGTATGCAGCGGTCCCCACGACGGCCACGTGTCACCCATGCTGGGGGTGGCCCGGCGACTGATCGCCCGCGGGCACCGTGTGCGATTCCTGACGGGTCCTGCCTACCAGGAGGCCGTCCAGGCGGTTGGTGCGGAGTTTGTACCCTTGGGAGCCGGGGCCGCGCATGCGCCCGAGGCCAGCAGCGCCAAGGGCATTGCGGCCGTGAGGGAGGGCGTCCGACTGCTGGTGATCGATCCGGCACGCGGCCAGTTCGAGGCACTGCAGGCAGCGATAGACGCTGAACCGACAGACCTGGTCCTGGCGGAGGTCACGTTCGTCGGCGCAGGTACGCTGTCGGGGCTGCCGCTGGAGGACCGTCCTCCGGTCATCGCCTGCGGCATCATGCCGCTCACGCTCTCGAGCGTGGACTGTGCGCCGTTCGGTTTCGGGCTGGCGCCGGGACGCGGCCCCGCCGCCCGCCTGAGGAACCGGACGCTGAACTGGCTGGTGGAAAACGTCCTGCTGCGGGACAGCAACCGTCAGGTCGAGGCGATCATGCGCGATCTCACCGGCGTGGGGCTGGACGGGCTTTTCGTGCTCGACTGGCCGCGGCGGGCGGACCTCATTGCGCAGTTTACGGTCCCTGAGTTCGAATACCCCCGATCAGACGCCCCAGAGAACCTGCGCTTCTTTGGCCCGACTGCCCGGCACGTTCCCACCAGCCAGCCGAAGCCCGAGTGGTGGGGGGATCTGGACGGTTCCCGCCCGGTTGTGTACGTGACCCAGGGAACCGTGTCGAACACCGACTTCACGGCCCTGGTAGTGCCGACTCTCGAAGCGCTCGAGCAGGAAGACGTGACCGTGGTGGTCAGCACCGGCCGGCGCCCCCTGAGTGATTTGCCGCCACTCCCTGCGAACGCGCGCGCTGCCGAGTTCCTGCCGGACGCCGAACTCCTGCCGAAAGTGGCCGTGTACGTGACGAACGGAGGATACGGCGGCCTTCACTATGCGATGGAGAGCGGCGTTCCCATCGTGGTCGCCGGTGACACCGAGGACAAGCCGGAGGGTGCTGCCCGGGTTGCCTGGGCCGGCGCGGGGATCAACCTCGGGACAGGGCGCCCGAAACCGGCCGCCATCCGCGAGGCGGTGCAGAAGGTGTTGGGCGACGGACGGTACCAGGCCGGGAGCGGGCGCATCGGCGCAGCCATCGCCGCATCGCCCGGGGTAGACGGGCTCATCGACGAGCTGGAGCTGCTTGTAAGGACGTAAGGACGCGGCCGTACTGTAAGGGTTGAACCAGTACAGGCGTTGAACCAGTACAGGATTGAAGTAGCACGCCTGGGTTAACGACTGCCCGTTCCGGAGCCCTGCCACAGCCGGCCTAATTCGGGGAAGGCAGCCTCGTACCCGGCAAGCAGCTGTCCGGCGAGTTCCTCGGACCCCACCAGCGGGTGTTCGGCGAAGGCCTCCAGCGCGGCGCCGCGGTCGCCGAGGCTCGCCGCCCGGACGGTCAGGAGTTCCACGCGCTTCACGTGCTGCATGAGACTCAGCTGAGGTTCTGCCGGCCGGGCCTGGGGAATCGGCTCCGCTCCCGTGGAGGTCACCGTGCAGGGAACTTCGACGACGGCGTCCGCCGGCAGCCCGGGAATCGCCGGCTCCGAGCCGCCTTCCCCGCCGCCCTCCGAGCCGCCGGGCCCGCTAACTGCGGTGTTCTGCGTGTTGAGAATGAGCTGGGTGCCGTCTCCTGCCTCGCCGGCCCCTGCGTCACCAGAACCCGCCAGCCCCGGGGTGGTGAGGGCGCGCATCACGGCCAGTGCCACCTGTTCGTAGCCGCCGCCGGCAAGGTCGCCGGCATCGCGCGCCTCGCCGCCGGCCCGGGCTTCGGCCAGGTAGCCCTCTTCGCGGGACCTGCGGGCTGCCTCCCACAGTTCGAACGCGGCGTCCCCGGCGGCAGCGAGCCGCGGGTACAGCTCCGACTGCTGGCCGTGGATGGACTCGCCCCGGGTGCTGTCCATGCCCCGCATTGCCGCTGCGGCGCGCGCAGTTTCGTAGTAGTAGAACAGGTACTCGTTGGGCAGGACCCCCAGCTCCTGCAGGAAGGCCTGCGGAAACAGCCGGCCCTCCTCGAAGCCCGCCAGCGCGCCGGCATCGCCCAGCAGGTCCGGCAGGCGATCGCGGCCGCCGGACTCCAGCCGGTACAGCCAGCCGAGATGGTTCAGCCCGTAGTAGCCCACGCCGTCGAGCTTTCCTGCCGGCAATGGAAAGCCGGCAGCCCGGGCCGCGCGGTGGACCAGGGCGCTGGCGGAGTCGCAGATTCCGATGACCTTCCGGCCCAGCACGGGCAGCAGCGCCTCGGTGATCATGCCCGCCGGGTTGGTGAAGTTGACAAGCCAGGCGTCGGGGCAATGCGTCCGCATTTCGCGGGCGAGCTCCAGCATGGCGGGGATGGAGCGCAGCGCGTAGGAGATGCCGCCAGCGCCGGTGGTTTCCTGTCCGAGCAGCCCGAGGTCCTGGGCAACCCGTTCGTCGGCGATCCGGCCCGCCGTTCCACCCGGCCTGATCGCCGCGAAGACCACATCGGTGCCGGTGAGTGCTTCGGGGAGTGACGTCGTGGCAGTGACCACCGGAGGTTGCCCGACGGCGGCACTTCCGTCCGGCGCCGACCCCGTCTCTAAGGACCCGGCCTCCGAGGACCCCTGTCCCATGGACCGCGCCATGGATCGCAGCACGGCGCTGATGGCCGCAAGGCGGCCGGGATCGAGGTCGAACAGCACCAGTTCCCGGACCAGCCCGGCATAAGGCCCCGAGCATAGCGCCCGGTATACGAGGGGAACCCGGAATCCGCCGCCGCCGGCGATCATGAGCCGCATGGCAAGGAGTCTATGCGCAGTCCTCCCGCAGACCTTCCCCGGCTCACCGGCGCAGCCGGCCCGCGTCCGGACGGCACCCCCAGAATGCGGGGTTTCAACCGCGACGCCCACGGCGTAGTCTGCCGAACATGGATGCGATTCCCGCAGGCCGCTTCGACCCGCTCTCCGCCGTCAGAACGACGACGGCCGGGGGCTTCGATCTGCTGCTGGCCGGCACGGTCTTCCAGGACATTATTTTCACCGGGCTGCCGCATGCGCCCCAACCCGGAACGGAAATTTGGAGCGAAGGGATGGGAAGCTGTCCCGGCGGCGTGGCGAACCAGGCCATCGCGGCAGCCCGGTTGGGCCTGCGGACGGGCCTTGCGGCCGCCTTCGGAGACGACGGCTACGGGGACTACAACTGGAAAATCCTCGCCGGGCAGGAGCATGTGGACCTTTCCCTGTCCCGGCGCGTTGCGGGCTGGCACTCCCCGGTGACGGTGTCCCTCAGCGTGGACCACGACCGTTCCATGGTCACCCACGGCCATCCCGCTCCTGTCACATCCTCCGAGCTGATCGGGCAGCCGCCGCCCGCACTGGCAGCCGTGGCGGACCTTGGCCACGACCTAGAAGCGTGGGTGCTTGCGGCCCACTCGGACGGCGTTAAGCTGTTCGGCGATGTGGGCTGGGACCCCAGCGGGGAGTGGTCACAGTCGCGGCTGGAGAACCTGAAGTACTTCCACGCCTTCATGCCCAACCAGCGCGAGGCCATGGCGTTCACCGACAAGGAGAATCCCTGGGCCGCCCTGTACTCGCTGGCGGACCGCGTGCCCGTGGCCGTGGTGACGCTGGGGCAGCAGGGTGCCATGGCAGTGGACTCGGAGACGGGGGAGGAGGAGTGGGTGCCGTCCCTTCCCGTGACTGCCTATGATCCCACCGGGGCGGGAGACTGTTTCGGCGCGGCGTTCGTCGTGGGCTGCCTCGCGGGCTGGCCGCTGGGTGACCGGCTGCGCTTTGCCAACCTGTGCGCCGCGCTGGCCGTGCAGGAAGTCGGGGGCTCCCTCGCGGCTCCGGGCTGGGGCGACATCGCCGACTGGTGGAAGCGGGCGAACGCCAGGCCGGAGCGCCGGGGGAGCCAGTGGCTCCGGCGCTACGCCTTCCTCGCCGACATCGTCAAGGATGTGCCGCCGGAGGCCCAGCGCCGGGCCGCGGCCACCATCGCGCACCTCTCCGACGCCTGAACGCTGCGGGAAATTCTCCGGCCCCTGCGCCAGCATTAGAATCAATAGAGTGACTTATCCAGCAGCAACAGGAGACCTCCCCCCGGTAGCAGGTCCGGTGCCGCACCCGTCCCCTGAACGATCAGCCATCATCGACCTTGAGGCCATCCGCCACAACGTCCGGCGGCTGGCCGATGCCGCGTCCCCGGCCCAGGTCATGGCGGTCGTCAAGGCTGACGCCTATGGCCATGGGGCTGTGCCGGTGGCCCGCGCGGCCCTCGAGGCGGGAGCCAGCTGGCTGGGGGTGGCCCACATTTCGGAGGCGCTCGCCCTCCGCGCCGCCGGGATCGAAGCGCCCCTGCTCGCCTGGCTGCACACCCCGGAAAGCAACTTCGGCGCGGCGGTGGCCGCCGGGGTCGACATCGGCTGCTCGGGCTGGGAGCTGGAACGGATCGTCACCGCGGCCCGGGAACAGGAACGACCGGCGCGCGTCCACCTCAAGGTGGACACGGGCCTTGGCCGGAACGGCGCCACCGTGGACGTGTGGGACGGTCTGGTGGGCGAGGCCATGGAGTACCAGGACCAGGGCCTGCTGCGCGTGGTGGGGATCTTCTCGCACCTTGCCGTGGCCGATGAACCCGAACGGCCTGAAACCGATGACCAGCTTGCTGCCTTCCGCGAAGTCCTGGCGATCGCCGAGGACGCCGGGGTGGATCCGGAAGTCCGGCACCTCGCGAACACCCCGGCCGCCCTGTCGCGGCCGGACACGCACTTCGACCTCGTCAGAGTGGGCCTGGGCATCTACGGCCTCTCGCCCTTCGAGGGGCAGACCTCCGCCGAACTGGGCCTCCGCCCGGCGATGACGCTGCGCACCGTGGTGTCTCACTGCAAGGATGTCCCCGCCGGGCAGGGCGTCTCCTACGGCCTCAACTACCACACATCCGGGGAAAGCACGCTGGGCCTCATCCCGCTGGGCTACGCTGACGGTGTGCCGCGGGTGGCCACCGGCGGGCCAGTGCGGGTGGAAGGCGTCACGTATCCGGTGGTGGGCAGGATCGCCATGGACCAGATGGTGATCGATCTTGGCCGCCGGAATGTCTCGGCAGGAGGGCACAGCGTCCTTGGAGCGGAGGCGGAGCTCTTTGGCGACGGCGCCGACGGCGGCCCCACTGCCGATGACTGGGCCCGGGCCGCCGGCACCATCAACTATGAGATCGTGACGCGCATCAGCCCCCGGGTGCCCCGCACCTTCATCAACGAAACGCCGGCACCATGAGCCTCCCGGCAGCCATCACCTCACCCCGCTGGGTCAAAACCCTGCAAGTGACGACGGCGGAGCAGACCCATGCGCTCGGCGCGGCACTAGCGGAGGTGCTCCGGGCGGGGGACCTGCTGGTCCTCACGGGTGAACTGGGCGCCGGCAAGACGACGTTCACCCAGGGCCTCGGGGAGGGCCTGGGTGTGCGGGAAGGCATCATTTCGCCCACCTTCGTGCTGGTGCGGATCCATCCCAACCTCCCGGATGGCCCCAACCCCGGTGGCCCCGACCTGGTCCACGTGGACGCCTACCGGCTGGGATCGGCGTCGGAAATCGATGACATCGACCTCGAAAACACCATGGATTCGTCCGTGACGGTGGTGGAGTGGGGGCGTGACCGCGTGGAGCACCTGAGCGAGAGCCGGCTCGAGGTGGAGCTTCACCGGACCATCGGAAACGGGATCGTTGGTGGCACTCAGGGCACAGACGGTGTCTTGGACTTCGAGGCGGAGGACGACGACGAGCCCCGCACCATCATCATCCGCGGCTTCGGCCCGCGCTGGGAGGACCAGCCGGTCCTGAAGCAGGCCACCGAAGGGACGTCCTGATGCTCATCCTTGCCATCGATACCTCGGCCGTGGCCAGCGCCGCGCTCGTGTCCGATGATGCCCTCGAAGGCATTGTGGGCAGCTTTTCCACCGAAGACACGCGCAGCCACGCCGAAGTGCTCGCCCCGGGAATCGAGGCGCTGCTTGCCGATGCCGATGTCACCGGTGCGGATATCGACGCGATTGTCGTGGGCGTCGGGCCCGGTCCGTTCACCGGGCTCCGCTCGGGCATTGCCACAGCCCGCACCCTTGCCTTCGCCTGGGACAAGCCGCTGCACGGGCTGATGAGCCTGGACGCCGTGGCCCTGGAAGTCGCCGAATCAACGGAGGCGCCGACGGAATTTTTGGTGGCCACTGATGCGCGGCGCAAAGAGGTGTACTGGGCCCGGTACACCCTGCAGGAGGGCCAACTTCCGAAGCTCGTGGACGGGCCCCATGTCGGTTCCGCAGCGGATCTCCCGGACCTGCCCGCCTACGGTGCCGGTGCCGGGCTCTACTCCGATGTCCTCCGGGCCGACCCGGACTTCAGCTCGGAGCAGCCCGACGCGCTCTACCTGGGGCAGTTCGCGCTGGCGCGGCTGGCGTCCGGGGAGCAGCTTCCCGACTCCACGCCCCTGTACCTCCGCGAGTCCGACGCCCAGGTCCCGGGACCCCGGAAGCGCGCCCTGTGAGCGGCGTGTCCGGACAGGCCAGGATGCTCGGCCCGGGCGTGACAGTGCGCGACATGCTTCCGGCCGACATCCCGGCGGTTCACGAACTTGAAGTGCGGCTCTTTCCCGTGGATGCCTGGCCGGTGCAGATGTTCGTGGACGAACTGTCGCAGCCCGAAACCCGCCGCTACCTCATCGCGGAAACGCCCGACGGCATCATCGGCTATGCGGGCGTAATGTGCATCGAGCCGATCGCCGACGTCCAGACCATCGCTGTCATCCCGGAGTATGAGGGCAAAGGCATCGGAACCGCCCTGCTCACGGAACTGATCAACGAGAGCCGGCGCCGCGGTGCGGCGGATGTCCTGCTGGAGGTGCGGGCCGACAACCCCCGCGCGCAGCAGCTCTACCGGCGGTTCGGCTTTGAACAGATCCATGTCCGGCGGAACTACTACCGCGACGGCGTCGACGCCCTGATCATGCGGCTTGAGCTCGCGGACGTCCTCACAGTGCATCAGGACATCGTGCATCAGGACCCCGCGCATGAGGACCCTCAGCAGGACCCCGCCGGACAGCAGGCCCACCAACAGCCCGGCGACACCACCGCCACGGAGGCAGACCAGCAATGAACCGTTCCCAGCCGCTCGTGCTCGGCATTGAATCCTCCTGCGACGAAACCGGCGTCGGTATCGTCCGGGGAACGGACCTCCTGACCAACACCGTTTCCTCCTCGATGGACGAACATGTCAGGTTCGGCGGGGTTATCCCGGAAATCGCCTCCCGCGCGCACCTTGACGCCTTCGTGCCCACCCTCCAGGCGGCGCTCGCCGAGGCCCGCGTGACCCTGGCCGACATCGACGCCATCGCCGTCACCTCCGGTCCCGGGCTGGCCGGTGCCCTGATGGTGGGGGTGTGCGCGGCGAAGGCCCTGGCCGTGGCTACGGGCAAGCCGCTGTATGCCATCAACCACCTTGTGGCCCACGTGGGCGTTGGCCTTCTGGACGCGCGCCCCGGGAACGCACTCCCCGCGATCGCGCTCCCCGAAAACCTGGGCGCCCTGCTGGTTTCCGGCGGCCACACCGAGATCCTGCGGATCCGCAGCATCACCGACGACGTTGAGCTGCTCGGCTCCACGATTGACGACGCCGCCGGCGAAGCCTACGACAAAGTGGCGAGAATCCTGGGGCTGGGATATCCCGGCGGTCCTGCCATTGACCGAATCGCCCGCGAGGGAAATGCCAAGGCCATCCGCTTCCCGCGGGGCCTTACGCAGCCCAAATACATGGGTACCGCGGAGGAGCCCGGGCGGCACCGCTACGACTGGTCCTTCAGCGGGTTGAAGACCGCCGTGGCCCGCTGCGTGGAGCAATTTGAAGCCAAGGGTGAAACCGTCCCCGTGGCAGACATCGCAGCGGCGTTCCAGGAAGCCGTGGTGGACGTCATTACGGCCAAGGCTGTCCTCGCCTGCCGGGAGCACGGCCTCACCAACGTCCTGCTCGGGGGCGGCGTAGCTGCCAACTCACGGCTCCGCCAGCTCACAGAACAGCGCTGCTCGGCTGCTGGCATCAGGCTGCACGTTCCGCCGCTGGATCTCTGCACGGACAACGGAGCGATGGTGGCAGCCCTGGGGGCGCAGCTGGTCATGGCCGGCACCGAGCCCAGCGGCATCAGGTTCGCCCCGGATTCGTCGATGCCCGTGACGACGGTGTCAGCACCGGCAGCGGAGCCGGCCAGGTCGGCTTAGGCGGTAGGGCCGTTCCTCATCTGCTTCACCAGGTCCAGCACCACGGCCTGGAGATTTCCGCCGCTTTCCTCAGCCACCCGGCGCTGGCGCTGGTACCCGGCACCGCGGCTGATAATTTTTTCGACGTCGGCCAGTTCGTCCGGGCAGCCGAGCTTCGCGGCGATGGGTTCGAGCCGGTTCAGGGTCTCCAGCAGGTGTTCGGTGACGAGCTGCTCGTTGCCCTGGGCGTCCAGGATGATGATGGCCTCCATGCCGTACCGGGCCGCGCGCCACTTGTTTTCCTGGACGTGCCATGGCGGCATAGTGGGAATGGTGCCCCCGTTGTCCAGGACGGTGGAGAACTCGTGGACCAGGCACTGCGTCAGGGCGGCGACGGCACCCACTTCCTCCAGGGTGGCCAGGCCGTCGCAGATGCGCATCTCGATGGTCCCCAGGTTCGGCACCGGCCGGATGTCCCACCGGATCTCCGAGAGCGTGTCGATCACACCGGTGGTGAACATGTCCTGGACGTAGGACTCGTATTCTTCCCAGCTGGAGAACTGGAACGGCAGGCCCGCCGTCGGCAGTTGCTGGAACATGAGGGCCCGCTGGGAGGCGTAGCCTGTGTCTTCGCCGCCCCAGAACGGGCTGGAGGCGGACAGGGCCTGGAAGTGCGGGAAATAGTTGACCAGGCCGTCCAGCACCGGAAGCACCTTGTCCCGCCGGTCCAGGCCGACGTGGACGTGGACGCCGTAGATCACCATCTGCCGGCCCCACCACTGCGTGCGGTCGATCAGCTTGGCGTAGCGGGCCTTGTCCGTGACGGGCTGCAGCTGGGGCGGGCTGAACGGGTGGCTGCCGGCGGAAAAGACCTCCACGCCCATGGGATCCGTAACTTCGCGGACGGCGGCAAGGGACCGGCTCAGGTCTTCCTTGGCTTCCGCGGCGGTTTCGCAGATCCCGGTGACAAGCTCCACCGTGTTCAGCAGAAGCTCCTGCTTGATGTGCGGGTGTTCGTCGTCCTCGTTCAGCTCGGGGTGTTTGGCGGTGACTCCGCGCAGGACCTCGTTCGCCACGGAGGCAAGCTCACCGGTCTGGGCGTCAACAAGTGCGAGCTCCCACTCCACACCAAGAGTTGATTGCCTGGATGAAGCGAAATCAATCTTCATGTGTTCCTCTCGCTGAATGTTGTCCCGTCGCTGGCCATTTCCGGCAGGACGGCTGCAGGGGAACGGTTTTCCAAGTCTAGTGCAGGGGTACGATCGACAGGATGGCTTGGCTACACAGAGCGCGTGACAGTTTTCACAGGACTGCTTCCGCCAACCGCTCCCGCACCAATCTCGCCCTGACCGCTGCCGCCCTTGCGGTGATGCTCGGGGCGGCATCCTGCACGCCGCCGTCATCTGGGCCGGCGCCGGAACGCAGTTCACCGGCGCCGAGTTCACTGGCAGCGTCAGGTTCGGGACATAAGCCGACGACGGCGGCACGGGCGCCCGCGGCAACGCCGCTGAGGCGGGCGGCGGGGAAGGGGACGGCGCCGCTGGGCTGGGGGCCGCAGCAGCGCGACCAGGAGGCGGCAGCCGCGGCCGTGGCCAGGATGACGCTGAGCCAGAAGGCTGGCCAGGTGCTGATGCCGTTCTATGCGGGACTCAACCATGAACTGCAGGCAGCCACCATTGAACGGCTGCACCTTGCCGGCTCCATGGTCATGGGGGACAACGTACCGCGGACAGCGGGCGGGCTCGTTGATGTCCGCCGCATGACGGCCGCCACCGGGCGCCTGGGTGCAGCCTCCCGTTCCGGGGGCCGAACCTGGCCCGGCCTGATCGGGGTGGACCAGGAAGGGGGAGTGGTGTCCCGCCTGGGTGCGGCGCTCACCCAATGGCCAACCCCGATGAGCTACGGGGCAGCCGGAAGCGTGCCGCTGGCAACCGAAGCCGGCAAGGGCCTGGCTGCAGAACTCGCGGCCCTCGGCTTCACCGTTGATTTCGCGCCGGCCGCTGACGTCACCATCGGTCCCGCAGACCCGACGATCGGCGCCCGCTCCATGTCCGCCGATCCCCGTGCAGCCGGTAACCTCAGCATCGGATTCTCGCGCGGCATGCTGGCGGCCGGAGTGCTGTCCAGCATCAAGCATTTTCCGGGCCACGGTTCCGTGACCGTGGACTCGCACAAGGACCTTCCGGTCCAGACGGCCACCGTGGCCCAGCTGAAAGCCCGGGACTGGAAACCGTTCCGGGCTGCCGTCGCAGCAGGCACTCCGATGATCATGACCGGCCACATCGCCGTTCCCGCCCTCGAACCGGGCGTCCCGGCATCCCTCTCCAAGCCCAGCTATGCCGCACTGCGGTCCATGGGGTTCAAGGGCGTAGCAGTCACGGACGCCCTCAACATGGGGGCAGTGAACGCCCGGTACCCGCGCGGCTCGGCAGCCCCCGCCGCACTTGCCGCCGGCGCTGACCTGCTGCTGATGCCGGCAGACGTCAACGCGGCCCACACGGCCATCGTCAATGCTGTCGCCGCCGGAAAGCTGCCGCTGCCGCGGCTCGATGAGGCAGTCCGCCGTGTGGTCACAATGATGATCTGGCGGGGACGCACTGCATCCGCAAAGACGCACGCCCGTGCAGGCAGCGCGGAGGATGTGTCCGCGAAGGTGTCCGCCCGCGCCGTCACGGTTATCGCCGGCCCCTGCCGGGGGCCGCTGGTGCCCGGCCGCCTGAGGCTGGCGGGCGGGACGGCGGGCGACCGGGCGCACTTTGCTGCGGCGGCCCGGGATGCGGGCATTACGCTCGGTGCTGGGCCGCTGGTGACGCTGATCGGCTACCGCGGCGCTCCCGCAGGCGGGGACATTGCCGTGGCCCTCGACGCACCCTGGCCGCTGGCCGGCTCTTCGGCACCCACGAAGGTGGCCCTCTACGGGCGCACGCCAGGCGCCTTTAAGGCTCTGCTGGCCGTGCTGGCCGGCAAGGCGGCAGCACCCGGCAAACTGCCGGCCGCCGTCGGTCCCTACCGCCAAGGTTCCGGCTGCCGCTGACAGCACCTGCGTCACAATCAGGAGATTCCCGTCGGCCCGGCCTGCCTGGGCGGTTACCCTCCGGCCTGCCCGTTTAATGGAGGGGTGCCGATTCTGAATAAAGACATGACCCTGTGCATCTCGCTCTCGGCCCGGCCGAGCAACAACGGGACCCGCTTCCACAACTACCTGTATGACCAGCTCGGACTGAACTGGATCTACAAAGCCTTTGCTCCCACCGATCTGGCCCTGGCGATCGCCGGCGTCCGCGGCCTGGGAATCCGGGGCTGCGCCGTATCCATGCCGTACAAGGAAGACGTGATTGCCCTCGTCGACGCCATGGACCCGTCGGCCAAGGCGATCGACTCGGTGAACACCATCGTCAACGACGCCGGCCGCCTCACCGCCTACAACACCGACTACACCGCGATCGAGCAACTGCTGGAACGCAACGCGGTTCCCAAGGAATCCTCGGTGCTTCTCAGGGGCGCGGGCGGCATGGCGAAGGCCACGGCAGCCGCACTGAGGGACGCCGGCTTCAAGGACGTCACCATCATTGCCCGGAACAAAGCCGCAGGCCGGGCCCTTGCCGAACTCTACGGATTCCGGTGGAGTGCGGAACTCGGCGACGCCACGGCCGACATGATCATCAACGTCACACCGGTTGGCATGGCCGGTGGCGCCGAAGCGGACTGGCTGTCCTTCCCCGCAGGGACCATCGAGGCCGCCAAGGTGGTGTTCGACGTGGTGGCGCTGCCGCCGGAAACGCCGCTGATCAAGGCGGGGCGGGCGGCCGGGAAACAGGTCATCACGGGTGCCGAAGTGGCCACGATCCAGGCGCTGGAGCAGTTCGTGCTCTACACGGGCATCCGCCCCACCGACCAGCAGGTGCGCGACGCCGAAGCGTTCGTGCGGGCGCAATAGGCTCAAAGCCCCCGGGCAGCAGCCGGCTAGACCGGCTCCACCGAGACGGCCACCCTTTCGTCACCGATTCTGGTGAGGACCAGGGTGGCTGTTTTCTTGCCCGCGTTCTTCCCGCTGCTTTTCCCCGCCGGCAGGAGCTGCTTCCGGAGCTCCTCCGGCGTGACCGACGTGCCCCGCTTCTTGATGTCCAGCACGCCGATGCCGTTCTGCTTCACCCAGGCCTTGAGTCCCTTCACGCTGTACGGCATGACCTCCAGGACCTTGTACGCGCGGGCGAAGGGTGTGTCCGTGAGTCCCGGGGCGCAGATGTAGGCGATGTGCTCGTCCACGAGGTGTCCGCCCAGCTGCAGGGCGAGGTCTGCCACGAGACCGGCGCGGATCACTGCGCCGTCCGGCTCGTAAAGGTAGCCCGCCACGGGGCCCACGGGCGCCGCCGGGCCGCCGTCGAAGTCCTCGGCACTGGTGAGTTCCGCCGCTCCCTGCGGGCCCAGCAGCAGGGCCGCCCGCCGGACCTCTGGCCGGGCGACGGCGTTGAACCAGAGCGTGACCTCGGTGACATCGCCGCCCACCGAGACCCACTGCGCCTCGCAGCCGGCCGGCACGGAGTCGTGCGGCATCCCCGGCCCCATCTTGACGCCCACCGCAAGCCCGGAGGCGGCGAGTGATTCCACGAAGGAGAGCGGCGGCGAAAAGGCCTCAGGGTCCCAGATCCTCTTGGTCCCGGACGTCGACGTCGTGCGCCGGGCCGGATCCAGCCAGACCCCGTCGGCGTCGCCGAGTGAAACCGAGGTGGCGTCCGAATGGACCACCGTGGCGTGCGGAAACGGAATGAGGTTGATCGTGGCGCACGCGGCGGTGGTTTCATCGACTTCCACCGCAGTTACGGCGATGTCCAGCGACGCGAGCGCCATGGAATCCGCGCCCAGGCCGCAGCCGAGATCGGCGACGTGCCGGATGCCCGCCTGGGCGAAGCGCTGGGCATGCCTCGCGGCCACGTTGAGCCGGGTTGCCTGCTCAAGGCCGGCCTGTGTGAATAGCATCTGGCGCGCGAACTCGCCAAACTTGCCTTCCGCCTTGGTCCGCAGCCGGGACTGGGTGAGCACAGCCGACACGAGGGCGGGGGAGTGCCCGGCCTTGCGCAGGCTTGAGTTGAGCGCAAAGGACTGGTCCTCGCGGTAGGGACCCAGCGAAGCCAGCAACTGCCATCCTTCTTCGGTGAGGAGATGGGCGATCTGGTCCTGCGGTGCGTCAGACATGCAATCAAGCCTAGTGGAGTGCCCGCCGGCCGCTTGCCGATAGGGTGGTCTGAATGGAATCCAGCGCAACGCCCAGCCCTGATCAGCCTGCCCGCACCGGCCTGGCACGGTACGCTCACCTCGCCCGCTATGCGCGCCCTGCGCTGATCGCCGGCGTCGCCGCCGCCATCGTCTGCCTCATCCTGCTGGCGATCATCTTCCTGCTCGATTCGTTCAACTCCACCGTCTACTCGGTGGGCGGCAAGAACATCAACGACGCGACCGACGAGGCACGCCAAATCCGGGGCCTCTACTCGGGGGTGCGGGTCGGCGGAGTCGTGTTCCTCATTGCCTCAGCGGTGACAGCCGCCGTGGCCGCCGTCGTGATCATCCGGCAGCGCAAAAATACGCCGCACACCGACGACGACGGCGGCGAGGACGTGGGGTTCGACGCGCTGGCCGGCCGCTGATGCCCGGCAACGTGTTCACCGCAGACGAAATTCTGGCACTCACCTTGACCGAGTGCTAACCCCTTACATAGAGTCATCATTAGCACTCTCCCTAGGAGGGTGCTAACACATGAAGAACTGCCAGCCTGGCTGCTGCCGGCACCGCGACGACGGTCTGCCGCCAAGGCACCACAGTTTTACTGTCCATGAATTTGCTGACGAAAAGGAGAGGTCCGAGTGTCGGTCTCTATTAAGCCTCTTGAGGATCGTATTGTTGTCCGCCCGCTCGAAGCCGAGCAGACCACGGCTTCCGGCCTGGTCATCCCGGACTCCGCGCAGGAGAAGCCGCAGGAAGGCGAAGTTGTCGCAGTAGGCCCCGGCCGCTTCGAGGATGGCAACCGTGTTCCGGTCGACGTAGCCGTCGGCGATGTCGTTATCTACTCCAAGTACGGCGGAACTGAAGTCAAGACCGGCGGCGAAGAGTACCTCGTGCTGTCTGCCCGCGACGTTCTGGCGATCGTCGTTAAGTAACTCTCTGGATCCCCGTGCCGCTGATCCTGTCTGATTTTCGTCAGACCGGTCGGCAGCACGGGGTTCTGTCTTGAAAGGACAAACCATGGCAAAGCAGCTTGCGTTTAACGACGCTGCCCGCCGGTCTCTTGAAGCCGGCATCGACAAGCTCGCCAACACAGTCAAGGTGACGCTTGGTCCCCGCGGCCGCAACGTTGTGCTGGACAAGAAGTGGGGCGCACCCACGATCACCAACGACGGCGTCACCATTGCGCGTGAAGTCGAACTGGATGACCCGTACGAGAACCTTGGTGCCCAGCTGGCCAAGGAAGTAGCCACCAAGACGAACGACGTCGCCGGCGACGGCACCACCACCGCCACCGTGCTCGCACAGGCCCTGGTCAAGGAAGGCCTGCGCAACGTTGCTGCCGGCGCCGCCCCGGGCCAGATCAAGCGCGGGATCGAGATCGCTGTTGAATCCGTCGCAGCACGTCTGCTGGAGAACGCCCGCCCCGTTGAAGGCACCCAGGTCGCCAACGTGGCCGCCATCTCCGCCCAGAGCGACGAGGTCGGCGAGCTGCTGGCCGAGGCCTTCGGCAAGGTCGGCAAGGATGGTGTGATCACCATCGAGGAATCTTCCACCACGCAGACCGAACTGGTCCTCACCGAGGGCATGCAGTTCGACAAGGGCTACCTTTCCCCGTACTTCGTCACAGACGCCGAACGCCAGGAAGCTGTCCTCGAGGACGCCCTCATCCTGATCAACCAGGGCAAGATCTCCTCGGTGCAGGAATTCCTGCCGCTGCTGGAAAAGGCGCTGCAGAGCTCCAAGCCGCTGTTCATCATTGCTGAAGACGTCGACGGCGAGGCGCTCTCCACGCTGATTGTCAACCGCATCCGCGGCACCCTGAACGTCGTTGCCGTCAAGGCTCCGGGCTTCGGTGACCGCCGGAAGGCCATGCTGCAGGACATCGCCACCCTGACCGGTGCGCAGGTTGTCTCCCCGGAGCTGGGCCTGAGCCTGGACACCGTTGGCCTGGAGGTGCTGGGTACCGCCCGGCGCATCACGGTCACCAAGGACAGCACCACCATCGTTGACGGCGCCGGTTCGGCCGAGGACGTTGCAGCACGGGTTGCCCAGCTGCGCGCCGAGCTGACCCGCACCGACTCCGACTGGGACAAGGAAAAGCTGCAGGAACGCCTGGCCAAGCTGGCCGGCGGCATCGGCGTGATCAAGGTCGGCGCAGCCACCGAGGTCGAGCTGAAGGAAAAGAAGCACCGCATCGAAGATGCAGTGTCCTCCACCCGCGCCGCCCTCGAAGAAGGCATCGTGGCCGGCGGCGGTTCCGCCCTCATCCACGCGCTGAAGGCACTCGACGAGGACCCTGCTGTCACGGCCCTCGAAGGTGACGCAGCCGCGGCTGTGGGCATCGTCCGCCGCGCCCTGGTCCAGCCGCTGCGCTGGATCGCCCAGAACGCCGGGCACGACGGTTATGTCGTGACCGCCCGGGTGGCCGAGCAGGACAACAACCACGGCTTCAACGCCAAGTCGGGCGAGTACGAGGACCTGATCGCCGCGGGTGTCATTGATCCCGTCAAGGTCACCCGTGCAGCCCTGCGCAACGCAGCCTCCATCGCCGCCCTGGTTCTCACCACCGAGACCCTCGTGGTGGAGAAGCCGGCCGACGAAGACGAGCACGCAGGCCACAGCCACTAGGGTTGCAGCAACGCGCACGACGGTAACGCGCACGGCGGTAACGCGCACGGCGGTAACGCGCACGGCGGTAACGCCCAAGGAGGAGCCGGTCCAGCAACAGCTGGGCCGGCTCCTCCTTTTCGCCTGTTCAGGACACGCCGTCGCGACGCGCCCGGGGGCGCGCCAATTTGTCCCCTAAGATCACGAAACGGTAACATGAATGTTTTGTGCCGCGGCTTTGAGGGGGATGTTTGTGACTGTAGCGAGAACAGTGGACCAGCCGGGCCAGGAGTTCCGCCAAGCTCCGGACCAGATGCCGCGGTCGGCCCAGATCAAGGCTAAGCCTGGCTACCGGCCCGAGGTCCAGGGCCTCCGCGCCCTGGCCGTGCTCATGGTGGTGACCTACCATGTCTGGCTTGGACGCGTCTCCGGCGGTGTGGACATTTTCCTGCTGATCTCCGCGTTCCTGCTCACCCTGTCCTTTGTCCGCAAGGTGGAAAGCGGCAAGCCGCTGCATCTCGTGAGCCACTGGCTGCACCTCTTCAAGCGGCTGATCCCGGCGGCCGTCGTGGTGATCCTCGGCGTCCTGGTGGGCACCTGGCTCGTCATTCCGCAGAGCCGCTGGCCGGACGTTCTCAACGAGGCCTGGGCGTCCCTGCTATACCGGCAGAACTGGCTGCTGGCGGACGCCGCGGTGGACTACTACGCCCAGAACCATGCCGGCGCCAGCCCGCTTCAGCACTTCTGGTCCCTGTCCATCCAAGGCCAGGTGTTCATCCTGTGGCCCCTCACCTTTGCGGCCGGCGCCCTCGTGTGGCGGCTTCTTCGGCGCCGGCGGAACGTCAGTTACCGGCTCATCCTAGTGGTGGTCTTCGCCGGCATCTTCATCGCGTCCCTCATCTTCTCCATCGACCAGACCGCCACGAACCAGGCCTACGCCTACTTCGACACCAGGACACGGCTGTGGGAATTCGCACTGGGGTCCCTGCTGGCGCTGTCCCTGCCGTACCTCAAGCCCGGAAAGGCGCTGCGGGTAGTGCTTGGCTGGGGCGGGCTCGCGGCCATGATCTCCTGCGGACTCGTCCTCACCGTGGACCGGTCATTTCCCGGCTTCATCGCACTGTGGCCCACGCTCGCGGCTGCTGCCATCATCATCGCCGGCCAGAGCGGCAGCCTGTTTGGGGTGGACCGGTTCCTGAGCTCCAAACCCCTGGTGGCCCTCGGCGACAACTCGTACGCCCTCTACCTCTGGCACTGGCCCCTCCTGGTGCTGGCGCTGGCTGGCACGGGGATCGAAAAGCCGAACCTCGTCCAGGGCCTGGCCATCGTGGCCGCCTCAGTGGTCCTTGCCGTGCTGACCACCCGCTTCGTGGAGAAGCCGCTCCGCGAGTGGCACTGGCCGCAACTGCGGGCCTGGCGGACCGCCGTCGTCATCGTTGCCTGCGGTGCCCTGCTGGCCGGGCCGGTTGCCGTCTGGCAGACGCGGCTGACGGCGGACGAAGCTGCCGCCGCCGCCCAGCCGCGTGAGCTGACACCGGGTGCGGCCGCCCTCGCGCCTGAAAATGCCGGCAAACCCACTCCGGAGGCCACCGTGATTCCGGCACCCGCCGCCATGAATAACGAGTGGGCGGACATCGACGGACTGTGCACGGACGGCAACGTTCCCAGCGACCCGCTACTCAGCGGCTGCCTGCAGAACAGCAGGCCGGACAAGGTGACGAAGCGCATCGTGGTGCTCGGCGACTCCCACGCCCAGCAGTACATGGCCGCACTCGGCCCCATCGCCAAGGATCACGGCTGGGAGGTGGTTACGCTCTTGAAGGGCAACTGCCGGTTCGGCGCCGAATCACCCGAGCGGGACGCCGATTGCAACGCCTTCAACAAAGCCAGTGCGGCCTACGTCATGGAGCACAAGCCTGATGCCGTGTTCACGGTGGCATCCCTGACCCACAAGGAAGCACCCTTCGAAACCGAAGTGCCCGGCTACCTGGACGGCATCAAGCAGTTCACCGACGCGGGCATGGATGTCGTAGGAATCCGGGACAACCCGCGCTTCAGCATCAACATGCCCGAATGCGTCCAAAAGCACGGCGCCGAGGCGCCGGAGTGCAACGCGCCGCTGGGCGAGTCACTCGCAGCGTCGTCGCCGCTGGACGCCTACAAGGGCAAGGTGAAGGGCCTGCACCTGATGGACATGAGCGACTTCATCTGCGCCGGCGGCATCTGCCCTGCCGTGGTGGGCAATGTCTACGTCTACAAGGACGATAACCACCTCACCAAGACCTACGTGCAGTCCATGATCCCGATGTTCGAGAAGCGGCTGCTCGCCGCCACCGGCTGGAAGTAAGAGACACCTGCCGGCCGCTGCCGCCGCCGGGGCGGCCGCGGCCGCGTGCCATTGCTCACAATGCCGTTCCGGAATATGGGGATCGCCGCAGAGGTTCTAGAATTTATTCAATACTTCTGCACAGGCCAGTCCCGTAATGACGGGCTGGTCATCAGTTGCAACCCCTACCCGTGAACCAATAACCAAGGTAAGAGGCGCACTCATGACCCAGCCCGAACATGACCCGTTCGGCTTCATCGGCCTGACGTACGACGACGTCCTGCTGCTTCCCGGCCACACGGACGTCATCCCGTCCGACGCCGACACCTCCTCCCGGATCTCCAAGCGGATCACAGTGGAGACCCCGCTGCTGTCCGCCGCGATGGACACCGTCACGGAGTCCCGCATGGCAATCGCCATGGCCCGCCAGGGCGGCCTTGGCGTCGTGCACCGGAACCTGTCCATCGATGACCAGGCTGACCAGGTTGACCGCGTCAAGCGCAGCGAGTCCGGGATGATCACCAACCCGCTGACCATCCGGCCCGAGGCCACACTGCAGGAACTCGACGAGCTCTGCTCCCAGTACCGGGTTTCCGGGCTTCCGGTCGTCGACGACGGCAACCGCCTTCTCGGCATCGTCACCAACCGCGACACCCGCTTCGTGCCGGAATCGGACTTCCCGATCCGCCTGGTCAGCGACGTCATGACCAAGATGCCGCTGGTCACCGGCCACGTCGGCATCAGCCGCGACGAAGCCTCGCACAAGCTGGCCACCAACAAGATCGAGAAGCTTCCCCTCGTCGACGAGCAGGGACGCCTCAAGGGACTCATCACCACCAAGGATTTCACCAAGGCCGAGCAGTACCCGCTGGCCACGAAGGACGACGAGGGCCGCCTGCGCGTCGGTGCCGCCATCGGCTTCTTCGGTGACGGCTGGGAACGGGCCATGAAGCTCGTGGACGCCGGCGTGGACGCCCTCTTCGTGGACACGGCCAACGGCCATTCGCAGGGCGTGCTGGACATGATCCGCCGCCTGAAGTCGGATCCGGTCGCCGCGCACGTGGACATCATCGGCGGCCAGGCCGCCACGCGTGAAGGGGCCCAGGCGCTGATTGACGCCGGAGCCGACGGCATCAAGGTGGGTGTGGGCCCGGGTTCCATCTGCACCACCCGCGTCGTGGCCGGCGTGGGCGTTCCCCAGATCACCGCCATCTACGAGTCCGCCAAGGCGGCCATTCCGGCCGGCGTTCCGCTGATCGCCGACGGCGGCCTCCAGTACTCGGGCGACATCGGCAAGGCGCTGGTCGCCGGAGCCGACACCGTGATGCTCGGTTCCCTGCTGGCCGGCTGCGACGAGTCCCCGGGCGAGCTGATCTTCGTCAACGGCAAACAGTTCAAGAGCTACCGCGGCATGGGCTCGCTGGGCGCCATGCAGTCGCGAGGCAAGAACACGTCCTACTCCAAGGACCGGTACTTCCAGGCCGATGTTTCCGGTGACGACAAGCTCATTCCCGAGGGCATCGAAGGCCGGGTGGCGTACCGCGGGCCGCTGGCTTCCGTCGCCTACCAGCTGGTGGGCGGGCTCCGCCAGACCATGTTCTACGTTGGTTCGCCGACCATTGCAGAGCTGAAGGCCCGCGGCAAGTTCGTCCGGATCACTCCGGCAGGGCTGAAGGAATCCCACCCGCACGACATCCAGATGACGGTCGAGGCGCCGAACTACGGCTCCCGCTGACCTACACCGCTGGTTGAGCGGGTAGGGATGAAGCCGTGATTTCGACAGGCTCAATCAGCGGACCGGCCTCAATCAGCGGGCCGACCACGGGACTAGGCTGAAGCCATGGCCGAGCTCCTTCCCGCCCGCGAGCCCCGGCGCAAGCTCGCACTGAGGCCCTATGCGCGTGCGGTGGCACAGGTGCTGCGGGTCAGTTTCCGGGCGTTACCCGCCGCCGTCGTGATGAAAGTCGCGGGCTCACTGATTTCCGCGGCGCTGCCGCTCGTCACCACGTACTTCGCAGCCCTGACCACCACCGCTTTGGCCGCCGCGTATTCCGGCGACCCGGCGGCAGGCCAGCAAGCGATCGTCTATGTCATCATCACCGCTGCCCTCGGTCTTTTCTGGGGCGGATTCAGCAGTGTGGACCGCTATATCCAGCAGCTCATGAGCTTCAAGGTGGGGGCGATTGTGGGCGATCTGATGTACGAGCGCTTCCTCGCACTGGAATTCTGGCGCTACGACGACAAGGAGACGGTGGACCTCTACGACCGCGCCAAGAGGTTCTCCGATTCCTATGCCCGGGTCCTGGACCGGATTGCCGCGATCTTCACGCAGTTGGTCTCCGTGATCCTCGCGGTCGGGGCGCTGCTGTTGGTCAGCTGGTGGATCGCCGTGATTGTCCTCGTCGCGATTGTTCCCAGTGTGTACCTGCAGTTCAAACTCTCCCGCGAACAGATCGCGCACTGGAACACGCAGGTGGACTCACGCCGGCAGCGGCGGATGATCGAGACCAACCTGCTGCGCCCGCAGCACATTGCCGAAATGCGCCTGTACGGCATCGTGGGCTACCTCATGGGGCTCCGCTCCAGGCTGCGCGATGCGGACGAGCGGCGCAGGCTCGACTTCCAGAAGCGCTACATCCCCAAGCAGCTCGCGGCGGACGCCCTGCAGTACGGTGCCGAAGTCGTGTCCCTGATCTGGGTGGTCGGCCAGATCATCGCCCGCGCCCAGCCCGTGGGCCAGTTCCTTTACGTGCAGCAGATCGTCAGCCGCGCCCTCTCCACCGCCAACAACCTCGTCTCCTCCCTGAGCTCCATTGACGAGGACCTGGCGAACCTCAAGGATTACGAACTGTTCATGGCACTGCCGGTGCACTCCGACCATTCACCGCCGGTCCTGGGCGCGCCGAAGGAGGTGGAGCTGCGCGATATCCGGTTCACTTACACGGGCAGCGATCTGGAGGTCATCAAGGGAATCAGCATGACCATCAGGGAGGGGCAGCACATCGCGATCGTGGGGGAGAACGGCGCGGGCAAGTCCACTCTGATCCGGATTCTTGCCGGACTCTACCGGCCCGATTCGGGGCAGGTGCTGCTCGATGGCGTCGATCTCGCCGCCGTCGACGTCACCTCCTGGCACCGCCACCTGGCAGTGCTCAGCCAGGAATTCCTCAGGTACGAGTTCGCCACGGCCGCGGAGAACATCTACTTCGGGGACGTTGATTCACCCCGCGACGACGGCCGGATCCGGCAAGCGGCCGCGGACGCCGAAGCGCTGGACTTCATTAGCCGGCTTCCGAACGGCCTCGACAACCATGTCAGCAACTGGATGGAGGACCCGCGGGGACGGAAGGGGAGCGGACTCTCCGGCGGGCAGTGGCAGCGGCTGGCCATGGCGCGGAACTTCTACCGGAACGCCTCCTTTATGGTGATGGACGAACCCACCTCGGCCATCGACGCCCTTGCCGAGCACCGCATCTTCACAAGGCTCTTCGCAGACCGCGGCAGCACGATCATCGCGATCAGCCACCGCCTCGCCACGATCGAAAAGGCTGACATCGTCTACATGCTGGAGGACGGCATGCTCGTGGAACAGGGTACGCACAAGGAGTTGGTGGCCCTGCGGGGACGCTACTTCAGGATGTTCGAGTCCCAGCTGAGCGTGGATGAGGGAGTCTGACGGGCGCAGCCACGGAGCCGGCATCGGTGCCAGGCACGTTCGCTGGGATAACCTAGAGCAGTGACTTACGAGATTGAGATTGGCCGTGGCAAGCGTGGGCGTCGTGCCTACTCCCTGGATGACATCGCGATCGTCCCCAACCGTCGTACGCGTGACCCCAAGGACGTATCCGTCTCATGGCAGATCGACGCCTACCAGTTCGACATGCCGGTCATCGCCGCGCCGATGGATTCCGCCATGTCGCCCGCGACGGCCATCGCCCTGGGACGGCTCGGCGGCCTCGGAGTCCTGGACCTGGAAGGTCTGTGGACCCGTTATGAGGACCCCCAAGCAGTCCTGGACCAGATCGCGGCGCTCGAGGACGAAACCAACAGGCCCGCCGTCACCCGCAGGATGCAGGAGCTCTACCGGGCACCCATCCAGCCCGATCTCATCACGTCCCGGCTGGCTGAAATCCGGGCCGCCGGTGTCACAGTCGCTGGTTCCCTGACGCCCCAGCGCACACAGGAACACTACAAGACCGTGCTGGCGGCCGGCGTCGACATCTTCGTCATCCGCGGAACCACGGTCTCCGCCGAGCATGTCTCGAAAGACCACGAGCCGCTGAACCTCAAGCAGTTCATCTACGAACTCGACGTCCCCGTCATCGTGGGCGGCGCCGCCGGCTACACGCCGGCACTGCACCTCATGCGCACTGGTGCTGCCGGCGTCCTGGTCGGTTTCGGCGGCGGTGCCACCACCACCACCCGCCGCGCGCTCGGCATCCACTCGCCGATGGCCTCCGCCATTTCCGACGTCGCCGCCGCGCGCCGCGACTACATGGACGAGTCCGGCGGGCGCTATGTCCATGTCATTGCCGACGGCGGCATGGGCTTTTCCGGCAATATCGTCAAGGCGATGGCCATGGGCGCCGACGCCGTCATGCTCGGTAGTGCACTGGCTCGTGCCGAAGAGGCGCCGGGCAAGGGCTGGCACTGGGGCCAGGAGGCCCACCACCTGGAATCGCCGCGCGGCGATCGGGTCAACGTCGGCACCGTGGGCCCGCTTGAAGAGGTCCTTTTTGGGCCCGGCCACCACACCAACGGCACGTCCAACCTGATCGGAGCGCTGCGCCGCTCCATGGCAACCACGGGCTACTCGGACCTCAAGGAGTTCCAGCGGGTCGACGTCGTGGTGTCGCCGTACGCCGGGAACTGACCCGTTTCGCCTCCTCCCCGTGCCCTGCCCATCGGCAGAGGTAAGAAGTAGTCTGGTGAACTACAACGTTCGATGACGATGGAGGCCTATCATGATCAGTTTCGCTGGTGGTCCGAACGTACTCCAAGGCGCCCTGGGGCCGGAGGCACGTGAAGCCTCCCTCGCAGCGCTCAAGGCCACGGCGGAGCCGGGCAAGGAACTCGACATCCTCATCGTCGGCGGCGGCATCGTCGGCACGGGTGCTGCCCTTGACGCCGTCACGAGGGGGCTGAACGTCGGCATCGTGGAACAGAATGACTGGGCCGCGGGAACCTCGTCCCGCTCCTCCAAGCTCATCCACGGCGGGCTGCGGTACCTGGAGATGCTGGACTTCGGGCTCGTCAAGGAGGCACTGCAGGAACGGGGACTGCTCCTTTCGGAGCTGGCGCCGCACCTCGCGCGTCCCGTCCCGTTCCTCTATCCGCTGTCCAAGCCATTCCTTGAGCGGCCCTACGTCGGGGCGGGCATTGCCCTCTACGACCTCATGTCCATCTCCGGCGGCCACAAACGCGGCGTGCCGTTCCACAAACACCTGACGCGGCGCGGAACGCTGCGGGCGGCACCCAGCCTCAAGGACGATGCGTACGTGGGCTCCATCCGCTACTACGACGGGCAGGTGGACGACGCCCGATACGTTGCCAACCTCGTCCGCACTGCCGCCTACTACGGGGCCCACGCCGTCAGTCAGACGGCGGTGGTCGACTTCCTCCGCGAGGGCGAGCGCGTGGTAGGCGCCAAAGTCGTCAACCATGAAGACGGGTCCAGCTTCAAAATCCGGGCCAAGCAGATTATCAATGCCACGGGCGTCTGGACCGACGAAACCCAGGCCATGGTCACCGAGCGTGGCCAGCTCAAGGTCCGCGCCTCGAAGGGCATCCACCTTGTGGTGCCCCGGGACCGCTTCCAGTCAACGGTCGGCCTCATCCTGCGGACCGAGAAGTCCGTGCTTTTCGTCATCCCGTGGGGACGGCACTGGATCATCGGCACAACGGACACCGACTGGCATCTGGACAAGGCGCACCCTGCCGCATCCAGCAAGGACATTGACTACATCCTGGAACACGTGAACGCCGTTCTCAAGCGTCCCCTGACCAGGGAGGACGTCGAGGGTGTCTACGCCGGACTCCGGCCGCTGCTGGCGGGTGAAAACGACTCAACGGCCAAGCTGTCCCGCGAGCATATTGTGGCCCATCCATTGCCCGGGCTCGTGGTGGTGGCGGGCGGCAAATGGACCACTTACCGGGTCATGGCCAAGGACGCGGTGGACGAAGCCACCCGGAGCATGGATGAACGTGTGCCGCCGAGCTGCACGGAAACCATTCCGCTGCTCGGCGCCAGCGGATTCAAGGCGGCCTGGAACCGCCGCAACAAGACAGCCGAGGAATCCGGCGTGCACGTGGCCCGGGTGGAGCACCTGCTCAACCGGTACGGGGCCATGGCGCCGGAAGTGCTGGCCATCATCCACGACAACCCGGAACTGGCCGAACCGCTGCCAGGAGCCGACGATTATCTGCAGGCCGAGGCTGTCTATGCCGCAACCCATGAAGGCGCCAGGCACGTGCAGGACGTCCTGACCCGGAGAACGCGCATTTCCATCGAGTCCTGGGACCGGGGTGTGTCCGCCGCACCGGTAGTCGCTAAGCTTATGGGAGAAATTCTTGGCTGGAGCGATGCGCAGCGGGAAAGTGAAATCAAGCACTACCTTGCGCGGGTGGAAGCCGAAAGACTCAGTCAGCAGCAGCCGGACGACGAGTCAGCAGACGCTGCCCGCCTGGGTGTCGAGGACATCGTTCCCCTGCGCTGAGATCGCATCCTGCCGCGCAAGAGGCCCCGGCCTCACTGAAGGGACACCACTTGGCGGAACCACTGGACCGTTACGACGCGGAACTCACCACGCCGGAAATGGTGATTCTGGAGATGGACGCAACGGACAAGCTGGACGCGTCGACGCAGCTTGCCCGCAAGCTCTACGACGCCGGCAGGATCTCGGACCTCGAGGGCTTCCTGAAGCACGTCAATGCCCGCGAACACCAGCTGGCCACCGGGCTGCCCGGGGGAGTGGGCCTGCCTCACGCCCGCAGCGAGTTTGTGTCACGGACCTCCATCGCCATCGGCATCACCAAATACGGCAAAGCCCTCGACTTTGGCGCGGCCGACGGACCGGCCACCGTGGTCCTGCTCATCGCCACTCCGGCGAGCTCCTTCTCGGACCATCTCGAAGTGCTGGCCACCCTGGCCAGGTCCCTGTCGAAGGAATCCTTCCGCGAGTCGCTGCGCCGCGCTTATGACGCTGAAGTGATTGCGGAGCTGATCAACTCAAGCCTGGTCTTCTTCGATCACTAGGCGCAGGCCCGGTCCGGCTGCCCTCGTTCGTTTCGTTGTTCTACACGGAGACGAAGTACGGTTAAGGGGTGTGGAAAACAGCCCTTCAGCCCCGGTGGATCGCAGGCCTGGTCTTTGCGATCGTCATTTCCGGTGTCTTTGTGCTGCTGAGCCAGTGGCAGTTCGGCCGGTCCACGCAGCCTGAGGTCCCGGTCAGCCCCACTACGGAGGAAGTTAAGAACCTCACCGGCACCCTGCAGCCCGGTGAATTCTTCCGCGGTTCGGTGGCCGACCAGATGGTCACCGCCACAGGCACCTATGACGCCGCCAAGCAGGTCCTCGTCCCCGGCCGGCTCAAGGGCGACGAGACCGGATACTGGGTCGTGTCAGCCTTCGCCGTCGACGGCGCCCCCGTGCTTAAAGGCGCGGCGACATCCCCGAAGACGTGGATACCGGTGGCGCGCGGATGGATCGCCGATCCCGCCCAAGCCGGCCCTCCGCCGTCGGGCACTATCAGACTAACCGGACGGCTCCTGCCGTCCGAGGCTCCGCTTCCCGGCACGGCCCCCGCGCCGGGGCAAGCCTCTGCCGTTTCCGTCGCCGAACTCATCAACATCTGGAACGTCAGCAGCTATCCGGCTTTCGTTTCGGCCGCTGCCGAGCTTTCCGGAACGTCCGACGTCGGTGCCGCCGCCTCCCCTGGCGGACTCGAACCCCTCAATATCGGCGCGCAGCCACCGCCGGCGAAGGTCAACTGGCTCAATCTTTTCTATTCTGTGGAATGGATTGTCTTCGCTGGTTTTGCCCTCTTCATCTGGTGGCGGCTGGTCAAGGACGACTACCAGCGGAGCCTTGAGGAGCACGAGGACAGCGACAGCGAGGGAGCGGCGCCCGGGCACGCCGATCCAGGACACCCGGAGCCTGACCAGACACATCCAGAACAGACCCAACAAAAGGTACAGCCATGATTGAACCCAAGCCTGCCATCCAGCCGCAGCCGTCGAATTCAGCTGGTGCGGGGGCCAAGAAGCGGCGCTTCGGCGGCACTCAGGCACAGATCCGCTCCGCCCTGAAGTTCTACAAGGTGATGGCCTACCTCACCGGCGCCATGCTGCTGCTGCTCTGCGCGGAGCTGGTTGCCCGCTATGGTTTCGGCCAGTACCTGTTCGCGGGCGGAACCAACGCCCTGAGCGGCCAGCCGTTCGGCTTCGGATTCGCCGACGCGGAACCGAAGGGCGTGCTCGGCGGCATCAACCTGTCGGTGGCCGTCCTCATCATCCACGGCTGGATGTATGTTGTGTACCTCATATCCGACTTCCGGCTGTGGACGCTGATGCGCTGGCCGTTCGTCAAGATGATCCTGCTGGCGCTCGGCGGGGTGGTGCCGTTCCTGTCCTTCATTGTGGAAAAGAAGTTCCATGCCGAGGTGGATGCCGAACTCGCAGCAAACCCGGAGGCGGCCAGCCGCTACTAGGCGCCGGACGTTTAGTGCGTCACAGCAGGGCCCCTCAAGGTGCGTCGGAGCAACGGCGCAAAGTAGTCTAGGACAGTGACTACTCCCACTGCATCCCAGACTTCCCAGAAGCCGGTGCTGGTTGTTGACTACGGTGCCCAGTACGCGCAGCTGATTGCCCGCCGCGTCCGGGAAGCGAATGTGTATTCGGAAGTGGTTCCGCATACCTACACCACCGAGCAACTCCTGGCCAAGAACCCCGCCGCCATCATCCTTTCCGGCGGGCCCTCCAGCGTCTACGCGGACGGCGCGCCGAGCGTCGGCGCCGACCTCTTCGAGGCAGGCGTTCCGGTCTTCGGCATCTGCTACGGCTTCCAGGCGATGGCCAATGCGCTGGGCGGAAAGGTTGCCCAGACGGGACTGCGCGAGTACGGCTCCACGGAGGCCACGGCGGTTGGAGCTGCACGTTCCATCCTGTCCGGTGTCCCGGAGCTGCAGAACACCTGGATGAGCCACGGTGACTCCGTCCAGGAGGCGCCCGACGGCTTCGACGTCCTCGCCACCACCGCAGGCGCGCCGGTAGCCGCTTTCGCCAACGAGGAAAAGTGCCTGTACGGCGTGCAGTGGCACCCGGAGGTCAAGCACTCGGCCTACGGCCAGCAGGTCCTGGAGAACTTCCTCTTCAAGGGCGCCAAGCTCGAGCCGAACTGGACCACGGGCAACATCCTCGAGGAGCAGGTTGAGCGCATCCGCAAGCAGATCGGCAGCGACCGGGTCATCTGCGGCCTGTCCGGCGGCGTGGACTCTGCTGTGGCCGCCGCGCTCGTCCAGCGCGCCGTCGGGGACCAGCTGACCTGTGTTTTCGTAGACCACGGACTGCTGCGCGAAGGCGAGGCCGAACAGGTTGAGCGCGACTTCGTCGCCGCCACCGGGGTCAAGCTGTACGTGGCCAATGAGCAGGAGCGCTTCCAGGCCGCCCTGGCCGGCGTGAGCGATCCCGAGACCAAGCGCAAAATCATCGGCCGCGAGTTCATCCGCGCGTTCGAAGAGGCCGAGCTCGCCATCATCGCCGAGGCCGCGGCCCACGGCGAGAAGATCAAGTTCCTCGTGCAGGGCACCCTGTACCCGGACGTCGTCGAATCAGGCGGCGGCGAGGGTGCTGCGAACATCAAGAGCCACCACAACGTGGGTGGGCTGCCGGAGGACCTGCAGTTTGAGCTGGTCGAGCCGCTGCGTGCCCTGTTCAAGGACGAGGTGCGTGCCGTCGGCGCCCAGCTGGGCCTGCCGCAGGAAATCGTCGGCCGCCAGCCGTTCCCCGGCCCCGGCCTCGGAATCCGGATCGTCGGCGAGGTCACCAAGGAGCGACTGGACCTGCTGCGCAAGGCGGACGCCATCGCCCGCGCCGAGCTGACCGCTGCCGGCCTCGACAACGACGTCTGGCAGATGCCCGTCGTGCTGCTCGCGGACGTCCGCAGCGTGGGCGTCCAGGGCGACGGCCGGACGTACGGCCACCCGATCGTGCTGCGGCCGGTGTCTTCTGAAGATGCCATGACGGCTGACTGGTCACGCCTGCCGTACGATCTCCTGGCCCGGATCTCGAACCGGATCACCAATGAAGTCGACGGCGTCAACCGGGTGGTGCTGGACGTGACCAGCAAGCCGCCGGGAACCATCGAGTGGGAATAGCGTTGTGAGTGGCCGGTCTCCGAAAGGAGGCCGGCCACTTTGCTGTGCAGTGGGCGCAGTATGGCCCGGCAGCAAGGTCGCCGACCGGCCGGTGCGCGGCCCGGGGGCTCGTTCCTCCCGCCGGCACCGGGTGAAATGCACTGCAACTTAGCCCGTTCCAGTGTTGCGGTCTCTCACGTGCGGCCGTTTCCGGCTACGCTCGAAAGTATGCCCGTATGGTCCAAGGCGTCACGTGCAAGCGCAGAAAAGAAGGCAGTAGTGTCAGTTGGTCAGCTCGACTCAGAGGGTTCGGAGGAGCTCAGGAAGTGGCTGTCCGGGCTTAAGCCTGTCACCGGGGCGGACACCATGCTGCGCTTCACCAAGACCCCTGAAGGTTCCATCGACCTCACGCATGCCCACCCCTCCGGCCTTGCCCAGCTCATGGCGGGACGCCGCACCAGGCTGTCCACGCTGATCCGTGACCACCAGCAGTACGTCGTCGCTGCCCGCGCCTCCCGGAACCTCCGCTCCAAGATTTTTGAGCTGGCCAATGACCGCGGCATCGAAGCCGGGTACCTGTCCGCCGGCACCGTGGTGTGGACGTCCGCCGTCGGGGGCAAACCCCAGCGGGTCTCGGCGCCGGTCATGTTGACCGCCATCTCCCTGACCATCAGGCCCGGTGAAGATGACTACGAGCTTCAGCTCACGGAACAGGCCCGCATCAATCCGGCACTGATCCGTCATCTGAAAACCATCCACGGCATCGTTTTCGACGTCAACGCTGTCACCCGGATGGCCTACAGCACGGCCCGCTTCGATCCCCAGCCCGTGCTGGACAGGATCAGCACCATCGTCAAACCCATCCACGGCGCAGAAGTAGAGCACAATCTGCTCGTCTCTACGTTTGCTGACCTCGCCGGCAACCTTGACGACCCGTGGATCAACCAGCAAAACGCCCTCGTGACGTCCCTGGTTCGTGCCGCGTCCGGTGACGTTATTGACGTCCCTGACTTACAGCTCGGGCGCTTTCCAAGCGTGGACGAGCGGGACCCGGCCGACGAGCTGCTCCTGCTCGATGCCGATGCGGACCAGCAGTACGTGATCGATGCTGTGCGGGCCGGGGACTCCCTCCTGGTCAGCAGTCCTCCCGGCACCGGCCAGACGCAGACGGCCATCAACACCATCGGCGCGCTGGTGGACGAAGGCAAAACTGTCCTCGTGGTGGGGGACCGGCGGGCCAGCCTCAACGAAGTGGCGGCCCGGTTGGAGGGCCTGGGCCTGGAGTCCATCCTGTTCCAGCTGTCCGGCACCGCTACGCCCCAGCAGCTCAAGGGACAGCTGGTCCGGGCCATCGTCCGGAATGAGAAATCAGCCGAGCCGCAGCTGGGCAACCTGCACAAGACGCTCACGGAGCACCGGCATGCGCTGGTGGACCACGTGGCGTCGCTGCACAACGTCCGCGAGCGATGGGGCTGCTCGCCGTACCAGGCCATGCAGTCGCTGGCGGAGCTGACGTCGATCCATCCTGCCCCGGCCACCACTGTCCGGCTCAAGCGGAGCGTCCTGGACAATATCCGCGACCGTGACGAACTCGCCGGCCGGCTCAAGCGCGCTGCAGAACTGGGAAGCTTCAGTAGTGCCTCCACATCAAGCCCCTGGCACGGCGCACGTCTCGTGACGCGCAAGGAGACGGAAGAGGCGCAGGAGCTGGCGCGCTCGGTGGAGAAAAAGCTGCCGGTGCTCCACAGCCGCATGAAGGAGGTCGCCGACCACGCTGAGATCCGGCTAGGGGCCAATTTTGCCGAATGGGGCACCCAGCTCAGGCTGCTGGTGGCGGTCCGGGAGAGCCTGGACAAGTTCACCCCCGATATCTTCGACAGGCCCGTCCACGACCTTATCTCGGCGACGGCATCTTCGGCCTGGCGGCGAGAACAGGGCATTGACATGCCGTCCATGCAGCGTTCGCGCCTGCGAAGGGTGGCCAAGGAATACGTTCGCCCGGGCGTGCACATCTCCGATCTGCACAATTCGCTGGTGCTGGTCCAGGAGCAGCGCGCGCTGTGGGCCGGGTACGCCACGACGCAGCGGCATCCTGCGGTGCCATCAGGCCTGGCTGAGATCAGCATCATGTACCGGGGGCTGACCCGTGAGCTCAAGCAGCTCGGTGAGGCGCTGCGGCACACCCAGGCAGGCGGAGCGCTCGAGAACACCGCCTACCCGGAGCTGATGGAGCGGCTGGAGCGGCTGGTGGCCGACACCCAGACGCTCAAGACCCTGCCCGAGCGCACTCTTCTCATCGAGAACATGCGTGAGCACGGCCTGGGTGAATTGCTTGCCGACCTCTCGGAGCGGGAGGTTCCCGCTGAATCCGTGGCCGCCGAGCTGGACCTTGCATGGTGGCAGTCCGCGCTCGAAGCAATGATCAGCGGCGATGATTACCTCGCCATGTCCGACGGTGACGCCCTGCGCCAGCTGGAGGCCGAATACCGGCTGGCCGACAACGCGCATATCGCCAGCGGCGCGGGGCGCCTGCGCTGGCAGCTGGCCGAGCGCTGGCGCGCCGGGATCGCGGAAAACCCCCGCCAGGCGGACCTCCTCCGGAGCCTGCTCAAAGACGGGCGGGTCACACTCGCCGCGCTCACCGCCCAGGCTCCCGCACTGGTTCCCATGCTGGTGCCGGTCTGGTCCGTCAGCCCCTACCTCATGACGGGGCTGCTCCCGGCTGAGCAGAAATTTGACGCCGTGGTGATTCTCGACGCGGAGGCGACCTCGCTCCAGGCGGTCCTGCCGGCGATGGCCCGGGCCAAGCAGGTCATTGCCTTTGGCGATGACAAGATTGCCAGCCCCCGCACGTTCACGGTGGCCGTTGAGCGGCTCGCCGCCGGGGAACCCACCCACCAGAGCGTGGAGAGTGCCTTCAGCGCCCTGGCCGCCGTCCTGCCGACGTGGCGGCTGCACTCCGTCTACCGCGCGGTGGACGAGGACCTGGTGCTGCAGCTCAGCAAGGGCTTTTACGACGGCGGCCTCCGCCGGCTGCCTGAGGGCCAGTCCGCCACGGGGCTGGACCGTGCCCTGCTTGTAGAGTACCTGGCGGACGGCACCGGACTGCCGAGCGCGGACCACGAGGGCGTGGAGTCAGTCGTGGCCGAGGTCAACCGGGTGGTGGAGCTGGTGTTCGAGCACGCCCGCCTGCGCCCGCGGACGTCGCTGGCTGTCGTCACGGCGAGCCTGCGCCATGCGGCGAGGATCGGCGAGGCCATCCGGCTGCAGCTTCCGAACTATCCCATGCTCTCGGGATTCTTCAGTGCGGGCGAGGAATCGTTCCGGGTGGTGGATCTGGAGCGTGCCCAGGGTCTGGTCCGCGACCACGTGATTTTCTCGCCCGGCTATGGCCGGACACCCCACGGGCGTGCCCTGCACAACTTTGGCCCGCTGTCTGCCGAGGGCGGCCGGGCGAAGTTTGCCCTGGCCATGACCCGTGCCCGGCAGTCGCTGCACGTCCTTACCTGCTTCAAACCGGAAGACCTGGACAGGACACGGCTGGCCCACGGGGCTGTGGACCTGTATGAACTGCTGGACCGGGAGATTTCCGGCAACACTGACCTCGGAACCCCAGCATCCCGTGCCGCGGCAAGCGAGCAGGCTCTCGGGGCCGACCCGCTCGTGGCTGACCTGGGAGACCGTCTCCGGGCCCGCGGGGCGCGCGTCTGGCACCAGTACGACGGCGTCATTGACGTCGTGGCTGCGGCCGACCCTTTGAGCACCATGGGTCAGGACGAAGCCGAGATTCCCCGCCCGGTAGCCATCGAGTCTGACGGGACGGAGCAGTACCGCCAGATGACGGTCCGCGAACGCAGCAGGTTGCGTCCGCAGCTTCTGGAGCGCCTGGGCTGGCGGTACATGCCGCTGTGGACGATTGAGGTGTTCACTGACCCTTCGGCGTGCGCTGACCGGATCGGCGGTTACCTCGGACTCGAGAAACCGGTCCGGGCAGCCAGGTCCGCAGCGTCACTCGGATTCTTCGATGACGAAGTCCCAAGCCTGGAGGAGGAGTCCTACGAGCCTGCCGCGGATCCGGTTCAGGGCCTCTACGGTGACGACCCGGATCAGGATGACCAAGCCGGCCAGGGAGTCCAGGACGCGGAAGAGGACGATCCTTCGCCCGCGGGAATGCAACGTGACGGCTATCGGCACGACCTCGCACCCGACGACACCCGTGACAAGGCGGGCGGCGGCCGTGAAAACGGCCTCGAGAAGGATTACGAGGTCGAGACCACGGACAGGCAGGAGAGGGCACAGTGAGTTCTGGCGACGGAAGGCCTGGAGCAGCAAGCGATGAATCCCGCCCCGGTTCGGCGCCTTCATCTGATGACGGGGCGGCCCCCTCGAAGCCGCCCGCCGAAGCGCCGGCTGGACCCTCCACTTCGGCCTCTTCAACTCCTGCCAAGCCTTCGGCCCCGGCCAAGACGGCAGCTGCCCTGAAACGGGGCGGCCTGGTGCCGAACAAGGCGTCCGAGGACGATCCCCGGGCATGGGGCGACTCCGAATCCGACAATGACCACGATGCCTGGCTGAAGGAACAGAAACCTCCGCACTGGGGTTAGCCGCTTCGGCCATTATTACGGGAGGCATTGTCGCAGCGCCGCGTTGTCGCGGTCCTGTCGCGGGCCACGCTGTCAGTGGCGGGCGGAGCCCACGAGCGTGAAGAAGAGTTTTCCCTGCGTTGACGCTCCCGCCAGTGCGGTCGCCTGCGCCGGAGTGGCAGCGACCACCATCAGACCGTCGGAGTCGCCAGCGGCAAGCCACTGGCCGCTCTGGCCCTCCTGCCCGGAAGTCCACAAGACGGGCACGCCTGTGGCCAGGACTTTGGAAGCTGACTTCTGCTCGTAACCCACGCCGCTTGTGAGCACGACCGTGACCAGCTGGCCGGGGGAGACGAGCCGGATGGAGGAAGGGTCCGCCATCCTGAGCGGCACGGCGGCTGAGCCTGGCGGAGCGCCCGTGAGCAGACCGGGACCCACCAGCTGGGCATCTGTGAGGAGCTGGCCCTTGCGGAGGGGCGCGGCCAGGTGCTTTCCGTTGAGTACGGCCGGTTCGGTGAAGGTTCCGGCGGAGAGCATGGCCGGCGGAACGTTGATGGCGGCCAGATCGGTGCCGCTCAACGCGGCTCCGGCCGGCAAGTCCCGCGCCGCCGCCAGCGCAGAGACTGTGTGTGAGGGTACCGGCGTCAGCTGATGGACGGCAATTCCTGCCGCCGCACACAGCAGCAGCGCAACGGCAAGGCGGCGGTTGCGGTTCAGCCAGCCCTGCAGTCGGCCGGTGCGGGAGCGCCCGGGAGGCCCAGGCCGTGCAGTACGCCGGTTGGAGCGGGAGACAGGGCTGGAGGCTTTGAGGGGAAGCAGTCCGATAGCTGGCATGCTGCCACGCTACGGAAGCCGCGTACCTGGGGGACAGAGCCTGCCGGCCCTATGTGGAAAACCCGGCCTATGTGGAAAAGTGCGATCTGTGAGAGCGCGGAACTGTCAGCTGGCGGCAGCGGCCGGGGCGGTCGAGGGAGCGGCGGCTGCCGGCGCCGGCGCGGCGGGAGCCGATGAGACCGTGCTGCCCTTGGCGTCGCGCGAATCTGTCCGGTAAAAGCCAGAGCCCTTGAAGACCACGCCGACGCTGTTGAACTTCTTGCGCAGGGTCCCTTGGCATTCGGGGCAGGACGTCAGAGTGCTGTCAGTGAATGACTGCACGATGTCAAAGGCATGGCTGCAATCCTTGCAGGCATAGGCATACGTGGGCACTGTAGATCCTCCTCTTGGACAAACGACAGGTCCCGTGCTGCCAAGCGCCCATTCCCGCGAAGTTCCTTGACGGTTCTTCCTGCCGGAAAGAGCCCTATTAGCAGTCGCAGGGCCTGAGTGCCAATTCTATCACCTCGCCGCGGCGGCCATCACGTCAGTAGGACCAGGCCGGAGGGCGTGAGGACAGCATCTACGGGACGGTCAAAGCTTTCAACGGGAATGGTCGCTGCGGGCAGGAGTTCGGAATCGTAAATGACCGCTGCCTTGGGCGCGTGCAGTCCGCTGGCCTCTGCGGCGGCCAGGAACTTGTCGTAGTACCCGCCGCCCTGGCCGACTCTGTTTCCGCTCATATCGACGGCCGTTGCAGGCAGGAACATCCCCGCGACGTCCCGGAGGGCTTCCAGGCCATGGCGCTCTCCTGCGGGTTCCTGAATGGGCGCATATTTGCTGCGGACAAACTCGGCGGCAGGATCCCAGAAGACCCAGCTCAGTGCACGGTCCGGCTCGCAGACCGGCAGCAGTACCTTGTGGCCGGCCTCGTGGAGCGCCGAAATCAAGGGAAGGGTGGGCGGTTCAAACGCCACTCCCAGATAAGCCGTGAACGTCGCAGGTCTGCTGTCGGCGACGCTGCCGGCCCAGTCCAGCCCATGAAAGGCAATGCCGGCCGCCGCCGCTGAGAGCGCTTCGGGCTGCATCGCTGTCCGGCTTCTCCGATGCCTGGAGCGGATCTCATCCTTTGTCGGCAGGGTCTCTGGTGGCATGGTGCCTCATCCTCTGTTGCTCGGAATCCGGCCGGGCCGCTGCCGGAAGCATTTACTGTATGAATGTTCCCTCCGATACATTAGACGAGTGACTTCCACTAACCGTTCAGTCCGCAAGGCCGTCATCCCCGTAGCGGGACTCGGCACCAGGTTCCTGCCTGCCACCAAGGCCATGCCCAAGGAAATGCTGCCGGTGGTGGATAAGCCAGCGATCCAGTACGTGGTTGAGGAAGCCGTCAAGGTTGGCCTGAGCGACGTGCTGATGATCACCGGCCGCAACAAGCGCGCACTCGAGGACCACTTTGACCGGGTTCCGGCGCTCGAAGCAACGCTGGAAGCAAAGGGTGACACCGTCAAGCTGGAGTCCATCCAGGCTGCGAGCAACCTGGGCGACATCCACTACGTGCGCCAGGGCGACCCGAAAGGCCTCGGCCACGCCGTGCTGCGCGCGCGCCAGCATGTTGGCTATGAGCCGTTTGCGGTGCTCCTCGGCGATGACCTGATCGATGCCCGCGATGACCTCCTGAGCACCATGATCGAAGTGCAGGCCAAGACCGGTGGCTCCGTGGTGGCCCTCATTGAGGTGGAACCGTCCCAGATCAGCGCCTACGGCTGCGCTGACATTTCCGAGATTGATGGCGAAGGCTTCGTCCGCATCAACGAACTCGTGGAAAAGCCGGACGCTGACGAGGCGCCCTCCAACCTTGCCGTCATCGGACGCTACGTGCTGCACCCTGATGTCTTCGATGTGCTGGAGAAGACGGGACCCGGCCGCGGCGGTGAGATCCAGCTGACGGATGCCCTGCAGGAACTGGCGAGCAGGGACGGTGAAGGCGGGGGCGTCTTCGGCGTTGTTTTCCGCGGCCGCCGCTACGACACCGGGGACAAGCTCAGCTACCTCAAGGCCTGCGTCCAGCTTGCCATTGACAGCGATGACATGGGCCCCGGCTTGCGCCAGTGGCTGTCCGAGTTCACCGCCGGCCTGACAAAGTAACGTCCCATGCGGGTCAGCCACATCTGGCCGGTCACTCTGGAGTGCGGGGACATCATCCTGCGCCCTATCAGGTACCGCGACCGCAGGGAATGGACTGAGGTCCGTTCGCGCAACAGCGAGTGGCTGGCACCGTGGGAGGCGTCCAACCCGGCGCCGGGCGGGGCCCTTCCTGGCTACCGGCAGATGGTGCGTTCCCTGAACACGCAAGCGGCCCAGGGAACAGCTCTGCCGTTCGTCATCACGGCCCGGACGCCGGGATTCCGCGATCCTGTCATCGTCGGGCAGTTGACGGTGTCCTCGATTGTGTGGGGTTCTGCCATGATGGCGACCCTGGGTTATTGGGTTGATGAGGCGCGGGCGGGGCAGGGGATTGCTCCCACGGCGGTTGCCATGGTCACGGACCATTGCTTCAGGACACTGGGGCTGCACCGCATGGAAATCAACATCCGCCCTGAAAACGGACCGAGTTTGCGCGTGGTGGAGAAGCTCGGCTTCCGCGACGAGGGCTACAGGCCGCGGTTCCTGCACATCAACGGGGAGTGGGCGGACCACCGGTCCTTTGCCCTGACGTCAGAGGAAGTTCCCGAAGGTCTTCTCAACCGATGGCTGCGCACGAGGCCTGCATGATGGGATCCACGGGCGGCGTCTTCGACTTAAGTCCAATCATTTGAGAGCCCGGAAGCGACACACCGAGATGAATGCCACAAGAGGTCGGCAATTCCTCATACGGTTTTGTGTGTGGACTTCCCCCTTAGCAGCTCAGTCATCCTTGTGGTTGCTGTTGCGCTCTGGATTGTGTGGGTCGCCCCTTACGTCCTCCGAAGCGGCCGGCATCAGTTTCAGGCCGCCGGCGATCTGATGCTTGAGACCGTTGACCACGAAACTGCAAACCCGCAAGCCGGAGCGGTCCTTTATATGACCGCCCAGCAGGAGAATCCCATGGACATCAGGAAGAGCAGCGAATCCGCAGCAGGCTTCACGCCGGGCCAGCCCAGCCGCAAGCCTGCCGTCAGGAACGGAGGCGCCTTCCGGATCCGATATGGACGTGTTGCCATCGCCCTGGCCGGACTCCTGTTCATTGCCACAGCCCTGGTCTCGGGAATTCTGCAGATCTTTGGGCTGGGAAGCGGCTGGCTTCCGGCGGGATCGTTCCTGGCCGGCCTTGCCGCCGTCGTTCTTCTCCGCCGGCTTGCTGTGCGCGATCGCCGCAGGAAGATGAAGGCCGCCTTCGCCGCTGCGATGGGCGCACCCGCCCCACGGCACCACGCCGCGCCGGATGCCGCCCCGGCCGCAGAAGAGACGGTGCTCCGCGAAAGCACACTCTTCGATGCGGAAGCCGCAGCCGCAAAGCCCAGGCCCCTGACCGCCGTCGAACTCCGCGAGGCCGCCCTGGCGGTTGCCCTCGCAGCCGGCGACCACAGCGGGCAGGCTGCCAAGGCGCAGGAAGCTGCCGCCCCGGGGACGGACGAGACCACCAGCTGGGAGCCGGTCGAGGTTCCGAAGCCCACGTACGTTGAGGCCGCCAAGGCTGAACGCCCCGCCCCTGAACCACTCGACCTGCCGGAGGCCCCGAAGGCCGCAGGCAAACCGTCCCTGAAGCAGGGCAGCGCTGCTGCGCCCGCTGTCGCCTCGCCGAATGCCGGGCAGGCCCGGCCTCAGACGAAGGCACAGAGCGCGCTGAGCAACCTGGACGATGTCCTGCAGCGCCGCCGCGCGTAGCCTGGCTCAGGCCGCCGTGTGTAGCCTCGGAGCATGAGCCGCATCTGCGTTGCCGGCGGCACCGGCCAGGTTGGCCGCGAAGTGGTGGGACGGGCCCTAGACCAAGGGCACGCCGTCGCCGTCCTCAGCCGGAACCCGCCGCCGGCGGGCGAGGCCGCCAAGATCGACGGCGCCACTTACTTCCGCGGCGACGTCACCACCGGGGAAGGGGTACCGGAAGCGCTGGCGGGAGCCGACGTCGTTATTGACTGCCTGGAGGGGCAGACCGGGGAAGCGCTCAAACTGTTCGCCACCGGTGGCGAGCTTCTGTTGTCCGCAGCACTGGAAGCCGGGGTTGTGAGGGCCGTGCTCCTTTCCATCGTCAATTGCGACCAGACGGCTTACGGTTTCTACCGGTCGAAGGCGGAAAAGGAACGTGTGTATTCACGCTCGGAGCTGGAAACCGTGACGGTGCGCGCCACGCAGTTTCACAGTCTCGTGGCACGGCTATTCGCGGCCGGGTCCCGGGTCGGACTCGTTCCGACGATTCGGGGCGCACGGTTCCAAACGATCTCGCCGGGCGAAGTGGCAGCTGCGCTGCTTGAAGCGGCACTTGAGGCGCCAACGGGGGAGCGGCACAGGCTGAGGACGATCGGCGGACCGGAAGTCAAGGACATGAAGGCCATGGCGCAGACGTGGAAGCGGGTCACCGGGGCACGGGGACTGGTTATCGGGCTGCCGCTGCCCGGCCCCATGGGAAGATTCCTGCGCGAAGGCAGGAACCTGGCTCCCGGTGAGCCCTACGGCCGGGAGACATTCGAGGGCTGGCTGGAAAAGAGACGGGAAAATTTGTAGCCTAAGGAAACCGGCGTTGCCGTTCCTCATAGAGGCAGCGTCCCCGGGGTTATAGCTCAGTTGGTAGAGCGCTTCGTTCGCATCGAAGAGGTCAGGGGTTCGAATCCCCTTAGCTCCACGAATGTGGTGAGCCGAGACATCCCTCACGGATGGGTCGGGTCATCGGTAACACCCCGGTCTTCGGACCGGGGTGTTTTTCTTTCTCTGGGCTGGTAGTCCGGGTGGGGTCGTGCCAACCGTGTTCCTTGTTCATGGGAACGGAAGCCTGGCCGCGGCCTGCAGCAGGAGAGAACCTTGACGTTTCAGCAGCACTAGACCACCCGGGTCGGCAGTGCCATCAGCTGTCGGTTTAGCCGACACCTCAGGAAGACCGCCGCTTAATCCGGGAAGCTTCCGAGTGCAGCCACCGGCCCTCGAGCTACGTTCAAGCCCGTCCCTGGGGTTCCCGTCCGGAGGACCGGCCGACGACGTGGGAAAGGTCTAGGCTCGGACGTATGGACAGCGATCCCGTTCCGGGGCGGAGGTTCCCGGACGCTCCGTCCTACGACGTGCACCGCCGCGTCGTGGAGACGTACGCCCGCGACCTGCCGAGCAGCAACAGCCTGCTGGACGCCCTCGCCAAGCGCAGCATCCGCGGGGGGCGCAAGGCCGAGTTCGAGTTCGCCGCCACGCCATACAACTTCTGCGAGGTCCTCTCCGTGGCGTCCCCGGAGACCGCCGTGGCCCTGCTCGATGCGGGGATAACGACGGCAGATGAGGCCGTTGCGTTCCTCGAAGAGCAACGGCTTGACGACCTCGTCGAGGACAACCACGATGTCGCGGAGGCGGCGCTCCGCTGGGCGGCGATGCCTTCGGAAGTGCTCGACCGCTTCCAGCACGCCCCCGTGTCGTTCTACGACGACGCCGAGGGCTTCGGGGAGAAGCTGGGTGAGGACCTGCTCGGCAAGCTTCGGCGGAACCAGACGGTGTGGGTTGCCGTGCAGGAGCGCAGGATCGACCTGCGAGATATCCTCCAGATCGGTATCTCGCGGTTCCTCGAGGCCGAGGACAACGAGGGTACCCTCAGTGGGCTGCTGGCCAGCCTGAAGTCGGACGCGGATCAGCCGGTCCGAGCCGAGGACATCAGCGGCTGGATTGAGCGATTCAGGATCGGCAGGGAGACCCCGAACGAGGTCAAGGAAGGGGTCTACCGGCTCGCCGTCCGGCACGGTGCTGACCTGGCCGCGCGGATTCCCCGGGATGCCCGCACCATGAGGCTTGCCAACGGCCTCTCGCGTATCGCCCACAGCGAGAGGCGCCGTCTCGACTTCGAGCGGCGCCTGATCCTTTTCGGCGCGGAGGTTCTGGCAGGGGCCTCGGGGGCGGCAGGGCTGTCAGCCCCGCTGAACGAGCACGACCTGATGAGGCTAGCAGACGCGGGGATCACTGCCGCGCAGGCCGCCGAGGGATACCTGAGGGGGATGAGCGCCGCGCAGATGATCGCGGTGCACAGGGAAGGTGGCGTGCCGGGCGTCCCAGACGGCTGGATCTGATGCCCTGGCTCGCACGTTAGAGGGCCCGAGCGTGCCGGGCACTGAGGCGAGGGGTCATGGCGCAGTTTGACCGCAGCATCCAGCGAGCAACTGCGGCCGTCGCGGCCATGGTAAGGGCGCCGTCAGAGCCAGTCCCGAGGCTGCGTGAAGAACATGAACGAGTACGAGCTCATCCTTCGGGGACGGAGCTCGTACTCGTTCCTGCGTTGGTGGTGTCGTTCGGCCGTGGCGTCGCGTTTCCGGTGCGCGCCCGTCGCCGCTAGTCGATCGGTGTGGGCGGCCGCTCACCGCGGAGCACGGCGAGCGCGTTGTCGGCGGCGAGAACCGCCATGGCGGTGCGCGTCTCTACGGTGGCCGAGCCGAGGTGCGGCACGAGTGTTACATTCTCCAGATCCAGCAACTCGGGATGGACCTGGGGTTCGTGCTCGAAGACGTCCAGCCCGGCACCCGCGATGACGCCGTCGCGCAGCGCGGCGGCCAGCGCCGCTTCGTCGACGATCGGTCCACGTGCGGTGTTGACGAGGTATGTCGAGCTCTTCATCGCTGCGAGCTGCTCGGCGCCGATCAGATGGTGCGTGGCGGCTCCGTACGGGCAGTGCAGCGAAACGACGTCGGAAACAGTCAGCAACTCGTCGAGATCGACCCGCCGGGCGCCCAGTTCCGCTGCGATCGCGGGGTCGATCTCACTGCGTGACTGGTAGACGATGTCCATGCCGAAGGCCTTTGCCCGGCGAGCTGTCGCCTGGCCGATGCCGCCCATGCCGACGACGCCGAGGGTCTTGCCCTGTAGGCTGCTGCCGAGCAGGAAGAACATGCCCCACTTCCACGCCTGGCCAGCGCGGATGAGCCGTTCGCCCTCACCGAGCCGGCGGGTCGCCATGAGGATGAGCCCGAACGCGATGTCGGCGGTCGCCTCGGTGAGCACGCCGGGTGTGTTGGTGGCGACAATACCCCGTCCGGTGCAGGCCGGCACGTCGATGTTGTCATAGCCGACGGCGACGTTCGCCACGGCTTTGAGCTGCGGGCCGGCGGCGTCGAGCAGCTCGGCGTCGATGCGCTCGGTGAGCAGGCTCACGATGGCATCGGCGCCGGCCACGCGGCGCAGGAGCTCCTCGCGGCCAATCGACTCCGGACCCTGCCAGGCATCGACCTCGTGCTCGGCGCGGAGCTTCTCGATTGCGGCATCGGGGATACGCCCCGTGACGACGACCCGGCTCATGCCGTCTCGATCCACTCGCGCAGGCGTCCGAGGCCGTCGCGGATGTCGGGCACCTCGATGCCCGAGTAGGCGAGCCGGATGTACTGCCGTTCCTCGCCGGGCAGGCGTCGGCCGAAGTGCTCGCGCGTGCAGAAGGAGACGCCAGTCTTGTACAAGGCATCAGTGGCGAAGTCGCCGACTGCCGAGTAACCCATGCGCTCCATGGCCTCGGTGACGTCGGGGAACAGGTAGAAGGTCGACTGCGGGACGGCGACGTGCATGCCGGGGATGGAATTCACGAGCTCGCATGCGGTGTCCCGACGCTTCTGCAGGATCTCAAGCATCTGCTGCACAGATTCCTGGGGGCCGCGGAGCGCTTCGATGCCGGCCCACTGCACGTAGTGCGTCGTGCAGGACTCATCATTGGTGTTAAGCGTGCTGAGCACCTGGGCGATCTCGCGCGGGGCGACGGCGCAGCCGAGGCGTGAGCCGGTCATGGCGAACTTCTTGCTGAACGTGTAGAGGATGACGGTACGCTCGGCCATGCCGGGAAGCGATGCGATCGAGCTCGAGACCCCCTCATAGCGGGTCTCGAAGTAGGCCTCGTCGGAGAGTACCCAGAGGTCGTGTTCCATCGCGAGCTGTGCGATGGCCTCACGCTCGGCCGCGGTCGACTCGGCTGAGATGGGGTTCTGCAGGTCGTTGTAGATAATTGCGACCGTGTTCGGGGTGATCGACGCGCGGATCTGCTCGAGGTCGATCGCGAATCCCGTGCTCGTGGGCAGATAGCGGTACGGCACGGCCGTGCCGCCGAGGTACTCGATCTGGGATTCATAGATCGGGAAGCCGGGGTTGGGGTAGAGCACTTCCTGGCCGGGGTTCATGACCGCCTGCAGGAACTTCGTGATGACGGGCTTGCCGCCGGGCATCACGACCACATTGTCGGGGGAGAACTCGATTCCGCGGCGCGAGCCGAGGTCGTCGGCGAGGGCTTCACGCAGTTGCGGGATGCCGGGGCCGGGGCAGTATCCCGTGTAGCCGTCGGCGATTGCCCGGTTCATCGCCTCGACGATATGTGGGGCCGTCGGGATGTTGATGTCGCCGAGGTGGAAGGGGTACACGCGGTTCCCCTTCGCCTTCCAGGCGGCTGCGGCTTGGGCGACGCTGAAGGCGGTTTCGGTGCCTAGGCGTTCGAGCCGGTGCGCGAGTTGCTGCATGCTGTTCTACTCCTCATCGAGTTGACGATCGATCCTCTGCAGATTCCGCTCTAGTATAGGACTAATATATCAAAGATCGCAAGATGATATGCGGAATAATTTTCAAGGAAACAGGGTCGCTGAATCGGAACACCGGCGACCGTGGCGAGGAAACCGACGCACCCCAGCACGTCATCGCTGTAGAGCGCCTTGGCGAAGGCAGTTGGTGGTCCAGCTTCTGCAGGGTCGGGCTGGCGGAAGAGCTCTTTTACCCGAGGTTGGCCGCCTAACGAGAGACTTCTGGCCCTAGCAGAAGATCCGCGTGCCGGACGCTTAACATCAGCGCCGGGCAGACGTATTTTATTGGTGCTGGAAATCCAGCCCCGGGCCCCGGTTGCCTTGGCTGCCGGGCGAACGGGCAGTACCCAGGGAGGTGGCAACGATGAACAGCATCATCCGCCGGGCAGGTTCTGACATTACCGAGCCGTTGCGGCGTTTCCTTGAAGGGGACCTGGGGTCCTGGCTTCGGGTGGAGGAATACCGCGAGGAAGGAACAATGGTCGTCAGAGCGGAAGTCCCCGGCATCGACCCTGAACAGGACGTCGACATCACTCTGGTCGGAAACGAACTGCAGATCGATGTCCGCCACCAGGAAAAATCCGAGCATAAGGATAAGCGGGGATACCGTTCGGAGTTCAAGTACGGTACCTTCTCCCGCGCGATAACCCTGCCCGGTCCTGTCGACGAGAACGACATTCGGGCCTCCTATAATGACGGAGTCCTTGAGGTCCGGATTCCCGTTCCCGACGAGGCCGCGGCGGCTTCCCGGAAGATACCCATCACACGCGGGGCGGCAGGTCGGGCAACAGGCACCAGTATGGGAGAAGCGACATCGGCAGGGCAGATGTAGGCGAACCATCCCAATGGACCGGTGAAGCCCAGAGGGCGGGCGGATATGCGCCGTCCCGCCCTAAGGGCCGGCAAATGCCAGACGAGGGTCAACGGCGGAACAGCGCGATCACGATGCTGACTGCAACCGACACCACGATCATGGAGACCCAAGGGATGTAAACCCGCGCATTCCCCCGGTCGATCCGGACATCCCCTGGGAGATTGCCGAACCACGACAGCCAGTCATTCCATGCCAATACGCCCACCAGGACGACCAGCAGCCCGACAGCAACGAGCAGCGGACCGAAGTCCCGGCCCATCCCAAGCCCCCTTTACAAATTTGCGATTCGGACAGCCGAAATCGCCTCGGCCAGCAGATCAGGTCCGGAGGGTTTTCAGCGCCGTTGCCCAGGAGATGAGCTGGTCCAGGAGCGGCACTAGGGCCTCTTCCGCGGTTTCGCTGGGTCTGAAGGTGGTGAAGTTCTCGAAGTCCGTGGCAAAGGGCAATGCCACTTGGGCCCGGACGTCGGCCATCTGCAGTTCGCCGGCGATCAGGCGCAGGGCTTCGACGGCGCGCACTCCGCCGGCGCTCCCATAGGAGACGAAACCAGCGGCTTTGTTGTTCCATTCCGCGTAGAGGAAATCCAGGGCGTTCTTCAAGACCCCCGGCACGGAGTGGTTGTATTCAGCCGTCACAAAGACAAAACCGTCGAACCGCGAGATTGTCTGAGCCCAGACCTTGGTGTGCTCGTTCTGATAGTTTCCGAGGGAGGGAGGCATCGGCTCATCCAACAGCGGCAGGTTGTAGTCGGCCAGATCCAGTATTTCGAAGTCGGCACCTCCTCTGGAGGTTGCCCTGGCCAACACCCAGTCCGCCACCTGCTTGCTCCGGCGGCCCGGCCGGGTACTGCCAACCATCACAGCAATCGTCACCACGCAAACCACTCCCTTTGCATCGGCTTTCAGACCACGTTACGCCGCAGCGTGGGCGGGTCGGCAGGACAGCGGGCCTCTGGCCGTGCCTTAGCTGCTGGTGCCACCACCGAGGAAACGGCGTTATTCCCGCCAGCGGGGACGATTCGCCCCGCCGATTCGCCCCGCCGATTCGCCCGGCATCACAACGATGAACGGGGTGGCTACTGCTCCAGAACGCTGTCGATCAGGTCCTTCAGGATTTCCCAATAGTCACGGGCCCGGAAAGACGTAACAGGTCCTCTTCCTTGAGCTTGTCGGACGGCATTCGCCACGGCTATCGCCTCGGCGAAAAGTTCGGCCGTTACGGCTGGAACGCGCTCCGGTTCGAGGGCCAGAACATGTTCCACCAGTGCTCGGGAATGGGCCTCTGTCTCTCCGTCTTGGTCCCAGCCCAGCCTGTTTGGCTCAAGACGCGTCTTTGCCGATGCGAATCCCCGATCCATGTGGGGGGCGAAACCGTCGTCCATGTACTGGATTGCCATTGTCTCTACCTCCATTCGCGTCGCCTCAGGACCACGGTGCCCGGCGGAATCAGCAGGCGATGGTGTGCTGGTCCGTCTGGTCATGATGGATTGTGTTCCGCGGTCGGGCATGAAGCGGTCCCCGGGCCGCGGGGACCGGAGACCGCTCGTGGGGGAGGGATGCCTTTGCCCTGATGCTGCTTGTGCGCTAAAGACGCAGTGGCGTTCTTGATGAAAGCCAACCGCCCGATATGCAGCCTCGGCTTCGGCATCCCTCCCGGTCCTTTAGGCGTTGATCTGGTGCTGTGCGCCAGTTCCGGAAGTGATTTCGATCTTCCGGGGCTGCGCCTTCTCCGCCACCGGGATGCGAAGCGTTAGGACGCCGCCGTCATAGCCGGCCTTCACGTTCTCTGTGTCCAGTGCTTCGCCCAGGATCAGCTGTCGGCTAAAGACACCGCGGGGCCGCTCCGAAGCAATCAGTTCAACCCCTTCACCGACGGCGTCCTTTCGCTCGGCACGGAGGGTCAGAACGTTCTGCTCAACATCCACATCGATCGAGTCGACCTCCACGCCGGGCAGATCAACCGCCACTACGAATTCATTGCCTTCACGCCAGGCATCCAAGGCCATCGCGGCCGGATGAGCGGTCGTTCCCAGCACCTGCTGGGTCAGCCGGTCGAGCTGGCGGAAAGGATCGCTCATCATCAACATGACATACCTCCTTGATCATCAAGTGACCGGATCTATATCCGCTGACATAGATTTAAATAGCACCGGCACCAACAGCTGACAAGAGGATTAGCGGAAAATTTTTCCCGAATGCGCGGAGAAACAGGGTCTGATCCCCCGGCTCACCATGGCCAAGCGGGGCGGCGGCGGTTGGGGTGCCCTGTCTCAGCCGCGACCCACGTCGCCGGCCCGGCCTCCCTCCGGACGAGCACGTCCGGAAACCTGACTGACGCCGGCGACCTGAGCTACCGCAAGGGCTTCAACAGACTGCCGCCCTTCTTACAGTCAACACTCCGTGAGCACGCCCTGCACGAGTGATGGATACCTGTCTTTCTTCACGGTTGGCTACGCATCTGCGCAGAAGGTGGTCGACACCATCGCTCCGCCTACAGTCCTTGTTCGGGCGTCGAGTGTAGCGTGAGCGGAGCCGCCGCATACATGAAGAAGGGCACGACCATCACACGCTCCGCCGCCACCAAAACCTTGACCGTACTGACTGCGCTGCTGCTCTCCGGCGCCCTCGCCGGATGCGATGCTGCCGCCCAGGCGGGGGCACCCCCATCCAAGGCAGCCGTGGCGCCGGGTTCAGGCTTGACGGCTGGCGAGGCCTCTAATGCCATGACCCAGCTGGCAACCCTCCCGGTAAAGGGGCGGGCTCCGAAAACCGGCTACACCCGCGAAAAATTCGGACCTGCCTGGGCCGATCTAGATCACAACGGCTGCGATACCCGCAACGACATCCTCGCCCGCGACCTGACCGGCGAGACGTTCAAGCCAGGGACGAAGAACTGCGTGGTGGCCACGGGCATACTCTCCGACAAGTACACCGGCACAACCATCAAGTTCGTCCGCGGCAACAAGACCAGCTCAGCGGTACAGATCGACCACATCGTTGCCCTTAGCGACGCCTGGCAGAAAGGCGCCCAGCGGATCAGCCCCGAACAGCGCACGCAACTCGCCAACGACCCGCTGAACCTAATGGCGGCCGACGGTCCCGCAAACGGTTCCAAGGGCGATAAGGACGCCGCCACTTGGCTCCCGAGCAACAAGGCCTTTCGGTGCGAATATGTCGCCCGCCAGACTGCCGTGAAAGCCAAGTACCAGCTATGGGTCACCCAGGCTGAACGCGACGCGATTGCCAGCATCTTAACCACCTGCAAGTAGCCGCAGCCGCCGTTCCCTGCCCGCCCAGGACCACCGGCGGCAAGTATGAAACAGGTCTGGACATGGAAAGTCAGCCGACTTACCGTTCAAGTGTGGCGGGTTGCCGGGTCCCGCAGAACGGTGCCCGCTGCCGGTCCGCTGCTGCGGGCCGTCCGTCATGACAGGAGGAAGCAGATGGAAACCGTTGAAGAGACCGTTGATGTCGCCGTTCCAGTGCACACAGCGTACAACCAGTGGACCCAGTTCGAATCCTTTCCGCAGTTCATGTCCGGCGTGGAATCCGTAACCCAAGTGACTGACACCACCAACCACTGGGTTACCAAGGTCGGTGGCGTTCAGCGGGAATTCGATACGGAAATAGTTGACCAGGAGCCCGACGACCGGATCGCTTGGCGCAGCACCGACGGCAAGTCGCACGCCGGCATCATCAGGTTCACACCGCTGGATGCGAATCACACCAAGGTCAAGGTCCATTTCGAGTGGGCGCCGGAAACAGTCACCGAGAAAGCAGGTGCCGCCCTGAAGATCGACGAAATGCAGGTTAAAGCGGACATGCGCAAGTTCAAGGACTTCATCGAATCCCGGGGCACCGAAACAGGCGCCTGGCGCGGTGACGTCAAGGACACCGGCCCGACCGGACAGATCTAGGAACCTTGTCTGCTGAATTGAGAAGAAAGTCGAATGGGCCAAGGCGGCCCGTCAGCGGAGCACCCGCTGGCGGGCCGTCCGGCCAGGACAGCCGGCTCCTCGGAGGGCGGACACAGGACTTCTCGGAGGACAGACATAGGATCCGGCGGGCAGCGCTAACCAGCCGCGGCCCTAACCTCGAAAGCCCGCTCTTTAAATCCCTGGCCTGCCTTTAGTCCAGGCCGTGCTGCCCGACCTTAGTACCCGCCGGGCGCGGACTTCAGCATCTCGCCGGTTGGACTGACCAGGTACCAGGAATCGTTGACCCCCTGGCCAAGGATGTCCCCGGCGCCGCCGTCCTTGGCGTAGTAGTAAACCGGCATGCCATTGATGGTGATCTGCTTTTTGCCGGCCGCGGTGCTAATGGTGCCGACGGTGCCGGTGATCCCTTCCGCAGCAGGTGAATCGGACGTGGTGGTCACTGCCGGCCATGCAGCGGCGCACGCATCCTTGCAGGCACTGGTTCCCGAATCCTTGACGTCCTTGGTGAAGAAATAGATGCTCTTCCCGTCTGAGTCCACCACGATCGGGCCAGCGGCGGAAGTAGCTGTTCGAAGCTCGACGTCGGCTGCCGGAGTGGTGGAAACGCCCGGCGCAGGTGCGGTCGCAGACGTGGGAGGCGTTCCTGTTGTCGGGCTCGTGGTCCCCGGGTTCCCGCCGCAGCCCGCCAGTGCCGCCGCCAACGCCAAGGCGGAGAGGCCAACGCCCAGTTGCTTATTCATGTCTTCTCCTTGGTCTTGACAGCGCCGGTATTGAGAACTCGGGTCTTGACAACGCTGTCGCGATCACGAACGGGAGTTCACGAACGGGAGCGGGCGCATTCTGACGCCTGGTCAATCTTCACATCGAAGTCCAGGCCGCTGCAGTTCCCCGCGAGCCGGCGGATCAGGTACGCCCGGAGCGCATCGTTGGTGGCCGTATGGGCGCCCGGGATGGCTTCACCGCTGAGTAGGGCGTAAGTGTCGCCGACGTGGAACACGGACAGGAAGCAGTCCTCCAGTTCATCCGTCCGCAAATTCAGGACGGCATGGCGGAAAGTGTCCTCTGAGCCGTTTCTGGGCATGGTTGTCACCGAAAAAGTCACAGTGCTTGGCATTTAGCTGGTCCTCTATAGCCTTCAGCCGGGGGACCCTTCCCCCGGGCCTCTCTCGACAGGCTAACGGGTCCGCTCGGCAGGCATAACCCTTACCAGCGGGTAAGTTGATGAATTGATGAAATTCGGCAATCTACCAGTGGAGGGCGGAAGTCGGCAATGGGCAGTTTCCAGGCGGCTTTACGACCCACGAGGGGGCGCCACTCCCGGGCACCATTCCTGAACAGCCGAGCCCGGAATAGACTGCCCGTGTAAGCGCAGGAGCTGACGACACAAGGACGGCGTCATGACGGTGATCGACCCGGAACAGCTGACCTTCGAGTACAGGCTTCGGTACCGCGGCACACCTGGACTTGAGCATTATCCACGGGGCTACCCGATGCGCTGGGAGGTAACGATCAGCGGCACTGTCTTCAAGGCGGACGGCCAGGGCGGGGAGGAAGTGCCGGTCGGAAACGCCGTCGTTGAGGTCGTTCCGAATGCCGGAAAAATCAACCTCCTTCTCGCCAGGGGCGAGCCTGACCGTGAGTTGGCCGACGCCGCCGAGATGCTGACAGCGGAGCGTCCCGATCTGGTCACCGAAAATCTTGAGGACGGCGGTGACCTGATGATCGTCTCGTCCCTGGAGATCCTTCCCGAATACCGAGGCGGCAGAATCGGCTACATCGTCCTGAACGCCATCATCGAAACAGTTGGCCGGTCGGTGGACCTCGTCGTGGCCCGCGCGGCGCCGGCAGACGTTCAGGGCGGCCCGGCCGAAGGTTCGCCTGAGTATGAGAAGGCCACATCGACCCTGAAGGACTACTGGCAGGATTTCGGATTCGAAGAAGCATCCGGAGACTATTTGGTGTTCGTCAAGAAGAACATCCTCGAGTAGTCTGGCGCGCAGCTTTCACGCGGGCGGTGCCAGCGGCAGTGGGACCCTTTCCACCACGTGCGGAGTCAGCAGCAGACTCTCATCCGGCATGGTGCCGGCAGCGGGATAACCGGCAAGTTCGTAGGTCAGCAGGCGCACAATGTGGCGGGCGGCATCCTCCACCGGCTGGGCCACACTGGAGAGCCCCAGGGCCGCTGCCACAGGGGTGTCGTCGAATCCCACGACGGCGGCCCTTAGGCCGGGACCGGCGGGCTGCCCGGGGAGGAAAAGTCGCGGTCGCAGCTCGCGGAGGCTTTCCAGCGCACCGATGGCAAGCGAGTCGCTCGCGCAGACAATAGCCGTGGCGTCTCGCTCGATGAGTTTCCGGCCGCCGGAGACGCCCCCTGCGATGGTGTCGGGCGTGGAGATGCGGAGCCGGGAAATGTGCTCGCTCAGGCCCGAGGCCCGCATGGCATGCTCCCAACCGGCCCGGCGATCGTCTCCCACCGGGCCGCCGTCGTGCCAGCCCAGGAAACCGATACGGCTGTGACCCTGCCTGACAAGGTGTGTGACGGCTTCCGCGGTGCCCGCGGCCCCGTCAATATCCACCCATGGATGCCTGGCGGAGCCGTCCCGCTGGAGCTCGCCCCAGGGACGCCCGAAAATGGCAAAGGGGGTTCCATGCTCCTGGAGCCAACGTGTGCGGACATCGTCGCGCCTGCTGGAGGTAAGGACGAAACCGTCGAGGCCGGCAACGTGGAGCAACTGCTCGTACTGGCGGACTTCGTCGTCGTCCGTATCGGCGCAGAACAGTGTCAGGCGGTAGCCGGCCGCCTGCGCGGATTCCGTCAGGGCATGCAGGAAGCGGTCGAGGATGGATCCGTTGATGCCGTCCGTGGCGGGCAGCAGTCTCATGCCCAGATTCATGGACCGCCGGGTCCGCAGCTGGCGTGCAGCTGCGGAGGGCCGGTAGCCGGCAGCTTCGATGGCATCAAGGACGCGTTTCAGCGTGGCCGGCCTGACCCGGTCCGGGGCATTAAGCGCGTTGGAGATGGTCTGCCTCGACACGCCGAGTTCGGTGGCCAGACTTGCGAGGGTGGGCCGGGCCACGAATTCTCCTTGGATCTTCCTGATGAGGCAGGTGGCCGCAGGCAGGGCAGTTGTGCGGCTGGAACGCCGTCTTTTTCCATCTCACAGTAACGTGTGAGAGGATTTTTAGGCGATAATTTGATCGATCAAATATGCCCTGTCCGAGTTGCGCAGCCTCTCCGTAGCATTCCTCCGATCTCCCAACATCTTGAATTTCAGGAGTTTTTCATGGCGTCTGAGCAGCCATACCTGCACAACCTTTCCGGTGTCTTCAGCGCCCCTATCCAGGCATGGTCGGATGCCCATGGGCAGATCCGCAGGGCAGGTGCCCAGGGGATCTATTGCGGCGACGACCGTGTGCTGAACAGCGCTGTCCTCTCCGTTGACGGCAGGGAGCCTGAGTGGGTATCAACCCAGCTGCACTCGTCCAAGGAGACGGATTACATCTACTTTGTGCGTGCCGAGGCTGAGGTGGCGGACCCGCTGCTTTCCCTGGTCAGGACCCGCACCGCCGAATCGGGCAGGATCCGGCCGGGCGAAGATACCGAATCCCTCACCGGCTGCACCGGCCGGGTGGCAGAGACGCTGAGAATTGAGTCTGCGTTCCGCCGGCCCGTCGCGCTGAATGTCCGGCTCACGCTGACGGCTGACAACACCACCATGGAGCAGATCAAGCAGGGGGAAAGGTCCAGCCGCCCCGTCGAACCGGCGGCCAACTCGTGGTCCTGGCGTGACGACGACACTGCCCTGCTGCTCACCACCGGCTCAAGCGACGGGACCGCGCCGGCCGCCGTCGGGTTCGCAGGGAGCACCGTGACCATCGACTGGGCAGTGGAGGTCCAGCCCGGAGCCGTCGTCGAACTGGAATGGGCCGTGGACCTGACGGATGCGGACTCGCCGATGCTTTCCGGTGACGGCTCGCCCATCATTGCGCCCGTCTCCGCCGATCCCAGGCTCAACAACCTCCTGCAGCGGTCGGTCAGTGACCTTAACAGCCTTCGGCTGGCCCATTCCTCGCACCCCCATGACACCTTCCTTGCCGCCGGCGCCCCATGGTTCTTCACCATGTTCGGCCGGGACTCCATCATTGCCGCGCGCATGCTGCTGCCGGTCACCACGGCCATCGCCGGAGGCACTCTGCGCGCCCTCGCCGGACGGCAGGGAACCGAAACGGACCACACGACGGCGGTCCAGCCCGGGAAGATACTGCACGAAGTCCGGCGGACGGTCCTGACCGTGGCCGAAACAGGCCAGGCGCTGCGGCTCCCGCCTGTCTACTACGGCACCATCGATGCCACTCCGCTCTGGATCTGCCTCCTGCACGATGCCTGGAAGGCCGGCATGCCCGATGCGGAGGTTGAAGAACTGCTTCCCAACCTCCAGGATGCCCTGGAGTGGCTCCGGGACCACGGCGACCTGGACGGGGACGGGTTCCTGGAATACCTCGACGCATCCGGGCAGGGCCTCGTCAACCAGGGCTGGAAGGATTCCGGCGACGCCATCCGGTGGCACGACGGCTCCCTGGCCTCCGGGCCCATCGCCCTGGCTGAGGTCCAGGCCTACGCCTACGAGGCGGCAATGGTCGGGGCTGAGTTGCTGGATGCCTTCAGCCAGCCCGGCGCCCAGGAGTGGCGCGACTACGCCGCCGGCATGGCGGAACGGTTCCGTGCCCGCTTCTGGTGTGAGGATGAACTCGGTCCCTACCCTGCCCTGGCGCTCGACGCGGACAAGAAAGCGGTCGACGGCGTGACGTCCAATATGGGCCATCTGCTTGGTACCGGCATCCTGAACCAGGAGGAGAAGGAGATCGTCGTCCGGCGGATCATGGATCCGACGATGTTCTCCGGTTACGGCGTGCGCACCCTGTCCACCACCAATGGCGGATACTGGCCCACCCGGTACCATGCGGGAGCTGTCTGGAGCCATGACACCGCGCTGATCATCAACGGCATGCTGGCGGACGGCTTCCCCGGTGAGGCGGCACAGCTGGCCGCCGGGCTGCTTGACGTCGCGGAGGCCAATGAATGGCGGCTGCCGGAGCTTTTCGGCGGCCACGGCTCGGATGCCATGCGGACACCGGTGCCTTTCCCCGCCAGTTGCCGCCCGCAGGCCTGGGCATCGGCCAGCTCTGTCGTGATCGCCGCAGCCCTCGGCCACAGGCTGCAGGACCTGGAAACCGGCAGCCACGACCAGCCGTTGGCTTCCAGCATTCCCTAACCGCTGCGGGTAACTTGCCGCCGCCGGGATCGCCCGCCGGCGGGCGCTACTCTGCCAGACCTGCCGGGCGGAGTACGTCTAACAGCCGGCCGTTTGTTCGTCTTCCAGCTGCTCGTCGGATTCGATCCGGCGCAGCATGGCGAGTCTTTTCGCAATTCTGGCCAGGGGCGCGCCGGGCCGCGATGGCGAATCAGCTGGCCGGCTACCGGCCGACTCCCGGCCGGCGGACTCCCAGTCAAGGGGGCCGCGACCGATGAGGAAGAGCGGGATGTCCCGGTCGTGAAGCAGGTCCAGCATGTCAAGGAAGCGGTGCCAGGCGTCGGCGGAAGCGGAGCCGGAGGCGGATTCCAGGGCGGGGGACGGCACGCCGTCGATCACCCAGGCAGGGAACCTGCCGGCAAGCTGCCGGTAGTCCGCAAGCTCCAGCGGGCTGCCGCACAGTTCGGCAAAGCTGACCCAGAGAATGTCGGGATCGGCGCTCTTGACCGGAAGGACCCGTGAAGGGAGCGCGAGCACCTGGTGCTGTGACGGCGCAGGCCGGAAGAGGCCATAGGCGCCCAACTGCCGCTCCGTTCCCGGCGTGACGATGAGCCCGCGGCTGAAACCGGACATGTCTCTACAGCCAGCCCTTCCGCTTGAAGATGGCGTACATGAGGCCCGCGGCGCCCGCCATCAGCCCTATCGACAGGGGATACCCAAAGGCCCAGTGCAGCTCCGGCATATGGTCGAAATTCATCCCGTAGACACCAGCTACCAAGGACGGGGCGAAGAAGATCGCCGCCCAGCCCGAGATCTTCTTGACCTGCTCGTTCTGCTCCGCGCTCGCCTCGTTCTGCCGGTTGGCGGTCAGCGTGCCGTCCAGCGTCAGGGCGTTCTGCAGCAGGTCCCGGAAGGAATTCGCGCGGGATATCACCCGCTCCACGTGGTCCTCCACGTCCCGAAGGCTGTGCTGCAGGTCGGTGTCCACGACGTACTTTTCGAATCCGCGCTTCAGTTGCTGCATCATCCCGGGCAACGGGTGAATGGCACGCTGGAACTGAATGACCTCACGGGCCAGTTCATAGATGCGCCGGGACACCGTCGAGTCGCCGGAGAACAGCTGGTCCTCGATTTCGTCGATGTCGTTTTCCAGCCCGGCCACCACCGGCGCGTAATCGTCCACCACCCTGTCCAGGAGCGCGTACAGCACGGCTTCCGGGCCGTGGCGGAGGAGATCAGGCCGCGCCTCCAGACGCCGCCGGACCTGCCCGACCCCGGACATCTCCGCGTGCCGCACGGTCACGACAAAATTCCTGCCCGTAAAGATGTGAAGCTCGCCGAACTCCACGGTTTCCGTGTCGTCCAGGTACCGGGCGGGCCGCAGCACTGTGAAAAGGTTGTCGCCATAGCGCTCCAGCTTCGGACGCTGGTGGGCCGAAATGGCGTCCTCGACCGCCAGCTCGTGAAGGCCGAATTCGGCGGCGACGGCCGCCATTTCCGGTTCGGTGGGGCGGTAGAGCCCGATCCAGGCCATGCCGCCGTGAGCTGATAGCGTCTCAAAGGTCTGCTCAAGGCTTTGCGGCTCGGCGCTGCGCACTCCGTCAACGTAGACGGCGTTATCGATTATGGTCACGGTAGGCGTGTCCCTCGCGTGCCGCTCAGGACATCGCGCCGATGATGACACCGGCGGCAGTCATGGCGAGCACATCGTGGCCGGCGTCGATCAGGGTCACGGCCGCCTGGCGTCCCGCAAAGCCGTTGTGGATCACGTGGCCGCCCGCGCGGAACACAACAGCCAACACCAGGGCAAACATTCCGCCCGCAAGGGCGTTGTCCAGCCCCAGCTTCCCGATCAGCACAGCGAGCAGGACAGCGGTCAGCGCGGCGGCGACTATCATCGGCGCCCAGATGCCGGCACCGCCCCGGGCGTTTTTCAGATCCTCTTCCGTCTTGCCGATCGCCGCCATCCACTTGTTGCCCAGCACTGCGGGAAGGTACCAGACGAAGCCGATGGCCATGCTGGCTAGGAAGGCCAGCAGCACGGCAAACCAGTTGATCTGAGAAATATAAGAGAGCCAATCCATCTTTGAATCCTATTCCCCAAGGGCGGACAAGGGCCGCGTGGCTAGCCCGCCGGCCGTGATCCCTGGACTGACGCCCTCTGGACTGACGTTCCCTGGACCAGGCGGCTGATCAGCGGTTCGGTCCGGTAGGGGATATGCGTGTGGAGCGCCAGCACGGTTTCCGTCCGGATGACACCCCTAATCCGGAGGATCGAGCGCAGCGCGGCCTGCAGATTGTGTGTATCGGTGGCCACCACCCGGCACCAGACGTCGCCCCGCCCCGAGATCTCGTGCACCTCGAGGACCTGGGGCAGCAGGCGCAAGGCGCCCACAACTCCGTCGAGTTCGCGGTGGGTCACCTCGATCGTCACGAAAGCGACGACGTCGTACCCCACCGCCTCAAGGTCGATTTCCCGGCCGCCGTCATGGAGGATGCCGGAGCGAAGCATCCGGCGCACGCGTGATTGCGCGGTGTTCCGCGCAATGCCAAGCCTGTCGCTGAGTTCGCCGATCTGGATCCGCGGGTCACGCACCAGCTCCAGCAGAATCCTCAAATCGGTGGGATCCAAATTGTTCACATCATCACTCCGAGTCACATTTACAGATAAAAATTGATGGTTTTGCTCGATTTTTCCACGAAAATCAGCTGTCATGAGCACTCCTGGCGCATTCTGTAGATATCAATTTCTCATCCGCGGTCGAAGCCCCCACAAGGAGCCGAAGCCGCGGGAAACAGGCAAGGGCACGGGCATGACCGTCTTCAATGAACTTAGAATGCGGCCGGCCGGCGCCAGCCGGTGGGGATGGGACGCATCCAATACCGCCCGGCTGGCCATGGCAGGGGCAGTAATCTTCACGCTCCTGGTGGGGGCGAATCTGGCGACGCCGCTCTACCCGCTGCTGCAGGCGAAGTTAGGGCTGAATTCCCTAGACATCACCGTGGCCTTTTCCGCCTACGTCCTGGCGCTGGTGGCCACGCTCATGCTGACAGGACACTGGTCGGACCACATCGGCCGTCGCGCGGCGCTGCTTGTGGCCGTGCTGACAGGGCTGGCGGGCGGCTTCGTCTTTGCCCAGGCGGACAGCCTGGCGGCACTCTCGGCAGGGCGCGCGCTCCAGGGAATCGCCGTGGCCCTGGCCACCGGAGCCAGTTCGGCGGCCCTGCGGGAACTCCTGCCGGAGCGGCCTGAATGGGCCTCACGCTTCACGCTGCTGGCCTCCGCCGGCGGGGTTGCGGCCGGTCCGGCCATCGGGGGAGTCCTCTCACTCCTGCCGGGGCCAACTTCCACGCCCTACGTCATCCACTCCCTGATCCTGATGGCCCTCCTGCTGCCGCTGTGCCTGCTCCGCGCCCGTCCCGCCATCAAGCCGGGTGAGGGCCCGCGGCCGCTCAAGGCCCTGGCGCCCCGCCGCCCTTCGATATCGCATGAGGCGCGCGGCGCGTTCTGGCTGGCAGCCGCCGTCGGGTTTCTCAGCTTCACGGTCTTTGGCTTCTGCCTCTCACTGGCGCCCGGCTACTTCGCGCGGATTCTCAGCATTGATTCCAGGCCGCTCATCGGGGTGCTGTCCGGACTCACGCTTGCTGCCTCAGCCCTGAGCCAGCTGCTCAGTGTCCGGAGCCGCTTTGCCGTGCCGGCGGGGCTGGCGCTGCTCGGCGGGTCCGTGACGCTCATCGGCGCAGCTGCCGGGTGGAGCAACCCCTGGCTGCTGGTCTGCGCCAGCCTGGCCGCCGGCGTCGGCCAGGGCATCGCCTTCCGCACTGTCTTCAACGACGTGGCCGGCAAGGTGGAAGCTTCCCGGCACGCCCAGATCATCAGCACGGTCTACGTGATCACCTACCTGGGCAGTGCGGTCCCGATGATCGGGCTGGGGATCGCGACGGCGGCCTACGGGCTTGAGGGGGCAGTCGCCGGATTCGTCGTGCTCTGTGGAGCCTCCGCCGTGGCTCTCGCCGCCGTCACGTTGCGCCGGTCCCTCCGGGCCGCCTGAAGCGGATGTCCCCGGCCCTCAGCGGGGCTGCAGCTAATCGTGGCTCCGCTATTCCTGCTCCGGCAACGGCCCGTGGTTGCCCGGCATGTGTTCAAACACCAGCGTGGTTTCGGTGTGGCCCACCACAGGGTCGGTGGCGAGGTTGTCCAGGACCCAGTCCCGGAGGTCCTCGGTGGTGGCCACGGCGATGTGCAGCAGGTAGTCCACCGAGCCGGACGTATGGAACGTGGACAGCACGGCGGGCAGCTTGGGAACCCGGGAGGTAAAGCGGTCGATCTGTTCGCGGTCATGCGCGCGGAGGCGGACGGCGATCAGGGCCTGGACCGAGCGTCCGATCGCCGACAGGCTCAGTTTGGCCTCAAAACCCTGGATGATCCCGCGCTCGGAAAGTGCGCGGGTGCGCATCAGCGCGGTGGAAGGGGCGATGCCCACGAGTTCGGCAAGCTGCTTGTTCGAGATTCGCGCATCGTCCACCAACGCCGCCAAGAGCCGCTCGTCGATAGCATCCAGCGGCTCGGCGAGTCCCGAGCCCGGCCGAATATTCTTCGCATTGGTGCTCACTGATCCTCCTAGGGGTGTTCTCAGTTCATCTTAGTCGTGACTTTCCGGCCATTCCATTCATGCCGGGTGTCAATCTCCGAATATTTGCCAGATACTTGCGGCGTTCAATGGCGAATAATTCACAAGGAGCATCATGCTTTCTCTCGACTCGCTGGCAGTGCATGCCGGCCACGACGGGCTCACCGGCCAGGGCGTCCACGCGCTGCCCATCGACCTTTCAACCACGGCGCCCCTGCCCTCCGTGGAGGATGGCGGCCTCGCATACGAGCAGATGGCCACCGGCGGCGCCCGCCTCGAGGGGCAAAGCACCGTCTACCAAAGGCTGTGGAACCCCACCGTGGCGCGGTTCGAGGCCGGTGTGGCGGTGCTGGAAGGTGCGCCCGAAGCGGTGGCCTTCGCCACAGGCATGGCGGCCCTGAGCGCCGTGCTGCTCGCGGCGGTGGCCGGCGGCAAGAAGCACGTGGTGGCGGTCCGGCCGCTCTATGGCGGCAGCGACCACGTGCTCGCGTCGGGTGTGCTGGGAACCGAGGTGACCTTCACCGCACCAGATGGCGTCCACGCCGCACTCCGGCCGGACACGGGACTGGTGGTCGTGGAAACCCCCGCCAACCCCAGCCTGGAGCTCGTGGACATCGCCAGTCTCGTGGCGGCGGCGGACGGCGTTCCCGTCCTCGTGGACAACACTTTTGCCACCCCGGTGCTGCAGCGGCCCCTGGACCACGGCGCCGCCCTCGTGCTGCACAGTGCCACCAAGTTCATAGGCGGCCACGGCGACGCGATGGGCGGAGTGGTGGCGGCCTCGCCGGAGTGGACCGGCCGTCTCCGGCAGGTACGGGCCATCACCGGCGGCATCCTCACGCCCTTGCCTGCCTACCTCCTCCACCGCGGACTTGCCACCCTTCCCGTACGGGTCCGGGCCCAGCAGTCCACCGCCCACAAGGTGGCCGCCGGGCTGGCCGGACATGAACTCGTGCGGACGGTCCGGTACCCGGGCCTTCCCGAATGCGATCCGCACGGGCTCGTGGGCACCCAGATGGCCGGGCCGGGTTCCCTGATCGCTTTTGAACTGCCCAGCGCAGAACATGCTGAGCGCGTCCCGGCCGCCGTCCGGATGATCACGCATGCGGTGTCCCTCGGCGGAGTCGACACCCTGATCCAGCACCCTGCCGGCCTCACCCACCGCCCGGTGGCTGCGGAGGCCAAGCCGCATGCCAGCCTCCTCAGGGTCTCAGTAGGGCTGGAAGACGCCGCGGACATTCTTGGAGACCTCGTCCAGGCCATCGAGGGGACGCGCTAACCTCCGGGCGCAGGGTTCTCCCGTCCCGCCGCGCTGTGCCGTTCACCCGGGCTGCGCTTGCCGGTTGCCTTTGGGAGGCAGCGGCCGGGGACGTCCGCTGCGGCGGGGTGCACGACGGCGGTGATCACCGCCGTCGTGCACCCCAGCACGATCACGGTGACGGCCAGCGCTGTCCAGCCCAGCGACTGGAACACCAGACCCCCTGCCCAGCCGATAACGCTGGACCCCAGGTAGTAGGCGAGGTTGTACAGCGATGCGGCCTGCGCCCTGCCGGAGACGGCGATGGATCCGGTCCAGCCTGCTCCGATGCTGTGGGCGGCGAAGAACCCTCCGGTGAAAACCAGCAGCCCGGCCAGGATCAGCACGAGCACCTGGGTGAGGGTGAGGGCCAGGCCGGCGGTCATCAGCAGGATGCCCGCAAGCAGCACCGTGCGCCGGCCAAAGCGCTCTGTCAGGCCGCCCGCCCAACGCGAGGTCACGGTCCCGGACAGGTAGGCGAGGAAGATCAGGCTGATCACGGTGGCCGGCAGGGTGAAGGGTTCTCCCGAGAGCCTGAATCCGAGATAGTTGTACACGGCCACAAAGCCGCCCATCAGCATGAAGGCCTGGACGTACAGTGCCAGCAGGCGCGCATTGCGTAGATGCCCGCCCAGCGTCCGGACTGCACCGCGGAGACCCTTGGCCGGAGACGGCCTGAAGCCCCGAGCCTTCGGAACGAGCACCAGGAACAACACGGCCGCAATCGTGGCGAGAACGGAGACGGCGAGGGCGGCGGCACGCCAGCCCCACAGCTCGCCCACGGGCCCCGCCACCAGCCGTCCGGCCAGACCGCCCAGGGTGGTTCCGGCCACGTAGCTGCCGGCAGCCATCGCGGCATGGGCCTTGTTGACTTCCTCGTTCAGGTAGGCGATGGCAATCGCCGGAATGCCGCCGAGGGCCATGCCTTCCAGCATCCTGAGCGCCAGCAGTAAAGGGAACGAGGTGGCCAGCGGAACCATCAGGCCCAGCGCGGTGGCGCCGGAAATACCCCAGGCCATAGCCCGGACGCGCCCGATCCGGTCGGCCAGGAACGACCACGGAATAACGGTGACCGCCAGTCCGACGGTGGCCAGCGAAATGGTGAGGGCGGCCTCGGCCGCCGTGACACTCAGCTCCCGGGACATGAGGGGCAGCACGGCCTGGGTGGAATAGAGCTGCGCGAACGTTGCCACGCCCGCGAAGGAAAGGCCTGCCAAGATCTTGCCGTAGGCGGCCGACCCCTTCGGGTGGCCCTCCCATCCGGCCTGCTCTCCGGGCTGGTTTTCGGGCTGGTTTTCAGGCCGTCCGCCGGTAGCATCCCCGGACACGGGGCCGGGCTGATCGCCGGGGGCGGGAAGGGCTGGCGTTGGCATTCCTCCAGCCTAGGTTTACGCTGATCAAGCATCCAATGCATGATTCAGCTCGCAATGATGCAGGAACGGATGAGTTGGAGCGACGGAACCATGGATCTTCAGCACAGGCAGCTCGTCCAGCTGCTGCCCATCCTGCCGCTGCTCGTTGAACTGGGCCGCACGCAGCACATCACGGAAACAGCAGAGCTACTGGGCGTTCCGCAATCCACAGTAAGCCGGGCGCTGGCCCGTGCCAGCGCGGCGGTGGGTACAGAGCTGCTGATCCGGGAAGGCCGGGGTGTCCGCCTCACACCGGCGGCCAGGGCGCTGCTGCCTTACATCGAGTCGGCGCTCGCCGAATTCCAAGCCGGCCTCGATCTGGTACGGCACGAAGCCGAGGTGGTCCGCGGCAGGATCGCCGTGACCTTCCAGCACACCTTCGGCGAGGCCACCCTGCCGCTCCTGATCAGCGCCTTTCGGAACCGGCACCCGCAGACGGAGTTTGAGCTCAGCCAGGGCTCCAGGGACAGCTGCCTCGCCGAGCTCGCCTCCGGAACGGCGGACCTCGCCCTCACCGCCCCGGTGGCGCCCGCAAGCAGGACCATCGGCTCGGCCGCCCTCTACCGGGAACCGCTGCGGCTCGTGGTGCACCACCGGCACCGGCTTGCGGGCCGGGAATCGGCTGGGGTGGCGGATATCAGGCGGGACCCCTTTGTTGCCCTCGGACCCGGCTACGGCATGCGCTCCCTGACGGACGCTATGTTCCGGGAGGCCGGCTTCCGGCCCCGGATCGCTTTTGAGAGCCAGGACTCCCACACCGTCCGTGGCCTGGTCTCCGCAGGGCTGGGGGTCAGCATCCTGCCGCCCGGCGGCGGTCCCGGCGGCGGCGGTCCCGGCGGCGCTGCAGCCCGGACCGGAGACTTGGGCTGGGTGGAGATACCCCTGGAATCGGACCTGGCGTACCGCGAAATCGGGCTGGCCTGGCGGGAGCGCAGAAACGGGCGCGAGGAAGAGCCGGACCCGGTGCGGCTGTTCAGGGAACTCGTGCTGAACGAAGGCCCAGCGCTGCTGGCCGGGCTGGTCCGTGCCCGTTCCGGAGCCTGACACCGTGATCGATGCTTGAGATTTCGGCATTCGGCGGAGGCGGAGCGCCGGGATCTCACCCCTCGGCGAGAAGCTGGCCCATCACCCCGGCCACGGGACCGGGGCGTGCACTCCGCCAGCCCGTGCCCGCCCACAGATTCAGTCGTTCCGCGTCCCCGGCGGCGGCCGCAGCCGCCCGGATGGGGGCCGTGAGGTGGTGGATGGCTGGGTAGCCGACGGGGGCGTCCTCATGGTCCCGCACGAAGTCGTTCACCAGGGCACGGGCATAACGGCCAGTGAAGGCCCGCGTCGGCCGGGTCTCCGTGAAACGGTCTGCGCCCAGGGCGTCCTTGTGCAGTTGCCGGGCGCCGCTTTCATCCGTCCGAAGGAGCGCGGTTCCCACCTGTGCCGCTTCCGCCCCGGCGGCCAGCACTGATTTCACCGCCGCCGCATCGGAGATGGCACCGGCGGCCACGAGCGGAAGGCCGACGGCGGCGCGCACCTCCCGGACCAGCTCCGCCGTCGTGGACGGCGCTCCGGAGCGGGCCCCCGTGCCGCTCCGGGCGCTGTCCGCAAGGAAAGCACCGCTGTGTGCACCGGCGCTGGGATGCTGCACGACGAGCGCGTCGACGCCGCGGTCCGCGGCGAACTCCGCCTCATCCCGGCTCGTGACTGTGGCGAGAACCATGGCGCCCGCCCGGCGGAATTTAGTCACGACATCGGCCTCGGGCAACCCGAAGGCGAAGCTCACCAGTTCGGGCGGATTCAGCAGGAGTTCGTCGATCTTGCCCTGCCAGCCGTCATCATCCCCGAGGGTCAGCTGCGGAACGTCCACGCCGTAGCGGCCGGCGTCGACGCGCAGGCTGTCCCGGTATTGCTCCAGCCGTGCCAGGTCTCCGGGGGAGGGATTCAGCTGCCGGGGGTCCGGGACAAAAACGTTCATACCGAACCGGATGCCGGCCGCTTGGGCCGCCTGCACCTCTGCGCTCATCGCCTCCACCGTTTTGTACCCTGCCGCGAGGAAACCGACGCCACCGGAGCGGTGAACGGCCTCAATAAAGCGGGTGGTCGACGTGCCGCCGGCCATGGGTGCTGCGATGATCCGGGTGCCGAATAAACCTTGGGACATTGCCTGCTCCTTGGGACGCGCTTCAGTAGGCTGTTGGGGTGACTGACTCTGACAACCTATCCGACGCCCCGTCTGTTCCTGCAGGCAGCCCTGTTCCTTCCGGCAGCCCTGTTCCTTCGCCGGAAACCGCCCCTTCCCCGGGCGCCCTTTCTCCGGTCGATGCCGTTCCTGCCAAAGGAGTGGTCATCGGCCTGGACATCGGCGGCACCAAGACGCGGGGCGTACGCTTCGAGAACGGCGAGCCCGTCGCCGACGAAATCGTCGGCAGTTCCAACGTCCAGAACGTCAGCCGCGAAGAAGCGGCGGCACACGTCGCGGAGCTGTTCGCAAAGATCGGCCGCGGACCCGTGGCCCATGTTTATGCAGGAGCCGGCGGTATCGACACGAACGAAGACGCAGCAGCGCTCGCAGCACTCATTAAACCGCACGTTCCGGGAGCCAGGATCACCGTGGTCCATGACTCGCGGCTGCTGCTGGCTGCGGGCGGGGCCAGCAGCGGCGTGGCGGTCATCGCCGGTACCGGTTCGGCGGCCTGGGGCCGGAATGACCTCGGCGAAGAGGCACGGGCCGGCGGCTGGGGCTACCTCCTGGGCGATGAAGGCAGCGGCTACTGGCTGGGGCGGGAAGCAGTCCGCCACAGCCTGCGCCGCATGAACCAGGCGCTGGAGCCGGACGAGCTGACCCGTGCCCTGCTGGAATCCTGCAGCATTGACGACCCCAACCAACTCATCGCGTTGTTCCATTCTCCCTCCACGGGACGCCGCTTCTGGGCCCAGCAGGCACGGCTGGTGGTGGAGGCCGCCGACACCGGACACCGAATCAGCCAGGAGCTCATCGACCAGGCAGGCAAGGACCTGGCCGACATGGCCGCGCAGGTCCTCCGACAGCTCCGGCTGGACGGCCCGGTCATTCTGGGAAGCGGACTGGGCATGAACGTGGTCCGGCTACAGGACTCGTTCAGGAACCACCTGGCGGCGGCCGGCGTCACCGACGTGCGGGTGCTGGACAAGGAGCCCGTCTTCGGCGTGCTGCGGCTCGTCGGTGAGCAGAGCTGATACAGAAGAGAGCTGATACAGGGCTGGCCCTGGCAGTAGTACGGGCAGAACTCACGGCTACGCTGGATTCATGAGCGTTCTTTTCGACACCCGCCCGGCTGCCTACGCGGTCATCATCCGCGACGACGCCATCCTGCTGGCCTACTGGAAACAGAACGGCAAGGAAGCCTGGACGCTCCCGGGCGGCGGCTTGGACCTGGCAGAGCATCCGGTCGACGGCTGCATCCGGGAGATCTTCGAGGAGACGGGCTACCACGCGGAGATCGGCCCCATGCTGGGCATCGACGTGGGCCACTGGCCGGCAGGGACCCGGCTGGACGGCATCGACCGGGAGTTCCAGTCCCTCCGCCTGGTCTACGAGGCCAGGGTCACCGGCGGGGAACTCACGCACGAGCTGGACGGCACCACCACGCATGCTGCCTGGATACCCCTGAACGAGGTGGCCTCACTCAACCGGCTGTCCCTGGTGGATGCAGCGCTGCGGTTATTCAGGGAGAGGCCGGCCAACGGAAAGCTCGGCTGAAATAGTCCTCGCCAAGCAGGGGCCGGCTGGCTATCCTATGAGGAGCTTCCGGGTATGTATCCGGCACAAATGGAACGGGGATGGAGGTGGACCTGATGATTGCAGAATTCCTGTGCGCAGCGCGCACCAGCAAAGATTCCTTCATTAACCCTGCCCCGCTATCCCGCGCCGCCTAGATCGCAGTCACCCTCAGCGCCCCTGCAGTGTCATGTCACTGACAGAGCAATGACATCCGTCAGTCGACGGCGGACTGCGCAGGTTGGCCCGGTGCAAGGGGCCCACCAGAGGTCCACAGTGAAAAATCCTTCCGGCCCCTTCGCGGCCGCAATGCACCATCAACACGACAACGCCGGCGGAGGCCGGCCTCTCGACACCACACAGCTGAAGGGCCCCGTCGAATTTGGCTTTACGGCGGGCACCGCAGCATACTTCACAGCACATCCGGCCGATGGCGGCCAGGTGCCCGCCCGCGTTGTGCGGGTGGACCGCAACCGCATCCTCGTCGCCACGGCGGACGGCGCGGGGCGGGTGCCTTACCCGCCGTCGCCACCGGTGCCGGCCAGCGGCGACTGGGTCTGGCTGGGGCCCAACAACGCCGGTGAGCCATGCATCGTCGCCGTGCTTCCGCGCACCTCCGAGCTGAGCCGCAAGCGGGCATTCGACGCATCCTCTGAGATCCAGGTCCTTGCCGCCAACATCGACGTGGTGGGGGTGGTGGTCCCGGTGGATCGTCCGCTGACCCACAACAGGCTGGAGCGGACTCTTGTCGCAGCCTGGGACTCGGGCGCGACGCCGCTGGTGATCATCACGAAAGCCGACCTTGCCAACATTGCAGATGACGTCGTCGGCAAGGTCATCCTGCAGGCCGCCGGCGTGGAGGTGGTGACAACGTCCGCAGAGCAAGGCGATGGGCTGGACGAGGTGTTCGCTCACGTGCCGCGGGGAGCGACGCTGGTGCTGCTCGGACCTTCCGGCGCAGGCAAGTCGACGCTCATCAACGCGCTCGCCGGCCGGGAGCTCCAGTCGACCGGGGAAGTGAGGGCTGCAGACGGCAGGGGACGGCACACCACCACGTCCCGCGAGCTCGTGCCGCTGCCCGGGGGTGCGGTGTTCATGGACACGCCGGGAGTCCGCGGCTTCGGGCTTTTCGACGCCGACGAGGGCATGGGCGAAATGTTCGGTGACCTTGAGGAACTCTTCGGGCAATGCCGCTTCTCCGACTGCGCCCATGACCGGGAACCGGGCTGCGCGGTCCAGGCCGCGCTCGCCGATGAGTCACTCGATACGAGGCGATGGACGAGCTACCTCAAGCTGCAGCGCGAGCTTTTGGCCCTGAACCGGCGTCATGATGCCGCCGCGCGGAGGGCCTACGAGCGGGAATGGCACCAGAAAGTGGCCACTGCTGCCCGGAGCCAGCGGGCCGCGGACAGGACCAGAAAGCGATGACCCATCCGGCGGGCCGTTGTCTCCGAATGATTACGGTATCCGCGCCGGGAGTTACTTTGCCGCAGGCACTGGTTACGCTTTGTCAAGACGCGCTTTACAGCAAAAATCAGCGTGCTTATGATCAGCTCGCTTTACGTCCGAGTGCCGCCAACAGTTAGGGAAGCCGGGGAATGGCCGAAGCCATGATCGAGTTCCAGAGCGTCACCAAGCAGTACCAGGGCGGTCAGCCGGCTGTGGACAACCTGAGCATGTCCATCGACAAAGGCTCGATCACCGTATTCGTCGGGCCATCAGGCTGCGGCAAGACAACGTCCCTGCGCATGATCAACCGGATGGTCGATCCCACGTCCGGGACCATCACCGTGGCCGGCAAAGGCGTCACGTCCGTCCCGGCGGCGGAACTCCGGCGGTCCATGGGCTACGTCATGCAGTCCTCCGGTCTCATGCCCCACCGCTCGGTGCTGGACAACATCGCCACGGTTCCGCGCCTGAACGGCGTGTCCAAGGCGGATGCCCGGAAGCGGGCCGAAGAACTGCTCGACGTCGTGGGGCTGGCCTCATCCCTCGGGAAACGGTACCCGTCCCAGCTCTCCGGCGGGCAGCAGCAGCGTGTCGGTGTTGCCCGTGCACTGGCGGCAGATCCGCCCGTGCTGCTCATGGACGAGCCCTTCAGCGCAGTGGATCCTGTGGTGCGGGAGGAGCTCCAGCAGGAGCTCCTGAGGCTGCAGCGCGATCTGGCCAAGACGATTGTCTTCGTCACGCATGACATCGACGAGGCCACCGTCGTGGGGGACAAGGTGGCGGTCTTCGCCGTCGGCGGCAAACTGGCGCAGTACGCCACGCCCGAGGAGATCCTCCGCGCGCCGGCCAACGATTTCGTGGCGTCCTTCGTGGGCCGCGACCGCGGGTTCCGGCACCTTGCGTTCACCGCGGCCGACGGCGTGACCATCCACCCGGTGCCCACCGTCACCAGGGGCGCCAGCGGCGAAGCCCGCCTTCAGTTGGGTGAGGGCTGGCGCCTTGTGGTGGACGGGGAGTCGCGTCCACTGGGCTGGGAAGGGCCGGGCGCCGATTCCGAACTCATTCCGGGCGGTTCACTGTTCCGTCCGCGAGACACCCTGCGGCGCGCCCTGGACTCCGCCCTTTCCTCACCGTCAGGGCTGGGGGTGGCGGTGGACGGCGACGGCAGGGTAGCGGGTGTAGTCCGCCCCGAGGAAGTCCTCGCCGTCATCGAGTCGGCCCGCCGCGTCCGGCAGGGTGCGCTCTAATGGACTGGTTTCTGGCGAACAGCGGCATGGTCTTCGAGCGGGCAGGCCAGCACCTGATGCTTGCCCTGGTGCCGATGATCCTGGGACTGCTGATCTCCATCCCCCTGGCACAGTTTTCGCGGCGGCATCCGGCGCTCAGGACCCTCGTGACCACCGTGAGTTCCCTGCTGTACACGATCCCGTCGCTGGCGCTCTTCATCATCCTGCCGCCCCTTCTGGGCACGCGGATCCTTGACCCCCTGAACGTCATCGTCGCGCTGACGATTTATGCAGTTGCCCTGCTGGTGCGGGCAGCGATGGACGCCTTCGATTCGGTGGACGACGACCTCCGGCAGGCGGCCGTGGCCATGGGCTACAAACCCGCGGCACGTTTCCTGCAGATCGATCTGCCGCTCTCCCTTCCTGTCCTGTTCGCCGGCCTCCGCGTGGTATCCGTCAGCAACATCTCGCTGGTGAGCGTTGCCGCGCTGCTCGGCGTGGGAAACCTCGGGATTCTGTTCACCGACGGGCTGCAGCGCACTTTCGTCACCGAGGTGGTGGTGGGCATCGTCGCAATCCTGCTCCTGGCCCTGCTCATGGACACGGTCCTCGTACTGCTGGAGAAGCTCCTTACCCCCTGGACCCGTGTGTCGGCCGTGTCGTCCCGCGCGGAGTCAGTGACAGGGGCTGAGTTGATTGCCGATACCCAGGTCCACACTGGGGCCAGGCCATGAGCAACATCTTCACTGAAACATTCGCCTGGATCGCTGATCCCAGCCACTGGTCGGGGAGTTCCGGCATCGCCACGCGACTGCTGGAGCACCTGCAGTACAGCGGCCTCGTCCTGATCATCGCCGCGGCCATCGCCGTTCCGGTGGGACTCTACATCGGCCATACGGGGAGGGGCCGGGTGGCGGCCGTGGCCGTGGCCGGCGCCCTGCGCGCCCTGCCCACCCTCGGCCTGCTGGTGCTCTTCGCGCTCATCGCCGGCAGCGGGCTTATGCCGCCGGTGTGGGCGCTGGTGATCCTCACGGTCCCGCCGCTGCTGGCCGGGACGTACGCCGGCATCTCCAGCGTGGACGAAAACGTGGTGGATGCTGCCCGCGCCATGGGCATGAAGGAACTGCAGATCCTGTTCGGCGTGGAGCTTCCCAATGGCCTGCAGGTGATCTTCGGTGGCGTCCGCACCGCCGTGCTGCAGGTGATCGCCACGGTGTCCGTTGTGGCCTACCTTCCGCTCGGCGGCCTGGGACGCTACCTCTTCGATGGCCTGGTTCTCCAGGACTTCCCGAGGATGCTGGCCGGTTCGCTGCTCATCGCCGGGCTGGCGATCGCCGTCGACCTGGTCCTTGCGGCAACGCAAAGGCTGCTGGTTTCCCCCGGACTTTCCACCGGTCCCAAAGGCGGCCCCAAGGCCGCCACCGATCTCTCGGCCACCGCGCCCGCGGCGGCCGCTGTTCAAGGAGGCACCCCATGAAGCACCCCATCCACACAACCGTGACCCGCCGGGGCCTGGGCGGCCTCGCCGCAGGTATCGGCATTGCCCTGGCTGTGTCGGCCTGCGGCGGCGGTAACCCGCTGGCAAACCCCACAACCAGCCCCGGCAGCCCGGCGGCCGGCGGCTCGCTCGTTGTCGGATCCGCCGACTTCCCCGAGAGCCAGGTCATTGCTGAAATCTATGCCGGAGCCCTGAACGCGGCCGGCATCACGGCCACCACCAAGCCCAACATCGGCTCGCGGGAAATCTATTTCAAAGCCGTGCAGGACGGATCCGTGGACGTCGTACCGGACTACTCCGGCAACCTGCTCTCGCACGTGGACCCCGAGGCGCCGGAAGTCACGGCCGAGGATGTCTACAAAGCCCTGCCGGGGAAGCTTCCCAAGGGCCTCGGCGTGCTCGAGGCGGCCAAGGCGGAGAACAAGGACGCCATGGTGGTGACGAAGGCCACGGCGGAGAAGCACCAGCTTCAGTCCATCGAGGACCTTGCTAAGGTGTGCAAGGACTTTACGATGGCGGCCCCGGCCACCTTCGAAACGCGTCCCTACGGCTTCCCGGGGCTCAAGAAGAACTACGGCTGCGAGCTCAAGGCCCTTAAACCCTTTAGCGACGGCGGCGGCAACCTGACTCTGCAGGCGCTCCTGAAGGACGAGGTCCAGGTCGCCGACATCTACACCACCACCCCGTCCATCGCGGACAACGACCTGGTGGTCCTGGAAGACCCGAAGAACAACTTCAAGGCGCAGCAGGTGCTTCCCCTGTACAACGAAGCCAAGATGACGGACAAGGCGAAGGAAGCCCTGAACGGCGTTTCGAGGATCCTGACCACGGAGGATCTCATCAACCTCAACCGCGCAGTCAGCGGGACCCAGAAGCAAAATGCGAAGGACGCAGCTGCCGGCTGGCTCAAGGACAAGGGCATCGTCAAGTAGCAGCAGCCTTGCCGTCCTCGCCTGGCGCAGTGGTAGAGCGCAACTGACCTACGACGGCGGCTGCCGGTTCCGTCGGAGCCGGCAGCCGCCGTCGGGGTTAAGCCGTTGGGGTCATGGGCCGCAGGCACCGGGAGTCCGCCCCGCTCGGGTGTGAGACAAGTCTCCCCGGAAGAACATCCCGCATATGGCATATTTGATGGATGGCAGAATTCAAGCAGTCCACCAAGCTTCATAATGTCCTCTACGACATCCGTGGACCGATTCTTCAGGCCGCCCAGCAGATGGAGGCAGAGGGGCACCGCATCCTCAAACTGAACATCGGAAACCCCGCACCCTTCGGTTTTGAAGCGCCGGACGCGATTCTGGTGGATATGATCCGCCACCTGCCGCATGCCCAGGGCTACAGCGATTCACGCGGCATCTTCTCCGCACGCACGGCAGTCTCGCAGTACTATCAGACCCGCGGCATCCAGAACATCCATGTGGATGACATCTACCTCGGCAACGGCGTGAGCGAACTCATCACCATGTCGCTGATGGCACTGCTGGAGGAGGGGGATGAGATCCTCATCCCGACTCCGGACTATCCGCTGTGGACCGCTTCTGTGGCGCTGGCTGGCGGACGCCCGGTGCATTACCTCTGCGACGAGGAATCGGGCTGGCAGCCGGACCTGGATGACTTGGAAGCCAAGATCACGCCGCGCACCAAGGGCATCGTGGTCATCAACCCGAACAACCCCACGGGTGCCGTCTATCCGGAAAACACCCTCCGGAAGATCGTGGCCCTGGCAGAAAAGCATGGGCTGGTGCTCTTTGCCGACGAAATTTACGAGAAGATTCTGTACGAGGACGCCGTTCACGTGAACATGGCCGGTCTCACCGGGGACGACGTCCTTTGCCTGACGTTCAGCGGCCTGTCCAAGGCCTACCGCGTGTGCGGCTACCGCGCCGGGTGGATGGCCATCTCCGGGCCAAAGAAGGACGCTTCGGACTACCTCGAAGGCATCAACCTGCTCGCCAACATGAGGCTGTGCGCGAACGTACCGGCCCAACATGCCATCCAGACCGCGCTGGGCGGCTACCAGAGCATCAACGACCTCATTCTGCCTGGCGGCCGACTGCTGGAGCAGCGGAACAAGGCCTACGACATGCTGAACGCCATCCCCGGAGTGAGCACTCAGCAGGCGAGGGGCGCCCTGTACCTTTTCCCGAAGCTGGACCCCGATTTTTTCCACATCCGCGATGATGAGAAGTTCGTCCTGGACCTGCTCAAGGAACAGAAAATCCTGGTGTCTCATGGCAGGGCCTTCAACTGGGTGCGGCCGGACCACTTCAGGATGGTCACGCTGCCCAACGTCAAGGATATTGAGGAAGCAATCGGGCGGATGGGAGACTTCCTCAGCAGGTACCAAGGGAACTAGCCTGATCCCACGTATAACTGCTGAAAGAGGTCCTCATGGCCGCCGTCGTGGAATTCGGGACGTTCCCCTCCGGGACCTTGAAAGTCGGGAACGGGTTCAGGCTCGCGGACATTGATCCCGATGCGACACCGGGCTACACAGGGAGCAAGGCCAACGGCGAGGCCCTGCTCGATAACCTTGACGGCAAGTTGGCCGAACTGCAGGAGAAGCTCTTCGCCGAGGCCAGATTTGGCGGCTCCAAGCGTGTTCTGCTGATTCTTCAGGCGATGGACACGGCAGGCAAAGGCGGGATTGTGCGCCACGTCATGGGCGCCATGGACCCCCAAGGTGTCCAGCTGAAGGCCTTCAAGGAGCCCACCGATGAGGAGAAGTCCCATGATTTTCTCTGGCGGATCGAGAAGGAAGTGCCTGCCGCCGGGATGATGGGCGTCTTCGACCGGTCCCACTATGAGGATGTGCTGATCCACCGCGTGCACGCCTGGGCCGCCCCGGAAGAATTACAACGCCGCTACATGGCCATCAACGAATTCGAAGCCCGGCTGGCGAATGCCGGGACCAAGCTGGTCAAAGTCATGCTGCACATCAGCCGGGATGAACAGAAGAAGCGGCTGCTGGCCCGCCTCGACAATCCGGCCAAGCACTGGAAATACAGCACTGGCGACCTGAAACAGCGCGCTTTCTGGGAGGACTACATGGCGGCGTACGAGGCTGCCTTCGACATCACCAATACCGAACTGGCACCGTGGTACGTCATTCCCGCGAACAAGAAATGGTATGCACGCATCGCCGTGCAGCAACTGCTTCTCGAAGCCCTGATGGAGCTCAAACTGGAATGGCCCAAGGCTGAGTTCGACGTCGACGCAGAGCGCCGCCTCGTCGAGAGAAGCTGATGTTCGCCCTGCCGTCCTTGCTGCCCTAGCTGTCCTTGCGGGCGGCGGCAAGCCTCTTCCGGGCGCCTTCCAGCCACTCTTCACAGCGCCTGGCCAAGGCCTCACCGCGTTCCCAGAGTGCAAGGGAATCTTCGAGGCTGGTCCCGCCTGCTTCCAGCCTGGACACCACGCCGATGAGTTGCTCCCGGGCTTCCTCGTAGCTCAGCGCCTCGATGTCTGCCGGCAGTGCCGGCAGACCCGGCGCCACCGGACTGGTGGGGGTGGAGTCGTCGGAATTGTCTGTCATGTCAGTTCACCTGTCGTATTCGTAGGGTTGGTCATGTTCAGGTGCCAGGGCCGGTGTCAGGCATCAGGCGCCATGCCCAGGCGTCGGCACACGGCGCCAGGCTCAGGCGTCCACGGGCTGGTGCCCGCCGTTTGATGTTGGGCCGGTTGATGTTGCGCCGAATCGTCCGCCGGCGACCCGGACGGAGAGCCCAGTTCCGCGGGGGACCTGGGACGGGTGGCGAACGACCGTTCCTCCCGCACCTGCCGTGGTGGCGCCGGGGATCTGGGTGGCGCCGGGGATCTGGACGACGGCGTACCCGCGGTCCAGGGTCTGCTGCGGCGACAGCGCCCTGACCTGGGCCTGCAGATGGACGAGTTGGTCGGCCGCCCTCGTGACGGCGGCGGTGATGGCTGCAGTGGAGCGGCGGGCAAGCCGTTCCACATCCTCCGCCCGCGCGGTGACCATGCCTTCCGGCGAGGCGAGCACGGGACGGGATCGTATGGCGGCGAGGCGGTCAGACTCCCGGGCTACGAACTGAGTCACAGACCGGTGCAGTTGGGCCTCGGCCTGGCGGACCCGGGCGAGCTCTTCGGAGACCTCCGGAACAATCCGCTTCGCGGCGTCGGTCGGAGTGGACGCGCGAAGGTCTGCGACATCATCCAAAATGGGCCGGTCCGCCTCATGCCCGATGGCGCTCACCACTGGGGTCCGCGCCCCGGCAACGGCACGGATGAGTTCCTCGTTGCTGAAAGGCAGGAGATCCTCCAGCGCGCCACCTCCCCGAGCAATGACAATGACGTCCACATCGGTCCGGGAGTCGAGTTCCTTCAGCGCCCCGACGATCTGTGCGACTGCGGTATTTCCCTGGACAGCCACTTCGCGGAGTTCAAATTCGACAGCGGGCCACCGGAGCGCGGCGTTGCGGAGAATGTCCTTCTTGGCGTCCGAGTCGCGGCCGGTGATGAGGCCGATGCGGTGGGGGAGCAGCGGCAACCGTTTTTTCCGGGAGTCGGCGAAGAGCCCTTCGGCAGCGAGGGCATGCCGCAGCCTCTCGATCCGGGCAAGGAGGTCGCCCAAGCCAACTGGCCGGATGTCCTTAACAGACATGTTCAGGCGTCCGGTCTTCAGCCAGAACTCCGCCTTAAGAAGAGCCACCACCCTGCTTCCGCGTTCGAGCGGCGTCTCTTGGCGGTCCAGGATCTTGGACCATACAGATGCCGGCAGGGAAATCTCGGCGTCCACGTCCCTGAGGGTCAGGAACGCGCTGGTGCCGCGCCGGTTCAGTTCAATGACCTGGCCCTCGACCCACGCGGCCGGGGCACGCTCAATGTGGGTCTTGAGTTTTTGGGACAGCAACTGCAGGGGCCACGGGTTGTCCGGACTCGTGTCGGCGGCAGTCGCCGGCACCGTTGTGGGCACGGCGTCCGGCACGATGGCGTTTTCAGCCATGTGCAGCCCGGGTGGCGGCGATTGCCTGGTGCATGTGGCGGTCCTTTGCCTTGGCGGTGGGTTAACCAACTCTATCCATAGCTCTATCAGCGGGTGCTGACAATTTTTCTGATGCCGCGGCAGCGCCCCTAGGATGGCAGTGTCACCGCGACCCGCCAGGAACCCCAACCAGCTAGGAATCCCTTGCGCTCTTTTGTCTCGGCCTTGGCCGTCATCCTTGGCCTGCTGTTGTCCGCCATTGCCGTCCCGGCAATTTGGGTGGACCGCGATATTGTGCAGGAAAACGGTTTTGTGGCGCTGGCCGCCCCCCTGGGCAAGGATCCGGCGTTTCAGAAGCGGCTGGCAACGGCCGTCGTGGGGAGCATCGACACCGGCGGAAGCATTCCCGGCCCCCTGACCGAGCTCATCAGGCCGGTGCTGGAATCGGCTGCCGCAGCCCTCACTGGATTGCCCGGCTACCCTGCCGCCTGGGAAGAGACGCTGCGAAAGAGCCATCGCCTCAACTTTCCCGCCGCGAGCACCACACCGTCCGAAGCGGGTTCCGCGACGTCCGTCACCCTGGACGTGGCGCCTCTTGTGGCGCTGGCGACCAAGCAGGTCTCCGACAGTGCGGGTGTTCCGTTGGAAGCCCCGCGCCAGACTCTCCTGACTGTCGGCCAATCGAGCCAGCGGCAGGTTATTGAACGTGTCGCTGCCTACGCGCCGATGGGCTACAGCCTGGCCATCGTGGCAGGAATTGCCTTCCTCCTGGCCCTCATGGTTGCGCGGCGCCGCTGGAAAGTGCTGGCGGGAACCGGCATTGGCGCGCTTGGACTGGCCGGATTGTGGTCGCTGGGGTCACGCTGGGCCTCGGATGCAGTCTTGGGCACAGCCACTGGCAATGAGGTGGCAGACCTCTTCGCACGGGAGTTCGTCGCGGCATCCGTCAATGGCTTCGGGTCCTGGATACTTTCCGCCGCGATCACCGGGGCCGTGCTTCTCGGCGCAGGTCTGGTGTTCCGGCTGGTCGGCGGCGCGGCCCGCAAGCGCTGAAGTGTCCGCCGCGATTTTTCCGGCTGACCGAACCGGTCTTTCCAGAGCGATTTGCGTCACCATCTGGCAACCGGGGCGCGGTCCAGCACCCGGTAGCATGGAGAAATGACCTCCTCAGCAGTCTCTCTTTCGATGCCAACTGTTCCGCGCCGGCGGCGTTCGCCGGAGGAAGTGCTGGCGGCCGCACCGGTGCCCGGCTCCAAGAAGGTTCTGCTGGCAGCCCCGCGCGGTTACTGTGCCGGTGTGGACCGGGCCGTCATCGCCGTCGAGAAAGCGCTGGAACACTACGGGCCGCCCGTATACGTCCGCAAGCAGATCGTTCATAACGTGCATGTCGTCAGCTCCCTTGAAGAACAGGGTGCCATCTTCGTCGATGAAACCGATGAGGTGCCTGAAGGCGCCCTGGTGATCTTCTCGGCCCATGGCGTGTCCCCCGCCGTGGTCCAGTCCGCAGAGGACCGCGGCCTGCGAACCATCGATGCCACATGCCCCTTGGTGACCAAGGTCCACAAGGAAGCGGTCCGCTTCGCAAAAGACGACTTCGACATCCTCTTGATTGGCCATGACGGCCATGAGGAAGTCGAAGGAACCGCCGGTGAAGCCCCGGAGCATATCCAGATCATCAACGGACCGCACGAAGTGGACAAGGTGACCGTGCGGGATCCGGAGAAGGTCATCTGGCTTTCCCAGACCACGTTGAGCGTTGACGAAACCATGGAAACGGTCAGACTGCTCAAGGAGCGCTTCCCCACTCTCCAGGACCCGCCCAGTGATGACATCTGCTATGCCACCACGAACCGCCAGGTGGCCATCAAGAAGATTGCACCCCAGGCCGACCTCGTGATCGTGGTCGGATCGGCGAACTCTTCCAACTCCGTGCGCCTGGTCGAGGTAGCGCTCGAGTACGGCGCCAAGGCTTCCTACCGGGTGGACTTCGCTAACGAGGTGGACGAGGCCTGGTTCGAAGGCGTCGCAACCGTAGGCGTCACATCCGGCGCGTCCGTACCCGAAGTGCTGGTCAAGGACGTCCTCCGTCTCCTTGCCGACTACGGCTACGGGGCCGTCGAGGAGGTCGTCACTGCGGAAGAGGATCTGCTGTTCTCGCTGCCCAAGGAGCTCCGTGCGACACTCAAGGAAGCCGGCGACGTCTCCCGTGCCCTTGGCGGCAGGCGCTCACGCTAGGCAGCATCCCAACCCTTCAAATCCCGGGGACAAGCCCGAATACGCTTCTCCCCGGGCAGTCCCCGCAGTGCGCCCCCTTATGCGGCGTCCTCCGATGACTCCTCCAACTCCGCGGCTTCGTGGTCCCGGGCCTGCAGTTCGGGCGCGGAGATGGAGCGCGGCGTGACCTGAACCGACGACGGCGTAACAAGTCCGGCTCCGTCCAGGGCGTTCAATTTCCGTGCGGTGGGCAGGACCCGGGCCTCAAGCGTGCCCACCATTGAGTTGTAGCGGTCAACTGAGGATTTCAGGGAGGACCCCAGCTTGCTGACATTTTCACCGAGGGTCCCCATGCGTTCGTAAAGCTGCCGGGCCAGCTCGAACAATTCACGGGCGCTGTCCGTCAGGACGTCCTGGCGCCAGGTGAAGGCAACGGATTTGAGGACGGCCAGCAGTGTCCCCGGCGATGCCAGCACCACGTTCCGTGACAGGGCGTGATCCAGCAGCGCTGGATCTGCCGACAATGCGGCGGCGAGGATGGACTCGGCGGGCAGGAAGCAGATGACCAGCTCCGGCGAGTTCCCGGAAATGTCCCAGTACTTCTTGGTGCTCAGGGCATCCACGTGGGCCTTGAGGGCCTTGGCATGGGCTACGAGCAGATTCTGTTGTGCTGCTTGGCTCAGACCCGGCTTGTCTCCGCCTTGCTGGCCGAGCTCCTGCGCCTCCAGGTAAGCCGACAACGGCACCTTGGCATCAACCACCAGCTGCTTGTCGCCCGGCAGCTGAACCACAAGGTCCGGCCGGACTGACGCATCCGCCCCCGAACTGTGGAGCTGCTCGTGGAAATCGACGTGGCGCAGCATACCGGCGGCTTCAACCACCCTGCGCAGCTGGACCTCGCCCCACTGGCCGCGGGCGCTGTTCGAGCGCAGCGCGGATTCAAGGGCGTGCGTGGACCGCATCAGCTGCTCGTCCGAGAGCCTGGCTTCCTGCAGTTGCTGGGCCAGTTGCCCGTACTGCTCCAGGCGGTCCCGTTCCAGCAGGGCGACCTGTTGCTGCACGGCCGTCAGCTTTTCCGCGACCGGCGCCAACGCCCGCAGCACGCTGCCGTCCTGCTGGCGTGATTCGCCCAGTTCCCGGTTCTGGACGGACAGCAGCTTCCGCTCGGCGTCGGCAGCGGCAAATTGGGCGCTGACCTCTGAGAGCCGGGATGACACGGCGTCGAAGTCCGTTTCGAGCGCCGCGTTCCGGCGTCGCAAAACCGTGTAGGCGAAAGCGGCGCCTGCCAAGGCGCCGAGCAACAGCATCAGAAGGGCCAGAATGACTGCGAAAGGATCCATGCCTTCACTGTGGCATGCAGGTGCGACATTTTGCCGAAGGCAGCCGTGCCGCGCGGCCGCAGGCCCATCGAACGATCCCTGCCGCGCACTGACGGGCAGGCCAGGTTAGGCCGCAGCGCCGCTGATGCCTCCGAAACGGGTAGAATCAATACCCGTGGCTCTTACTATTGGCATCGTCGGACTGCCCAACGTCGGCAAATCAACTCTTTTCAACGCACTGACCCGTAATCAGGTGCTGGCAGCGAACTACCCGTTCGCCACTATCGAACCGAACGTCGGCGTCGTGAACCTGCCCGACCCCCGGCTTGACCAGCTCGCGAAGATCTTTGGGTCCCAGCGTCTCCTGCCCGCTGCTGTCTCCTTTGTTGACATCGCGGGCATCGTCAAGGGCGCCTCGGAAGGCGAAGGCCTGGGCAACCAGTTCCTCGCGAATATCCGCGAGGCGGAAGCAATCGCGCAGGTGGTCCGGGTCTTCGATGACCCTGACGTCATCCACGTCGATGGCAAAGTCGACCCCCGCTCCGACATGGAGACGATCAACACCGAACTGATCCTCGCGGACCTGCAGACCATCGAGAAGGCCATTCCCCGGATCGAAAAAGAAGTCAAAATCAAGAAGCGCGAGGCCGCCGAACTCGCAGCCATCAAGGCCGCCCAGACTGTCCTGGAACGCGGCGACACCATCTTTTCCTCGGTTAAGAGCGACAAGCTGGAGATGGAGCACCTCAAGGAGCTCAGCCTCCTCACAGCCAAGCCCTTCATCTACGTCTTCAATGCCGACGAAGGAATCCTCGGCAGCCCCGAGAAGCAGGCTGAACTGCGCGCCATGGTCGCGCCCGCTGACTGCATCTTCCTCGACGCCAAGCTTGAGTCCGACCTCGTTGAGCTGGACGAGGAAGAAGCGCGCGAAATGCTGGAAATGAACGGCCAGGACGAATCCGGCCTGGACCAGTTGGCGCGCGTGGGCTTCCATACCCTCGGGCTGCAGACCTATCTCACAGCAGGTCCCAAGGAAACCCGGGCGTGGACCATCCACCAGGGGGATACGGCGCCGCAGGCTGCAGGGGTCATCCACTCCGACTTCCAGCGCGGCTTCATTAAGGCCGAAGTTGTTTCCTTCGACGACCTCATCGAGGCGGGATCAATGGCCGAGGCGAAGTCCCGAGGCAAAGTCCGCATCGAAGGCAAGGAATACGTCATGGCCGACGGCGACGTCGTGGAGTTCCGCTTCAACGTGTAGGCGACGGTAAAACGTCAGTTTGGCGGCCGGGGCAGGTGGTGCGGGGACTCCTGGATGGCAAGGACTGGCCGGGGGCACGAGTTCTGTCGATCCGGTCCCAAAACCGATGTCCTGCTCGAACGCGAAGTCCAGACAATTGGTGCTGTGCTTGAAGACCGGGCCGCGCTGGGACTGCCTCTCATCGTGGTGCCGCGGCGGTCTGTTGCGCCGATGCCGGCGCTGCCAGACCGTGTTCAGGACGAACAGAAGCGCCATGACGGCGACCAGATAGGCCAGTCGATCAGGTCTCCTGAGCGGCTTCGGTCTTTTGTTGCCGCAACTAGCGCCGCCTGAGGCCTGCGATAACGAAGGCCCAAGTGGCACTAAGCAGTCCCAGTAACCTGTCGCGACATAGTGTTGCGTGTTAGATAGTGATTCTTGCTGTTTACTGCATCGAGTGGACTTAACTAGCCGAGTTGTTCATGCTATTAACCGTGTCTGTGCTGTACGGTTGCGGCGCCGTCCTATATTCCTACTGGGGGGAACGATGGCCATCTTTGATATGGGTGCCGACAGCTAGGTAACCTGACCAAGCAGACTGACGTATCGCAACAGGATCTCGGTGCGCTCGTACGACGCTTTGTCGATGCAGTGACGCCGCTGGAGGGCCGGTTCAGTGGTTCGGGAAAAGCGGCTTTCGATGCCTTCAAGAACCGATCGGATCTCGTCGCATCCGAGTTGAACGGGGCTCTTGCGGCCATAGTTCAGGGTCAGTCCGGGATGAACGCAGCGCTGGCGGCCACCTCATAGATTCAAACAGGCTCAGAGTCGGTCATGGAATCCATCGTAGGTCCGGCTGGCGTACGGCCGAGAGCATCATGCCCTCGTTTGGGAGTGTCTGGATGGGCCAGTAGTACGGTGAGGGCGATGCCCGTGTCCACACCGCCGGCAAAGCTCCGGCTATAGCGGCCATCGGCGGAGCTGACCGTGGCCAGGTGTCAAGCGCACTGAGGACGAACAATGTCATGCGGCTACGCCAGGCTATGTCAAGGACTCTGGGCGGTTCAGGTCCGCCCGTGGGCAGAACGGCGGCCTGGCTCTGTGAAGCCGGCGGTTCCAGCGGGTTTGCCAAAGGCGGGATCTCAGTGGAATGCCTTTCGTGCCAGGCCTGCGGGTAGGCTGACGGCTAGTATATTCGGGGTGGCGGACCCACCACCGCTCCGGCTACACAGACGTACTCAACGAGGATTGGAGACTGCCCCATATGTCACCTGTGCGACGCTTCGATCACGTCGGCATCACCGTTGCCGACCTTGACAGAGCAATTGCGTTCTTCGTCGGTCTGGGTCTCGAGGTCGAGGGCCGGATGTTCATGGAGGGGGAGTTTGTGGACACCGTCATCGGGATCCCCGACTCCCGCAGCGAGATCGTCATGCTGCGGCCGCCCGACGGAGGCGCTGGCTTAGAGCTGTCGAGCTTCGTCCGACCCGACCACGAGCCAGGATCTCCCGCTGCGATGTCCACGGAACTGGGACTGCGCAACGTGGCCTTCGAGGTGGACGACCTTCAAGGAGCCCTCGAACGGCTCGCCGCGGACGGCTACGGCCTGATTGGCGGCGTCGGTCAATACGAGCACGTTTGGCGCATGGCGTATGTGCGGGGTCCAGAAGGAATCATCGTGTCCCTGGCCGAGCGGATCGGTTAACCGTCGCCGTCAGCTGCTGATCCGACCAAATGTAGACGGTTACGACTAGCTTATGGCTTCTTCACCGCTCTAGGTCTGGGATGCGCCTCGGGTAACGAAGTTGCAGGTACCAAAAGGCAGGCGTGTCGGTTTCCAAGGAACTGGGACGCTTCGTGAGGCAGCATCACTCAAGAGGGCAGCAAGTCCAAGCATTCGTAGGTTGTTCGGGCGCATTCCCTTCAGCGCGACGACCCGAGCCGGGAGTGCTGTTGGCTAGGGTGGACGTGTTCGTACATGTCTTGGAACTGGGGTGGGATCTTGGCAGTTTTCGTACTGATTCATGGCGGCGGTTCCACCGCATGGGACTGGCATCTGGTCAAACCACTGCTTGAGGCATCGGGCATGAGGTCGTCGCGGTCGACTTGCCCATCGAAGACGACAATGCCGGGCTTGAGGACTACACCCATGCGGTAACTGCAGCGGTGGGCGATGCTCAGCACACCATCGTCGTCGGCCACTCGCTAGGAGGCTTTACGGCGCCCTTGGTTTGCGAAGAGCTCCAATCGGACGGACTCGTATATCTCGCAGGAATGATCCCACTACCGGGCGAGACATTCGGCGATTGGTGGACCAACACGGGTCATAATCGCGAAGACATAGATCCGGACCCCCAGGCAGCGTTTTTCAATGAAGTCCCCGAGGATTTGGTGCACCAGGCACGTGACAAAGAGCGCGACCAGCAAGGTGCATGGATGGCACGGCCCTGGCCTGGTCAGCGTCATCCGGCCGTCCCCACCAGAGCAATACTGTGCCGTGACGACCGGTTCTTTCCAGCGTCATTCATGAGACGCCAAGTACACCAGCGACTTGGAGTCGAACCTCTGGAAATTCCAGGGGGTCATTACGCCACCTTGAGCAATCCAGACGCTGTAGCTGCGGCGCTGAACGACTTCGCCCAAAAGATCGCTCAGGCGCAGGGCAAGATGATTTGAGATCTTTCGCTAGCCAGGACGAGACGGGTGGCGGCAGGGCCAGACTGGCCTGGGGTGGGCGTTGCACCCTACTTCGGGTTTCGAGATTTCCGGGGTGGAAGCCCTGCGTACAGTCCTCCGAACGCGAAGGGGAACACCACGACAGCTGCGAGGTGCCGGAATTGAACTTAAGAATCCGGACCTGCATCCTGTGCCCGTCCGGATCCACCGACCAGCCACGGGTGATCGGGCCCAGGAAACGTTCGAAGTGTTCGACGAGATTCGCCATTCCGACATCTTTACCGATGAATGCGTTTGTGGAAGGACGTGGGTCGTTCCGGTCCGGTAGCCGGTCGACAACGTGGTTGAAAACCGCCCAGGTATGAGCTGCGCGGAGGGCTCCACCTGCCCCATTGGGCACAACCCGTTCTAGGGTTGAGTAGGTGCTCAGAGACTGGCCGGTTACCGCTTCAACGTGTAGGCGGCGGCAAAACGTCAGTTGGCGTGGCCGGGGCAGGCGGCGCGGGCCCTGACAGGGCGCCGAAGCAGACGCCGGCCATGACCAGGGCGGCACCGAGCACGGCAGGCAGGGTCATCGGCTCATCGATGAGCCACGCCGCCAGCCCCAAGGTGACCACGGGAAACAGGACAAACATGTACGAGCTTGCCGACGAGGTCCAGGTACGCACCACGAGCAGAACCAGGATGAACAGGCCGACCGACCCCAGCGTCACCAGATAGGCCAAAGCCGCTGCCACGCCGGGCTGAGTTGGCAGGGCCCACGCCTCGTTGACCGAGGCGGACAGCATGATCAGCAGTAGTGCGGCGATTGTCATGGCGACCGCGTTGGTCATAGCGGGGTGGTTGGCAGACAATTGCTTCCCCAGGATGATGCTCTGGCCGACCGCGAGGTTCGCCCCGAGCATGGCGAGTACCGCGCCTGCCGGGGTGCGAGCCAAGTACCATCCAAGCGATACCGCCGAGGGCGAGAACCGAACCCGCCAGCGCTCTCTTTGTGAACCGCTCGAGTCGCTGGCTCACAGCAAGGAGCAGTGTCACCAGCGGGACCCCGGCCATGACTACTGTCGCGGAGCTGGCGGTAGCCCGCGTCAGCGCCCAGTACAGAAGCGCATAGGGGATTGCGAACGCCAAGGCGCCGTAGACGGCCATCCAGGCCAGGAGTCGGCCGTGGTATCCGTCGCGAGAGTGTCACACGATGCCCCGGCCGTCTTCGTCAGTCAGCTCGGCCAGAAACATCGGCTGCATCGGTATTGCCGCCGGCTGTCAGATGGCGGAGCACGGCCAGGGCGCCTTTTTCGCTGGCGAGTTCGACGAGCTGATCCGCTGCATCCTTGCTGCCGCTGTCAGCAAGACGACGGAGCTCGTCGAAATCCTCTCGATCTGCGGCGAGTTCGATGAGCTGTCCGACGGCGTCGGCGTCGCCATGGGCCGCTCGTTCCCTTAGGTGCGAGAGTTCAGAATCAGCCATAGTGCGAGCCTTCCGTTTAGACGCCCCGGGACGCGTTTTCGATCCCCATGTGTTGGGCAAGTTCCGCTTCAACATCAAGGAGCCGCGCCCGTTGTTCAGTGATTGAGAATTAACACCCAAAAGCCCTGATCCCTTGGACCGTGGCTTTTGTTGTGATTGGCATGAATACCTGCCTGGCCCCATCCGGCCAAGCAAGCCTGCCGCGTGGCCCCCGCAGTTAGTACTAGGTTGCATCTCGATAACAACCTTTACTCAGGGACAACTTTCCGTCCGCCAGCCATGCCTTCGGGTCTAGGCTACATCCCATGTGAGACATGCCACATGCTCACTGGGGGGATGTGGCAATCTGGCCGACGTTCATAGCGGCGGTCTTTTCCACACTAAGAGACATAGGAGGCGGAATGCGATTGAGTCGTATTTCCAAGGCAGTAGGCGTTGCCGCGGCGGCGGCGCTGGCACTCAGCGCCTGCGCAAACACCAACACCGGGACAACCCCGACAAGCGACGCGGCCGGCAAGACGGGTGGCACGGCTACCGTGGTCGAGGTGAACGCATTCAACACGTTCAACCCCAACACGGCAGACGGCAACACGGACATCAACTCGAAGGTCAGCTACGCCACCCACTCAGGTTTCTACTACATCGATAACCAGCTGAACGTTGTCCGCAATGAAAAGTTCGGCAAGATGGAAAAGACCTCGGACGATCCTTTGACCGTCAAGTACACCATCAATGAGGGCGTCAAATGGTCCGACGGCACGCCCGTCACCGCAGCGGACCTCCTCCTCCAATGGGCCGCATTTTCCGGGTACTACAACGACGCCGACCCGGACGGGAAAGCCGGAACGTCGTACTTCTCCTATGCCGGTGATCCGACGGGTCTCGCCCTCACCGACTTCCCGGAAATTGGCGACAACAACCGCTCCATGACGCTCAAGTACTCCAAGCCGTTCGCGGACTGGGAAATCGCGCTCGGCGGCCCCGGGATCGACATCCCCGCCCACGTGCTGGCCAAGAAGGCCGGCATGGCGGATACCCAGGAGTTCATTGACCACCTCAAGGGAATGCCCCGGGGCGATGCCAAGGCCCCGAAGCCTGCTGACACCAAACTCAAGGCGATGGCCGACCTCTGGAACACCGGATTCGACTCCAAAACCCTGCCGAGCGATCCGAGTCTCTTCCTCTCCAACGGTCCGTTCATCGTCAAGAGCATCAACCAGGACCAGTCCCTGACCATGGTCCGGAACAAGGACTACAACTGGGGCCCCGAGGCCAAGCTCGACGAAATCACCGTCCGCTACATCGGTTCCGCTCCTGCACAGGTCCAGGCACTGAAGAACGGTGAGGCGGACATCATCGCCCCGCAACCCTCCGCCGATACGCTGGAGCAGCTCAAGGCCCTCGAAAGCCAGGGCGTGACCGTGGAGCAGGGCTATCAGCTGTCCTACGACCACATCGACCTGAACTACTCGGGGCCGCTCGCTGACAAGAGCGTGCGTGAAGCGTTCATAAAGTCTGTTCCCCGAAAGGACATTGTCGACAAGATCGTCAAGAAGCTGGATCCGGAAGCGAAGCCGCTGGATTCACAGCTCTTTGTTCCGGCCCAGCCTGCCTACGCCGATTCCGTGAAGGAAAACGGCTCCTCGGCATACCAGGATGTTGACATTGACGGAGCAAAGAAACTGCTCGCGGGCAAGGCTCCGGAAGTCCGCATCATGTACAACAAGGACAACCCGAACCGCGTGGATGCCTTCTCCCTGATCCGCGAATCCGCCACCAAGGCGGGCTTCAAGATCGTCGACGGCGGTCTGGGTGGCTCTGACTGGGGCAAGGCGCTCGGCAAGGGCGGCTACGACGCCACCATCTTCGGCTGGATCAACCCTGGCGTTGGAGTCTCCGGCGTGCCGCAGATCTTCCGCACGGGCAACGGCTCCAACTTCAACAAGTTCAGCGACCCGGAGGCTGACAAGCTGATGGATGAGCTGATCGTTACGACCGACCACGGCAAGCAGGACGAGCTCAAGGTACAGATCGATAAGAAGATCTGGGAGTCCGCGTACGGTCTCCCGCTGTTCCAGGCCGTCGGAGTCGACGCCTACAGCGACCGCATCACCGGCGTGAAGTTCATGCCGAACCAGACGGGAGTCTGGTGGAACTTCTGGGAGTGGGCCGAAAAGTAGGCCGACGACCACAACTGCAAGAAGCTAGCTGAGGCGCCGGGATCGAGCACTATGGTCCCGGCGCCTTTGCAGCGACTTCTCCCGCCGTGCCGGCAACACAAAGGCGGGCACGGCCAACCCGCGACCGGCCCGGGCAATCCCCGGGCCCGAATACTGAGGTTCTATCACGATGGTGACCTACATTGTCCGGCGGCTAGTCACCGCTGCACTCATTCTTCTGGGCGCATCCTTCCTGGTGTATCTGCTCACCGCGGCGTCCGGAGATCCGCTCGCGGAGTTCCGGGCCAGCAGTGCGCCCAACAAACAGCAATTGATGGACTCCAGGTCCGCTCTCCTGGACCTGGAGACCCCGGCGCCGCTGCGCTACTTCAAATGGCTCGGCGGCGCCGCCCAATGCCTCGTGCCTTTCGCCGGCTCCTGCAATCTGGGCAAGAACATCGCCGGACAGCCCATTACGGACGCGCTGGGGCATGCACTCGTCCAGACCCTCACCCTGGTTACCGGCGCCACCATTCTGGCGATCCTCGTGGGCATCACCCTTGGCATCATCACCGCGTTGCGACAGTACAGCACGCTGGATTACGGCGTGACCTTCATGGCCTTTCTATTCTTTTCCCTCCCGATTTTCTGGGTCGCCGTGCTGCTGAAGGAATTTGGCGCCATCGGATTCAACAACTTCCTCAGGAACCCTGAGATACCTCTTCCCGTGGCAATTGGCATCGGCGCGGTACTCGGTTTTGTCGCCATGATCGTCGCCGGCGGGGATGCGAAGCGGCGGGCGCTCACAGCCGGAATAGTCTTCGCCGTTGTCACTGCCGTACTCATCTACTTCTCCGTCACCCTCTGGTTCAGAACACCCGGATTCGGGCCGGTCGTCATCGCCATCGCCGGTGTCGGACTGGCCTTTGCCGTCACCCTGCTCACGGCCGGCCTGAGGAACCGGAAGGCGCTGCAGTCCGCTCTCATCGCCGTCGGCGCCGGCGTGGTTGCATACTTCCTCATCCAGCCGCTGCTCAGCCAGGCAACGTTCCTCATGATCGTGCTCCTCGCGATCGCCACGGTCCTCATCGGCACGGCCATCGGCTACTTCGTGGGAGGCTATGACCGCGGCCAGTCCATGCGCGCTGCCGCCATCACCTCATTCCTCATGGGATTCCTCATCGTCCTTGACCGCTTCATGCAGGCCTGGCCCGCCTACTTCAGCAACGGCAGAGTGCGCGGACGCCCCATTGCGACCATCGGCGCCGGCACCCCGAACATCGAGGGTGATTTCTGGATCCTCGGGCTCGATTCCTTCACCCACCTCATCCTGCCGACAACGGCCCTGGTCCTCATCTCGCTGGCCGGCTACACCCGGTTCACCAGAGCCTCCATGCTCGAAATCATGAACATGGACTACATCCGGACGGCACGGGCCAAAGGCCTGTCTGAACGGACCGTCGTGATGCGCCATGCGTTCCGGAACGCTTTGATCCCGGTCGCCACCATCGTTGCCTTCGACATCGGCGGGCTCATCGGTGGAGCCGTCATCACCGAGACGGTCTTTTCCGTCCGCGGCATGGGGTTCCTGTTCCTCGACGGGATTCAGCACGTTGACCCCAACCCCGTCATGGGCGTCTTTGTCTGCGTCGCCATCACGGCCATGGCGTTCAACCTCATTGCGGACCTTGCGTATTCCGCACTGGATCCACGAGTAAGGGTAAAAGCATGAGCCAGCCGAGCCAGCAGGATGAAATCGTCGCCGAGCAGGGCAGCCTGCACCGGCAGCAGGCCGCCGGCATCGAACCCGTCATCGAGGCCCGGGGACTGAGCCAGGGGCAGATCGTCCGCAAGCGGTTCCTCGGCCACTCCGGCGCGATCGTGGGTCTCGTGGTCTTTGCCTTCATCTTCATCATGGCCTTCACCTCCGTGGGCTATGCCGGCATCCCGGGATGGTGGAAATACAGCCACGAGGCTGTGTCGCCGCTGGTCAACGGGGGTGCCCCTACGGCCTCGTTGTGGCCTCCGGCCTGGGGGGAGCACCCGTTCGGCCAGGACCGGATCGGGCGGGACCTGTTCGCCATGACGATGCGCGGCGCCCAACAGTCCATCACCATCATGGTGGTCATCGGCCTCATCGCCGGCCTGATCGGAGTGATCGTCGGCGCCCTGTCCGGCTACTTCCGCGGCTGGATGGAGGCCATCCTCATGCGCCTCACGGACGTCATCATCATCGTCCCGGCACTGCTCCTCGCAGCCGTCATGGCCCAGCTCGCCGGGCGGAGGGACGAAGGCAGTTGGTTTGCGTCCTTTGCCAGCACCAACGGTGTCCTGGCGCTCGGCATCTTCCTGGGGCTGATCAGCTGGGTGGGCCTGGCCAGGCTCATGCGCGGTGAGTTCCTGTCCCTGCGGGAACGGGAATTTGTCGACGCCGCACGCATCTCCGGAGCCAGCAACGCCCGGATCATTTTCAAGCACATCCTGCCCAACGCGGTGGGCGTCCTGATCGTCAACGTCACCCTGACGATGTCCGCGGCGATTCTTACCGAGACGGCGCTGAGCTACCTGGGCGTCGGCGTCAAGTCTCCCGACACCTCCCTTGGACTGCTCATTTCGCAGAACCAGGAAGCCTTTTCCACCCGTCCGTGGCTGTTCTGGTTCCCAGGCCTGTTCATCGTCCTCATCTGCCTCAGCATCAATTTCATCGGCGACGGGCTGCGGGACGCGTTTGATCCGCGCCAGAAGAAGTTCAACGCCAAGAAAGCACGGGAGGTAAGCAGTCCGCTGGCGCCGGAGAAGATACCGGCCACGGTCAAGGATGGCACTGCCGAGGACGGCACTGTCTCCGGCGACAACAGGGGAGGCTGACGTGCTGCCGTGGCAGGGAGGGGCCCTAGAGCAGCGCCACGCCCCAGATGCTGAACGCGAGCAGCAGCGCGGTGGCGCCAACATGCAGCCAGCGGACGGTTATCGAGACGGGGGTAATGGCAGCGTTCCCTGCGTTGATGGCGCCGGCTTCAACAAGCTGCTGCCAGCGGGCGCGGACCAACTGCGCGGCCTGCCCGGAGTCGGTGCTCTTCAAATCGCCGGGCCGAACGGAATTCCCGGGGCCATAGGTGGTGCCTGGCAGGCCGTGGAGATCCTCGGGGCGCGCGTTGCGTCCGCCCCAGATCCCGGGGGCAGGCGCCGCCCAGGCGCCATAGCTTCCGGACGGTGTGACGAGGGTCAGCGCGTACCGCGTGTCCACATGGACGAGGGCAGCCCATGGCACCATCACGGACCGGAACGGGTTCTCGAGCCGGACGCCGGCGTCATGGATTACGACCGAAGGGCGCCAGAACAACAGCCAGCCAAGGTATCCGATCAGCAGCAGCGGCCCGATGCCGAGCATGGATGCCGCCCCGCCCGTTGCGGCGGTGCTGACAAGGCCGACGCCGGCCACGAGCCAGGCAAGCGCCGCAAACCATTTGTTGGTGCGGGCCTTGAAGGTCACAGCATTTTCGGCGTGCGGCGCAGTGCTCATGCCCCCAATAATTCAGGACTTCGGGCCGCAGCACTAATTTCTCCTGCTCCGCTGTCCCGGGTGGAAGGAAAACCCCAACATGTCTGACTACATCATCCCCGGCCCCGCCCGGTCCGATCCCGACAGCAAGGGCGCTGTCGTCCTTGAGGTGCGCGACCTGAGCGTCGACTTCGGCGTGGAGAAGAAGTGGGTTCCGGCCGCCGTCGGACTTAACTACGAAGTCCGCGCCGGCGAGGTGCTGGCCATCGTTGGCGAATCCGGTTCCGGCAAGAGCGCCAGCTCCATGGCGCTGCTGGGCCTGCTGCCGAGCAACAGCCGCGTCTCCGGAAGCGTCAAGCTCTCCGGCAAGGAGCTGCTTGGCGCCAACGCCTCCAACATCCGCAGCGTCCGCGGGAAGGACGTGGCCGTCATTTTCCAGGAGCCCATGACGGCCCTGAACCCCGTCTACACGGTGGGCGCCCAAATCGTGGAAACGGTGCGCCTCCACAACGAGGTGTCACCGGATGAAGCCCGGGAGCGCGCGCTGCGGATGCTCGACCTGGTGGAGCTGCCGGATCCCGAGAAAGCCTTCAAGTCCTACCCGCACCAGCTGTCCGGCGGGCAGCGGCAGCGCGCAATGATTGCGCAGTCCCTGTCCTGCGACCCCAAGCTGCTGATTGCTGACGAACCCACCACGGCCCTTGACGTGACGGTGCAGGCCGAAATCCTGGATCTGATGAGAAACCTGCGGAACAAGCTCGACAGCGCGATCGTCCTCATCACGCATGACATGGGCGTCGTGGCCGACCTCGCTGACCGGATCGCAGTCATGCGCCGGGGGCTGATCGTCGAATCCGGCACCGCCGAGCAGATTTTCCACAACCCGCAGCACCCCTACACGCAGGCGCTGCTGGCGGCCGTTCCGCACCTTGGACAGGGCGGCGCGGACACCGAGACCGCCGTGGACGTGACCGCCGCCTTGGCCGCCGTCACGCATGCTGAACTTGAGTCTGTGGAGCACGGGGAACTGGTACGCCGGGAGCAAGAAAACGCTGAGGCGCTGGCTGCTGCGGAATCCGCCAGGCCCGCCGGTGAACCAGTCCTTGAACTGACCGACGTGGCCATCGAGTATCCCAAGCAGGGCCGCGTGCCGGCGTTCAGGGCCGTCGAGGGCGCCAATCTGACTATCTACCCTGGACAGGTGGTCGGGCTCGTGGGGGAGTCCGGCTCCGGAAAGACCACCATCGGGCGCGCCGCCGTGGGGCTGCTCCCGGTGGCAGCCGGCCGGATGCGGGTCGTGGGCCAGGACATTTCCGCAGCCAAGAAAAACGGCAAGCAGCTGCACCACGTGCGGCGCCACATCGGCATGGTCTTCCAGGATCCGTCCTCCTCCTTGAACCCGCGCCTGCCGATCGGCGAAAGCATCGGCGAACCGATGTACCTCGCCGGGGTGGCGAAGGGCAACGACCTCCAGAAGCGGATTGAAGCCTTGCTCGACCAGGTTGAGCTTCCACGCGACTACCGCAACCGGTATCCGCACGAGCTGTCAGGCGGGCAGAAGCAGCGGGTGGGCATCGCCCGCGCCCTCTCGCTGAAGCCGAAGCTGATGGTGGCGGACGAGCCCACGTCGGCGCTGGACGTGTCTGTGCAGGCGAAGGTTCTGGAGCTTTTCCAGAACCTGCAGCGCGAACTTGGCTTCGCGTGCCTCTTCGTCACGCATGATCTGGCTGTCGTAGACGTTCTGGCGGACCGGATCTGCGTCATGCAGCGCGGGCGCATCGTGGAGCAGGGGAGCCGGGATCAGATCCTGCGCAATCCCCAGGAGCACTACACGCAGCGCCTGCTGGCGGCCGTGCCGCTGCCGGACCCGGAAAGGCAGCGTGAACGCCGCGAACTGCGGGAGCAATTGCTCGCCGCCGGAATGGAATAGCCGGAACCATCATCTTGCAGTGGCCTGAAAGAGCCGGTGTCCACCCGAAGGTGGGCATCGGCTCCCTGGCCGTCAGGCCGGCGCGTTAGTTGTTGCTGCACGTCGCTCAGTCCTGCATGGTTGACGGGATCGCGGACCGATCGCGCCTAGTCCAGGTCTAGTCCGAGTGCCTCCAGCCGGTCGCCCAGCAACATTCCCAGCGCGCGGTGGCCGTCGTCGTTCATGTGAACCGAGTCGGCAAGATGCTCCTCGAGGCCGTAGCGGGTCAGCCAGTCACCGACACTGACGAACGGGATGCTGTGGGCAGCCGCCACCGATCCCAGCAGCGCATCAACCTCGGTGCGCCGCCCGGTGCCCTTGGCCAGCGTGCCGACCATGACCAGCTTGGCGCCCGGGTAGCGCTGCTTGAGCGTGGTGATCAGGCTCTCCGCGTTGGCGACGATCTGTTCGTCGCTGGCGCCCTGCCTGGCGTCATTGCCGCCGCCCTGGATTACCACGAGCGGAGGGAAACCGTACGGAAGGTGCCAGTCGCCCCGCTGCAGGGCATCGACATAGTTGCCGGTGGCGCCGTTGGAGGCGACGTAGCCGGTGCCGCCCTTGCCGCAGAAGAAGACGTCGTAGCCCAGATCGGCCAGGGCGCGGCGGGGCCAGCTAGCCTTCGGTTCGGACTGCGAATCGCCGATCAGCAGGGCCGTGCGTTCGGTGTCGCCCGTGATCACTTCGTCACGGCCGTTTGCGGGGTTCCGGAACAGGGATCCCGCCGGCAGGACGGCAGGATCCACGGCGGCAAGGTCGCTTCCCAGGGACGAACCTGCGGCGACGGCCTCGCCCGGCGCTGCAGCCGGTGCCGCGGCGGTGGCCGATGCCACAGAAGCGGCGCGGGGACGGGACGAGCCGCCCGTGCCGGAGGCCGGTTGGGACGGCGTCCCGCAGCCGCCTAAAAACACGCTGGCCGCAATCATCAGGGTGATCAGGACGGCCCGCGTCGAGACTTGTAGCATCCGTGGACTCCTGGCCTGTTCGTAGTGTTCCAAGCAATAGTGGTGGATCAGTTCAGGAAAAGCCAGTGATTTTGCTCACGTGACGGGCCTGCGGGATTCACGATTTGGTAACAGGCCGGAAAGGGTGTGCGTTCGGATTTTAGGCCAATAAATGGGCGAGCGTTTAGACTAGCTGTAGGTGCCCTGTGTTAAAGGGTCTGATCCGTCGTGCGTTCCGGTTGGAAATGTCGCGATACAACAGCTGACTTCACCACTGAATCGAGCAATAACGCATGTCTGAAACCACCACCAACACTGCGGTAGCCACTGCGTCACGCAGTGACCTGCGCAACGTCGCGATTGTGGCCCACGTTGACCACGGCAAGACCACCCTGGTCGACGCCATGCTCAAGCAGACCAATTCCTTTGCCGCCCACAACCACCTCGAGGACCGGGTCATGGACTCCGGCGACCTGGAGCGCGAAAAGGGCATCACCATCCTCGCCAAGAACACGACCGTCGCCTACAACGGCCCGTCCTCCAACGGCGAGACCATTACCATCAACGTGATCGACACCCCCGGCCACGCCGACTTCGGTGGCGAGGTTGAGCGCGGCCTGTCCATGGTGGATGGCGTTGTCCTTCTCGTGGACGCCTCCGAGGGGCCGCTGCCGCAGACCCGCTTCGTGCTCCGCAAGGCCCTTGCCGCACACCTGCCGGTCATCCTGCTGGTCAACAAGACGGACCGCCCCGACGCCCGCATCGAGGAAGTTGTCCACGAGTCCATGGACCTGCTCCTCGGCTTGGCTTCGGACCTGGCTGACGAAGTTCCCGATCTGGACCTGGACAAGATCCTCGAAGTTCCCGTGGTTTACGCAGCCGCCAAGGTTGGCCGCGCTTCCCTCGAACAGCCGGCTGACGGCACCGCGCCTGAGAACGAGGACCTCGAGCCGCTGTTCAAGACCATCGTCGAGCACATCCCGGCACCCACGTACAACCCGGATGGCGTGCTGCAGGCCCACGTGACCAACCTGGACGCCTCGCCGTTCCTTGGCCGCCTTGCGCTGCTCCGCATCTACAACGGCACCCTGCGCAAGGGCCAGACCGTCGCCTGGGCACGTGCGAATGGTGAGCTCAAGAACGTTAAGATCACCGAACTGCTGGCCACCAAGGCACTGGACCGCGTTCCCGCAGAGTCTGCCGGTCCCGGTGAAATCGTGGCTGTTGCCGGCATCGAGGAAATCACCATTGGTGAGACCCTGACCGACGCCGAGAACCCGCAGCCGCTGCCGCTGATCACGGTGGACGATCCCGCGATCTCCATGACCATCGGTATCAACACCTCCCCGCTGGCCGGCAAGGTCAAGGGCGCCAAGGTCACCGCGCGCCAGGTGAAGGACCGCCTGGACAAGGAACTGATCGGTAACGTCTCCATCAAGGTGCTCCCCACCGAGCGTCCTGACGCCTGGGAAGTTCAGGGCCGTGGAGAGCTCGCGCTGGCCATCCTCGTGGAGCAGATGCGCCGCGAAGGCTTCGAACTGACCGTCGGCAAGCCGCAGGTTGTCACCAAGACCATCGACGGCAAGATCCACGAGCCGATGGAGCATATGACCATCGACGTGCCGGAAGAGTACCTCGGCGCCGTCACGCAGCTCATGGCCGCCCGCAAGGGCCGCATGACCAACATGGCCAACCACGGCACCGGCTGGTGCCGCATGGAGTTCATCGTTCCGGCCCGTGGCCTGATCGGTTTCCGCACCAAGTTCCTCACGGACACCCGCGGCGCAGGCATCGCGTCCTCCATTTCCGAAGGCTACGAGCCGTGGGCCGGCCCGATCGAATACCGCACCAACGGTTCGATGATTGCCGACCGTGCGGGCGTCGTCACGCCCTTCGCCATGATCAACCTGCAGGAGCGCGGCTCCTTCTTCGTCAAGCCGACGTCCGAGGTATACGAAGGCATGATCGTGGGCGAGAACTCCCGCGCCGACGACATGGACGTCAACATCACCAAGGAAAAGAAGCTCACCAACATGCGTGCCGCTTCTTCCGACACCTTCGAGAACCTGACGCCGCCGCGCGACCTGACCCTCGAAGAGTCCCTCGAATTCGCCCGCGAAGACGAGTGCGTTGAGGTTACCCCGGAGGCCATCCGAATCCGTAAGCTCATCCTCGACTCGAACGAGCGTGCCAAGGCCACCCGCGCCAGGGCGCGGGCATAACCCGCGCGTTCCGTTCCGCACGACGGATCCATCCGTGAATAAGAGAGCTGCCGGCATGGCAGGCGGTCTGGCCGCCGCCGTGCCGGCAGCTCTTTTTGCTGCCATGGCGGGCACGGCACTGCACCGCCAGGAGTTAGTGACGGCCGGCGTCGTGCTGCCTCTGGGCGCGTTGGCCGCACTGGTGTTGCTGGGCTGCGTTCAGCTTTTCCTGGGCGCTTCCTTCCGCTCCCTGGTCCCGACGGCGGTCGCCGGGGTCCTCTGCTATCTCCTGGCAGGGTGGTGGTCGGCAATGGTGCCCGGAAAGCGGCTGATAGCCGGCGATCTGGCCGGGAACATCTGGGTGTACGGAATAGTGGTCGTCACCGTGCTGATGCTTGCCTGGTGCCGGCGGTATCGCCGCCGGAAGCCGGCGGCGCAGGTTCCGGCCCCTGCGGCCGGGGCACAAGCCTAGTCCGCTGTCGGGTCCCGGTGGTGGGCGATCATCAGCGACGTGGCCTCGCCGTCGTCGTCTGGAGGAAGCGCCATATACTCGTCCAGCACCGCGCGGAGCTTCCCCAGCATCTCCTCCCGGCGGGCGGCGTTGAATTTCACGCCAAGCCGCCAGACCTCGATGTCCTCCGGCGGTAGATCCCGGGTTTCCTGCAGGAAAGTCTCGATAAGGATGGGGGAGACGTTGTTCACCGGCGCGCGCCAGGACTTGCGGCTGGCGATGTACGGCACCTCGGCAGCCCCCCGGCGCCCCTTCCGGCGCTCCTCCGCCAGCAGGAACCCGGTGCGCACCAGGGTGCGGACGTGGTGAAGGCTGGAGGCAGGGTTAATCCCCAGGATTTCGGCGATCTCCTTGTTGGTCCGGGCCTGGTGAAGACATAAACGGAGAATCCGCAGCCTGAGCGGGGAACTGAGCGCGCGGCCCTTCGCCAGTAGATCGGCTTCGTCGCCCTCAGGAGGGGGTGTCATAGCGCAAGTCTAGCCAGCAATAAGTGATTGACATATATCAATCGCGGCTGGAAACTGATGCGGTGACGGCCGAACCAACAGCGGCAGGTGAAGAAACCGGTTCCCTCTTGCTGGACCGCAACTTCACCACCTTCTGGGCGGGCCATGCCATGTCACAGCTCGGTGCCCAGATCGGACAGTTGGCGCTTCCGGTACTCGCCGTGGCCATGTTGCGTGCCACGGAATTTGAGGTCGGCGTGCTGAATGCCGCCGGCCTGGTTGCGTTCCTTGTTGTGGGGCTCCCGGCCGGCGCCTGGGTAGACCGCTGGCTGAAGCGGCGGACCATGATCGCAGCCGACCTTGCCAGGGCGGCGGCGATGGCCGCCGTTCCGCTGCTCTGGTGGGGCGGAATGCTCCAGATCTGGCATCTGTATGTCATTGCCGCGATCGCAGGCACGGCGACGGTGTTTTTCGAAGTGTCGTACCAGAGCTATGTTCCGGTCCTCGTTGCCCCCGGCAACGTCGGCCAGGCCAACTCCAAACTGGAAGCAACGGCCCAAATAGCCAGAATTGGAGGACCCGCCGCGGGAGGACTAGTGCTGACCGTGGTCACGGCACCGGTGCTGTTCGTGGGGGAGGCCCTCGGCTACCTGCTCTCCGCCGTGTTCCTCACCCGGACCCGTGATCGCGAGATGGCTGTCCCGGCGGCTGACCGGCGCCCCTTAAACGCCGAGATCAAAGAAGGACTGGCTTACGTGGTCCGGCATCCGTTGATCAGCCGCATTGCCGCCTGCACGGGGGCCATGAACTTTTGCGGCATGCTGATCTTCACCATGATGCCGGTGCTGATCCTGAGGGACCTGGGACTCGGGCCGCAGGGGATGGGCCTGATCATGGGGGCGGGCGCCGTTGGCGGCCTGCTGGGCGCCATGGCGGCTCCGCGCCTGGCCGTCTGGCTGGGCGAGGGCACAGTTATTCCTCTTTGCGCCGTTGCCAGCTCGGTGTTCCTAGTGCCCGTGCCTGTGGCGGCCATGGTCACACAGCCCGGGATTGGACTCGCGCTGTTGCTCCTGCACGAGTTCTGCTTCGGGTTCGTAGTCCTCGTCTACAACATCATGCAGCTCAGCATGCGGCAACGTGTGTGTCCGCCGCGGCTCCTGGGGAGGATGAACGCGTCCATCCGGTTCGTCGTCTGGGGAGTCATGCCGCTCGCGGCACTCGCTTCCGGGCTCCTCGCGGAGCACATCGGACTTGTGGCCGTGATCTGGATCGGCACGGCCGGCAGTTTCCTGGCGGCCGCACCGGTGGTGTTCTCACCGCTGATGGGGATGAGCAAACTGCCGGACCAGGTCGAAGGCAACTGACCGCATGTCAGATTCCGGGGCGCGCGCTGCGCCGCGGGGGCGGCGGCACCTGTTTGGCGGCGACGACGAGGTCGAGGTGAATCACGACGTCGGCGCTGCGGGTTCGCACGGTGCAGGCACTTGCGCCGCACTCCAGGAGGTCTCCCAGCGCGTCCGTGAACCCGCCGTCGATCCTGTAGCGCACCACCACCCGCGTCCCAGGAGACGCGGTGGCCAGGAATTCGCGGGGCGAAGGTGAGGTTGGAATCACGCGTTCATCGTATGCCGCCTCCCGAGTATGACGCGCCGCTTCGTTCGCGGAACGGGACTGGGAGATAATAGGCTCGGAAGTCGATAGACCGGCGTGTAGACCGGAAGCAACACCGGCCAGCCGCCGGGACCAACGTGGAGAGGCAAGGGACGTGACGTACGTAATCGCGCAGCCGTGTGTAGATGTCAAGGACAAGGCATGCATTGAGGAGTGCCCCGTCGATTGCATCTACGAAGGCGAGCGTTCCCTCTATATCCATCCCGATGAATGCGTTGACTGCGGCGCATGCGAGCCTGTCTGCCCGGTCGAGGCCATCTACTACGAGGACGACACCCCGGAAGAGTGGGCCGACTACTACAAGGCCAACGTTGAGTTCTTCGATGAACTCGGCTCCCCGGGCGGTGCCGCAAAGGTCGGCAACACCCACACGGACCATCCGATGATTGCAGCACTGCCGCCGCAGAACCAGGACCACTGAGGCGCGTAGGTGACTACAGCTGTACGCAGTTTCGGCCTGAGCCTTCCCGATTACCCCTGGGAGGCCATGGCTCCCTACGCCGCGAGGGCCGCTGAATACCCGGGCGGAGCGGTCAACCTGTCGATCGGGACGCCCGTGGACCCCACCCCGGCGGTGATCCAGGAAGCCCTTCGCGCCGCGGCCAACGCTCCCGGCTATCCCACTGTCCACGGCACGCCCGCACTCCGTGAGGCCATCGCCGCATGGTTCGCACGGCGCCGCGGCGTGGACGGCCTTGACCCCCGCGACGTCATGCCCACGGTAGGCTCCAAGGAACTCGTGGCCTGGCTGCCGTTCCTGCTGGGGCTGAAGCCCGGCGACGTCGTGGTCCGTCCCACGGTGGCTTACCCGACGTACGACATCGGAGCCACCTTTGCCGGCGCCACGGCCGTGGCCGCCGACGACCTCGATGAACTCGACGCCGCCACCCGTGCGAAGGTCAGGCTTGTTTGGGTCAATTCGCCGGGCAACCCCACGGGAAGCGTCCGGAGTGCCGCCTCACTGGCGAAGATTGTGGACCAGGCCCGTGAATTAGGCGCGCTCGTGGCTTCGGATGAGTGCTACGCCGAGCTTGGCTGGGGTGAATGGGACCTTCAGCGCGGAGGGGAGGCCGTACCAAGCATCCTCGATCCGCGCGTCTCGGACGGTTCCAATGAGGGACTTCTTTCGATCTACTCGCTGAGCAAACAGTCCAACCTCGCCGGCTACCGCGCAGCTTTCGTCGCCGGCGACTCCGCCATCATGGCCAACCTCGTGAACAGCCGGAAGCATGCCGGCATGATCGTGCCGTATCCGATTCAGGAAGCAATGCGGGTGGCGCTCGGGGATGACGCCCACGTGCAGGCGCAGAAAGACCTGTACCGCGGGCGCCGGGAGCGTATTGTTCCCGCCCTGGAAAGTTTCGGGCTGACAATCCATGATTCCCACGCCGGGCTCTATCTCTGGTCGACGGCCGGTGAAGCCACCTGGGAAACGATTGCCCGGCTCGCGGAGCGCGGGATCGTTGCCGGGCCGGGCGTCTTTTACGGCGAGGCTGGAAATGGTTACGTGCGGGTGGCCCTCACGGGATCCGATGAGCGGATTGACGCCGCCGTCGCCCGTCTCACCGCCCCCGCCTGACACGGCCGGTGGCCGACGCACCGTAACAATGAGTGTGACACCCGCCACAAGTGACGCGTTTTAGGGGGCGTTTGGCGGTTCCGGATTAGTGGCAGGTAGAAAGTGGCGGTACTTTTTAACTGACTATCAATGGTGGCTTTCTACAAGAAGGCGGCACGGCCGTTGGATGTCCCGCCTGTGCGGGGCCCCTGCGCGGCTCACCTGATGTTGGATCAAGCTTTCTACAGAGGCCCAGATGCCTCATGAAGGGGACTCCATGACTGAGACCACCAGCGCAACCTTGCGCCACGCAGGCGGCGAACTCGAACTCCCGCGCATCAAGGTTGTAGAGGGAAACGAAGGCTACGACGTTTCCAAACTGCTTAAGCAGACCGGCGCCGTCGCCTTTGACCCTGGCTTCATGAACACCGCGGCTACCACGTCCGCAATCACCTACATCGACGGCGACGCAGGGATCCTGCGCTACCGCGGCTACCCCATCGAGCAGCTTGCCCAGCACTCCAGCTTCCTGGAAGTTTCCTACCTGCTGATTTATGGCAACCTGCCCACCCCCACCGAGCTGGAATCCTTTGACCAGCGGATCCGCCACCACACCCTGCTGCACGAGGAGCTCAAGGGCTTCTTCAGCGGCTTCCCCCGCGATGCGCACCCGATGCCCGTGCTCTCGTCCGCCGTGTCGGCGCTGTCCACGTTCTACCAGGACTCGCTGGACCCGTTCAACGCCGAGCAGGTGGAAGTCTCCACCATCCGCCTGATGGCGAAGCTGCCGGTCATTGCGGCCTACGCGCACAAGAAGTCGATCGGGCAGCCGATGCTGTACCCGGACAACTCGATGAACCTCGTGGAGAACTTCCTCCGCCTGAGCTTTGGGCTGCCGGCCGAGCAGTACGAGCTGGACCCTGTGGTGGTCAAGGCGCTGGATCTCCTCCTCATTCTGCACGCCGACCACGAGCAGAACTGTTCCACCTCCACCGTCCGGCTGGTCGGTTCGTCCAACGCGAACCTCTTCGCCTCCGTGTCCGCCGGCATCAACGCCCTCTTCGGTCCCGCCCACGGCGGTGCCAACGAGGCAGTACTCAAGATGCTCCGCCAGATCCAGGCCGACGGCATCAAGCCCGAGGACTACATGGAGAAGGTCAAGAACAAGGAGGACGGCGTCCGCCTCATGGGCTTCGGACACCGCGTCTACAAGAACTACGACCCCCGCGCCAAGATCATCAAGGCCACGGCCCACGAGGTCCTCAGCAAGCTCGGCGGCAATGACGAGCTCCTGGACATCGCCATGCGCCTCGAAGAGAAGGCCTTGGGTGATGACTACTTCATCCAGCGCAAGCTCTACCCGAACGTGGACTTCTACACCGGCCTGATCTACAAGGCCATGGGCTTCCCGGAGAAGATGTTCACCGTGCTCTTCGCGATCGGGCGCCTGCCGGGCTGGATCGCCCAGTGGCGCGAAATGATCAGCGATCCCACCACAAAGATCGGCCGGCCGCGCCAGCTCTACACAGGAGAGCCTGAGCGCAGCTACCCGGCCCGCTAAATCCCCACCTCCCAAACCTCGCACGCTCGGTTCGGGCCCCTCGCCGGTATGTGCCCTATCTGCCGGAACGACGACGGCGGCCGCTCACCCTCCAGGTGAGCGGCCGCCGTCGTATTTTTGTCATCGATCGGTCCCCACCGGCCCCCTCGCCTCACAAGCTCGGCCAGGGAACCCTCCGGTGTGGGCCCTGTGCCCTTTTCGGTGCTGATAAGGGCAGTTACGGAGCAGTCGGTGCTAGGCGGTGTAGCCGTTGGGGTTGTTTTTTTGCCAGCGCCAGTGGTCCTCGCACATCTGGTCCAGGGTTTTGGTGGTGGACCAGGAGAGGTCGGCGAGGGCTGAGGTGGGGTCGGCCCAGAAGGCGGGGAGGTCCCCGGCGCGGCGGCCGGTGATTTCGTAGGGGATGGGGTTTCCGAGGGCTTTTTCGAAGGATTGGATGACCTCCAGGACCGAGGAGCCCTTGCCGGAGCCGAGGTTCCAGCGGAACACGCCGGTTCGTTCGGCGATGTGGTTCAGGGCTGCGACGTGGCCGTCGGCGAGGTCGACGACGTGGATGTAGTCGCGCAGGCAG
>NZ_JAGGPJ010000027.1 GCF_018613875.1 Arthrobacter sp. ISL-28 | reverse complement strand
AGCTTGACCTGTTCGGCGAAGACGTGCTTCCGGTGCTGCGCAAGGAGTACGCCGCCCTCAAACCGGCCCACGTTCCGGACCCGCCCACCCACGCCGGACGCGTCGCAGCAGGGCTGGCGGCCCAGGATGCGGCCGCACGCGCCGAGTCCGGCCAGGCCGCAGCGTCCCCGGCCTCTTCCGCCCCGGCGTCTTCGGTGCAGGAGGCGTGATGTCCGCCCGAACGGCCCCCGCCGCTTCGCCGATGCGGCTGGCTGCTGAGACCTGGGAGTCGCTGTTCCGTGCACAGGTTGCTGTGATGCGACGGCTGCAGTCGGGACCGGCGTTCCGGGACCTGGCCGTCAATGAGTACGACGTCCTGTTCACGCTGTCCCGCTGTCCCTCCGGATGGCTGCGGCAGAACGAGCTCAACGACAACGTGCTGCTGAGCCAGTCCAGCCTCAGCAGGCTGGTTGAACGGCTTGAAAAGCGTGGCCTGGTGGAACGGATGCCGGCCCCGGACGACGGGCGCGGCGTCCTGGTGAAACTCACGGACGAAGGCGCGCAGCTGCAAAAGCAGATTGGCCGCGAACACGTTCGGGAAATCACGCAACTGGTCGCTCCGGCGCTGACTGCTGCGGAACAGCGCGAGCTGCTGAGGCTCACGGAAAAGCTGCGGACCTCGCTGCCTCGCTAACGCGCTGGGAACCCGGGCGGCCAAGGCGTCCTGCCGCACGCTAATGGCCGAGGCCCCGCAGCTACGCTTTGTTACCTGTCAGGGCCAGGGTGCCGCCGAGGCCGATCATCATCACTCCGCCCGTGGTGCTGACGGCGGCGACCCGGCGGGGTGAGCGCGCAAACCACTTCCTTGCCGTGCCTGCGGCGAGTGCCCACACGCTGTCCGAGACGAGGGCGATCACCAGGAACGTGGCCCCCAGCAGGGCAAGCTGGAGCGGGATGGCGCCTGCGGCGTGGTCCACGAACTGGGGAAGCACGGCCACGAAGAATACGACCGATTTGGGGTTGGTAGCCCCCACGAAGAAGCCCTCCCGGAGGATCCGCCAGGTGGAGGCGGAACGTGACGGGCCTCGCCCTGCCGGCTGCCCGTGGCGTTGCCGGAGCGCCTGGACGCCGAGGTAGATGAGGTATGCGGCTCCGGCAATCCTGACGACACTGAACAACACCACCGACTGCGCCAGCACCACCCCGAGGCCCAGCGCCACGGTCGCGACCTGCAGCAGTTCACCGGCGGCGTTACCCAGGACGCTGAGCAGGCCGCCGCGCCTTCCCAGGGCCAGAGACCGCCCGATGACGAAAAGGACGCTGGGGCCGGGGACGGCTATCAGCAGCGCGGAGACCAGGGCAAAGGCCAGAAGGTTTGTCGCAGGGACCATGCCTGATCGTAACGCCCATGAAGTCCCACAACCAGCCACCGCCTGATGGGGCCAGCTGAAACTCAGGTGTGCTGTTGAAGGGTTCCCCGGGTCGACGGCCCGCAGCTCCGCTAGCGGAGAACGGCGAGCTTGTCCGGATCCTCGAAGGGAAGTTCCCCGTTGACCACGGCCGTGATGCGCATGTCCTGCAGCGACAGGCTGCCGCCCACCGTGGACAGGAAGGCCGTGTCTGAAGAATCGCGGCCTGCGGTGATCCGCAGCATCGACTCCCTCGGGGCAAGGCCGGTGGGGTCAATCACGTGCCAGGCGCCGTTGATGTGTGCCTCGGCCACGGCATGGAAATCCATCGGGGAAAGACCGGGGGCGTACACAGCCACGAGCCGGGCGGGAACGTTCTTGGCGCGCAGCAGCGAGATGGCCAGGTGGGCGTAGTCCCTGCACACTCCGCGGCGGTTCAGGAGCGTTTCCACGGCTCCGTCGGTGCCGCGGGACGAGCCGCTGACGTAGCGGAGTTCGTTGTAGACCCAATGACGCACGGCTTGGAGGAGTTCCTCCCCCTGAACGCCGCCGAACTCGGCATAGGCCGTGGGAAGCAGCCGGTCCGATTCCGCATAGCGGCTGGGCCGGACGTAGCGGATGAGCTCCATACGGGAGGCGTCTTCGGGCTCGGCGAATCCCCTCACCGTGGCCGAATAGTCCACGGTGACTTCCGCGGGGTCGGCAAACTCCATGTAGTGGAACCGGCCGCCATGGTGGTCGGAAAGCTCCGTCAGCGGAACCTGCCCCTCGCCGGACGTCACCGACAAGGTCTCGTCCAAGGAGGAATAGCCCGGGTTCCGGGCCACGGAAACGGCAAGTGCCACCTTGGTTTCGGCCACGGTCTTAAAGACCAGGCGGGCAGCCACAGTGCGTTCCATGTATCTCCGGGGGTGTGAGGAAAGCGGACGTCAGTCGCGGCCGCGGATCCGATGGGTGTGCCGGAGGCAGCAGACTAGTTTTTGATCTCCAGAGACATTAGCATCCGCTGGACATTGGCAAATTCGGAGCCTTCGTTAACGTAGTCCGCAGCCTGGTCCAGCGTGTCGAAGACCTTAGCGGGAGCAACTTTCTCATCCGGCGCAAAGGACTTGAGGGACCCCACATCGCTGAAGGAGTAGTTGCCCTTTCCTTCGAGTCCGCGCACCACGTTCTGCAGCTGGCAGGCCTTGGAGTCCGCCCCGCCCACCATGTTCGTGATCCCGTAGGAGCCGAAGAAGCGGTAACCCTGAATCACCCGGAACACCACATGCGGGGAGATCGTTCCCTCGCCACCGCTGTGGGGCAGCTCCACCGGGACGCTGCTGACGACGACGTAGGACTTCTTCGCGGCCGGTGCGCACGTGGCGGGCGTGGCCTCCGGCAGTCCGGTCTGCAGTGTGGCCAAATACGTACCCTCGGCGTCCTTGACCTCCACTTTCACCGCACCGGGCAGGGTGCCCTTGGCCGGCTCCACAGACTGGGCTATCCAGTCCTGCGGGAGCTCGAAGCTGACTTTCTTGGCGGGGTCGGTGAAAACCTTCCACGCCGATGCCGTCGCTCCCGCCGACGCCGTCGCTCCGGGCGACGCGGACGGCCCGCCTGACGCCGTGGCAGAGGGGGCGGCTGTGGCCGATGACGCTCCGGGAGATGCGGTGCTCGGCTCCACCGTCCAGGCCGGCGCGCCTTTGCCGTCACTGCTGCATCCGGCCAGTAGCGACGCAGCCAGCAGTGCGACGGCGGCCACCCCGGTCCTGCGGGAAAGTATCCCTGTCATGCCTCCAGCCTATCCACGGCACCGCCCGCCCCGCGGTCATCCGGCCCGGTGTTTCGCAGCCGGGCCCGGGCATTCCGGGTCCGGAAAGAGGGCTAGGCTGGGGGAATGGCGGAACATGAGGTTGACGCGGTCGAGAAGACCCTGGCGGGCATGTCCGCCGTCGATATTGTTGACTGGCGGCTCCGGACCTTTGCCTTGTACGACCATGTCCGCAGAATCGCCGCAGAGAACCCGGCGGAAGCGCATGCCTACTGGAGGCAGGAGCGGGACCGCATGTTCGGCACGCACCCTGCGTCCGCGCTCACCGCGGAGGCCAAGGCGAGTTTCGGCGGCCTCAAGACCGCCGACTACGATCCCATTTACCGTTTCCATGTGCCCCTGACCAAGGAAGGCGCCGGCCGGGAAATGAATGTCGAGACCGGCACTGACGGCCTCGTCAGATTCGTACGGCTTGGCACGTTCGACCTGCCGGAGATGGGGCAGCTCGCGGTCTGGAAGCTGATTGGCTACGGCGGCGGAATCTTTGTTCCGTTCCGCGACGCCACCGCCGGACAGCCTGGCGGCAGCTACGGGGCCGGAAGATACCTCCTGGACACCATCAAGGGCGCCTTCCATGGAGTGCGCGGTTCCGGTCCCGATGCGCCATTCGTCCTGGACTTCAACTTCGCCTACAACCCCTCGTGTGCCTACAACGAAGCCTGGGCATGCCCGCTCGCTGGCCCCTCGAACCGCCTGGCTGTCGACATCCCCGTGGGCGAACTGTACTGACGCTCCACTGAGCCCGCCCGCGCTTTTCACTGCGGGCACCTGGACGCCGGCACCTGGACGCATTTCACTGCGGGCCGCTGCCGGTGCCTACGATGGCTGAATGACTCCACCTCCCCCGCGGCGGATCGCCCGCGTCCGCCCGCTCTCTCCCGCGACTGGCGCCCCGGTTTCCCTGCCCGGTGAGCAGTTCTTCGTTGCCAACGATGCCGACGACTTCGCCAGCAACGCCGGGACGCAGTGGACCGTCATCGACACGCCCTTCCCCGACTCGCCCGCCAACGCAAGCAGCACGGCGCGGACGGGCTGGGAGCCAGGCGCGAGGGTGCCGCAGGACGCGTTCACCTTTTTGGCCCCGAGCGCGCCCGCCAATGTGCTGGGCATGGCCCACAACACCGGCCAGGCAGGCCGGGACCTCCCCGCCCAGGCCTTCCACAAAGCCGCCACGAGTGTCATCGGGCCGGGCGATGCGATTGAGCTGGCCGACGGCGTCGGGACCGTGGAGCCGGAAGCGGAACTGACCGTCGTCGTCGGCCGCAAAGCCAAAGGCCTGACGCTGGGTAACGCGAGGACCGCCGTCCTGGGCTTCACGATCGCCAACGATGTCACGGCCCGGGATGCGCAGAAAACCGACGACCTCTGGCTCAGCGCCAAGAGCCAGGACACGTTCACACCGGCCGGGCCCTGGATCGTCACTGGGCTCGAGGACGCGGACCTGCCCGTCGGGATCGTCCACAACGGCATCGGGCTGTTGCCGGCAAGCACCGCGGACCTGGGCTGGAAGGTCGACGAAATCCTTGTCTACCTCAGTTCCTTCATGACCCTGTACCCGGGCGACCTGGTCCTCACCGGCTTCCCGGCAGCCACCGCCCCCATCCGGCCAGGCGACACCGTCACGTGCAGGGTCGGCGGAATCGGCGAACTGACCAACCCTGTCCGCGCGGCGGCAGCGCCGGGGTCGCCTGCCTGACGGGACACGCCTTGGATGCGCCGCCCAACCAGGTAGCAGCATGCGCCGTTTTCAGCGCTCAGAACCGTGTGAGCGGCTACTTGGGGACGTGGCCCAGGGTCCGGACGCTTCCGACGGCGGCCAGCACCGCCGCGGCGGCTGCGTCAAGATCCGCTTCGGTCACCGAGGAATCAAAGCTGAACCGGACGGCGGTCTGGGCAATTTCGGCGTCGATGCCGAGGGCGAGCAAGACCGGGGACGCCGCATCCGATCCCGCTGCGCATGCCGAACCACTCGAGCACACCACACCCTGGCGCTCCAGCTCCAGAAGGACCGATTCGCCGCTGGTTCCCGGGAAGCAGAAGGATGCCACGGACGGCAGCCGCTCCGCCGGATGGCCGGTCAGCACGGCACCGGGAACCCCGTCCAGGACCGCGCCGATAAACCCGTCCCGCAGCCGGACCACCCGTTCCGTGAGCGCTTCCTGCCCGGCGTGCGCCAGCGTCAGCGCGGTGGCCAGCCCGACGGCACCTGCCACGTTCTCGGTCCCCGAGCGGCGGCCCCGTTCCTGTCCGCCGCCATGGATTAGCGGCTCCACCCGCGTGCGGCCGCGGACAAACAGCACGCCGCAGCCCTTCGGGGCGCCGAGCTTGTGGCCCGAGATGCTCAGCGCATCCACACCCAGCGCCTTCACATCCACGGGCAGCCAGCCGGCCGCCTGCACGGCATCCGTGTGGAACGGCACCCCGCGCTCCCGGGCCAGCGCCGCCAGCTCGGCTACGGGCTGGACCGTCCCCACCTCGTTGTTGGCGTACATGATGCTGACCAGCGCGGTTTCCGGCCCCAGGACGGCGGCCAGCGCGTCGGCAGTCACGCGTCCGGCCCCGTCCACCGGCACCACGTCGACGGAGAAGCCATGGAACCGCTCAAGGTAGCGGGCGGACTCCTCCACGGCAGGATGTTCGACGGCGCTGATCACCACGCGGTTCAGCGCCGGGTCCGCGGCCTGCCGGGCCAGGGCAATGCCCTTGACCGCCAGGTTGTCCGCCTCGGTGCCCCCTGAAGTGAACGTCACCTCTCCCGGCCGGCAGCCCAGCACGTCCGCTACCGTCTTGCGGGCTTCGGCGAGCGCCGCGGCCGCGGCATCACCCAACGAGTGGTGGCTGGACGGGTTGCCGAACTCTCCGGTCAGGTACGGCCACATCGCCTCCAGCACTTCGCGCCGGACCGGGGTGGTGGCGGCCGCATCAAGGAAAATCATGGCCGGATCAGTTGACCGTCAGCTCGACGTCGAGGCCCAGATCCAGGGCTGTGACGCTGTGGGTGAGGGCGCCGATGGAGATGACATCCACCCCGGCCGCGGCAATGTCGGCGACGGTTCCCAGGTTGACGTTGCCGCTGGCTTCCACCACGGCACGGCCGCCCACCTGCTGCACGCCGGCCTGCAGTTCCTCGAGCGAGAAGTTGTCCAGCATGATCGTGTCCACCCCGGCGGCCAGCACCGGTTCGATCTGCTCGGCACTGTCCACCTCCACTTCGAAATGCGTGGTGTGCCCGAGCTGGGCCTTGGCGGCCGCCAGCAGTCCCGTGAGCTTTGCCGGGTCACCGCCGGTCATGACGGCGAGGTGGTTGTCCTTGGCCAGCACGGCGTCGGAGAGGCTGTAGCGGTGGTTGGCCCCGCCGCCGCAGCGCACGGCGTAGCGCTCGAGGACGCGCAGGCCCGGGGTGGTCTTGCGGGTGTCGGTGATGCGGGCCTTCGTCCCGTCCACGAGCCTGACGAACTCGGCGGTCCGGGTGGCGATGGCGCTCATGCGCTGCGCCAGATTGAGTCCGACACGTTCGGCGAGCAGTACGCTGCGGGCCCGTCCGCTGACCCTCGCGAGCGGCGTTCCGGCGTCGAACGCCTCGCCGTCGGCGAGAAGCAGTTCAACGTCCGTCTCCGGGTCGACGAGCAGCATGGCGTCCCGGAACACGGTGCCGCCGCTGAAGACGCCGGGAACGCGCGCGTTCAGGACCGCCGTGGCGCGGGCGTCCGCGGGAATAAGCAGCTGGGAGGTGATGTCGCCGCTGGGGGCGTCCTCGGCGAAGGCCCGTTCCAGGATCTCCCGGACGGGTGCTGCAGGGAGGGTCAGGCTAGTCATGGACGAGGCTCGCTTTCCGGCTCATGGTGTAACGCATATCAAGGTCTTCGACTGCGGCCGGCGCCGGCCTGCTGTCATCGCGGTAGTGTGCTCCGATGGAGTCACGGCGTTCGCGGGCGGCATGGACCAGGAGCTGGGCGGCCACCAGCAGGTTGGCATCCTCATGCTCCCGCGGGTCCTCCGCGTCCGTCACGTTTTCAGGACCGACGACGGCGGCCCACGCCGCAAGCGTGCCCGCCGCCTCGCGCAGCTGTGCACTGGTGCGCAGCACACCGGCCTGGGCCGTCATCAGCCGGCGCAGGGCCGCGCGGGAGAACGGCCCCGGGTCGGCAAAGGACATTTCAATGGCCCCCGGTGCAGGCGTAGCCTCGAACCCCCATGCACCCCTCGGAGGGGCGCCGTCAGGCGACGCCCCGGACGTCATGTCGCCCAGGAACGCTTCGACAGCGCGCCGGCCGAACACCAGCCCTTCGAGGAGCGAGTTGCTGGCCAGCCGGTTGGCGCCCTGGACTCCGGTGCAGGCGACTTCGCCAGCGGCATAGAGCCCGGGAACGGTGGTCCGGGCGTGCAGGTCGGTGGACACGCCGCCCATCCAGTAGTGGGCGGCCGGTGCGACGGGGACGAGCTCCCGGGTCCAGTCGACGCCTGCTTCCCGGGTGCGGCGGCTGATGGTGGGAAAGCGCGTCTCCAGGAAACCTGCTCCCCTGGCCTCTTCGAGGATGCGAGCGTCGAGGTAGACGTGGCCGTTGGGATCGCCCAGCGCGGCGAGGTGCAGGGCGATGCTGCGGGAGACGACGTCCCGCGGGGCGAGCTCGGCATCAGGGTGGTAGGCCGGCATGAACCGGTGGCCGTTGGAGTCCACCAGGATGGCGCCCTCGCCCCTGACGGCCTCGGAGATCAGCAGCGGGTCCTGGTTGCCTTCGGACTCTGCCGCCCGGACGGTGCGGACCATGCAGGTGGGGTGGAACTGGAAGAACTCGAGGTCCGCGACGGCAGCTCCGGCACGCCAGGCCAGGGCCAGGCCGTCTGCCGTGGCGACCGAGGGGTTGGTGGTCTGGGCGAAGAGCTGTCCGGCGCCGCCGGTGGCAAGCAGCACGGCGTCGGCCCGCATGCTTTTCAGCTGGCCGTCGTGCAGGTACTCCACGCCGGTCACCCGCCGGCCGGACTGGATGAGTCCGGTGGTGCGGGCATGGCCCAGCAGCTGGATTCTTCCGGAGGCCTGGGCGGCCAGCACGGCGCAAATCAAGGCGTTGGCTATTCCCGCCCCGGTGGCGTCACCGCCGGCGTGCAGGATGCGCGGCGCAGAGTGGGCGGCTTCGAGACCCAAGGCGGGATCGCCGTCGTCGTCCAGGTCAAAGCGCACGCCGAAGCGTTCCAGCCCGGCGATGTCCCGGCGCGCTTCGGTGCAGAGCACGCGGACGGCCTCCGGGTTGCAGTGGCCGGCGCCGGCGTTCAGCGTGTCGGCGATGTGCGCGGCCACGGTGTCCCCCGGCGACGGCTCGTCCAGGACGGCCGAAATGCCGCCCTGGGCGTAGTACGTGTTGCTGTCCGCGAGCGCGGCCTTGGTCAGCAACACGACGTCGGCGCCCGCGTCGGCGGCAAGCAGTGCGGCGTACAGGCCGGCGATGCCGCTGCCGACGACGATCAGCCGACGGCGGCCGGACACCGCGGTTCCGCTGGGCATAGTCATCCGTGCCTCATTTCGGGGTTGTCAGGGTTTGGCGGCCAGCATGCGCTCGAGAGCGGTCCTGGCGTTCTGCTGCACCGCGTCATCCACCGTGATGCGGTTGACCACGCGGCCTTCAACGAGTTCCTCCAGCACCCAGGCCAGGTAGCCGGGGTGGATCCGGTACATCGTGGAGCAGGGGCAGATCACCGGGTCAAGGCAGAAGATGGTGTGCTGCGGGTTCTGGGCTGCGAGGCGGTTTACCATGTTGATCTCGGTGCCAATGGCGAACACCGTCGGCTCCTCCGCCGCGGCGATGGCCTTCTGGATGAAGTCGGTGGACCCGGCCGAGTCGGCGGCGTCCACCACCTCCATGGGGCATTCGGGGTGGACGATCACCTGAACGCCCGGGAAGTCGGCGCGGGCCTTGTCGATCTGAGCAACGTTGAAACGCTTGTGCACCGAGCAGAAGCCGTGCCAGAGGATCACGCGGGAGTCCAGCAGCGCCTGCTCGTCGTTGCCGCCGAGCTCCTTGTTCGGGTTCCACATGGGCATCTGCTCCAGCGGCACGCCGAGAGCTTTTGCGGTGTTGCGGCCCAGGTGCTGGTCCGGGAAGAAGAGGACCCTCTGTCCCCGCTCGAAGGCCCATTCAAGGACCGTCTTGGCGTTGGATGACGTGCAGACGATGCCGCCGTTCTTGCCGCAGAACGCCTTCAGGGCGGCCGAGGAGTTCATGTACGTGACGGGGATGACCGGAACCCGGCCCTCGGCGTCGGGCTCGGTGCCGAAGATCTCCTCCAGCTGCTCCCAGCAGTCCTCCACGGAATCGGCGTCCGCCATGTCCGCCATCGAGCAGCCGGCCGCGAGGTTGGGCAGGATGACGGCCTGGTCAGGCTTCGACAGGGTGTCGGCGGTCTCCGCCATGAAGTGCACGCCGCAGAAAACGATGGCCTCGGCGTCCGGCCTGGTGAGGGCGGCGTTGGCCAGCTGGAAGGAGTCGCCCACGAAATCGGCGTACTGCACCACCTCGTCACGCTGGTAGAAGTGCCCGAGGATCACGGCGCGGTCGCCGAGGGTTAGCTTGGCGGCGCGGATCCGGGCATCGAGTTCAGCGTCGCTGGCGAGCTTGTACTCCTCGGGAAGCTGGCCCTGCCTCGGGGTTGACGGAGGCGCGACGTCGGCGCTGGACGCCCCGGGGCCGTAGGCCGGCGTGCCGGCCAGGGCTTCGGCGAGGTCATAGTCCCAGGGGCCCTTGGCAAGCGCCGGGCTGCAGGTGCTGCCGGCAGCCGCTGCGGCGCCCTTCTCGGCCTGTTCACGCGTGATCAGCTGGATGGCTGTGTTGACGCTGCTCATGGGGTGCTCCTGTTATCTGGGTCAAGGCCGGGGCGGCCGGTAAATCGGTAGAGGCGTGGCGGGCGGTGTTTGCCGCCCTGGAGGTATTCACCGGTTTCTTCGATTTCCGGCGTGGCTTTGATGTGGCGGCGGAAGTTGGCCGGATCGAGGCTGGTGTCCAGGACGGCTTCGTAGACCTCCCGGACCTGGGCGAGGGTGAAGTACTCACCCAGGAAGTGGTAGGCGATCGAGCCGTAGGCCAGCTTGTTCCTGAGCCGCCAGAGCGCGTAATCGACAATCGCATTGTGGTCGAAGGCCAGATCTCCCAGCTTGTCCGCCCGGAACCACCTGACATTCTCGGATTCATCGGCGAGCGCGGCCTCGGTGGGCTGGACCAGGGCCCAGTACACAATGGACACCACGCGCTGGGTCGGTGAGCGGTGCAGGCCGCCGAATGCGTACAGCTGCTCGAGGTAACTGGGCGCCAGGCCCGTGGTTTCGCGGAGATTCCGTGAGGCGGCGTCCGGCAGTGACTCCGAGTGCGAGAGCGGGCCGCCGGGAAGGGCCCAGAGGCCCTTGTACGGCTCCCGGATGCGGCGCACCAGCGGGAGCCAGAGAGTCGGACGGCCGGAGGCTTCACTGGGGCGGAGCGCGAAGATCACCGTGGAGATGGCCAACGACGGCGGAGCGGTCTGGCGCTCGGCAACATTCGCTGAGTTGGTGTACACGGCTTTTCACCCCGCTTCGCTGCGTCTTGCGGGGGGTCCTGCTGACCCCCACTCTAGTTAAAGTCAAGATGACTAAAACTGATTCTACGGCCCAACCGGCGTCAGACAAAATGTTTCTTGCAATCAGCCGGGGCGGCTACCGGCGCGCGGCTAGGCGAGCGGCAGCTACCGGTGGCCGCCGGCGAGCGGCAGCTACCGGTGGCCGCCGGCGGCCTCGGCTTCCAGCAGGGGAAGCGTCCTGCCCTGGAAATGGGTGTTGAGGACGATCACCGAGGAGGAGCGAAGGACGGTCTTGGTGGCGATCATGGCATCGAGAACCCGCTGCAGGTCCGGATTGGAGCGGGCGGCGATGCGGGCCATCAGGTCGAAGCTACCGGAGACGGTGTGGATTTCGGTCAGTTCCGGAATCTCTGCAAGCGCCGCAACCACGGCGTCGTGCCCCAGGTCCTGGTTGATCGTCAGAGAGCAGAAGGCAACCACGGGAAAACCGAAATGCGAGGGGTCCGGGTGCGGAACCCAGGATCCGATCACACCTTTTTCCGTCATCCGGTCCAGCCGGGACTGCACCGTGGCGCGGGCGATCTTAAGCACCCGCGAGGCTTCGAGCACGGACGACCGCGGCGAATCGGTGAAGAATCGGACAATTTTGGCGTCCAGAGCATCCACACTGGTCATGTCTTCGCCTTCCTCTGACCTTCGCAACGCAAAGCGCTGCAGTTTAGTCGTACCCATTGCACAAACTGCACCCATGGTCTCATGCGCCAGGGCGGCGAAGCTGCGGGTGAGACGGTAAATTCAAAAGGTCCCACGAGGACCCCCTTATCCAGTCGACCCCAAGAAGGTACGCAGGCATGACAATGAAGTCCACCGCACAGCGTCCGGCCGAACAACTCGGCCACAGCATGAAACCCCGGCAGCTGACCATGATGGGCCTGGGCAGCGCCATCGGAGCCGGGCTCTTCCTCGGCTCCGGGGCAGGCATCCAGGCCGCGGGGCCGGCGGTCCTGCTCTCCTATCTCGTCGCAGGAACACTGATCATCCTGGTCATGTGGGCCCTCGGCGAAATGGCTGCAGCCAACCCCACCAGCGGCGCCTTCTCCGTCTATGCCGAGAAAGCCATGGGCAAGACCGCCGGGGCTACCGTGGGCTGGCTCTGGTGGCTGCAGCTCGTGGTGGTCATCGCCGCGGAAGCGCTCGGCGCCGCCGGACTGCTGTTCTCGGTGTGGCCCGTCATTCCGGTCTGGGCGCTGGCTTTCGCGTTCATGGTGGCGTTTACGGCCATCAATCTGGCCGGAGTGAAGAACTTCGGCGAGTTCGAATTCTGGTTCGCGATCCTCAAGGTCGCGGCCATTGTGCTGTTCCTCGGCATTGGCGCCGCCCTGCTGCTGGGCATCCTGCCGGACGTGGCCTCCCCGGGCCTGGCCAACCTCGCTACCGACTTCGCTCCTGCCGGCCTCGGCGGCATCGCGGCAGCCCTGTTCGTGGTGATCTTCGCCTTTGGCGGCACGGAAATCGTCAGCGTCGCGGCAGCCGAGACAGAGGACCCTGAACACAGCGTCGGCAAGGCAATCCGTACCGTCGTGTGGCGCATCCTCGTCTTCTACATCGGCTCCGTGTTCGTCATCGCAGCCGTCCTGCCGGCCACGTCGGAGGCACTCGCATCACCGTTCGCCGGCGTTCTGGATGCAGCCCGCATCCCGGGTGCCGGGGCAGCGATAACCCTGGTGGCCGTCGTCGCCCTTCTTTCCGCCCTCAACGCCAATCTGTACGGCGCCTCGCGCATGGTGTACTCGCTGTCCCAGCGCGGCGAGGCGCCCCGTTTCCTGTCGCGGCTTAGCGGCCCGCAGGTCCCGATGCTTGCCGTGGGCGTCTCGGTGGCGTTCGGCTTCATTGCCACGGTCCTTGAACTGCTGTTCCCCGAGCGGATCCTGCCGGCACTGTTCCAGCTGGTGGGGTCAACGTGCCTCGTGGTCTGGGGAACGGCCCTGGTGTCCCAGCTGATCCTGCGGCGGCGCGCGGACCGGGACGGCAGTTCCCTGCCCCTGCGCATGAAGGGCTTCCCGGCCCTGACGGTGTTCGGGCTGGTTCTCCTGGGGCTGATCTTCGCCGTGGGCTTCAGCGCCGAGAGCAGCCGGATCCAGCTCATCAGCACCATTCTTCTGATCGCCGGCATTGCCGCGGCCTGCCGGTTCGGAGCCAGGCTCGCAGCAAAGTCGGCAGCGCCGTCAGGCGCGGCATCCGGCGCGGAGTCCGCGGCTTCCGATGCGTCACGCGACGCCTCCCCCGCCGACCTCCCCAAGTAGGTAGCACCACGCGCCCTTCCGGGCGCTGATAACCGCGTCAGCTGCTACGCAGCGGGGCCGATACCCTCATCGATAATGCCGGCCCGGCTGCACAATTTGTGCAGCCGGGCCGGCATTCTGCTGTGCAATATTGGCAGACTGGGCAGTGTCGGCCGCACGGATTGCCGGGCCGACCGCAGGTGACTAGGGTCACACTCATGGACACCTTGCCCCTTCCGGATGACGGCGACACCGCCCGACCGACTCCGGAGCATCTGCGTGAGTTGTACTCGCTCATGGCCGCGGTCCGCCATCTCGATCTCTCGGCTGTCGCGTGGCAGCGCCAGGGGATCATCCCCGGTTACGCCCCGGAGCTGGGCCAGGAAGCCGCCCAGGTGGGAAGCGGCTATGCCGTGGACACCTCACGCGACTTTGTCTTCCCCACGTACCGCGAAATGGGCGTCGCCCGAACCATGGGCGTCAGCATGGTGGAGTACATGTCCACGCACAAGGCGACGTGGCACGGCGGGCTCTACGACCCGGTGAAGTCGCGCCTGGCACCCATCCAGGCCGTGGTGGCAGGGTCAGTCCTGCACGCGGTGGGCTGGGCCCACGGCCAGACCCTGGACGGCAGCGACGCGGTCGCGATGACCTATCTGGGCGACGGCGCCTCCTCGCAGGGCGACGTCCACGAGGCCATGAATTTCGCGGCAGTGATGAAGGCTCCCGTGGTGTTTTTCGTCCAGAACAACGGCTGGGCCATCTCGGTGCCCACCGAGCGCCAGGTGGCCGGCGGCTCTGTCGCTGCCCGTGCCGCCGGTTACGGGATTCCCGCCCTTCAGGTGGACGGGAACGACGTCGTGGCGGTCCTTGCAGCGACCCGGCGGGCCTTCGCCCACTGCCGCTCCGGGAACGGGCCGGTGGTCATCGAGGCCATGACCTACCGGCGAGGCCCGCACTCCACCTCGGATGATCCGGGACGCTACCGCTCACTGGACGAGGAACGCGACGGCGCAGGCGAGGACCCGCTGCACCGCTTCCGGCAGCAACTGCAGGCGGACGGTGTCGCGGACGAGGAGTTCTTCGCCCAGGCGCAGGCCTCCGCCGCCGCGGAAGCGGAGAAAATCCGCGAGGGCCTCGAAGCGCTCGGCCCACGGCCGGGCAATGAGATGTTCGGCCTGGTCTTCCAGGAAACCACCCCGGCGCTGCAGTCGCAGGCCGTCAGCTGGCGCGAGGAGTCAGAGCATGTCTGATACAACGGTTGAAGACGAGGCGACCATGGCCGGCGATCAGCACGGAGCCACCGTCACACTCTCCATGCAGCAGGCGCTGAACCGCGCCCTCGACGAGGTCCTCGCGGAGAACCCGAGGGCGGTGATCTTCGGCGAGGACTGCGGCCGGCTGGGCGGGGTGTTCCGCATCACGGACGGGCTGCAGGCAAAGCACGGCGAGAACCGCGTGTTCGACACGCCGCTGGCGGAGTCCGGCATCCTCGGCATGTCGGTGGGCCTGGCCATGGCCGGCTTCCACCCCATCCCCGAGGTGCAGTTCGACGGCTTCGCCTACCCGGCCATCAGCCAGATCGTCTGCCAGATTGCCCGGATGAACTACCGCAGCAGGGGAACCCTGCCGATGCCGATCACCCTGCGGGTCCCGAGTTTCGGCGGCATCCGCGCCCCGGAACACCACGGCGAAAGCCTTGAGGCTCTCTTCGCCCATGTGCCGGGGCTGAAGGTCGTCTCGCCGTCGAACCCGCACGAGGCGTACCACCTGCTCAAGTACGCTGCCACCCGGCCGGACCCGGTCATCTTCATGGAACCCAAATCGCGGTACTGGCACAAGGGCGACGTCGACACGGCCGACGGCGGTACGCCCACCGGCGCGAAGGTGCTGCGGGAGGGACGGCACCTGACGCTGGTGGCCTGGGGCGCCATGACGGCCCGCTGCCTGCAGGTGGCCGAGCTCGCCGCCGAGGACGGGATCGAGGTCGAGGTCCTGGACTTGCGCTGGCTCAAGCCGATCGACGCCGAGTCCCTGGTGACGTCCGTACGGAAGACGCGGCGCGCCGTCGTCGTCCATGAAGCGCCGCTGACCTCCGGCCTCGGGGCGGAAGTGGCCCAACTGATCACCCGGGGCTGTTTCGACACCCTCAAAGCCCCCGTGGAGCGGGTGACGGGCTTCGACGTCCCCTACCCGTCCGGGGACCTCGAAGACGAATACATTCCCAACATTGACCGAATTCTTTTCGGCTTCCAGCGAGTATTGGAGTATCGACGTGGCTGAAGTTTCCTTCCCACTGCCGGATCTGGGTGAAGGCCTGATCGAGGCGACCATCCTGGAATGGCTCGTCTCCCCCGGCGACCAGGTGGAGCGCAACCAGCCGCTCGTGGAGGTGGAAACCACGAAATCCGCTGTTGAATTGCCAAGCCCGCAGGCAGGTAAGGTGGTGCGTATCCACGGCGGGCCCGGCGACAGGATCAAGGTCGGCGAGCCCCTGATCGTGTTTGAGGTGCCGGATAACACCGCCGGCATCGTGGGCACGGTCCCGACGGAAGAAGCACCGAAGCGCCGGGTCCGCCTGAGCGCCGTACCTGATGAGGACTGACATGATGAGCGGCAGGCACACCGGCGAACAGCACTCCCACACAGTGGAGGGCACGGATCCCCAGCTGTATGTCGCGGTGCATGAGCCCAAGAACGACGCGGGTCTGCGGCCCATCCTGCTGATCCATGGCTTCTCCTCCTCCAGCAAGCTGAACTGGGAGGACACCGGCTGGCTCTCCGCCCTCCTGGACGCCGGCCGGCGGGTCATCACGGTGGACCTGCCCGGCCACGGCCGCAGCGGCGCCCCCGAGGACATGGACTCTTACTCGCCGAGCCGCATGCGCGCGGACCTTCTGCAGATAGCGTTCGACGCCGGCGTGCGGCCCCTGCAGGCCGGTGACCCTTCCAGCGGGCTGGATGTGATCGGCTACTCGCTCGGTTCCCGGCTCGCGTGGGAGTTCGGCGCCACCCAGCCGGAGATCGTGCACCGGCTGGTCCTTGGCGGACCGAACATGGCGGATCCGCTGGCCGACTTCGACCTCGTGGCTGCCCAGCACTACCTGGCTGACGGGACACCGATCGCCGATGAATCCACCGCCGGGCTTCTCAAGATGGCCCAGGCGCTGCCGAGCAACAACATCTTCTCGCTGCTGTCCCTGATCGAGGCGATAAAAACCGAGCCGTACGACCCCGCCGAAGCCGTGCCGCACATGCCCATGCTCCTGGTGGCCGGTGAATACGACGAACGCGCAGCCTCCATGCCGCAGCTCGCGGAACTGGCCGCCAAGGCAGGTTCCCTGGCTGAACAGCTGGTCCTGCCCGGCCGGAACCACACCAACGCCGTGACCAGCCGGGCCTTCAAGCAGGCTGCCATCGGATTCCTCGGCAGCTAGCTGCATCTCAGCTGGCTGTATCTCACCTAGCTGCACCTCACCTAGCTGCACCTCAGCTGGCTGTATCTCACCTAGCTGCACCTCACCTAGCTGCACCTCAGCTGGCTGTATCTCAGCTGGCTGCGTGCCTGGGCTCGGCTCCGGCCAGCCCCGCGGCAGCGCCCAGCGGGCGGACGCACGGATGCCTGCCCGCCGTCCATATCGGCCCCCACCTTTTGAATTCCCCTTGGACGCCGTTGGGTGTCCCGGCGGTAGGCTGGAATTGAAGGGCGGAGAGACCGGGAGAGGAATCCATGGGCATGGTTTTTGAAGACCGGGAGGAAGCCGGCAGGCGTCTTGCCGAGGCTCTCCCGCAGTTCCGCGAACAGCCGGACACCGTGCTGCTCGGACTCGCCCGCGGGGGGATTCCGGTGGCAGTCGCTGCCGCCAAAGTGCTCCACCTTCCGTACGGCGCCGTCCTGGTCCGCAAGCTCGGCATCCCCGGCCATGGTGAGACGGCCTTCGGCGCCCTGGCATATACGGCCGCCGTCGCTGCCGGCGGTGCTGCCGAGCGCGCTGCCGAGGATGCCGGCGGTGCGGCTTCGGCCGAAGCGGGAGGTCCCGCGCCGGCTGGGCCGGGACCTGAAACGGGCGGCCCGGAACCTGGAAGGATTGTGCGCCTGCTCAACAGGCCACTGGTCGAGCGCATCCTCGAGAACGGCGTCCGGCAGGAATGGATGGACCAGGTGGAAAGCCGTGAGCGGGACGAACTGCTCCGCCGCGCCGAAACCTACCCAGGGGGCCATCTGGAACTGCACGGCAAGACTGTCCTGCTGGTCGACGACGGTCTCGCTACCGGTGCCACCATGCGGGCCGCGGTCGAGGCCGTCCGTTCCGCCGGCGCTTCACGGGTGGTGGCGGCCGCCCCCGTGGGTTCGATCGAGGCTGAAAGGTCCCTGTCCCGGGTCTGCGATGTCCTGTGCCTGCACCTGCCGGGCAAGTTCCGGGCCGTGGGAAGCTTCTACCGCCACTTTGACCAGCTGACCGACGACGACGCCATTGGGCTGCTGCACGGCGCCAACGCTTGAGCGCACCCCGCACGGGACGGATGCGGGCCCGGACCTATGGCCCGGGCCCGCATCCGCGAATTGACTATCTACGGCAATCTGTCAGTGCCGACTGACGCCGAGCAGGCGGCCCCTGGTCTCCTTCGCCAGCAGTACGCCAATTGCGGAGATCACGCACAGGACCATGATGTAAATGCCGATCGAACCTGTCCACTTGGTGCTCTGGAGCAGGGACTCCGCAATGGTGGCAGCGAACGCGCCGCCGAGGATGGCACCGAAGGCGTAGCCGATCGAGATCCCCGAGTACCGCACGTTCGCGGGGAACATCTCGGCATACATGGCGGACATGGGGCCGTAGGAAAGGCCCAGGCCGATCGTCAGGACAAACAGCGCCACGCCATAAAGCCAGATGTTTTTGGTGTCGATGAGCGCGAACATCGGGATCATCCAGACGAAGATGATGGCGTAGCCCGTCAGGAAGGTCTTGACGCGGCCGATGCGGTCCGAAAGCCAGCCGCCCGCCAACGTAAAGATCAGCCAGCCGAAGGAGGCAAGGGTCGTGGCGAGCAACACCTGGGGCACGGGCATTTGCAGGGCCCTGGTGGCGTAGGAGATGAAGAAGGCGATCAGCAGGTAACCCGCAGCGTTGTTGGCGATGAAGATCAGCGTTGAGTAGAGGACCGGCTTCTTGTGGTGGCGGATGAGCTCACCCAGAGGGGCCTTGCTCTCAGCCTTGCGGGCGGCCATCTCACGGAAGACAGGGCTTTCCGCTACCGCCCGGCGGATCAGGTATCCGATGACGATCAGCACGATGGACAGCAGGAACGGAACGCGCCAGCCCCACGCGGCAAAGTCCTCCTTCGACATGGCGCTGTTGAGGAAGAACAGGAGGCCCGTGGCCAGGATCATGCCAATCGGGACGCCGATCTGGGGGTATGCGCCGAAGATCCCCCGCTTGCTCATCGGTGCGTGCTCCACGGCCATCAGGGCAGCTCCGCCCCACTCGCCGCCGGCTGAGAAGCCCTGGATGATCCGGAGGGTGATCAACAGGACGGGAGCCCAGAGGCCGATCTGGCTGTACGTCGGCAGAATGCCGATCAGGGATGTTGCTGCCCCCATCATCACGAGTGTGAAGACCAGCATCGCCTTGCGTCCCAGCCGGTCTCCGAGGTGGCCGGCGATGACGGCTCCGAGCGGACGGAAGAGGAAGCTGATGCCGATGAGGGCGAAGGAGAGGATCTGCGCCAGGCCCGGATTGGACTGCTGCAGCGGTGTGAGGAAGAGCGGCGAAAGCAGCGTACCTGTGAGCTGGGCAAAGATGAAGAAGTCGTACCACTCAATGGTGGTGCCGACCAGCGTCCCCGCGAGGACCTTGCGTTCCTCGTGCTTACTGCTGGGGCCGGTCTCGGAATCAACGGAAGAAGCTGCAGTCATTGGAACTCCGTGGCTGGGGCAGAGATTCTGCCGAGGTGGGGGCCGAGCGATTTACTGATCGAACGGTCAGTTGGTATCAAAGAATACTATGAATGTGCGCCAAAGCACACTTAAATCTTCACGCCGGGCTGTCACAGCGCGGCGGGAGCACGAAATCCGCGCTGTGGCGCGGGCGGGGGGTCAGCCAGAGTGTCGATTGAGCCGGAGCCGGCAGGATCAGTCAGTCCGGTTAAGGAATTCTCGAAGCCTGGCCCTGACCGGCTCCCGGTCGTACGTGTTGACGAGGGCACTGGCCATCCGGACCGGATCCCCAAAGAAGAAGTATTCGTAGAGCGACTGGCGGCCTGAGAAGCCTGAGATCGAGGCATCGAACGCCAGTTTGAACAGGCGCACGCGCTCGGGTCCGGTGAGCGTCTTGCCCTGCAGGTAGAGGTCGATGTCGGCCCTCGCCTCGCTGTTCACGTCCGCTTCCCCGGGGAGTGCCATGAGTCCGGAGGCAGAGAACTTCCGGATGATCTGCGGGAAGCGCTGGGCGATCTTCGGATACCAGTTCCGCGCGGCGTTGAGGGTGCTCCACCTGGGCAGCATGACGCCGGCGTCGTTGAGTTCCGCGTCCGCTTCGGAGGCGCGCACCAGCGCTTTGCCGATTTCGACGTCGATGATCAGCTCCGCGATGTCCTCCTGGATGTGCTGGAAACCGTCAATCCCGATGGCGTCAGCCAGTTCTGACGCGAGCCCAAGGAAGAACTGGCTCTTGGCAATCGTGCGGGTCACCACCTGGTGGGTCATGAGCGCACCCGCCCCGGTCTCGGCGTAGAACGAGTTGCACAGCTGCGGGTTCCCGAGCATGAAGATGCGTTCGCCGGGCACGAGGACGTCGTCGAAAATTGCCACCGCGTCCATTTCCTCGTAGCGGGAGGCAAGCGGCTCGTCGTGGGTGCTGCCCCCGTTGTAGAGCGACGTGCGGCACAGGTACCGCAGCCCCGGCGTGTCGTTGGGAATGGCAAAAGCGAAGGAATAGGGCGCATCTTCAGGCGTGCCGCGCAGCACGGTGGACGGGAAGACGAGCAGTTCGTCCGCAATGGGCGCGATGGTGGCCAGCATGCGGGCGCCGCGGATGACAATGCCGTCCTCGCGTTCCTCCACAATGTGCGCGGTAAGCTGGCCGCCGAGCTGTTCGGAGCCGGACACGGACCGGTTGACCTGCGGCGGAATCAGCGTGTGGGTAGCCAGAACATCGTTCTCGCGCGCCCACTCATAGTAGTTGCGGATGTTGTCGGCAAACTTAGGATCAGCCTGGGCAAACCACTTCTCGGCCGTGCCCAGTGCCGTGAGGGCGGAGTTCATGTAGTCGCCCGTGCGGCCCAGGAATCCGTTGGTCGCCTCCGCCCAGGTGGAGATTGCCCGGCGCCGGTGCTGCAGGTCCTCGACGGTCCTGGGCACCAGGAAGGACGCGTTCACCAGGTCCCCTGTGATGGGCGACGTGAACGTGAGCGCTTCCTGGTACTGCTGATCGTGCTGCATGTCGAAGAGCTTCGAGTAGGACCGCGCAACGTTGCGGAAGGCTGGATGCTCTGCCACCTTTTCGCGAACCACTTCGCCGTCGATGACGACATGAGGCGTCATTGCATTGAGCTTGTCCAGATACTGCTGGCCGGTTCGGATTCCCATTGTTCTGTCTCCAGTCGTCGTTGAACTGCAGGGGGTCGTGCGGGTGGTGCGTGTCAGAGAAGGTCTTCCATGCCCAACTGGCTTTCCGGGATGATGGTGAACGCGCTGTTGGCGAAGGCCAGGGCGTCGCCGTTGCGGTAGTTGAAGTCCACTACCTCGCCGAGATAGAGGGTGTGGTCGCCGCCGTCGTACGCCGCCCAGGGTTTGCACTCAAAGTAGGCGAGGACATTGGACAGCCGGGGGGCCGTTTCGCTTTCCACCCACTGGGGCTCGGGGCCGGGGCGGCCGGCGAAGTGCATGGCCAGTTGGCGCTGTTCCGCGCCGAGGATGTTAACGGTGAACGGCCGGCCAGCAAGCTCGTCATGCGCCTTGGTGGCGCGGGCAATGCTGACGAGCACCAGTGGCGGCTCCATGGATACCGAGGTGAAGGAGTTCACGGTAATGCCATGGCGCTTGGTGGCGCCGTCGAAGGTGACGATCGCGACGCCGGTGGCGAACCTGCCGAGACTGCCGCGGAAGCGGTGGGCTCTGGGAACAGACGTCCAGCCCGGGACATCGGGGGCCGCTTCTGGCTTCGCAATCATCATGGATTCCTTAGCTTGCGGAGGCTTAGGTCAGGGGAATGATGGCCGCTGGTGCACCTGCACCACGTGTTCTATAGTTGAACTGTATTCTATAGTTGAACTGATAATTCCTATATGGAACGCTAGCGGAACGTGACGTGCAACACAAGACCTCGACGCAAACCGCTCCTTTCTCCCCGCCTAGGATGGACACCATGACTCCAATCGCCAGCGCCGGTCCGCAGGCTGCGCCCGCCCGGGTTTCCCCGTCGCAGACGCTCTCACGTGGCATCCGGGCCTTGGAAATCATGGCTGAAGCCGAGGCCCCCCTCACGATCGCCGAGCTCGCGGACGCCATGGGCGTGCACCGTTCCGTGGCGTACCGGATCCTCCGGACGCTCGAGGACCACTCGCTGCTGGTGCGGGACGACGCTGGCCGGGTTCAGCCGGGGCCGGGCCTGGCCGTGCTGGCAAGGGGCGTGTCCCGCAACCTCCAGACAGCGGCCCTCCCCGAGCTGACCCAGCTTGCCAATGCCCTGAATATGACCGCCTTCATTGCCGTCTGGGACCATCAGGACTGCGTCACCCTCGTCACTGTGGAGCCCCGGCATTCGGCCGCGACGGTTGTCCAGCACCCCGGATCCCGCCACCCCATCAGCAGCGGCGCCCCCGGCATCGCCATCCAGTCAGCCCTGACGGAACACGACTGGAACCAGCTGGCGCCCGGGGTGCCGTACCGGGCCGAAGCCGCCGAAGCGCGGAAGCGGGGCTATGCCGCAAGCCACGATGAAGTCATTGCCGGCGTTTCCTCGCTGGCCGCTCCCATCAGGGTGCCGGGAGGCCGTCCGGCAGCGGTCGCCGTCGTCTATATCCGATCGTCCCAGGACCCCGCCGACGTCGCCGCGGCGCTGACCGCCAGCGCCGCGCGGATCGAAGCGCAGCTCGCCTGACACCCACGCCCAAGCAGCCCACGCAGCTCACCCCTTGTCGGCGCTCAAAACGGCGTGTGCTGCTATCTAGTTGGGACCCGGCGGACGACGACGGCGGCAGGCGCACCGAGTAGGAACAGCGCCGCTGCGGCGGCGACCGGAATGAGGAAAGCTGCGGTGTATCCCGGGCCCTCTGCCAGCTGGCCAGCGATCGAGGACCCGAGGGCCGTGCCGGCCACGATGCCGCTGGCCAGTGCCGTCATCACCGTTCCTAGCCGCCCGGCGGGCGCTACCGTCCCGCCGATCGCGAAGACGGTCACCATGACCGGCCCAACCGGGAGGCCCAGGACCAGCAGCACCAGGACCATGGTCCAGCCGTCAGCCGGCAGGAGCAGCAGCGTGGACAGTCCGGCCATGACCGCGGCGCACACCAGCCACCGTGCTGTGGCCGGGAACCTGGCCGGCCAATACGCAACGGAAATTGCGGCCGCGGCCGAGCTCAGCCCCATCACCGAGTACAGCAGGCCGGCGACTTCCGATGTTGCAAAGGCGGCGGAAAAGGCACTCAGGGCCGCCTGCGTGGAGCCGAAAAAGGTGCCCATGCAAACCATGGCGAGCACAGGCACTGCGACGGCGGCCAGTCCGGCCAGCCGCCCGCGCTGTGGGGCGTGCGCCGGACGGGACGGTTGCCGGACATGCTTGCGGGGACGGGGCTTGCAGAGGCGGGGGCTGCGCGGAACGGAGCGGTGCGTAGGGTGCACGGCGAAAGCAGGCACGAGCGTGAGGGTCAGTGCCGCGGCAAGGGCAAGCGGCAGCCAGGGAGCTACGAGGCTGGCAAGCACACCTACCAGCGCAGGGCCAAGAACGAAAGTCAATTCATCGGCCATGCTTTCGTAGGACAGCGCCGTATCCAAATCCCTGCCGCTGTCCTTTCGACTCGAGCCGGAAGTCAGGGCCATCCACCTCACCCGCGCCAGCGGCCCCCCCTGGGACAGCTGAGGCCGGCGATGAAGCCTGCCGCGAGGACCGGCCCGGCTGTGCCGAGGTAGTCGCCGTTGGATCCGGCATCGGGGAGTGCAAAGGCCAGGGCAATGAGGGCGAGGACGGCCCCGGTATTGAGGATCGCGGCCACCAGCAGCACCGTTCTTTGGCCCCGGCGGTCCGCGAAGGCACCCAGAACGGGTGCACCCACGGCCGATCCGATGCCCACTGCCCCGGCGGACGCGCCGCCGACTGCATAGGAGCCGCTGACGGAAGTCACCAGGGTCAGGGTTCCGATGGTCAGCATGGCCAGCGGGAGCCGGGCGAACAGACCGAGCGGAATGAAGCCCTTGCCAGCCAGTTGGGGCAGGCGGGCGAACCGGCCGCCGGACTGCGCCGGCGAATCGGTGGGTGATCCGGCGTCGGCCGGGAGGTGCGGGGAGGGGCGCTGAGGCGCCGTGGAAATAGTCATGTATCCGGGCTCGTTCAGTAGTGCGCATCGTCCCTCCTCCCGATGCGCGAAACCCGGTAACTATCCGATTGTACTGGACACCCAGCCCAGTCCGTCAGACTGCCAACACGGCATCGGAGATGTGCAGGGTGGAGCCGTTGCGCCCCTTCACCACCTGGAGCTGGCTGCCGATCCGCTGCTTCATCTCCCCCACGTGGCTGACAAGCCCCACGACGCGGCCACCGTCGCGAAGGCCTTCGAGGGCGTCCATCACCTGCTCAAGTGCCTGCTCATCAAGGCTCCCGAAGCCCTCGTCCACGAAGAGCGTCTCGATGTCCACGCCGCCGGCCTCCTGCTGCACGACGTCTGCCAGTCCCAAGGCGAGTGACAGAGACGCCATGAACGACTCGCCTCCGGAGAGGGTGGACGTGTCACGCCGCTGCCCGGTCCACTCATCCACGACTTCAAGTCCCAGTCCGGATTTTGCGCCCCTCGCGGCCTTTGCGTCCGTGTGCTGCAGCGTGTACCTGCCGTCACTCATGGCGATGAGCCTTTCCGAGGCTGCGATGGCCACCTGTTCAAGCCGGGCGGCCAGCACATAACTGTTAAGGCTCATCCGGTAGCTGTTGTCGCCGCTGCCCGCCGCCGATTGGGCGAGGGCCGTCAGGAGTTCTGCACGTTCCCGCGGTTCCCGGCCGGATTCGGCCAGCTCCTCGTAGTCGACACGCAGGCGGCCCAAGGATGTGCACTTCTGCGCTGCCAGGGCCGCGGCAAGGGCCGCGTCCTTTGACTTTTTCCGCCATTCTTCGGCTTCGGCCGTCAACCGCTCCAGTTCACCCGGCTCGGTGGTGAGGCCGGCTTCCCGCTCCCGTTCCGCCAGGATGAGCTCCTCACTCGCGAAGAGCTCCTCCAGCCGGGCCTGCTCGTCCCGTCCTGCCCGCACCGCGGCCTCCAGGTGCGCTGCCTCCACGGCGGCAAGCAGCGCGGCATGGGCTTCGGCGGCCAAAGAGAATCCCGCTTCCGGCAGCGCCAGGTCCAGCTGGTTCCGGGCTTCGTCCAGTCGTGCCGTTGCCACATCCAGATCGGAGCGGGCCGTCGCCGCCCGCTCCAGCACGTCGATGGTCTTTTCCATACCAGTGCAGCGATGGCCCAGACTCGGGTAGCCGGCCCGCAGTGCGGCAAGCGCGGATTCCAGGTCGGCTGACTGCTGGTCCAGTTCGGTCAGGGCGGACTCGGCCTGGGCTATGCGCGCAAGACATCCCGTCCTCGCCTGCTCAAGATCGGCGATGCGGTCTTCCAGTTCTTCCAGCCGCGCCCGGCTCTCGGCCAGTTGGACGACGGCGGCCTCAGCCTCGGCCGCAGCTTCCCTCGCGACCGCTGCCGCAGCGTGCGCATCGACAGGAGCGGTGTCGCCGCCCTGCCCAGCCAGCACAGCGAGCAGTTGCCGGGCAGCAGAAAGCTCACTATCCAGTGCAGAGAGAGCTGCGTCTGCGGCATCGCAGAGTTCCCTGGCCCGTTCCTCTTCCTCGGCAAGGCCAAGCGCCGATCCCGCGGTGGGCACGGGCGCCGGATGTTCCGTGCCGCCACAGACGGGGCATGGTTCTCCGGCTTCCAGGCGTGCGGCCAGCTCCGCAGCCGCATTGGCAAGGCGCTGCTCCCGGATATCAAGCCACTGTTGCCGGGACTCCTGGTAGGCGTCCCTTCCTCTGACGTGCCGCTCCGTGACGGCTGTGCAGTCGTCTGCCACTGCGCCATAGCGCCGGACGACGTCTACGAGCTCTTCCGCCGCCACAGCTTCCTTGGTGCGGAGCACCGCTTCACCCGCCAGCTGTTCCAGTGGCTGAAGCCCGGCACGCAGCCTGGTGATCTCAGAGCGGAGGGCCAGCAGGGACTCAGCCTGGTCTTTGCTGGAGTCCACCAGTTTTTGACGCTCAATGACCAGCCCCGCACTCCGTGCCGCCAGCCCGGCCAGCCTGTCTTCATCCGCGAGACGTGCATTCACCACGGCCAGCAGCCCGCGCAGCCGGCCCAGTTCGGCGGCCACGTCAATGGAGGCCGGGTCGGTGTGCGCCAGCTCCGCATCCGTCCGCACCGCCACGTGCAGGTCCGCTGAGGCGCGTTCCATTGCGGCAACCGATCGCTCCAGGGCCGTTTCGGCCGCACGCACGGCCTGAAGTTGTCCGCCGAGGGTCTCCGCCTTGCGGTGCAGCGCAAGCCGGGCGGCACCTTGTTCGAGCACTGGGGCGGCAGCAGAAGCCTCTGATTTTCGGCGCATGGCGGCGGTGAGTTTCAGCTGCCGGCCTTCACGGGCCTTTTCGTCGTCCAGCCGAACGGCATGCTCGTCGCGGAGGAGATCACATTCCTCCGCCGCTGCACCCAGCTCCGAGGCGCGGAGTGAGGCGGCCTCCTCCAACCAGCCCAGGAGTTCACGGTCGCCTGAGTCCGGCGCTGCAGCCAGGTCCAGCTCAAGGGCTGCAGCTTCGTCCCTGGCCCTCGCCATCAGCATGGCGAGTTTGCCGTTGTGCCCGGTGACTTCCTTGGCGGCTTCGGCTGCCTTGAGTGCCAATTCACGTTCCACGGCTTCAAACCGTTCGGTCCCGAACAGCTTCTGCAGCAGGTCAAGGCGGTCTGACGCCTTGGACCGAAGGAAGGCCGCGAAATCGCCCTGCGGGAGCATGACCACCCGGGTGAACTGTTCCCTGTCCATGCCGAGGATCCCGGCTATCTCGGCTCCGGCCTCGTCGTTCCGGCCGGACTTCTCAATCCACTCACCGCCGATCCGTTCGCGCAGCAGCGTCTTGGGCTGCTGGGTGGTGAAGCCGTTCCGGCTGCGGGTGCTCGGCCTGTCCCAGGCCGGAGAACGGGACACTTCAAAGCGCCTGCCGCGTGCTGTGAATTCACAGCTCACGCGGGGTTCTGTTGCCGCATCGGCGTGGTCGCTGCGCAGCCGTTTGCCGTCCTGACGCGCGCCCGGCACCGAACCGTAGAGGGCGTAGCAAATGGCGTCCAGCACGCTGGTCTTTCCGGCACCGGTGGCGCCGTTGAGGAGAAACAGCCCATGGGCGCTGAGCCGGTCGAAGTCGATTTTTTCGGTGCCGGCGAATGGGCCGAAGGCACAGATTTCCAGCCGGTGGATCCTCATAGTGACACTCCCTGCAGGCGCACGGTCTCCAACGCTTCGGTCAGGACATTTCGCTCTTCTTCGTCGGGCTGGCGGCCGCGGACATGTTCCAGGAACCCGCAGCAGATGGAAAGATCATCTTCAGCCTCGGCCAGGCGGCTGCTGTAGCTGACTTTGGCGGAAGCCGGCGCGCCTTCCGGATCGAAGCCCAGGACCAGGGTGTCAGGGAACCTCGCCCGTAGCCGCTCCATGGCCTGCGACGGACGCTGCGCGTCAGTCAGGGTCACCTGGCAGTAAGCGTCCTCCGCCCAGGCGTGGTCATCGGACTCCAGCAGGTCCGCAATGGTTCCGCGGAGGACGGCGAGTTTCCTCGGCGCCTCCCAATTGATTTCCTGCACCCCCGTGACTCCGGACGCATCCATGTCGATGAGCCACCCGCCTTTGCGGTGCTTTGCCTCGGAAAAGGAGTAAGCCAGTGGAGAACCCGAATATCTCACTTCGGGCGATAACTGCTGGCGGCCGTGGAGGTGGCCCAGGGCGGTGAAACTGAAGCCGTCGAAAAGATCCAGCGGCACGGCGCCGACTCCTCCGATGCTGAGGTCACGCTCGCTGTCCGAGCTGATCCCGCCGCTGGCGAAGGTGTGTGCCAGCACCACCGAGTGGACGGTCCGCGACTGGCTGCGCCGGGCCAGGTCCGCCCGGATCCGCGCCGTGGCTGCCCGTGTGACATCGAACTGGCTGGCCGTCTCCACGCCCAGCTGATCGGCCACGAGGCGCGGCTCCAGCCATGGAATGCCGTAAATAGCCAGCGCCGGGCTGCAGCCGTCGTCTGCCTCGTTCACCAAGGCCCGGTCGACCAACGGCCGGTTCCCCGGCAGCCTGTCCTCCAGGGGAATCATCAGGGGCGTCTCCAGATCCGCGAGCCGGGTGCGCAGGTGCACCCCTCCGCGCTCCAGGAGCCGAGAGGCAAAACCGAGTCTGATGGCGGAGTCATGGTTCCCGCTGGTCAGCACCACGCGGGCACCGGCACCGGTCAGCCGCACCAGGGCGTCGTCGAGCAGCCCCACGACGTCGACCCCGGGCAATGCGCGGTCGTACACGTCGCCGGCGATGAGGACAACGTCGACGGACAATTCCTCGACCTGGGCAACCAGCTGGTCGATGAAATCGCGCTGGGCTTCGAGCATGCCAACGCCGTGGAAAGACCGGCCCAGATGCCAGTCGGAGGTGTGCAATAACCGCATATTCTTACGCTATCCGTAGGCCCTGACAATATTGGCGACCGTCCTTGGCGCGTCCCGAGACACACTCGAGAACGGCCAGACGCACACGTCTCCGCCGGTGTCTGCGCTGAACCACTGGCCCCTCTGGAGTACCAGCCGGGCTATGTGTTCCGCGGGCCGTCGAAAAAGTCGCGCGCTTCGTCGTCCGGTGCTTGGTCGCCGCGTGCTTCGTCGCCGCCGCGTGCTTCGTCATGCGGTGCTTCATCGTTCGGGGCGGCGGCAGGAACGTCGTGGTCATCGTCGTCGGATTCCGCTCCGGCCGCACCGCCCGTTCCATGAACGGCCGCACCCGTGCTGGCTGTGCTGGCTGTGCTGCCCGTGCCGGCTGCGCTGACTGTGCCAGCCGAGAAGCCGCGGAAAACAAGCCCGGTGATGGCCGCGCCCACCAGCGGGGCAACCCAGAACAGCCACAGCTGCCCCAGCCCCCAGCTGCTGTTGAAGAGGGCGGATGCCGTGGCGCGGGCGGGGTTGAAGGGCGCATTGCCGATAGCCTGGCCAAGCTGCAGCAGCACAGCCAGCGACAGGCCGACGGCGAACGGCGCTGCCGCCGCGTGAACATTCCGGCGGGCGGTGGTGCCGAGGAAGACGGCGACCAAGAGGGCAGCTCCCACGACTTCGGCCAGGAGGACACCGGCCATGGACGCCTGGATGGCGGAGTGCTCGCCGAAGCCGGCAGTTACGGTGTCGAAGGCTGCCCTCGTGTCAGGGATGTTGGGGACAGTCCGGAGGATGCCGAACAGCGTCAGCGCGCCGGCAACGGCACCCAGGAGCTGCGCCACGAGATAGGCGCCGGCGTCCATGGGCCGGATCCGGCCGGCAACCAGGTTGCCCAGGGTGATGGCCGGGTTGAAGTGGCCTCCGGAGATGTAGGCGAACGCCAGCATCGCGGCCGTCACCGCCAGGCCGCCGGCGAGCGCTGCCGGCAGCGGGTTCGATTGCGGAAGGGTGAAAAGCGGCACGCCCAGCCCGGCGATGACCAGGAACAGGGTTCCGAACGCTTCGGCCGCGAGCCGGGAAACGAGTCCGGGCCGGAAGCCGGCGTCACCCGCGGGGTGCAGCTCGGCGTCGGTCGTGGTTACGGACGCAGGGGTGGTCATGTTCGGAGGATCCTTTGTTTTGGTGAGCCTGGACCACCGGCGACTGCCGGGGTCAGCCTCTGCATTCTGCCAGCAGAATCTGGACGGTTGCTGAGATCGAGCTTAGCCGCCTGCCGCCTTTGCCAGCGGCTTGTGCCATGAGCCTGCGACAGAAGACGCCGACATAAGGCACGGCGGAGGGCGCACGCAGAAGAAGTGCCGAGGGCATGCCTCCGGCTCATGCAGGTAAATTTACCTGCATGAGCAATGATCCCGGCACGTCGGCCGCGCCCTCCCCGAAGTCCCGCATCCACGGCTGCCTATTAGCTGGCGCACTCGGGGACTCCCTCGGCTACGCGATCGAGTTTGATTCGATCGCGGCCATCCGCAGCCGTTTCGGCGTGGACGGGTTGCGGGACTTTGCAGCGCTCGACGGCGGGACCCACTTTTCCGACGACACGCAAATGACGCTGTACACGGCGGACGGTCTCGTCGAGGCGCTGGAATGGGCCAATTCAGGGGTGGGCGCCGACGCCAATGCCTGCGTGTGGCTCGCCTACCTGCGCTGGCTCGACACGCAGGGCGTGTCTGCCCCGGAGCACGCCCCTCGGCCTCAGCCGCGCTGGATCGACCGGCAGCCGGTGCTCAGGCACCGCCGGGCCCCCGGCAATGCCTGCCTGAGCGGACTGGCCACCGGAGAGATGGGGACTGTATACCGTCCGGTCAATCCGGACTCGAAGGGCTGCGGAACGGTCATGCGGTCCGCGCCCTTCGGACTGATCCCACACATTCCGGCCGACTCCGTCTACAAACTGAGCGCAGATGCCGCGTCCCTCACCCACGGTCATCCGTCCGCACGCCAAAGCGCCGGCGTTTTCAGCCTGCTCATCCACTGGCTGGTCCAGGGCCAAGGGCTGCTTGACGCCGCAGAGGCGGCGGCAGCCCACGTCCGGTCTGATCCGGACGCAGCGCCGGAGCTCAGCGAGCGCCTCAGCGCTGCCCTCCGCCTTGCCGGTGGGGGTGCCAACAGTCTGCTCAGCCCCGAGGAGCTTGTCCGGGAGCTTGGCGAGGGCTGGGTCGCCGAGGAGGCACTCGCCGTCGGGCTTTACGCGGTCCTCGCCACCGCGGCGGGTGGCACGAGAGAGCCACAGCCTCCGATGAAGCACTTCAAGGAAGCCATCGCACTCGCCATCAACCACAGCGGGGACAGCGATTCCACCGGTTCCATCGCCGGGAACATCCTGGGCGCCTACTACGGCGAAGAATGCCTGCCCTCGGACTGGCTTGAAGCACTCGAAGCACCCGAGGTGATCCGCGGCGTGGCGGACCAGCTTGTGTCCGTTACAACTGCCTGAGAGAAATGTTGTTGCAGGCCTCGCAGACGTCCTCCGGGATCATGCCCCGGCGCTGCAGGAAGCCGAATATCGCACAGCCGAGGCAGAATCCGGCGAATGCCTCCAGCGACGCGGCGACGATCAGCACGGCAAGCAGGCTCCAGGCTGCCGGCGCCAGATTCGCCAGGAACAGCGCAGCCGCAGCAGTGGAGACCGCCGCGCCGATGCCCTGCGCGAAACGCTTGGGCGGTCCGGGGACCAGCTTGGCGCGGCCCAGTCTCGGGGCGAGCACCTTGACGGAGAGCAGTGCCAGCGGGGAGATCCGGGGACCGAACAGCACCCTGAGCCAGAAACCGGCAGCGATGATGACGAGGCCCCAGCCGAAGCCGGTCAGGAGCGTGGCCACGGCGAGCAGCGCCACGAGACCGGCGGTGATCCGGGCAGCGTAATCGTTCACTGGATTGGGAAAGGCAAACACGGCCCGCCAGTCCACGCCGGCCGTTGCGGTGGCTGCGGACGTCGTTGAATCGCTTTGTCTGCTCATGCAGCAAGGCTAGGAGCGCAGCGTCACCGCTGGGAAGCTATGTTGCGCCAGATGAATTCCGCCGGCTTAATTCCGGGCCTAATTCCGGCAGACCCCGCCCCCGCCGACCATCTGCAGGAATTCGCCTTCCGAGAGCACCTCGATCGATTGGCCCCGGTCATGCAGCTCGAGGACCCGCTTGGCCTTTCCGGTCAGCCGGCCCGACCGGAGGTCACCGGCGTCGAACCCGTCGCCCACCACCAGGACGCTGGTCCTTGCCGTTACCCGGCTTTCCGGGCGGGCCCCCATCTCGGCAGACCGGATCTTGGCCTCCGGCCGCGGCATGGCCAGCTGGCCCGTGAACACCACAGTCTGGCCGTAGAGCGGGTTGCCGGGCTCGGCGTCAGGGCTGGGTGCAGGATTGTCCCCTTCCTCCGGCCAGCCGCTCCGGAAGGGCCGGACAGGATCAGTGCCGCCCAAGGCAGCCAGCGCCGTGAGGGTTGCCTTGGAGAGGGAGTCACGGGTCGGATCAAATGCCTGCTGCTGTGGTATCGACAGGCCGAGGGACAGGTAAAGCTCGGCGATGCTGTTCGCCTGGTTGCGGGCAGCGATATCGATCAGGATGCCGGCGCATGCCCTGGCATCCTCGGCGGCGTCGTGGTGGTTGACCAGGGGCACGCCGGCCTCTTCGGCAGCGAACGGCAGGGAATTGGAGACCAGCGAGTAGCAGCGGCGGGACAGCATCACGGTGCAGACATAGTCGTAGGCGGGTCCGGGAAGGCCGGAGACCTCCAGGCCTGAGCGGATCACCCCCAGGTCGAAGGCGGCATTGTGCGCGGCCAGGACGTCGTCGCCGATGAAGGCGCCGATCTCGGGAAAGAGGTCGCCGAAGCGTGGCCGGTCCGCCACGTGCTCGGGCCTGATGCCGTGGATCCGCACGTTGTGGTAGTCGAACGCATCGTGGTTTTCGGGCGGCCGCATGAGCCAGGACGCCTCCTCAACGATGACACCCCCGCGGACCTTGCTGAGGCCAACGGCGCACGGAGAACCGCGAAAGCCGTTGGCGGTCTCGAAGTCGATCGCCGTAAAGTCCAAACTCACGGGGACAACTTTAGCCCCGCGGGAGCGGCGGAACGGTCAAGTACCCTTGGAAGGTGAACTTTAATGCCATCAGCGACTTTGCCGTGCCCACGCTAGGAGGAGCCGGACCGGTCCAGCCGCAGCTGGCCTCGTTCCTGCCCGACTGGCTCAACCCCCAGACCTTCCTCGCCGACCCCGCCCTGGCGCCGTGGGTTGTGCTGCTGGTCTGCGGGATCATCTTCGCCGAAACCGGGCTGCTGATCGGCTTCTTCCTTCCCGGTGATTCCTTGCTCTTCACGGCCGGCCTGCTCGTGGCCACGGACACCATCAAGTTCAACATCGGTTTCTTCGCCCCCCTCATCATCATGTCCGCCATCATCGGAAACCAGACGGGCTACCTCATTGGGTCCAAGGCCGGTCCGGCGATCTTTAATAAGCCGGATTCCAGGCTGTTCAAGCACGAAAACGTGGAAAGCGCCCACAAGTTCTTCGAAAAGCACGGCGGCAAGGCACTCATTCTCGCCCGCTTCGTTCCCATCATCCGGACGTTCGTTCCGGTCATCGTCGGTGTGGCCCAGATGGACAAGCGGAAGTTTTTCCTCTTCAACGTCATCGGCGCGGTCCTGTGGGGCGGCGGCGTAACGCTCCTCGGCTACCTGCTGGGTGACACGATTCCGTGGGTCCGGGAAAACCTGGACATCATCTTCGTGGTCATTGTCCTGCTCTCGGTGATTCCGATCGGGATTGAGGTGCTCCGTGGAAGGGCCGCCAAACGCCAGGCAGCCAAGTACGGAACGGACGTCGTGGAGGAGTTCATCGAGGAGCACGAGCCCGAAGAGGAACGCAAAACGCCCTAGGGCTCGTCACGCACGAACGGCCGTTCCCCGCACAGACGTTGCTGGCCAGCAACGCTTGTGCGGGGAACGGCCGTTTAACAGGATCTAGCGGCCGGCCAAGGCTTCCACAATCGCCGGCAGCAGGGCACGGAATGCCTGCCCGCGGTGGCTGATGGCGTTCTTCTCCTCAGGACTCAGTTCGGCGCAGCTGCGGTCCATCCCGAGCGGCTGGAGCACGGGGTCGTACCCGAAGCCGCCTTCGCCGCGGGGCTCGCGCAGCAGGGTTCCCGCAAGCTGGCCGTATTCGACTACCTCCCGCGCCCCGTCCGGCGATGCCGACGAAGGGACCGCCAGGGCTGCGGCACACACGAAGGCAGCGCCCCGGTGCGGATCGGGGACGTCCGCAAGCTGTGCCAGCAGCAGCCGCAGGTTGGCGGCGTCGTCCCCGTGCCGCCCCGCCCAGCGGGCGGAAAAGATGCCCGGGGCACCGCCCAGCACGTCAACGGAAAGTCCGGAGTCGTCGGCGATCGCCACCAGACCTGTCGCCTCCGCTACCGCGCGCGCCTTGAGCAAGGAGTTTTCCGCGAAGGTCACCCCGGTTTCTGCGACGTCGGGACCGCCGACGGCGGACGCGTCCACCACCTGCGTGTCGACGTCCAGCCCGGGAACCTGCCCCCGCAGCAGCTCTCGGAGTTCGCGCAGCTTTCCCTTGTTGTGGGTGGCCAGCACCAGCCGGGGAGCCGGCGTTGGGCTCTGGTCACTCACGGCGCTTCGGCCAGGGTTTCGCGCTGGATCGCGGCGAGCTGCTCGGTGCCCAGGAGTGCCAGGTCCAGCAGCTTATTGAGCTCATCGCGGTCGAACGGAGCGCCCTCCGCGGTGCCCTGGACCTCAACAAACTTGCCGGACCCGGTGACCACGACGTTCATGTCGGTCTCGGCCCGGACGTCCTCCAGGTAGGGAAGGTCCAGCATGGGGATGCCGTCGATGATGCCCACGGATACGGCGGCGATCGTGTCGACGAGGGGCTGGGCGTTCCGGGCAATCATCTTGTTTTCCCGGGCGAAGCGGATCGCTTCGGCGAGCGCCACGTAGGCGCCGGTGATCGCGGCAGTCCGCGTCCCGCCGTCGGCCTGCAGGACGTCGCAGTCCAGCACGATCGTGTTCTCGCCGAGGGCTTTAGTGTCGATGATCGAGCGCAGCGACCGGCCGATCAAGCGTGAGATCTCATGCGTGCGGCCGCCGATCTTGCCCTTCACCGACTCCCGGTCGGACCGCGTGTTCGTGGCGCGCGGAAGCATCGCGTATTCGGCAGTGACCCAGCCGCGGCCTTCCCCCTTGAGCCAGCGCGGCACGCCCTCGGTCAGGGAAGCCGTGCACAGTACCCGGGTGTTGCCGAATTCGATCAGGGCGGATCCTTCCGCCTGCTTGGACCAGCCGCGGGTGATGCTAATGGGCCGGAGCTGGTCCGGGGTGCGGCCGTCGGCACGGATGACGGGGGCAGTGGTTGCTTCGGAAGTCATGCCATTAGCTTATCGATTTATCCGCGGCCGGCTGGCGCGTATTGGCGCCGCAGAGCGTCTTCGTCAGGCGGTGTCAGACGGTGTAATGCACGCCGGCGACCGCCACGGCGACATCGCCGCCAAAAACCGGCCGCGCCTCGGCCATGACCTTCGTCTGGGACGTCCAGACCGGGATGTGGGTCAGCAGGAGGCGGCGGGCGCCCGCCACGGCAGCGGCCTCACCGGCCCGCTTCCCTGTCAGGTGGACATCCTTGATGCCGTCGTCACGGCCTTCCTCGAAGGCCGCCTCGCACAGGAACAGGTCGGCGTCCTTCGCCGCCTCTTCCAGGCCGCGGCAGGAATCGGTGTCACCGGAGTAGGTCAGGACGCGCGTCACGGCCGCCCCGGTCTTGTCCGGCTCGGTCACTTCAACCCTGAGGGCGTAGGCTTCCTCTACGGGGTGGTTGACTGCGAACGGCGTCACGGTAAAGGGTCCCACCGTGACGGACTGGCGCTCGACCCAGTTGGTGAAATCGAACTCCTCGTGCATGCCCGGATCCAGCTCAAGGCCGTACGCCGTGGCCATCCGGTCGGCCGTCGCGGCAGGGCCCCACACCGGAATCCTTCCGCGGTCCCAGCCCCCCGGCTTCCAGCGCACCGCCACATGCAGGCCGCACAGGTCCATGCAGTGGTCCGGATGCAGATGGGTCAGAAAGATGGCGTCGATGTCCTCAAGGTCCGTATAGCGCTGGATGGCCCCCAGGGCTCCGCTGCCGAGGTCCATGACGACCTTCCACGTGCGTTCGCCGTCATGTGCTGTCAGCAGGTAGCAGGAGGCGGGCGAACCCGGACCCGGGAAGGATCCCGTGCAGCCGACGATAGTGAGCTTCACAGGGCGGAACCCCCGGCCGACGGGCTGGCCCCGGCTCCCTGGCCGACAAAGTTTGAGATGCGCGGCCGTGACACCGCGCTCTGGGCGGCAGCGATCATCTCGGGCGTGATGCGGGCGAGGCTTCCGGTCGGGTACTGCGCCGCGACGTGGTCGACATGCCGGACGCTGAGCACCTCGGGCCCGAGGAACCTGCGCGCGAGGGCCTCGAACTGGCCGGCATCGCCCGTGGCGATGAAGTTGTGTTCCGGAGGAGCGGCGGCTGTCCGTTCAAGACCCCGGGACGCCAGCGCGCGGTACACATCCTTGGCAGTTTCCTCGGCACTGGAAACGAGGGTGACGTCCTCGCCCATGACATAGGAAATCACACCGGTCAGCAGCGGATAGTGGGTGCAGCCAAGCACTACCGTATCCACCCCGGCAGCCTTCAGCGGCGCCAGGTACTCCCCCGCCACGGCCAGCAGCTCAGGGCCGGTGGTGATGCCCGCCTCCACATAGCTGACGAATTCGGGGCAGGCCACCGAGGTGATGGCGAGGTCCGGCGCCGCGGCAAAGGTGTCCTCGTAGGCCCTCGAGCCTATTGTCGCGGAGGTGCCGATCACTCCGACCCGGCCCGTGCGGGTGGCCGCCACTGCTCGCCTGACGGCCGGCTGGATCACTTCGATCACCGGGATCCCGTAGCGGGCCGTGTAGCGCTCCCGGGCGTCCCGGAGGACGGCGGCCGACGCCGAGTTGCAGGCGATGGTCAGGAGTTTGACGCCGGAATCCACCAGTTCGTCCATGACACCCAGTGCGTTTGCGCGCACCTCGGCGATGGGGAGCGGGCCATAAGGCCCGTGGGCGGTATCTCCCACGTAGAGGATCGATTCGTTGGGCAACTGGTCGATGATGGACCGTGCCACTGTGAGTCCGCCGACGCCCGAATCAAACACCCCGATCGGCAGCGATCCCAGATCGCCGCGGATGGTCGTTGCGGCATCCGCCGCAGCCCGTGCTGCCGGATCCGTGCTCGATGGTGAAGTCATGATTATTCGAGGATAGGTGTTCCCGATGGGTGCGGCCATTACTTGTGGCGTTCGCCTCATGTCGAATTTGTCACATCCGCTTGCACCGGCCGCACCCAGACCGCCCTAACCTCGGCCGGGCGCCGCCGGCCGCGCGGGGCCTAGGGCCGGGCTTCCATGGACTGCAGCATGGCCTGGACGAGCGACTCCTGCAGCCAGGTGGTGAAGTTGTAGACAAGGGCGAGGTAGCTTTCGACGTCCTCGGCCTGCGACCAGTCCTGCATCTGGTGGACGTGGTCGGCGTCGGCCTCGTCGCGGATGTCCAGCCGTTCGGCTAGCACCAGCCGGACGTCGTTCAGTGCCGTGGACCAGTGCCTCGCGTCCGCGGGGGTCAGCACCAGCTCGTCCTTGTCCAGGTCCAGCGCGGCGGCGCGAAGAGCACCGATCTTGCTTTCCCGCAGGGAGCGTTCGGTGAGCTGCCGGAACTCAAGCGAGGCTGCGGCATCGTCCTTTATGACGTTCGGCAGGAGCCGCCGCAGCGCGCGGTCCGAAGGTTCCCGGACGTCCATGTCCAGTCCGATCAAGGCAGCGAGCGGGTCCTGTTTTCCGCGGTCTGACGGCTCGAGCATCGAGATGACGTCGTCGAAGAGGCTGCGCAGCAGCTCCCGCTCGGCAGGTTCGAGGAATCCGGTAATGCCCTTGAGTCCGTATTTGAAAGCCTTAGCCACGTTTCCCCTTGCCCTTGCCCGGGCCGCCGCTCTTGCCGCCCCCGCTGTTTCCCCCGGTGGCTTTCTCCACGGTTGCCCACAGGCCGTAGCCGTGCATGGCGACGGCATGCTGTTCCACCTGTTCCTTGCTGCCGTGCGCAACAATGGACCGGCCCTTCTTGTGGACCTCCATCATGAGCTTGTTGGCTTTGGTTTCCGAGTACCCGAAATAGCTCTGGAAAACATAGCTGACATAGCTCATGAGGTTCACCGGATCATTCCAGATCACGAGGTTCCAAGGGATGTCCGGGGCTGTCAGGGAGTCGGTGGACGCCTCTGTTCCAGTCTGGGTGCTCTCCTGCGTGTCAGGGCCGAGCGCAACGCTTGAGGTCATCTGTCCATTCTATGGGGATGCGCACTAGAGTGATTTTGTGAGTACCTCCGCCGGCTGGCACCAGCCACGCACGTCCCTGTTCACTGATCACTACGAGTTGACCATGCTTCAGGCCTCGCTGCTTTCCGGCGCAGCGCACCGCAAATCAGTCTTTGAGGCCTTCGCGCGGAGGCTCCCCGACGGCCGGCGCTACGGAATCGTCGCCGGAACCGGCCGGCTGCTCGAGGGCATCGCGGCGTTCCGCTTCGGCGATGCCGAACTGGACTTTCTCAGCTCCACTGGCGTGGTCAACCAGGAGGCTCTGGACTATCTCGCCGATTTCCGGTTCACCGGCGACATCTGGGGTTACGCGGAAGGCGAAGCCTACTTCCCGAACTCCCCTATCCTGATCGTCGAATCGACGTTCGCCGAGGCCTGCATCCTCGAAACCTACATCCTGTCCGTCCTGAACCACGACAGCGCCATCGCCTCCGCGGCATCCCGGATGATCACCGCTGCCGGCAGCCGGCCCTGCATCGAGATGGGCTCCCGGCGGACCCACGAGGAATCGGCCTCCGCGGCCGCCCGTGCCGCGGTCATCGCCGGGTTCGCCAGCACCTCGAACCTCGAAGCCGGTCTGCGCTACGGCCTCAAGACGGTGGGCACCGCGGCCCATTCCTTCACCCTGCTCCACGACACTGAGCGCGCGGCATTTGAGGCGCAGGTCGCCTCCCTGGGGCCCGGTACCTCGCTGCTCGTGGACACGTACGACGTCGAAACGGCTGTCCGTATGGCCGTCGACATCGCCGGGCCAACGTTGGGCGCTGTGAGGCTGGACTCGGGCGACCTGGTGGAACAGGCGCAGTGGGTGCGCCAACTGCTGGACGAGCTGGGCAACGAGAACACCCGCATCGTGGTCACTTCCGACCTCGACGAGTTCGCGATCGCCGCGCTCCAATCCGCGCCCGTCGACGCCTACGGCGTGGGCACATCGCTCGTCACCGGTTCCGGGGCGCCCACCGCGAGCATGGTCTACAAGCTCGTCAGCCGTGCGGACAACACGGGCGAGTTCGTGTCCGTCGCCAAGACCGCCAAGGACAAAATCAGCAAGGGCGGGCGCAAGTACGCCCTCCGCAGGCTCGATGACCACGGTATGGCCAGCCAGGAGATCATCGGCGTGGGCCACCGTCCGGTTGACGATGGCAATGACCGCCCCCTTCTGCAGCAGTTCATCAAAAACGGCGAACTGCTGCCGGGCTGGACCGGCCATGAAGGAGTGCTTCGTGCCCGACAGCGCCATGCCGATTCAATGGCCGAACTGCCGGCGGTCGTCCACCGCCTGCACCGCGGCGAACCTGCCATCCCCACGATCTACGAGGAGAACTGATGTCACGTGCACTGATCATTGTCGACGTCCAGAACGACTTCTGCGAGGGCGGCGCTTTGCCCGTTGAGGGCGGTGCCGCGGTGGCGGGGGCGATCAGCGAGTACGTCGAGGCACATCACGGGCAGTTCGACCACATCGTGGCCACCCAGGACTGGCACATTGATCCGGGCGCCCATTTCTCCGAGGCGCCGGACTTCAAGGACAGCTGGCCGCCGCACTGCGTCGCGGGAACACAGGGCGCCGAGCTTCACCCAGACCTCGACTCGGAACACATCCAGGCCTACTTTCACAAGGGCTTGTACACGGCGGCCTACTCCGGCTTTGAAGGGCTGCTCGCTCCGGAGGATGCCGTGCCCACCGGGGACAGGAAGCCCGGCTCCCTGCCCTCGCCCGGGGATGCGGACTATGCTCCGGAAGAGGATTCAATCGGCCTGGACGACTGGCTACAGAGCCACGACGTGGAGGACGTCGTGGTGGTGGGGCTCGCAACCGACCACTGCGTCATGGCCACGTCGCTCGACGCGGTCCAGGCTGGCTATTCAGTCACCGTGATCAAGCGGCTGACGGCGGGAATCGCCGACAACCTGGACGACACGTACGCCGAAATGGAACTGGGCGGCGTGGACCTCGAATAGAAACCGGGCCTAGAAGCTGGTCACGAGATCACCCAGTACGGCTTCCAAACGGTTCGGGTCGGTGGCGTCATAGAAGTGTGCGCCGCTGGCCTTGGCGATGGCCCTCAGGGACTCGGTGTCTGCGTCGGCGCCATAGGCGAGCGTGAACACGAGCACCGGGGTGTTGTGGTGCTGGTGACTCAACTGCTCCGTCAGCGACTTGAGGTCACCGGGGTGAGTTGTGTCGTTCTTGCCATCGCTTAAGAGCACGATCGTGTTGATCTCGGATTCGTTGTATTCGCTTGCCTGTTCGGCGGCGAAGTGGCCGACAGCTTCGAACAGCGGTGTGGCGGCCACAGGCTGCAGGTCGTTGAGTTTCGCCAGCAGGTCGCCCTTGTTCGTCTTGAAGGGGGACACGGGGCTGACCAAACCAGGAACCAGCGGGCCATCCCCCACGTGGGAGAACGCTGCGAGACCCAGTTGGTCGTCGTCGGTGAAGTGGTCCAAGGCACGGGTGACGGCGTTCTTGGCCCCCTGCAAGCGGGTTACGCCCGGGGCAACCTCCTGTCCCATGGATCCGGAGACGTCCAGTAGGAACAGCGCCCGGGCTCTTTTGCGGACCTTCGGAAAGCTCTTCTGGACATTGACCAGGACGTCGGCGCTGGGAAGCGGGATCGCCTGGAGGGACCGCGCGTAGTGGCCTGTGCTGGCGACAGTAGCGTCCACCTGGTCCTGGATGGTGCGGTATCCGGTGGTTTTGACCACTTCCTGGCCCTGCTCCGTCCGGGCATAGGCCACGAAGTCATCGGCAGCGCCGCGCTGCTGGCTGCTGACCCAGTCACCGGCGAGGGTCACGGCGGGATTGTCAGCAACCAGGACGCCGTCGCTGGGGTAAATGGCCAGCAGCGGCTCCCTTGGCGGCGTGCCCGCCTGCTTTGTGACACCGTCGTTGCTCGAAATTCCTCGGTTATAGTCCCAGACTGACTTTTCATCGACGATGACCGCCGAGAGGAATTCTGAAACGTCGCCGGCGTCGTCCGCCTGCCGTGCATGCCAGAGGAAGTGCTCCGGTGTGGCCATGTAATGGCTTGTGCTCAGCTCGCCATCTTTGACCTTGCCTATCACGGACGGCTGGGTCAGCTGAGCGTTTTGGACGTCCTTGAGGTTCCCTCCGGCCACGCCGTAGGACGCGAGGAGGCCCATGAGCCCGGACGTGGAAACCGTGGGACTGGCTTTGCCGAACTTGAATTTGCCCCAGTCCGCATGGCCAAGGCGTTCCCAGGTGCCTGGGTCCTTGGACACCGCGAAGACTTCGGCCCAGCTGGGCGCCTTGGTGTCCCAACCGATTGCCTTGGCCATTGAGGCGGGCATCGCCACAACGATCCCGCTCCTGGCCACGGTGGCGCCATCCTGCCGCAGGGCGCTCCCGGCGTTGTCCTCGGCCACGCGCAGCCACGCCGTGGAATCCGGCAGCCACACGGCGGGGCGTTCGGCGGCTGGAATGGAGGCAAACCCGGCCGCCTTCTTGACGGCCGCTACTCCGGATTTCTCCTGGCTCACGTTCACCGAGACGCACTTGCCGTCCACGCTGCGCGGTTTGGCAGTGTACGCAGCCGCCAGCGACCGCACCATCTCGGCGTTTTCGAGTGATGCCAGGATATTAAGGGGAATGCAAGGTGCCGCGCCTGTGCTGACAGCCGGGCGGTCCTCCGGAAGGCCGGCTTCTGCCTGTGCCTTGGGGACGGTGGACTGTGACGAGTCGATACTCCCCGGATGGAGGAGGGCCGGCAGGACCAGGGACGCGGCGATAAGGCCCACAACTACGGCTGCAGCCACCACTGAGGTCCGGATCCAACCGGGGTAGCTTGGCCTGGTGGGGGCACGACGACGGCCCATATTCGTATCCTTGACATCCAGGGGTATGTCTCAGGTGCAACATACCGGCAGAAACTGGCTCGCGGCGGCGCCGCCAAATGCGCCTAGCCCCCGCCCGGATGTGAATCGCATCCGGATACGCACCTTCGAGGATATACAATGCTGACCCCGGAAGGTGAATCGAGCCACATTCCGGACATCGTCCTGGATGCGGAATCCTGGAAACGGGCGCAGGTCCCGCCCTGTTGGTTACGCCTCCGGCTACTTGCGGCCGACGAACCAGTCCTGCAGCTTCTTCAGCCGGGACTGAAGCTGCTCTTCATTTGCCTGCGCCACAGGCGGCCCGCCGCAGACCGTCCTCAGCTTTGTGTGGACCACGCCGTGCGGCGTTCCCGTCCGTGCAGACCAGGCCGCAACATTCTTGGCGAGCTCGTTCCGCAGGTCCATCAGCATCCGGTGGTCGGGGACCGCCGGTGCCGCGGGTGCGGCGGCGGGGCCTTGCCGCTTTTTCCTGCTCTGCTGCTCGTGCTGGCGCTGGCGCAACAGGGTGCCTACCTGTTCGGCATCCAGCAGTCCGGGGATGCCGAGGAAATCCAGTTCGTCCTCGGAACCGATGTCACCGCCGGTGCCGAACTCGCCGCCGTCGAACAGTACGCGGTCAAAGGACGCCTGTGAATCCAGAGCTTCGAACTTGCCCTTGGTCAGGCTGTCCGAGGCTTTGTCTTCGCGGTTCGCCTCGTCCATCAGCGAGTCTTCCGGATTGAAGAGGCCGTCCCCGTCCTCGTTCTCCGGCCGGTCCAGGGCGTGGTCGCGTTCGGCCTCCATGCTGTTGGCCAGCGCCATCAGCTGCGGTACCGAAGGCAGGAAGACCGAGGCGGTCTCGCCGCGCTTCCGGGCACGCACGAAGCGGCCCACTGCCTGGGCAAAGAACAGCGGCGTGGAGGTCGACGTGGCGTAGACGCCCACGGACAGGCGCGGAACGTCCACGCCTTCGGACACCATGCGGACGGCAACCATCCAGCGCTTGTCGCTCTCCGTGAATTCTTCGATCTTGCTGGATGCCTTCGCATCATCCGAAAGGATCACCGTGGGCGATTCGCCGGTGATCTTCTTGAGCTGGCCCGCGTAAGCTCTTGCGTCCTCGTGGTCGGTCGCGATCACCAGGCCTCCCGCGTCCGGAACGGACCGGCGGACCTCGCTCAGGCGTTTGTCGGCTCCGGCCAGCACGGCGGGAATCCACTCACCGGCCGGGTTCAGGGCGGTACGCCACGCCTGGGACGTGACGTCCTTGGTGACAGCCGCCTCACCCAGGGAAGCGGCCATTTCCTCGCCGCCGCTGGTGCGCCAGCGCATCTGGCCTGAATAGGCCATGAACATGACGGGGCGCACCACGTGGTCACGCAGCGCATTGCCGTACCCGTACGTATAGTCCGCCTTGGACCGCCTGATGCCGTCCCGGTCCTCCGCGTACTCCACGAAAGGGATGGGCGACGTGTCCGAACGGAAGGGGGTTCCGGTCAGCGAAAGACGCCGGACGGCGGGATCGAAGGCCTCGCGGAGGCCGTCGCCCCAGGACAGCGCCTCGCCGCCGTGGTGGATCTCGTCCAGGATCACGAGCGTGCGGGCGGCTTCAGTCTTGGCCCGGTGCAGCAGGGGCTTGCTGGCCACCTGGGCGTAGGTGACGGCGACCCCGATGAAGCCCCGGCCGTGCTGGCCGTCGGCATTCTTGAAGTTCGGATCGATGGCAATTCCCACGCGTGCCGCGGCGTCTGCCCACTGGCGCTTCAGGTGGTCGGTGGGGGCAACGATGGTCACCCGGTTGACGGCTCCGGACTCAATGAGCATTGACGCCACGCGGAGGGCGAAGGTGGTCTTGCCGGCGCCGGGCGTCGCTACAGCGAGGAAGTCACGCGGACCAGTGCTGAAATAGCGGTCCAGGGCTTCCTGCTGCCAGGCACGGAGCTTCGGGGCGGTTCCCCAGGCTGCACGTTCCGGATAAGCCGGAGGCAGGGTGGGTCCGCCGAAGAGTGTCTCCGTCACTACTTGTTGGTGCCTGAGTCCCCGCCGGACCCCTTGCCGCCATCGTTTTCGGGCCGCAGGCCGTCATAGACTTCTTTGCACATCGGGCACACAGGGAACTTCTGGGGGTCACGCCCCGGTGTCCAGACCTTGCCGCACAGGGCGATGACAGGCTCGCCAGTCAGCGCGGATTCCATGATCTTTTCTTTGCGCACGTAGTGCGCAAAGCGCTCACGGTCGCCGGGCTCCACTTCCTGGCGAAGTTCCTCGCGCTCGATGGTGGCCGTGGACGATCCGGCTCCGGAAAGCTCACGCATGGGGTCGTTTTCGAGAGGATCCGTCATGCTAGTCATGCCATCCATCTTAGCGGCTCCGGACAGCCGGCGAAGGACAGCGCCACGGGCAGAAAGGAACCGGCGGCCGTCCGTCTGTCCGTCTCCTACAGAGCCTGCCAGGCCGGTTTGTGCTCGTAGGAATGGCGGTAGTAGTCGGCAAGTTTCAGCGATGACGCCGCCGCCTCATCCACCAGGATGGAGGCGTGGGGGTGCAACTGCAGGACCGAAGCGGGGCAGATCGCCGCCACCGGCCCCTCGACCAGATCATGGACCGCCTGCGCTTTTTGCGCCCCCGTGGCGACGAGCACCGCGTGGCGGGAGTCCAGGATGGTGCCCAGCCCCTGGGTCACTACGTGATGGGGCACCTCGGCCAGGCTGCCGAAGAAGCGGGCATTATCCCGGCGTGTCTGCTCAATGAGAGTTTTGATGCGCGTTCTGGAGGCCAGTGATGAGCCCGGTTCGTTGAAGCCGATGTGGCCGTCGGTTCCGATGCCCAGCAGTTGCAGGTCCACTCCGCCGCGGTCCTGGATGGCATCCTCATACGCCCGGCAGGCTGCCGGAAGGTCCGCTGCGGCGCCGTCCGGGCCGTGGATATTTTCCGGGGCGATATTGACCCGGACGGCGAATTCCCGGCGGATGACCTCGCGGTAGGACTCCGGATGCCCCGACTCAAGCCCAACGTACTCGTCCAGGAGAAAGCCGTGCGCCCGGCTGAAATCCAGCCCGCGCTCATGCCGCAATGCGAGTTCGTCGTAGACGGGAAGGGGCGACGATCCCGTCGCCAGCCCCAGGACCGCATCGGGCTTCTCCCGTAGAAGCGCCTCGATGGTGTCCGCCACCAGGGAGGCGATCTGTCTGCTGCCCGGAAGGATCACGACCTCCACGCCGCACCACCTTTCTCCGTGCTGTTTTGCCTAGTCAACCACGGCAGGCGCCGCCTCGGCAGGCCCGTTACCGGTTGACCGTCAGCTGCGCCAGCAAGTCCGGCCCGCGGGCGTCGAGCCAGCGGCCGCCGAGGCGCACGCCGGCCACAAAAAGCGCTGTTCCGAGCAGCGGTCCCAGGGCGAGGTTGGCCCAGCCAAAGGCCGGGTCACCGGTGACCGCCTGGACGATGATCAGGGCCGCTTCGGGAAGGGTCAGCACCAGCAGGACGCCCATGCCGCCGAATTGGACAGCAAGTGTCTGGGCGACGTTGCCCGGCGGCTTCTTGAACGGGCTGTCACCAGGAAGCGGCACGGCAACTGTGTAGCGGGCGGAAACCACGGAGGCGAGGCCAAGCCCGGTGAGCAGGATTCCGAGCGACAGGCCCAGAATGGCGGGCAGCCATTCCCAGTCCCCCGTCAGGAAGAACGGCCCCGCCGTGAGGACCAGAACGGTGGGCAGGGAGAAGGCGAGGCAGGCCAGTGCGCGCCCCAGCCGGTCATGCACGCCGCGCACTCCCGCTGCGAGATGCAGTGCGAATGCCGTGTTGTCGTAGGACACATCAGAGGAGATGGACCACGCCAACAGGAATGCCGTGAGCGGGCCCGCGACCATGATCACGCCGAAGTTGCCCGTCTGGCTCCCTTGGAACGCGAGCACCACCGGCAGGAGCGGAATGGCCACCAAGGATCCGGAATACCGGGGATCCCGGAACCAGTACGTCAGCGATCGGGCCGCAATGGCGCCCGTGGGCGTGGCAGGAAACAGCGCGAAGAGCCCCATCCGGCCGCCCGTCCTCCGGCTGCTGCCGGCGTAGGGCGGAGTCACGAGGGCGCGCTCCAGCAGGAGCTTCCAGCACCAGGCCAGGGCCGCCAGGGTGGCTGCCGCGATCAGGAACTTCAGCGCAGCATCACCCGCCCGGCCTGTCTCAAGGTCGCCGCCCAGCGACCAGGCTGCGCCCAGAGGCGTCCAGGACAGCGTCCGGGCGAGTCCGGTCAGGAAGGCCCCGGAGCCTGCCGCGCCCTGCGTCAGGCCTGCCGCGATGGGCCCCATCAGGATGAGCGGAACCATGAACGCCAGAGCGCTGGCATCCTTGAACCGGCGCGTTGCGGCCAGGCTTGCTGTGGCAGTGGTGACCACTTTGGAGAGCACAACGCAGCTCAGCAAGCCCAAGGCAGCACCGACGAGGGCTCCGGCAGCCGGGAGGACGCCCCGCGACCATGTGCCCACAGTGGCAAGGGCCACCACTGTTGTGGCGAGTCCGGGAATGCCAATGAGGCCGCCCAGGGCAAGGCCTGCCAGCAACTGGGGCATGGGGATTGCCGACGTCGTGAACCGCGCCGGGTCCAGCGTCAGGTCTGCCGCTGCGGCAACCACAGGCACTATCCCCCAGCCGATCAGTGCCGCCGACCCGCCGAGCACCACGACAGTCTGGGCAATGAGCGGGTCCTGCAGACGCAGGAAAAGCAGCACCGCGACACACATGATCACGATTCCCAGGGCGTACAGACCGCCGATCACCAGGCCGACAATCTGCCAGGGGCTGCGCCGCAGGCCGTTCCGCAGCAGGGCCAGTTTCAGCCTTAGAAGGTGCGCAACCACTCGAGCCCCTCAGTCTGGACCCGTCCGCCCACGAGCTGGACGAAGCGCTCTTCCAGGCTCACCCCGCCCCGGACCTCCTCCACGGTCCCCGCGGCCAAGAGACGCCCGTTGGCAACCACCGCGACGTGGTCGCACATCCGCTGCACAAGATCCATGACATGGCTGGACACAATCACTGTGCCGCCGGTGGCGACGTAACGGTCCAGGATGTCCCGGATATTTGCCGCTGACACCGGATCCACGGATTCGAACGGCTCATCGAGGACGAGAACTTTGGGTGCGTGGATCAGGGCGGAGGCCAGTGCGATCTTCTTGGTCATGCCGGCCGAATAGTCCACCACCAGGGTGCCGGCGTCCCCGCTGAGGTCCAGCGCAGCCAGCAGCTCCCCCACACGGGCAGCGACAACATCCTTGTCCATACCGCGGAGCAGCCCGGCGTAGCTGACGAGCTGTTCACCGCTGAGCCGGTCGAAGAGCCTGACGCCGTCCGGCAGGATGCCCATCAGCTTCTTGGCTTCCAGCGGCTGCGCCCACACATCCACGCCATGGACCACTGCCGTGCCGAAATCGGGGCGGAGGAGGCCGGTGGCCATGGAAAGGGTGGTGGTCTTGCCGGCGCCGTTGGGGCCGACGATGCCGAAGAATGAGCCGGCGGGAACGTCAAGGCTGATGCCGTCAACGGCGATCTTGCTGCCGAAGCGCTTGGCCAGTCCCCTGATCGATAAGGCTGCTGCGGGAACACTCATGAGCCAACCCTATCCGGGGGCCGTCCGCCGCGGGATCCCCCTCAAGGAGGAATGCGCCGTCCGCAATGAACGCCTCGGGAGCTGACCCGTTGAACGCGGAGATGATCCGCAAGGGGCTGAGCGCTAAAAAAGGACGCGGGCAAGCGCCTGGCGCGCTTTTGCCACTCGTTCGTCGGTTGTTCCGACGACGTCGAACAGTTCCAGGAGGCGCACGCGGGCGGTTTCTCGTTCCGGACCGAAGTTCCGGCCAATGAAGCCCACCACGCGGTTCAGGGCATCCTCGACGTGGCCGCCGGCAATGTCCAGGTCGGCGACACCGAGCTGGGCGGCGAGGTTGTCCGGCTCGTCTGCCGCACGCTGCCGGAGGGCTTCGCCGTCCGGGCCGGAAAGTTGCTGGAGTCTGTCCATGAGCTCGACCTGTGCAAGGCCTGCTTTGGCTTCGGCATCGGCGGGCATCTCCGCGAGGGCCTGCCGGTACGCCGCTGCGGCGGCGGCATAGTCCCCTGCCTCGATGGCATCAAAGGCCTTCTGGTGCAGCGGCGGTAACTGAGCGGGCGCCGGCTCCCCCGGGGCTGCACCGCCCACATTGCCGGAAACGCCGTTGGCGGCGGCAACCTTGAGCAGTTCATCCACCAGCGCGCGGATCTGCTGCTCGTCGGCGCTGCCCTGGAACAGCGGGACTGGCTGGCCTTTGAGCACTGCAACTGCGGTGGGTACGGCCTGGACCTGGAAGGCCTGCGCGAGCTGGGGGAAGGCATCGATGTCGGCGGCGGCAAGCACCAGCCGGCCGGCGTAGCTCGCCACGATCCGTTCCAGGGAATTGAGCACACCCTCCGACTCGGGCGAATATGCTGCCCACAGTGCAAACACCACAGGCACCTGCGCCGACAGCTCAACGAGGTCCTGGAAGTTTCCTTCCGTGACGTTGACGCGCAGCGCAGGCGCCTCGGAACCCGCGGCGCCCGTCGCCGGTGCTGCACCTGCCGGTCCGTTCCCGGCGGGGCCGCCTGCCGGAGCGGCTGGCGGTGCCTGGCGCTGCTTGAGGGCGGAAAGGTCGACGGCGCCGCGGAGGTTGAGCTGGCTGGCGGCGGCTGGAGGGACAGGACGGGAAGCTGGCGAACTCATAGCTTCCACTTTAGCCACTCCCGCCGCCGCAGGAAGCACTGTTGCCGCCGACCGCGGCACACTGCCTGCCGCCGCCGGTGACGAAAGTGCTTACTTGAAGCTGGCTCCGACGAGGCCGCGCGTTCCAGCCACAAGCTTCATCGGGTCGTTGGAGCCGGCCGGCGGCACATAGACGGCCACCGACTCGGCGAAGTTCAGCACCATGCCGGTGGTGGTCTCCTTGCCGCCGGCGAGGACTGCCGCGTCATTTCCGATAGACAGCTTGTCACCCTCGGATTTAGGGGTGCCGTCAAAGTTGAACGTGAGGCGGCCGAGAACCAGGGCGCCGCCATCCGAGGTGCGGAACACCACCGTGCCGTCCGGAACAACCTTGTGGGTGAAGGCGAACTCGCCGTTCACGCCGGACTTCACCACGTCAGCCTGGTACGACAGCGTGTCCGCTATGTACGGCGAGGACTGCCCTTCAACGAGCTTGTTCTTGAAGGTGGAGTTTTCCTTGGTGAGGCGGTCAGCCAGGCCGGAAAGTGCTTCCTGCCCGCTGTACAGCAGTCCCGACTTGTCACCGGGAGCGAGAGTCTCGGTGCCGTTCCGGGCAATAGCGGGGAACGTCGTGCCGGGCTGGAGCGGGCTGGTGCCCACAAGCTTGTAGTTTTCGCGCGGGGACTTCTGAACCAGGGTCAGCAGCTGCGGCACCACGTTGCCCTCGCCCTGCGTTACGGCCAGGACCGAGCGCGGCCAGGTGCGCTTGCTGGTGACGACCGTGGTCAGGAGCTTCGTTGCACGCACCGGCATCCGCGCGTCGTAGGACGCCACCCGGGAGCGGATTTTGTAGTTCTGCGTCCGGACTTCGAGTTCGGTTCCGGCAACGCGGGTAGCAAGTTTTTTGGCATCCCTGGCGGCATCGCCGGCGGCGGTGGCACTCGACACCTGCTCCAGGATACGGCGGAACTGGGCGTCCAGGAGAACCGGGCCGTCCCCCGAGGCGCTTCCGGACGCAGAGGCACTGGACGACGCGTCCGGGGTATCGGAGGGCTCAGGCGTGGTGGCCTGGGCAACCGCACCGGTAGAGGCGAGGAGCGCGGCAGTAAAGGCCGCCACCGCCACACTGAGCCGCGCGGAGGAACCGCTTCCGGCCTTGGCGCCGGTCTTGGCCTTGATGCCGGCCTTGGCCTTGGCGCCGGCCGCGGCAAGCTGGCTGAGGAGATTGCCCCCACCGGCCGCGGAGCCGCCCTGGCCAGGGGTCCTGCCCTTGGGCTTGAGGAGCAGCAGCGCACCACCGGCGAGCATGAGAAGCCCGCCGATGACCATGAGCGGAATGGCCCACGGCGTGGACGTGTCGTTGGGGAACGTCATCGAAATCGAGGACGGGGCAGGCTTGGTGCCATCGCTGGCCAGCAGCAGCGACCACTCGCCGTCGGCAGGCGCCGACCACGTGTAGTCCAGCTCACCGTTGGCTTTTTCGGTCGAAACCCACAGGTCAGATCCGGCCGGTGAAGGCGCGGCTGCGTCACCGTCAGTGCGTTCCACCTTCAGCGATTTCTTGTCTTCCGACAGCCCGTTGACCGTGTTGTGCGCTGTCTTACCGACCCAGGCCGTGACGTCGTCGGGCCGTCCTGCGGCGAGGAGGAAGCTGCCCTCGCCCTTGACCTTGATGGTCACCGCGCCCCCGTCGAGGGTGCGGAGCTTCTGGTCTATAACGGTCAGCGGTGCGGCTTCCGCGTCGGTGGCAGCGGTGGCTGTCACAGTCTCGGCGGGGGCCCACACCGTCTTCTGCCCGATGCCGGCCAGCAGTGTCAGGAGGCCGAGCAGCACGAGTGCAACTGCAGTCTTGAAACGCAAAGGAGTACCTATCATCAGCGGGGGTTTGCCTTCAATAGTAACCGTTTTGTTACCAATGGGTGAGTTAGGGCTTCCAAAGCCGCCCCCTGCACCCCTCGCATAACAGCGCTTGACCCGGTGTTCGCAAGCCTGCTGATAGTGTTTGCGATGATCATCACATCCGGCCCGCAGCCGCGGAGCCACGGACGGAAAAGGCATCAAAAGCAGTGACTGAACCCACGGATCCGTCCAGCCACGGCCCGGAAAACCTGCCCGCCGCCGATTTCCCCCGGAACGCCCCCGCCTCACCGGCAGAGCGCCAAAAGCCGCCCCGGGCCAAGGGCCGCCCTGCCGCTCTCGGCTCGGTGCTGAAACGGCTTCGCCAGCCGATTCCCGGCGCGCAGCCGCGGCTCCGCTTCGAAATGCCTCCCGAGCAGCTGGACCACCTTGAGGCGGAAGCGCCCACTGGCCCGGACAGGGCCCGCTTCGGCGCTCCCGGCCCTCGGATCTCAGCACAGCATCCCCTGTACCTTGGCTTCATGGGCACCGTCGGCGTCGGCCTTGCCCTGCTGGTTTACTGGATCGGCTCCAACACCACCCAACTCCTCCTCTGGATTGTCGCGGCCCTGTTCATTGCGCTCGGACTCGATCCGGTGGTGCGCTGGCTGGAGGGCCGCAAGATCCCGAGGCCCGCCGGCATTCTCCTGGCCGTGTCCGTGCTGGTCCTTGCGGTGGTGGGTTTTTTTGCCACCCTCATCCCCACGATCGTCGAGCAGGTCACCGAACTCGTCAAGCAGGCACCGGTCTGGGTCCGGGACTTCGTCGATTCCGAGTTCTTCCGGACGCTCGATACCCAGTTCGGAGTGCGCGACCGCATCAATGAGGAGCTGGACAAATTCGTCAAGAACCCGGAGGCCATGGGCGGCATCTTCGGCGGTGTGGTGGGCTTCGGCTCCACCGTGGCGAACAGCCTCTTCGGGACCCTGATCGTCCTGGTCCTGAGCCTGTATTTCCTCGCCGCGCTGCCAGCCATGAAAAAGTGGGGTTACCGGCTGGCGCCGCGGTCCCGGCGGGCACGGGTGGAAGCACTGTCCGAGGAAATCACCCGTTCCGTGGGCAACTACGTGATCGGACAGGCCGTGGTTGCGCTCCTCAACGCCACGTTCGCCTTCATCGTGATGTCCATCATCGGCGTGCCCTTCGCCGTGCTGCTGACGTTCGTCGTGGCGCTTCTGGCCTTCATCCCGCTGGTGGGCGGACTGATTGCCGGCGTGGTGGTCATCCTGATCACGCTCACTCTGGGCTGGCAGTCCGCGCTGGCCTACGCCATCTGCTACTTCGCCTATCTCCAGTTTGAGGCATACTTCATCTCGCCCCGCATCATGCAGAGGGCCGTCGCCGTGCCGGGCGCGGTCGCCGTGATCTCAGTCATCGCCGGGGGCAGTCTTTTGGGCGTCCTCGGGGCGCTGATCGCCATTCCCACGGCAGCGGCCATCCTGCTCCTCATCAAGGAGATTTACATCGTCCGCCAGGACAAGCATTAGCCTGACCGGGCACCAGCCTGGCCGGGCACCAGCCTGGCCAGACAAACACCTAGGCGGTGGCCGTCGCCACCGGTCCCCTCCACTCCTGGGCGAGACCGCTGGCACCTGAACCGTTCCGCGTGACGTCGTCCACGATTTCGTTAAGCGCCCGCGCGGCGTGCTTCTCCCCCACCCAAAGGTGCTTGGCGCCGTCGACTCCCACCAGCCGTGCCTGCGGCACGAGGCTGAACCGTTCCGCGGCAGCCGCGGGCCGGAGGTAGTCGTCGTGTTCGGGCACCAGCACGGTGAGAGGCTTTCCCGAAGCCGCCCACTGGCGCAGGTGTGAATCAGTGGCTCGGTGCAGCGGCGGCGACAGCAGCACGGCACCTTCCACCTGCGATGCAACGGGCTCCACAGCGCCATACATGAGGGCCAGTTCGGTTCCGAAGGACCAGCCCACGAGCCAGCGGTTGGGCAGGCCCCTGTCGACGGCGAACTGCACTGCCGCCTCGACATCGTAGCGCTCACCGATGCCCTCTTCGAAGGAGCCTTCGCTGGTTCCCCGCGGCGATGAAGTGCCCCGCGTGTTGAAACGCAGCACGGCGATGCCCGCCAGCGCCGGCAGCCGGTAGGAGGCCTTCCGGTAGACGTGGGAATCCATGAAACCGCCATGCGTCGGCAGAGGATGCAGCGTTATCAGGGTGGCGCTGATCTCCCCCGACTCCGGCAGGGCAAGCTCACCCACGAGGGTCCGGCCGTCCTCGGTATGGATCTCGATGTTCTCGCGGCGTGCGGGCAGCACGGTGGACGCGCGGATCGCCGTCGCTTCCGACGGCTGGCTGAAAACGTACGACGACGGGTCAAAAGTCATGCGTATCAGCTTAGCTTCCACCGACGCCCCGCCACGGCTCTTGCCCGGCCACGGCTCCTGCCCACGGCGCCCTCCTCCTGCCGCCGCAGGCCGGTTACCGGTAACGGAAGTTGCGCGACGTCCAGCAGTTCGTGTGCCAGTGACGGCGCTCGGCCAGTCCCGCCTCTTCACCAAACAGGTGGTCATCTGCCCACACCACGAGGTGCGCTATCCCCGGCGGCACGGCTGTGGAACAGCCAGGGCAGATGTAGGCTTTCTCCGCGTTGCGTGCGGTCATCGTACGCACCACCCAGTCGCCGTCAGGGGCGCTTTCCCTCCGGGCAATGCCGGCGCGCGCCCGCTCGAGGTCAAGCTCAGGTACCGGCCCCGCTCCGCGCTTGCCGCCTGCTGCGGGCTTTCCGGACGAGGACCGCCCTGCTGAGGAACGGCGGGGACGGTTCGAACGCGGCATGCTTCCATTCTGCCCCAGCTGCCGCCGCTCCCTTGCCCTCAGCCGTGCCGCGCCGAGTGCAACCTGCAAGACGGTAGTGTGTACGGCGTGCGTCTTGTCATAGCCCGTTGTTCTGTTGATTACGTTGGCCGGCTCAAAGCCCATCTGCCCCTCGCCACGAGGCTCCTCTTGGTGAAGGCCGACGGCTCTGTGCTGGTTCACTCTGACGGCGGCTCCTACAAGCCGCTGAACTGGATGAGCCCTCCCGCCACGCTGCGCGTCTCCTCTCCCGAGGAAACAGACGTCGAGGTGGGAGTCATCGAACAGTGGACTGTTCAGTCCGCCAAGACGGACGACAGGCTGATCATCAACATCCATGAACAGCTTCATGACACGTCACATGAGCTCGGCCAGGATCCGGGCCTGATCAAGGACGGAGTCGAGGCCGATCTGCAGCGCCTGCTGGCCGAGCAGATCGAAACGCTCGGTGAGGGGTTCTCACTCATCCGCCGGGAATACTTCACGGCAATCGGTCCGGTGGACATCCTGGCGCGGGACGCCGACGGCTCCACCGTGGCCATCGAGCTCAAGCGCCGCGGCGACATCGACGGCGTGGAACAGCTGACAAGGTACCTTGAGCTGCTCAACCGCGACCCTCTGCTCGCACCAGTCCGCGGAATTTTCGCCGCACAGCAGATCAAACCGCAGGCCCGCGTACTCGCCAACGACCGCGGGATCCACTGCATCACGCTGGACTACGACGCCATGCGTGGAGTGGACGACATCGAGTCCCGCCTCTTCTGACCGCCCTGGAACAAGGCCGGGCTCCGGTGATCAGGTGTTTACTGCTGATTTACCCAAAATTTAGCGGATTCTGCGCTTTGACCGTTGACCAGACCGAACTGTCATGAAATTCTTAGAGCAGTCTTTGTGTAGGTGTTTTTCATGCTCGCAAGACATGTTGCGAGCGCGAAGCTCCTGCAACGCATTTCCGGCCTGGCCGGGGCTGCAAGCCAGGATTCTTCTCGCGGAGTGACCAAGACCAGTACGAAGTGTGCTGGCCTTAAATTAGTTCCATTATGAGGAGAAATAAATGGCACAGGGAACCGTCAAGTGGTTCAACGCTGAAAAGGGCTTCGGCTTCATCACCCCGGACGACTCCGATGGCGATGTCTTCGTTCACTACTCTGAGATCCAGACGGGCGGCTTCAAGACCCTCGACGAGAACCAGCGCGTTCAGTTCGAGATCGGTCAGGGCGCCAAGGGCCCCCAGGCTACCGGCGTAACACTGGTCTAATAGTGATTGTGCAGACCGCTCCCAGGAGCAGCATCTGCTAATAATGATCCCCGGTATTCAATACCGGGGATCATTTTTATTTCGCTACTCTGCAATTGCAGACCCCCGCCATGCCATGGTCACAAATGGCGGCATACGCATGAGGGATCAGCATTGCATTTTCTAGCGCACGAGCGTCCTCAGTAGGCGCGCGCTTTGCCGAATGGAAAGTCCCGGCAGATAAGCGCGGCTCAGGGCGCGGCCAATGGCGGGCAACTGCAGCGGGTCTTGGTAGTACAAATAGAGGGTTCTGTACTGGGGCTTGAAACGTGACTTGAACGTCGCCAGAGACCTGAACCCATAGATCGGTTCGAGTGCCCGCCCCACAACGTCAAGGATGCCGGACAGCACCTCAGTCTCATGCTCCCGTCCGCCGCCCCCGGGAACAGCGGGGTCCTGGGCCAGCGGCGAACCGGAAAGCGAGATGACCTCGACAGTTTTCCGTAATTCCAGGACGGCGGATGCAATCAGGAACTCCATCACTCCGGGGAAGCCTTCGCCACGCCGCCGCATGAAGTCCAAAGTCCAGCTCACCACGTGCCCGCCCTCATACGCCGGCAGCCAGCTCGTCACTCCGTGCACAAGTCCCTGCTCGTCGACGGCCAGGCAGCACAACACGTCGTCGTCCATCAGCTCGTCCACGCCGCCCAGGGTGAAGCCCATCTCCGGAACGGTCTTCTGTGCTGCCCACTCCTCGGAAACTTCACTTAACTGTGTCCGCAGGGACTGCGGCAGGCTGCTGTACTTGCCCCATCGCGCGTCGACCCCGAGTTTCTTGGCACGATTGAGCGCAGTGCGGACGTTTTGCCATTCCTTGCCCTTGAACTCCAGTTCGCGCACGGACAGCCTCGTCTCTTGGGCGACCGAAACCCGGGAGAAGCCACGGTCGCTCAGCATCGGCCACAATGCGTCAGTGCAGGAATAGAAGCACGGAATCAAGGCACGTTCGGCGCAGAAGCGCAGAAAGCCTTCAGCCGCCTCCTCACGTTGGAGGGGATCACCGAAGGGTCCGGCAAGGGTCAAGGCGACGCTGCCGTGCTGTTGGTACGCGATCCCGGCACCTCCGCCCGCCAGAAACCAGTACTTGTTGGGTTCCCACAGGGCCATCCACGAGAGGGAATCACCACTTCGCCTCACCAGTTCCCGTGCCGACTCCCGGTCGTTCGCCCCCGCGTCGGAATGATCATGGTGCCCCAGCAGGACCATCCAGACGCCTGCCAGTGCAACAATCCAGAAGATGACTCCCGAATAGGCAAACAGGACGGTTTCCAGGGCACTGTGGCTTTCGAAAACCCGCCGGTAGAGCCCGGGCAAGGGTACCGGAAGATATTGCCGCGCCAGTTCGCCGGCCAGGACCAGCAGCCCTCCGTTCCTCCGCGGGCCACCGGCGGCGTACCACGATGCGGTATATAGCGAGGCCAGTGCCAGCCAGGTCCCCCCCACTGTCAACGCGAGGGTGCGCAAGGCCCGGGATGAGGCTTGAATGCGGAAGTGACGGCGGTACGCCAGCAGCAGCACAACCAGCAGTACCGGCACAGCAACCAGCGGCAGAACGTGCACGAACTTTGATTCCAGCGCCGAGATGTCCTGGAGGGATGCCGAACCGGCCACCTGGGCGAAGAGCGCAAGGTATACAGCGGAGAGGGCGGCCACGCTCAGCTGGACGACAATGGCAATCCAGAGCGCCAGTTTCCGGCCGCGGCGCATCCCGTCGGCGCAGATCAGCAGCAGGATCACCGGTACAACGGCAAGAGCCAGGCCCAGCGGCCCCCCGAGGCCCTGCCTGTCCAGTTCCAAGCACCCTGCATCCAGTGTGCCGCCGCAGTTCTCCTGAAGCTGGTTCAGGCTGGGCAGCGGGTTGAGGACAACGTTGCGCAGAAGTGCGAGCGGACCGGCGGGACTCTGCGCCGCGGCGGTGAGCATTGGCCCGATGGCGAAAATGGTGACCGTCAAGGCCAGGAGGTTGCGGGTTTCGCGGCCCGTGGAACGGTGCCGGTGCAGAACTCCCTGGTCGCTCTGGATCCACCATCCTGCGGCCAGCCCCAGCAGTGACCCGAGCAGCCCCACCACGGCTTCGGCGTGTCCCACGTAGAGCACCAGCAGCAGCGCGGTTGACAGCACTACAGCGCGCAGCCGCCGCTGCCACAGCGCCGGGAAAAGTCCGCTGGCTGCGAGGGACGCTGCGAGGACTGGCGCGTATGGCCCCATCAGCAGGGTATTCGCCATGGGACCGAGCCACGGGTCACCGGCCTGCTGGGCCAGCTGGGTAATCAGGAGGAAGAGTGTCACAGAGGCAAATTGACCACCGAAATAGAACCCGGCCGTGCGCACCGGGCCGAGCTTCCGCTCGGCAAACCCAAGCAACAGCAGGATCATAAGCGCGGCGGCAAAGTAGGCCGCGGGGTTGCTGGCGAAGAACATCGACGTGAACAGGGACCACCAGCGCCCGGCTTTGACACCCTCCATGTTTACAGCGGCGAAATCAAGCATTGATTCGGGCGGCCCCGCCAGAAAGCTGCCGGTGACGGCACCGGCCGCGACGAAAGCCGTCAGTACGGCAAGTGTCAGCGGAATGGTCCTAAAGTGTTGCAGGCACGCCTTCGCAGTTTGCCGGAGCGCCTTGGTGAGAGTATCCCCCGCGCCGGCTTGGGACACTGCCGTCAAGGCGCGATGCCCCAGCGCGAGGCGAGGAAATCGAGCGCGTCCTGCATGCCGTTGGACACGGTGTCCCAGGAGTGGCCGGAGTTGGCGATGCGGCGGACTTGAACCTCGAACCCCGCTTCTCGGGCGGCAGCCGAGAGCACGTCCATGTAGCCCATAAACTCGGGGTCGGCGGCTCCGGCGGCGAAATGGACCGCGCTGCCTTCGAAGCTGCGCTGGTTCATCAGATACAGAGGGGTCTGCGCTTCGAAGGCTTTCGTGTCTCCGCCGAAAGAAGCCTCCACGGTCTTCTCCCGTTCCTTGGCCAGCGCTGGCTCCTGTTCACTGGCAAAAGCGAGGATGGAGCTGTAGAGCTCCGGATGCCTGGTGCCCAGTTGCATGGCGCACGTGCCACCGAACGAGAACCCTCCGACGCCCCAATTTCTCCGCTCCGCATCGACGTCGAGCGTCTCACTGATCCAGCGGGGCACATCGACGGACAAGTAGGTGTCCGCCTTCGCGATACGGCTGTCCATGCAGAGCGAGTTCCCGGAAGAAGAACCGTTGGGATCCACCACCACCACTACCGGGGCGACTCCATTGTGCCGGGCGGAGAACCTGTCCATGTGACTCCGCAGGGCACCCCCGGTCAGCCAGTCGGCCGGCCCGCCGGGCTGGCCTGAAAACAGCACCAGCACCGGAAGAGCGGGGCGTTGCGGGCTCAGGTACGCGGGCGGCAGGTAAATATAGGCGTCGCGGGCGTCGAAACCCGAGCTCGTACCCGGAATGTGGGCTTTCCGGAGCACCCCTTCGGAGGGCAGGCCTTCGGGCCTCACCCATTCTGCGGGCTGTACCGGCACCCCCCTTCCGGCTTGGCGGGTCAGCCCGGCCTCGAGCGGTGGGATGCGGGCAACGGCTGTCCCCAGAAGGTCGCCCACTGTGCGGTTCAGCCCGAAGTAGGCATTTGTTTGCACCGAGGACAGCAGGACGAGCCCCAACATGGCTGCCGTGGCGGCCCCCCGGCCTTTCCAGCCGGCAGAACCGAGCCTTGTGGTCCAGAGCAGCACGCCGACTACTGCCGGGACGGACCACCCGAGCACCTCGCGCGGGAGCTCTTCAGGGAACGTGGAGAAGACGTAAATCAGCAGCCAATGAACGGCTGCCACGATGAGTGCTGCCGACACCACGGCAAGAACAGGCACCAAGGGCCAGTGTCTGCCGCGCCGCCAGAGTAGGTGGAGTGCACCGGCGGCTCCCCCAGCCCAAGCGGCCCAAAGAATGGGCCCGTCCACGAGCCGGATATCGGCAAGGGCATCCATGCCGGCTAGCGCCAGGTGCCGATGCCAATGACGGGGCCGGCTTCAAGCCACGAAGAAAGGCCGGTATAGGCGTCAAACTTCATGGCAAACAAGACGTCCTGGCCCTCGTACTTGAGTTCAACGATCACGACGTCCGGCTGTACCTTGACCAGTTCCGCTTCGGTGGGCTGGCGCCGTCCCAGCAGCTCCAGGGAACTGCGCGTAAAGCGGTGCCGGGGCCGGACGCTGAGGGACAGCAGCTTGAACCACTCCAGCTCATTGTCCTGATAACGACAAACCCCCATCTGCCAGCTTTTTCCAGCTGTGCAAATGGAGGCGTCCACCGTGCCCAGGGCGCGCCGCAGGTTGAAGCGGCGCACCCCGAAAAGGCACAGCGTGAAGATCAGCAACGCAAAGGCGGTTGCTATGGCGATGAACGGAAAACCAGTAACGTCCATCAAGGTCGTGCTAGCGGATCCCCGCAGTGGCCGCGTCGCCCATCTGGGCGTTGTCAGCAACAATAACCACCCGGTTGTTGTCGACGGAGAAGAATCCGCCGTCAACAACTACAGCGATGCGGTCCCCGGTAACCGGCTCGATTGCCATTTCACCTTCGGCCAGAATCGCCAGCAGGGGCGAGTGGCCGGGCAGGATTCCGATTTCACCATCGCTGGTGCGGGCCTTGACCATCTTGGCCGCTCCGGACCACACGAAGTGGTCCGCTGCGACAATCTCAACCTCAAGCTCAGCCATATTACTTGGTCTGTTCCTGGATCTTGGCCCACTGGCGCTCAACGTCATCCAGGCCGCCGACGTTGAAGAACGCCTGCTCTGCGATGTGGTCGAGCTCGCCGTCGCAGATGGCGGTGAAGCCTTCGACGGTGTCCTTGATGGACACGGTGGAACCTTCGACGCCGGTGAACTGCTTGGCGGTGTAGGTGTTCTGCGACAGGAACTGCTGGATGCGGCGTGCACGCGACACGACGATCTTGTCCTCTTCAGAAAGTTCGTCAACACCGAGAATGGCGATGATGTCCTGGAGTTCCTTGTTCTTCTGCAGGATCTGCTTCACACGGACAGCCGTGGTGTAGTGATCCTTGCCGATGTACTGGGGATCCAGGATTCGGGAGGTCGACGTCAGCGGGTCCACAGCCGGGTACAGACCACGAGAGGCGATTTCACGGGAAAGCTCCGTGGTCGCGTCGAGGTGTGCGAAGGTGGTGGCCGGTGCCGGGTCGGTGTAGTCATCCGCGGGAACGTAGATGGCCTGCATCGAGGTGATGGAGTGACCCTTGGTGGACGTAATGCGCTCCTGGAGGAGGCCCATTTCGTCGGCCAGGTTCGGCTGGTAACCCACGGCGGAAGGCATACGGCCGAGAAGGGTGGAAACCTCGGAACCTGCCTGCGTGAAGCGGAAGATGTTGTCGATGAAGAGCAGCACGTCCTGCTTCTGAACATCGCGGAAGTACTCCGCCATGGTCAGGGCGGACAGGGCCACGCGAAGACGCGTTCCCGGCGGCTCGTCCATCTGGCCGAAGACAAGGGCGGTGTCCTTCAGAACCCCGGCCTCTTCCATTTCAACCCAGAGGTCGTTACCTTCACGGGTGCGCTCGCCAACACCGGCGAATACCGAGGTACCGCCGAAGTTGCGGGCCACACGGGTGATCATTTCCTGGATCAGAACGGTCTTGCCAACACCGGCACCGCCGAACAGGCCGATCTTTCCACCCTTGATGTACGGGGTAAGGAGGTCGATGACCTTGATGCCCGTTTCGAGCATTTCCGTCTGGCCTTCAAGCGACGCGAAGGACGGCGCCTTGCGGTGAATCGGCCAGCGTTCGCTGATGTCCAGCTCAGATTCCGCAACGTCAAGGGGCTTGCCCAGAACGTTGAAGATGTGTCCCTTGACACCGTCGCCGACGGGAACGGAGATCGGGGCACCGGTGTCCACCACGGTGGTGCCGCGGACGAGTCCATCGGTGGCCTGCAGTGCGATGGCGCGTACGAGGTTGTCACCCAGGTGCTGGGAGGTCTCGAACGTGACAGTCTTGGTCTCACCGTTGAGGGTAATTTCGGTGGTGAGGGCGTTGTAAATCGAGGGGATTGCGTCAGCCGGGAATTCGACGTCGACAACCGGGCCAATAACACGTGCAATACGGCCGGTGGCACCGGACGTTGCGGCTACGTGTTCGGTAGCAGTGGCAGTCATCTCTCTCACTTCACTCAGTAGATGGCGTGGGGTTAAGTTTATCTTTTAATGCAGGTGTAGCTGGTACCGGAACCGGGCTGGCTAGGACGCGCTCAGGGCGTCCGCGCCGGCCACAATTTCGGAAAGCTCCTGCGTAATTTCAGCCTGGCGGGCGGTGTTGCGCAGACGCGTGTACTTCTTAATGAGGTCCGTGGCGTTGTCGCCCGCAGACTTCATGGCCCGCTGACGCGCGGCGAGCTCGGAAGCCGCCGCCTGCAACATGGCTGCGAAGATCCGTGATTCGATGTACCTGGGCAGCAGAGCATCGAGAACCTGCTCTGACTCCGGTTCGAACTCATACAAGGGCAGCAGCTCCGCTTCGGAGACCGGGTGCTCGTCGACGACCTCGAGCGGAAGAAGACGGATGACCGTCGACTCCTGGGTCACCATCGACTTGAAGCGGGTGTACACAACGTGGATCTCGTCCACGCCGCCCTCTTCGAAGTCGGTTGCGAAGTCCTCCAGCAGTGCCGTGCCTATTTCCCGGGCGGTCTCAAACTCCGGCGCATCAGTGCCACCGGTCCAGACCCGCCCATAGGGGCGGCTCCGGAAGTCGAAGTAGGCCTGTGCCTTGCGGCCGACCAGGTAGAACTTGACTTCCTTGCCTTCGGCGCGGAGCAGCTCGTTCAGGCCTTCGGCCTGCTTGAGCACACTTGCCGAATACGAACCTGCCAGTCCGCGGTCAGCGGTGATGACCAGGACTGCGGCCCGGCGGATGTGCGCCGGCTCGGTGGTCAGAGGGTGATCGATTTCGCTCTGGCTTGCAACGGCAGAAACGGCGCGGGTGATCGCGTTCGCGTAAGGCAGTGAAGCTGCTACGCGTGCGCGGGCCTTGCCGATGCGCGAGGTAGCGATCAGTTCCATCGCCTTGAAGATCTTGCGCATCGACGTCGTCGAGGCAATCTTCTGGCGGTAGACCCGAATCTGGGCTCCCATACTTATCCTTTCCTAAGATCCCGATGGCCGGGACTGCCGGACCCCTGAGGGGTGCCGGCAGTCCCTGCCAGCGAAACTAGCGCTTCTGCCTGACGATTTTTTCCTGGTCGACCTGGCCCTCGGAGATGGCTTCGTGCTCCTCGTGCCCGGCGCCTACCAGGTGGTTGTCGCCCTCGCCGAAGAAGCCCTTCTTGAACTCAACAATCGCGTTCTTCAGCGCTACTGCGGTGTCATCATCGAGAACGTTGGTCTGAGCCAGCGTGGTGAGGATGGAGGACTTGTGCTTCAGGTGCTCCAGGAACTCGGACTCGAAGCGGTTGATGTCCTCAACCGGAACGTCGTCCAGATGGCCCTGGGTTCCAGCCCAGATGGACACAACCTGGTTCTCAACCGGGAACGGCGAGTACTGGCCCTGCTTGAGCAGTTCCATCAGGCGGGCGCCACGGGTCAGCTGCTGGCGGGATGCGGCGTCAAGGTCGGACGCAAACATCGCGAAGGCCTGCATGTCGCGGTACTGGGCAAGGTCCAGCTTCAAGGTACCGGAGACCTTCTTCATGGACTTGACCTGCGCAGCACCACCAACGCGGGACACGGAGACACCAACGTCAACAGCAGGACGCTGGTTGGCGTTGAAGAGGTCCGACTGCAGGAAGATCTGGCCATCGGTAATGGAGATCACGTTCGTCGGGATGTAGGCGGAGACGTCGTTTGCCTTGGTCTCGATGAGCGGCAGGCCGGTCATCGAGCCAGCGCCGAGCTCGTCGGAGAGCTTGGCACAACGCTCCAGAAGGCGGGAGTGCAAGTAGAACACGTCGCCGGGGTAAGCTTCGCGTCCCGGCGGACGGCGGAGCAGCAGGGAAACTGCACGGTAGGCCTCAGCCTGCTTGGAGAGGTCATCGAACACGATGAGGACGTGCTTGCCGCCGTACATCCAGTGCTGGCCGATGGCCGAGCCGGCATACGGAGCCAGGTACTTGAAGCCGGCCGGGTCGGATGCCGGGGAGGCGACGATCGTGGTGTATTCCAGTGCGCCGTTATCCTCGAGCGTCTGGCGGATTGCCGCGATGGTGGACGCCTTCTGGCCGATCGCCACGTACACGCAGCGAACCTGCTTGCTCACGTCGCCGGAAGCCCAGTTGGCCTTCTGGTTGATGATGGTGTCGATGGCGATGGCGGACTTGCCGGTCTGGCGGTCGCCAATGATCAGCTGGCGCTGGCCGCGGCCGATCGGAATCATAGCGTCAATGGCCTTCAGGCCGGTCTGCATCGGCTCGTGCACAGACTTACGCTGAGTCACACCCGGTGCCTGGAGTTCCAGGGCGCGAGTCGTCTCGGCCTTGATCTCACCGAGGTCATCGATCGGCACGCCCAGCGGGTCAACAACGCGGCCGAGGAAGGCGTCTCCAACCGGCACAGACAGAACCTGTCCGGTACGGTGGACTTCCTGGCCTTCTTCGATCCCGGTGAAGTCACCGAGGATGATGACACCGATCTCGCGGACGTCGAGGTTCTGGGCGAGGCCCAGGGTGCCGTCTTCGAAGCGAAGCAGCTCGTTCGCCATGACCGAGGGAAGGCCCTCAACACGGGCGATGCCGTCACTTGCGGTGGTCACACGGCCGACCTCTACGCGCTCTGCGTTTCCGGGTTCGTAGGACGCCGCGAACTCGTTCAGCGCATTACGGACGTCGTCGGCGTTGATGGTCAATTCGGCCATCTGCAGTCCCTGCTCTCCTGTTTTCGTGATCATCGTTGCTCACGATGACCGGGGTTTGTATCAGTTAAGTTGTGCTTGTCCGGCTAGCCGGCCAGTTGGCGTTGCAGTTCGCCCAGACGGGTGACCACTGAAGCGTCGAGCACTTCGTCGCCTACCTGGACGCGGATCCCGCCAATCAGCAATGGATCAACCTTGACATTGATCTTGAGCTCACGCCCGTAAAGGGAGTTGAGTCCCGCCTGCAGACGGTTAATCTGCGTCTCCAACAGGGGACGCGTGACAGTGACCGTTGCAATCCAACGCTGCTGGCGTTTGGCTGCAAGCTCGGCGAAACGGGCGACGAGCCTGGTTGCCTTGATGCCGCGCGGTTGCGACACTGCCTGACCGATGAGGACTTTTGCTTCCTCGCTTGCGCCAGGAACAATCCTCTCGGCCAGGGCGATCTTTGCTGCGCCGCTGGCCTGCGGTTCAGACAGAGCACGCTGCACTTCGTGGCTGGAAGCCACAGCCTGGTTGAATGAGAACAGGTCATTCTCAAGTTCTTCCAGGCCGGTAATGCCGGAGGCAGAAACGGCCGACTTGTTTTCTGCAACGGCGATGACCACCGTTGCGGCAAGCGTCTCGAGTGCATCGCCGATGTCTCGCGCCGATGCCCAGCGTGAGCTGGCCAGTCCCGCCGCGATCTCCACAGCCTCCGTGGAGACTTTTCCGCTGAACAGCTGCCTGATCAGCGCCGACTTTTCGTCGCCGCTGCGGGATGGGTCGGTCAGTGCGCGGCGCAAGGCAGCGGAGCTGTCCACCGTTCCCAGGATTCCGAAGAGTTCCCTTGCCAACTGCAGCGATGCAAAGGGAAGCTTGGCCTCCAGTTCGCTCAGCGCCTTGGTCAGCGATTCGCTCGATACACCTGCCATTACTTTGCTACACCTGCGTTCTGGTTCTCCAGCTCAGCCAGGAAGCGGTCAACAACACGTGCCGCGCGCTCGTCGTCGCTAAGGGACTCACCGACGATGCGGCCAGCCAGCGTGGTGGCAAGAGTGCCCACCTCTGAACGCAGGGACACTACTGCCGCCTGACGCTCGGATTCGATCTGTACGTGTGCCTGCGCAGTGATGCGCGCAGACTCGGCTGCAGCCTTCTCCTTCAGCTCCGCAAGGATCTGGGCGCCTTCGGCACGGGCTTCCTCGCGGATGCGGTTGGCCTCTGCACGTGCGTCGGTGAGCTGCTGCTTGTACTCCTCGAGCGCTGCGGAAGCCTCGGCCTGGGCCTTCTCAGCCTTGGCGATGCCGCCTTCGATGGCCTCGGCACGCTCTGCAAACGTCTTCTCGAACATCGGGACAACAAACTTGACCACGATGAAAAAGAGGACAGCAAAGCCGGCGAGGACGACGCCCATTTCCCAGGCGTTGGGAACGAGCGGGTTAGCCGCCGCGGCGCCTTCGGTGGCGGCTGAGATGATCAGCTGATTCATATTTCACCCGTCCTTATCTACTCGGTTCTGAATATCGCTAGGAAGGCCTAGAGAACGAAGGCGAAGACCAGACCCAGGATGGCGAGGGCTTCAGTCAGCGCAAGGCCGAGGAACGCGATCGGCTGCAGCACACGCTGTGCTTCCGGCTGACGTGCGACACCGTTGATGTAAGCGGCGAACACGAGACCAACACCGATACCACCGCCGATTGCGGACAGACCGTAACCTACGAGGTTGAGATTGCCTTCCATTTTATTCCTTTCAAGATGCCATCTTTGTGGCAGGTTGTTTGGTTTGCTTCATCCCCCCAAGGGGAAGTTTTTGTGGGAGCCTAGTGGCTGTCCGCGTGCAGGGCGCCTTCGATGTAGATCGCTGTCAGCAGCGTGAACACGTAGGCCTGAAGCGCCATGATCAGGGCTTCGAGCATGTACATGGCAATCGCGCCGGCAAGGACCAGAACAGAGGTGCCCTTGAGCAGGATGTTTTCCTGCATGATGAGGTATTCGATTCCTGAACCGGCGATCATTACGATCAGGTGGCCCGCCAGCATGGTGGCGAACAGACGGAGGCTGTGCGTGACCGGACGGACCAGGAAGTTGGAGATGATCTCGATCGGGATAACGATCGGAAGGATGTAGAACGGAACTCCGGACGGCACGGTGGCCAGCTTGAAGTACCTCAGTCCGTTCTTCTTGATGCCGATGCCGATCCAGGTGATGTACACGATGGCGGCCAGGACGTATGCTCCGCCGACGTGCGAGAAGCTGGGCAGCTGGAGGACGGGGATGGCGCCGTAGATGTTGTTCACCAGGATGAAGAAGAACAGGCTGAACAGCAGCGGGACGTACTTCATGAAGTCTTTGCCGCCGATGATATCCTTGGCGATGCTGTTGCGGACGAAGCCATAGGCCATCTCGCCGGCGAACTGCAGCTTGCCAGGAACCATCTGCTGCTTCCGTGCAGCTAGCAAAAAGAATGAAGCGATAATGACGACGGACAGGATCACCAGCAGCATCTGCTTGGAGAATCCGTCTGCCGCACCCCACGGCAGGATTGCCGGCAGGTGCATTTCTTCAATTCCGGGAGGCGTGAAGACTCCTGAATTTTGGGCCGGGAGCGCAAGCGCGATCAACGCGTTTCCTCTCTGCAGTGTCCATCGTTGGGCGTTGGTCGGGGTCCGGCGCGCATCATGCTCGCCCTCCCCCTCATAAAGTTATTTGGCATTACTGTTCCCATCCTCAGACGGGCCGCTGGCTGCACTGTTCCCGCCAGTTGTATTTCTCGAACTGGTGAGGCCGTGCATATGGGACAGATAGAACCCTCCCGCAGCTCCAAGCAGAGCGCCTGCGAGCACAATCCAGCGGGTTCCCCACAGATAATCCAGACCCCACCCTATCAAACTCCAGACGATGATTCCGCCAATAATGTAGCTAAAGACGGCGATTCCAGCGTTGTAACCGCCGTCACCATTTTCAGCGGATACACCAGGAGCGCCGGAGCTTTTACGGACGTCGCGGGCAGGGTCATTTTCGGGGTGGTTTCGCTTAGACATCCGTGGTGCCCTCCGAGTGGGGGTCGTTGTAAATCTGCAGCCGGGCCTTGCTGAAACCATAGATTTCAGCGGCCTGCCACGTCACCACGGCGACAACCGCCCCGATAAGGAACCACCGTCCGGAAAGCCACTCTGGCGCGCCAATGGCAAAAAGGACCACGGCAAACCCGACGACCTTTACGAAATACGTCGCCACGAACAGGCCAATGGCACCGGATGGGTTGTTTTTGCCCCCGAAGTGTCCGATCAGGAGGCTGATGGCAAAGAAAGCCATCACCAGCAGACCCCCGAAGGTACTCGAAAGCAATCCGGCCCAGCCATTGAAGATCAGGCTCACAACGCCGGTAAGGACCAGGGCCGCCCCGGCCACTGACGAGCTGATGCCCAGGAGGCGAAGCCACAGGGACCGGGTGGGACCGGAAACGCCAACGAATCCGTTGCCGGACGGAGGTCCGGAGTCGGCGTCGGAGGTCATGCGGGTCCCAATCGTCGGGGCGAGGTTGTGGAGTCAGAGCAGGACAGACCTGCCCCTGAATTCTACACGAGATAGAAATAATCCGGAAAGCGGTCTGCTACGGCTGGGCGTCCGCGTTTCGCCGGTTCAAATACGGCCACGCGGTGACCAGCCCCATGACCAGCGTCGCAAACAGGTCCACAGCGAGAACGATCTGCCACTGGTAGACGGCAAAGGCGAGGCCACCGAACGACAGCACTGCGGTCCACATGTACAACAGCATCACCGCCGTGCGGTGGGAATAGCCGATGTCCATGAGTTTGTGGTGCAGGTGCCCGCGGTCGGCCGACCAGGGCGAGCGGCCGACGGCCGTGCGGCGCACCACGGCAAGGCCAAGGTCCAGCAGCGGGAGGAAGAGCACCGCGAAGGGCAGCAGGATCGGGATGATCGTGGGGATACCGTTCACGCGGTCGTAAAGGCCCGAGGTGATCTGGCCTGTGGACACGACACCCGCCGAGGCCATGAGCAGGCCGATGAGCATGGCGCCGGAATCGCCCATGAAGATTTTCGAGGGAAACCAGTTGTGCGGCAGGAAGCCCAGGCAGCTGCCGACGAGGACCGCCGTCAGGAGCGTGGCGAGATCCGAACGGTCCAGAATGGGCGCGTTCCGGTGCACCCAGTAAGCCGTAAGGAAGAAGGCTGCCCCGCCGATGATGGCCACACCGGCGGCCAGCCCGTCAAGACCGTCAATGAAGTTGAACGCATTCATCGTGGTCACGATCAGGAGTGCGGTGACGATGACGTTAACGGGGTCCGAGTCAAAGGTGATGGGCTCGGGAATGAAGGGAATGATGGTCATGCGCACGCCCCACACCGCAACCACCAGTGCGGCGACGCCCTGCCCGATCAGCTTGATCCACCAGCGCAAATCGATCAGGTCGTCCGCCACGCCGACGAGCACAATAACCGCCGCGCCCGCCAGCACACCCCAGGGGGCATGATTGCCCCGGAAGATGTCCTTGACGAAGAAGGACTGGCTTGCGAGGACGAGGGCGACGAGTACGCCGGCAAAGATCCCCAGCCCTCCGAGCCGCGAAACAGGACTCGAATGCATGTCACGGCTGCGGATCGGTGCGAACAGTTCAAGCCGGTTGCCAATAAGGCGCGCGCCCCAGGTGGCGGCGTACGCGACGACGGCCGCAATCAGCATCATGCTCAGGTACATGATCACGGCGTCTTCCCCGTTTCAGCGAGGCGGCGTGGACTGACGCGGTTTCCCCCGGCGCGATGTTCCCTGGTGCAGGGTTCCGGGGGAAGGTCGTCCCGCCGAAGGTGGTCCCGGCAACAGTGTTCCGGACGACAGTGTTCCCTGCGAGGGCGCGCAGAGGCACGCCGCTGCACTTCATGACGGCGCAGTTCGGCGAATCTGTTCGGGGGACCATGGGGGCTCAAAAGCTGTGGATCTGACGTGCAATAAATGAAACTTCTCCGTCGCCATGCGCACAGACAGGCAGTGCATAGTGCCTGACAGGGCTGTATTACAGTGGACTCTAGTCAAGATACTAACGCCAACGGGTACACGGCTTCGCGTCACACGGCCTATCGCCGGCGGGGAACTTGCCGACGGCAGTGCTGAAAGGAACCCGCAATGTCAGTGTCGGTCGCAGTTGCTGCCGTGACGTTTGACCGCCCCCGCGAGCTCGCCGTCCTCCTGGACGCCATCAACGGCCAGACGGCGTCAGTCGCGTCAATTTGCCTGGTGGACAGCGGCACCGTGCCGGCACGGGACGTCGCGGAACAGCACGGCAACGTGGACTACATCCGCTCGGAAGCCAACCTTGGCGGTGCCGGCGGTTTCTCCCTGGCGGTCCTCAAGGCAGTGGCCAGCGGTGCGGACTGGATCTGGATGATGGACGACGACGCCGAGCCGGCGGACGCGGAATGCCTCGCCACGCTGATCCGGGAGGCGGAGTCCCGGAATCTTGAGGCGGTGGTTCCCCTGGTCGTGGCACCCGGGCACCCTGACCGGCTCTCTTTCTTCTTTCGGCTGGACGGCAAGGTGACCCACGAGCGTGCTGCCTTGGAGAAGGTGGGTTTCCTTCCGCAGAACGGGCATTTCTTCAATGGTGCCCTGATCCGCTCAGACGTTTTCTTCAAGGTGGGCCTGCCTGACATGCGCCTCTTCATCCGGGGCGACGAAGTGGACTTCACCATCCGGCTGCGCAAAGCGGGCATCCGCTTTGGCACGGTCACGACGGCTGCCATTACGCACCCGCACGCGTTCTCCGAAACCCAGCACGTGTTTGGTGCCCGGTGGCACGTGATCGTTCCGGAGTCGGCGTTCAAGCGCTACTACTATTACCGCAACCGTGGTTATCTGATCCGCCGTTACTTCCGCGTCAAGTCCTTGACTGCCGACGTCGGCGGCTACCTGGGCTATTTCCTGCGCCGCGGCGACTTCCGTGGCCTCGCGGACTGGTTCCGGGCATTTTCCATGGGCCTGCGCGGCAAGGGGTTCGGCCCCCTCGAAGACCAGAAGTTCTAGAAGACCAGGGGTTCTAGTTGTCGCGGGACTGCAGCTGCCGGGGACCCCTGTGCTGCAGGCGGCGCCGGATGAGCAGCCCCAGCAGCACCCACGGCTCGCCGAAAACGCGGTAGGCCACCCTTCGGGGGTGAAGCAGCAGCCGCCACGCCCACTCCAGGCCGAGCCGGCCGAGCCAGCGCGGTGCCAGCTTCTGGATCCCCGCAATCTGCTCGATGGCGCCGCCCACGGCACAGTAAACAGCTGGGGGCAGCGATTCGAGGCGGCGCCGCAGCACTTTTTCCTGCAGTGGCATTCCCAGGCCCACGAGTACCAGCTGTGGCCGCTGCTTCGCGAGCCAGGCGGCCGCAGCTTCCTCGATTTCCTCGTTCCAGCCCTCACCGGGCATGCCGGTGACGGTTGCCCCTGGAACGATGCTTTGCAGCTTTTCCACCGCTGCGGCATTGGCCGCCGGCCCTGCCCCAATGACTGCGATCCGGTTGAGCCCGCTCACCTGTCCAAGCGCCGGAATCCAGTCTGTCGATCCCAGCCGGTAGTCCATGACGGGACCGGAGTGCTTCTTGCCCCTCCCCCACAGCCAGAGGACGGGCGCGCCGTCGATGAGGACGACGTCGCTGTTTTCGTAAAAGGACCGGAACTCGGGTTCCGCATGGAACAGCGTCACGCTGTGGAGGTTATGTCCGACGACGGTCCGCGTGGTTCCGTCCGCCACGAACCTGTTGAGCACTCCAGTGAGCCCGGCTACGTCCAGAGGGGTGGCGTCAACACCCAGAACGGGGACGGGCTGCCGCTGCAGCGTCATTCGGCGCCGGGGGCTTTTTCGCCCGCGTCCGGCTTTGCAACGGCCTCAGGCTCTGCGGCGGGCTCAGATTCCGCAGAGGCCTCAGGTTCCGCAGACGCCTCAGCTTCCGCAGCGGCATCCGGCTCCGGGGCGGCGTTGCCATCAATGTCAAGCACCCCGGGAACCACCTCACGAAGCCGTGCAAGGCTTACGGCGCCTTCACGGACCACCTTCAGCGGCAGCGAGGTTGCGTCCACGATGGTGGAGGGCAGGGCCTCGGTTCCTTCAATGGGCCGGAAACCGCCTTCAAGGTAGACCTCCACCGATTCAGCGAGCTGGGAGCGCGCTTCAAAGGCGGTCTGCGCCGGGGCCTGTCCCGTTCTGTTGGCGGACGAAACCGCCAGCGGACCGGTCACGGTCAGCAGCTCCCGGGCTACCTCATCGGCCGGGATGCGGAGGGCGACAGTTCCCTTGGTGTCCCCAAGGTCCCAGTCGAGGGAGGGCTGGGCATGCAGTATGAGCGTCAGTCCCCCGGGCCAGAAGGCCTCCGCCAACTGGCGCGCCTCGGGAAACACGTCCGTGGCCAGGCCATCCAGGGCATTGAGCCGCGGAATCAGGACCGGAGGCGGCATGTTCCTGCCGCGTCCCTTGGAAACCAACAGCATGGTGACGGCCTGCGGTGAAAAGGCGTCCGCAGCAATCCCGTAGACGGTGTCCGTGGGGAATACCACGCACTTCTTCTCGAGGATGGCACGCCGTGCGTGCTCCAGTCCTGCGGAGCGTTCATCGTCGGCCATGCAGTTATAGGTAGTGGTCACTTCCTCATTCTTTCATTGCTGTGCGCGTGCCAAGGCAAGGACGGCACTGGTTGCCCGTTCCTTGCCGTTGAGGTCCAGATGGGTGGTGATGTCAGTCCAGTGCCCGGATCGGGTCAGCATGGCGGAAATCCAGACCGCCTGGACTTCGGCGTGTTCCATCACAAAGTAGCCGCCCGGAACCAGCAGCCGTGCAGCGGAGGCTGCTGCCGCCGTCGGAAGTTCCATGCCGTCTGCTCCCCCGCCGTAAAGTGCTTCAGGCGGGTCATGCAGCGCGACTTCGGGTTCGTTCGGGATAGCCTCGGCGGGGATGTATGGCGGGTTGGACACGACGACGTCGAATGTCCCGTTGAGTTCCTGCAATGCATCCCGCAGGTCCCCGCGGATGAGTCGGACGCCGAGGGGCTGGAGGTTCTTTGCCGCCCAGGCATGCGCGAACTCGCTGTACTCCACCGCATGGACCTCGGCCTCGGGCACCTCGTGGGCCACGGAACCCGCAATGGCCCCCGAACCGGTACCCAAATCCACCACTTTGGGGCGGAGCACCCCAGCACGGACCAGGGCGTGGAGACGGTCGATGACGAGCTGGACCACCGATTCCGTTTCCGGGCGGGGAATGAAGACCCCAGGGCCCACAGCAAGCTGAAGGTAGCGGAAATGCGCGATGCCGGTGATGTGCTGCAGCGGAATGCGCCGGGCACGCTCGGCCACCAGTTCCGCGTAGCCCGCTGGGGCCGGCGCATCGCCGAGCATCATGGCCCGCAGCCTGCCCAGGCCGACGCCGAGCAGGTGGTCCGCCAGCAGTTCGGCGTCGACCCTGGGGCTGGGAACGCCGGCCTCCCCCAGCAGCGCGGCCGCCCAGCGGACGGCGTCGGCCAGGGACTGGACTGTTTCGGCCGAATCGTGCGCCGTGTTGTTGTTGTGCTCGGACGTCATGTGCAGCGGTTCACCTAGTCGCCGATGGCGTCCAGGCGTGCCTGCTCATCCATCTCGATGGCCGACTGGATTACCGGTTCGAGGTCGCCGTTCATGACTTGGTCCAGGTTGTACGCCTTGTAGCCGGTGCGGTGGTCCGCGATCCGGTTTTCCGGGTAGTTGTAGGTCCGGATCCGCTCGGAGCGGTCCATGGTGCGGATCTGCGACTTCCGCTGGGCCGAGTTTTCGGCGTCGATCTGTTCCTGCTGGTGGGCCAGGATACGGGCACGAAGAACGCGCATGCCGGCTTCGCGGTTCTGCAGCTGTGACTTCTCGTTCTGCATGGCCACCACGATTCCGGTCGGCAGGTGGGTAATGCGCACCGCGGAGTCGGTGGTGTTGACGGACTGGCCGCCGGGGCCCGAGGACCGGTAGACGTCGATCTTGAGGTCGTTCGGGCTGATTTCGAGCTCTTCGGGCTCATCCACCTCGGGAAGCACCAGTACGCCGGCGGCGGACGTGTGGATACGGCCCTGCGACTCGGTCACCGGAACGCGCTGCACGCGGTGCACGCCGCCCTCGAACTTCAGCCGCGCGTAGACGCCCTCGGCAGGATCGTTCGAGTTGCCCTTGACCGCCATCTGGACGTCCTTGTAGCCGCCCAGGTCCGATTCAGTGGCGGAAATGAGCTCGGTCTTCCAGCCGCGGGACTCCGCATACCGCGTGTACATGCGCAGGAGGTCGCCGGCAAACAGGGCAGCTTCGTCGCCGCCTTCGCCGCCCTTGACCTCAAGGATCACGTTGCGGGCATCATCCGGATCGCGCGGAATGAGCAGCCGCCGCAGCTTGGCCGCTGCTTCCTCAAGGGCAGCCTCCAGCTCCGGCACTTCGGCAGCAAATTCGGGATCCTCGGATGCCATTTCCTTGGCAGCAGCCAGGTCATCCTGAATCCCGTGCCACTTGTGGTAGGCCTCAACAATGCCGTTCAGCTGCGCAGACCGCCGCCCCAACTTACGCGCAAGCCGCTGGTCAGCATAAACAGCAGGATCCCCCAGCTGCGCCTGGATAGCATCATGCTCATCAAGCAGTCCCTGTACGGAATCAAACATTTTTCAAAACCTCTTTCGACTCTTACAAGTCTAGTTACTGCAACGAGGGGTCACTTAGCGCCCATTCCCGTGGCTGTGATGGGCTGTATCTGACCTCGCGTTGCTCAGGCCAGGAATTCCGGTTAAACCAGCAGCCGCTCAAGATATGCCGGCCAGGGAGTGGCTTCGGGCCTGCCGGAGCCGGGTGGCTAACGATCGCAGATCGTTAGCCACCCGGCGTAGGGGCGGGGCCGGCATATTTTGAGCGGCGTAAACCTAGCTACTTGTCGTTGTCCGACTTTGCACCAAGCGTCGTCTTCTGAACCTGCATGAGGAACTCGACGTTGCTCTGCGTCTCCCGGATCTTGTTGGTCAGCAGCTCCAGGCTCTGCTGCGTCTCAAGTCCGGACAGGACACGGCGCAGCTTCCACATGATCTTGACCTCTTCAGGCGAGAGCAGGTTCTCTTCGCGACGGGTACCGGACGCGTTGACGTCCACGGCCGGGAAGATGCGCTTGTCCGCCAGCTGGCGGGACAGGCGGAGCTCCATGTTGCCGGTGCCCTTGAACTCTTCGAAGATGACCTCGTCCATCTTGGACCCGGTCTCGACGAGTGCAGTGGCCAGGATGGTCAGCGAGCCGCCGTTCTCGATGTTGCGCGCCGCACCAAAGAAGCGCTTCGGCGGGTACAGGGCTGCGGAGTCGACACCACCGGACAAGATGCGGCCGGAAGCCGGTGCTGCCAAGTTGTAGGCGCGGCCCAGGCGGGTCATGGAGTCGAGGAGCACCACGACGTCCATGCCCATTTCCACGAGGCGCTTGGCGCGTTCGATGGACAGTTCGGCCACGGTGGTGTGGTCGTCGGCGGGGCGGTCGAAGGTGGAGGCAATGACCTCGCCCTTAACCGTGCGCTGCATGTCCGTGACTTCTTCGGGACGTTCGTCAACGAGCACCATCATGAGGTGGACCTCAGGATTGTTGGTGGTGATGGCGTTGGCGATGGACTGCAGAATGAGGGTCTTGCCGGCCTTCGGCGGCGAGACGATCAGACCGCGCTGGCCCTTGCCGATCGGAGCGACCAGGTCAATGACGCGGGGGCCGATCTTCTTGGGGTCCGTCTCGAGGCGCAGGCGCTCGGACGGGTACAGCGGAACGAGCTTGGCGAACTCGACGCGGTCCTTGAGGTCGTCCGAGGTTTTGCCGTTGACGGACGTGACGCGCACCAGGGCGTTGAACTTCTGGCGGGCGGACTGCTGGCCCCGGTCCTCCCCGTCGCGGGGGGCACGGATGGCGCCCACGACGGCGTCGCCCTTGCGCAGGTTGTACTTCTTGACCTGTGCGAGGGATACGTAGACGTCGTTCGGGCCCGGCAGGTAGCCGGAGGTACGGATGAAGGCGTAGTTCTCGAGGACATCCAGGATGCCTGCCACGGGCAGCAGGACGTCGTCATCGGTCACCTCGACGTCGTCGACGTCCGGTCCCTGGCTGCGTCCCCGACGGCGGTCGTTGCGGTCGCGGAAACGGTCGTTGCGGGCGTTGCCGTCCCGGCTGTCGCGGCTGTCCGACCGCTCGTTGCGGTCGTTGCGGTCGCGGCGGTTGCGGCGGTTGCGGCGGCTGCCGCCCTCGGCGTCGTCGCTTTCGCGGCTGTCCTCCCGGCGGTTGTCGCGGCCGCCTGCGGTTTCCGCAGAGTCGCGGCCTCCGCGGGTGCGGCCACCTTCACGGCGGTCGGTGCGCTGGCCGGCGTCGCCGGTCTCGGCGCCCTGCTCGCGAGCCTCGGCACCGCGGGTTTCAGCAGCGCGGGTTTCAGCAGCGCGGGCTTCAGCGCCACGGGTTTCGGCGGCACGAGCTTCAGCACCACGGGTTTCGGGCGCAGGGGCTTCGGCGGGAGCTTCAGCCGTTTCGGCCTGCGGAGCCGTAGCGACAGCCTCGCGGCGGCGGTTCCGGGTGCGCGGCGGGCGGCGTTCGCCGGCGCCTTCACCGGCGGACGGCTCGGCAGTCTCTGCGGCTGCCGGAGCGGCCGGGGCTTCGACCGCAGCGGTCTCGGCGGCGGGTTCCGCCACCGGAGTGGAGACCACTCCGTCGCTCACGGCACGGCGGCTGCGGCCACGGCCGCGGGCACGGGTGCCTTCCTGGGCCGGAGCTTCGGTAACTTCCGCCGGAGCGGCCGCAGCCGGGGCGTCTGCAACAGCGGCGCTGCTGTCAGCGGCCTTCCCGGCAGACCGGGCCGGAGCCTTGCTCGCCGAAGTACCCGCACGGTGCGCGGAAATAGCAGAAACCAGGTCTCCCTTGCGCATGCGGGAACCGCCCGAAATTCCCAGCTGGCTGGCAAGAGCCTGCAGCTGGGCGAGCTTAAGGCCAGCGAGGCCACTGCTCTTGGCGGGTGCTTCCGTCAACGATCCGGAAACAGAAGATGATGTGTCCACAGCTGGCGACAGCTCAGTGGTTTCGGTCACGAAGGATCCTTCCCCCTCGACGGCGTCCAGACTGGGAGCTGGACGCGATGATTTGATCTGGGCTGCAGTTCAGATCTGCAGCCGGGATTTCGGCCTTGCCGGATGGAATTCGCGGCAGGGCCGGATACTGATCACCTTCAACGCTCCGAATAAAACGGGGCGTTGGCCTGACGGTTCAGGAAACAGAAAAGTTTCTGTGGATCCTGGTCAGGCCAAGGAGGCGACACCGGAAAATACTGCGCATTACGAGAACGAAGCAGCAGCAGATCTGAGCAGGTCCGGACCAGAATCGGCAACATGGCCAATAATCAGGGTCTTTGACTGCACGGTCTCTTGGCTGCAGGGCCTCCGACTACAGAGTCGCTGTCTGACTGCATAAACTGCGGTGACTGAATGCGGGTTTACCGCCGGTGCACTCCCACTTTAGCACCTTCGACGTCCACTGCCAGCTTCATCACACGCCAGTTGATGTCGGGCGTGTTTGTTCCGGTGTACGTGTCAATGAACTGCAGCACGGCCGCAGCATCCGTCTCACTGTTTGCGAGCACCAGGACGGTGGGCCCGGCACCCGAAACCACGGCTGCGTGCCCGGCTCCCCGCAGTGCCTTGATCAAGGCGGCGCTGGGCCTCATGGCTTCTGCCCGGTAGCTCTGGTGCAGGTAGTCCTCGGTGCCGGCAAGCAGGAACTCCGGCTTGTGCGTCAGCGCGTGGATCAGGAGGGCTGCCCGGCCAGAGTTCATGGCCGCGGCGTGGTGGCCCACCGATGCCGGCAGCAACGCGCGCGCCGCCTCGGTGGAAAGCTCGTAGTCCGGCACAGCCACGATGGGAATAACGGCTTCATCCACCGTTGCGCACGTGCTCCTGTACCGGTCACTGTCCTGCCACGACAGCGCCAGACCGCCGAATATGGCTGGGGCGACGTTGTCCGGGTGGCCCTCCATCTCACTGGTCAGCTGCAGGATCCACTCGCGGTCCTGCTGGCCTCCCGCGGGAAGCAGGGCGTTTGCCGCCGTCACTGCAGCCACCACGGCTGACGCCGAGGAACCCAGGCCGCGGCCGTGCGGGGCCACATTTTCGGCCGTGATCTTCAGGCCGTTGTGCCGGTAGCCGAGGCGCTCGAAGGCGGCGTTCATGGCCCGCACCACCAGGTGGCTGGCATCACGGGGCAGGGATTCAGCGCCTTCACCGCTGAGCTCGAAGAGCAATTCACCGCTGTCCAGGCTCTCCACGGTCAGGGTGTCGTGCAGGGTCAGGGCAAGTCCGAGGCTGTCATAGCCCGGGCCGAGGTTGGCGCTCGTGGCCGGCACCCGGACGGTGACCTGCTGCCCGCCTTGGATGGCGGGCAGCTGGGCTGTTTGCGGCAGCATGGTTTCCAAGGCTATTTGACTTCCAGTCCCAGTTCCGCCGCGACGGTGACCACGTCATTGGACACCTTGACGGGCTGAACGTCACTGCCGTCCAGGGTCCGCAGGGCCCACTGCGGATCTTTGAGTCCGTGACCGGTAACGGTGATGACGATGGTCTTGCCGGTAGGAACCTCGCCGGCAGTGTGCTTCTTGAGCAGGCCCGCCACGCCGGCGGCGGAGCCGGGCTCCACGAAGACGCCCTCCTTGGAGGACAGCCAGCGGTGCGCGGCCAGGATCTCGTCGTCCGTCACGGCATCGATGAAGCCGCCGGACTCATCGCGGGCGGCGATGGCGCCGTCCCATGACGCGGGGTTGCCGATCCGGATTGCCGTGGCAATGGTGTCCGGCTCAGTGATGGGGTGGCCCGCCACGAACGGTGCCGCGCCGGCGGCCTGGAAGCCCCACATCTGGGGTGTCCTGGTGGAGACGGCGGGAAGGGTGCCGGCCGTTGCGGAGTCGAAAGGCGCCGAGTACTCCTTGTAGCCCTTCCAGTACGCCGTGATGTTGCCGGCGTTGCCGACGGGCAGGACGTGGATGTCCGGCGCATCGCCGAGGGCGTCCACGATTTCGAAGGCGCCCGTTTTCTGGCCCTGGATGCGGGCCGGGTTGACGGAGTTCACCAGGAAGACCGGGTAGGACTCGCCGAGCTTGCGGGCGATGTCGAGGCAGTTGTCGAAGTTGCCGTCCACCTGCAGCAGCGTGGCACCGTGGGCGATCGCCTGGCTGAGCTTGCCCATGGAGATCTTGCCTTCCGGCACCAGCACCGCGCACTTCAGGCCCGCGGCGGTGGCGTAGGCGGCAGCCGATGCGGATGTGTTGCCGGTGGAGGCGCACACAACGGCCTTGGCTCCGGACTCCACGGCTGCGGTCATGGCCATGGTCATGCCCCGGTCCTTGAAGGATCCCGTGGGGTTCATGCCTTCGACTTTGAGGTATACCTCGGAGCCGGTGAGCTCGGACAGCTTCTGCGCGTGGACCAGCGGCGTGCCGCCCTCACCGAGGGTGATGACCGTGGTGTTTTCTGTGACAGGCAAACGATCAGCGTATTCGCGGATGACCCCGCGCCATTGGTGAGCCACTTAAGCTCCTTCTACCCGCAGTACGGATGTAACGGAATTAATCACGTCAAGGCCCTTGACGGCTTCGACGGTCGCTGCGAGTGCAGCTTCGCTTGCGCGGTGGGTGACGATCCGCAGTTCAGCGGACTCCACATTGGAGTCGGCATCGCGATGGATGGTCTGGCGCATGATTTCGATGGATACACCGTGCTCGGCGAACAGCTGGGCGATCTTCGCCAGGACGCCGGGCTGGTCCGCGACGTCCAGGCCGATGTAGTAGCTGGTGGTCGCAGCGTCGATCGGAAGCGCGGGGACGTGGCCGGTGGTGGATTCGATGCGGCCCGGTCCGCCCAAAACGATCCGGCGGGCCGCCGAGACGAGGTCACCCAGCACAGCGGACGCCGTGGGGGTTCCACCGGCGCCCTGGCCGTAGAACATCAGTTCCCCGGCGTTCTCGGCCTCAATGAAGACGGCGTTGAAGGCGCCGCGGACAGCGGCCAGGGGGTGTTCCCGCGGAAGGAGCGTGGGGTGGACCCGCACCGAGACTCCTTCGCCGCCGTCGGCGTCGGTCAGCTTCTCGGCGATGGCCAGCAGCTTGATGACGAATCCGGCGTCCTTGGCTGCGGCGATGTCCGCGGCACTGACGCGGGTGATGCCTTCGCAGTACACGTGCGCCAGGTCGAAGCGCGTGTGGAAGGAGAGGGAAGCGAGGATCGCCGCTTTGGCTGCCGCGTCAAGGCCTTCGACATCCGCGGTGGGGTCGGCTTCGGCGTAGCCCAGGCGCTGCGCCTCGGCAAGGGCGTCGGCAAACGTGGCGCCCGTCGTATCCATCTGATCCAGGATGAAGTTGGTGGTGCCGTTGACAATGCCCAGGACCCGCGTGATGCGGTCCCCGGACAGGCTGTCGCGGATGGGGCGAAGGATGGGAATGGCTCCCGCGACGGCTGCTTCATAGGACAGCTCAACGCCGGCCTTGTCTGCCTCTTCGTAAAGGGTGGGGCCATCCGCGGCGAGCAACGCCTTATTGCCCGTCACCACGCTCGCACCGTTCTGGATGGCTGCAAGGATCAGCGAGCGGGCCGGCTCGAGGCCACCCATCAGCTCGATCACGAGGTCGGCGTCCTTGACCAGGGTTTCGGCGTCGGTGGTGAACAGCTCGCGCGGGAGCTCAACGTCGCGTTCCGTTTCCAGGTTGCGCACGGCGATGCCGGCGAGCTGCAGGTGGGCACCGGTCCGGGGAGCCAGGTTCTCAGCGTCGTCAATGAGAATCCGCGCGACCTGGGCCCCAACGTTGCCACAGCCCAGCAGGGCTACTTTCAGGGTTCGCAATTCGGTCATTCAGACTCCCATGTCGCGGTTCAGCAAATCTTCTTCGGTTTCCCCGCGGACAATCAGCCGGACAGATCCATCGCGCACAGCGACAACGCCAGGCCGGGCCAGATAGTTGTAGTTGCTTGACAGGGCCCAGCAGTAGGCGCCGGTACCCGGTACAGCGAGCAGATCACCGGCTGCCACGTCCTCGGGCAGATATACATCTCTAACAACTATGTCGCCGCTCTCGCAATGTTTGCCCACTACGCGGGACAGCTGCGGAGCCGCTTCGGAGGTCCTTGAGGCCAGAATCGCCGAATAATCCGCGTCGTACAGCACCGGACGGGCGTTGTCGCTCATGCCGCCGTCCACCGACACATAGCGGCGCGGATGCGTAACGTTTTCACCCGCTTCACCCGCGGATTCCGCACCACCGTTGGCGGGAGCGTCGACGCGGACGGTTTTCAGGGTGCCCACCTCGTACAGCGTGAAGGTGCTGCTGCCCACGATCGCCCGCCCCGGTTCGATGGAGATCCGCGGCGCGGAAATGTTCAGTTCAGCGCACTTTGACCGGACGACGGCGGCCATCGCCTGCGCGATGTCGGCAGGCGGCCGGGGCGTGTCCACCGGTGTGTAGGCAATTCCGTATCCGCCGCCAAGGTCGAGTTCGGGAAGGCTAATCGAATACTTCTGCTGCATCTCTGCCAGAAAACCCAGCAGCTTCTCAGCGGCGAGCGCGAACCCGTCGGGTTCGAAGATCTGCGAACCGATGTGGCAGTGCAGGCCCAGCAGGTCAATGCCGGCGTAGCCCGTGGCAGCGGCCACGGCTTCCTCTGCTGCCGAGAGACCGGCCTGGTCCGTCGAGTCGCCGGCCATGGACAGGCCGAACTTCTGGTCTTCATGGGCGGTGGCGATGAACTCGTGGGTGTGGGCATGCACGCCGGGGGTGAGCCGCAGCATGACTTTGGCCGTCTCGCCCCGTCCGGAGGCGATTTTGGCCACGCGCTCCAGCTCGTCCAGGCTGTCCACCACGATCCGGCCCAGCTTCATGTCCAGCGCGCGGTTGATCTCGGCGTCGGACTTGTTGTTGCCGTGCAGGCTCAGGTCGGCGCCGTTGATGCCCGCACGGGCGGCGACAGCAAGTTCGCCGCCAGAGCAGGTGTCCAGGCGCAGGCCTTCGTCAGCCGCCCAGCGTGCCACAGCAGTGCAGAGGAAGGACTTGCCTGCATAGTAGACATCCACTCCCCCGCAGATGTCGGCAAAGGCGTCCTCGAAGGCGTCCTTGAAGGAGCGGGCGCGGGCCCGGAAATCGGCCTCGCTCATGACGAACAGCGGCGTGCCGAACTGTTCCTTCAGCTTGCTGACCGGAATACCGTCAACGGCCAGTTCGCCGTCGGGGTTGCGCTCGACGCCGGCAGCCCACAGGGGCTCCTGCAGCGCGTTCAGGTCCGCCGGGACAGCAAGCCAGTCCGGGGCGAGGGGGGAACCAGCGTTCAGCGTATGTGCATTAATCGAGGCGTTTGCAGTCATTCCACTCACATCCGTTCCGGCGCGGAAACGCCCAGCAGATCCAGGCCGTTGGCGAGCACCTGGCTGGTGGCGTCATTGAGCCACAGCCGGGTGCGGTTGAGATCGGTGACGGGTTCATCGCCCAGTGGCGCAATGCGGCAGGCGTCGTACCAGCGGTGGTAGGCCCCGGCGATGACCTCAAGGTGGCGGGCCACGCGGTGGGGTTCGCGCAGTTCCGCGGCCTTGGCCACGATGGACGGGTAACTGCCGAGGTAGGACAGCAGCTCATTTTCGGTCGCGTGGTCCAGCAGGGAAGCATCGAAGGCGCTGCGGTCCACGCCCGCCGCCACTGCATTGCGCGCTGCGCCACGGGACCGGGCATGGGCATACTGCACGTAGAACACCGGATTTTCGTTGCTGTGTTTCTTGAGCAGCTCCGGGTCCAAGGTGAGCGGGGAGTCGGCCGGGAAGCGGGCCAGCGAGTAGCGCACGGCGTCCTTCCCCAGCCACGAGATCAGGTCCTTGAGCTCGATGATGTTGCCGGCGCGCTTGGACAGCTTGGCCCCGTTCACCGAGACCAGCTGGCCGATGAGCACCTCGATGTTGACCTCGGGGTCATCGCCTGCGGCGGCCGCGATCGCCTTGAGCCGGTGAATGTAGCCGTGGTGGTCGGCACCCAGCAGGTAGATCTTTTCGGTGTAGCCGCGGTCCTTCTTGGACAGGTAGTACGCGGCGTCGGCGGCGAAGTACGTGGGTTCACCGTTCGCCCGGATCATCACGCGGTCCTTGTCGTCGCCGAAGTCGGTGGTGCGCAGCCAGACGGCGCCGCCGTCGTCGAACACGTGGCCCTGCTCGCGAAGGCGGGCCACGGCATCTTCGATGGCGCCGGCGTCGTGAAGCTCCTGTTCGGAGAAGAACACGTCGAAGGAGACGCCGAACTCGGCCAGCGTGTCCTTGATGTCCTTCAGCTGCGCCTGGTACGCCGCTGCCCGGATCACGGGAAGGGCCGCCACGTCCGTCAGTTCGCGGATGTCGGGGTGCTGGGTGAGCACTTCATGGCCGAGGTCGCGGATGTACTCCCCCGGGTAGCCTCCCTCGGGAACATCCCTGCCGTGCAGGCGGGCCAGGACGGAGTTGGCAAAAACGTTCATTTGCGAGCCGGCGTCATTGATGTAGTACTCGGCCGTGACGTCCGCCCCGGACGCCCTCAGCACGCGGGCAATGGAATCCCCGAGTGCCGCCCAGCGGGTGTGACCAATGTGCAGCGGTCCGGTGGGGTTGGCCGAGACGAACTCCATGTTGACCGTGTGGCCTGCGAGCGCGGAGTTGGTGCCGTACTCCGGGCCTGCTTCCACGATCGCCTTGGCGAGTGCACCGGCGGCGGCTGCATCAACGGTGATGTTCATGAAGCCGGGCCCGGCGATCTCCACTGCCGCCACTCCGCTGATCTTCTGCAGGCGGGTGCTGAGTACGGTGGCGAAATCCCGTGGCTTGGTGCCTGCCTGCTTGGCCAGCTGCAGGGCAATGTTTGTGGCCCAGTCGCCGTGCTCCCGGTTCTTCGGGCGCTCGACGAGGACGGCGTCCGGAACCGCCGACTCGGAAAGCGCGATCTCGCCGGCGGCGACGGCGTCCTTCAGGCAGGCGGATATGGCGAGGGAGAGTTCTTCGGGAGTCACACTCCTAGACTACCGGGGGGCCCGCCTTGCAGCGGAATTCCGGGTTACGGTGTGAGAGGCGTCATCCACAGCAAATACTATGCAAATTCACAGATTCAGCATTTACCCTGTTTCCAGCATCGTCCGCCCCGGTAAGTGCCCGTACGAAACGAAACGAGACACCCGTGAATCCATCGCTCCGTCATAGTCTTTTCGCTGGCATGGCCGGCCTGTCGCTGGCCGGAACTGTAGCCGGCTGTGCGCCCTCCGCCCAGGAAACCCCGTCCGCCGCCTCGGAGACCGCAGCACCTGGTTCGTCTGCCCTTGCATCGTCCGGTGCGGAGGGTTCCGGCGCAAGCTACAAGGACGGCACCTACACTGCAGACGGAACCTACAAGTCGCCGAACGGCACGGAGACCGTGGGCGTGCAGCTGACACTGGCCAGCGGCAAAGTGTCGGCTGTTGACATCACCCAGCACCCGTCCAACCCGAACACGCGCAAGTTCCAGGGGGAGTTCGCCGGCGGGATCGCCGAGCAGGTGGTCGGCAAGAGCCTCGACGAAATCAAAGTCTCCAAGATTGCGGGCTCCTCACTGACCAGCGGGGGCTTCAACCAGGCCGTCGAAGCGATCAAGACGCAAGCACGGTAAGCGGCGGCGGCATGGACTCAGACAGGAACCGCAGCGGAAGGAGAGCCCATGCCGCATCCTGGCTGGCAGAACTTCGGGTTTGACGGCATAGGAACCAACTGGGAAATTTCCACGCCGGAACCGCTGGACCCAGGACTGCGCAGCCGTGTGCTCGCTGAGGTGGAGCGCTACGACTCCATATGGTCCCGCTTCCGCGGCAATTCGCTGGTCACCCGGATAGCCGCCCAGCCGGGGCAATTTGACCTGCCCGCGGAATCCGCTGGCCTCGCCGCCCTCTACCGCGTTCTCTACACGCTCAGCGATGGTGCCATGACACCGCTCATCGGCGAAAGCCTGGAGCAGCTGGGCTATGATCCCGGCTACTCCCTTCGCCCGAGGGGAGCCGCCGCCCCGCCGCCGGCCTGGGACGATGTCCTGGAATGGTGCGGGACATCTCTCACGGCCCACGCTCCCTTGGTGCTGGATATTGGGGCTGCCGGAAAGGGCCGGCTCGTGGACCTCCTGGCGGACATGCTGAGGGACCACGGCATCACTGACTTCTTCATCGACGCAAGCGGCGACCTCCTGAACAACGGGGAACAACCGGTAACGGTCGGCCTCGAGCATCCCTATGACGCCAGCAAGGCGATCGGTGCGGTTTCCCTCGGTCCAGGGGCGCTTTGTGCCTCGGCATCCAACCGGCGAGCGTGGGGCGACGGGCTCCATCACGTGCTGGACGGCACCACGGGCACACCGGTCAGAACAGTCGTGGCCGCGTGGGCCATGGCCGGAACCGCCATGGAGGCTGACGCCCTTGCCACCGCGCTGTTCCTTGTCCCCGCGCAGGTACTTGAGCGGCAATTCCGTTTTTCCTGGCTTAAGGTTTTTTCCAACGGCAGCGCGGAGTACTCCGCGGAATTCGAAGGGGCGCTGTTCACATGAGTTCGACAACCTCCCGGCAGCGAACCTCGCCCGTCACCGCGCTCGATGCCTTCCTGGGCCGTTTCACCATGTACCGGCTGGTGCTGCTGGTCCTTGCCGTGCTGACCGTCTACAGCCTGGTCCTCGATGTCCTTGGCTGGCTGACGTTCGGTGTTCCCCACATGCTCGCCCATCTTGCTCTGTGCCTCGGGCTGACGTACGGCTCCAACCGTATCCTCGCTGCGCTGTTCCGCGTCCGGCCGCATTCCGAATCGTCGCTGATCACGGGACTTCTGCTGTATTTCCTGTTCTGGCCCACCGAGTTCGGTCCGTCGTTTGCGCCCGCCGACGTGGCAGGCGTGGCTCTCGCCTGCGTCCTCGCCTCGGCCTCGAAATATGCCCTCGCCTGGCGCGGACGCCACATCTTCAATCCGGCGGCCGCGGGTGCCTTCATCACGGGCCTGACCGGGCTGAATATCGCCACGTGGTGGGCAGGCACGCCGGCCATGCTTTGGCTGATCGTTCCCGGGGTCCTTCTGGTGCTTTACCGGATCCGGAAGATGCCCATGGCCGCGGTATTCATCGCGGTGGCCACGACCGTTGTGGCGGCCGGGCTGCTGCAATCCGGCATGGACGCGGGCGCGGCGGTGTGGCAGCCGCTGGCACAGAGCCCGGTGCTTTTCTTCGTCGGGTTCATGCTCACCGAACCGCTGACTTTGCCTCCCCGGCGCTGGCAGCAGCTGGCGCTGGCCGCCGTCGTCGGATTCCTTTTTGCAACTCCCTTCAACTTCGGCCTCGTGGCAAATTCGCCGGAGCTGGCGCTGCTGATCGGGAACCTGCTGGCCTTCCTGGCCGGCCAGCGGGGCAGCGTGCGGCTGCTGTTCAGCCACTCCCGCACGCTCACGCCGACGACGACCGAATTCGTCTTCCGGCCACGCCGTCCCCTCCGCCATGAGCCCGGCCAGTACCTGGAGCTGGATCTTCCTCATGCCGAAGCCGACGGAAAGGGCCGCCGGCGGGTGTTCAGTCTGACCAGCCCGCCCGATGCGCCGGAAGTCAAGATCGGCGTGGGGACCGCCGAACCAGCCTCCGCCGCCAAGAGGAAGCTATTGGCGCTTGAGCCCGGTGAGGAGCTCACGGCCACCACCGTGGCCGGCGATTTTGTCCTGCCGCGCCGCTCCAACGGTCCTGTCCTGCTGATTGCGGCCGGCATCGGCATTACGCCGTACCTGGCACTGCTGTCCAGCGGCTTGACCAGCGACCGGGACACCGTCCTTCTCTACCTGGCCAGGAACGCCACCGAACTCGCCTATGCCGCGGAGTTGGAAAAGTCCGGGGCCCGCATCATAGCCCGGCTTGCCGACGGTTCGGCTCCGCCGGACTTCATCGAAGATGCCGGCACCCATCTGGCCCGGGGTGCCCGGCTGGACGGCCCGTCCCTGAAGCGGCTGGTTCCCGACATTGCCCGACGGAGGGTTTTCATCTCGGGTTCCCCGGCCAGCGTGGGCTCGCTGCGGCGCGCCGCCCGGCAGGCTGGTGCCCGGCGGATCCACGTGGACTCGTTCGCAGGGTACTGAGGGCGGGGCTCAAGTGAAATGCGGTACTCATGTGAAATGAGCGGCTCGGGCTGCTGGCAGGGTGCCGGTTTTCCATTCGGCCCCATCTTCCTGATAAGCTCTAGGACGTCCCGCCGGTAACGGCAGGAACCCTGACTGCCCTCGTAGCTCAGGGGATAGAGCGTCTGCCTCCGGAGCAGAAGGCCGTAGGTTCGAATCCTATCGAGGGCACAGAAGAACCCCGTTACTTCCTATAAGTAGCGGGGTTTTCTGCACCCCCAGTGCGCCTCCGCAAATTGTCGGTGGCCGCTCGTAGGCTCATTTGCATGATCTGTTCCATCATTCCGCCCTACATGCTCCGGCGCCTCGCCGCCCAGGATTCCCCGCGGTTCAACGCGGCGGCGAGAGCGGCTAAAGAGGCGCTGCTGCATGTGAAGACCGTGCAGGCTGCCAGGACGGCTCTCGCGCCAGCGACTCCCCCGGGCGTGAGGCAGGCTCAGCCCGCTGCGCCTAACAGGTCCGTCTTCGACGCCAATTCGAGTGAGTCACTTCCCGGGCAGCTTGTCAGGAAGGAAGGCGAGGCGGCCATCGGTGATCCGGCCGCCGATGAAGCCTATGACGGCCTGGGCCACACCCATACTCTCTACGCCGAGGTCTTCGGCCGGAATTCCATCGATGGCCTGGGAATGCCGCTCAATGCCACGGTTCATTTTGGCAAGCTCTATGACAACGCCTTCTGGGACGGCCAGCAAATGGTGTTTGGGGACGGCGACGGCGAAATCTTTGACCGGTTCACCCGTTCGCTCAGCGTGATCGGGCACGAGCTGGCCCACGGTGTCACGCAGTTGTCGGCGGGACTCGCCTATCGGAACCAGGCCGGTGCCATCAACGAATCGTTCTCCGATGTGTTTGGCGCCCTGGTGGAGCAGTACTTCCGGAAACAGTCTGCTGCGGACGCCAGCTGGCTCATCGGCGAAGGTCTCTTCACCCCGCAGGTTGAGGGATCGGCCCTTCGTTCCCTGAAGGCCCCCGGAACGGCGTATGACGACGACATCCTGGGCAAGGACCCGCAGCCGGACTCGATGGACTCATACGTCCGCACCAGTGCGGACAACGGCGGCGTCCATATTAATTCGGGCATCCCGAACCGGGCGTTCTTCCTCGTGGCGCAAACCCTGGGCGGCAACGCCTGGGAGGCGCCGGGGCAGATCTGGTACGAGACATTGACGGAAGGATCCCTGCCACCGACCGCCACGTTCAGCGTCTTCGCCAGGGCCACGGCTGCGTCGGCGAGGGAACTGTTCGGTGCGGAGTCCGCAGAGCATGACGCCGTGCGCCGGGCGTGGGAAACTGTGAAGGTAAAGCTCTAACCCAACGCCGGGTGTGCGGCGCGTCCGCGCGTCCGGCCGCCTCGGACAACCAGGACTCCGCCATGAAAATCACCGTCGAGCGCAGCGGCGGGATTGCTGCGTTGACCCGCACCTGGACAGTTCAAGCCACAACGTCCAGCGACAAGAGCCGCTGGCAGCCTATCGTCGAGGCCTGCCCGTGGGATGCAGTGCCCGACACCCGGCAAGTAGCCGAGGGACAGCCTGACCGGTTCATGTATTCCATCCGGGCTGGCGAACACCGCGCCACTCTTCCCGAAAGGGCCGTCACCGGGCCGTGGCGGGTTCTCGTGGATACGGCCAGAGCAGCGGCCGAACAGACACCTCACAACCAGACGCACCGCAAAGGCACCCGGTCCTAGGAACCAGGTTTAGGAGGCTCGCAGAGGCCAGCCCCGGGCAGTCGTTTCCATCCATGCCATCGACCGGGCACACCACGAGAAGGAACCCGCCACATAGTCCCCCCGCACGACGGCCACGAGTGCAGCCGGCCCTTGCGGTGCCCACGATGAGCTTGCGGTGCCAACGATGAGACTGTCCTAGCCGGCCGGCGTCAGCTGTCCGCGGAACGCCCTACGGTAGGACTGCGGGCTGGTGTCCAGCACCCTCGCAAAGTGGTGCCGCAGCAGCACGGGGTGGCCGAAGCCTGACAGCCGTGCCACTTCATCGATGTTCAGCTCCGTCGATTCAAGCAGTTCCTGGGCCCGCAGCACCCGCTGGGAATTCAGCCATGCCGCAGGCGTGGCACCCGTCTCCGCCCTGAACCTGCGGGCGAAGGTTCGCGGGGACATGTGCACCCTGGCCGCAAGTTCGTGGACCGGGTGTTCCTCGTCCAGGTTCTCCACCATCCATCGCAGCAGTTCCTCCATCGGCTGCGATCCGCATTCTGGCATGGGGCGGTCAATGAACTGGGCCTGGCCGCCGTCGCGGTGTGGCGGAACCACCATGTCCCGGGCTATGGCTGCCGCCACCGCGGCGCCGAGCTCCACGCGGACCAGATGCAGGCAGGCGTCTATGCCCGCTGCGGTTCCGGCACTGGAAATAATCTGGCCGTCCTGGACATAGAGAACATTTTCGTCCACTTGGACCTTGGGAAACTTTGCGGCCAACTCGCCGGAATAATGCCAGTGCGTGGTGCAGCGCCGTCCATCCAGCAGCCCCGCCCGGGCCAGCGCAAAGGCGCCGGAGCAGATGGACATGACCCAGGCACCCCGCGCATGCGCAGCCCGAAGGGTCTCCAGCACTTCCTCGGGAACGTCTTCGTCCCGCCCGTAGGGCGTCATGATCACAAGGTCCGCGTCCGCCGCGGCTTCGAGACCGAGGCTTACGTGCATGGTCAGACCAGACTTGAGGGGAATGTCCCCCGGCTCGGGCGCGCAGACCCGGAAATCGAATTTCGGGACGCCGGTGCCCCGGTCCGAACGGTCGATGCCGAACACCTCAAAGGCGGTGCTGAACTCGAAGATCGAGAAGTTGGGAACCACGATGACTGCCACTGACTTGAGCATGAAACCAGTATGGCAGAAATTTGTCTTTTATAGTCGTTTCTGCCACTTTTTTCCTCACCTCTCCGGGAGAACCATTGAGCTATGGAAATCTTCGGAATTGCCCTCGTTGTCCTGATCGTCATCTCAGTGCTTGCTTCCCTTACCGCCGTCGCGCGGGACGGGCGCGGGCACACCCCGCCGGAATACTCGATCCGGGACTGGTCCGCACTCGACCTGCCCAGCCGCAACTACACCACTCGCAACTTCTAGGTGCGCCCACTTCCCACCACCCGGCCGCCACAAAACGAAGGACCCGGCTCAGACGAGCCGGGTCCTTGGCTGTTGCAGGGTGTCAGCCGACGGCGACGTCCGACGGGTGCACTGCGAGGGGCGTGATGTCCACCTTCATGTAGGGGAAGAGCGGCAGACCCCAGAGAATCTCGTGCAGCCGGTCATTGCCGGCGACGTCGAAAATGCTGATATTGGCGTATTCGCCCACGCATCGCCAGATGCTCTGCCACTCGCCCTTGCGCTGCAGTTCCTGTGAATAGGCCTTCTCGGCGGCCAGGAGTCCAGCTTTGGCCTCCGCCTCCAGGTCCTGGGGAATGCTGACGTCCATGCGCACTGCAAAAAGCACGGGGTTTGCTCCTTCGTTTCGAGGGTCTGTCGTCGCTGAATGGGGCGGGACGTAACGGGCTAGGCGCGGGCGGCGTCCAGCACGAAGTCATAGGTGACCTCGTTGCCTACACCATCCGGACGCTTTGCGGGGTTCAGGACGAGTTCCGGCTTCACGGCCGAGGCGATGTCGTCGGACAGGTGCTGGTCTCCATCAAAGTAGAGCTGCGCGGTCAGCAACTGGTGGCCGGGGGCGGAGACTTTCAGGTGGAGGTGTGCCGGGCGCCAGGCATGCCAGCCGGCTGCGGCGATCAGCTTGCCGCAGGCTCCGTCGGTCGGGATTTGGTAGGGCGCCGGCTGGACGGTGCTAAGGGCGAAGTTGCCGCCGGCGTCCGCCACAACTGTGCCGCGCAGGTTCCACTCGGGCAGGCCCGGAGCGAATTGGGAGTAGAATCCGTTGTCGTCGGCGTGCCAGATCTCCACGTGGGCGCCGGACAGCGGGGTGCCGTCAACGGCACGGACCTGGCCCTGGAACAGCAGCGGGGTGCCGCCTTCGTCTTCCCGCATCGGCAGCGTGGCCGGTGTTTCAAGCTGCGGCGAATCCGGAATGTAGTACGGGCCTTCAATCGTGCCCTTGTTGCCTTCGCGGTCCTCCGTGGAGACTTCCTCGACGACGTGCTCCACCCAGACGTCAAGGAAGAGCGGCCATTCGCCGTCCTCGCCGACGCTGATCAGCCAGGACTTGAGTGCGTTGAACTCGTCGTAGGTCACCTTGTGCTTGCGGATCGTTTCGTAGACCGCGCCGAGAACCTCGTTGGCCAGCAGAGACACGCGCTCCTGGGGAACCGCGAGCGCGGCCGTCTTGCCGCTTTCGCGGAAACGTTCGGTGGCAGCATTGCCGGACTCCGCGGCCTTGGCGTCAAATTCGGTCAGCTGGGTTGTCATCGTTGACTCACTTTCTGCAGCCGGCGCCTGCCTCGCAGGCACCGTGGGGTGGTTGTGGAACTCAGTTATTAAGGTCGAGCCGGTACTTGGCCAGCTTGTCCGGGTCAATGTCGATCCCGATGCCCGGGACCTGTCGCGCCGCAAGCCGGCCGTCCACAATCTCCAGCGGTTCCGTGAGGAGATCGTCGCTCATGTCCAGGAAATTGGACAGCTCCCCCGCTCGCCGGGTGGTGGACTGGAAGGCGGCTCCGAAGGTGACCGAGCACAGGGTGCCAAGTTGTCCGTCGATCTGATTACCCATCACCACCTCGGCGCCCAGGCCGTCACACTGGAACAGCACGCGCTGCGAGTGCGAGAAGCCTGTACGGGCTGTCTTGATGCTGACGGCATTGGCGGCGCCGCTGAGCAGTTCGCGGGTCACTTCGCCGGGATTCGTGGCGCTCTCGTCGGCGACGAACGGAACAGGACAGTGGTTCACCAGCCATTTGCGCCCCAGGACATCGTCGGCCGGGCACAGCTCTTCGGCGAGGGTAAGGTCAAGGTCCGCCATGGCGTTAAGGGCGCGCAAGGACTCCGACGGCGTCCAACCGCGGTTGCCATCGATATACAGTTCGATGTCCCCGCCAAGATCCTCGCGCAGGGCGCGGCAGACATCGACGTCCAGGCCGAACGGCTTGCGGCCCACTTTCACCTTGAACGTAGTGACCCCGTACGTGTCGCGCATGCGCTCTGCCTCGGCCACCATCTTGGCGGGTTCAGCAAAGCCGAGCATGTGGCTGACCCGCATGCTGTCCGAGAAGCCGCCGAGCAGGGCCGTGACGGGCTGCCCCAGGGTTTTTCCGATGACGTCCCAGACCGCCATGTCCACGGCCGATTTTGCCGTGGGATTGCCGACGGTTCTGTCCATGGCAGCGTGCATCGCCTCGCGGTCCAGGATGGACATCCCCGCAAGCTGCGGTGCGAACAGCGTCTGAACCGCCGCCACGATGGATTCCTGGGTTTCACCATAGGTGAAGGGCCGCGCCGGCGCCTCGGCAACTCCGACAATACCGTCGTCGCTGTGGACGCGGACGAGCACATGCGATGCCGTGTGCACTTCGCCGCTGGCGAAGCGCAGGGGCTTCAGATAGGGGATGGCGAAGGGGATCGCCTCGATGGACGTGATTTTCACGGAAGTCCTCCGGAGTAGCTTGAGTCAAGGAAAATGCCGTTGTCCTCGAGGGTGGCGAGGAAGGAGTCAACCAGGGGCGACCCTCCGGTGCGGCACCATGCCAGCGCCAGCTCGACGTCGTCCGCCCCGGCCACCGCCCGGTACTGAACTCCGGCCAAAGCGATTCCGCGGACGGATTCCGGGAGGACCGCCACGCCGAGTCCTGCCGCGACGAGCGACAGCTGGGTGGAGGTTTTGGCGGATTCGTGGGCCACCCGGGGGTAGAAGTCCGCAGCCCGGCATGCGCGGATCACCGCATCATGGACAACTGACCGGGAGCCCCCTGGATACATGATGAAATCCTCGGCCCGGAGTTCCCCGATGATGACGGTGTCCGCTGCTGCAAGGCGGTGGCCTTCCGGCAGGGCGACCACAAACTTTTCGTGCGCTATGGGCCGCACCGCCAGCGCAGGGTCCCTCACGGGCGGCCGGAGGACACCGACGTCGAGTTCGCCCGACGCCAGGGCCTGTTCAATGGCCGGCGTGAGGAGCTCAGTGTGAATGTCCAGCACCACGTCCGGAAGCTGTTCCTTGACCAGACGCGCCAGGGCAGGAAGCTGGGTGTAGGACGCAGTCCCTGTCAGTCCGATGCGAAGTGTTCCGGCCTTTCCGTCCGCAAACCGGCGGGCCCGGCGGGCGGCTTCCTCAACACTGCTGAGGATGCGCTGCGCATCGGCGAGAAATGCCTCACCCGCCGGGGTCAGGCTCACACTTCTGGTGGTCCGGGCAAAAAGCTCCGTTCCGAGCTCGGCCTCCAGTTGCCGGATCTGCTGGGACAGCGGTGGCTGCGCCATTTTCAGGCGCTCCGCTGCCTGGCCGAAGTGGCAGGTTTCAGCCACAACGATGAAATAGCGCAAATGCCGCAGTTCCATGCTCGCCGCCCTCTTTCCGGTGCTGTGCCACGTCGATGGTTGTTGGTTCAACAGCGTAGGCCCGAATTTAGTATTCAACAAATATCCAATTGCTGGGTTTTCAGACTTTGAAAGTCTCAATATGCACCTAGGCAGGCCTAGGCAAATGCCTAGTGTGACGGACGCCACCCGCTGGCAGAGTTGGCTGCATTCGATTGACCGACCGAACGTTCGGCGGTCCGCACGGGCACCGCTGCCCGGCACCTGGGCAACGCCGCCCGATACCGATAGGAGCCAACATGACAGAGACGCTGGAAGGCATCCGAGCCCACCTGGATCAGGCCCTTGTGGAGGATCACGAGAACGGCCTTTACCGCGCAAAGCGGAGCATCTTCACGGATGAGGACCTGTTCGAACTGGAAATGAAGCACATCTTCGAGGGCAACTGGGTGTACCTGGCGCACGACAGCCAGATCCCCAACGTGGGCGATTACTTCACCACCTACATCGGCCGCCAGCCGATCATCATCTCGCGTGACAAGCAGGGCGGACTGAACGCCCTCATCAACGCCTGCAGCCACCGTGGAGCCATGCTGTGCCGGCGCAAGACGGACAACCGCACCACCTTCACCTGCCCGTTCCACGGCTGGACCTTCAACAACACAGGCAAGCTGCTCAAGGTCAAAGACCCCCGCGACGCCGGCTACCCCGAGCAGTTCAACAAGGAAGGTTCGCACGACCTCACGAAGGTGGCCAGGTTCGAAAGCTACCGCGGGTTCCTGTTCGGCAGCATCAACCCCGATGTGAAGCCGCTGGAAGAACACCTCGGCGAATCCACGAAGATCATCGACATGATCGTGGACCAGTCCCCCGACGGCCTGGAAGTCCTGCGCGGCGCCTCCAGCTACACCTATGACGGCAACTGGAAGCTCCAGGCCGAGAACGGCGCCGACGGCTACCACGTGTCCGCCACGCACTGGAACTATGCCGCCACCACCGCCCGCCGCACCACCGGCGAGTCAGCCAACGAAACCAAGAACATGGATGCCGGCGGCTGGGCCAAGCAGCAGGGCGGCTACTACTCCTTCGACCACGGCCACCTGCTGCTCTGGACGGAATGGCTGGATCCCAGCAACCGCCCGCTGTTCGACCGCCGCGATGAACTCGTGGAGAAATACGGCGAGGCCAAGGCGGACTGGATGATCAACATCTCCCGCAACCTCTGCCTCTACCCGAACGTCTACCTCATGGACCAGTTCGGTTCACAGATCCGGCACTTCCGCCCCATCGCTGTCGATAGGACCGAGGTGACCATCTACTGCATCGCGCCCAAGGGCGAGAGCGCCGAAGCCCGGGCCAACCGCATCCGTCAGTACGAGGACTTCTTCAATGCCTCCGGCATGGCGACCCCGGACGACCTCGAGGAGTTCCGCTCCTGCCAGAAGACATACCTGGCCACTGCAGCTCCGTGGAACGACCTCAGCCGCGGCGTGATGCACCAGATCCAAGGCCCGGACGGCAATGCCGACAAGATCGGACTCAAGCCCATTTCCAGCGGTGCACGGACCGAGGACGAAGGCCTGTACCCCATCCAGCACGGTTACTGGGTGGAGACCATGCGCAAGGCTGCCGCCGCCGAAGCAGCAGCCGCCGAAGAAGCAGCAGCAGCAGCCCAGAACTAGGCCCTCTCGAAGGCCAAGGAGAACCCCATGACACAAACAATTGACGCTGCAGCACAGGACACTGTGACTGCGCCTGCCGTTCCGGTCGGTCCCGCCACCCTGGAGGACATCTGTTCCTTCCTCTACCGCGAGGCGCGGTTTCTGGATGACCGCGAGTTTGACCGCTGGCTGGACTGCTACCACCCGGAAGCCGAGTTCTGGATGCCCGCCTGGGCCGACGACGACCAGCTCACCAGCGATCCCCAGCGCGAAATTTCGCTCATCTACTACCCCAACCGGGGCGGGCTGGAGGACCGGGTCTTCCGCATCAAGACTGACCGGTCCAGCGCCACGAGCCTGCCGGAACCGCGCACCGGCCACAACATCACCAACGTGGAGGTCATCGGGTGGCGGGACGATGTGGTTGACATCCGCTTCAACTGGCACACGCTCTATTACCGCTACCAAACCATCGATCCGTACTTCGGAACGTCGTTCTACACCATCGACTACTCCGGAACGCAGCCCGTCATTACCCAAAAGAAGGTCGTCCTGAAGAACGACTACATCCACCACGTTGTGGACCTCTACCACATCTAACGTCCCAAACGACTGGAATCGAACCCCATGAGCTATCAGATTGCCCTCAGCTTCGAGGACGGCGTCACCCGGTTTGTCACGGCAAACCCCAATGAAACTGTTGCAGACGCCGCCTACAAATCACGCATCAACATTCCCTTCGACTGCCGCGACGGCGCCTGCGGCACCTGCAAGGCGTTCTGCGAATCAGGAAAATACGACGGCGGCGACTACATCGATGAGGCGCTCACCGAGGACGAAGCCGAGAAGGGCTTTTGCCTCCCGTGCCAGATGGTCCCGGAAAGCGACCTCGTGCTGCAGGTCGCCGGCACGTCCGAAATGGCAAAGGTGGGTGCCACCACTTTCGATGCCACCGTCAAGGAACTGACCTGGTTCGCGGACAATACCGCCGCCGTCACCCTTGCAGTGGAGAACCGCGGCGACTTGAAGTTCCTGCCTGGCCAGTACATGAACTTTGCCGTGCCCGGAACGGACGCCGTGAGGTCCTATTCGTTCAGTAGCGGCCCATCAGCGGATGAGCTGCGCTTCCTCATCCGCACGGCCCCGGACGGTGCCATGACCACCTACCTTAAGGAGCGTGCCGCCGCGGGCGATGCGCTCCCCCTGACCGGCCCCATGGGCAGCTTCTTCCTCCGGGACATTAAGCGGCCCGTGCTCATGCTGGCCGGCGGCACCGGAATCGCACCGCTCCTGTCCATGCTGGAAAAGATCGCCACCGGCCTGGAAGAAGTCCCGGCCCATCCGGTGCATCTGGTCTACGGCGTCACCTTCGACAAGGACCTCGTGGAGCTGGACAAGCTCCAGCAGTACGCGGATGCCATCGAAGGCTTCACCTTTGACTACTGTGTGGCTGACCCCGAAAGCACCGCGGACAACAAGGGCTACGTGACCCAGTACATCACCGCCGCCCAGCTGAACGACGGCGACGTGGATGTCTACCTTTGCGGCCCGCCGGCCATGGTGGATGCAGTCCGCAAGTACTGGGACACGCAAGGCATCACCCCCGCCAACTTCTACTACGAGCGCTTCGCCGTCGGCAGCACCGCGGCAGCACCGGCGCTTGCCGGAGCCTCCGCTTGAGCCCCGTCAGCTTGAGCCCCGTCAGCCGCGGGGCCGGCAACCTGCAAACCAGCCCGGCCCGGGCGATCAGCCCGGGCCGCTTTGCCGGGAAGGTCGTGGTTATCACTGGCGCAGCCCAGGGCATCGGCCATGCTGTGGCGTCGCGGGTTGCCGCCGAGGGCGCCGACACCGTTCTGGTGGACCGCTCCGAACTCGTTCGAGAAGCTGCCGCAGACCTCTCCGCCGGCCTCTCCGCAGCCGGAACAGACACAGCCGGTGCCGCCGCCGTCGGCATCATTGCAGACCTGGAAAGCTACGCAGGCGCAAGCACCGCCATCGAGGAAGCCTTGACGCTCCGGGGCCGCATCGACGTCCTGATCAACAACGTGGGCGGCACCATCTGGGCCAAGCCGTTCGAGCACTACGAACCGGACGAGATCAGCAAGGAAATACAGCGGTCCCTCTTCCCGACGCTCTGGACCTGCAGGGCAGTCCTTCCGCATATGGTCAGCCGACAGGGAGGCGTGATCGTCAACGTGGCGTCGGTTGCTACCCGCGGCGTCAACCGGGTCCCCTACGCCGCCGCCAAGGGCGGCGTGAAGGCGATCACCGCAGCCCTGGCCTTGGAGGCCGCTCCGCACGGGATCCGCGTGGTGGCCACCGCCCCCGGCGGCACCGAGGCGCCTCCGCGCAAAGTGGCACGCGGCCCCGAGCCCGAAGGCGACAGGGAGAAGGCCTGGTACCAGCAGATCGTGGACCAGACCATCGAATCGTCCCTTCTGAAACGGTACGGAACCCTCGATGAACAGGCCGGACCGATCGCCTTCCTGGCCTCTGATGAAGCCTCGTACATCACCGGCAGCGTCCTCGCCGTCGCCGGCGGCGACCTCGGCTGATCCGGGAACCCGCGCCAGCCGGCCCTGCCGGCATCAACCACCCGCAGCACCCCATCGGCCGCAATGACGCGGCCCAGGCCAATGGAGCCCACTATGAACGCTCTGCCCCCATCAACTGATGCGGCCCGCACCAGGACAGTCCGCTGGGTGATGGCCATCGCGGCCACGGCCCTGCTCTTCGACGGCTACGACCTCGTGGTGTACGGAACCGTTGTTTCGTCGCTGCTTCGCGACCCCAGCCAGATCGGTGCCTTGGACGCTGCCCAGGCCGGCGCCCTGGGCAGCTACGCCCTCATGGGAGTCATGGTGGGTGCGCTCGCCGCCGGCGCCGTGGGTGACTTCCTGGGCCGCCGGAAGCTCATGCTCATCAATATCGTCTGGTTCTCCGTGGGCATGGCCTTGACGGCCCTGGCCACGACGGTCCCGGCGTTCGGTATCCTGCGATTCCTGACGGGTATCGGGGTCGGCGCCCTGGTGGCGACCGCCGGTGCCGTGGTGGCCGAATTCGCCCCCGCCGGCAAGCGCAACTTCTACAATGCGATCGTCTACTCGGGGGTGCCAGCCGGCGGGCTGCTCGCCTCCCTGCTGGCCATCATGCTGAACGGTATTACCGACTGGCGCGGCCTCTTCCTGATCGGCGCCATGCCCCTGGTGATCCTGTTCCCGCTGGCACTCCTGAAGCTGCCGGAGTCACCCCGCTGGCTGCTCGCCCGCGGCCGAGCCGAGGACGCCTTCCGTCTCTCCGCGACAACAGGGATTCCGCTCGAGGACAGCTCCTCCGACGGCGGTGCGGCCTCCGCTCAGTCCCGCACCTCGGTGCAGCCCCCGCCGGCAGTGCGCAAGGACGGGCGCCCCCTCGCCGGCTTCGCGGCGCTCGCCTCCGGCAACTACCGGCGGCCGACCATCCTCCTCGGATGCATGAGTTTCTGCGGCCTGCTGCTCACTTACGGCCTGAACACCTGGCTGCCGGAGATCATGGGACAGCACGGCTATGGCAAGACCTATTCGCTGACGTTCCTGCTGGCCCTCAATGCCGGCGCAGTGATCGGCGGCCTCGTGGCATCGCGTTCCGCGGACCGGTTTGGTCCCAAGGCGGTCGTGTCCAGCACCTTCGTTATCGCGGCGGTCTCCCTCGTATTGCTGACGCTGAGCTTCCCGCTGCCGGTGCTGCTGATCTCCGTGGCCTTCGCCGGCGTGGGCAGCCTCGGAACCCAGGTCCTGGTCTATGGCTTCGTGTCCAACTACTACCCCACCGCATCCCGCACCGCAGGTGTAGCCTGGTGCGCCGGCTTTGGCCGCCTGGGTGGCATCGTGGGTCCGCTGGTGGGCGGCTTCCTGATCAGCGCCCAGGCGCCCAGCAACGTCGCGTTCCTGGTTTTTGCCGGCGTGGCCCTGTCCGGTGGCCTCGTCACCATGTTTGTCCAACGCCACCGGGCTGACCCCGAGGCCGTCCCCGCACTGGAACTGTCAGGGCAGTGGGGATCCTGACGACGGCGATCTGACCCGGTCCGCTACTGTTGGAAACCATGCCCGACAATGACGCCCGACCATTCCAGGGCGCACGCACCGCACAGGCCCGGCAACTGCTGGGCCTGTTGCGGTCTGCCCGTTCCGGCGAACCGTCCCTGGCCGTGATCAGCGGCAGCCAGGGCATGGGCAAGACCGAGCTGCTGGAGAACTTCCTTTCCGACGATGCCGTGGCGGGCCCGGACACCACGGTCCTCAGGGCTGCTGGCGCGGAGTGGGAACAACACGTTGACTTCGGCCTGATAGAGCAGCTGCTCGCGAGGTGTCCAGCGGGCGGTGGAGAACGGGAGCTCCCCGGCTCAGTGGCACAGGCAGGCTCAGTCCAGCAGTACGGTGACGCCCTTCTTGCCGCCATGAACACCGTGGCAGCAACCGGCCGGACACTGATCCTGTGCCTCAGCGATATCCATCTGGCCGACACACCGTCGCTGCAGGCCCTCCTGCACGCACTCCGAAGGGTGGGGCCGATCCCGCTTCTGACGATCCTTTCCCTCGACCCGGAGCTGAACGGGCCGGATCCCGGCGTCACCGGGCTGCTCCGGTTTCCCGGTGCCGTCACTGTCGCCCTCAATCCATTGACACCGGATGAAGTCCGGGCGATTGGGCGCTGCTTGGGAGCGCCGGAGCTCAAGCTCCCCGCTGCCCGGGCGCTCGCGGAGCACACCGGCGGCCGGCCGCCCCTGATCCGGGCCCTGCTGGAACAGTTTCCTGCCTCCGTCTGGTCGGCCAGCCCCGAGTCGCTGCCGGCGCCCTCTGCGTGTCTTGCGTCCATCGCAGCCACCCTCCGCCGGATGCCCGCCGAAGGAGCGGCCCTGACACAGGCGGCGGCGGTGCTGGGCATCCGGAGCCAGCTGGCAGTCGCCGCAGAACTGGCAGGCATCACAGACACGGTGGCGGCGGTGGACGCGGCCCATGCGGCCGGTCTGTTGCACATCAGCATCACCGGGGCGGAAACCCGACTCGAATTCCCACTGCCCGTTTACCGTGCCGCCGTGTATGAGCATCTCGGGCCGGCCCGCCGTGCCGCCCTGCACACGGCCGCCGCCCGCATCATGACTGCGCCAGTCCAGCGCCTGAAGCACCGGGCCGCCGCAGCCCTGTTGCCTGATGCTGCCCTGGCGGCCGAGCTTGAGGCCTCCGCCGAGGACTTCGCTTCAGCTGGCGCATGGCGCCCCGCCGCCGAAGCCTATGCCCAGGCAGCGCGCCTGAATCCGGAGCCCGAGGACCGCGAATCGCTGCTGGTCAAGGCGGTGGACGCCATGGTGGGCGCGGGCGAGCTGCCCCGGGCCGTGGCTGCGCTCGATGCCCTCGAATCCTTCGCCCCCGGTCCCCGGAGCGACGCTGTCCGCGGCCACCTCGCCATTCTCCGCGGCCGTCCGGCGCAGGCGGACGCGCTGCTCCACAAGGCGTGGACCGCCGTCGACTCCGCAACAGATCCCGGCACAGCGGCCGGAATCTGCCAGCGCCAGGTCCTCCACGCGCTGGCCCGCTTCAACGGCCGGGATCTCGTGACCTGGGCGGAGCGCGCACAGCGAATCGCCCCGGCGGGCAGCCCGGCAGCCGTGGAGGCGCGGGCCATTGAAGGACTGGGCCTGGGCTTCATGGGCCGCTACGACGAGGCGGAGCAAAGTTACCGGGAGGCGGACCGCCTGCCCGAGCACGGGGCCCAACACCAGCGCCGTGAGATGGGCAAGGGCTGGCTGCACCTGGCCATGGACCGGGTGGAGGAGGCCAGGGCCGAACTCGCCGGGGCTGTCCCCACCGAATTCGCCCACGGATCGCAGCGCATCTCGCTCTGGGCCCAGGGCTGGCTGGCCAGGGCCGACTTCGCCCTTGGTGCCTGGGACGATGCACTACGGACCGTGCAGTCGGCGGTGGCCATGCAGGAGGAGTCCGGCATTGAGCTGCTGCGGCCGCTTCTGCACTGGAGCGGTGCCCAGATCCAGGCCCTCCGGGGAAATTGGGACGCCGCCGCCGGCCATTTGGAGCGGGGTGCCGTGGCAAGCGACGGCTACCCGGCCATGCTGTTGCCCTATTGCCTTGCCCAGGCCCAGGTGGCGGAGACAAAGGCGGATTACGACGGTGTCATCCGGGCCCTGATGCCGGTGCTGCGGATGCAGCGCAGCGGGGGCATCGATGAACCCGGGTTCTGGCCCTGGCAGGATCACTACGCCAACGCCCTGGTGATGACCGGCCGCGTGGAGGAGGCGGATGCCTTCCTTGTTCCCCACGAACAGCTGGCGGAGCGGCGGGCCCACCGAACCACCCGGGCGCGCTTGGCCTATGTCCGGGGCCGTATCCACGCCGCCAACGGCGACATCGACGCCGCCCGGACCAGCTTCCTCGGCGGTCTCGCCCAACTCGACGGGCTGCCCCTGCCGTTCGCGCGCGCCCGGGTTAAATTCGCCTACGGCCAGTCGTTCCGCCGCGCCGGCAAGCGGCGGGAAGCAGCGGCGGTACTGACGGAAGCCCGGGATCTCTTCGCCGTGCTCGGCGCCGGGGCTTATGTGGACCGCTGCTCACGTGAAATGCGCGCCGCCGGCGTCGCTTCCGACGAACATCCGGGCAGCGGAGGCGCCGGCCGGGCTGCCCAGGGCCAGGCAGCCGGACCGCCCGATCTCACGGAACAGGAGAAGGCCGTGGCGGCGCTCGTTGCGTCGGGCCTGAGCAACAAGGAAGCCGCGGCTGAGCTGTATGTGTCCGTGAAAACCGTCCAGTACCACCTGACGCGGATCTACTCCAAGCTTGGCGTCACGTCCCGTTCGGGTCTGGCGGCCGTCTACCCGGGCAGCTCGGCCGCTGCCCGGTCTGGCCCCGGCCCCGGCCCCGGCCCCGGCCTTGGTCCCTCTCCCGGCCCGGCCCCGGCCGATCCTAAAGGGCACCGCGGGCGGCAGTAGACTTGTTCCAGCCATGACTTTTCATATCTCCTACCCCGCCGAGCTGCCGGTCTCCGAGCGCCGCGAGGACCTGATGGCCGCCATCGCCGCCAATCAGGTGACCATCATCGCCGGCGAGACCGGTTCGGGAAAAACCACCCAGATCCCCAAGATATGCCTGGAATTGGGCCTCGGCGACAACGGGCTGATCGGACACACCCAGCCGCGGCGGCTGGCTGCCCGTACCGTGGCCGAGCGCATCGCCTCCGAACTGGGTGTGGAGATCGGCCAGGAAGTGGGCTTCCAGGTCCGGTTCACGGGCGAGGTCAGCAGGTCCACGAAGGTCAAGCTCATGACCGACGGCATCCTGCTGGCCGAAATCCAGCGCGACAAGCTCCTCCGCAAATACAACGCAATCATCATCGACGAGGCTCACGAACGCAGCCTCAACATCGACTTCATCCTCGGCTACCTCAAGCGGATCCTGCCGGAGCGACCGGACCTCAAGGTCATCATCACCTCGGCCACCATCGATCCGGAACGCTTCGCGAAGCACTTCGGTTCCGAGGACAGCGCCGCCCCGATCGTGGAAGTCTCCGGCCGCACGTTCCCTGTCGAGATCCGCTACCGGCCGCTGTCCCAGCCGGCTGGCCCAGCCGATGACGAAACCGCCTCCGACGACGAACTTGAGGAAGACCGGGATCCTCTGGACGCGGTGTGCGACGCCGTGGACGAACTCGCGCTGGAGGCGCCGGGCGACATCCTCATTTTCTTCTCCGGCGAGCGCGAAATCCGAGATGCCGCGGAAGCCCTGAACGCCCGGATCCAATCCAACCGGCGCCTCGCCGGTACCGAAGTCCTGCCGCTCTTTGCCCGCCTGAGCCTGCAGGAGCAGCACCGCGTGTTCAACCCCGGCAGCAAACGCCGGATCGTGCTCGCGACGAACGTCGCCGAGACCTCGCTGACCGTCCCGGGCATTAAGTACGTCGTCGACACCGGCACGGCCAGGATCTCGCGCTACTCGCACCGGACGAAGGTCCAGCGGCTGCCGATCGAACGGGTTTCGCAGGCCTCGGCCAACCAGCGGTCCGGCCGTTGCGGCCGGGTCTCGGATGGCATCGCCATCCGGCTCTATTCTGAGGAGGACTTCGAGTCCCGGCCTCTTTACACGGACCCGGAAATCCTGCGCACCAACCTTGCGGCGGTCATCCTGCAGATGACCGCCATGGGCGTTGCCCGCGGACCCAGGGACATCGAAAACTTCCCGTTCGTTGAGCCGCCGGACTCCCGCGCCATCAACGACGGCGTGACCCTGCTCCGGGAGCTTGGCGCCCTGACCACGCCCAAGACAGCCGCGACAGGCAACGGCGCTGCCGATGCCGGCAACGGTTCCGGCCGCAACGGTTCCGGCCGCAACGGTTCCGGCCGCAACGCCGGCGGGCTCACCGCCGTCGGGCAGAAACTGGCCCAGCTTCCCGTCGACCCGCGGCTCGGCCGCATGATCGTCGAAGCCGGAAAACGCGGCTGTGTCCGCGAAGTCATGATCCTGGCGGCCGCCCTCACCATCCAGGACCCGCGCGAGCGCCCAACCGACAAGCAGCAGCTGGCCGCGGAAAAGCATGCCCGCTTCCGCGACGAGAATTCTGACTTCACGGGCTTCCTGAACCTGTGGAACTACATCCAGGAAAAGCAGCAGGAGCTGTCCTCCACCCAGTTCCGCCGCCTGTGCCGCAACGAATTCATCAACTACCTGCGCGTCCGGGAGTGGCAGGATCTGTTCGCCCAGCTCCGCCAGCTCGCCCGGCCCCTGGGCATCAGTTTGGACAACAAACGGCAGGCCGATCCCGTGGCCAACAACGACGGCATCCACATCAGCCTGCTGTCCGGCCTGCTCAGCCACATCGGGCTCCTTGACGAGCGGAAGCGCGAATATGCCGGGGCACGCGGCAGCCGCTTCGCCATCTTCCCCGGCTCGGCCCTATTCAAAAAGTCCCCCACTTTCGTCATGGCCGCGGAACTCGTGGAGACCAGCAGGCTCTGGGCCCGGGTCGCCGCCAAGTTTGACCCGGCCTGGGCCGAACAGGTAGCGCCCGACCTCGTCAAGCGCAGCTACAGCGAACCGCATTGGTCGACGAAAATGGGCTCCGTCATGGCCTATGAAAAGGTCACCCTTTATGGCGTGCCCATCATCGCCCAGCGGCGAATCAACTACGGCAAGGTCGACCCCGTCCTGGCCCGCGAGCTCTTCATCCGCCACGCGCTGGTCGAAGGCGACTGGAAGACCCACCACAAGTTCTTCCACCGCAACCGCGCGCTGCTGCAGGAAGTCGAGGAACTCGAAGCGAGGATGCGCCGGCGCGACCTGCTGGTGGATGACGAAACGCTCTTTGAGTTCTACGACGCCAGGGTGGGCAAGGACGTTGTCTCGGAGCGGCATTTCGATAAATGGTGGAAGGAAGCCCGGCAGCAGGACCCGGCGCTCCTGGACTTTGACCAGTCCCTGCTCCTCAACGAGGAGGCCGAGGCGCTGGACGATGCCGCCTTCCCCAAGACGTGGCTGCACAAGGGATTCGAACTTCCCCTCAGCTACGAGTTCCACCCCGTCGCGCCCGGATCACCGCCCAACCCCTCCGACGGAGTCACCGCCGAGGTTCCAGTCCTGTTCCTGAACCAGCTCGACGACTCCGCTTTCCGCTGGCTGATCCCCGGCCAGCGGGTGGAACTGGTCACCGCGCTGATCAAATCCCTGCCCAAACAGGTCCGCAAGAACTTCGTTCCCGCTCCGGACGTGGCCCGGCAGGCAGTGGCTGCCTTGGAAGCGGAGTTCGATCCGGCCGAGGACGATCTGGAGTCTTCACTCGAACTGGTCCTGCGGCGGATCCGCGGGCACATCATTCCGCCGGGCTCCTGGAACTGGGACGCTGTTCCGCAGCACCTCCGTGTGAGCTTCAAGGTGGTGGACAGCCGGGGCGAGGTGCTGGACGAAGGCAAGGACCTCGAAGCCCTTCAGGAGCGGCTCGCGCCTGCCACCCGCCGGGCAATCGCGGAATCGCTGGGGGCTACACCGGCCACCGCCGGGCGGACCGGTGCCAAGAAGGGTTCCCCCGTTTCAGCCGTGCCGGAAGACGGGCGCCAGGCGCCCGGCGGTCCCGCTGGCCGTGCTTTCACGGACCAGGGCTTCACCAAACAGGGCGTCACCGAGCAGTCCGGCCTGACGGAGTGGACCTTCGGCACCATTCAGCGGGAGGCCAGCGTCACCGTCAAGGGCCATACCGTGACCGGCTATCCCGGGCTGATGGACGAAGGGAAGTCCGTGGCGCTGCGGGTCTTCCAGTCCGCCTCGGAGCAGCAGGAGGCCATGCGCGGCGGGGTCATCCGGCTCCTGGCGCTGCGGGTTCCCGCCCCTGACCGCTACGTCCTGGAGCACCTGAACAACACGGAGAAACTGACCTTCAGCCAGAACCCGCACGGTTCGGTCTCGGCCCTGATTGCGGATTGCGTCCTCGCGGCCATTGACAAGCTGACACCGGCGGAACTGCCTTGGGACCGGGACTCGTTCGATGCACTGTACGAACAGGTCCGCGCCGAACTGATCGACACCGTCTTCAGCGTTACCGCCGTAGTGGAGCGCATCCTGGCCAGCGCCCGGCGGATCGAAAAGCAGCTCAAAGGCACCACCAGCCTGGCGCTCATGAGCGCGCTCAACGACATCAAGAGCCAGCTGGAGCAGCTGGTGTTCCCCGGGTTCGTCGCCCGGACCGGCTACGCCCAGCTGAGCCAGCTGCCGCGCTACCTGGCTGCCATCGAAAAACGCCTCGAAAAACTGCCGGGGAATGTGCAGCGCGACGCACTGCACATGGCCGCCGTGCAGCGGCTGGAGGATGAGTACGACGACGCCGTGTCAGCGCTGCTGCCCGGCCGCCGGGCGGGTGCCGAACTCACGCAGGTGCGCTGGATGATCGAGGAACTGAGGGTGAGCCTGTTCGCCGTAGAACTTGGCACCGCCTATTCCGTCTCGGAGAAACGCATCCGGGCGGTGCTGAACAAAGCCCTCGCGGCTTAGGCGTCGGGAACGAATTCGCCATACCCGGCGTCGCGCAGCCCGCCGCGGAGCTTTTCCGCGTTGGCGTCGAGCCGGGCAGGGTCCGGGTTGTGGTCTGCGGTGGTGAAATCAAACTCGGCCATGCTGTTGGACGGCCAAACGTGGACGTGCATGTGGTTGATCTCGTAGCCAGCCACGATCAGGCCTGCCCGGGCTGCCCCGAACGTCTCAACCTGGACCGCGCCGATGCGGCGGGCCACCTCCATGACCTTGGCCAGGGTCTCCGGGGACGCATCCGTCCAGCGGTCCACTTCCTCCGTGGGGACCACGAGCGTGTGGCCGTCAGCCAGCGGGCCCATGGTCAGGAACGCCGAGACGTCCGGTTCACGCCACACAAACCGGCCGGGGATTTCCCCGTTGAGAATCTTGGTAAACAGCGTGCTCATGCGTCAGCCCTTTCCGCCGGTGCCTGCAGGGTGGTTGTATCCAGAACGAAACGGTACTTGACGCTGCCTGCGACCATCCGGTCGTAGGCGTCGTTCAGCTGGTCTGCCCCGACGATTTCGATGTCGGAAACCACGCCGTGCTCGGCGCAGAAGTCCAGCATTTCCTGGGTTTCCGCGATGCCGCCGATCAGGGAGCCGGCGTAGGCAATGCGGCGCCTGATCAGTGCGCCGGGGTTCACGGGCGGCATGGCCTCGGAGGGAAGCCCGAGCTGGAACAGCGCCCCGTCCCGGCGCAGCGTCCGGAAGAACGGGTTAAGGTCGTGCGGTGCTGCCACGGTGTCGATGATGAGGTCGATGCTGCGATTTGCAGTTGCCATGGCATCCGCGTCGCGGGAAAGGATGACGCTGTCGGCGCCGAGTTCCAGGGCCGCCGTGACCTTTGATTCTGAGGTCGTGAAGACCTTGACCTCTGCGCCCATGGCCTTGGCGAGTTTGACGGCCATGTGGCCCAGGCCGCCGAGGCCCACGACGCCCACCACGTCGCCTTCCTCGACGCCGAAGTGGCGAAGCGGCGAGAACGTGGTGATGCCTGCGCACAGCAGCGGCGCCGCCGCCGCGGGGTCGAGGTTTTCCGGGACGCGCAGGACGTAGCGGCGGTCCACCACCACAGATGATGCATAGCCGCCCTGGGTCATGGAATCGCCGTTCCGGGCATCCTTCGCACCGTAGGTGCCGGTCAGGCCCCGCTCGCAGTACTGCTCCAATCCGTCAAGGCAGCTTTCACATTCGCGGCACGAGTCCACCATGCAGCCCACGCCCACGAGGTCGCCGGGGGCAAAATCGTCGACGTCTGACCCTACACGGCTGACCCTTCCCACGATCTCGTGACCGGGCACCAGCGGATAGTTCTGCGTGCCCCATTCCCCGCGCGTGGCGTGCACGTCGGAATGGCACAGACCGCAGAACTCGATGGCGATTTCGACGTCGTCCGGCTTGGGTGCGCGGCGGGCCACCGTCAGCGGAACCAGTCCGCCGTCGCTGGACACCGCACCCCGTGCGGCGGCCAGTCTGCCCTGACGGGGATCGTCGATGCCGTCTACTGCCGGCCCCGGGCGCAGTTCGCCGGCAACATCTTCGGCAAGCGGGATGTGCAGGGCAAGCGGCGGCGGTACAGGGCGTCCAGGAGTCATAGGTCGACGCTACCCTCCGTTCACGGCCCGACGCCAGCCGGGACGATCAAACCCGGGCTCCTCCTAGCCTGCCGCTGCTCCGCCCGGTTCGGCACCGGTGGCCACGGGGCGCGAGACGTCGTTGGACCACTCCGAGAAGGATCCGGGAAACAGGGCTGCGGGGATTCCGGCGATTTCGAGTGCCGCGATCTCATGGGCGGCGGTAACGCCGGAGCCGCAGTAGACCGCCGTCGGCGTTGCCGCGTCGACCCCCAGCCGGGAGAAACGGAGGCGGAGGCGCTCCGCGGGCAGGAAGCGTCCGGCGTCGTCGAGGTTACCGGCGGTGGGAGCGCTGACAGCGCCGGGGATATGGCCGGCCCGAGGGTCCACGGGTTCTATCTCGCCGCGGTAGCGTTCGCCGGCGCGGGCATCCAGCAGCACGCCGCGGTTTGCCCAGTCCGCCGCCTGGGCAGCGTCGATGACGCCCATGCCGCCGCCGGCGAGTGTCACATTCCCCGGGACTGCCTCCACCGGTCCGGCCTGCAGCGGCAGCCCTGCCTGCCGCCAGGCGGCCAGGCCGCCGTCGAGCAGGCAAACGCTGCGAAAGCCGGCGTTGCGGAGCATCCACCAAAGGCGGGCGGCCGAGGTGTTGCCGGCATCGTCATGGGCGACCACAACGTCATCGGCACTGATCCCCCAGCGCCGCGCGGCCGCCTGGAATTTGTCCCGTGACGGCAGGGGATGGCGCCCCCGGGCGGGCTCCGCAGGCTCGGCCAGCTCCGTGGGAAGGTCCACATACACGGCGCCGGGAATATGTCCCTCAAGATAGTGCGCGCGGCCTTCGGGGTCGCCCAGCGCCCAGCGGACATCAAGCAATACAGTGCGCTGTCCGGAGGCCATCCGGGCGTGCAGCGCGGACACATCCATGAGGGTATCCATTGGGTCTCCTTCGGCTGGGGCGAACTGTGGCTGGCTGAACGGTGCAGCACCAACTCTAGCCGTGCGACACCCCTGCCACCGGTAGGCTGATCCGGTGAGCAGAGCACGAAGCAAGGACCGGGCCTGGGCCGATGAGGCCGTCCGCAAGATCAATGCGGAGAACAACCGGTCGGCGGACACCCACCTGTATTCGGTGCCGCTGCCGGAGCACTGGGGCGTGCAGCTGTACCTCAAGGATGAATCCACCCATCGCTCCGGGAGCCTGAAGCACCGGCTGGCCCGGTCGCTGTTCCTTTTTGGCCTGGTGAACGGCTGGATCAACGAGGGCACCACCATTGTGGAGGCGTCCAGCGGCAGCACTGCGGTCTCTGAGGCGTACTTTGCACAGTTGTTGGGGCTGCCGTTCGTCGCCGTCATGGCCCGAACCACCAGTCCCGAGAAGATCGCCCTCATAGAGCAGTTCGGCGGTGCGTGCCTGCTGGTGGATCACGCTTCGGAGGTGTATGCCGCTGCGGAGGAGGTGGCTGCCACCAGCAACGGCCATTACATGGACCAGTTCACCTACGCCGAGCGTGCCACGGACTGGCGCGGCAACAACAACATCGCCGAGTCCATCTTCCAGCAACTCGCCTTGGAGGAGCACTCGGTCCCCCGGTGGATCGTGGTGGGTGCGGGGACGGGCGGGACCAGTGCCACCATCGGCCGTTACCTGCGCTACCACCGGCATGAGACGGAGCTGACCGTGGTGGATCCGGAGAACTCGGCCTTTTACCCGGGCTGGCGCAGCGGTTCCGCCGATTTCAGCACGGGCCTTCCCTCCCGGATCGAGGGCATCGGCCGGCCCCGGATGGAGCCGAGTTTCATACCGGCCGTGATCGACCGCATGATCCAGGTTCCGGACGCCGCTTCAGTCGCCGCGATGCGGCACCTGCACGCCCTCGCGGGGCTGCACGCCGGGCCCTCCACGGGCACCAACCTGTGGGGCGTGTGGCAGCTCGTGTCGGAGATGGTCGTCGAGGGGCAGCGGGGCAGCATCGTTTCGCTGATGTGCGACGGCGGCGACCGCTATGCGGGCAGCTACTACAACCGTGACTGGCTGGCAGTGCAGGGACTTGATCCCGAGCCGCACGAACGCACGATCACGGAGTTCTTCGATTTCGGAGTCTGGAACCCGTAGCCTCCCTGAGATGGCCAGCAGAATCAGACGTCCACCGACTCACGGGCGGAGAGGTGTGTGTACGCTGTGCCGTATTTGGCCCCCAGCCGCCTGACGTGGCCCTCCACCAGGTTCTGGCCGGTGCCGTTGAGGAGCGCATCATGGATCGGGAAGGCCCGCGGAGCGCGGACGCCGATGACGAAGTCCACCACCTCGCTGACCTTGTTCCAGGGTGCGTGGACGGGCACCAGGAGGGTGCGGACGCTGATGCCGTCCGGGATGATGAACGAGTCGCCGGGGTGGTAGACGTTTTCATCCACGAGGTAGCCGATGTTGGCAACGATCGGGACCTGGGGGTGGATCAGGGCATGCTGGCCGCCGAAGCTCCTGATCCCGAACCCGGCAGCTTCGAAGGACGTTCCGGGATCCACGGCATGGACCCGTGCTGCAGCATCAGGTGCTTCCCTGCGAAGGCTTTCAGCCACGCCAGCCGGTGCGTAGAGCTCCAGCTTCCGGTTCTCCGCGAGGGCGGATTTCACGGCCTCCACATCGATGTGGTCCGGGTGTTCGTGCGTGACGAGGACGGCGTGGGCGCCGTCGAGCGCTTCGGTGGACTCGGAATAGGAGCCGGGATCCAGCACGAGCACACGCCCGTCTTTTTCGAGGCGGACGCAGGCATGGGTGAATTTTGTCAGCTTCATCTGGCCAGCCTAGGGAACCGCCCGATCCGTGTCCACGGACCTCCGGCTGGTAATCTTGGACATTGCCAGTATCCCTTAGTGAAGCGAGTCCCTCCATGCCACACGGCGCCAGCGCTGGCGGCAGGCCGCTAACCCCTTTGGCGGCTTCCGGCGGAAAAGAGCAGCGCGTCACCAAGCAGAGGCTGGCAGTCAGCGCCGCCCTGGACGATCTGGATGACTTCGTGAGCACCCAGGAGCTGTACCGCATTCTGCAGAACCAGGGAGTCTCCGTATCCCTGGCCACCGCCTACCGTATTCTGCAGTCACTTGCTGATGACGGACTGGTTGACGTGCTGCGCAACGGCGAAGGCGAGGCCGTGTACCGCCGCTGCGCCGTCACCGGGCACCACCACCATCTCCTCTGCCGGAGCTGCGGCAAGGCCGTGGAAATCGAAGCGCCGGCCGTCGAAACCTGGGCCTCCCGGACGGCCGAGGATCATGGCTTCACCGAAGTCGCGCACACAGTCGAGATTTACGGGCTGTGCCCCGATTGCGCAGCTCGGAAGGCCGCAGCGACGCCGTCCGCCTGACCCGGCAGCCCGCGATCAGCCGGGCCTGAGGCCGCCGCGCCCGGCTCGGGCGGACCCGGAGCGGGCGCCACACCGGCCGGGCTCGATCTGGGCTTCCGCCGCTTCGGGTCCTGCTATCCGCCGTCCGGCTGGCCTAGCCGGCGGATGCCCTTGGCCTGGGTGGCGTCGCGGATCTCGCCCACGAGCTGCTCGATCACATCTTCGAGGAACAGCACACCTTCCGTCCGCCCGTCGGGTCCGATCACCCGGGCCAGGTGCGAGCCAGTGCGCTGCATGACGGACATCGCCTTCTCGATTTCGTCGTCCCTCGAGAGGTTCGCCAGTGACCTGATGCGGCTTTCCGCAACCGGGTGCTGGTAGCCGGCTTCGGGGATGGACAGCACATCCTTGATGTGGAGGTAGCCGCTGAGCATGCCGTCGTCGTCGAGCATCGGAAACCGGGAGAACCCGGTGCGGCTGACCGCCTTTTCAAATTCAAGCGGCGTGGTGGAGGGCTTCATCATGACCAGCTTGTCCAGCGGGACCATGACATCGGCGGCCGTATGTTCCGAGAACTCGAGCGCGCCCGTGATGAGCCCCGCGTCATCATCCACGAGCCCGTGCCGGGTGGATTCCTGCACGATGGACTGGACTTCCTCCAGGGTGAACGAGGAGTTGACCTCAGCCCTCGGCTCAATCCTCATCAGCTTCAGGACGTGGTTTGCGGACCAGTTCAGCGCCAGGATGACCGGGTTAACGATCCTGGCGATGAACATAAGCGGCGGAGCCAGGAGCAGTGCCGCCTTGTCCGCTACGGACACGGAGATGTTCTTCGGCACCATCTCACCGAACGTCACGTGGAGGAACGTCACCATCATGAGCGCCACGCCGAATGCGGCGACGTCGGCGATTTCCATCGGCACGCCCAGTGCCGCCAGGGGAACAGCCAGCAGGTGGTGGATTGCCGGTTCCGCAACCAGCAGGATCAGCAGGGAGCAGACAGTGATCCCCAGCTGTGCACAGGCCAGCATCAACGAAACGTTCTCCATGGCCTTCAGGGTCGTCTGCGCGCGCAGGGAGCCGGTGTCTGCCAGCGGCTCGATCTGGCTGCGCCGTGCCGACATGACAGCAAATTCGGCCGCCACGAAGAACGCGTTGCCGAACAGCAGCACAACCAGCCACAGAATCCCGGCCCAGTCGCTCATGCCGTGCCTCCGTTTCGGAAGCCTGCTTTGCCGGAGTTCGATCTCCTTGACCCAAAGCTCTCTGACCGCGGGTTTCCGGACTTCCCATTGCCGGACTTCGAGTTTCCGGGCTTCCCGTTTCCGGACTTGGCGTGCTCTCGCTGCGTGTCCGCGGCGGAACCGGCGTGGCCCTCACTGTGGGGCTTGAAGCAGATCCGGTCGATCCGGCGGCCGTCCATACGGGTGACACTCAGCGTTCCGCCGCCGACGTCGACGGTGTCCCCCACCACGGCGATGCGTCCAAGCTCGCTCATGACGAAGCCACCCACCGTTTCATAGGCGGATTCATCCGGAACGCTGAGCCCCGGAATCTGTTCGGACAGTTCGTCCGGCCGCATGAGGCCGGGGAAGTACCAGTCACCCGAGGCGCTTTGCAACAGGCCCGGACGGACTTTGTCGTGCTCGTCGGCCACTTCCCCCACGATTTCCTCAACGAGGTCCTCGAGGGTGGCGATGCCTGCGGTTCCGCCGTACTCGTCCAGCACCACAGCAAGCTGCAGGTTTCCTTCCCGGAGTTCGGCCAGCAGGGCGTCAAGGTGAATGGTTTCCGGGACGCGGAGGACGTCCGTCATGATGGCGCCTGCTTCCAGGTTGGGCCTCCGGTCGGCAGGTACCGCAATGGCTTTCTTGACATGGACCAGTCCGCGGATGTCGTCCGCTGAATCGCCGATCACCGGGAACCGGGAATATCCGGTCCGGCGGGCCGCATCCAGGATGTCCGAGACGGGCTGGTCGGCATCGATGGTTTCCACCCGGATGCGAGGCGTCATCACATCCGCGGCTGTGCGGCCCGAGAAATTCAAGGTCCGGGCGATGAAGTTTGCAGTGCCGGCATCGAGGGTTCCCATGGCGGCTGACCTGCGCACCAGGGAGGCAAGTTCCGCGGGGGTGCGCGCCCCGGAGATCTCCTCTTTCGCTTCAAGGCCGAAGACGTTGAGTACCTTGTTGGAGAAGCCGTTGAGGACAATAATGGCGGGCTTGAAGATTGCCGTGAATACGAGCTGGGGCCGGGCCAGCGCCCGCCCGACGCGGAAGGACAGGGCGATGGCCATGTTCTTGGGGACCAGTTCGCCGAGCAGCATGGAGAGCAGGGTGGCAATCGCCATGGCGATGACAAGGGAGACGGATACAGCAGCCGCTTCGGGAACTCCGACGGCGATGAGCGGGCCTTCAATCAGTGCACCGACCGACGGTTCCATGACATAGCCGGTCAGCAACGTCGTCATCGTGATGCCGAGCTGGCAGCTGGACAGCTGCGTGGACAGCGACTTAAGGCATTTCAACAGCGGGACTGCCGCCGCATCGCCGTCGTCCACCGCGCGCTGCACGGTGGGCTGGTCAAGGGCTATCAGGGAAAATTCGACGGCGACGAAAAAACCGGTGCCCAAAATAAGCAGAAAACCTGCTGCCAGAAAAAGCCACTCCATCTAGCGGCCTGCCTGGGTGGGCAGGACCCGGCAGTTCCGGGATCCTTGGCAGCTGCGATGGCCTGCTGAACGGCCAGGCGGAGGATGGTCGGCCGTAGCCTGTGCTGCGTTCTGGGAAGTCCCGGCGACGTGGAGCGACGGACATTGGTGGAATCGTGAACGGGGTTTGCCGGCTCTGCGGGTGGACTGTGCGGCGGTGCTGATTTTGCTCCGCTGACAACCCCCAGGCCGGCACCTAGATTTACTGTCCATAAGAATTGCAGTCTACAGGAGCGGGAACGGGTCCGGCGGTGGGCGCAGCAGGTCCGGGGAGGCCGGAATCCGCCCTCTTTCAGCCGTACTTCTGCCACAATTCACCGGCTACATGATTTGGGTCACCCTTATTGGCAGTTAAGCCGGGAACGTAACTAGACTGGCAGAGGTCTGGGTTCATAGGCCACAGAAACTGGTTCGATTGTTGTGCCGTTGCACCGTGGCGACCAGAGGGAATTCAAACTCATGGAAGAGGCGTATTTCAAGTGCCAGAGCAGCCTAGCCACCGTCTACCAGAGGAATTTGGCGGAAACGAGTGGCTCGTTGACGAACTGTACGAGCGTTACCAGCAGGACAAGAATACGGTCGATGCTAAATGGTGGCCCCTGTTCGAATCCTTTGACAGCGGTAACGGCCCATCTTCCAATGGCGCCCCGGGCGCGGCGTCCGCGCCGGTCCACCCGGAAACCCGCGAAATGCCCGTTGTAACGCCTCCGGCTCCGACCAAGGCGCCCGCATCCGCAGCTCCTGCCCCGCAGGCGCCCGCTGCCCCGCCGTCATCGTCGCCGGCGCCAGCCGCACCTGCCAAGAAGGCCCCTGCAACGGTGGCCCGTGACGGAGCCAAGAAGGCCGAGGCGGGCACCGGCGCCCAGCCCATTCCGGCCCAGCTCCCCAAGAACGTGAAGGCGCCCACCGCGCCGGAGGAAGACGTTGTCTCCGTCCTTCGCGGTCCCGCCAAGGCTATTGCAACCAACATGGTCACTAGCCTCGAAGTGCCCACGGCCACGTCCGTCCGGGCGATTCCGGCCAAGCTGCTGATCGACAACCGCGTCGTCATCAACTCCAACCTGGCCCGTGCACGCGGCGGCAAGGTCTCTTTCACCCACCTGATCGGTTACGCGGTCATCCGGGCGCTCCGCCAGTTCCCCTCGATGAACGTGTACTACGACGAGGTGGATGGCAAGCCTGTAGCCGTCCAGCCGGCCCACGTGAACTTCGGCATCGCCATCGACATGCCGAAGCCTGACGGCACACGCCTGCTGATGGTCCCGAACATCAAGAAGGCTGAGACCCTCAACTTCTCGGAGTTCTGGCACACCTACGAGGACCTCATCAAGCGTGCCCGCAACGGCAAGCTGACCGCCGAGGACCACCAGGGCACCACGGTCTCGCTGACCAACCCGGGCGGCATCGGCACCGTGCACTCTGTTCCCCGCCTGTCCAAGGGCCAGGCCGCCATCATCGGCGTCGGCGCCCTTGACTACCCTGCCGAATTCCAGGGTGCCAGCGAGAAGATCATTGCGCACAACGCCATCAGCAAGGTCCTCACACTGACGTCCACCTACGACCACCGGGTCATCCAGGGCGCAGGCAGCGGCGAGTTCCTCAAGCTGGTCCACCAGCTTCTCCTGGGTGCGCAGAATTTCTACGACGAGATTTTCGAATCCCTGCGCATCCCCTACGAGCCGGTGCGCTGGAGCCCGGACCTCCAGGTGGACCCGTCGGACCAGATCAACAAGGTCGCCCGGATCCAGCAGCTGATCCACTCCTACCGTGTCCGCGGGCACCTTATGGCGGACACCGATCCGCTCGAGTACGTCCAGCGCAAGCACCCGGACCTCGATGTCCTCACCTACGGCCTCACGCTGTGGGACCTGGACCGCGAATGGCCCACGGGCGGCTTCGGCGGCAAGCCGCAGCTGACATTCCGCGACATCCTCGGAGTGCTCCGCGACGCCTACTGCCGGACCACCGGCATCGAGTACATGCACATCCAGGAGCCCGCCGAGCGCAAGTGGTTCCAGGACCAGCTGGAACATCCGTACTCCAAGCCGAGCCGTGAAGAGCAGCTGCGCATCGTCTCGAAGCTGAACGCGGCAGAGGCATTCGAGACGTTCCTGCAGACCAAGTTCGTCGGCCAGAAACGCTTCTCCCTTGAGGGCGGCGAGTCCCTGATTCCGCTGCTTGACGCCATCATCTCCGATGCGGCCGACGACGGACTGGATGAGGTTGCGATCGGCATGGCCCACCGCGGCCGGCTCAACGTGCTCACCAACATCGCCGGCAAGACCTATGCTCAGGTCTTCCGCGAGTTCGAGGGCACCCAGGATCCCCGCTCCGTGCAGGGTTCCGGCGACGTCAAGTACCACTTGGGCACCGAGGGCACCTTCACGTCGGACAGCGGCAACGAGACCAAGGTCTACCTCGCCGCCAACCCGTCGCACCTCGAGGCCGTGGACTCCGTGCTGGAAGGCATCGTCCGCGCCAAGCAGGACCGTCTGGACCAGGGCGAGGCCTTCCCCGTGCTGCCCATCATGGTCCACGGTGACGCAGCGTTCGCCGGCCAGGGTGTTGTGGCCGAGACCCTCAACCTCTCGCAGCTGCGCGGCTACCGCACGGGCGGAACCATCCACGTCGTGGTGAACAACCAGGTCGGCTTCACCACCGCGCCATCCTCGTCCCGCTCGTCCACGTACTCCACGGACGTCGCCAAGATGATCCAGGCTCCGGTGTTCCACGTGAACGGCGACGACCCCGAGGCAGTGGTCCGCATTGGCCAGCTCGCCTACGAGTTCCGGCAGAAGTTCCACAAGGACGTTGTCATCGACATGGTCTGCTACCGGCGCCGCGGCCACAACGAGGGCGATGACCCCTCGATGACCCAGCCGCTCATGTACAACCTCATCGAGGCCAAGCGTTCGGTCCGCAAGCTCTACACCGAGTCGCTGATCGGCCGTGGAGACATCACCGAGGAAGAGGCAGAGCAGCTGCTCCGCGACTACCAGGAACGCCTGGAGCGCGTCTTCGCCGAAACCCATGCGGCCCAGACCTCGCCGATCCCGATCATCACGGCGGACTCCGCGGCGGTTTCGGACATCGAGCGGCCCCAGGCCCAGCAGTCCGACTTCGGCACAAACGCGCCGGCGTCCACCGCAATCTCGGCCGACACGCTGGCCCGGATCGGCAAGGCGCACCTGGAGATCCCGGAGGGCTTCACCGTCCACGCCAAGCTCAAGCAGCTGCTTGAGAAGCGCGAGCAGATGTCCCGTGAAGGCGGCATCGACTGGGGCTTCGGCGAGATCGCGGCCTTCGGGTCGCTGATCATGGAGGGCGTACCCGTACGCCTCGCGGGCCAGGACTCCCGCCGCGGCACGTTCGTGCAGCGCCACGCTGTCTTCCACGACCGCGCCAACGGCAACGAATGGCTGCCCTTGGGCAACCTCTCGGACGACCAGGCCAAGCTGTGGATCTACGACTCCCTACTGTCCGAATACGCAGCCATGGGCTTCGAATACGGCTACTCTGTGGAGCGTCCGGATGCCCTCGTGCTCTGGGAAGCCCAGTTCGGCGACTTCGTCAACGGTGCGCAGACCATCATCGATGAGTTCATCTCCTCCGCCGAGCAGAAGTGGGGCCAGCGCTCATCGCTCGTGCTGATGCTTCCGCATGGTTATGAGGGCCAGGGGCCGGACCACTCCTCCGCCCGCATCGAGCGCTTCCTGCAGTTGTGCGCCGAGGAAAACATGATCGTGGCCAATCCGACCACGGCGGCTTCGCACTTCCACCTGCTGCGCCGCCAGGCGTACAGCCGTCCGCGCAAGCCGCTCATCATCTTCACCCCGAAGCAGCTGCTGCGCCTCAAGGCTGCCGCTTCGGCCGTGGAGGACTTCACCACGGGCGGCTTCAGGCCCGTCATCGGTGAGCATGAGCAGCTGAAGGTGGACGCCGTCGAACGCGTTCTCCTGGTCTCCGGCCGCCTGTACTACGACCTGCTGTCCACGCGGCAGAAGACGGGCGACACGACGACGGCGATAATCCGCGTCGAGCAGCTCTACCCGCTGCCGAAGGAGGAAATCGAAGCTGAACTGGCCAAATACCCGAACGCCGAAGTGGTCTGGGCCCAGGACGAACCCGCGAACCAGGGCCCGTGGCCGTTCATGGGCCTGAACCTGCCGCAGGCACTCGACCGCAAGATCCGCCTGGTCTCGCGGCCTGCCTCGGCTTCCACGGCGGCCGGTTCCATGAAGCGGCACGCCGCCGAGCAGGATTCGCTGCTCAAGCAGGCTTTCGCTCGCAAGTAGCAGGGCAGCTGCCCGGCCGGACGGTGACATACCGTTCCAGCCGGGCAGTTCTGTTTAATCGGCATGAGTTAATGGACACAGCCAGGTTCGCCGGCGCAGTCTGCGGACCAGGCCGCCGCGCAGGAATGTCCGGAACTCAGGGGCACGCCCTCAATTTAAGTGAAGAGGTAGTAGTGGAAGACAGGAAGCTGCGGATTGCAGCTGTTGGAGATGAACTGCTGGCCGGACTCGGGGATCCTCGGGCGCTGGGCTGGCTTGGCCGTGTCCTGGCCCGCACTCCACAGGACGGCATGACCGTTGAGAGCTATGCCCTTCCCTGCCCCCAGGAAGGCACCGAGGGCCTCGCCGGGCGGTGGCTTGAGGAAGCCGGCCGGAGGTTCAGCGACCAGCACGAGAACCGGCTGGTGATCGGCCTCTCGGGGCGCGACGTTGAATTCGGCCTCACGACCGCACGCAGCAGGCTCAACCTCGCCAACATTCTTGATTCGGCCACGCAGAAGAGGCTTGAGGTGTTCGTCGTCGGACCGCCGCCCGCGCTGGATCCGGTGCACAACCGCCGGCTCGGGGAGCTGAACACTGCATTCGCGGACGTCACCACGCGCCGCAAGCACCTCTACGTGGACACGTTTTCACCGTTGCTGAACCACGAGCAATGGCGCCAGGACCTCGCCGCCAACGGGGGCACTCCCGGCCAGGCAGGCTACGGGCTCATGGCGTGGCTGGTTCTCCACCGCGGTTGGTTCCAGTGGCTGGGCATGGACACTCCCGAATAGGGAAAGACGACTCGCGATATATCTTGATCGTGCTCCCGCGACGGTATATCGTGGCCCCATAGTCACGATATATCGCAAGCGGAGGAAACCATGGCAGAGAATTCGTGGGCCGTCACCGGTCCGCAAACCATTGACGTCGACGGCGTCTCATCATTGAAGCTTGGCATTGTCCGGGGCCGGTTCGACATCGTCACCCATGACGAAGACGTGGTCCGGATCGAGATCTCGGAGGTCCACGGGGACCCGTTGGCAGTTACGGTGAGTGACGGCAGGCTGGAAGTCAGGCACCAGCTGCACGGCCCGCAGGGCTGGTTCAAGAACCTGATGGGCTCCGTCAACAACAGCAGCCCCAACTTAGTGGTGGTCAGCCTTGCATTGCCGTCCGGAGTTGACGTCGAGGCCGGAACCGTCAGTGGCGACGGACTCGTGTCGGGGATCACCGGCCACATCAGGCTCAACACCGTCTCCGGCTCGGTCATATCGGACGGCACATCCGGTGACCTGCATGTCAACACCGTCAGCGGCGAGGTCATTGCCAGGAACCACCGCGGAGTGCTGACCGCAAAGAGCGTCTCAGGCGAAGTAACGGCGTCGGGCCGGTTCAGCCATATCCGGGCCAACACGGTGAGCGGCGGCATGAGCTTTGACCTGCAGGACTTCACCCAGGACTTCGGAGCCAACTCGGTGTCCGGCGACCTGACCATCAGGCTTCCTCACGACGTGGGCGTGGACATCGTCGCCAAAGCGGCCAGCGGCGCCGTGGTGATCGATGATCAGAAGTACAGTCAGCCCGGCGGCAAAGTGCAGACCATTGCCGGGCCGGACGCGAAGCTGATGCTGGTCCGCACCAATTCGGTGTCCGGCAAGACGTCCATCTTCCACAGCCCAGCCCCCGCGGACGCCGAAGCGGGCCTCTGATGCCGCCGGTGTTTGCCCATGGGGCACTGCGCCTCTACCTCCTGGCGCTCCTTGAGTCCGGCCCCAAGCACGGCTATGAACTGATCAAGGCGCTCAGCGAGCGGTTCGGCGGGACCTACTCCCCCAGCGCCGGCACCATCTACCCGCGGCTGGGCAAGCTTCAGGAAGAGGGGCTGGTAGCGACGGAATCCGAAGGGCGGCGCACCAACTACCGGATCACGGCGGCAGGCCTGGCCGAGCTTAACAGCCGCAGGGACGAGCTCGCTGGCGTCGAGAATGACATCTCGACATCCGTTCGCCGGTTGGCAGACGACCTCCGTGCGGATATCCGCAGCAACATGCGCGGGCTCAGGGCCGACTTGGCGGCCACGGCGGAAGCCGCGCGATCCGCCGCCTCATCGTCGGATCAGCGCCCGTCTACCCCGCGGTCATCCGCCGATGCCCAGCGCATGCTCAAGGAAGCGGAGATGCTGCTCCAGACCTTCAGGGACGATCTGCGGGTGGAACTTCGCACACGGGCAGGCATGCAGCCCCTCACTCCGGTGACCTTGGAGACGGTCCGGACCGTCTTGGATCAGGCGCGCATTTCGATCCGGAATTCATTGAAAAGCTGAGCCACTCACGATGTCCGGACTTCCCCGGTCGCCGGTTCGCGGCCCGTCCCCTGATGTGGGAGACTTGAGGGCAGCTCTTTTGAGTACCGATATTAAGGAGGCCAGCTATGAGCAAACGTGCACGTAAACGTCGTGACCGTAAGCGTGGCGGCGCTAACCACGGGAAGCGCCCCAACACCTAAGCCACGGCTTGAACCGAAGCTTAAACGAAGTGTCCCCGCAGCCTCTCGGTTGCGGGGACACTTCGTTTTGGAGTGACGGCCTGGGTCAGGCCTCCACCGGCCGGATGTTGTGGATTCTGTCCAGGATCGCGTGCTTCAGGTTTTCCGGAGCGGCCTCGGTGCAGGACCGCTTGACCATGTTGCGGATGACGCACTCGAGGTCGTACTGCTCCGTGCATTCCGGGCACTCATCCAGATGCTGTTTGATGTCCGCAATGTCACTGCGGGTCAGGGCACCATCCAGATACTCGTAGATACGTTGCATCCGGGCGTCGTCGCAATCGCCCAATCCCTGGCAGTCGCTCATTTCCTGTTCTCCTGTTTGTTGCTTTCCGCTGCTGCGTTGGGGTCGGCAGCAGCTTTGAATCCCCGCTCGGCGGCGTAATCCGCCAGCATGTCCCGCAGCATCTTTCTGCCGCGGTGGAGCCGCGACATCACAGTGCCGATGGGGGTGTTCATGATGTCTGAAATTTCTTTGTAGGCGAAGCCCTCGACGTCGGCGAAGTAGACTGCCAGCCTGAACTCCTCCGGAATCGCCTGCAGGGCGCGCTTGACGTCGGAATCAGGCAGGTGGTCCAGGGCCTCAGCCTCTGCCGAACGGAGACCGCTGGACGTGTGCGACTCAGCCCGGGCGAGTTGCCAGTCCTCGATGGTGTCCGAATTAGACTGCAGCGGCTCGCGCTGCCGCTTCCGGTAAAGGTTGATGTAGGTGTTGGTCAGGATCCGGTACAGCCAGGCCTTCAGATTGGTCCCGGGCTTGTATTGGTGGAAGGCTGAGAACGCCTTGGTGTAGGCCTCCTGGACAAGATCCTCCGCGTCTGAGGGGTTCCGGGCCATGCGCATGGCAGCCGAGTACAGCTGGTCCACGTACTGCATGGCATCGCGCTCAAACCGGACGCGGCGCGCTTCCGCACTTTCGGTGGCGACGTCGATTTCCTCCGCCGGCTCTGCTGGCTGCGGCATGCCGGTGCCCGGCGTGCCGATGTCGTCGGCGCCGTTCCCGGCGCCCTCTTGCGTGGCCTCTAGGGCCGGATCCACGGTGCTCATTGCCTTCAAGTCTACTGTCACGCGTGGAGCAGCCCTGGAGTCCGCCGTGGCGCCGGGCGCGGCCCCATAGGAGTCGGCAGCCGGCTCCGCCAGCGCCACGTCGAACACGCGCGCGTCAAACTCCGACATGTCAATCGGTCCCCGCAGGTCCATAGCGTCTTTCACCAAAGCCAAAGCTCCATCTCCACTCCACTTTTCCGCATGCCGGGCACCCATTGGCCTGGAACGCCATGCATCCCAGACCGGTCAAGTGCCTGTGCCTCCCCGCCCGGCCCCGTGAAAACTTCCACGAAGGCTTCGCCGCAGGGGCCAGCCAAAACACTGCCCAACCATGTTTAATCCCGGTGACGGTCCAGGACTACTGTCCCGGGATGCTCCGGACCTGAACAGCACAACGACACGGCGCGGGCAAATATTCCGCAAAAGTGCAAGACTAGAACCGACTCCGCCGCGGCACGCGGCTCGTCCATCCAGGAGGAAATTCATGTCCTTTGTCCGTTTTCTCGCCCGGCCGATGCTGGCTTCAAGTTTTGTCCTCGCCGGCGTAGAGAAGCTCAAGAATTCGGACGACACTGTGGAACAGCTGTCCCCCCTCCTGCGCCGTGCAGCGGATGCGCTGCCATTCCAGGCCAATGAGAAAGTCCTGGCCCGGGTCATCGGCGGAACCCAGGTGGGCGCCGGGGTCCTGTTCGCCACCGGCAAGTTCGCGCGGTTGTCGGCAACCCTCCTGGCTCTTATCTCAGGGCTGAACGCGTTCGTTGAGTGGCGCAGTGCCGACATCAGCAGCAAGGAAGGCCGGGACGCGCGCCGCACCCAGCTGCTCAAGAACGTCACCCTGACCGGTGGTGTGCTGCTGGCCTCCGTGGACACCGCAGGCAAGCCGAGCCTGGCCTGGCGCGCTGAACACCTTGCCGCAGATGCCCGGAAAACTGCCAGCCATCTGGCTGCGGACGCCCGCAAGACCACTGGCAAGAAGCTGCACAAGGCTGACAAAGCAGTGCGCAAGGTCGTAGACCAAGCGGTAGGGGCATAGGCAGGAATGACAGAATCCACCACGGACGCGTCCCCTGACCGCACCAGCGCTGATGTGAACTGGTCCGCGCCGTTTGCGGAGCGGCCGGTTAACGCCACCGTTCGCGTCCCCGGTTCGAAATCGCTGACCAACAGATATCTTGTGCTCGCTGCGTTGGCAGATGGGCCGTCACGGCTGCGGGCCCCGCTGCACTCGAGGGATTCCGCGCTGATGATTGGTGCGCTGCGCCAGCTCGGTGCAGATGTCCGCGAGGTGCCGGGCGACGGCGCCTTCGGCCCCGACCTCGAGATAACGCCCATCTCCTCGGCTTCCGGCGCGCTGGACACCGCCATTGACTGCGGGCTGGCCGGCACGGTCATGCGCTTCGTTCCGCCTTTGGCCGCACTGCGAAACGGGGTGTCCGTTTTCGACGGAGACCCCCACGCCCGGGAGCGGCCGATGGGCACCATCATCGAGGCACTGACGGCGCTCGGCGTCGCCGTGCGCGGCGACGACGGCGGGACACCCTCATCGCTGCCCTTCCGTGTCGAGGGAACCGGAGAGGTCCGCGGCGGCCATCTGGTCATCGACGCGAGCGCGTCATCCCAGTTTGTCTCGGCACTGCTGCTCGTCGGTGCACGCTTCACCGAAGGTCTGCACCTTGAACATGCTGGCGAGTCCGTGCCGAGCCTGGACCACATCAACATGACCGTGGCCGTGCTGCGCGGCGTCGGCGTGGAGGTGGACGACTCCCTGCCGAACAACTGGATCGTCAGCCCGGGCCCGGTCCGGGCGTTTGACGAGAGGATCGAGCAGGACCTTTCCAACGCCGGGCCCTTCCTGGCCGCGGCCCTCGCCTCCCGTGGCACTGTCCGGATTCCGGACTGGCCAGAGCACACCACCCAGGTGGGCGATATGTGGCGGAGCATCCTGCCGGAGATGGGCGCCACCGTGACGCTGGAGGACGGAACGCTGACGGTCACCGGCGGCAGCGAAATCAGGGGTGCCGACTTCGCGGAAACCAGCGAGCTCGCCCCTACCGTCGCCGCGCTCTGCGCGCTTGCCTCGGGCACGTCGCGGCTCAGCGGCATTGCGCACCTCCGTGGCCACGAGACGGACCGGCTGGCGGCGCTCGTCACGGAAATCAACAGGCTCGGCGGGGACGCCGAAGAGACGGGCGACGGACTGATCATCCGCCCCGCAAAGCTCCATGGCGGCGTGGTGCGCAGCTACGCGGACCACCGGATGGCCACTGCCGGCGCCATCCTGGGGCTGGCTGTTAAGGGCGTCGAAGTCCAGGACATCGGCACGACGGCCAAGACCATGCCGGACTTCCCGCGGCTGTGGGCGGACATGCTCGCGCAGGGGAACGGAACAGGGACCAACGGTGGCGCGCAGCACTGACTCCTGGGACGAGTCCGATGTCCGGATCCGGCCGAACAAGAAGGGGACCCGGCCCCGCACCAAGGACAGGCCCGCCTATGAGGATGCCGTCACCGGACGCATCATCACCGTTGACCGCGGCCGCTACACGGCAGTGGTGGGTGAGGGTTCCGGTGACGAGCGGGTAGTGATCGCGGCCCGCGCCCGCGAACTCCGCCGCTCGCCAGTGGTTGCCGGGGATTTCGTTTCCCTCGTGGGTGACGTATCGGGAGCTCCGCACACGCTGGCCCGCCTCGTGAAGATCCAGGACCGGAAGACGCTGCTGCGCCGCAGCGCGGATGATACAGACCCGATTGAACGTGCAGTGGTCGCCAACGCGGACCAGCTGGTGGTGGTGGTTGCGGCCGCGAATCCTGAGCCCCGCACCGGATTCATCGACCGCGCACTCGTGGCCGCTTACGACGCCGGCATCGAGCCCCTGCTGCTTGTCACCAAAGCCGATGTCAAGGACCCGTCGGAGCTGCTGGACAACTACCGTCACCTCGACTTCCCCGTCATCATCAGCCGTACGGCTGATTCGGCGGCGTCCGGCATCGATGCCCGCTCTGATGACGGCTTGTCCGCACGCCTCGACCGTGACGCCGTGTCCCAGCTGCGCGCCCATCTGGACGGCAAGGTCACCGTCATGCTGGGCCATTCCGGCGTCGGCAAATCCACCATGGTGAACGCGCTGACCGGCGCGGAGCGGGCAACCGGAGGCGTCAACGCGGTCACCGGGCGCGGCCGGCACACGTCGTCGTCGGCCCTTGCTCTCAAGCTGGCGGACGCACCCACCGGGAGCTGGATCATTGACACGCCGGGGATCCGCTCCTTCGGCCTGGCCCACGTGGATCCGGACCGGATCCTGCACTCCTTCCCCGATCTGGAGCCCGGCACTGAGGCCTGTGAACGCGGCTGCAAGCACGACGCCACCGCCGTCAACTGCGGTGTGGACGCCTGGGTTGAGGCCGGCCATGCCGGTCCCTCCGGCCCTGCACGTCTTGCCTCCCTGCGCCGTCTGCTCGGCACTGATCCCCGCCTGGAGGCCCAGGAAACGAAGGAGCTGGGAAGCGTCAGCTAGGCTTCCCAGCGCCCCCGGCGTACGGACATCCCCGCCCCGCCGGTTTTTTGACGGTAGTTTGTAACCATGACCCAACCCGCTTCGAGCTATAACGACGACCTGCGCCTGGCCCATGTACTGGCGGATTCCGTGGACGACCAGACCATGAGCCGGTTCAAGGCGCTTGATCTTCAGATCGAAACCAAGCCCGACCTGACGCCGGTGACCGATGCCGACAAAGCCGCCGAGGAATCCATCCGCGGCCAGCTGTCCCGTTCCCGCCCCCGCGATGCCGTGCTCGGCGAGGAGTTCGGCAGTTCCGGCCACGGCTCCCGGCGCTGGATCATTGACCCCATCGACGGAACCAAGAACTTCGTCCGCGGAGTCCCCGTCTGGGCCACACTGATCGCGCTGGTTGACGAAGGCGAGCCTGTCGTGGGCCTGGTCAGCGCACCGGCGCTCGGAAAGCGCTGGTGGGCAGCCAAGGGCGCCGGCGCCTACATGGGCCGTTCGCTTGCCGCAGCCACCCGGCTGAAGGTCTCGAATGTCTCAAGGCTGTCGGACGCATCACTGTCCTACTCCAGCCTTGGCGGCTGGAAGGAGCGCGGGAACCTGGACGAATTTCTCGCCCTCACCGAAGATGTGTGGCGTACGCGCGCTTTCGGCGACTTCTGGTCCTACTGCATGGTGGCCGAAGGCTGCGTGGACATCGCCTGCGAGCCGGAACTGAACCTGTATGACATGGCCGCCCTGGTGCCCATCGTCACGGAAGCGGGCGGCCGCTTCACCTCGCTTGAAGGAACCGACGGCCCGTTTGGCGGCAACGCCCTGGCCACCAATTCCATCCTTCATTCGGAGGTTCTCAAGCGACTCAACCCGCAGCTGGACGATCTGCTGTAGTTCGGCTCAAGAGCCTCCCAAAGAAATATTCGACGGCGGACGCCCCCTCACGGAGGCGTCCGCCGTCGTATGTTCACCAAACTGCCCATATGAAGCAGTGCTGTAACAAACGGCTTAACAATCACGTCCGTCTTTTTCATGGGCCGCGGTCATGTTCTACGCTCTTTACAGGTCACGAGTGCCAGCGTGAAACCCCGGTTTGCTGGCCGGCAACCCTCCATTCGCGGTGGGGTGCCCCGGGTGACGACCAGGCCGGTCCGGAACGGACACGGCAAGCGCGGATCCCCGTCACAAGGGGTCCTTTCACAGCGAGGTCCCATGACTACTGCAACCTTCTCCTCCAACACCGGCGCCGGCCTGCTCGACGATCGCTTCGCCGCCGCCGGACGGCCGCTGGCAGCAGTTACCGGCGCCGAGATCCAGGCTCCGCTGATCCAGGGCGGCCACGTGCGCTACGCCAACCTCGACTATGGCGCCTCGGCCCCTGCGCTGTCCGTCGTTTCGGCGTACCTGAACGAGATCCTGCCGTTCTACGCCAGTGTGCACCGCGGCGCGGGCTACGCCTCTCAGATCAGCACGTCGGTCTATGAAAATGCCCGGAACATCGTCCGCGAATTTGTCGGAGGCCGCCCGGACGACTCCGTGATCTTCACCCGCAACACCACTGATTCCCTCAACCTGCTGGCGGGCTGCCTTCCCGTTGAGGACCAGCGGCACACGGGCGAAGTCCTGTATCTCGACATCGAACACCACGCCAACCTGCTGCCGTGGCAGGGAGTGCCGCACCGGAGCATCGTGGCATCAGACACCCTTGAGGCAACGGTGGCCAGCCTCCGCGCGGAGCTCGAGAACGGCGACGTCAGCCTCCTCGCCGTGACCGGCGCGTCCAACGTCACCGGCGAAATCCTGCCGATCCGCCGGCTCGCCGCGCTGGCGCACGAATTCGGTGCCCGGATTGTGGTGGATGCGGCACAGCTCGCGCCGCACCGCCGGATCGACATCGCCGCGGACGACGTCGACTACCTCGCCTTTTCCGGTCACAAGCTCTACGCACCGTTCGGCTCCGGCGTCCTGGTAGGACGCCCCGATTGGCTCGACGCCGGCACCCCGCACCTCGCCGGTGGTGGCGCAGTCAGCGAAGCCCGCCTCGACGGCGTCAGCTGGACCACCGGCCCTGCCCGCCATGAAGGCGGCTCACCCAACGTCCTGGGCGCCGCCACCCTCGCCCGTGCAACCCAGGTGATCGCTGCCCTGGACCAGGCGAACTGGCACGCGCATGAGACCGCCATCCGGTCGTTCCTCGTCGAGGGGCTGCAGAGGATCGAGGGTGTCACGGTGCACCAGATCTTCTCGGACACCGACCCGGATACCGACACCATCGGTGTGGTGAACTTCTCGGTGGAAGGCTACGACGCCGGCCTGGTGGCTGCCTACCTGTCCGCTGAGCATGGTGTCGGACTGCGTGACGGCCGCTTCTGCGCCCACCCGCTCCTGAAGCGCCTGGGCCTGCCCTCGGGCTCCCTGCGCGCGAGCTTTGGCCTCGGATCCCGGCTTGAGGACGCCCAGCGCCTCCTCGCCGGCATCGAGGATTTGCGCGGCAGCGGCCTCGGCTGGGACTACGTGGTGGACTCGGGCCGCTGGGTTCCCGCCAACGACACCCGCAGCTACCCGCACTGGGCACCCAACACGCCCGGCACAGCAGGGGCAGCACCCTGCGCCCTGGACTGACGGCCGCCAAACGGCGCAGTCACAAATGCGGTAAATTCGAAGGGTAAATTTCCAGCCTGCCCTAAGGAGACGGCACGTGGCACGGGGTGGTCCCAAACTCGACCATGGGCGGCGGCAGGAACTCGGTCAAAGTTTTCAGGACGGCGGCGAGCACTACCACCGTGTCCGTCCCGGTTATCCTGCCGAATCCGCGGACTGGCTCGTTCCTGCCGGAGCACGGGCTGCCGCTGACATAGGCGCCGGCACCGGCAAGTTCACGGCCTTACTCGTCGACCGTGGCCTGACCGTCAGCGCCGTCGACCCCTCCCCCGACATGCTTGACCAGCTCCGCAGCGCCTACCCGACGGTCACGGCTTTGGAGGGCACGGCAGAGGAAACGGGGCTGCCGGACTCTGCCTTCGACGTCGTGACGGTGGCGCAGGCATGGCACTGGTGCGAGCCCCTGCGGGCCAGTACTGAGATCGCCCGGATCCTGAGGCCCGGCGGCGTGCTTGGTCTGATCTGGAACCAGCTGGACACCTCCGTGCCCTGGGTCCACAGGCTCTCACGCATCATGCATGCAGGGGACGTCCACAAACCGCATTTCCGTCCCCCGGTCGGTCCGGAGTTCACCGGCCTGGAAAGCCATCTCACCCGGTGGGAGGATCCAGTCACTACAGCGGACATCCTGGAACTCACCAAATCGCGCAGCTATTACCTCGCCGCTAACGCGGCCACGAGAGACAAGGTCGCCAACAACCTCGGCTGGTACCTCCATGACCATCTGGGGCACGCAGAGGACGAAGTGCTGCGCCTCCCCTACCTCACCCAGACATGGCGGGCCGTCAGATCATGATGCCGCCTCTACAGCAGGTAGGCTTGGAGGCGTGAAGACCAGCACGCCCTCCTCCTCGATTGAGGACTACGTCAAGGTCATCTACTCCTTCACGGAGTGGCAGGACAAGCCCATTACATCCACGCAGCTGGCGCAGCGCCTCGGCGTCGCCAATTCCTCGGTCTCAGAGATGGTGCGCAAGCTCAAGGATCAGGGCCTCGTTCTCCACAAGCCCTACAGCGCCATCACCCTGACACAGGAGGGGGTGCGCCTTGCCCTTTCCATGGTCCGCCGGCACCGGCTCATTGAGACCTACCTCGTGCAGGATCTCGGATACAGCTGGGATGAAGTGCACGACGAAGCCGAGCAGCTCGAGCATGCCGTCTCCGATACATTTATCGAGCGGATGGCCGCCAGGCTCGGGAACCCGTCAAGGGATCCTCACGGTGACCCCATCCCGTCCGCGGACGGCACAGTGCAGGTACCGCGCGCCCACCGCCTGAGCGAACTCGATGAGGGCCATACAGGCCTGATCACCCGCATCAGCGACGAGAATCCCGAGCTGCTGCGCTACCTTGCCGCCGAGGAGATTGACCTGGACGCCGACGTCGAGGTCATGGGGCGCAAGCCTTTCGGCGGAGCGCTCGTTGTGCGCATCGGATCGGCCGGGAGAAGCCGCGACTTCGATCTCGCCGACGAAGTCGCCTCGGCACTGTGGGTGCACAGCGAAGGGGTGCACCCGGGGTGCCGGATGGCCGTCTCCAGGTGAGCAGGCTCCCGTCGTGGGCTGCCGGTGAATGCTGAAGCCGCATGAAGACTGCGGCCGTTGACAAGGGACCGAAGGTGAAGGCACCCAGCGGCCACGGCTGGCGGGTCTGGGCCGCCGTCGCCGCCGGTGGACTGGTGGGCACCGAACTCCGGTACGGGCTGGGCGTATTGTTTCCCGATTCCACCGGTGCCGTGCCGTGGGCCACGCTGGCCATTAATGTGGCCGGAAGCTTCGTCCTCGGCATGCTCACCACCATCTGGATCGCGCGGCCGCACACTGCCTTCTGGCTTCGCGCCGCCATCGGACCCGGCCTGCTGGGATCCTTCACCACCTTCTCCGCGGTCGTGGGGTCAGTCGACCAGCTGGCAGGCGGTGGGCTCCACACCGTGTGGATTTTCTACCTCGTCCTGTCCGTCCTGCTGGGGCTCGGCGCCGCAGCTGCAGGCTGGAAGGCCGGCAAGGCGTTCGGCGCAGGGAAATCGGGCAGTCCGTGACGGCGGGAGTTCTGGCGCCACTGCTGGTGGGACTGTTCGGCATTGCCGGCGCCCTGATCAGGTTTGCCGTGGACACTTTGCTGGCCGGCCGCCCCACGCCCCGCCGCCACTGGCCATGGGCCACGCTGCTGGTCAATGTCGCAGGGTGCTTCATCATAGGACTCTCCATTGGCCTCAGCAGCGTGCTCGCACCCGAGTGGCACACCGCGCTCGCCACGGGTCTGGCCGGCGGCCTCACGACCTTCAGTTCCTGGACCACCGCCACCGTGAGGCTCGTCAGCGAGGGGCGGTACTTCGCCGCGGTCATCAACGTTGGCGCCAACCTGCTGGCCGGCTTCGCGGCTGCGGCGGCAGGGATTGCAGCGGCAGGGATTGCGCTGGGCGGCGGGTAACCGGCGGGAACGGTTCGCGGAGGCAGCATCGGTCATGTCTTCCCGTATCGTGGACTGTGATGATTAGCAGACGCGATGCGGCAATTGCCCTTGATGTACCACTGGAGATGGCCCAGCGCCACGGCATTCCCAGCCGGATGACCGAAGCCGAACTGGGCGAAATCCTTGACAATCCTCCCCAGTGGCTCCTCCAGTCCCGGGCGAACCGGACCGGAAAGCGCCCGGTCTGGGTCCATCTGCGCTGTGATGTCTGCGGATATGAGGAGGCCGCCAGGCCGAAGAAATGGTGGCCTGAGTTTACCTACGTCAGTTGCAGCCACCATAGTCCGGCCGAGATTCCGGCGCCCGCACCGGGGTTCGTCAGGAGCGAGTTCGACGGCGTGGGCACCCGTTTCGTGGGCATCTCGGACGTTTCGGTCTAAGCCTTCTGGCTCCCGTTCCGGGGCATTACATTCGTGGCGAAACAGGCGTAATTTACGTAGGGAGGGGCACTCCTGCTCCTCGGACGAGGGAGCACGCCATGCCGGACAAGTCACCACACACGCATCAGCAGAAAAAAGCGGGCAAGACCATCAAACAAAAACGCGCGGACAAGAAGGCCAAGGGGCCCGTTGAGGGAGCTCCGGATCCTGTTGCGCACCTGAAGAAACGGTCTTAGCCACATAAAAGCAAACAAGAACGGGGCCGGTTCCGGCTCCGTTCTTGTTTGCTTTTCCTGGGAGCCCCTAGCCAGGCTCTTCGTTCGGGGCTTAGCCAGTGTCCGCCATTTCCGCTGGTACGGCAGCAATCTCGAGCTCGTGGCCGTCACGCAGCACCACAATGCTCATGGGGACGCCGATGGCATCGGCAAAGAGCAGCTTTTGCAGGCTTTCGGCATTGCTCACCGGCCGCGACCCCGCCCGCAGCAGGACGTCGCCCACCTGCACGCCTGCCTTTTCGGCAGGGGACCCGGCGAGAACTTCCACCACGCGCAGGCCATTGCGCTGGCCGGTGCGGACTACCATGCTGGGGCCGAGCCGGATGGGGGTGCTGACTAGGCCCAGATAGGCGCGCCGGACGCGACCGTCAGCCAGGAGCGCGGAGATGATCCGTCGGGTGGTCTTGTTGATCGGCACGGCCAGTCCCAACCCGGCGCCGGCGACGGCAGTATTGATTCCGATGATGCGGCTGCGGGCATCGGCGAGGGCGCCGCCCGAACTGCCCGCATTCAACGCAGCGTCTGTCTGGATGACATCCTCGATGACCCGGCGGTTACGCCCGGCCCAGACGGGGATGGCACGGCCCAAACCGCTTACCACTCCCGCCGTCACTGAGCCGGAGAGGCCGAGAGGATTGCCCACCGCGATGACCAGCTGGCCCACGCGGAGGGATTCCGCATCACCGAATTCCGCCGGGGCTACGCGGGGCGAGCGGCCCCGGACCACTGCGAGATCTGACAGGGGGTCCGCCCCCACCAGCTCAATGTCCGTCGCCGAGCCGTCGGCAAAGACTGCGCGGCCTTTCTGCGTACCCGCCACGACGTGCGAATTAGTCAGGAGGAATCCGTCCTCGGTAAAGAGCACCGCGGAGCCGGCTCCCACCCGGAACCTTCCGTTGCGTCGGTTACCGGTCATTTCGATGGCTGCGACGTGCGGCGTGACGGTCCTGGCCACCCTGATGACCGTCTCGGAGTATGAATCCAGGGCGTCGTCGTCCCTGTCGGGACCTGATGCAGTTGCAGGTGCCGTGGACATGGCCCGCCTCCCTTGGCCGTACCTGTTGCGGATTGAGTGCTATCTGGCACAACCCCTGGAGCCGCCTGCCTAGTCCCTTGCGGGCTACGCCGTGGGTGAACAGGGCCGCATGAACGGGTGTTTAAAACCTATAGCCCGGACGGGAGTCCGGGCTATAGGTGAAACGGTGGAGATGGGGGTGTGTGATTTCAGGACATCGTTTGCACCTGTGGCGGGACATCGTTGACAGGTGATAGTTGACTGCTGTGGCGGGACATCGTTGACAGGTGATAGTTGACTGCTGTGGCGGGACATCGTTGACGGTCTCGGCATGTCGCGGACACAGACGACACTTAGCCTGATGGGCTGGGCCATGTCGAAGAACAAGGTCATCGTCCTGGCTGTACTCGAGGGCAGAATGTCCAAATCAGAGGCTGCCCGCCGGTACGGAGTCAGCCGGCAATGGGTCCACGAACTCCTCCGGCGCCATGCCCAGGCGGGTGAAGCCGGCCTGGGCATCCCGCTCCAGACGTCCGGGCACGAGCCCCGCACCACCCCGGCGCCAGTCAGGGACAGGATCCTGGCACTGCGACTCGAACTCACCCGAAAAGGATTGGACGCCGGCGCTGAGACCATCGCCTCCCACCTTCGGCCCTGGGCATCACGCAGAAGAACGGCCACCCCGGGCACCCGCAAACCCAGGGCAAAATCGAACGCTTCCATCAGAACCTGAAGAAATGACTGCACGGACACCCCGACACACGCTGGAAGATCTCAACGAACAGCTGGACAAGTTCCGGCAGATCTACAACCCACGAACGCCCCCACCGGGCTCTGAACCGGCGCACCCCTGCCGAGGGCTACACGGCAACGCCCAAAGCAGCCCCACCACCGCCCAAGGCGAACACTGGCGCGTGCGCACCGACCGCGTCGACACCGACGGCAAGGTCACGCTCCGCCACGCAGGACGGCTCTGCCATCTGGGTATCGGACGAGCCCACAAACACAAACGCATCATCCTGCTCGCCCATGGAAACGAGATAACCGCCGTCGAGCACGGCACCGGCGAAATCCTCGCCGAATTCACCATCTACCCCGCCCGAGGCTGCCAACCGAAAAAACAAAACACCCCGGTCCGAAGACCGGGGTGTCAATGATGTCCCGACACATCCGTAAAGGATGTCCCGCTACATCACACGGTGGAATCAACTGTCAGAAACGCGGTGTCTTCCAGTACTGTGTCTTCCTCATCTGCAGACCGGTGGGTAGCCCAGTGTCTTCCTTCTACCGGCCGTGTTGAGTAAGGTTCCGCCATGGTTGCCTCTCCAGTCCGGCGAAGTCCGATCGTGGTCGCTTAGCCAGCAATGTCACTGCACGGATCTGCTCTTTGGCTGCTCCGTTTTTGAGTCCGTTTGGAAGTGACCTCGACGGTACCGGATCGGAGGGGGGATACAGGTCCATAGCCCGAAGTTCGACAGAACGTTTACCCAACAAACGACTCACGAACGACTCGAATCGGAAACGTGTCGTCGTACGCCAGGTAGCTATATAGATTCTCCGGTCGGATCACCAGCATGCCACGGTCTGTGTGCCTTGCAGGAGCGATGCCACGTGAATACATGTCCGAGGGATCGGCCCCACGCCTGAGGAGCAGCAGGGCCACCTGCCAGTAGTCGCCGCCGTCGCTGCCGAACGCCACACTCATCCCCGCGGCCTGCGCGAGCGCGGAGTTGCCGCCGGGTCGATGAATATGCGGGTTTGCTCCTGCCCGTAGAAGCAGCTCGACGTTGCGCATCTGACCTTTGCTCGCGGCATAGAAGAGGGCTGAGTCCCCATCAGTGTCAACGGCGTTAACGTCTCCGCTCTGCGCAAGCATGACGGAAACTTCGTCGTCTAGGCCGGCCGCAGCGCACTGCATGAGGGGTGTACGTCCATTTCGGAAGTCGAAGAATGTCTGACGCAGCTCGCTGGAGCCGAGGCTTGCTAGCTCCAGGGTTGCCCAGCGCTGCATGCGCGACTCGGTGAAGTGTGGCAGGGGGATTCGCTGTGGCACGGGACCGTGGATGGTCTCCATGTTCCCGTAATTTTCAAGAACACCTTCACTCGGGAATCCGCCCCAGGCACACACCGTCCCGCTTGATGTAAGTGCATAGGCCTCGGCGCTGTTGGTGACGAGCGCGACGACGTCGGTGAGACCGGTCACCGGGACGGGGTGGTCACGGTCGATTGTCGTTCCGTCTCCGATCTGCCCGAAGTTGTTGCATCCCCAGCCGTAGACGCGTCCGTCGCGGTCGAGAGCATGCCAGGTGCCATCATTGCTAATCGAGTTGCTTCCGTGGACGATGGCGACAATGTCTGTCAGATCAGGGACTTGCTTCACTGCGAGGTCTTCGCCCCACCTCCAGACGTGCCCATCGCCATCGATCGCCGTTTCGCCGTCGCCCAAGGATCGGATTTTCGGGAGATCGATCAACTCAGTCGGAATGCTCCGCGCGACCTTGTCTCCGTCAAACGAGTACCCGTAACCCCAGACCAGGACAGCACCCCCCGTCGTCAGAGCAACGACCTGGTCTCGCTGCTCCGAGCACCGCACCTCTCTGACATCGCTCAAGTGCGGAACCAAAGCGGGCACACTGCGATTTGCCTCCGACCCGTCACCCAAACACCCACCGTATTTAGATCCCCAGGACCAAACCTCTCCCCGCGCGCCAATTGCGAAGTGGGTGCTACCGGTCGAAGCCAGCGAGACGATTCCGTCGAGGCCGTTGATGTGCAGCGGCGACTCTTCGTTTCGCCCATCTTCACCGATCTCATCGAAGTAGTCCTCACCCCAGGCGTAAACATCGCCATGCTCGGTGAGTGCGAGCATCCCGTCCCGCGAGCCAGCGATCTGAACGACTTTGCCTGGAATCACCAGGCAACGCGCAGGGAGGCGCACGGGTTCGTACACGTCGTTCTGCGACTCGCTGACGAGGCCAGTACGCGACTCCCAACTGATAACGCTTCCTTCGACGTCGAGTCCGTAACCCCCTTCGCTCCGAGGGACAGCCTGGGCGAACCTCTTGAGCGCCGTGGAGAATCCGATTACGCGCAGGTGCTTGAAGCCCGGGAGTTGCGGGGTCGCGGTGATCGCGGCTCTCAAGGGCAGTTCGGAATCCTTTTGAGACTGCGCCGACGCAGTCTCAACCCGGCGGACGTGGCTGTTGGCAGTCCCCGCCGGAAGGCTGGCAGGTTGGTCGGGGCGAGAGCGAGGTAAGTCCGACGGGTCGCCCGTAGGAATCGAGTGGTTCCTAGCGTTGGAGTGGACGGACAGCAGCGCCTCTCGGAGTCCGGTGCGCCCTGCCACAAGGAACTCCTCGACAGTCCCATCCGCCAGTGTCAGGGTCCAGCGCGAGCCCGTCACCGCACCTCCCGTGCCGCCAACGAAGGACCTGACTTTCGAGAGCATGAGGCGCAGCTCATATCGACGCTGGAAGATGCCGTGCGCACGGAAAACCAGTTCCGACTGAGGTCCTTCCTGAAGCCAGAGGTGTCCGCCCATCGCGATCCCGTTCTTGAAGTGGTTCGCGCGGGTCCTGTAGCTGAGCGTTTGGTTGATACCGGTCATAAGGCAACGTTATCGGGCTCTTCACAGATGAGGGTGTAGTCGGGGTGTGAGAGCGGTCGGCGCGTCGGTGGCCGGATAACGATCGAGGTCTTCCGATGATGGAAGTTCTCACACTGCCCATCCGGAAGACCTCGACGTGCCTAACGCTACCTTCGTTTGCCCTGACCTGACCACGTTCGCCCGTCTCGACGGGCTGGGCCTCGAAGTCGTTGGACAGCGCCTTGAGCCTGACCGGACAGTGCTGGCCTGCCGGGTCGTGGAGCCGGACCGGTGGTGCCGGCGGTGCGGGTGCGAGGGATCACCGCGAGACACGCTTTCGCCGGATCCTGCACAGCAACGGGCTGATCACCCCGGAACCGAAGAAGCGCCCGAAAGCCTCGCTGCACCGCTTCGAAGCGCACCAGCCCAACGAAACCTGGCAATCCGACTTCACCCACTGGGCCCTGGCCGACGGCACCGACACCGAGATCCTGAACTTCCTCGATGACCACTCCCGCTACCTGCTCGCCTGCACCGCCTACCGGCCCGTCACCGTCACCGCGGTCGTGGCCACGTTCCTGGCCTGCGCCGCCGAGTACGGGCTACCTGCCTCGACACTGACGGACAACGGCATGGTCTACACCACCCGCCTGGCCGGCGGCAGAGGCGGACGGAACGCCTTCGAACACCAGCTCCACGCCCTGGGCATCACCCAGAAGAACGGCGCCCCGAACCACCCCCAGACCCAAGGCAAAATCGAACGGTTCCACCAGACCCTCAAACGCTGGCTGATCGGACAGGCCCGCGCCCATACCATCGAGGACCTCAACGAACAGCTGGACAAGTTCCGGCAGATCTACAACCACGAACGCCCCCACCGCGCCCTGGACCGGCGCACCCCAGCCGGCGCCTACAGCTCAACACCCAAAGCCGCCCCCCGCAGGAGCCAGACAAGGAGACCACTGGCGACAGCGCATCGACCGCGTGGACCGGTTCGGCAAACTCACCCTCCGCCACGCAGGCCGGCTCCGCCACATCGGCATCGGCCGGGCCCACGCCGGCAAACACGTCCTGATGCTCATCCACGACACCGACGTCACTATCAGCGATACCGCCACCGGCGAGATCATCCGGCAACTCACCATCGACCCCACCCGGGACTACCAACCCAGACAAAGAAAAACACCCCGGTCTTAAGACCGGGGTGTTACCGATGACTCGACTCATCCGTGAAGGATGTCTCGACTCACCACAGAGGTGGAATCAACTGTCAGAACGGCCGTGTCTTCCTCGGCAGCGTCTCCCATTACGCGCAACATGCACGGGTCAAGTGTCCTCCCTAATACGGGGATTAACTATCATGCGAGCTGCCTGCCAAACAGGATCCGTCTCATGAAGCATGCATCCTTGAGGAAACACCCCGACCGGGCGGCGGTTGCATTCACGTCAAGCCATGATTTGGCGACCGGAGCAGTGAGGCCAGCCAGGGCAAGGTAGCAGGCACAGCTCTTTGCAGAGAGAATGAAACCCAAGTCGGGGACACATCTCGGGCCGTTTAAAACCTCTTGGAAGGAGCCTGGTGGATCCGCTGACACCACTAAATCGTCAAGACCCATGCTGGTGTGGATCGGGAAAGACCTACCGCCTTTGCCATCGGAGACTGCATAGTCCGCGCTCACAGCCAGGCGACCCGGTACCGGAAGATGAGGGCGATTCCGTCTGGCTGAGCCCGACCACCCGTATGGCCCGCTCCGTATTGCCACGGATGATGCCCGCCGGCGGTATGCCAATTATGGCACCAACTACGGAACCCGGCCCTAGAGCAGTCCGATACAGCGAGCTTGAACGCCTGGCCGCCCACACCCGGCAAGAAGGTTCAGCTAAGAGTCCGGAAGCTCTGGGCAAACTCCGGGTGGAAGTCCTCAAGGAGCTTGCGACCTGCCCGGATAATGAATCTTCCATCTCAGACGCCCACTTGGATAGTGTCCTCAATCTGGCCATACTAACGCTGCAAACCGCCAGTAGCCTCACCGAAAAGCATAAAGACAGAACACTTCTATGGAACGAGGAACTGGAAGCCGATGTTTTCCTCAGCCGCACACTTCTGCTGGCGGACCATGTCCTTATTCCCGACAACCTCCTCAAAGCTGTGTCAACTGGCCCCACCAACCGCTCCCTGAGAGAGGCTGCGCTAAAGCACCTCAAGCACAAGAATCTATTGGCGGCGGGCGTCGTGATTCCGATACCCGACGGCGTCAGCCGTGCGGTCCAGGGACGTAGTGTCCACGAGCGCACAGCGCAGGACCTCCAAAGGGCAGAGATCGTTGAGTTCATTCGCAGCCAACTCGTATTGGAGGGGCCCACAGCTCGGGAAGTCATCTTCGGCTCCGTGAAGGACGACCTGGAAGTGTATCCCCAGATGTGGTTTCACGCCCGTATCGACCGCCAAAGCGTGGATAAAGCGAATGGACAATTCACCTCCAGACTGCTGCAGCGTTACGAAGCCGACTATGACTACACGGCGTGGATAAACAAGGTCCAAAACGATGCCATTTCCTACTATGTGCAGCGCACCAACGAACGTCTGGTGTCCGCCGATGTCTTCGGCGCTCAGTACGTCTCCGCCTCCCCTTTCGAGGCTCGACTGTTGCAACGCCGCGCCGCACCCCTCGCACCCCACCCAGCGCAGGCGGCTATCTGGGCGGACATCCCGATGCTGAGTGATCTCTCCAGCACCGGGCTGGCGTCCCTGCTGCGGCATGAGGAGCCCATCCAGGACCTCCGGAAACGCATCCGAAGAGCGCTCATGACAGCCCAGGACACCAGCCAGGAAGTCGATGCGGTCACGCAAGTCGCACAAGAGATCGAGGACGCCTCCCAGTTGCTGACTAAGCGCATCAAAACAAACCGTCTCTTGTCCGGAATCATCCCCGCGACCGGCTCCGCGATCGGCATGGGCATAGCCAGCACTGGAGGGTTGCCAGGGATTTCCGGCGCAGCCGTGGGAGCACTCGCCACCATGGCTCCATACCTCGCTACCCGCATCGAGTCACGTCGGGAAGCCTCCTACCTCCACGTAGCAGCCAAACGGGTCCGACAGCGGGAATCCAAACGACAACAGCGCAGATCCAAACGATAGGAAGTGGGCCATCCTTAACCGGACGTTCGTAGGCCGGACTCCCAATAGTGCGGCGCATGCCTAGTGCGGGTTTGAGCAGTTTGTCGGCGCACGCTCGAAACGGGGTTCTTCGCGGGCTCCTTCATACGGCTCACGCTATCCTAAGCGAGTGCCAAATTTTGTGCCTCTCGGAGGATTCCCGTCACCGTCGCCTTCGAGCAGTCCGGACCCAATCGGTGACTTCTTCGGGAAGCTCGAGTTCACCGACGGCTTTGGAGGTCTGGGTGTTGTAGTTCCCGTGGTGCTGGCCTTCATCGCCTTTCTAGTGTGGTGTGTTCGCGCAGTCCGTAAGCGCAAAGAAGAGCCCGGACTTCTAACAAGCGACTACCGGCTCGTGGGTGGTATGAGCACTCCTTTCACCTACGAAATTTCAGTACATAACGCGACGTCACATCCACTCCGCATGGTCGAAGTCAAGTACTGGGACGGCACCGAGTGGCAATTGAGGCTCGCCCGGTCCTCGCAGACGGGTGACGTGTCTATTCGTCCCGGTGACACTGGGATCGCATCGGTGCCGGCAATGACGACGGACCTATCGGAGTTCGACAACTTCTACTTCCTCCGATACAGAGACTCGCAAAACCGAATATGGAACCGGCGCATCGGCAGCCCGGATTTCCTGTCTGGTGATGAGGTCCGCAAGCTTGAGCGATTTCACGGAACCGTTTGATCTCGAATGGCAGGTTGGCCCAACGTCCCCGTAAGCCGATCCTCCACCGGGCGCCGGGTAGTTTCGTGGAACCACGACCAGATGTCTCGTCGTTCTGGAATCCTCGGATTGCCGCATGACCTGCCCGTAAAACTTCACTAGACACTACATACCAATGAGTCTCTAATCCCCAGGACACGAGGCGAAGAGTCTAGAGACACATCGCCTGAAAGTGGGGCATGGGCTTCAGCTGTCCTGTAAGGGGATTCTTCATCGAAGACCACCTTAGGAGTGCGTTAAAGCAGTCAAGTCCGATACAGATGTGGTCATTCAGGTGCGGCCCGTCGGTTCCACAGCCGCTGGTGGCGACGTTCCATATGCAATCATTCGTGATACCGGGGTGGTAACGGTCCGCTACAGTGTCGGCGATGTGGTCGGCGCGGGATGGGTCGGCGATGACCTGGGCGCGGAAGGCGGTGATGTGCCGGGCGGCTGGCCCGGCGACAGGGGCTGTGTCCGTGATGAGTGCCGCGACCTGTGTACGGAGAATGCCCTTGCGGGTAGCGTCCAAATGCTTGACTGCCTGCTGTTGGCCGTCGCTGAAGTACCCGCTGGTCATGCGCCAGGCTGAGTGGCCCAATTGGATGCCCAGGCCGAGTTCGGCTCCGGGCTTGGTTGTGGAGTAGACCGCGAAGGAACGGCGCAGCGTGTCCGCGTTGATGCTCTCGGAACCCGTCGTGTTGATCGGACGGACACCTAGGCCCGCACCCCGTCCAGGCCGTGTCTGCGGATCGTCGTTGACGAAGGCGATGAGGCGGGGAAGGTCCCGGTCGCCGTCGTAAGAGCCCGCGTTCGTGGCACTGCGCGCGAACAGATAGGCGGGGTGGGGACTGACTTCGGTGAGCACCTCGCAGGCGCGGATCACAGGCTGCGGTGCCCACCAGGCACGTGCCTCCCCTTCCAGGCTGTCGTTGCCCTTGTGCTCGATGCTTGCCAGTGCCGGCAACCCATCCCGCCTAGTTATGGAGTCGCATTGCAGCTCTTGTATCTCACCGTCCCGCATCCCGGTGAGAGACGCGATGATGACGTAGCACGCAGCGCGAAGCACGCTGGCGAAGTACTCGGTCTCCCCGAGACCGATCTCGGCAACCCACGGGGAGCGGGTGCCGTCCTCGTGAGTGACGAGGACCGAGGGCTCGACTAGTCCCCCAAAGACTGCGCGGTGCTGGTCCATCGCGGCTGAAGCCAGCAGGTCCTCTGCCTCCTGACGGTAGTTGTGGTTGGCCCTGTTCAGGACGGAGTCGTGTATGCCCAGCACTCTGCATAACAGCGTCTTATTTATCTCGCCGCGCTGGCCGGGGCTTCGGCCGAAGCCGGTGTGAAGCGGCAGTTTTCCACTGTTCGCAGACCAAGCTGCAATAACGTTGAAGGCATTCGTGCCGGCGGGTGTGGAAACCTGCTGCGGCAGATTCCGTCGGGCACGTACGGCAGCGATGACGTCGACCGACCATTTGTCCACAATCGCCCACGATGCGGCCACCAGCGGTGCCCACAGGTCCCAGGCAAGCGGTGCGTTCTCGTTCTCAACCCTTTGACGTTCGCCAGCGCCGGAGACGTCACTGGCGCTCCGCGCGCCCCATGGCCGGAAGGACAAACCCTCAGGCAGAACAGACCGGCAGTCATAGAGCAGTTTAAGTACTACCAGGTAGTTACGGATCGTGGCAGGCGATAGGCCGTGTCCATTCTCGCGGTGCCGTCCGGCCTCGAGATCGACCAGGAAATCGTCACAATCCTGTTGTCGCCAAGCCCGGAATGACAGCAGGGACCGGGCTTTTCCCCACCGAGCGAGGGCGCGGAGGTAAAGGTAGGTGTTGTAAATGGTGCAGGTCGGAGCGGGGTTGGCACGGCGGACGATCCCGGCCTCGATGACGGCTGGGTGGTCGGGTTGGGCAAGTACCATCAAAAGGTCTGGCGCATCGGCGCGATAACCTTCCGGGATTTCGACGAAATCTATCCTGCGCTCTCCTTGGGACGTGCGCTTCACTAGGGGGCCGAAGTCCCAGATGGTCTGGCCGTAGCGGGGTCCGTCCATTTCCAGTGCCCAGACTGGTTCGCCGGGGGTGAAGACGCAGGGGTGCGCGGCAACTACGGGGTCAGGTCTCGTCATCGGTACCCCGCATGTCGTTGCGTGTGCCAAAGTCGAGTGGCACTGACGCGACGCGCTGCCGGGCTGCTTCCACGGCTTCTGGAGGGAATGCGGGCAGGATCATCTGGGTGATGATTTCGTAGATTGGCTTCCAGTGGTCGAGCCAGACCTGGGGGTCGGCGGCGCGGGCCGGGTCGGCAACCTCGGCGATGGCCAGCGCCGCCGGCAGGTGGTGCCGGGTGATGATGGCGTTGCCGCAGCCGAAGCAGGTTCCGGTCATCGATTTGGTGCAGATCTCCCCCGGCGCCTCGAAGGGGCTGTCCTTGGGGTCGCGGCATGCAGCGTGGGGGCCGTCGAGGTCGCCGTGAAGCAGGGAGGTTGCGGTGGCCGCGTCGAGGCCGGGTGCTTCCTGGCCCTCGGTAAGCAGCTGTTCGGCTTCCGGAGTCACCACAGTGGGTCCAGCCAACGCCGCCTCGAACATGGCGTTGGCGCTCTCAAGCAGCAGGCGTCCCGCTTCGGCACGGAGGACCTCACTGTTGGTGTAATGCCTGAAGAAGGTCTCGGCCCCGTGCCGACGTTTGCTGGTCAAGTAGCGGCGCGGGTTGGCCAGGGCCTCCCCTGCGACCACGGGCTTGCGGAACCGACCCCAGACCTGGGGTTCGCTGACCGCCAAGTCCGCGTCATCGATCCATCGGCGAAGCCGAAATGCATCAGAGTTCCAGACCGGCTCGGTGATCCGGCCGTCCGACCACTCCTGCTGCCAGATGGAGGGAAGGCCGCTACTCTCCCGCAGTCCTGCGGTCAGCCGGATAAGCGCCGTCAAAGTCCTATGGGCCGCGTGGTCGTGCCGGGTGTAGACGTCCTGGTAGCTCTCCCGCGCCCGGTTCTTCGTCCAAGTGACAGCATACTGGTCTACAAGATTCCGTTGGGCCAGCCACGCGAGCCTGGCCGGGGGCGTCATGTGGTCGACGGCCCGGTCGTGCTCAGCCGAGGCTGTCGCGATGACGTGGTCCACCTTGAGGGCGCGGATTACCTCCGGCGGCTCTCCGGTTGCCAGACTCAGCAGGACGTGGGCGGCGACCAGCACTCGAGGGGACGGGGCAGGTTCCGGTTCCCCGTCCGCCCAGAGGCGAAGGTGGCCGTAGACAAGTCGATGGGCCTGTGAACGTAGCTGGCGGACCTCGCGGGGCGCGAATGCGGGCAAGCCTTCGTTCCGGTGGTGGCTAAGCCGGGTAGCGCTCTCTAAGCGGCGCGTAACTTCCGCGTGCAATATGTCGGGGGCATCGAGGTGGATGCGGTCGAGCAGGGCGAAGAGGTAAACGGCATGGCGGTAGTAGGTGTCGGTCTTGGCTTCCCGATGCTCCGCAAGTAGATCCATCTCCCACGCGTCGAGGTGCCGACGGCGCAGATCGCAAAGCCCGAATGACGACGTCCCTGCGGCTAAGTAGGGTTGCTGCCCCACATGGGTGAGGAATTTGCGTACCGATGCCAGCAATTCCTTCATTACATTCCCATTCTCGTGGGCTACCTCCAACCACTTGTCAGCAAGCTGTGAAGCAAGCACGGGCAGGAGGAAGTCCGAAGGCGTGATCGACGACATGGCGATGTGCCCGTAGTCGTGCCAGACATAGGTGCGGGAGTCACCGAGGGCTAGGGCAGCTGCCGGGGCCAGGCCGGCGGTGCTTTCCGGGGTGCTGTAGGAACCTCGTGTCATACCTCCTCCTGACCTTCACTGTTCTGTACCTCATCGCTGGGGTCCCCGGCGGTGGTGTGTCCGACAAGTCCGGCGGCCAGCGAACGCAGCGCCCGTGGGACCTCCCCCTGCCAGGTCTCGGCCGCGTAGAGGTATTGGTACGTGGTGGACACGCTGGCATGACCCAGCAGCTCCTTGACTGTCAGCACCGGGTTGGCCAGTAGCAAGTAGGGATCGCCGGCCCGTTCGCGTCCCTCCCGCATCAGCGCGGCCAGCATCGTCACGGCGAAGGTATGGCGGAAGGTGTGGGGTGTGACAGTGAGATGTGCTGGAGGCCGGTTGGGGCCGCCGAGCTCGAACACCCGGTCGCGGGCGTCAGCGAACAGCTCGTTCCAGTACGCCGGCACCGGCGGCAACCCCCGAGCGATGAACAACCCGAGCGGTTCTATGCTGCCGTCATCCAGGATCCGGACGGCGCGGGCGCGGTCCTCGTCGGTCAGGCCCAGCGTGGAGCGGGCGTGGCCGCCGTTGACGACGGCAGGCTGGCCGCGGAGCCGGGTAAATCCGTCAAAGATTAAGAGCCGCCCCTCACGGCGGAAGTTGCGTAGGGATTTCTGGTGGCGCCGGACGAGGGCTGCCCGCTCGGTCTGACGGTAGAGGTCGACGGCCCGGGCGACCTCGGCAGTTACGTAGATAGAGCGGATGACACCCATCTTGCCGGTGCGTTCGAAGACGTGCACCCCGTCTGCGGGCATTCCTGATAGCGGCGGGATCTCATTATCGAGTATGAGCGCGCCCTCCTCCCGGCGGAGGCCGGTAGCCGCCAGCAGCAGCCCGTACACGTAATCCCGTTCCGGGGAGGCGGGAAGAGACTCCGCGTCGGATCCATCGCCCCGCAAACCTGCAGCCAAGAAGTGCGCGGTTTGGGCTGTAGTGAGAAAGCGGGCCTGACGGACCTTCCGTTTCCCGGACATGAGCGTATTCCGGTCCCCCCATTGCGGAAACGGATTGAACCGGACCCAGCCCATAGCAGTGGCATAGCGGAAGAAGGAGGCCAGGCAACCCAGCTCTGTGTCGAGGGTAGTGAACTCGACGGCGCTCTGGCGGCTGTCGCGGTAACCCACGAGATCCTTGCGCGTCGCGTGGATCAAGTCGATCTTCGGTTCCCCGTGTTTCTCCAGCCAGTCCTCCACTGGCTGTCCTGCCAGTTCAGCAAGCTCTTGCGCCCGCCGACGCCGAATGTAACGAAGCAACCGCGAGAGATGGTACACGTGGAAACGCCGAATGTTGCCCAAGTCAAAGGCATTCTGCTCCTGGGCATCGAGCAGGTACTGATTCAGGAAGCGGCAGCCGCTGACGCCGCCGTCGTCATCAACGACGAAGGGGAAGCCGTCCGGCAGTCTTCTGTCGTCAAAAATCTCGCGGGCCCCGGAAACGTCGAAGGCCTGTCCCTGTGGGAGGGGCAGGCCTTCGACACCGAGCACATGCCGGTCAATAACTACGGTTCGCAATGCTGGCCCCCCGCCCGATGGCCCCGGTGATTAGCCGGCGCCTCCTCTCGTGTGGAAGACAGTAGCAGACCGCATGCGATTCAAGGAGTAAGAAGATGCTCCCTAAATCTGTCTGGTGGAGATGGGGGGAATTGAACCCCCGTCCGATGTCGTGTTGTCAGGGCTTCTCCGGGCGCAGTTTGCGTCGGATTTTCTCGGCCCCAGCCGTCCTGCAAACAGGCGGCTGATCCGGGCCCAGTCATCTAAGAGTCCCGTTTGCCCCGATGACGAGGGCAAACAGCAGTGGCTATCTAAATGACGCCAGGATCCGGGGCGATAGCAACCTCGGGCTGACGGACTGTCTTACTGCTTAGGCAGCAAGAGCGAAGTCAGTGCGCTTAGATTCGGCACTTATTGGTTTGCAGACAGCGTTTACGAGATAATTCTGCATCCTCGGCCCGCTTCACCTGTCGCGACTAACATCGTCGAAACCGATCATCCCCGTATTTTGTTACCAAACCGGCAGGACATTCAACTTCCTGCCGGGCTACTCATCATAACGCATCCCCACGGTGAATAATTCCTCACGGATAGCCCTAGCGGCGGTTGCGTTCCCTCATTACCCGGAGCGCTTCACGTTTGTCCTGCTGCTCGCGCAGGGTCTGACGCTTGTCGTAATCCTTCTTACCGCGGGCAATCCCGATCTCAACTTTGGCGCGGCCGTCCAGGAAGTACAGCTGCAGCGGCACGATCGTAAACCCGGACTCCCTGATCTTATGGGAGATCTTGATGAGCTCCTCGCGGTGCAGCAGCAGCTTGCGGCGGCGACGGGCGGCGTGGTTGGTCCAGCTCCCCTGGTTGTACTCGGGGATGTGGATTCCCTCCATCCACAGCTCATCGTTATAGAAGGTGCAGAAACCGTCGACCATGGAGGCGTGGCCTTCCCGCAGGGACTTCACCTCGGTTCCCATCAGGGCAATGCCAGCCTCATAGGTGTCCAGGACATGATAGTCATGCCGGGCCTTCCGGTTGGTGGCCACTACCTTCCGGCCACTTTCTTTCGGCACGGTCAACTCCTCGGATCTTGAAAAATTGGCTGCCTCGGCTGTCCCGCAGCAAGGTCATTCCAGTCTACGGCAGTCGTCCCAAGGCTAGGATGCCGGGACCGTTGCCGTTACAGGAGACGCATGGGGTCAACCGCTTCGCCATTCAGCCATGTCTCAAAGTGCGAGTGGCAGCCGGTCGAGTTACCGGTAGTACCCGAGTATGCGATCAATTGTCCCTGACTGACCCGCTGCCCCACCGAGACCACGACGCTTGAGTTGTGGTAGTAGATGGTTGTCAGTGAGTTGCCCTGGACTACGCCGTGGGAGATCTTGACGTTGTTCCCGCCGCCGTCATCCGCCCAGCCGGCTGAGAACACCGTGCCCGCAGCCGGCGCGTAGACCGGTGTCCCGCAGGCAGCACCGAAGTCGATGCCCGTGTGCATGTACCCTCCGGAGCCGTAGAAGTCCACGGTCCCGGGCGGCGTTGCCCGCCACCCGAATCCTGACGTGATCGGGACGCCGTCGGCGAAAGGGTGGCGTAGGCCAAAGGCCGATGGCGAGCCGGGAGCGGGCGGCACGTAGGGCCGCCGGGCCCGGGCGGCGGCTTCTGCATCACCGCGGGCGCGGGCATCGGCCTCGGCCTGGGCACGGGCCGCCTCGGCGATACGCCGCTGCTCCGCGAGCCAGGCCTCACGCAGCTTCCGGTCGCGCTCTACGATTTCGGCAGCAACTGCTTCCTGTCGCGCCTTGACCGCGGCAAGCTTCCGTTGGATGCCCGGCTTGGCAGCTTCCAGTTGCTTATTCAGGCGCGCGGTGTCCGCAATGAGCTTGTCCACCTTGGCCTTCTTGGCCGCTGCCTCATCGCGGGCGGCTTTCTCTTTCGCCAGCGCCGCGTCAGCCTTGGACTTGAGGTCCTTGATTTCAGCCTCAACCGCTTCCAGGCGGGCCTGCGAATTCACATTGGTGGCGTTCTGCTGGCTCAGCTTATCCATCGCGGAGTTCTGGCTGCGCATGGCCTGGTCCGCCAGGTCGATGGTGTCGGTGAGGCTGCCGGTGTTGTTCGAGCCGAAGAATAGCGTCAGGTTGGAAGGCACGCCTCCGGACTTGTAGGCCTGGGTGGCGATCTGGCCAATCAGCTTCTTGGTGCTGGCTATCTTCTGCTTGTCCGACTCGAGCTGCTGGGTGATTTTCGCCTTGTTCTGCTGGGCAAGGTCGACGCGGGCGGCAAGTGCTTCCACTTCCTTCACCGCACTCGCCACCCGGCCCTGGGCCTCGAGCAGCGCTTGCTGGGCACCCGGGAGCTGGCCACGGAAAATCACAAGGTCCGCTGCCGCCTTCGAAATCTTGGCATCCACGAATTCCAGGGACTGCTGGACACGGGCCGCTTCAGCATTAAGCGCGGCCTGCTGGTCTTCCAGGTCGTCCGCGAAAGTGGCCGGGGCAGATGACGCGAGTCCGGCGGCCAGCACCAGCGCGAGGGCGGCACTGATGATTCTGCGTTGGCGTCCCACAGGGGCGTCCGGCAGGTGTCGGCCGGGCTTCACAATCATATGCATTCCTTCGACATTCATTGAGACCTACACCCTCAAGTATCGGCGGAGAGTGAGCAGAGATGAAGTACCAGCCAAGACTACGCCCAGGCCGATGAGTACCGGTGCCAGCAGCAGGGTCTGCGCGGGCGAAATAAATGCCGTGTCCGGGTATTGCTTGGACATGTACTCGCCCAGGAAGAAGTGCGCCACGGCCCAGAGGGTGACTGACGCCAGGGCAGCACCGATCACTGCTGCGATGACGCCTTCCAGGATGAACGGCAGCTGGATCACCGTCTTCGACGCGCCAACGAGTCTCATAATGCCGGTCTCGCGGCGGCGGCTGAATGCCGAAAGCCTGATGGTGGTGGCAATGAGCAGGATTGCGCAGACCGTCATGACGCCGGCGATGATGACTGCCACCAGCGAGGCTGCGTTCATGACGGAAAACAGCCTCTCCAGGACCTGCCGCTGATCGATCACCGTTTCCACACCCGGCTGGGAGGAGAAGGTCTCGCTGATGATCCGGTACTTTTCAGGATCTTTCATGTTGATCCGGAAAGACGCGGGAAGCTGGTCGGGAGTGACGGAGTCCACGATGGGAGAGTTCGAAAACTGCTCCTTGAAGTGCTTGTAGGCGTCTTCCTTGGACTCGAACTGGAAGTCGTTGATGTACTGGGAAACTGCCGGCGATTCAAGAAGCGTCCGCAAATTGTCCTGCTGCTCGGGCGTCGCCGACCCCGAAGCGCAACCAGGCGCCGTCGAACCCTCACCGCACAGGAAGATCGCCACCTGGACTTTGTCGTACCAGTAGCCCTTCATCTGGTTGATCTGCAGCTGGAGCATTCCGGCAGCGCCGACGAAAGTCAGTGATACGAAGGTGACGAGGATGACCGACACCACCATGGACATGTTCCGGCGGAGACCGCTGCCGATTTCCCCGAGGATGAACTGGAGCCTCACTGCCGGCCCTCCCCAGAACGGTTGGTCGTATCCGTACGGTTGGTTGCGTACGTTTCGGAGGACGCGCTTGGCAAGATATCGGGCAGCTCTCTTCCGGCCTCGTCCCGGCCGCTGGCATCCTTGAGCCTGCGGGACTGGCCGACGACGGGGATCATCGACGTGTAAAGGGCCCGGGCTTCGTCGCGGATGACCACGCCGTTCTTTAACTCCACGACGCGCTTGCGCATTTCGTTCACGATGTCGTCGTCGTGCGTGGCCATAACCACTGTAGTGCCGTTCTGGTTGATCTTGTCCAGCACGCCCATGATCCCCATGGAGGTCGTGGGGTCGAGGTTGCCGGTGGGCTCGTCTGCCAGCAGGATGCCGGGCCGGTTGACCACGGCGCGGGCGATGGCGACGCGCTGCTGTTCACCGCCCGAGAGCTCGTGCGGCATCCGCTTCTCCTTCCCTTCCAGGCCCACCGTCTTAAGGACTTCGGGGACGGTGTCCCGGATGACGCTGCGGCTCTTGCCGATGACCTGCATGGCGAACGCGACGTTCGCAAACACGTTCTTCTGCGGGAGCAGCCGGAAGTCCTGGAATACGACGCCGATGCCGCGGCGCAGCCTCGGCACGCGCCAGCTGGAGATGTTGGCGACGTTCTGCCCCGCGACGTACACGGAGCCGGACGTGGCGCGGTCTTCCTTAAGCACGAGGCGCAGGAACGTGGACTTGCCGGATCCGGATGCGCCGACGAGGAAGGCAAATTCACCACGGTCTATTTCAAGGGTGACAGAATCCAGCGCAGGCCGGGTCGTCTGGTCGTAGACCTTGGTGACATTTTCGAAACGGATCATGATCCTATGTACCCTGCAGGACAAGGCCTCGACGGCCCGGTCTGCAACCGGTGCGGGGGCTTTCTCTTGGGGGAAGGAGAGCTCCGGCTTCTCGACTATACCCAGCACGAAAGGTGCTCCCGGGTGAGTCAGAGGGGCGTGTCGCACTATTGGAGCAGGATGCCCGGCCTATGCTTCGGGACCGGACACCGGGGGCCAGGACCTACTTTTCGGCGTTCCGGTTGTCCGTGCGCCAGCGGATGCCGGCTTCGATGAAGTCGTCGATCGCGCCGTCGAACACCGCCGAGGTGTTGCCGACCTCGTGCTCAGTCCGGAGGTCTTTGACCATTTGGTAGGGGTTCAGGACGTAGGACCGCATCTGGTCGCCCCACGAGGCTTTGACATCACCGGCGAAAGCCTTCTTTTCAGCGTCCTCCTGCTCCTTCTTAAGGAGCAGGAGCCGGGACTGGAGCACGCGCATGGCGGCTGCCCGGTTCTGCAGCTGTGACTTTTCGTTCTGCATGGACACGACCGTGCCCGTGGGGATGTGGGTCAGCCGGACCGCGGAGTCCGTGGTGTTGACCGACTGGCCGCCCGGGCCGGAGGACCTGAAGACGTCCACTCGGATCTCGTTGTCCGGGATGTCGATGGAGTCGGTCTGCTCGATCAGCGGAATGACTTCCACCGCAGCGAACGACGTCTGGCGGCGTCCCTGATTGTCAAAGGGACTGATCCTGACAAGCCGGTGCGTGCCGGCCTCGACGCTTAGAGTACCGAAGGCATAAGGCGCATTGACTTCGAAGGTCGCCGACTTGAGCCCGGCTTCCTCGGCATAGGACGTATCCATGACGGTGGTGGGATAACCGTGCCGCTCGGCCCAGCGCAAATACATCCGGAGGAGCATTTCCGCGAAATCAGCGGCGTCCACGCCGCCTGCCCCGGAGCGGATGGTCACCACGGCTTCGCGCTCGTCGTATTCGCCGGAGAGCAGCGTGACGACCTCAAGCTCCTTCAGGGATTTCTGGATCGACTCGAGTTCGGCTGCGGCCTCGCCCATGGAATCGGCGTCGTCCTCATCCTGGCCCAACTCCACGAGCACCTCGAGGTCGTCGATGCGGGAGGCCAGGGTGTTCAGTCGCTCAAGTTCGGACTGCCGGTGCGAGAGGCGTGAGGTTATCACCTGCGCGGCCGCGGGATCGTCCCACAGGTTGGGTTCCCCGGCCCGCTCGCTCAGTTCTGCGATCTCTTCCTTCAGCGCCTCGACATTGGTGACGTTCTCAATGGAGGTGTAAGTGGCGCGCAATGCGCGGATCTCTGCAGAAAAATCTATTTGAGCCATGGTTATTTAAGCCTACGCTATCCGTCTCCTCCCACCGGACGGTGTAGATTGGCGCCGATGAAGACTGGCGCCGGTTCGTGAATGCGGGACGGCCAACCGGTGAATGCGGGACGGCAGCTGTCCGCCCCGGTTCAGCGCGTGAGCCTGGACCGTGCCGTTGACGCCGCCTCGATTCTTATGCCATCCGGTACGAGGAAGTTCACCACCGGAGGATGAACTACCGCAGTCAGAACAACGACGGCGGTGGAGCCGTCAGGCGAGCCCGTCGCCGCAGAGACGGCCAGTCCGTCGAAGCGCCCAAACGCGCCAGTCCGGGTGAGATAGTCGCCGGCGACGTTTCGGATGCGGTCCCCGCTCAACACAGCAGTTGGAACGCCGCCCGCGGTTTCCACCTGGCCCAGCGTGTAGCTGCCCGCGGCGGCCATCGATGCGCCGTCCGCCAGTGACAGGAGTTTCTTGTGCCCAATGTAGAGGCTGGAGGCGGCCATCACCACGGTGCTGACCAAAAGTGCCAACATGACGAAGCCGATGATGAGCATGGTCATCTGCCCGTCCTCGGTCCCCATGGCACTCCTGGTCTCGCCTGTCATGGCGGGTGGACGGCTCCGAACGGCGGACGTCAACGGAACCTGCCCACGATTTGGGTTGCTGTCGCGTGCAGCTGGCTGGCGTTCAGTCGGAACGCTTTGCTGAAAGGGACAAAGGGAAGAGGAACGCTTAGGTGGACGGTCACCGTGACCGCAGACCCCGCCGCCATGCAGTTGCCGCGATCGCAGCTCACTTCCACGCGTGCGTTTTCGACGGAGTGGCCGTAGTCGGCGAGGGCCAGGACGGCGGCCTGCTCTGCTGCGGCCCGTCCGGAAGCTTCGTCGGGCTGGGCCACGAAAACCTTCGCCGCTTGGTCGGCAGCTCCCACGACAGCAAATGAACCCCCCCTGTAGCTGGCCGACGGTGATGATGAAATACACCACCGGCACCATGAGGAGCAGCCCCAGGAAGGTGAACTCGACGACGGCGCTCCCCCGCTGCCTGGCATCATCCCGTTGTGAGCTTTGCCGGCCTGCGACGCCGCTCGATGATTTCCAGGCTTCCTGCTTCAAGCCCTTGGCTGCGCCCGCGTCCTGGCTCGGACGTCCGCGATCAACGCACAGCGCCTCGCACACGCGGTCTGCAATGATCTGTGCCGCACGGCCGGGCCATGCCTGGCTTTCGCCTGGGCAGAAGCCTTCCCTGCCCGGCTCAGTGGCCGAGTGCCGCTGAATTGGCGGTTGCCGCTGAGTCGCCGGTTGCCGGTCACCTGTTGATTGCCGCATGGCCCCTAACCTCCAGCCAGTCGCGCGGGCCAATGAGGCCAATCACTGGCATCGGCGCCCTGACCGTCACCTCGAGTGTGCGCAGCCCCTGAAATGTGACCTCACGTGTCCGGATGTCCTGCGCGAAGCCGTCGTTGAGCGCTGTTCCGATGAGTTCACCAGTGCGTTGCCGCGCATCGCCGGCATTGCGGTCTGCAAGGGTGCCATACCGCGCGCCGGAAGCGGCGGCGTCAATCAGCGTATTGCGGACATGCAGCACCAGCGCGAGCTGGATGATGGCCAGGAAGAACATCGTGAGCAACCCGCCCACCAGGACAAAATCGACGACCGCAGATCCTCGCTCGCGCCCAGGGCCGTCCGCGGCAACCGGGATCACAGCCTATTGTCCGACCGTGTCCATAGCTTGGTTGAACATTGCCTCCAGCGCCGGCCCGGCGAGGGCAAGCAGCGCGGCCACGAGCACCGCCGACATCAGGGTAATCATGACCCACGTCGAGATATTCCGATACTCTTGCCTGCATGGAGCAAACCACCGCAGCGATTTATGCCCGACTCAGCAGCGACAAGCGCAAAGGGACTTCTGAAGAGGGTAAGACCGTAGAGGAACAGGTGAGGGCCTGCACTGCCTACATTCTCTCCAAAAGGTGGCTGGTAGGTGAGATCTATAAGGACAATGACAAGAGCGCAACCGACGGAGGTATCCGGCCCGACTTTGAGCGCATGCTTAAAGACGCTCCTCCTGTTGTTGTCGCCTACCGCGCAAGCCGCCTGTCACGCGACGTGATGGACACCCTTCGCCTCAAGGCCGCTGGCATTACCGGACACATGGAGGATGGCGGAAAGTTGGATTTCTCAAGCGGAGACTCAACCATGCTTACCCTGATTCGCTCCGTCATAGACGCTGCCGAAGGTGAGAAGAAAGCGGAGTTCCAGAAGCTCAAGAACCTTGCCAACGCCAAGGACGGTAAGTGGCACTACTCCCGCCCAGTCTTCGGTAACGACCGAATCACCGGCAAGCTTGTTGCGGGCGAAGCGGAAGCTATCCGGACAGCCGCAGCGGGACTTGCCAAGGGTGAGAAGACTTTCTTCCAAGTCGCGAAGGACTGGAACGCCACTGGATTCCAGACGCCAAAGAGCAAAGGCGCAGGGGGCAAAGACTGGACTCCGGGAACCGTGCGTAACTTCTTCACCGCTCCACGACTGACAGGGAAGCGCGTTTATCAGGGCACTACCTACACCATGGATGGCTGGGAGCCTCTGCTAGATGAAGAAACTTTTAACGACATACAGAGCCTTATCGAATCTCAAAAGACCGGTAAGCGCGGCGTACAGGGAACCCGACACAATCCACACCTTCTGACTGGCATCGCCACATGCGGAACATGTGGTGGAGGCCTGAATGTCAGCTATCGCGGCGGGCCGGGAAGCCCTCGGGCCTACAGGTGTCCCACGCCGGGACACGTAAGCAGGGCCGCAGTGCCCCTTGAAAAATTTGTTGTGGAAAAGTTTCTGTACCTCTTCATGCATCAGGGCGCTGAGAAGGTCATCCACCCTGACGGAGCCGAAACAGCAGCAAAGCTCCGTCTTGAACGGATATCGACGATCAGGGATCACGACGCGTGGATGGACGAGGCGGCGGAGGCAGGACTGTCACCCGTGATGATCGCAAAGAAGGAAGCCGCACACGCCAGGAAGGTGGGCGATATCGATGCACGGCTAGTCGAGATCATTCGTGAGACCTCATTTGCGGGACTGCTTCCTGAGATGGCTTCCCAAGGCGCAGAAGCCCTCTGGGGCCGCTGGAACGATATCTCTGTGGAGAAGCAGCGCACCATAGTTCAGTCCCTGTATAAGGGCATCGTGGTGAAGCGTGGTCCGCAAGGCGCTCGCTTCCGCCCCGAATTCGTGACGCTCTTTCCGTCAGACCTAATGCTGCAGCTTGCAGACCTCAACACAGATGCAGTCGAAATTAATGAGGCCGAGCTGAGCCCTGCATTGAGGGACGCCCTAGGCTTGACGTGAGGGATGTTTCCGCAACCTCAGAGAGCCGCGTCGGCCCCGAGCCGGCGCGGTTCTTTTTTTCCTTGGCAGCGCTGACCCACCCGCAGCTTTGCGGAACTGAGTGACGACGGAGGACCCAGGCCCATTGGAAGTAAGCCTGACCGAGCCTCACGGCTCCTGGGCAACCTACGGCAGACACCGAGGAGCGCGCGACAGATAGTTGCCCGGGAAGGGGAACCGCACCTGCCCTCCGGCTCGGGCACTCCGAGGGCGGCGTGGAACGGCTGCGGTTGCGATTCGCCCAAATTTGGATCCTGAGCCGGAAGCTGATAGGCTAGAGAGTTCGGAACTCTCCGATCTGCTCCGCTTAGGCCCGCGCGGGCGCTAAAGCCAGCCTCGCCGCTCAGCAATTCCCTCCTTGGACTATGGAAAATTCACTGGCCCTACTGGTTGACATGGAAGGCTTGCTGGTATAAGATTTGCCCTCTCCCGCCTCATGTGATACAATGGATACTACAAAACCAAACAAGAGGAAGGTTCCCGAATGGGAAAAGGCAAGTACGAGCGAACACCCCTTACCCGAGCAAGGTTCAAGCTCACCAGAACTCAGCAGAAGATTCAGCGCCTACAGGCCGCTCTCGCTGAGACCGAAGAGACGAAGCGTCAGGTCCAGAGTGCCATCGCCCAACTAGAAAAGGAACAAGCTATGTAGGTCTTAAGCACCACCCTCAGCCGGCCAAAGCGCCAAGGAAAAAATAAATTCAAAACAAACGAAAGGCTCGAATGAGCAGAAAATTTGATAGAAAGCATTACTGGACATGGAAACATCCATCACAACTGAGAATCAGATTCTCGAAAATATCTTCAGCACCGAGGTTCAGAAGCAGCTCATCAGTAGCTGGAGTAGGACAAAGCTAGAAGAAACAGCCAGAAGTCTCCCGACCACCGAGCTTGGAGTAGCAGGTGAACTCGCCCCCTTCCTGACCGGGAAGGCCGTCTACGTCAAGGCCGAAGCGAGTTGGTACGTATGGGATGGGATCGAGTACCGCAAGACCGAAGGCGACTGGTTTATCCACAAAACCATCAAGCAGGTCGCGAACATCTACGGCGGCATCCTCGAAGGCGTAACCAAGCAAATCGGGCTTCTGAAACGCACTGCCACAGGTGACGATGACCAGTCGGGTCTCTTCACTCAGCACTTCTCGATGAACATGAAGCTGCACAGTGCATCGTCGCTGGATGCCCTGAGCAAGATCCTCAAGTCAGAACTTGATGAGATTCCGGTAGGCATCACAAAAGACACACCCTTCCTCACAACGGCTTATCTTGCAGAGCGAGTGGCACTGCCTCACCTTGTTCAGGATCACATCCCTTCAGTAGGCATCGGACAGCTCTACGGGCAGTCATCAGCCGGTAAGACAATTGCGGTGGTTGACCTCGCACTGAGCATCTGTGCTGGACTGGATAAGTGGCAGGGGCTCCCTCTTAACACCAAGGGACCATCCCACGTACTGTATATCGCAGCTGAAGGCGGACAACCGTTTTGGGACATGGTTGAGGCGTGGAAGGCCAAACACCCTGGTGCGGATACCTCGGGTTTCCTGGCCTGGGATGCAGGCGTAGGTCAGACGCTCACTATTGGGACCTCGCTAGACGTGGCTCCTGGCCTCTTCGGGCTGGAAGCTATGAGGTCGAAGGTCAAGGGTGCCGGTATCAACCCTTCTCTTGTGGTCTTCGATCCTCAGGCCAACATCCTGTCAGGTGTGGATGAGAACTCCAACGTAGACATGGTGGCAGCTCTCAAGCCCATTCAGGACTGGGCAACAGAGGGGCAGTTCCTTGCCCTGCTAGTGCACCACGAAGGCAAGAAGGATTCCGGCTCAGGACGTGGCGCTTCCGCCCAGAAGGCAATGATGGACCTTCTAATCAAGCTCACCAAGAACGCGACCGGTACTCGTACCCTGTCATTCGAGAAGGTCAAGGGCTCCAAAGATCCGGACAAGAAGCTCAACTACACCATTGAGACTGTCCTCTTCTCCGGTGGCTCGGGTTCAGGCGGTGTTGCTGTTCCGGATGGTGCTCAGCTAAGCACTAAGGAACGCGCTGAACGTCTGGGAGTACTGGATGTGAGCCGAGTCCGAAGAGCAATTCAGGATGGTGCCACGTCTGCTCAGGGAATCGCCCTGGCTACCGGAATCAACCGCAATACCGTTGGCGATCACCTCAAGACCCTTGAAGCTCAGGGAGTCATTCAGAATCTCGGTAGCGATACCCGTCCCAAGTGGATGATCGTCTCTCCTGACTACTCGTCTCATCAGACTGCCTAACCAATCATCTGCTGCCTGCCTGCACTGCACCCCCTACGGGGGGGTGTGCAGGCGTGCAGGTGAAGGCGCAAATAGCGTGCTGTGCAAGTTGTTGCAGCCATAGAGCAGGTCTGTGCAGGTTTAGGCAGGTCTGTGCAGCCTATTGACCTGCATGCAGACCTGGCGAACAGACCAAAGCCCTAGGAAGGAGTACACAAAGAGGCAAACAGGATGCTGAACAAACTCAGCAATCTCAACATAACGACGAAAAGACGAAGCGACGATTCCATGCAGTATCAGATCTATCCGAAGGAATCGGAACATGTCTCAAGCAACGATTTACAGTTTTATCGATAGGACCAAGCTCTATGTGAACTTTCCGGACGGCGGGAAGTGGACGAGGGAATTCCTGAAAGAAGTCCTGGGAAGTAGAGTCCACCTCGAGTGGACCGTGGACAACGCCGGGAAGGTCTGGTGGATGCTCGCCAAGCGCCACCGGGAAAATCTGGCGGCAGCCCTTCAAACCTTGTACGGCGGAGTGTGGGTTATAAGGGAGTACTCCGTCACGCAAGTGTGCACCCACTCCTGCCAGGGTGCTGTCAGGGATGACTGCACCTGCTCATGCGGAGGAGAATTCCACGGCGGAGGGGGAACTTGGGCCTATGTCATGGATGACCTGTTGATTAATCATGAAGTCCGACGAGTTTCCCGATACTACAGCCGTGAGATGGTCGGCCCTTCAGCCAGCCAGAGCGAGCAATCACCATCGGGACTACTTAGAGAAGACAAACTCACTAGTTAGGAAGTAGCAGCCCTAGTTATAGGGCTGCTACTTCCAAGGGTGTAACTTCCTAGTACTGACTCCTTTGGATTCGACCAGCGGGGAAGGTTCCATGAATAGGAGGTTCTGTGAGTCACTCCCCCAAAGGCTCAGATCCTGGGGCGAGATTCATGGCCCCACAGGTTGACAATTGGTCATATTAAGACTTCAGTCAACAACCCGGCGAAGGAGCCTGTCCTACCCGGCGAAAATGCACCCCGAAAGTTTCCAAAGCTGCCCCCCCGCAGCAGGTCTTCAATTAGGCGCTTGCGCGAGCGTACCCCCGTTCCCTTCATGGGCGTGCACTTGCGGAAATCTTGTAAATCGTAGGAACCATCGAGTACTAGATAACCGCGCCGCGCGCCGCCGGTTCGTCAAATTTTTGTAAGTAGAAGTCTGAAAGCCCTCTCGTCAGGACTAGTTGCTTCGGTCCATTACGTCACGAGCTCTTGACCGAAGTCACCGCCTCCGATCAGCGATCGGGTCATGTAGTTGCGAGCGTTCCGGAACCCGAGGATGGACCAACAGGGTCGGCCAGATATACTTCTCCCGCGAACATACGACACGATTTCGGGAGATGCACGTTGGGGAAGAACACCGGTGAAGGCTACCGGATCGGTCAGCAGAAAGACCGATACCAGCAGTACAACGATCGAACCGATCGCTACGACAAGTACGACGGCGATGCGAACTACCTGGCGTCGAAGTCGACACCGGGCCGTTGGAAGGGCGTCGAGGAGCGGGAACCGAAGAAGCCGGCTCGAAGCTAAACGACCGTTGACTCCTTCGACGCGTTGATCATTACGTCCGGAGCTAGATTGGGGCTCATCGCATTTGAGGAGCGGCCAGCCGTCCTAGGCGATGATTGGAGTTTACTGACTTTGCAAAGGCCCGCGTCCCACAAACATCACACGGGCCCTCACCATCAGCACTAGCTCGCAAGATAGCGGTAAACCGTTGCCCTCGAGACCCCCAGCATCTTCCCGATGTCGTTCGCGCTGAGACCTTTGGCTTTGAGATCTGCGGCTCTCACCGCTGCAGCGCCATCCACTTTTCGTGGACGTCCACCGTGCCTGTTGTTTTTGGCAGCCTCCTTCAGCCCTGCGCGCGTTCGCTCGATGATCGTGTCCCTTTCGAGTTGGGCGAAGGCGGCCATGATGGTGAGCATGGCGGTACCCATTGGTCCAGTAGTGTCCAGGCCCTCCGTGAGGGACCTGAAACTGACACCCCGGTTCCGCAGTTCATCGACAACCGTCAGAACGTGACGTGTATTGCGGCCAAGCCTGTCCAGTTTCCAAACGGTGAGGACATCACCTTCGTCAAGACGATCAAGAAGTTTTGTAAGTTCCGGTCGCTCGACGGCGCTCCCGCTTACACCCTTGTCAGCGTAGATCCGGATTGCGCCCGCGTCTTTCAGAGCTGCGGTTTGCAACTCCAGATTCTGCTCGGCAGTTGAAACCCTTGCGTAACCGATGACTGCCACCGATCTCCCCTATCTCGAAAAGCCGTATCAAATAGTGTTTTGAGACTACTGGTTTTGAGACGGGTTTTCAAGATTAGAAAAAGGCCGGAAACAGGCGGATGTGAGGCAGGCAAGGCGAGCTTGCACAAGTGTCTTAAGAAACGATCGTTTTTGCGACGCCCAAGACTTCGAGTCGACAACTACGGCTGACGTGTCGGTGACTCTATTCCATTGGACCGTGTCCCTAAGCTGTCACGATCCGCGAAGACGAGAACATAGCCCATGGACATGTCATTGATGAACACATGGGCGGCTATCTTTAGCGCACTCGGCACGGTAGGTGCGCTGCTGGTCGCTATGCGGCTTCTTGCACACGAGCGACGGGCGAGACAGGAGGCGGAAGAACGAGCGATACGCATTTCGGCCGACCAAGTGTCAGCGTGGTTTTGTGGCGTTCGACGCTTTGATCCAAACGAGGAAGATGAGGATTTAGGAGCGGAAACTTCTTTCGACCTTACGGTCAAGGTTAAGAATGGCGGGAGCCAACCGGTCTACGACGTCATTGTTGCTATGGCTGCCACCGAAAGAAGCGACCAAAGCCCATTTGATCTCCAGATAGTGAACCCGGGCATGACCGTTGAGGGACGAATCCTTCATCGTCGGCACCCATATGGACCGCCCAGCGAACCTGATGAGGGCTCAGATGCGCTTTTTGGCATTCCCTGCGTAAGTTTCACCGACACTATGGGGCAGCGATGGAAACGCGATGAGCGTGGCCGAGTCCACAAAATAACGGAGCACGTCCCTCCCTATTGGGAAAGAGTTAGGCAAGACAGCGCGGACCAAGACGCCTGGTTTGCTAAGTGGAGCTCAAATCCTTACTCCCGTTGAAGCGCCGAGACTAGTCTGATGCTGATTCCTGTTGGAAGACCTTCGTCTGCGCCTCATCGCCATCCCGATTACCGCATCATTGCTGGCTACGGCTGCGCTTATCTCCTGTTTCTCGAGACCGGCTGCAAGTCCATCGGCATTACAAGAATGCTGGTAACCGCAAAGCGTGGAGCAAGGACTGTCGGGCCCTACGCTTAGGCTTTCGCATGTCCACGAGCTGGAGGTGAAGATAGTGAGGACGGTGGAGCAGCGCGGTTGGCTTGTTGACGAACTGTGGGGCCACAGTCTCGACGGAGATGCCCTCCGGTTCACTGCAAGAGCTGCCTATCCCGCGTGGGCAACCAAACCCTGCCCTGTCTGGTTCGCTATTGTTGGTAGTCGGACTCATGTGCATGACGCATTACGGATAGGTTTGTCGCCGAACTGGCCGGCAACCCCAACGACTGCGCCGCCCACAACCACAAGAATGCTGGTTCCTGGGGCTATCGCTTCCCTGGCAGCCAGCGGGGGGCAGCTGCCAAGCGGCTTCAGCGGCTGGCCTGCGACACACATGAGCTGGAAATTTCACAAGGAGACAAATGCCGAAAAAGAGCGCAGCCGGTTCGACTGCCAAGCCGACGAGCCCCCCAACATCACACTTCGGCGAAGGGGCTGACGTCATCCAGATAGTCAACGGCTTTGTATGGGCGCCGCTCCGAGGTAAATGGCTCCAGGCGAAACCGGAGGAGGTTGTTCGGCAGAGGTTCATCCACAGGCTGCACTCACGCTACGGATATTCACTGAAGCAGATGGCGCAGGAAAAGCGCACCATGCACGGCCACGGGTCACCGAAGGCCGATATCGTAGTTGCCAAGGATGAAGATGCGCTTACTGCAAACCGCGACTACGTGCTCGTCGTTGAAACTAAAGCAGAGCACGTCACGATCGTCCCCGCCGATTATTCCCAGGGTGAAAGCTATGCGAGAGCCGTTGGCTGCGAATTCATGGTCGCACACAACGAGAAGGAAACCCGAGCGTTTCGCCTAGTTCCTGGTGCACCAGGCACGCGAGTCGATATAGAGGACGCGCCCCACGCCGAAGACCTCTCGGACGCCAAACGCCTAGAGGCTATCCGGGCGGCCACGAAAGCTTTTTCGCGAGACGAATTTCGGAAGCTCCTTCACGAGTGCCATGCCATCCTGCGCGATAACCATAAGTTGGATCCAGGCGCAGCGTTTGACGAGATCTCAAAGGTTCTGTTCATCAAGATGTACTTCGAACGAGGTGCAGAGGGCGATCGCTTCACGCGCGACTATATGGACAGGTACGCGAAGGTTCGACGGAGTCGTGCCGACGAAGTCATGACAGATCTCTTCGATGACACCAAGAAGGGGTTGAAGAGCGACCGACTCTTCGAGAAGGGCGATCGTCTGAACATCAGCTACGCCACGTTCCGACGCCTCGTCGAAAAGCTCGAGCGATTCAACCTTTCAGCCACCAGTGACGACATCAAAGGCATTGCCTTCGAGCAATTCCTTGGACAGACATTCCGTGGAGAACTTGGCCAGTTCTTTACCCCCCGTCCAATCGTGGACTTTATGGTCGGGTTAGTCGACCCGCGCGAAGACGAGCTCGTATGCGACCCGGCAAGCGGAACAGGTGGCTTCCTCATAAGGACCTTCGAATACGTCCGGGACCAGATAGAGCGTTCGGTCCAAGATGAGAAAGATGCAGCTATTGCAAAGTTGCAAGCCCAGGCGGCGCACGAAAGCTGGGACGACGCGCGGCTTGCCGACGCTATCGATGAGAATAAGCATGCTCTGAATGCGAGCCTGGATATGGAAGACTCGACTTCCCGTTTGGGACGTCTTTCACGGGAGTGCATTTTCGGATCGGACGCGGAAGCGCGCGCTGCGCGCACAAGCAAAATGAACATGATCATGCATGGCGACGGACACGGCGGCATCTATTTTCACGATGGACTGCTCGATACCGGAGGCCTCCTTGAGAATAGATTCGATGTCGTACTGACAAATCCCCCATTCGGGGCAACGGTTACAGCAGACCAGCTGACCGGGGATACCACCCAGACGCGCATGGTGGAGTCCGAGGACGATGCCGCAATCAATGCAGCAAGGTATGGAGAACATTGGGCAGCAAGTCGCGCTCAACTCGCAATCGCTGAACGTGAGAAGTGGCCCATCCTGCAGCTATTCGATATCGGTCGAAACCCAGTCGGAGGCGAAACTGCAACTTCCCAGGTGAGGAATTCCCGTCCCACAGAATCTCTGTTCGTCGAGCGTGCCATCCGCCTTCTCAAGCCAGGAGGTCGTGTGGCCATTGTCTTGCCGGACGGACTCCTCAATAATCCCAGCCTTGAATGGTTCCGGGATTACATAGAGGGCACTGCACGGCTGCGGGCAGTCATCTCGCTGCCCCAGGAGGTATTCGCGAGCGCCAAAGCGACCGTCAAGACCTCGATTGTCCTGCTCGAGCGATTCACGGCAGAGGATCGAGTGGCTTGGAAACAAGCTCTTATTACAGCTTCTGAAGAACTCGAACAAACAGTCTTTGAACCATTGCGCACGAAGGCAACCGAACAGCTCTGCGAAACGCTAGAGTCGCATGGCATCAACGCCGGAGACGCCCTTAACGCCCAGCAAGCCCTGGCAGACGCGTATCTCGATCGCTCTGACACAGCCCGTCTCAACGCTGCACGACGAACATGGAACAGCCTCCTCAACAAGGATGAGCGTGCGGCAGTGAAGGCAGCTACAAAGACCCGGGACACGATTATTCGGGAGTTGGAGAAAGAAAAGGCGGAGCGCATAACCGCTGCTGCCAAGCAGCTGGACGACTACCCAATCTTCATGGCGGAAGTTGAGCATGCCGGCATCACGTCCACAGGCGTCACCGGCGATTCCGTGCCCAATGAACTACCCAGTGTTCTTGAGGCCTTCCGGGAATGGAGCCGCAATTCCCTGTCCCTTACAGCCTCCTCGGGCGCGGTGGTCTGATGCGAGTTTTGTCAGTATGGCGCGCAGGCCTCGCACGCTGGGACGTCAAGTCCCATGATGTTCCGTCATGGGCGCCCACAGTAGTCCACATGCTTCGCCCCGTGAGTGAACTAGCTACGCGGCGCATAGAGCCTGCGGCCGGCAACATTCCACTGGGTAGCATCGATTTTGGGGGACAGATCTCTCTAAGAAATGCGAAGAGGACGAGCAAGGGCAGCACGTTTCGGGCACGCCCCGGCGATGTCGTCTTCAGCCGGATCGATGTCCGTAACGGCGCGATCGGTGTGCTCGGTGATGACGAGCAGGACCTAGCCTTTTCGTCTGAATACCCCATCTACGACCTTTCTAATCCTGGACTGGTGCGTCCCGCCTACATGCGCCTCCTCTGTAGAACTTCTGTCTTCCGCGCCCAAATCAATGCGCAAGTGATCGGTCACAGTGGGCGAAAGAGACTCCCAGCAGAGGAGTTTGAGAAGCTATTGCTTCCTGTGCCAGGGCTTCCTGAACAGGACGCCTTGCTCAAAGAACTTGCCGCCCGTAATCGAGAAGCCCTTGATCTGAGAAACGAAGCCCTGCCCCTCATAACGAAGGCGGGAGCTGAGATGCTGGAATTTCTCGGCATTCGTGTTCCAGACTTCGAAACCATTCGTGGGCCCTTCGACGTACAAAGAAGCAAGATCTCCCGCTGGTCCGTTCGGAAGGGGATGGCAGCCAAGCAGGGTGCGGTGCAGGAAATTACTTCCGATGGACAATTGCACCCACTCGGGCAAAAGGGGCTGTCCGAAGTGGCTTACGGTGTTACGAAGAGCCCAACCAATCGTCCTGGTGCCAATGCCAGACCATACTTGCGCGTGGCCAATGTTCAGGACGGATTCCTAGACCTAGATGTCATGAAGCAAATTGATGTGCCCCCGCAAAACGCGAAGCAGTACGAACTTGAACCAGGCGACCTCCTCCTATGCGAAGGCAATAGTCGCGAGCTCGTCGGTAGACCTGCAATCTGGAACGGCGAGATAGAAGGTTGTGTTCATCAGAACCACGTCCTGCGCGTTCGAGTAAACCGTAAGCGGTTGCTGCCAGAATTCGTTTTTGCATACATGCATGGTCCTGCCGGACGTTGGTACTTTGATGACTGTGCCAAGCAAACGACGAACCTCGCGACGATCAACAGTTCGGACGTCAAAGCCCTTCCTATCCCCGTTCCCGACCTGCCGGAGCAAGAACGTTTAGCTGCTATCGTTCAAGAGGCCAGATCCCGTGCGGACTCGCTTCGCAACCAGGCGCACCAATTGGAAGTCGCAACATCGGAATGGCTGGCAGTGCGTCTGGGCAGCAAGGCAGCCGTATCGGAGAATAGCGCAGATGAAGCTGAAGACTCGTCCGACGCGGCATAGATCCTCTCGCGGGCAAAGAGAACGTTGTTGAAAGCGACGCTTACAACCCGTTCCCGAGACGAGGCGGCTCTGAAGCACATCTATGTCCCGGCAGGACCAGCCCATTTTCCCTCGAGGTCTCTGCCCTGAGTAAGTTGTAGCCATGCCTCAAGACCTTCAGATCGCCCTGATAGCTGCTGCTGCGGCCTTGTCCGGGAGCCTTCTAGGCGCATTTTTTACACGGACTACAGAACACAAGCAGTGGCTTCGCAACGAGAAGATGAAGGCCTATGAAGATTTTCTCGAAGTCTGCCACAGTTTTAATGCCATCATCAGAGATTCCCGGGCCCCGCTGGAATCAGCGTCCGAGGAAACGGCGCGAATCGAGCGCCTTCTGGTTTTGGATCGGGTTGCGCTTCTAGCGCCGCTAACCGTTCACATGGAAGCAATCCAGATCGAAAGCCTTCAGTATCAACTCTCATTAATGCGTCGGGGATTGCAACCGGGACGTAAATGGCAGTACTTCGGCACGGAGTCCGAAGTAAGACAAGAGATATCACGCCTCACTAAACGACTTCACGAGAAAATTCGCCGAGATCTAAGCGTTTCTGACGGCCCCACCCGATTCGCTGATGTTTGGTCCGCCGTCAAACATATCCGCGCCAAGAGACGGCATCCGCCTCGTGAGTTAGGTTCGAGTCACTTACATCCCCCGGGCCCGTCCATTTCTGAGATGCGAGGGACTGAACAGCGCTACTGAACCCAACTAGATTGACGTAGCGGTGCGGCATATCACATGACCGCTTGCAGTTGTGTGGGACTTGCCGCCGGGCTTCGCCACAAGAGCACCTTCGGCCCACCGGCTAACTGCGCGTTCTATGCTGACAAGCATGGCGATAAACGAATGGTGGAAGGCTGATAGCCGCGAGCGTTATTGGATGGAGATCTCCAATCGGGACCTTATCGGTGAAAATCTGATTGCTCCCCAGGTCAACGATGCAGGGCTGGAGGAATGGTCTTACGAGACGGTGCGCTATGTCAGGCCAGGCGACATCGTTCTGCACTGGCGAAAAAATCACGGTCCAGCATTAACTGGATACTCCCACTGCAGCTCGAGCGCCGTAGCCTCGTCTCTAGAATGGCAAAGCAGAGGTAGTTACGGGCGGCAGCGGCCTGCGCATGGACAGGAGGACGCTTGGGAAGCAATGCTTCAGGGGTATCGCGAGTTGAAGGCACCGATACCCCTTTCCGCTGTGCGGGCCTTAGAACCGACTATTAGAAGTATTCGCAGCGAACTCATCGCCGTTCACGGTAAGAAACCACTGTATTTCCCCTTCGCCATCTCGGATAAGCGCGCCATACGCGCGGCACAGGCTTATCTAGTCAAGTTTCCTGCGGCCCTCGTCGATGCCATGCCGGACCTAAAGGAACTCGGACAGGTAGCCGTTGATGTACCGGCTGACGAGCCAACGCCTAGGACTCGCCCAAGTACCTCCAAAAGTGGTCGATCAGGCTACGGCCGCCAGCCGGATCCGGATCGCCGCAAGGCTGTCGAGCAGTATGCCGTGAAGCAGGTGATTGATCACTTTGAGTCTCTCGGCTTTGCCACCGCGGATGTAGGCGCGACCGAGGCGTGGGATGTAACGGTGATCCGGGGAAATGAAATCACTCACATCGAGGTCAAGGGCAGCACTACAGAGCGCCTGGCAGTAGACATAACTGAGGGCGAAGTGCGACACGCCGAAGACCAGAGAACCATGCTGATAGTGATCGACCAGATCGACTTGGATACAGGCCTCAATTGCTCAGGCGGACGTTGGCGATACTGGTCGAGCTGGGTGCCAAGCCGCTCCACACTGGTTCCGACGGCGTATAGACACCCGCTTACTGAAGGCGGACAGGCTGGACGCCCTGCTGACAGCCGATAGGCATGGCCGTCTTGTTTATCCCCGCGATCTCCTCCTGGACGCGGCGGTGCATAATGCTGAAAATAGCGGCGCTCAGTGCCGCCAAACGGTCGCATCCGGCCGTAAAAGCCCTTTTGAAGGCCTAACGTCACTCACTGGGGATATTTACCCTGTCTGCTAAATCAGGAGCTTAGGAGGGCCATTTAGGCTTTTAAGGGCGGCCCAGCCTTCACTCAGACGGCACCCCCATGGTCAGCTATCGTGATGCAATGAACGAGCCTCGTACAATACCGCCAGCCCCTTTATCGCTTCGGGAGTGGGTAGAAAGCAACTCCCGGATGAATGCGATAGAAAATCATGGGTTCAAGCTGAACCTTGGCTGGTGGAATCAGAGAATTGCGCACCTACCCGGAAGTCCGGTCGTTGGCACCAACGGAGAAACTGATGAGGGCTTGATAGACCGCGGCCGCCTCTTCTCCATGGCCGCCGATGCTCGCGACGACGAAAGTGGAAGGAGCGCCTTTCGCCTACTTTGGCACTCACTAGCTTGGGGCACAGGATCGAATCATCGGAACACAACACGCCGCATTCATTCCGTGGAGAAGAAACCGGACAAGATTGGTTGTCTGCTACAAAAAGCAGCAAAACTGTCGATCACTGACCCAGAACAGGCATTCCTGACATTCCAGCCCCGGGCGAACGCTATCGGATCCCTGGGACCGAACTTCTTCACCAAGTATCTCTATTTCGCTGGCGAGGGACATCTCAGCCATCCGTGCTTGATTGTCGACAACCGTGTCCTGGCCACACTGCATCACTACACTCCGTGGCCTGTTTTTACACCAAACTCGACCAACTACACGTTCAGCACCTACGAAGCGGCCTTGTATGTGATGGGCGCTTGGGCGAAGGAGCTCTCGATGGCCACCAGGACCGTCGGCGCAGATGAAGTGGAGCGGTGGGCGTTCCAATTTCGGAGCTGATTCACGTCGGTAGACCCTTCCCATCCTTTGCCGCTGCCCTCTCCGTAAAGGGCGCTGACGGAACGCCTTCCCGCATTGTTGGCCTCGATCCGCGCTTTTCGAGGAAAATGCGCCAGTTAAGACCTGGCAGGCCCGCACCGCTTCATTGTGTACGTTTGCTCCATGGACGACTTGATCAGGCAAGGGCAATGGTGGTGGCTGCTGGTACCGCTGGGAACGGGCCTTTTCGCACTTATCGGTAGTTGGGTGGGGTCAACGCTTGGGAAGGCAACTGAGCATTGGCAGTGGCTGCGTAACGAGAAGCAAAAAGAGTACGTTGCAGCGGTAGGCAGCCTTTCTGCTGCCGTAGATGCCCTGGCAGCACTGATCCAGGAAAAGCCGGCCAGAGATGTACCGGAGGATTCGAGCTTCATAACGCCCGTCAATGTACTTGGCCCAAACCGCGTCAAGAAGGCGATGCGAACGGTGATGAGCGACATACAAGCATGCCTCTCGATACTGAGCCAACAGCAATCCGAGAAGAGAACGGCAGACGCTCAGGCGGCTCATGACATTCTCGTCAAAAATTACGACAGCTTTGTTGAAGCCGTCCGGCGCGACCTCGGCGTTAAGGACTAACGCCCCAGCTGAGGGACTTGAACGCGTCTGTCCTCCGGTCCGCCCATTGCCGCATCGCCCCGGGCCTCTGCTGCCTCGCAGTCGCCCCGATCCGCAAAGGATTTGGATCACGCCTGAAGGACCGTTTCGGCAGGTCTGGAAGTGCCTTGCTGCTGGCCCTGAGATGAGCACGTCGCCGCCGTCAGCTTCACCGAATGAAGGTCGGACCTCTAAGAAGTGAAAACAGCCCAATCCACAGATTCTTGAAGTCCCCTGGCCCCTTCACGGTTGATGGTCAACCAGTGACTGGAACTCTCGTCTTCTGCACCCCATCCAAATGCCAGTTCCACTTCCTCTGTAGTAGGGAAATCGCCATATGTGGACACGAGCACCTGAGGTTTCACCTTCCGCCGGATGAACTCGTTGCGCAGGATATCGTTCACACACGCATCCCTAAAGGAGTAACCAATAACCATCCAGTGTTGGGACTCGTGAAGCCCCTTCTGAAATGTTTCATATGCCAATCTGAACGGGTAGCGCCCGACGTGATGGGCCTTGTCCCTCTGGTTTGCTAGAACCACGGTCGGCCGAAACTTGGGTTCACTGTCGCGCAGTCCCGCCCACATGGAGTGATTTCGAAGCAAGTCCACCGGCGCCTTGAAATGAAGATCGCTTTCGACGCTGTGCCAATACGTGAGAGATCCATGCAGATGCAGAAGCTTTACTCGGTACCTGGGACCAGCCGGAAAATTTGCCACCGTCCGCAGGCGAGTGACTATATAGGGCACGCCCTCGTCGTCCGGGTCGTCCTCATCCTTGACCTTGATCGAGAACTGAGAGTAGCCGTGGCCCATGTCGGACATCGGTGCATCCACAGCCTTTAATGCCGAAAGTAGGAGGGTGTCGTAGTTGAGGTTGCCGATATGGATGTTGCCACCGAAGCTGTCGATGATGGCTTCGACAAGTTGATGCATCTCGTCATGAAGTGTCCAGTCTCCACGTGAACGTTCCATGATGACTTCCAGCACGTAGCTAATACCCATATCTCGGACCTTCTGGCTGAAAGCCGCTACGTCCTGAATCGACTTACGCAGGTCAGTGTCCTCGCGCGCCACAAGATCCGCTAACTTGCTGAGTTCGTCGAGGGTCAAGACTTGGGAATCAAATGCGCCGACCAGTTTTTCAAAGTCCTCATCTGTAACCTCGCCTTCCGAGACCGCTCGCCGCGCGATCTCATTCATGGCATGGACGACCTTGTCCCCATCTTCGGTCGCACTCTCCATCCGCGCGATCATTTCTTTCGTGATCGCTGCAAGATTCAACTCGGGGTTGAAAGCGATACTCAGGCCATTTCCGACGAGTATGGCGGCGTTGAGCGGTGGAAGTACCTCGGTCACGATGTCCCCAATCAGTTACCGCATTTTATCAAGGGCAACCTGATCGCCATCCACATCGACGTCGACGAAGTCGACCCACCCTGAGTAGCACCAAGCTGGTAATAGTCCGTCGCGCGCGTCATGGAATTTCCTGCCGGCCGACTACAACTTGTTCATTTGGGCATCGGTGCTCTACGTCCCCGTATCGAGAAGATCGGGTTGCCCCTTTTTCCACTCCTGCCAACTGTCAGCGACCGATCCATCGTGCGGTTTACGTTTCAGGTGTGTCAGATCAGGCTTCGAAATTCCGAGCTCACCGAGGTCAGGGCCGCTGTGGCGGCTCGCTAGCTTAAGCGTCCCTGGTTCTATCGCCCAGAGGAGCCGGTCGAACGCGAGGTGGTGGTTCGCGCACAACGGTAGACCATTACGTTCATCGTCACTACCGCTTCGCTTCTTGGCCCGAAGATGGGCGGCCTGCACGAGGCCATAGACGTCGAGCCCGCAGACTGCGCAGGCGGTGCCGTAACGCTGGAAGACCTTCATCGCGAATCGACCTTGGTTGGGCCGATTCTGTCTCAGACTGTAGGTACGCTTGGAAGCCTCGTCCGTCAGGGTGAAAGGATTCTCGTCCTCACGCTCAGGCGGCGGGGGCGGCAGTTCATCCTGAGTGAAAGTAATGAGCAAGGCGCCAAGTTCGTCGTCAAAACGTTCGACATACCCTCTGTACACGATACGTTTGGTCAAAGTACTTCCCGGCCCTACCACGAACACGGGCAAGCCCGACCGGTATGCTGCTTTCGCAGCAGCCACTTCAAACTTGTCGTCGCCTGGGCGATTCGTCTTGGGATAGCGGTACAGGACACCGTCTTCAGTCAGCTCGTCCGAGAAACTTCTCCCCGTATGGAGGAAAGACAACGCTATCCCGTTCGGCGCCACAGTGGATTTAGTCCGGTCCTGATTCACGTAGATGCCTCGGGCTCCCGCGTAGATGCCTAGGTCGCGGATCAGTCCTGCGCTGACGTCACCAGGACCCCCAGCAGCGAGCAGAGCCTCCCACATCGCTTCTCGCCGCATGAATTCGTCACCGTGGTCAGGCCGGTTCCTGCGGCGTACCTCACGTGCTTGCTCCCAGCCGGCAGCCGAGAGCGTCCATTGCCCGTACTCGTCCTCTTCCAGCAATCCTGCGCGAACCATCTCTGCTCGCTCGAAACTAGCCCGGTTCTCCCACTTCGTCTCCCACGGTCGGGTTTCTCGAGGCTTGTTGTCTTCATCTGACCAAGCAAACACCGCGGCGAGCCGTTGCAATGCGTGAGCCCTCCGAAGGCTGCCCGATGGCTCTTCGGACAAGACTGAAAGAATTCTTTCTCGATGCGTTTGCCGCTGCGTTAGCCCTATAGTCTGGTGGTCCCCCATGAATGAAGCTTACCTATTCAAACTGAAAGCGGTTTGGTAGCTCGCCGCAGTCTCGGAGGCTCGGACCGCCGCCTGATTACGAACATTTTCAACGGCTCGAAGACATCGGTATCGGAATATCACCCCTCACCCGGGAACGTCTCCACGTTCGGCATGATCGCCGTGGACGCGATCACCACTTTGGGGCGGCCGGATGGGAGCGTCCGTTCCCTTGATGCGCGCCGTCAGCCCGCGGACAAGTGCGATTCCGTGCTTGGTCATGGATGTCATTTGCTTCCGTTTCTTTGAGGTGCGGATACTTGTTGAAGAGAATGCGCTTTCTTGCCGGATGTTCTTGGGTCACAGACTCAGGCTCAGCGCGGCCAGACCGGGGAACACGGCGAATACGACGGTCAGGGGAAGCACGCCAAAGACAAGCGGCACCATCATCGCGATTTCCTTCTTTCCCGCTGACTCCATCAATTCGCGTTTGGCGGTGTCCCTGACGTCCTGGGCCTGGGCCCTTAATACCTCAGCCAAGGGCGTCCCCCGCTCCACTGCGACGATGATTCCGTCAACGAACCGGATGAGTGGTCCGAGGTCCGTCCGGGCGGAGAACTCCTGCAGTGCCTCCACCAGCGGCTTGCCCGCACGTGTTTCAGCGAGCACTTTTCCGAACTCCTTGGACAGCTCGCCGCGGGCGCTTCTGCAGACCCGGTCCAGAGCACCGGTGGCGCTTTCACCGGCGCCCACGGCGAGCGCCATGAGCTCGGCCAGGCTCGGAAACTCAGCCATCATCCTTGCTTCCCGCTTCCTGACCTGCACTCCCAGCCAATAGTCGCGGAACAGAAATCCGCCGAGCGCGCTTCCCGCCGATAACACGACGGCCAGCATCGGGCTGAATCTCCCGGTCACCGCACCCAGCGCGATCAGGCCCACGGCGGCGACGAAACCGCATACGGCCCACAGCACCTGTTCGGCGCGGAAATGAATCGGGGATTTACTGATTCCGGCCTGCGCAAGCCTGCGGGCGAGCGCGGCGGATCCAAGATTGAGTTTGCCCAGCTTCGCCATCCCGTCCCTGATCAGCGGCCGCAGAATGCGCTCAAGCGGGCCGAAGGGGGTGAGGTTTTGGTCTGCGGCCCTCAGCAGCCTGGACTCCAGGTTCTGCGATTTGAGCTGCGGGGCGATGCGTTCCGCAAAGCTGATGGGCCGCATGAACGGGAGGCGCAGGAGAAGCAGCCACAGTCCGGCGCCGAGAATCAGGCCGCACACGACGGCCGCGGCCGGCACAGTCGTCATCGCAGCACTCTCTCTTCTTCGGGCAACGCGCCGATCCGCAGCATGACGGAGTAGCAGACCAGGGAAACCATAAGGCCACCGATGAGAACCACCGCTCCCATCGGCGTGTTGTAGGCCGCCACCGCTTCCGGACGGGTGGCCAGCAACAGCATGACGATCCAGGGAGCAGCGACGGCGAGGCGGGCTGCGTTGACGGTCCAGGACTGCCGGGCCTCCAGTTCGCTTCGGGTCCTGGCACTTTCACGAAGGAATTCGGCCAGGGTCCCCAGGAGTTTTCCGAGGTCCGAGCCTCCCACCTCCCTCGTGAGTCTCAATGCCTCGATGATGCGGTCGGCGACGGGATCGGCCAGCCGCTCCTTGAGCCTGTTCAGGGAACCATCGAACTGGCCGCCCGCCCGGTAGTCGGAGCCGAAGTCGCGGAACACGTGGCGGAGTTCTTCCGGCCCTTTCTCGCCCAGCTGGATCAGGGCCTCCGGCAAGGACAGGCCCGCCCTGATGGCGGACCTTAGGTGATCCACCACGTCAGGCCAGAGTCGCCGCAAAACTGCTGTTCGCCGTCGGGCCCGCCACCTCACCACCACGACTGGAAGCCAGGCTCCAAACAGCCCGAAGCAGAAGGAAATCGGCCACGAGTTACTTCCGACGAAGAACACCAGCGTCACGAACAAACCGAGCCCCAGGCAACTGCCGACAAGACCCGCGCCGGTGACTTTTTCGACTCCCGCGGCCAGCAACAGGTCCTGCAGGCGGCTGGTCCGGTGGGTACGTTGGGCGGTTTCAGGCCGGTCCCAGGCGGACCACCATATGAGGAATAGTCCCGCCCCGGCCAGCACCCCAAGAAACGGGGCCATCAACGTGCTTCCAGGAGGGCTGCAACGTCATAGCCTGCTCTCCCGAACTTCTCCGCCGCGGGCATCGAGTTGGCGCGTGGCTGGAGCTGGCCCTCGATCATGGAGAAAACCATGGACGACTCGATAATGCCGTTCTCGACCCTTTTACCAAGGGAAAGGATTTCCGTCACCTGCCGTCGGCCGTTTGCCTGCCGGCTGCAGTGGACAACAAGGTCAATGCATGAGGCCACTGTCGGGACAACAAAGGCACTCGAGATGTTGTCGCCCGCCAGCAGCGGAAGGGTGCAGATCTTGGTCACGGCATCGTGGGCCGAGTTTGCATGGACCGTGCACATTCCCGGCAACCCGGAATTCAAGGCGATGAGCATGTCAAGGCTCTCGGCTTCCCGCACCTCTCCGACCACCAGGCGGTCCGGGCGCATCCGGAGGGCCTCTTTGACCAGCCGCCGCAGCGGGATCTCGCCCTCCCCCTCCAGATTCGGCTGCCGACACTGGAGTCCCACGACGTCGCGCAGCGGAAACTGGAGCTCGAAGATTTCCTCCACCGTAATAACCCGCTCACGGCTCCCGATGCTGGCTGCGAGGCAGTTCAGCATCGTGGTCTTGCCTGCCTGGGTGGCCCCCGACACGAGGATGTTGAGTCCGCTCGCAACGGCTGCACCGAGAAACCGCGCCGACTGGGGCGTCAAAGTGCCCAGCTCAACGAGGTGCTCCAGACGGCTCGCCTTGACCACGAACTTGCGGATATTGATCGCCCAATGCCGCCTTGTCACGTCCGGAATGACCACGTGGAGCCGGGACCCGTCAGGCAAGGCGGCGTCCACAAAGGGCGATGACATGTCCAGGCGCCGTCCCGAGCTTTTCAGCATGCGCTCCACCAGGTCGCGGACCTGCTGGTCCGTGAGGCTGAGTGACGTCAGTTCGGATTCCCCGTTCCGGGCCACGTAGATCTCCGTGGGCGCGTTCAGCCAGACTTCCTCGATGGTGGGATCATCCAGCAGAGGCTGTAGGGCACCGAAGCCGGCAACGGCGTCGAAAACGAACCTGCGGGCTGGCTCCAGAGGGCCGAGGGGCGGAAGCGGACCCATGAGGGCCCGCTCGTCATAATCACTCACAGCCGCGTCTACCAGCCGCCGCACCTCGCCGGTCTGGCTCAGCGGATCAAGACCGCGCCTGCGAATCAGCTCCCGGACCTCGTCCTCGACTATCCGCACAGCTTCCATGAGGTCCCCCATACGACCGCCGCCCCCAGCGGAGGCAGTCCAATTGGGTTAAAGCTAGATGATCGGGATCAGAAGGCAAAGTCATGGCAGATCATCTGTGGAAAAGTCGACGCCTCGGAATGAATTTGCCGAATCAACTGGCCTATACCTGCCTTATCGGACTCATTTCATCTCCGAGGAAGCAGGAGCATCAACGCTTGAGTGCGGCTGCGCAGTTCGGGGACCCCTCCGTGGCGAACCAAGAAGGTAAGGCGCCAGCCGTGTCCTGAGGATGAGCAATGCAGGAATCCAGGTTCCAACCAGACAAAAGACCAGAACCAGCCACGGTGGCACGTTAAGCTTGGTCAGTTCCACTAGTACGACGGCATGGGTCAGAACCACCATGAAACCACAGCTGGCCAATGTACTGACCGCCGCGTTCACCCGAGCTCCTAGCGCTGGAATTACTGCTTCTGCAATAAGGACTAAAGCAGAACAGATGGCGATGGCAATTACGACGGTTATCGCCGGGATGCCAAAGAGAGCTTGCTTCATGTCGAGGTAGGTGGACCAGCCTGCGAGGATAACAGCGCTGCAGCCGAGAAGGAGAAGCAGTCCTGTGATGAGCGGCCGCTGAATATTGAAGCGAACTTTCTTGAATTCACGACCGGCGAGAACGAACACAATGCATGCGCACCCAACCCCGGCTGACAATGGGATCTTCGCGACGGTTTCGGAATCTATGGTCGCAGTGGTCAATGCAGCCAGGGAAAGCACCCATTGCACCCAAAGAGGTAATCGCTGCATTGCCCTGACAACAACGACTGCAACAAAAAGCGCCGTGACGAACCAAAAGGCGGCGAACGTTCCACCGATATACGAGCCGCCCAATACCAGTCTGCGAATGTCCCCGCCGTAGACGACCTGCTTCTGCGACAGCCACCACACGCCCGCTACTGCAAGCCACACGGCGTATGGAATCAGCAAGGTTCTCGCACGTTTATTTGCCTCAGCAATCAGGCCCCGGCCCTCGGTCCATAAATATCCCGAAAGGAAAAAGAATAGCGGGACATGCCATGTGTAAATCGATTCGCGAATAAGGGGCCCGGACCAAGCACCTATGTGGCCCACGACGACAGCCATGATTCCGAGAACCCGAAGAAAATCCAGTGCCCCGGACCTGCCTGGGCGCACCAGGACAAGCGAAGTTTGCGGTTTCATGAATGATCGTTCCTTGCCTCATATTGGGGTTCCCGGTCATACACGGCGGGGTAAGGGCACCACGCCTATCTGGTCATCGCCGGCAACGCGTAGGCCCCTCAAAGAGCCGGGGTCAGGATTGAAAGAGCTACGGGCAGAAAAAAGATGATGGAGTGGTTGGGGCGTCCGCTGGCCCTTCCCCCAGCCCCCACCCATCAGGCCATGGAGGGGTCAGGGGCCAAGATCGGCTACACGTTCCCGGGAACTGACAATTCCGAAGGGAGCTCAGCTGGCGGAATCCCCAGCGTAACCGAAGGGGTTGGAGCTTTGCCAACGCCAGTGGTCCTCACACATTTGCGCCAGATCCCGGCGCGCCGACCAGCCGAGCTCGGCAAGGGCTGCCGAGGCGTCAGCGTAGCTGACGGCCGCGTCACCCGGCCGCCGGGGCCCGAATTCGTAGGGAATCGGGTGCCCCGCCGCGGCGCCGAAAGCCCGGATGACTTCCAGCACCGACGAGCCCCGGCCGGTGCCGAGGTTCCAGCGGAAAGCACCCGTCTTCGTTTCCAGATAATGCAGGGCAGCGAGGTGGCCTGCGGCGAGGTCCATGACGTGGATATAGTCCCGGACCCCGGTGCCGTCGGGCGTGGGGTAGTCGTTGCCGAACACCATGACCTTCTCCCGCCGCCCCACAGCTACCTGGGCCACAAACGGCAGGAGGTTGTTGGGGATGCCGCGGGGGTCTTCGCCGATCCGCCCGGACTCGTGCGCACCGACCGGGTTGAAGTAACGGAGTAAAGCAACGCTCCAGCGCGGATCCGCCGCGCTCAGGTCAGAGAGGATGTCCTCAATCTGTTCCTTGGTCCTGCCATACGGATTGGTAGCGTCCAGCGGCGACTTCTCGATCAGGGGAACGTGCTCGGACGCGCCGTAGACGGTGGCGGAGGAGCTGAACACGAGCCGGCGCACGCCGGCCTTCTCCATGCTTTCGAGCAGGTTCAGCGTGCCCACAACGTTGTTCTTGTAGTACCAGAGAGGCTTCTCCACGGACTCCCCCACCGCCTTCAGCCCGGCAAAGTGGATGACGGCGTCGAAGCCGCCTTCAGCGAACACGGCGTCGACGGCATTCGCGTCCAGCAGGTCGCCTTCCCGGAAATCCACTTGCTTGCCCGTGAGTTCCTCAACGCGCCGCACGGCCTCGACACTGGAATTCATCAGGTTGTCCAACACCACCACATTGTGCCCGTCCTCAAGAAGACAAAGCACAGTATGCGATCCGATATAGCCGGCTCCCCCGGTGACCAAAACCTTCATGGCCCCAAGTCTAGGACGTGCCGGGACCCCGTGAACTCCAGGCCTTCACCTCCCTGGAGACAACACCCCCGGTTCGCGGTCCCCTGCAGGGGCGCGATAAACTTGCTCGTTGTGACTTCCACCCGAACCCTAGAAGCGCCCACTCGACGGTCGGAAACCGCCAGCGGGGCCATTCAAAACGGACAATTCCAACCGGAGATCCAAGGGTTGCGGGCTGTTGCCGTCCTTGTCGTCGTTCTGTACCACCTCTGGCCGCAGCGCCTCACTGGCGGCTATATCGGGGTCGACGTCTTCTTCGTGATTTCCGGATACCTGATCACCTCGCACATGTACCGCGACGTGCGCGACGGCTCCCCGATTGGACTCCTCCGGTTCTGGGCACGAAGGATCCGCCGGCTGCTCCCGGCGTCCATCTTTGTACTCTTGGTCTCGCTGCTCGGGGTGGCCTTATGGGTTCCCTCCACGCTGTGGGAGGTATCTGCCCGTCAAATCGGCGCCAGCGTTCTTTACGTGCAGAACTGGATCCTGGCCGGAGATTCAGTGGACTACTCCGCGCTGGACAACGACGCCACCGCGGCACAGCACTACTGGTCACTCTCGGTGGAGGAACAGTTCTATTTCGTGTGGCCCATCCTGATCGCCGCATTGCTCTACCTTTCGCGGCGACGCGCAGCTGCCGGCCGGACCATGTTCACATCATCGCGCAGCGCGATGATCGCCGGCATCGCAGTCATCGGCGCTGTCTCGCTCATCTATTCGGTAACCCTGACTTCGCAGAGCCCCTCCGTGGCTTACTTTGTGACTCCCACCCGCGTCTGGGAATTCGCGGCCGGCGGCCTTGTGGCCCTCATCTTCGGAAGTCGCCAATTCCAGGGGCGACGGGCGACTGCCTTCGCTTGGGCAGGACTGGCGCTGATCGCGTTTGCGTCCTTGGCCTATAGCGGCTCAACTCCCTTTCCCGGCTGGACGGCCGCAGTTCCGGTGGCCGGTACAGCTCTCGTCCTGGTCTGCAGTGGAAGCACGGCGGCACTCAGCCCACGCTGGTGGCTTTCCCGCCGGCCTATGACCTTTCTGGGCGACGTATCCTACGGCCTGTACCTTTGGCACTGGCCTCTGATCGTTTTTGCGCCCTACATTCTGAGCCACGACCTCGCCACGCTGGAGAAGGTACTGCTGCTCCTTGCTTCCGTGCTTTTGGCTTGGATTACCAAACTGACAATCGAGGATCCTCTTCGCCGGGGCCCACTGCTCCGGACTTCCCGGCGGGCCTATGCATTTACCGGTGGCGGCATGGCCGTGACCGTCGCCCTGTGTTTTGGGCTCACTGCTGCTGCCTACGTCTCGCCGGGCGGGGCGCCCGCAGCGGAGCTTGGCCCCTGCTATGGTCCAGGAGCACTTGCGTCCGGCAACGATTGCGGCCCAGTGACAGGAAATGAGCCCCCGAATCCCGGACCGGCGCTCGTAGCGAAACAGAACACCGAGCCCCTTTACAAGGGATGCCAGACCGGCCTCGCGGGCACCGACATTGTCAGCTGCGGCCTTGGTGTTGAGCCTGACAAGGCTAAGGCCACCGTGGCGGTCGTCGGCGACTCGCACGCCACTGCCTGGTTCCCCGCCCTTGACGCGCTGGCAGCAGAGCGGAACTGGCATGTCAAGACCTACACCAAGGCTTCGTGCCCTGCGACGACCGCGGTCCGAGTCCTGCCCGCTGAGAAAAACGACGTCAACCAGCGTTCCTGCGTGGCCTGGAACCAAAAAGTGAATCAGCAACTAGTGGCTGATAAGAGCATTTCCACGGTCTTCACTGCAGCCTATTCCACCGCATACACGTTCGCCTCTCCCCAGGATAAGGCCCTGCAGGATCCTGCCATTGACGGCTTCAAGGACCGCTGGCGGGGCTGGATGGCGGCCGGCAAGAAGGTCGTGGCCTTCGATGATGTGCCCCGCACCAATGGTGAGTATGTGCCCACGTGTCTCGCTAAGAATCCCGACAATGCCTTGGCCTGCGCGATGCCCCGGCCCAAAGCCTATCCGGACAACACCGTGATCGGCCGTGCCGGCGAGGCGATGGGGCGCGAAGGAGTGAAATGGGTTTCCCTTCGCGAGCAATTCTGCGACCCGAAGCTCTGCTATCCGGTGATCGGCTCGATCATTGTCTTCCGGGACCACTCACACATAAGCGCAGAATATGCGCGGGCGCTCGTTCCCTTCATTTCCAGCAGGCTCTGACCGGGTATTTCCAGCAGGCTCTGACCGCGCCGCTGAGCAGGTCTGGGCGCTAAGAAGCAGCGTCTTGCGGCGCCCGCGTCGTCGTCGTGTCCTCTCCCTCGGAAACATCGGCAACATCAGTCACATCAAGACCGTTGACCACTCCAGCACCACGAGTGGTACCGTGGGAGCATCCTTGACGGTTGCCGCTGCTAAGCAGCAGCAACCGCAAACTGAGTCACGATACGCGAACCGGGGGCCGCATATGCCGGGTCCTCTTTGGTTCAGGAGTTTCCATGGACCTTCCCCGACGACCACGCGGAGCGGCAGCCGCCGAGAAGCATCCGCCCAGGCGCTGGAGCTACCTCTGCGCCGCGGTTATCAGCCTCGCATTAGTAGCGGATCCCGCAGCCGCATCAGCTGGCTCCGTCCAGGTTGTACCCGGGGCGCAGGTCGTCCGGGAGTCCCCTGACAGCAGCGGGCCTGGCACGTCGGACGCCATGAAGGCTGCGATGCGCAAGGCTATTCCCGCCGGCGGCGCCGCCATGGGAGAAGCCTACCCCCAGAAGACCGCGGGCGAACGCTCAGCCGCACCATACCGTGCGCAGACCGAAGATGCATCGGCACGGATGACGACGGAAGCATACGATCCGGCCCACTGGCGCCCCTCTTTCGGTGTCGCCGGCCAGGATGTCAGCGCCCACCAGGGAACGGTGGACTGGCAGGGGCAGTGGAACCAAGGTTCGCGCTTCGCCTATGTTAAAGCCAGCGAGGGCAACTATTACCTGAATGAACGGTTCTCGCAGCAGTACGACGGGTCCCGGAATGTCGGCATGATCCGCGGTTCCTACCACTTCGCGATCCCGAACTGGTCCTCCGGGGCGGACCAGGCACGCTATTTCGTCGCCAACGGCGGGGCCTGGACGGCCGACGGCTCCACGCTTCCCCCTGTGCTGGATATCGAATACAACCCCTACGCCGCCCGGACCATTGACGGCTTCTATTTCGGCGACACCTGCTACAACATGGCCGGCGCCAAAATGGTGGCGTGGATCGCCGAATTTGGCAATACTGTACGGTCGCTGACCGGACGGTACCCCGTGATTTACTCCACCACAGACTGGTGGAAACGCTGTACCGGAAGTTCCGCCGGCTTCGGAAAGTATCCGCTCTGGATCGCGTCCTATCCCTCCTCTCCGACTACGTCCCCCGGCGCCTTGCCGCCAGGGTGGAGCAACTATAGTTTCTGGCAGTACAGCAGCACCGGACCCTTCGCGGGCGACTCCAATATCTGGAATGGCGATTTCGCTTCCCTCCGGCGCTTTGCCTCCGTCGCTGACGCCACGGTCCCCACACCGTCAATACCGTCCGAAGCCGACGTCGTCGCAGTTGACGGCACGGGCGTCCTCTGGAGATACCCGGCCACAGGGAACGGAACGCTGGCAAGCCGCCGCCAGATCGGTCAGGGGTGGACCGGACTCCGGTCAGTGGACGCGGTGGACTGGAACTCGGACAACGTCCTCGACGTCGTCGCCCAATGGAAATCGGGGAAGGTGAACGTCTATCTAGGGCTACCCGGAGGCGGTTTCGCCACCGGTCCGGTCCTCGCCTCGGCTGGCTGGGACGGCTACCAGCTGAGCATCGGCCATTGGATCACCGGCAGCCGCTACCCGCAGATCCTGACCCGAGATTCCGCCGGCATCCTGCGCCTCTGGTCCAACAACTCCGGAGCAGGCCTTGGCGGCAACAGTCAGATCGGCCAGGGCTGGGCGAACCTCAATCTGACCATGGTCGATTTCGACGGCGACGGACACCAGGACCTCCTCGCACAGGATGCTGGCGGAGCCCTGAAGCTGTTCCGCTCAAACGGCACCGGCGGCTTCATCAGCGAATCCCGCGAGACCGTAGGCAACGGCTGGAACGCCATGACCAGCATCAGCGTCTCCAACGGCTACACCGGATACCGTTCCGTGGGCCTGATGGCACGCTCCGCCGACGGGAGCTTGCGGCACTACCCCCTCACGGGTACGGGTTCCTGGGGGCAGGCATTCGACGTCGGAAACGGCTGGAACGGATACCTCATCGCCGGCGGCGAAGACATCAACCTCATTCCAGCCCAGCCGACTCCCCCTCCTGCTGAAGCAACCCCGTCCATCCAGTCAGCATCCGATCTCGTCACCGTCGACACAGCTGGAAACCTGAACCGTCAGGCAGCCGCGAACGGCTCGCTTGGCCCACCCACCAGGATCGGAACCGGGTTCACGGATGCGAAGTCCGTCCACGTCACTGACTGGACAGCCGACAAGGTGCACGACCTGCTCGTCCAGTGGAATGACGGTGGCCTCGACGTCTATGCCGGTTTGCCGGACGGCGGTTTCGCGCCTCCCGTCACGCTGGCAGAGTCCGGCTGGGCGGGCAGCGAGATCACGGTCGGCCGGTGGATCCGGTCGTCGGCCTACCCGGGCATCATCGCCAGGCATCCCGATGGCATACTGACCTACCAGGGCGCTCTGGCTTCAGGCGGGCTGGACGCCGCCCGGACCGTCGGTACCGGGTTTGTGCGGATGAAGCCCGTCATGGCGGACTACGACGGCGACGGCAACCAGGACATCGGCGTCATAGACTACGTCGGCCAGTTCTCGGTTTACCGCTCCACGGGGGCCGGCGCGTTCATCGTCGAGGCACGTCCCGTAATCGCGAAGGGGTGGGCCGCGTTTACCAGCGTCAGCGCGCACACCGGGTTCACCTCAGCCGAAGCCACCGGACTGATGGCACGCAACCTTGCCGGGGAGCTCATCCACTACCCCGTCAACCGGATGACATTCGGGGCGGGGCAGAAAATCTCCGCAGGCTGGAAAGGCTTACTCATCGCCGGCAGCGCCACGATCACGCGCACCGCGCCCCTCAGCGGACCAGCCGACGTCGTAACAGCAGATGCGGCGGGGCGCCTCTGGAACTATCCGGCGACCGGCGCGGTCGGTCTGGGTAACCGGTACCAGATCGGAACCGGCTGGACGGGACTCAAGAGTCTCCATGTGGCGGACTGGGACGCCGACGGGATTTCCGACGTCGTGGGGCAATGGACCTCCGGCGCGGTAAAGGTTTACCTCGGCTCCGACACCGGCGGCTTCACCCGGACCGTCACTCCTGCCGGCGCCGGCTGGGCGGGAATCACTTTCATTACAGGGCGCTGGGAACGCGGCTCCCGGCATCCGGGTTTCGTGGGCACGGACACGGCGGGGAATCTCTACTACTGGGCAAACCCCAGCGGCACGGCCTTGGCGGCTGCACGCAGGATCGGCACCGGCTGGAACGGTCTACGGATTGCCATGACCGACTTTGACTCGGACGGCAACCAGGACCTGCTTGCGGCAAACATCGCCGGGTACATGCGGCTCTTCCGCTCCGGTGGCGCCGGAACTTTCCTGTCCGAAGTCAGAAAGGTGGTCGGCTCCGGTTGGGGATCAGTGCCGCACTTCTCCGGCAAGACCGGTTACGCCGGCACCGGAAGCAAGGGAATCTTGGGAGTCCTGAGCTCAGGGCAGGTCCGCTACTATCCGATCACCGGCGGATCCTGGGGCACCGCGGTATCCGGCGGGGAAACTATCGAGGGCCACCCCATCTCGTACTAGCTGATCTACCGTGACAGGTGGATCCGGTCGGCGGGACGCAGCTGGCTGGGACGAAGCCGCGTGCGGCGGATCATTTTTCCATTACCCGCCGATATATGGCGGCCATCGCTTCAACTGCTACGTCTGGACCGTGGTACTGCTCCACCCATTCCCTTCCCTTTACCTGTGCGGAAAGGGCAAGCGGATCCTCCAATGTATGCAATACATGGGCGGCGAGATCTTCGGGGCTGCCGCCTGACAGTACAGGGGGATTTTTATAGTAATCATCGCCAACATTCATTACTACCGGTATCCCCATCGCGAGAGCCTGCAGTTCGCTCATCGCCAAGATTCCAGCAGACTGGCCTACCACGCAGTGAGCGCCTGACAGCCACCGGAGATACGCGGGCTTCGCCATCGTAGGAATCAGGTTGATTCCCAGCGACCGCGCCTCGTCTGCCCGGTTACCCCAGTCCAGGCCCTCAAGAATCACTTGCCCGTTAGTGACGTCCTTGATCGCAGCAGCAATTTTGAGTTGTTCAGCGCCGCCTTTGGCATCCTCCCAACGGGAAGCAAAGAGCACACGGGGCGGGCCCGACGGTTTCCATGCCGGCAGTTCCATCCAGTCCACCGGGTTCGGCAGATAAATGGCGTCAGGGCGAACAGGTTCTGCGTGCTGCCGCAGATCGGGAGTCGAATAGACGACGGCCGCGGCGTGGTCGGCACCCCATTGAATACCGGGGCGGCCCTCGGGCGTCTGATAGGTCGTCCTAATGTCGGTGCCGTGCCAGTGCATGACAAAAGGGATCACCGGTCGGCTATTCGCTACCCCGCCTCGAGTACCGAAGTGCACGTGCATAAGATCGGCACGCAGCGCCTCAATCGTCCGGCGGATCCGCCACGACGTTACCGCAGCAGTGCGCTGTAGGGGTCCTTTCGGGACGACACCCCCCAAGCCGGGCGATAAAGCCGGACGGTGCCACCACCGATAACCCGCCCGTTTCCCGTATGCAACTAACGTCTTCCCGACGTCCGCACAATCGAAGAAATGAACAACAGATGGTTCTTCATTTGTTTTCGCCACGGGGGCTAGCCTAACATTGCCAGCCTGCCGTCGACGCGGCCGCTGCCCCGGGCCCATCAGAGCTGCCCTCGCTTACCCGATACGTGGCGCCGTAGCATTCTCAAGTAATCTGATCCTTGTATGAAAAATCTATTTGCAGTACTGCGGCCCTTGCTATCGACCCTGCCTGCCGGGAGCAGGCGGTTCCTGCTCAGCTATGGCATAGCCAGTGCATGTTTGGCGGTCCTGGACATGGTCGCCCTGGGAATGATCGCCTTGCTGCTGCCGTCGCTCGTAGCCAACAAGCGGGTGACGCTTCCCCTCTTCGGAGATGTCTCCGAGCATGTGCTGCCCATCCTCGTCGGGGTCTGCACCCTCATCGTTCTCAAGGGCGCCCTGGCCGTCCTCCTGCTGCGCGTCGCCACCCGCCGCTTCGCCCAGCACGAAGTCGCCATCGGCAACCGGCTGTTTGCCGCTTACCTTGCCTCCCCTTGGGAAAACCGCCTCAAGAAAAACTCCAGCGAGCTCATCCGCATGGTCGACGTCGGCGTTGGCATCACGGTGTCCGGCGTCCTGATCCCGGCCATGACGCTGTTCGGCGAGTTTGGCACACTGTTGGCCGTCATCGTCGTGCTTTTCGTCGCGGAGCCACTGATCGCCATCGTGACTCTGTCCTATCTGGGTCTTATCGCTTTCCTTCTGGCGCGTGTCATTTCCCCCAAGTCCGTCAACGCCGGCCGGGAGAACCGGAAGTGGTCTGGCCGTACCGTCACGATGCTGACGGAGGCCATGAACGCGCTGAAGGAGCTGACCCTTGCGGGCCGGGCCGGCGATGTGCAGGAGCAGGTCAACGTGACGCGAACGCGCAGTTCCGCTGCCCGCGCCCAATCAATCTTCCTGGCGCAGGTGCCGCGCTACGTTCTTGAAGCTGCCTTGATCGTTGGCTTTGCACTAGTGGGCGGCGTCGGGCTGGCTAACGGCGGACCGGCCGGAGCTGTAAGCGCCATCGGGCTATTTGCCGTTGCAGGCTTCCGCCTGGTCCCGTCGCTGACCAGGCTTCAGGCCGTCCAGTCCCAGGCGAACTCGAGCGCCTCGTTTGCACACCAGGTGATGCGCGACATCAAGAGCGGCGAAGAGTTCCTCGCCACGAAAGCAGCCGAACGGCCGCAGCGTGAGCTTGGCCCCGGCAAAACGGACATCGTGCTTCACGACGTCTCCTTCAGCTACCCGAACGCGGAACAGCCTGCACTCAGCGGCGTGAATATGACGATTCCCGCCGGAACCCATGTAGCGCTGGTCGGTTCCTCCGGTGCGGGCAAATCCACTCTGGTGGACATTCTTCTGGGTCTGCTGGAACCCAGTGACGGGTATATCGAGGTCGCCGGCCAGAACATGGACTTCGTGCTTGACGACTGGCGGAAGCGGATTGGCTACGTTCCCCAGGAAGTTTCCCTCTTTGACGCGACCGTGGGCCAGAACGTGGCGCTGACGTGGAACCCTGCCAACGTCGATCCGGACAAGGTGACGGCCGCTTTGCGCCGGGCCCAGCTTCTTGACACAGTTCTGGGCCGTGAGGGCGGCATCGATGCCATGATTGCAGAACGCGGCCTTGCCCTCTCCGGCGGCCAGCGCCAGCGGCTTGGCATCGCCCGGGCCCTCTACAACGAGCCCAATGTCCTGGTGATGGATGAGGCAACCAGCGCACTGGACACGAGCACGGAAGCAGCCGTAACGAAAGCCATCCGCGAACTGCACGGTGAAGTGACGGTCATTACCGTAGCCCACCGCCTGTCCACCATCCGCGACGCAGACATCGTCTTCTTCATGCGTGACGGCCGGGTGGTCGCCCAAGGCTCATTCGACGAAGTCGTGGAGAGCGTTCCGGACTTCGCTGTCCAGGCCGCACTGGCAGGCCTCAGCTAGTCCCTGCTAGGGCCTTCCTGCTGGGAGCGAGGAATAGACTGCGGCCAACTCCTGAACGATCTTGTCCGGGTCGTGGTGCTCTGCAATCCAGGCTCGAGCCCCCAATGTTGCCGAAACCGCCCGGGCATCCTTCGCAGCGGCCACAATGGAATCAACCTGCTCCTCCAAAGAACCCCTTCCCACCACTGGTACGGCGCCGGGGTAGAGTCCCGGACGCACATTAGATGCCGTCGGGACACCAATAGCCAGCGCCTGAAGTTCGCTCATGCCCAGCAAACCGGTGGACTGCCCGACGACGGTATGGGCCTTCGCCAGCCACTGCAGGTAAGCGGTTTTACTCATCACGGGAACGAGTTCGACGCCGAGCTCCGCAGCCTTTGCGGCGTTCTCGCCCCAGTCCAGCCCCTGCAGCCGGATGCCGGTCCCCTGCACCGCCCGTGCCAGCTGCGAGGCCAGTTCAAGCTGCTCGGTTCCGCCCTTGGCTGCTCCCCAGCGGGAGGCAAAAACAATGCGGGGTTCCGGTGCCGGCTGCCAGCCGGGCAGTTCCGCAACGTCCACCGGATTGGGCAGGTAGCGGGCGTCGGAGCGGGCGGGCAGTGCGTACTCCGCCAGGTCCGGGGTGGCATAGAAAACCGCCTGGGCATTATCGGCGCCCCACTGGATTTTCGCCCGCTGCCGCGGATCCTGGTAGAACTCCCTGATATCGGTGCCGTGGAGGTGGACCACAAAGCTGCGCCGAGGCCAGCGTGTCGCGATGTCCACCCGGGTACCAAAGTGGATGTGGAGCAGGTCGGCCGGCAACGTCAGCGCCCAGCGCCGGGCAGTCCAGCCGGCAACGCCCCGCAGCCTGTTGGCCCGTCCCTGCAGATCGACGCCGTCGTATGCGGTGTCCCTGGCCGGCAAGTAGCTCCACGGCTGCCCTTGGGCCCGGGCGGCCCGGACCAGTGTGGCTCCTACATCTGCACAATCAAAAAGATGAACTACCCGCGGATTCCCGTCGTTTCTCGCCATGGTTCGAACCTAGCAGACACGTGCGGCCCCCACCGGGCCGGCTTTACAGCGTCATTGCAGGGTCACAGAGGCGGGACGGTACAGTAATACGGTCAGAACACCGGAAGGAATTTAGTGAGTTCACCGAAGCGCCCCCACCTGTTGTACGTCGCTTGGGGGTTCCCTCCCTCGAGGGGGGCCGGTGTGTACCGCGCTCTGGCCACAGCCAACGCCTTCGTTGAGGCAGGTTGGAAGGTGACGGTTCTGACTGCCACCCGGGAAGTGTTCGAGTATCAGACCGGCACGGACATTGAGCTGGAGCTCAAGGTGGATCCGCGCCTCGACATTGTTCGGGCGCCGTTCAGCTGGGTGCGTGGCGAGCCCGACCTCGCCAAATGGTCACGGATGAGGATAGCGTCAAACCTCCTTTGGTCGTTCGCCCGTGCAAAGTCAGACCGCCTCGCCTTCCCGGAGCCTGTCTACGGAGGCTGGAAGCACGCTTTGCTCAAGGAAACGGACCGAATCCACAAGAGCGATCCAGTCGACCTGGTGATCGGCACGGCAAACCCGAACGTCGATTTCGTTCCCGGCTGGCACCTGCACAAGACTGCCGGCGTGCCGTACGTCATGGACTACCGCGACACCTGGCACCTCAATGTCTATACCGATACATTCGTCGGCTCCCGGTTCAGCCGGTCAGCGAGGCTGGAGAAGAAGCTGCTCGGCTCGGCTGCCGAAGTCTGGTTCGTGAACGCCCCGATCCGTGACTGGCACGCCGAAAACTATCCGGAGGGATCGGAGCGATTCCGTGTGGTGGCGAACGCTTTTGATGCGGACTTCGCCCAAGCCTTCGCCGGCATCTCCAAACCGACCCGGTCCCCCGCTGATGGTCTCGTGTTTGGCTATCTCGGGACCATTTACGGGCCAATGCCACTGCGGGAGTCCCTTGAGGGCTGGAGGATCGCCCGCAGCCGTTCCGAGCTTGTGCGCAATTCCCGGTTCGAGATCCACGGCAGGCTCGGTCACTACGCCGAGCCCGACCCAGCCATCCTGGCTCTCCTGAAGGAATATGCCGGCGACGGTGTGAGCTATGAGGGCCCCGTCAGCAAAACGGCCGTAGCCGACAAGTACAAGAGCTTCGACGCCCTTATGCTCATTCTGGGCCGGAGCAAGTACGTGACCAGCGGAAAAGTCTTCGAATACGCAGCGAGCGGACTTCCCATCGCCTCCCTGCACCATCCGGAGACGGCCTGCACTTCCATCCTCACCGGCCACCAGGACTGGTTCCCCGTTCCGGATCTCTTGCCCGAAAGCATCTCAGAGACAATCCTCAAGGCGGCTCAGCGCGCGGCCGTCATGACCCCTGGCGACTACGCGAGGAACCAGGCGTGGGCGGACCACCTTTCCAGGGACAAGCAATTGCAGCCCCGCATCGGGCATCTGACAGAACTAGTGGCGGAGGCCAACCGTGGATGAACCCTTGAACGTCGTCATTGTCGTCGGCTCGCGTTCCGTGCCGGAGCAGCTGTTCCGTTCTGCCCTCGGTGAGGCGTCACCGCACAGCGCGCTAAGCCGGGCAAGCGGACGGGATGTCCGTGTCTCGCTGCTCTCGCTGCTTCCCGCCTCCGGAGGACCGGAGATATCGGCGGCACATGCAGTGTCACCGTCCCGCACTCCCCTGCTGGACCGCGTCCTGGCGGCCCTGCCGTTGACACGGATTGAAGCTGTGTTGAGCAAATCGCCGTTGGGCCGGCTCCTGCTGTCCCTCGGCCCCACCGATCCGTCACGGGTGTTCTGGCGGGCAGTACAGGCCGATCCCGCGGCCATGGCAATTCTTGCTTCAGCGGATGTCCTGCTGGCTGCCGACCTGCCGGCCGTTCGGACGGCCTGGCAGACGCTCCGTGCCGGGAAAGTTGCGGAAGCCTACTTCGGCCTGCAGGCAGCGGAAAAGGTCTTCGCAGCGAGATTTCGACACACCCAGCCGGCCGCCTGAAGTGGCTTCGGGCAGGTGAGTCGAACTACCGAAGCGCCTGCCCGTAGATTGCCAACAGCTTGTCCACGGTGGCCGCGGTGGAGTGGTGCTTTTCAATCCAGTCCACACCTACTGATGCCCGCTGCTCCAGATCAGAGCCGTCGAAGAGCTCGGTGGTGATGCACTCGGCCAGCCCGGCGGGGTCCGTAGGCCCGCCCCACCCTACCGGCGGATTATTCGGATAAAGGCCGGGCACCAACGGCATATACAGCGGAACACCCATGCCCAAGGCTTCCAGCTCGCTGGAGCCCAACAGCCCTGAGGACTGGCCGACCGCCAGCGAGCACCCGCCGAGGAATTCCAGGAACCCCTGATGGCTCATCTTCGGGACGAGGGTGACGCCGGATTCCGCTGCTTTGAGGGCGTACGGCCCCCAGTCCAGTCCCAGCACCTCGTACCGGCCCCGGCTGAGCCGGACGAGTTCGCGGGCGGTGTCCAGCTGCTCGGCCGCTCCCTTGGAATCATCCCAGCGGGAAACAAAAAATATCCGCGGGCTGCGGGAAGCATCCACCTGCCTGGCAGGCAGGCTGCCGGTGGTGATGGGCACTGGCAGGTAAATCGCGTCTGCGCGGAGCCCAGCGACATGCTCCCGCAGATCGGGCGTGGTGTACATCACCGCTGCTGCACCCCTGACACCCTGCTGGATGGACTTTTGCCAGCGTGGGTCGTACTGAAGGGTGCGGATGTCCGTCCCGTGCAGCGTCAGGACATATTTCTTCGGAACGAACCGGGTGTGGTGCAGCATGCTGCCCGAGTGGATGTGCAGCAGGTCCACTCGGAGCGAGCGGCTGGCGAGGCCCGCCAGCCATGCAAGGCCCTGCCGGGCATAGTCCAGTTTGCCGGCAAGACCTGCACGGCTGGAATCCGCTACGGCCCTTGGATAGAAGCCCCACGGCAAGCCCCGTTTCCGGGCGTCCTCCAGGACTCGATGGGCATAGAAGGCACAGTCATTGACATGGAGGACGCGTAGATCCTTCCTGTCCTGCCTCACAGTCCCTGTCCGGGGTGGGAGGCCACCGTCTCCTTGGACGTCTGACCTGACACTCCGGCCCCTGGGACTGCGGACCCTGGGACTGCGGGCGCGGAGACGCCGGACCCTGGGACTGCGGGCATGCTCTCCCATGGGCGTTCCGCCTCATCCAGGGCGATCCGCCGGGAGAGCTTGGTCAGCGTGGTCTCAGTCTGCCGGAAGCGCTGATGCGTTGTAGACATGTACACGAGGAAGGAGACGATGAAGGCATACAGCATGAGGTCGGTGCCTCTGCCGACGCCTACGAGGCGGGCCAACTGGCTAAGAAGCGTCGGAAAGAAAATGGACAGGACCGCTGAAATGGCGAAGAGCATCACCATGATGCGGCGCACGGCCATATGCTTCGCGTTTGATCCTCCCCGCACGAGCATGAGCGAGAAGAAAATAACGACAAGAACCAGGACTACTTGAACGATGATGATCATGGGGTCTACCTAAAAAGCAGGTCCGCCAGAATGTTGACGGAATTGAGAAGTGACTGGCCCTTCGACTTCGAATACTGGGTGTAGATGATCTCCACCGGGTGCTCAGTCCATCTCGGCTTCAGAGCAGCAAGGATCTGAATCAGCTCTGAGGCGTGGGCCATCCTGTTCTGTGTGAGGTGGATGTTCGAAACCACGTGACGGTTGAAAGCCCGGAGACCGTTGTGGGCATCCGTGAGCGGCATGCCGGTACTCCAGCGGGACTGCACCGCGGCAGTGCGCAGCACCATTCTCTTGACCGGACCGATGCGTGTGCGCGAGTCGAGGAACCGGGAGCCGAGGACGACGTCGGCTTCTCCGCTTTGGATCCTGGCCACCATGGCTGCGGCGTCGCTCACGCGGTGCTGGCCGTCGGCGTCGAAGGTCACCACGCAGGACATCTCGGGGTCCTGGAGCACGTACTCGAAACCGGTCTGGAGTGCTGCTCCCTGGCCGAGGTTCACCGGATGCTGCACCACCACAGCGCCCGCTGCGCGGGCGGCCTGGGCCGAGGTGTCAGTGCTTCCGTCATCAACGCACACGACATGTGGAAACTCCGGCAAAAGGTCTTTGATGACGGAGCCGATGACAGGGGCCTCGTTGAACAGAGGGATGACAATCCAAGTACGACTCACTACGCAAGTATCGCATAACAGGCATGCAGGATTCGAAGCCGGGCCTGCCGGACGGCGCTGCGACGGCCGCTGAGGCAAAGCCGCATGCCGGCCCACCCGTAGAATTGAACAATGCGCCCAAGAATCCTCTGCATTTCGTTTTCCGATATCAAGGCCGATGCGCGGGTGCTCCGGCAACTCGACGTCCTGGCTGAGTTCGGCGACGTAACCACCCTCGGTTACGGTGACAAACCGGATGCCGCAGCCGAACACCTCCGGATAGACTCCGCGCTCCCGTCCCTGCCCCAGACGCTGGCCGGGGTGGCGCTTCTTGCGGTGCGGTCCTACAAACACCTTGAGCTCAAAGCACCGGCCGTGCGCGCGGCTGCGGACCTTGTCGCCGGTCGTACCTTCGATCTCGTCGTCGCCAACGAAGCCCGTGCGCTTCCCCTGGCCCACCATGTGGCCGGCGGGGCACCTGTCTGGGGCGACATGCACGAGTGGGCACCCGAGGAGCGGGTCCACGTCCTGTCCTGGCGGCTGTTGATCAAGCCGTTCATGACGTATGTCTGCGCCAAGTACCTGCCCCGGACGCAGGCCGTGACCGTGGTCAACGACTCCATTGCCCGCCTTTATGAACAGGAATTCGGGTGCACCACCGCGACGGTCCGGAATGCACGGGCGTTCGAGGAACTCCGTCCCAGCGCTGAATCCCCTGACACGATCCGGCTCGTCCACAGCGGAGCCGCAGTGCCGGGAAGGAACCTGGAAGGAATGATCCAGGCCGTTGGCATGCTCGGCCCCGGATACAGCCTGGACTTCTACCTCGTTCCCGCGCGGGACGGAGGGACATACCTCCGGGTCCTCGAATCCCTCGCCTCCGGCCCGAACAAGGTCACCTTCCATCCGCCCGTCAGCCCTGCGGAACTGCCCAGCGTACTCAACGCGTACGACGTCGGGATCTTCAGCCTTCCGCCGCAAACGCGGAACCACGCGCTGATGCTGCCGAACAAGTTCTTCGACTTCGTCCAGGCCCGTCTGGCAATCGTTTTCAGTCCCTCACCCGAGACCTCCCGGCTGATTGAGCGCTATGACCTGGGCGCGGTCACCGAAGACTTCTCACCGGAATCGCTCGCCAGGACGCTCAAACAGCTCGACAGGAACAGGATCACCACCAGCAAGGCCAACGCCCACGCCTCCGCCTTGGAACTGAGCTCGAAGGTCGATGAAGATACGGAACGGGAAATCCTGCGGCGGTTGCTCCCGCAGGCGTGACCATGAATAGCCCCGATTGTCGGCCCCTCCAAGCGGAACGGTAAAGTCGTTTTCATGCGTATTCTCAGCGTCGTTGGCGCGCGCCCCCAATTCGTCAAACTCGCACCCATCGCTTCCGCGATGAAGGGCCGGGCAGAACACCTGATCGCCCACACGGGGCAGCATTATGACGAGCTCATGAGCGACGTTTTCTTCCGTGACCTCGGCATTCCTGCTCCCGACTTCAATCTCGGCGTCGGCTCCGGGAAGCACGGCGCCCAGACCGGGGCCATGCTGCACGGCCTCGAGGAGATCCTCGAGAAGTCCGCTCCTGACTGTGTCCTCGTCTACGGCGACACGAATTCCACCCTCGCCGCGGCGATTGCGGCCATCAAGATGCACATCCCTGTTGCACATCTGGAGGCAGGGCTTCGGTCGTTCAACCGGCGGATGCCGGAAGAGCACAACCGCGTCCTGACGGACCACAGTGCCGATCTTTTGCTGGCGCCGACGGAGGTGGCGGTCAAGCACTTGGCGACGGAAGGCCTCGCGGAGCGAACCGTATTGGTGGGTGACGTCATGACGGACGTTCTCTTCAAAGTCCGGGACATGCTCGACGCCGGCAACGAGCCTCTGCCCGTTGACGCAGCACCGGGCGAGTACTACGTCTGCACCATCCACCGGCCAGACAATACAGATTCGCCGGAGCGCCTGGCCGCCATCCTCCGGTCCCTGGGCAGCCTGGGGAAGCCGGTATTCCTGCTGGCCCATCCGCGGCTCGTCAACCTGGCAGCGCAGCATGGACTTGATCTTGATCAGGGTGCGCTGCGGGTAGCTTCGCCGTTGGCCTATCCGCAGCTGGTGCAGGCTGTCCGGAACAGCGCCGGCGTCATTACCGACTCCGGCGGACTGCAGAAGGAGGCCTTCCTGCTCCGCACGCCGTGCACCACCATCCGGCCGGAAACCGAATGGGTGGAGACGGTCGAACTGGGCTGGAACGTCCTCGTCAGCAGGGACCTGAGCGTCCTCGCCGATGCTGTCAGGCGTCCTATGCCGGCTGCAACGGAGGCAACCCCCTATGGCGACGGCAAGGCGGCTGAGCGCACGGTTGCGGCGCTGATCGAGGCATTCGGCACGGACTAGGCACGCAAAAAGACCTCCGGAGCGAGCCCGCATTACAGCGGACTGCTCCCGAGGTCTTTTAATGCCCGTGGGGCGGCCTAGGTGCAGGCCGTGACCTTGAAGAGCTTCGCTTCACCTTCCTGGTCAACAAGCTCAACTGCCTTTGAGGTCTCCAGGTCCTGCAGGCCTGGGTACCTCAGGCTGGACGGATGGTTCAGCAAGTACTGGTTTCCGAAGTCCAAGGCGTAGGACACCTTCAGCCTCCGCACGGCATCGCATACCTGGGGACTTCGGTCAGCTTCTGCCAGATCCTGGGCGACGATCCGCATGTCGTTGTTCATGCGCTGGGTCTGATGGAACTCAAGCACCTGGCGGTCCGCGAAGGCATATGCCAGGGATCCCCCGTTCCAGGGGTTCACAGCGATGACGGCGTCCTTCGGGACCTCCGTGGCGAGCCGGTCAAGGAGTTTGTACTCGTCGGACGACAGGATCGAATCCTTGGTGTCGCGCACGTAGAAGATCTTGCTGTCCACGATGTAGTTCCGGACGGTTCCCATCTGGGTCAGCAACACAAGGACTGTACACACCACAAGCCCCCCAGCCAGGTCCTGCAGGCGCAGCCCGCGGGAGACCTGAATGGCGGGGAGCCTGCCCTGCAGGAATGTCCTCAGCCGTCCATCCGACGCAGCAAACCACGTCCTGGCGGCGTCAACTCCGGCGCTGGCCCCAAGGGCGGCCAGGACTGTCGCAAAGATCGGAAGGTAGGCGGCCAGCCTATTCGTGTCCTGGTACCAGGTGCCGGTGAAAAACTCCCTGGCCCAGCCGGAGCCGAAGCCGGCACCCACCACGTACAGGAAGCCTGCCATGAAGTAGCAACCCACGAGCCACAGGTGCTGTGGCCGCCGTACGATGGCGACCAGTCCCATGACGGCAAGCACCGAGATCAGCACCGCCACGTTCGTTCCCATGGGTGCGTTGCCTATGACTTCGCCGACAGCACCGGCCACCGTCTGATGCGGTTTCCAGCGGCCGTAGAATCCGGGCCGCACTGCCTGCCAGATGACTGCGGCCACGGCTGCCGCAGCCAAGGTAGAGAGCACGGGGACGGCGTACTGGGCCATCGGTGCCCGGCGCTGCGCCAGCCCCCTCAGGTGGGCTGCCAGTTTCCACAGCAATATCGGTGCGGTGAACGCGATGAGCGCGTTCACCGAACTCATGTGGGACAACGCCAGGCCAGGCAAGCCGAGCAACAGCGCGAGCCATGAGCGCAGTCGCGGTTCATCAAGGGATGGGGCGCTCCGGCACACCAGGACTACCGTGGCGATGACTGCCGGAAGGACGCTGGCCGACAGCAGGTTCGGGAACAGGGGTCCCCAAACGAGCAGGAGATAAGGGAAGGCCATGAAACCTGCGGAGACCACGCCGGCCGCCAACAGCGCGATGAGTCGGGGGCCAAGGACCACCCGGGTCAGGAAGACAATGGAAATGGGCCAGATGACAGCCCCTGCCACGATGTTCACCACGTTGACCGAGACCGCAACCTCAGCCCCCGTCAGTTGCGTGACCAGGGCGCACAGGGAATGCCAGACGGCCGGATAGATTGAGGAGCGTCCGCCTCCGCCGCCTCCCATCCGGCCGAGGTCCAGCGAGGAGGCGTTTTCGGTGTCCAGGACGTAGCGGACGGCGTTGAGATGGAAGACGTTGTCATAGCGCTGCGAGATGTTGTCGGGCGCACCGACCAGCTGGGTGATGCGCCGGCCAATAATCAGGGCGCCGAGACCGGCGCCGGCGATGGCGGTGGCCGCGACTGTCCAGCGCTCCGGCAATGGCGTTTCGGCGGGCGTCCGCCAGCGCGTCAGGAACCAGGCGCCGGCGGATACGAGCAGGGTAACCACCAGTACCACTCCGGGACCCCAAGGCACCTTGAGCCACCCCGCCGCCACGGCCCCGACACCTGCAAGGGTCAGGGAAAGCAGCGGGGCCAAGCCGAAGAGGCTGGTCCGCCTAAACCCCAGGGCCCAAGCCAAGGCCGCACCCGGCAGGAGCACGACTGCCAACGCGGCAAGCAAAGCTGGCAAGGTCTCGAGCCAGGACACATTTCCTCCAATTAGTCACTTCCAGGTGTATCAGCCGCCGACTGCAGCACAGCTGAGCGTGCCCGGTTCCCGCGGAACAGGGCATAAATATTGAGCAGGCCGGCGGTCCGCCAATGCGCTAGCGGTTGCGCAGCCTGCTGATCACGTCATCCACCGGTCCGTCCATGACCACGCGTCCGTGCTCGAGCAGCACCCCGCGTTCGCACACATGGGATACCAGATCCAGGTCGTGGCTCACGACGATCAGGGTCTTTCCCGCCTCTGCCAGTTCCTTGATTTTCGCAAGGCACTTCTTTTGGAACGGCTCATCCCCGACGGCCAAGATTTCATCGACGAGAAAAACATCCGGGTCCGTGTGGACGGCAACGGAAAATGCCAGCCGCAGATACATTCCTGAAGAATAGAACTTGACCTCGGTATCTATGAACTCACCGATTTCGGCAAATTCAACGATGGAGTCGAATTTCTCCTTGATCTGCTCCTCTGTCATTCCGAGGATTGCTCCATTGAGGAAGACATTGTCCCGCCCTGAAAGGTCGGGATGGAAACCGGCTCCTACTTCAATCAGCCCTGCCACCTTGCCGCCGGTGCGGACAGTGCCGGAATCAGGACGCATGACTCCCGAGATGTGTTTCAGGAGCGTTGACTTCCCGGAGCCGTTAAGCCCCAGCAGTGCGACAGTCTCACCATGTTCGACGTCGATGGACAGGTCGCGGAGGGCATGGAACTTCTTCACCAGGTCACCCTTGCGGCCCCGCAGGAGCCACACGAGGGCTTCTTTGAGCGAGCGGGTGTGCCGCAGGACGAATTGCTTGTTGATGTTGCGAATTTCAATAGCGGTGGTCAAGGCTCACAGCTCCTGTGCGAAGCGGCCCTCAAGCCGCCGGAAAGTCCACTGGCCGAGGATGAGAATGGCAAGCGAGACGATTAGCCCCACGGGAATCCACACCGTGAGCAGGTTGGGCGGGCTTCCCTCTGCCCCGGCAGTTGTGGGGAGCCAGAACGCATGATGGAAGGCTTCCACCGCCACCGCAAGGGGGTTGAGCTGGTAGACCGAAAACCAGAACTCCCCTGCCTTGTCCTGAACCATGCGCCAGGAATAAAGCACCGGCGCTATCCAGGTTGCGATCAGCAGGATGAGGTCGACCAGGTTTTCTGAGTCACGGAAGTAAACGTTGACTGCCCCGAAGAACAGACCCAGCCCGGTGGCGAGCAGCGCGATGATGAGGAAACCGGCGACGGCGGTCACCGCCTCCAGCGGGCCGGGCCGCCAGCCGGTGAACACGCACGCCACGACAAGGACAAACAGCTGCGGAAAGAAATGCACCGCCGAGACCCACACCGAGGACACGGGAAACAGTTCCCGCGGCAGGTAGATCTTGTTGATCAAGCCGCTGTTGTTGACGATCGAGCGCGTCGCCGTGCTCAGGGACTCCGTGAAGAAGTTCACCAGGATTATTCCCGAGAACAGGTACACGGCGTAGTTGGGCAATCCGCCCCGGTTCGTCGGGCTCTGTTCAAGCCCCAGGAAAACGCCCAGTGCAATGTAGAAGGCAACGAACTGCACTCCGGGCTTCACGTAGGTCCAGAGCAGCCCGAGGACTGACCCGCGGTATCGGATCCTAAGTTCCTTGCGCACCAGGAGTTTCAGAAGGAACCGCGACCGGAAGACATCTGCGAGCCCGTTACCGGTTCCGGGAGTCACCAGGACGCGGGCAGCGTCCTGGTGAGTCGGGGAAGTACGTCCGTTCGTCACTGATTGGGCTTCTGCTGTTCAGGTTCGCGTTCCGACATGGACTCGAAGGTCTTGCGCCAAGCGTTTGGAGACGTGAATTGGCTAAGCTCGCCCTTATAGGCAGCTGAGAGCTCATCCCAGCGTGCAAGCACCCGCGCGTGGAGGGTTAGGCTGCGCAGCAACTGCTTGCGGAAGCGGACGTTGTCCCTGCGGTACCACGAAGCGCCGGTCCCATCAGAGGCAGAGACAAGTGCCGAATCCAGGTGGGACAGTCGCCACCAGCGGGCATCTGCCGCCGGCACGACAGCCTCAGGATTGCGCGTCGTCGCAGGTTCCACGGGGCGCAGCTGGCGCACAGCACCGGAGAGCGCGCTGGACAGCGTCTGCACGATGTTCTTGGGACGCGACGGGACCCTGCCGAATTTTGGCAGGTGAACTCTCTTCACCGGGGGAAATTCGGTGATGTCCTTGGTGACCTGGGCGTCAGGGAAGCCCGCCCGGATCTGGCGGATTTCGGGGAGCTTTCCGCCAATGGTCCGGTGCAGATGCGAAGGACCGTCGAGCAGGTCCTTGAGGGCGCGGTTGCGAAGTTCCACCGCTGAATACTGCAGCGAGAGCAGGTGGCGGACGTCCTGGAGGAAGCTTTCGATCGGCAGCCGGCCCCCCTTTTCATACTGTGAGTACAGCAGGGCGGCTACCCACCGGTTCCGCTGGTGATAGTAGGCCTGCCAGTCAATCGTGTCGTCCTTCTCAGTCCACGGCATGTGCCACACTGCCGCCCCGGGAAGGCTCACGGTCGTGTAACCATTGGCTTTGGCGCGGACGCCGTATTCGACGTCGTCCCACTTGATGAAGACCGGCAGGGCAAGCCCGATCTCCTTGATGATCGATGTCGGAATCAGGCACATCCACCAGCCGTTGTAGTCGACATCGATCCGCCGGTGCATCCAGGGGGTGGTGCGAAGGTTGCTGGCGGCGAAGTCGTGGGCGATCTGTCCCTCGCCGATCGGTTCGTACTGGAAGCGGTATTCGTTGATCCTCTCACCGAAGTTGTGGATTACGGACCGCTCGAAGAGGTTGAACATGTGGCCACCCACAATGGTGGCACTGCGGGTGAAGTCGGCGAAGTTGACCGCCCGAAGCACGCCCTCAGTCTCGACCACGACGTCGTCGTCAAGCAGCATGACGTACTTGCTCTGGCCGCCCTGGACGGCTTCATGCATTCCGCGCGCAAAACCGCCCGAACCGCCCAGGTTTCCCTGTTCGATGAGCTTGAATTTGTCACCGAGCACTGCGGCGGCTTCGTCGAAGCCTGCCTCGTCCCTGACCTTCTGGTTCCCCTGGTCTGTAACGATGAGCCGGTCCATCACCGCAAGCAGTTCATCGGACTCGGCAAAGGTGCGCAGGTGCTTGACGCAGTAATCCGGGCGGTTAAACGTGGTGACCGCAATGGAAAGCGAGCCAGGGGTGAAGTCCTTGGGCTCGGGAACCGACCAGTCGGCGCGGTTCAGCGTCACGTCTTTTCCGTGGGCCACGAGGTCGAACCAGTACCAGCCGCCGTCAGCAAAGCTCATCAGCGAGAGGTCACACGTTGCAGTGGTGCCTTCCCTCAGGTGGATGCTTTGGACGCGGTTCGAACTGCCGCGGGGGCTGGACTTATAGACAATGACCGTTGCCTCTGCATCCACTTCAATGCTCAGGCGGACCTGCTGCACGTCCGTGTGGGACCGCCAATAGCTGGCCGGGAAAGCGTTGAAGTAGGTGCCAAAGGAGACCCGTCGGTGTGACGGCAGGGACAGCCGGCGGCGGTCCAGGACGAAGTCCGACCGGAGCTCACTTCGCTGGGAGACCAGCTGCGAGGTTGCCGTGGCGGCGCGTTTGGCGCCCGCGTCTGTTGTGTCCACGACCCGGCGCGCGGCATCAAAGTCAACGTACAGCGGAAGGGTGTCCGTGTCGCCGTCGACCGGAAAAACCACACGGTGAACCGTCTTCCAGACGGTATCCTCAATGGCAGTTTCGGCTCCCTGCCGGAATTCTGTCGCTACGCTCATGCGTCTACTCCTCCACTTTCCAGCTTCGCACCGCCGCTGAAATGCGGCTTGATCTTGTTGTCGAACATGCTCAGGGCTGATCCGATTGCCATGTGCATGTCAAGGTATTTGTACGTCCCGAGCCGCCCGCCGAATAGCACCGAATCCTCGTCGCGGGCCAGATCGCGGTAGGCGATCAGCTTGGCACGGTCGACGGCGGTGTTCACCGGGTAGTACGGCTCGTCGCCTTTCTCAGCAAAGCGGGAGAATTCCCGCATGATTACCGTGGCATCCTTTGTGTAGTCGCGTTCCGGATGGAAGTGCCGGAATTCATGGATCCGCGTGTAAGAGACGTCCTCGTCCGGATAGTTCATCACGGCGCAGCCCTGGAAGTCCTCGATCGGCAGGACCTCTTCCTCCAGGTCGATGGTGCGCCAGGACAGGTCGCCTTCGGCATAGTTGAAGTATCGGTCGACCGGCCCCGTGTAAATGACCGGAACCTGGCCGCGCACCGACGCCCGGCCGAATTCGCCGTCGTCGAAGAAGTCTGTATTGAGGTGGACCTCGATGTTCGGGTGGTCGGCCATTCGCTCAATCCAAGCCGTATAACCGTCCAGCGGAAGGCCTTCGTGCTTGTCATTGAAGTAGCGGTTGTCGTAGTTGTAGCGGACCGGAAGCCTGGAAATGATCTCCGCAGGCAGGTCCTTGGGGTCGGTCTGCCACTGCTTTCCCGTGTAGTACTTGATGAACGCCTCATACAGCGGGCGTCCGATCAGCTGGATGCCTTTGTCGTTCAGGTTCTGGGGATCCGTTCCTGCAAGCTCCCCTGCCTGTTCCTGGATGAGCGCCCGGGCTTCAGCCGGTCCCATGGCAGACCGGAAAAACTGATTGATCGTTCCGAGGTTGATGGGCATCTGGTACACCTCGCCCCTGTGGTTGGTGTAGACCTTGTGCTGGTAGTTCGTGAAGGCGGTGAAGCGGTTCACGTACTCCCAAACGCGCTCGTTGGAGGTGTGGAAGAGGTGGGCACCGTACCGGTGGACTTCGATGCCGGTCTTGACTTCATTTTCGCTGTATGCGTTGCCGCCAATATGGTGGCGGCGGTCCAGGACTGCAACCTTAAGCCCAAGCTCGGTGGCGGCGCGTTCCGCGATTGTCAGGCCAAAAAAACCCGAACCGACTACGACGAGATCAGCGTTCACAACTCTCCTGTGTTTTTTGGTGGCAGGGTTAGACAGCCCTCTGTGCCGGGTCTAGACTACCCGAAGTTAAAAATTGTCCTGCATTCCATAGCCTGTACTGTGCCCGACCCGACGAGCAGGAAGGGCCGCATTCAGGCCGGCAATTTGTTGGTGGGCCGGACAGCTGCAAGCACTTCCTGCGCGGCGAGCTGGCCCGAGGTCGCCAGCGACGCGTTCTGCTGAACCCAGTCAGCGCGGGCCAACCGGCCGCCGTCGTCCTCGCCGGATTCCTGAGCAGCGAGGATGCGGCTCATGGCACCGGCCACACTGTCCACGTCGTAGCGTGATGCTTCGCCCAGCCTGTTATCCGCCACGAGGGCTGCACCCTCCCCTGTTCCCGCGAAGACCACGGGCGTCCCGCATCCGGCGGCCGCATAAATCTTGGTCGGTTTGGCAAAGTCGTAGCCCTGGTCAGGCTTGATGCTGACGAGCGCCGCCGAGGCTCCGCGGATCCAGTGCGCGGCGTCTGCCGGCGGAACAACGCCACCGAAGTGGACGCCACCGGGGACGATTCTTGCCGCAAGTTCCCTAAGATGGGGCTCGTCGGCGCCCTGTCCGAAAAACCGGATACTGGCGGACGGGTGCTTGGCCCGCACAATAGGCAAGGCCCGGATGAAGATATCGGCTCCCTGCCACTCCGACATGGTCCCGGTGTAGACGAAGTAGGGACCCTCTGACACGGCTGTATGGCCCGACGGGCCAAAAACCGACGTGTCGATGCCGTTCCCGACGACAGCGACCCTCTCCGCCGGAACGCCGAACTCACGCACCTTTTCTGCCACCGCTTCCGAAATGGCAATCACCTTCGCGGCCCGCCGCAGCGCAAAGCCCTCAGCGGCCCTCATCACGCGGATCACAGGGCCCGGCACGTTGGTAGCTGACAGTGCTTCGGTCCAGATATCGGCGGCGTAGTACACGAAAGGCCGGCGCCGGAGGGCTGAACTCAGGGCAACCACAACTCCGGTAGTGGGAGGCGGCTCGGATACGACGATGTCAGCCTTGGCGAACAGCAGCCGGAAGAAGGCTGGAATGTCGAAACTCATGTACTGCACATAGCCGCGGACGTTGCCGCCAGCGTCGCGCAGCACCGGCCAGCGGGAAAGCCTGTAAGGCGGATTGAAATGCGGCGATCCCTTGGGCGGCCTGGTGGTAACGATGCTCACTTCTGCACCGTTTGCCGCCAGGCCGTCCACGAGGGCCTGCAGCCGGAAGGACGCTGCGCCTACCTCAGGCGTGAAAAGGCGTGACGCCACGGTGACCCGCAAGGGCCTTTTATCACTCACGAACCGGCGATCTCCACGATCTGCCGGCTGGCTGCTGATTCCAGTACGGCTTCGGCGACCCGGAGCGTGTCGAGGCCTTCCTGCATGGTGACGACGTCGCTGCGGAGGCCGAGAACGGCGTCACGGAATGCCTCGTGTTCGGTGCGCAGCGGTTCGGGTTTGGCGATCGCGAGCCGGGTCACGTTGCCCTCTGACACGCCCCGGAAGGCGGCCATGGATTCCCATTCGGTGGCAACGGTGCCGTTTTCGAAGAACGTCAGGTCCGCGGTGATGGTGTCGGCGACGAAGGCGCCCTTTTCACCGGTCACGATCGTCAGCCGTTCCTTCATGGGAGAGAGCCAGTTGACCAGGTGGTTGGTGATGACGCCGTTTTCGAGGTGTCCGGTGGCCGCGACCATGTCCTCGTGGGGACGGCCGCTGCGCGTGGTGATGTGGGCAAAGATCGACTGGAACCGGCTCTGGGCCAGCCACGCCGTCAGGTCGATATCATGGGTGCCCAGGTCCTTGACCACGCCCACATCGGCGATCCGGGCCGGGAACGGGCCCTGGCGGCGGGTGGCGATCTGGTAAACCTCCCCGAGTTCGCCGGCCTCGATCCGCCGGCGCAGCGACTGCAGCGCCGGGTTGAACCGCTCGATGTGGCCCACGGCCCCGACCAGGCCGTTGGACGAGAACGCATCGACCAGCCGCTGGCCGGCTTCAGTGCTGGAGGCGATGGGCTTTTCCACCAGGGTGTGGACGCCGGCCGCGGCCAGCGCCAGGCCCACCTCCTCATGCAGGCCGGTCGGCACGGCCACGACCGCCATGTCGATCCCGGCCGCGATCAGCTCCTCGACCGAGGACAGCAGGCCCAGCTGGCCCGCGACCCCATGGGGATCGCCGAAGGAATCGGCAACGGCCACCAGGTCAACGCCGTCGAGCTCCCGCAGGACCCGGGCGTGGTGGCGGCCCATCATGCCCAGGCCGATGAGACCGGCGCGCAGGTTCGCCATCAGGCACCTGCCCGAACGAGCTTGTTCACGGCCGTGACGATGCGTTCCAGATCGCCCTGGCTCAGCGACGGGTGGACCGGCAGGGACAGCACTTCCCTGGCCGCGGTTTCGGTGTTCGGCAGGTCCTCGGTGCGGTTGAAGGACGGCAGCCGGTGGTTCGGGACCGGGTAGTACACGCCGGTGCCGATGTTGAACTCTTCCCGCAGCGCCCTGGCCAGCCCGTCACGGTCCTCGGAAACGCGGATCGTGTACTGGTGATAGACGTGCGAGGCGCCTTCGGCGACCGTCGGGGTGCCGACGCCCTCCAGGTTATCGGTCAGGAAAGCCGCGTTGCTCTGACGCTGTGCGGTCCAGCCGAGGACCTTCTTGAGCTGGACGCGCCCGATGGAGGCGTGCAGGTCCGTCATCCGGGCGTTGAAGCCCACAAGTTCGTTTTCGTACTGCTTCTCCATGCCCTGGTTCCGCAGCAGGCGCAGGTTCCGCTCGACCGTGGCGTCCGGGGTCGAGACCATGCCGCCCTCGCCGGAGGTCATGTTCTTCGTCGGGTACAGGCTGAACATCGCGAACTTGCCGAACGTTCCGACCTTCTGGCCGTTAAAGCTGGCCCCGTGGGCCTGGGCGGCGTCCTCGTACAGGTCAATCCCGCGCTCGGCCGCGAGCCGGGTGAAGCCCTGGACATCGAACGGGTGGCCGTACAGGTGGACCGGCATGATGCCCTTGGTCTTGTCCGTGATGAGCGAGGCGACGTGCTCCACATCGAGCGTGTAGTGCTCCAGCTCGATGTCGGCAAACACCGGGGTCGCCCCGGTCAGGGCGACCGAGTTGCCGGTGGCAGCGAAAGTAAAGGAGGGAACGATGACTTCATCGCCCGGGCCCACGCCCGATGCCAGCAGCCCCAGGTGCAGACCCGACGTGCCGGAGTTCACGGCCACGGAGGACCGGCCGTCTAGGAGCACGTCGGAGAATTCCTTCTCGAACTCCGCGACCTGCTTGCCCTGGGCGAGCATGCCGGTGGCCAGAACGGCGTCGACGGCGGCCCGCTCGTCGTCGCCGATGATCGGCTTCGCCGCGGGAATAAAGTCGTAGCTCATGCGTTCTCCTCAGATTCTTTCAGGGAATTTCCGTCTTCAATGTACTTGGCACCGGTAGCCGGGCAGACCCAGAAGTCGCCCTCCTGCCGCAGCGGCTCTCCAGCCTTGCCGACCCAGCCGAGCCGGCGGGCCGGAACGCCCGCCATCAGGGCAAACGCCGGAACATCCTTGGTCACGACGGCACCGGCAGCGACCGTTGCCCAGCGTCCCACGGTCAGCGGGGCCACGCACACTGCCCGGGCACCGATGGAGGCACCGTCCTCGATGGTCACGCCGACGGGCGTCCAGTCGTGGGCGCTCTTGAGCGAGCCGTCGGGACTGACCGAACGCGGATACGTATCGTTGGTCAGCACGACGGCCGGTCCGATGAACACGCCCTTGCCGAGCTTTGCGGGCTCATACACGAGGGCGTAATTCTGGATCTTGGTGTTCGCGCCGATCTGTACACCGGTGCCGACGTAGGCGCCGCGTCCCACGATGCAGTTTTCACCCAGGTTCGCCTGTTCGCGCACCTGGGCCAGGTGCCAGACCTTCGTACCCTCGCCAAGGATCGCCTGATCCGAAACATCGGCGCTCGGGGCAATGGTCGTCGTCATAATTTGGTTCCTCTCAAACGTGCTGAGCCGCAGCAGCCCGGCAGGGCTGAAGATGCAGGGTCAGGCCTTGCCGATAACGCGGTACGTCACGCCGTCCCACCGGTCGGCAGAACTGACGCGGCGGCCATCAATGAACACCTTGACGCCCGGAAGGTCAGCAGGTGACAATTCCCGGTATTCGGCATGGTCGGCCTGGACGATGGCGGCATCGACAGGCTCGCCCAGGTGATGGGCAGCGAAGCCGAGCTTTTCCAGTTCAGCATCGGAGTACAGGGGATCGTGGACCGACACCACGGCACCGCGCTTTTCCAGCGACGCCACGGCGTCGAAGACACCGGAGAACGCAGTTTCCTTCACCCCGCCGCGGTAAGCCGCACCCAGGACCACAACACGGGCACCTGTCAGGTCGCCGTGCGCGCCTTCAAGAAGTCCCACCGTGTAGTCGGGCATGTCGGCGTTGGCAGCCCGTGCAGCGCGGACCACCGTCGCGTCCGGGTCATTCCACAGGTACAGGCGCGGGTACACCGGGATGCAGTGGCCTCCCACGGCAATACCAGGCTGGTGGATGTGGCTGTAAGGCTGGGAATTGGACGCCTCAATGACCTGGTAGATGTCGATGCCGGCCGTCGCGGCGAAACGCGCGAACTGGTTGGCCAGACCGATGTTGACGTCCCGGTACGTGGTCTCGGCCAGCTTCGCCAGCTCGGAAGCCTCGGCTGACCCCAGGTCCCAGACACCGTTCGGGCGGCGGAGATCGGCACGCTCGTCGAAATCCAGCACAGCCTCGTAAAATTCCACAGCCTTCGCCGCGCCAGCCTCGGACAGGCCGCCCACCAGCTTGGGGTACTTGCGCAGGTCCTCGAAGACCCGGCCGGTCAGGACCCGTTCGGGTGAGAAGACGAGGTGGAAGTCCTGGCCCTCGACGAGCCCGGAGCCAGCCTCCAGGGCCGGCTTCCATCGTGAGCGTGTGGTTCCCACCGGCAAGGTGGTCTCATAGGACACCAGCGTGCCGGGAGTCAGGTGCTTGGCCAGCTCCGCCGTTGCCCCGTCCATCCAGCCGAAGTCCGGCTTGGCCTCCGCGTCAACGAACAGCGGCACCACCAGCACCACTGCATCAGCACCCGGAACAGCGTCCGCGTAATCCGTCGTAGCGCGCAGCCTGCCGGCAGGCACGAGCTCAGAAAGCTTCTCCTGCAGATGAGCCTCACCGGGGAATGGCTCCGTACCGGCGTTGATGAGGTCAACAACCTGCTGGTTAACATCGACGCCCACAACGTCATGGCCCTTGGAAGCAAACTGGACAGCCAGCGGCAGCCCGATTTTCCCCAGCGCAATTACAGCAATCTTCACGATTCTGATGCCTTTTCTCTCATGACTGGCAGGGAGGAGCCACGCGCTCACCCTCGGTTTCGCTTAACACTATCCGGTGACCTAAGGGATTGCCGACTCGGCTACGCAGCACCTCACGGAGCCGGCGGATCGTTTGCCCCGGCCGGCCGGGTTGTCCACATAGGCCAATTCTCCGGCGCGAGTTTCAAATCAACCGCATTAGCGTGTTCCTTAAGTTGCACTCAAGAACGGAGAACGGGGACGTGGATCTGCACTGCACTCTGGTTCGCAGCCCCGGGTCCGAACTGGCCGAATCGCCGGTGGAGCTGACGATTTCGGCCGTGGACGGATGTTCGGGAACAGAACTGGACCGGGAACTGTCCTACGGGTTTGGAACCCGAAGGCTGACGGTGAATGGGCTGCCGCTCCCGTCCCTCACGGTGGGGCGGGCGCCCCTTGTCAACGGTGCCGTTATTGTGGACGGCACCGTGGTGCCGCAAAGACCGGGGAAGGGGCCGGCGGCCGATGTTCCGGCTTCCTTGCTGCTGGCCGTGCACAGCGGCCCGGGTGCTGGAACGGTGCTTCCGCTGCGCCGCGGAAGCTACCGTATCGGTCGCGCGACCGTTGAGCTGACCATTCCTGACGCGGACTTGTCCAGGGAACATGCCAGGATCGACGTATCCGAGACTGCCCTGACGATTGAGGATCTCGACAGCGCCAACGGGACAGAGGTGGATGGAAAAATCGTCAGAAATGCGGTCATCTCCACCAGTTCGCTGATCCGCTGCGGGTGTTCCACCATGTCCATCCTGGTTGCCGGCCCGCCAGGCTCCCGGAAGTCCGGGCTAAGCTCCGCAGGGCAGTCCGTGGCCGAACCTTTGACAGTGCCGCGGCGGGCCGGCCAGGAAAAGCGGGCCGCCCTGTTTCTCAGCGCGGCGCTCCCGGTCGCCATCGGTGTTGGACTGGCGCTGCTGACAGGGATGTGGATGTATCTGACGTTCACTGCCGTATCGGCGGTGACTCTGCTGATCCCCGTGGCCACGGGCAGGCGGCAACGCCGCGAACTGCGAGCGGCCGTCGCTGCGGCGTCAGCACAGGACGAGGAACGACGACGGCGATCCGCACCATCGGCGGCCCTGCTGGCTCTGGACGCCGCAGGGTTAGCGAAGCAGCATGGCATCCTGCCTGAAACCTCCGGCGTCTGGCTCCGCCTCGGACTGTCCCGGCAGGAGGCGAATGTCCGTCTGGAGCCAGCCGATCCGGAGTTCCGTCCACCCCCACTGGGGCCTGTTCCCCTGCTGCTGGACCCCGTGGCCGCCGTCGTCGCCGTGCGGGGGCCGGGCGCTGAAGTGTCCGGCCTCATGCGTTCGTTTCTCATGCAGCTCACCGGCTATCCCCTCGCCCGGGGAACGCGGATTGCCGTCTATGCGCCGCTCAAGTTCCTTCCCTTGGCAGCGCGGTTTCTTCCTGCCGTCACGTTGCATGCCGCCAGCGATCATGTCGAGGTGATCCCTACCGGCACTCTCGCTGAGCGCGATGGCCCAGGAGTTCTGATGGTTGCCGGCACCACGGACGTGCAGTGCCTGGACCAGGTGATCGAGAGGGCCCGGTCGCATGGCTGGCGGGTGATCAGGTTTACGGAATCCCGCTCGGGCCGTTCTGATGCCGATATTGAACTGGGCGAACGTCAGGCTTGGTTTCGCTCCGCTGGCTCAGTCCAACCGTTCATTGCCGACCTTGTACCCCAGGACGCCTTCGACCAGTACTGCAGGCAGCTCGGGCAAGCCCATAGCGGGAGGATGGCCACGGCGCTCTCGGTGCCCACCGCTTGCCCGCTCAGTAGCATCCTGGACCTATCAGCCGAGGCAACAGCGTTGCGTTGGGCCCGCGGAAGCCTCGGTTCTGGCCTGGCCGTCCCCATCGGATGTGGCACCGATGGACCGCGCATCCTGGACATTGAGGCGGACGGTCCGCATATTCTCATCGCCGGGACTACCGGCTCCGGCAAGTCGGAGCTGCTGCGAAGCCTGACTGTGGCACTGGCGCTCAGCTACCCGCCGGACCGGGTGAATATCCTCTTTTTCGATTTCAAGGGCGGGTCCGGGCTGGGCCCGCTGACTGAACTCCCGCACTGTGTGGGCATGCTGACGGACCTTACTAGGAGCGAACTCGACCGGGCCATGGCGTCCCTGCGGGCGGAAGTCCGCCGACGCGAAGAGCTCCTTGCCGGAGCCCAGACACCGGACCTCGCAGCCTACCGTCAGGCCAGAACGCACGACCTGCCTCCCCTGCCGCAGCTGATCCTTATCATCGATGAGTTTCGGATGCTCGTGGACGACGCGCCTGATTCTTTGAACGAACTGATGAGAATCGCCACCATCGGCCGTTCGCTGGGCATCCATCTGGTGATGGCTACCCAGCGGCCCCAAGGCGCACTTAACGCGGACATCCGGGCGAACGTCACCACGAGCATCGCCCTCCGGGTCCAATCCGCCCACGAATCGGCCGACATCATTGGGAGCAATGCTGCTGCCGCGATCGCCGTTGAAACTCCAGGCCGGGCATACCTTGCGCGCGGAACGCAGGAGCCCGAAGAGTTCCACGGGGCCGCACTCTCCCTTGCATCCCCGGGCTTGGACAAAAGGGTCGTTGTACGCCGCGCAGGCGACGCGATTGAAATGTCCGGATTCCTGGCCGCAGAGGGCGGCCGCCCATCCCTCCCATCCACACCGGCAGCAGCCGTGAGGCCCCTGGTGGACTCGACGAGAGCCCTGTGGGCAGCAAGGGGAACTACCGCCGTCCACAGTCCGGTCGCCCCGCCCCTGCCGGTTGCACCCACCTACCCCCGAACGGCAGGCCAGCGCAACGCCGCGTCCCCCGCAGATACGTCTTCAGCTTCTTCCGCCGCGCAAAGTCCTCCTGCACCTGAAGATGGGGACGGCCGCCTGGAACTCGGCTGGCTGGATCTCCCCCACGAGCAAAGAGTCATCCCCCTGTCATGGCACCCCGTGAACGACGGCCATCTTGCCGTGCTCGGCGGCCCTTCCGGAGATGTAGCGCAGGCCATGGCTCTCGCTCTGGGGGAGCTGGCGACGCACCCGGCAGAATCCCATATCTATGTCCTGGACGCCGACGGCTCCTTCTCCGGCCTGGAATCCTCCAGCCGGGCCGGTGCAGTTGTTGGCCTCCATGAGGTGCGCCGTGGCGTGCGGGTTCTGGAACGGCTCTGCGGAGAGATGTCCCGCCGGCTCAGCGGTGCGGCAACAACGCGGACCACTCCCCTGGTCGTCGCCATCTCAGGGTGGGGTTCCTGGGTTGCCGCCTGGCGGTCCGGCCCGCTGATGTGGGCGGAAGACCTGGTCCACAACATTGTGCGTGATGGCCGCCGCGCCGGCATCACAGCCATCATCTCAGGAGACCGCGAGCTGGCGACGTCGCGGTTCCTGTCCGCCATCCCCAACCGCGTCTACTTTCCAAGGGGTGCCACCGACGAGAGCCGGTTCACCTGGCCTAAAATGCCTGAGCTTCCGGCTGTCCCAGGCCGCGCCATGGCCTTCGGCGCAATAGCTGGGGGTGACCGCGCTGTCTGCCAGATCCACGCCAGCGATGGCCGCTTCATGATCGAAGGAGAGGCACGGGCCACCCTGCACGCGCCGTTCAAAGTGGAGCCCTTGCCAGCGCACGTTCCACTGGGCAAGCTGCTCGCATTGCTGGACCGCACGGACAGCACCGCTGCCGACGCGACGCTCCATGGGGCGGAACCTGTGACAACGAATGGCAGCCAAACTCGGGATCTCTACATCGGTGTTGGCGGAGATGAGCTGAGTCCCGTCGCAGTGCGCCTGCCCCCTGGAGGGGTCCTCGCCATCCTGGGCGGTGCAGGCATGGGAAAGACGACATTGCTCGCCGCAATTCCCGTCCTCAATCAGTCGGTTGCGGACTGGCTGTGCCCGGGTCCGGAGCGCGACCGCGCAGACTACTGGGCCGGAATTTTCCGGGCGGCGGTTGAAGGACGTTTGGCCAAGGACGCGGTGCTGCTCGTCGACGATGCGGATTTGCTGCCCGCCCCCGTCAACCAACAACTGCTCGAGCTGAACACGCTCGGGTGGGCCGTCATCCTGACGTCAGGCTATGGCCAGGCTCTCGTTCAGCGGATCCCTTTGGCCATGAATGCACGTCATTGCGGTAGCGGGATTCTCATAGCGCCGCGAAGTCCGATGGACGGCGACCTCTTCGGGACAAGGTTCGAACTTGAACCCAATCCGCCTCCCGGACGCGCCGTCCTGCTGGCCAGCGGCAGGGCCGTGCCGGTTCAGCTCGCCGGGCCGAACGGACCCCTGGGTACCACGCCCGGACCAAGGATCAGAGCGCGGGAGGCGAACCGGCAGCCCGGGACGCGTACTGGATGACCCGCTTATTGAACAGCAGCACAATAGACACGGCTGCGGGGACCAGCATGGCCAGACCCGCCAGCGGGTAGCCGCCGGTGAGGGTCGGGAATCCGATGGTGAGCACGAACAGCTGAGCCACCAAGGCACCTGCCCGCGGCCAGCGGAAGCCTCGGAACAGGAAGACAGCCACGGCATACAGCCAGGCAGAGAATGCCAGGAGCAAGCCAAGGGTGAAGACGGCACCCCAGAAAGACAGTACGGGGGCTCCTGTCAGGAGTTGGAGTCCGTACCATGCCGCCGAGCCCAACAGTGCGGTGGCCTCGGCAGCCACGATCCCTGAAAGAACGCCTACCGGGCGTGGTCGTCTGGGGTGCGAAGAGGACGGCTCCGGCACGTCCTGGCGTCGGGATGGCCCGTTCTCCCCGGGCTCCGGAGACGGGCTGGACGGCTGGGCTGGAGGTCTTGACACACTGGCACCCTACCGGACATAGTCGACAGCACGGTGGGGGGCGTTCTTCCGATGTGATGCATCGCTCACGTTTCAGGGGGATTTCGTGGACCACTACCCCTTGTTTACACGGCGTTAACATGAAACGCTTGATCCAGATGACCAAGGGGGCCCTCAGGGCCCCTTTCCTATGTAGGCCCTAGTGAATATTTTCACAAGTGGCAAAAGACTTACCAGGAATGGAGTGACTGATCAGCATGGATTGGCGTAATCGCGCAGCGTGCCTCGACAAGGACCCGGAGCTTTTCTTCCCGGTGGGAAACACCGGCCCGGCCCTTCTTCAGATTGAGGAAGCCAAGAGTGTCTGCCGCAGGTGCCCCGTCGTTGACACATGTTTGCAGTGGGCCTTGGAGTCCGGCCAGGATGCCGGCGTGTGGGGCGGCATGAGTGAAGACGAGCGCCGCGCGCTCAAGCGCAGGGCGGCCCGCGCACGCCGCGCCTCCTAAACAGAACATTCCAACAGCACCGTCCAAAACGGCCGCGGACCCTCGGGTCCGCGGCCGTTGGTTTTGTGCACTCAGCCGTTGGTCTTGTGCACTCAGCGGTTGGCGAGGCTCAGCACGATCTGCACAGCGGTCCCGCCGCCCTCCCGCGGCTTCCACTGGATCGTGCCCCCCAGTTCGCTCGTGACCAGGGTACGGACGATCTGCAGTCCGAGGCCCTCGACGTGGGGAGTATCCGGCAAGCCCACGCCGTCGTCCGCCACCGTCACGGTGAGAAGCTCCTCGCCGTCGTCACCTTCGGAGCGGTCAGCCAGCAGCCAGACTGTCCCCGTTCTTCCCTCCAGCCCATGCTCGACGGCGTTCGTGACCAGCTCGTTGATCACCAGCGCCAAAGGCGTGGCGAAGTCGCTGGGAAGCTCCCCGAATAGCCCTGACCGCTGCGTCCGCACCTGCTGGGACGGCGAGGCCACCTCAGCCGACAGCCGGAACTGGCGTCCGATCAGCTCGTCGAAATCAACGCTCTGGGTCAGGCCCTGGGACAGCGTCTCATGCACCAGGGCAATCGTCGCCACGCGCCGCATGGCCTGCTCCAGACCCTGTTTCGCTTCGTCGCTGACCATCCGGCGGGACTGCATCCTCAGCAGCGCGGCAACGGTCTGAAGGTTGTTCTTGACCCGGTGGTGGATTTCCCTGATCGTGGCGTCCTTGGTGACAAGCTCCATTTCCCTGCGCCGCAGCTCGGACACGTCGCGGCACAAGACGAGCGCCCCGAACCGCTGCTGCTCGTCGCGGAGGGGAATCGCCCGCAGGGACAAGCTTACGCCCCTGGATTCAATCTCACTGCGCCACGGCATGCGTCCGGTAACAACCAGCGGCAGCGTTTCATCGACCATGCGGCGGTCCTTTAGCAGGCCGGCGGTGACTTCAGCAAGGGATCGCCCCTCCAGTGACTCACCGTCGCCCAACCTGCGGAACGCGGAAACGCCGTTCGGGCTCGCATATTGCACGATTCCCTCGGCATCGAGCCGGATGAGCCCGTCGCCCACGCGGGGAGCCCCTCGCCGGGACCCCGTCGGCGAGGCAAAGTCCGGCCAGAGACCCAGGGTGCCCATCCGCAGCAGGTCGTAGGCGCACTGCCGGTACGTCAGCTCCAGCCGGGATGGCATCCGCGAACTGGAGAGATCCATGTGGGACGTGACCACTGCCAGGGTCCGGCCGTTCCTGACCATCGGAACGGCTTCCACCCGCAGCGCCATGTCACTGCTCCAGTTGGTTTCACTGGAACGTTCGATCGTGCGGCTGGCCCACGCCTTGTCCACCAGGGGCTGAAGATCGGACCGGATGCCCTCCCCGACGAAGTCGGCATGGAATACCGTATGCGTCGTGGAGGGCCGCACGTGGGCCAGCGCCACATATCCGTGCTCCGGATGCGGAAACCAGAGGGCGAGGTCGGCAAACGCGAGGTCGGCCACCATCTGCCAGTCGCCCACCAGGAGGTGCAGCCACTCGGCATCCCCCGGCCCGAAATCAGCGTGTTCCCTGATGGGGTCCGTAAAGATTGCCACTGCACCTCCTGTTTTCGACGCCGGGTCAATCCCTAGCGTCGGACGATTGACCTCAAGAGCCTCAATGCTACCGACAGCGAGGCCATATCGTCGGCTTCAAGGGCATTGACCTCGTCGAACATGCTCTTCGCACGCCCCAGTTGCTCCGCGTTGAGACCCTCCCACGCCCGGAGCCGTTCCTCGGCGGGTGCCCCTGCGGCAGTCGACTCAAGCACCGCCGTCGTCATGTCTGAAACGGTGGAGTAGAGGTCGTCCCGCAGCGCGGCACGGGCCAGCGCCTGCCACCGGTCCGCCCGCGGCAGCGAACTGATCCTTTCGAGCAGGGAGTCGGCATGGAAGCGGTTAAACACCGTGTAGTAAACGTGGGCGATGTCTTCCACCGATTCCTTGCGGGAGTGGGCGATCTTCGCAATGTCCAGGAGCACGAAGCTCTCAAAGAGCTCGGCCCAGCGGTGGGCAATATCTTCAGGAAGCCCCCAAGCCCGTGCCTTTTCAAGCCACGCGGCCACCCGGTCACGGTCGTCGCCGCGCACATAGTCCAGGAGCCGGGCACGCATCGGATCCATGAGCGGCTTGAACTCGTCGACGATATCGGCGATGGGGCGGGAGGCGGTTCCCTGGCCCAGAAGCCAGCGCACGGCACGGTCCAGAAGCCTCCGGATATCGAGGTGGACCGTGCTCCAGTGCTCGGTGGGGAACGACGCCGGAAGGTCGTTGAGCTCGGAAACCATAATGTCGAGTTCATAGACCTCGCGGAGCGCCACGAAGGCCTTTGCCACTGCCACTTCAGTCGCGGACGTTTCCTCCATGGTCCGGAAGGCGAAGGTGATGCCGCCCATGTTGACCATGTCGTTGGCGATAACCGTCGCGATGATTTCGCGGCGCAGGGGATGCGTGTCCAGTTCGGCGTCGAACCGTTCCCGCAGCTGCTGCGGGAAGTACTCCCTGAGGGTCTGCCGGAACCAGGGATCGTCCGCCAGATCGCTTTCCCGCAGTGCCGTTGCCAGCTCGATCTTGGCGTAGGCGGCGAGCACGGACAGCTCAGGGGACGTCAGACCCTGCCCCTGTTCGAGCCGTTCATGAAGGACGGCTGTGGACGGCAGCGCCTCAAGGTCACGGTTAAGGTCCGCGGACTTTTCCAGCCAGTCCATCAGCCGTTCGTAACTTGGGCTCCATTCGGCCACCCGCTGACGGTCGTTGAGCAGCAGGATGTTCTGGTCGATGTTGTCTTCCAGAACAAGCCGGCCCACTTCGTCGGTCATCGATGCCAGGAATCCGGCACGCTCGCCCGGATCAAGCTTCCCGGCCGCCACCATCCGGTCAACGAAAATTTTAATGTTGACCTCGTGGTCCGAGCAGTCAACACCTGCCGAGTTGTCGATCGCGTCGGTGTTCAGGATGACGCCCTGCAGGGCAGCCTCGATACGGCCGCGCTGCGTCATCCCCAGGTTTCCGCCCTCGCCCACGACTTTCACGCGAAGGTCACGCCCGTCAACGCGGATGGCATCGTTTGCCTTGTCCCCCACCATTGCGTGCGTCTCGGTGCTCGCTTTCACATAGGTGCCGATGCCGCCGTTGTACAGCAGATCCGCCGGCGCCAGCAGGATGGCCCGCAGCAGTTCGGGCGGGCTCAGCTGCATCGTGTCCTCGGGAAGGCCGAGGGCGGACCGTACCTGCGGGGAAACCGGAACTGATTTGGCCTGGCGCGGGTAAACGCCGCCGCCCTCGCTGATGAGCCCCTTGTCGTAGTCATCCCATGAGGACCGCGGCAGCTCGAACAGCCGCTGCCGTTCAGCGTAGGAGCTGGCTTCGTCCGGGTTGGGATCGAGGAATATGTGCCGGTGGTCGAAAGCGGCCAAAAGACGGATGTGCTTGGACAACAGCATCCCGTTGCCGAACACGTCACCCGACATGTCGCCCACCCCGACCACGGTGAATGGCTCGGACTGCGTGTCGAGGTCCAGCTCGCTGAAGTGGCGCTTGACGGACTCCCAGGCGCCCCGCGCCGTGATGCCCATGGCCTTGTGGTCGTAGCCCACGGACCCGCCGGAGGCGAAGGCGTCGCCCAGCCAGAAGCCGTATTCCGCCGCGAGCCCGTTGGCGATGTCGGAGAAGGTCGCGGTGCCCTTGTCCGCCGCCACCACGAGGTACGAGTCGTCGTCGTCGTGCCTGACAACACTTCCCGGCGGAACGAGCTGTTCGCCGTCCGGGCCGGTCACGAGGTTGTCGGTGAGGTCGAGCAATCCGCGGATGAACGTCTTGTAGCTGTCGATGCCCTCGGCCATCCACGCCGCCCTGTCGGCCGCGGGATCGGGCAGCCTCTTGGCGAAGAAACCACCCTTGGCGCCGGTAGGAACGATCACCGCATTCTTGACGGTCTGGGCCTTGACCAGGCCCAGGATTTCCGTCCGGAAATCCTCCCGCCGGTCGGACCAGCGGAGACCGCCGCGCGCCACTTTGCCGAACCGCAAATGCACGCCTTCAACCCTCGGCGAATAGACCCAGATTTCGAACATGGGCCGCGGGAAGGGCAGCCCCTCGATCCCGGCAGGGTTCAACTTAAAGCTCAGGTACGGCTTGTCCTGGTAGAAGTTGGTGCGCAGCGTCGACTCGATCAGGTTAGTGAAGGTCCGGAGGACACGGTCGGCGTCGAGGGTGGCTACGCCTTCAATAGCGGCGGCCAGCTCGGCACGGACCTTGTCCTGCCGTTCGGCCCGCTCCAGTTCTGTCAAGGCCGGATCGAAGCGGGCCTCAAACAGGGCACTGAGCCCCTTGGTTACCTCGGGATTGGCCAGCAGCGTATCTGCCATGAACTCGAACGAGTTGGTGTTGCCCATCTGCCGCATGTACCTCGCGTAGGCCCGCAGCACAACGATCTGGCGCCACTGCATGCCTTCACGGAGCACCAGGCGGTCAAAGCTGTCGGATTCCGCCGCACCCGAAACCGCAGCCCCGAAAGAATCTGCCAGCAGCTGGCCTGTGGACAGCGGCTCCACGCCGGCGGGGTATTTCAGCCCGAGGTCGTACAGGAAGAAATCACGGTTGTCGGAAGTCTCGATCTCGAAGGGCCGTTCATCCAGCACTTCAAGTCCCAGATTGTGGAAGTAGGGAAGGATCTGGCTGAGGCTCTTCGGCTCCAGCATGTAGAGCTTGACGCGGGCATCCTCCTCGAGCGTTGCTCCCGCCCCGTCAGGAAGATACACGTGGACGCCGGGACGCTCCTGCTTCGCTCCGCCATGACGTTCGGCTGCGGCCCCGTACTTTTCAAACCTCTCGATGTCTTCCAGGGCGTCTTCAACCTCATAATCGACCCGGTAGCTCGCCGGGAAGGCCTCGGCCCAGATGGCGGCGAGCTCCTTGGCGCGGTCGTCAGGAAGCTTGTCCAGCAGGACCTCGCTGATGCCTTCGCCCCAGGAACGCGCGGCCCGGACAAGGCGCTTTTCCAGGTCCTCGGTGTTGACGTCGCTTACGTCGGCGCCCTTTGGCAACCGGATGCGGAAGAAGATGCGGGCCAGCGCCGACTCCGTCATCCGTGTCTCGAAGTCGATGGACTCAGCACGGAAGGTCTCGCGAAGTTCCTGCTCAATCCGAAGCCGGACGTTTGTGGTGTATCGGTCGCGCGGCAAAAACACGACGGCGGACATGAACCGTCCGTAGATGTCCGGCCGCAGGAACAGCCGGGTCCGGCGGCGTTCCTGCAGTCTTTGGATGCCGGTTGCCGTCGCGGCGAGGTCAGGGACCTCGATCTGGAAAAGTTCGTCGCGGGGGTACGTTTCCAGGATTCCAAGGAGGTCCTTGCCCGAGTGCGAATCCGGCGGGAACCCTGCGCTGCGGAGGACCGCCTCCACTTTTTCCCGCACGATCGGGATGTTCCGGACGGAACCGGTGTAGGCGCTGGTGGCAAAGAGGCCGATGAAGCGCTGTTCGCCGTTGACGTTGCCTGCGGCGTCAAAACTCTTTACGCCGATGTAGTCAAGGTAGGCCGGCCGGTGGACCGTGGAGCGCGAGTTGGCCTTCGTAATCACCAGGGCCTTTTTTTCGCGGGCTTTCCGCCTGCCCGCATCAGTAAGGTGCTGGACATGCGGGGTGTCGCCGTGGGCGCGAAGCAGCCCGAGCCCGCTGTCCTCTCGGAGTTCCAGGACATCCTCGCCAGCCTCATTGACGAGGTCGTACTCGCGGTAGCCGAGGAAGGTGAAGTTGCCTTGGTCCAGCCAACGAAGCAGGTCCTGTGCCTGGCGCAACTCTGCAATCTGGGTGGCATGGGCAACCTTGTCGAGGCTGTCGGCTATCTGCCTCGCCTTGTTGCGCATTTTCGGCCAGTCTTCGACCGCGGCCCTGACATCGCCCAGTACCCTTTCCAGCCCCTCTTTCAGCTGCGCCTTTGCCTCCGCGTCGGCCAGGCCGATCTCCACCGCAATCCATGACTCCATGTGCGTGGTGTTGTCGCCCGATGCGATCAGGTGGGACAGGCTGGGCAATGCTGCAGTGTCACCGCTGGAAATGCCGACGCTGGACGGGACCCGGGCCACTTTGACGAGTTCGTTGGTATGACGGTTGCGTGTGACCACAAACATCGGGTGGAGTACCAGATGAATGGCCGAGTTCTGGCGGACCAGTTCTGCATTGACGGAGTCCACGAGGAACGGCATGTCGTCGGTGACGATGTACACCACGCTTTGGTCCGCTTCATCGGCGATGGAGATGTTGGCAGTCCCCGGCTCCCGGATGGCGGCGACGCGGCGGTGTGTTTCCGCCCGTGAATTCAAGACCTCCCGCGGGTACGTACGGGCGTCCTCCTCCGCGAGGTGCTCGTAGTAGTCCGCAAAGAAGCTCTCTCCGGCTTCGATTGGACGGGACTGATCCTCCACGCTGGACCCAGACGACATCGACAAACGCCTCCATCAAACAAGTTTCTGGCCGCACCGTTGCGGCCCTAATCGTGAGCCTAGCCCTTTAGCTTCCGCTTTGCTGTGGAAGAGAACACAGAGGATCTGGATTTTGGCTGGGCAGGTGCACAAACCAAGGCGGCGATGGCGGACCGAAGCCGTGATTCGGGAGCCGTCTCCATCAGCAACGAGCCGGAAAGCAGTGCAGCGTCGCTGGCGACAGGATCCGCCGGAAGGAATGCCTTGATGGCGGCGGCCGGACCGAATCGGTCCCACGCCTCGCGGAGCTGGCGTTCAGGGGAACGGCCCACTGCTGTGGAACGCACCTTGTTCATCACGACCTCCGGTTTGCTGCCGGGCACTGCCATCTCCAGCTCGGCAAGCCCCCGGACAAGCCGTGGGACGCCAATGGAATCGGCAGATCCCACTGCAAAGACCGTGTCGGCCATTTCCAGGCTCCTGAGTGTCGCGGCATTTCGTCGTGGCGCCATGGTGTCGAAACTCAGTTCCTCGTCGGCCTCGAGGCAGAAGCCTGTGTCCACAACGATGACGTCGGCCACTTCCCTCGCCCGCTCCAGTACAAGCGCCAGCGCGGCGGACCGGAGTTCCGTCCAGCGGTCAGCCCGCGTCATGCCGGTGAGGACGCGGAAGGTCCCGGATTTGGTGGCAACAGGCACCGCCGCTCGAAGAAGCGCTTCCCTGTCAAGCAAGCCCTGGTCCGCCAGCCGGCATGCCTGTGCCAGGCCGGCCGCTTCGTCAAGGAGTCCGAGGACAGCGCCAATGCTCGCCGCGTAGCTGTCCGCATCAACGAGAAGGACGGATTTTCCCTCCGCTGCCAGCTCCCCCGCGATGTTGACGGCCACCAGAGTCCGCCCGGGAGAACCGGCCGGGCCCCACACTGCGATGATTTCTCCGTCGCCGGTTGCTGGCAAAGTTTCGTCCGTGTCACCGGCGTCGGGCCGCAAGGCGGCGCCCGTCTCGGCGAAACCGCGTTCACCCCGCTTCGTGCCGGTGATCCCGTGCCCCGAGAACTGGGCAACAGCTTCAGCAATGCGTTCGGCCAGAACTTCGGACTCGACGGCGGAAATAGCGGCAGACACACCGATGCCGCGCAGGCGCGCTGCTTCCTCTGCATTGTCCGTCAAAGCGATGATTGCAACGCCCACCGCGCCGAGCCTGTCGACGAGGGATGCTGTCAGTTCCTCGCTACCCTCGGCCACCACGGCCGCCCGGGCAAGCCCGCTCTGGCATGCGGCGAGCAGTTCCGCCAGCTCAGCGCACCGCCGGACCACAGTAACTGGCCCATGGAGACGTTCCAGGCCGCCAACCAGGTCTTCCCGGGATTCTCCCACTGTCACTACGGGGATACTCATTTGGCAGCACCGGCGGGATTCCAAACCACGGAGATTTTGGCTTCATTGGCCTGCGCGCCGAGAAGCGACGGCATCTGGCTGTCCTCCACCAGGACCATCAAGACAGTGGATTTGGATGATCCGAGAGCTGTCGAGCCCGACGATACGTGGGCTATCTCTGCACCGGGGAGAAGCAGCTTCGGCGGCGCAAAGCCATTCCGCGCGTCGGGCAGTGAAACCCATACGTCCACACGGGTTCCCGCAACCGCCTGCTCGGGCAGCTCTTCCCGGACAGTAACGGAGACGGGCTTCCTGTCCAAGGCGTCCACGCTGCCGAGGCTTTCCCGCGGCAGCAGCTGGTCCTTTCCTATCCGTTGGACCGCCACGGCCCCGTCGGGCATGCCGGACTCCGCCGTGATGTAGTGCGCCTCGACCTCTCCCAGCCGCACCTTGACCCTGCCGACGTTTTCGGGAGTGAGCCTCTCCCCCACGGCAATAGGCTCCCGGGCGGCAAAAACTTCAGTAGTTCGGTCTGCGCTGCCAACGAGGGCAATGACACCGGCAACTGACGCGAGGACCAGCAGCACCCCCACCAGGAGCCGGGGGTCCTTCCACGAAGGCTTCTTCAGTCGGGCTCCCGTAGCCGTGGCGCTGGCACTCATGCGTACTTGCTCCCCCTTGATGCGTCGGGCGCCCCTGATGCCCCGATCAAGATCATTGTTACGGCATACGTGAGCAAACGGAAAGTCACGGAACCAAACATCATCAAACTGTGGATAACGGCATCATTTGACAATGCCGGTGGCAGAATTGAGCTATGCCCCGTTTCCTGACCCTTGCAGATGTAGCCGAGCAGCTTCAGATCAACTCGCCCGCGGCCTACGCGCTTGTCCGCAGCGGCGAACTGAAGGCCATCCAAGTGGGCGGCCGCGGCCAGTGGCGCGTCGAAGAGAAAATGCTCGAGCAGTACATCGAAGAGCGTTATGCCGAAGCCAGCCGGATGATCGAAGAGGCCAAGTCGAAGTCACCCTGATTCCCCCGTAACCCGGAAGAAGTTAGATCTCTCCGGGCCGTGCCGACCGAAGCGCCGCCAGGGACCCGAAGGGAATTGTTGCCACGTCCATTACATTGGACGCCCGGCGTGCTTCGCCCGGCGGCGTGATCGCGAGGTCGAAAAAGTCCCGCCCCACCCTGTCAATGACGCCGGGGATCCGCACTTCCCCTGCCGCGCCGCTGGCCAGCAGGACGGTCAGGGCTGCCCTGTCCCGCGAAAGGCTCCGGAGTGCGCTGGCCAGCCCCAGCTTCCGCCGTACTGCCGATGATTCGCCCACCGCAGTGCGGCCAATCCCGATGTAATGCGACACCGCGGCGTATGGCACCAAAATCTGGTGCGCCGCCTCGTCTATCACCAGGCTTTCCGCGCCGGCGTGGCTGAGCGTCCCCCTGAAGACCGAACCGGAGACCAGATGAACTCCGACGCGGCGGCCAAGTGACCCGCGGACCCGGTCGGCCAGGCTGATGGCCGCCGTGTCCGCCCTGGACCGTTCGGACACCTCGGACTCGCGCCCCAGGACATCGGCCTCGGCCATCTGTGCCTCGAGGTCGTCGAACAGGGCATTCCATCGCATGGCGCCAGCGTAGGCGGAAGGCCGAGAGGGGTCAATTCAAAAGAACTCCGCCTTTCTCTGGACAACTGTCTTCCGAATACTACAAACTGACTCCACTGGCATTAAATGTAGTCAAACTACATCAAAATGCATCAACCAATGAAATGAGTCCGCCATGCATCCGTCCGCACCACCACCGCCGCCCGTCCGGTCCGACGCAGCCATGGCACTGACCATCCTGGGACTCGGCTGTTTTTTGGCATTGACCGGGGTCAGCCTCGTCGAACGCTGGCAGCGCTCCGCATCCCGGCAGCAGCACCTTGCCTTCGAGGATCTCCTTGGCATGCTGTCGATAGCTGCCGGTTTGCTCATTGCGGCCTGGTGGGTGCTGTCACTCATGGCTGCCTTCACGGCAGCCATGTGTGAACGGGCGGGCCTGAAACATGCCGCCGCGTTAAGCGGACGCTGCAGCCCTGCCTTCATGCGCCGGTTAGCCCTGGCTGCTGTCGGAGTGCAGCTCATCGGGGCACCCCTCGCTCATGCGGAAAACATGCCGGCGGCCGGCACGGACACGAGCGGCTGCGCCGCAGTAGCTGGAGCGTGGGCGCCCACCGAAAGCCAGTCGCCCCAAAGCACCACTGCCCAAAGCACTACCGCGCAGGTGGTCCGCCAGATGATGGCCTCCAACGAATCCGCGCCCGAAAATGCCAGCGCTGGGCAGCCGGAGCCCGGCGCTGCGGACGTTCAGCCGCAATGGCAACCGCATCCCCCGGTCATTACTCCCGGACTGGTGACTTCCGCGCCGGTCAGGGCCTCACGTGAACAGCAGGGCGCTACTGCCCGCTCGGAAGTACCCCGCACGGACGTGGTGGTCAGGTCGGGTGATTCGCTCTGGACCATCGCGGCCGAGGCGCTGGGGCCCGGGGCGTCTGACGTCGAAATCGCCTTGGAATGGCCCCGATGGTTTGAGGCAAACAGGGCTGCCATCGGCGCGAATCCCGATGTCCTGCTGCCTGGCCAGATACTCAGGAGTCCCTGAGCCCCTGCTGCTCCCTCCGCCTCCGCGTTGCAACGTGCCTGCAATTCCACTTCAAACTAAAGGACCGAATCATGACTGCAGCAATCACAGTCCGGAGCGCGGGCACCACAGCGCCACAGGCCATCCCTGTGTTGGGGACTGATGCCGCGCAAGAGGTGCGGGAAGTTTGCGCCATCACCAGATCCACCGTCCAGGCCGCCATAGAAGTCCTCGCCGGAACCAGACCGATCAACCAGCTGGCGCGGCGGCTGGACCAGCGGTGCCTTCTGGCCCTGCAGCATCGGGCCTGCCTGACACGGCGGGAAGCTGCGCGCGCACCCCGGACGCTGGCACGCCTTCACCGGAACCCCACGGTCCGGTCCGTGCGGGCGTGCGAGGTTACGCCCGATATCTACGAAGCCAGTGCTGTGGTGACCGACGAACTGAGGACACGCGCCGTCGCTGTCCGGCTGGAGCGCAGCAAGCAAATCTGGCGGGTGACCGCCCTGGAGATCGGATGAACGGACGTAAGCAGCGGGGACCTGGGCATCTGCCCAAGTCCCCCGCTGTTAGTTTTCTCAACCGATCCGGCCGTTAGCGCTTCTTCTTGGCGTCACGGCGGGTCTGCGCTGCGGCCTTGGCCGGATTTCCGGAGCGTCCGGCCGCCCTGCCCTCGACACGGGTCTGGGTTCCGCCGCCTTCCGCCGGCGCGGTGTACTGCAGCTGGGCCGGCTTTTCAGGGGCTTCCAGCCCGGCGGCATGGATCTGCGGCTCGTGGTGTTCCGTGTGTCCGCCGGCGGCATCCGCCACCACGACGTCTTCGGCGGGAGTAACCTCAACCTCAAGGTTGAAGAGGAAGCCGACGCTCTCCTCACGGATGGCTTCCATCATGGCCTGGAACATCGTGAAGCCTTCGCGCTGGTATTCCACCAGCGGATCACGCTGTGCCATGGCGCGCAGGCCGATGCCTTCCTTGAGGTAGTCCATCTCATACAGGTGCTCCTGCCATTTCCGTCCGATGACGGAAAGAACAACGCGCCGCTCAAGCTCACGCATACTTTCGGAGCCGATGGCCTCCTCGCGGGCCTGGTACACCAGTTTGGCGTCGGAGAGGATCTCTTCCTTCAGGAACTCAACAGTGATGCGCGATTTCCCGCCCGCCTCATCGATCACATCGTGCGAGGTGACGGTCACGGGATAGAGCGTCTTGAGGTTGGTCCAGAGCTGGTCGAAATCCCAGTCGTCTCCGTTGCCTTCAGAGGTGGCTTCATCGATGAGGGCGTTGATGGTGTCTTCCAGGAAGAACTGCACCTTTTCATGAAGGTCGTCACCCTCAAGAATCCGACGGCGGTCGCCATAGATGGCTTCACGCTGACGGTTGAGGACGTCGTCGTATTTCAGGACGTTCTTCCGCTGTTCGGCGTTCCTGCCCTCAACCTGGCCCTGGGCCGAGGCGATGGCGCGGGACACGAGCTTGGATTCCAGTGCCACGTCATCGGGGACGGAGCTGTTCATCAGGCGTTCGGCTGCCCCGGAGTTGAACAGACGCATGAGGTCGTCAGTCAGCGAAAGGTAGAAACGGGATTCGCCGGGGTCGCCCTGGCGGCCGGAGCGCCCGCGGAGCTGGTTGTCGATCCGGCGCGACTCGTGCCGCTCGGTCCCCAGCACGTAGAGTCCGCCGAGGTCCAGTACTTCCGCGTGCTCTTCCTTGACCGCCTGCTTGGCGGCCTCCAGGGCATGCGGCCACGCAGCCTCGTACTCCACCGAGTTCTCTTCGGGGTCCAGGCCCTGCCGGGCGAGTTCGGCGATGGCTGTAAACTCGGCGTTGCCGCCCAGCATGATGTCCGTTCCGCGGCCGGCCATGTTCGTGGCAACAGTAACGGCGCCCTTGCGCCCCGCCTGGGCAACGATGGCCGCTTCCCGGGCATGGTTCTTGGCGTTCAGTACCTCATGCCGGATGCCTTGCTTGGCCAGCAGCCTGGAAAGGTACTCGCTCTTTTCGACGCTTGTGGTGCCAACCAGCACAGGCTGGCCCGTTTCATGGCGTTCGGCAATATCCTGGACCACCGCATCGAACTTGACGGTTTCGTTCTTGTAGACCAGGTCCGACCGGTCAATCCGAATCATGTCCCGGTTTGTGGGGATGGCCACCACGCCAAGCTTGTACGTGCTCATGAATTCGGCAGCTTCGGTTTCCGCCGTGCCGGTCATGCCGGACAGTTTGTCGTACATGCGGAAGTAGTTCTGCAGCGTCACAGTGGCCAGGGTCTGGTTCTCGGCCTTGATCTCGACGCCTTCTTTGGCTTCGATTGCCTGGTGCATGCCCTCGTTGTAGCGGCGGCCGGCCAGGATACGGCCGGTGTGCTCGTCAACGATAAGCACTTCCCCGTCGAGGATGACGTAATCCTTGTCCCGCTTGAACAGTTCCTTCGCCTTGATGGCGTTGTTCAGGAAGCCGATCAGCGGGGTGTTCGCGGATTCGTAGAGGTTCTGGATGCCCAGGTAGTCCTCGACCTTTTCAATGCCGCCTTCGAGCACGCCGACGGTGCGCTTCTTTTCGTCGACCTCATAATCCTTCTCCGGCTGCAGCCGCAGGACAACCTTGGCGAACTCGCTGTACCACCGGTTGGTGTCGCCCTGTGCAGGACCGGAGATGATGAGCGGGGTGCGGGCCTCGTCAATGAGGATGGAGTCGACTTCATCGACGATGGCGAAGTGGTGTCCGCGCTGAACGAGCTCCGACTTGTCCCACGCCATGTTGTCGCGGAGGTAGTCGAAGCCGAATTCGTTGTTGGTGCCGTACGTGATGTCCGCGGCGTACTGCAGCCGCCGGACGGCCGGATCCTGGTTGGAGAGGATGCAGCCGCTGGTAAGACCAAGGAAGCGGTAGACACGGCCCATCAGCTCGGACTGGTATTCGGCGAGGTAGTCGTTGACCGTGACGACGTGGACGCCCTTGCCTGCCAGGGCGTTGAGGAAGGCCGGAGCGGTGGCCACGAGCGTCTTGCCTTCACCGGTCTTCATTTCCGCGATGTTGCCAAGGTGGAGGGCTGCACCACCCATGAGCTGGACGTCGAAGTGGCGCATGCCCAGGGTACGCGAGGATGCCTCGCGGACAGCGGCGAAAGCCTCCGGGAGGAGATCGTCGAGCTTTTCGCCGTCCTGGTGACGCTCCCGCAGCCGGTCCGTTTCTTCCCGCAGCTCCGCATCGGTGAAGGTTTTGAAGGAGTCTTCAAGGGCGTTAATGGAATCGGCATAGTTCCGCAGTTGCCTCAGGGTTTTTTTGTCACCCGTGCGGAGAAGTTTTTCGATTAGTGATGCCACGTGAAGTTGCTCCCAGTCTCATGCTGCCGAATTCTGGCGTGTTTAGTCTACGGGAGAGACGCAAAGCACGTACCCCTGTTCCCTCAGAGCGGATACTGCTGTCCTGTCCCCCGGACGGCGGCTCCCACCGCTCCGGCGATGTCCCCGGACGGGGACACCACTACGTCGTCCAGCCCCAGCCAGTCGGCCATGAGCCGCAGTTCGGCCGCAAGTTCGACGGCGGTGTCCGCAGGCGCGTCCGGCTCGCCAAAGCATGCCCTGGCCAGCAGCTTTCCGCCGGCCCGGTCGGCTTTGAGGTCCACTCTGGCCACGAGGCGGTCGCGAAGAAGGAACGGAAGGACGTAGTAACCGAACCGGCGCTTTGGTTCAGGCGTGTAGATCTCGATCCGGTAGTGGAATCCGAACAGCTCTTCGAGCCGGCGGCGCTCGAAGACCAACGAATCGAACGGGCTGAGCAACGCCCGGCCCGTCGCAGCGCGCGGCAGCCCCGCATCGACGTGACGGAACAGTTTCCGGTCCCAGCCGCGCACCGTCGCCGGCTCAAGCAGTCCGCCGTCCACGAGACGCTGGACTGATGGGGCCGCCGCCTTCAGCGGTGTCCTGAAATAGTCGGCAAAACACCTTACAGTCCCAATGCCATGCGCCCGGGCCGCTGCCTCGATGAGCCTGTCCATGGCCGCCTCGGGATCCGGTGCCGCTGCCGGCGCTGTGGCCCGCAGCACGTCGCGGGTCAGCGCATACCTGCGTTCGAACTGGTCCGTTCGCGATGCCGACGACACGGCCCCCTCCTCAAACAGGTGTTCGAGAACGCGCTTGACCGCATTCCAGTTCCAGCCCCAGTTGACGTCTTTACGGTCCTCCACGTGGCCGATGGCCGCTGTCAGTTCGGCGGCCGTCATCGGTTTTCCGTCTGCCAGTGCATCCAGCACCAGCCGGGTGACAGTGGACCGCAGGTCAGGGTCCATGGCTGAGGCTCCCACCCAGGTGCGGTTCTGCCAGGCCACGAGGTCCGGGAAATGCTCAGGCCGGATGAAACTCGCCTCGTGCGCCCAGTACTCCACCATCCGCCGCGGATGCTTGCCCGCCATCCGCTGTAGGATCGTGCGGTCGTAATTGCCAAGCCTTGAGAAAAACGGAAGAAAGTGGCTCCTCGCCAGGACGTTGACCGAGTCGATCTGAACGAGCTGAATCTGGGCAAAGGTCCGGCCCACCGCCCGTGAGGTCACGGGGCCGGCGGGCCGTCCTTTGTGCAGTCCTTGGGCTGCCAGTGCGATCCGTCGGGCCTGTGAAAGGCTCAGCGTTGCACCCATGTCAGCCCTTTCGCAGTTAGGGCACCATCCTAGGCTGTTGCAGCCGCATCGTCGGAGCGGTAAGCGTGGATCTTCTCCTCTAAGGTGTTCTCACCGGGCTCGCAGTAGTGGTCCAGGGTGATGACCCCGTACGTCCAGCCGCGGCGCCGGTAGACCACCGACGGCGCGTTCGTGGCCTTGTCCACGAAGAGATAAAAGTCGTGGCCGATAAGTTCCATGTTGTCCACGGCGTCATCCAGCGTGAGGGACGCGGCCGGGAAGATCTTGCGGCGGATCAAAACCGGAGAATCTCCGGCAGGAATGTCATTGTCGACGTCGTACGGCGACTTCTCGGCCGGCTTCGGCGCAGGCTCGGCACGGTGGCTCGCTTCGACGTAGATAGGCTCGTTGGAACTGGCAGGCTCCAGGGCTGCTGTTGCCTCGCGTACCGCCTTGGGCGTGTGCCGTCCGTGATGGACCTTTTTGCGGTCCTTGGCCCGGCGGAGCCGCTCAAGCAGCTTGTTGTAGGCGAGATCGAACGCGGCGAACTTGTCTGCGGCGCTTGCTTCGGCACGGATAACGGGGCCTCGGCCCAGGACTGTCACTTCAACCGTGAGCTGGTCGCCGGTCTGGCGTGCGTTCGTTTCCTTGGAAACCTTCGCGTCCACCCTCTGGACCTTGTCCCCGAGCGATTCGATCTTCGAGATCTTTTCGCCCGCGTATTCGCGGAAGCGGTCTGAGACCGTCAGATTTCGTCCGCTGATCATGAACTCCATGGTGCCCTCCAAATGACTTCGGTGACACGACGGCGGCGCATCGAGGGGGACGATCTGAATGACAGTCGAGCCCCTTTCCGAGCCGCTATCGAAAGGTACAACTGATCTTGGTACCCATAACCGACGTTAGTTCATAGCAACCAGTTATTCATCCTTTCGCCCTTTATTTTTTTCTATGTCTCCGGGAGCCTGCGGCCCTCCCAACATCGCAGAGATTGGCCCCGCGTCGGGCGGCCGGGTCGCTGCCAGAACCACCGCGCCGCGCACAACTCCGCCTGCCTCATGCAGCGCCCTGGCTGCCTCAGCGAGCGTGGAGCCGGTAGTCAGGACGTCGTCGACGATGATGCAAGGGCGTCCGGCGAGCCCGCCCCTGCCGGGCCCCCGGACAGCACGCATCGAACCCCGGACCCTCCGGGCCCTGTCCCCTCTTCCCAGTCCTTTTTGGCCGCCCAGTCCTTTTTGGTCGCCGGGCATGCCTGCGGCCACCGTGGGGACCTTGGTTTTCCGCAGGACGTCCTGACAGTTCAGGCCCTCGAGGCCGTTGTTGAAGCGAAGATATTTCAGCAGCAGGTGGACCTGGCTGAAGCCTCTTTTCCGGTACGCCCTGCCGCTGCTGGGGACCGGCACGAGCCAGATGTTCCCCGTGCCGCCCGCGGCAGCGAGGATCGCCCGGCCGAGCGCTTTCGCCAGAACACCTGTGAGCGGGCCCTGGCCGTGGCGTTTGAAGGCAAGGACCGACTGCGCCAGCTCCTCACGGTAAATTCCTGCTGCCACCACCGGCAGAATGACTGAGCCGTCGGTATCCACCAGCGCCGGCGCGGTGGACTCGGCCCGGAACGGATCCCGGGTCAGCAGCCGGACCTTCCGCTCGCAGCCGGAACAGATGGCTCTGTCCTCCTTGCCGCAGCAAACGCATTCAACGGGCACCGCCAGCGCCATGACCTCTGCCGCCGCACCGGACAGCAGCTCGGCAGCCCTCAGCCACCACTGCGGATGTTCGCTGCGGTGCTTGGAACGCCCCGGAAGCTGGGGAAGCAGGTCAGGGTCTCTTGGCCGCCCGCGGGCAGGGCCGACGTGTCGCGTCTCCACCCGGCAAGCCTGCCGTGGCTGGCAGCGCGGCGGAAGGAGCCCGGTGCCGGATGTGGAAAACCAAGCCCCCGTGGAAACGGTCAGCCGGGGAAAGAGGGATCCGTGGGCCCCTTCAGCTGTGGTGACCAGCCATTTCCGAGCCGTTGGAAGATGCCGTCCGCGGACTGCGCGAAGATCTCCTCGGGTCCGTTGCCGGCGCTGAGGGCCACCAGACCTGGCCACGGGGCCAGCTTCTGGGGCTGGGTGGAGGTGAGGGAGAGCAGTTCCGGGGTGACGTTCGCATTGGCCGCGCCTTTCATCACTGCAACGGTCGTGTCGTTGACCCAGACGCCCTGGTTGGGGCTGCCGCTTGCCTGCAGGGTGACCGGCGCGGTCAGTTCCTTGGGAGTCCCATCAGCGTTTCGAATGAGGCCGGTCACTTGGACCCGGGTCGAACCGTTTCGCTCGGAGATGACCAGCGCCCGCACTCCCTCCCGGGAGACGCGGAAATCCTTGACCGTGCGACCCGCAAGCCAGGACGGCGTCAGTGTCACCGACGGTACCGTGGCGCGCTGGGATACTCCGGTGGGACGGAATGCTGTGAGTTCGGTGACGCCCTGCGCGCCCGGTCCTGCCGTCCAGACCCAGTCATGCAGGCCAAAGGACGGGTGGGACAACGTGCTTCGCGTAATGAGGGCCCGCGGGGATTGACCTGGAACCATGGAATACAGCGTGCTCCGGCTATCGTCCAGGAACGCCACGGTTTGCGAGACCGGAGATTCAGCAGGCGACCGCGGCTTCAGGCCGGCGACGGACTGCATGTCGGGCAGGGGAGAAATCCTGTTGTTTTCGTAGCGCACCAGTTCGCTCTTGCTGACGGCGATCTGGCGTGCGGGTACGTTTCTGTTCTGGACCGGCGGCAGCACCGAGCCCTTGTCCTCGACGCGCACCAGGTCCTGGTTTGCCCTCAGCTCCACGTTGATGACGTCCGGCTGGGTACGGAACGTCAGGGCCAGCTGGGTCTGCATCCTGAGCCGGTCTTCGGTGGAGGCCTCGGTGAGTTCCTTGGCGGACAGATCCACCTGGGCCGCTCCCGAGACCACCGGTACCGACTCCCGCGCCAGCTTCATGCCGGACGGGAAGGCGCTGACCACCGCTCCCTTGAGATACGGCGCGGGCCCGCCAAGCAGGGCGCTCGTCATCGATTTGACGGTCTTCTTCTTGATGAACCACCGCACGTCAGGAACGGCATAGGTGAAGGTCGGATCATAGAAGTAGATCGGATAGGCGCCGTAAATGACCTTGAACGTCTCTTCGGCAATAGCGGTGCCGTCGGGAACTTTGGAAATCCGCCATTCGCCGTCCACCTGAACCAGTGTGACGGGGATGCTCTCTTTGGTTCCTGGCGGCATCTGGGTGGCGACGCCGTCGGCATCCACTGAGTACGCAACGTCCAGCTCGTAGTTGAAGACCCCCTCGACTCCGGTCTTCACTACCTGCTCCGAGCGGAAGACCAGTGTCCGCTGATCAGGCTTCCAGGCAACCGACGAAGCCTGAGTAAGGTACTGCCGGGCCACGGCGTAGTCGTCCTCATACCCGCTGCCTGCGAGATAGAAATCCTCGATGACCGCCTCCGGGCTTGATCCCGTGCGGGGCGCCACCGGGAAAAATACCGGCGCGTTCGGATTTCCCGCACTCTCGTCGGTGCTCTTTCCCACGGGCCCTGACCTGGGGATCTGGGCACAGGATGCAACGAACAGAAGTACGACGGCGAGCACCGTCGCCAAGGCGCCTCTGGCCCCCTGTCGCCTGCCACTCATGATCTCTCCCCTGTTGCAGCTCTTTCCGGCGCAGTTTCGCCGGCCGGGTCAGTCTCGCCCGCCAAGTCAGTCCCGCCGGGCGCCGCAGCGCCGCTGGGTTCGCCGGGCTCCGCCGAGTCAGCCGCACGCGCGTCCTGGGCGCTGCTGTCCAGCACAACGACGCTCCGGTCAGCTGAACGGGGCAGGCCGACATCCGCGGGCTCAAGCTGCAGTGGCGACCTCGTGATGGTGCCGCCCTGTTTAAGGGGAAGGGTCAGGCGGAAGTTTGAGCCCACGCCCTTGTTTCCCCAGGCCTGGAGCCAGCCGTTATGGAGCTTGGTGTCCTCGGTGGCGATGGACAGCCCCAGGCCGCTGCCTCCAGTGGTCCTGGCCCGGGCAGGATCGGCACGCCAGAAGCGGTCGAAGACCCTGGCCGCCTCGGCCGGGCTCATGCCAATCCCGTGGTCCCGGACGGTAACAGCGACAGCTGACTCGTTGGACGCCACCGAGATGTTGACGGGCTTCCCTTCCCCGTGTTCCAGGGCATTAAGGACAAGGTTGCGCAGGATGCGGTCAATGCGTCGGGCGTCCATCTCCACCACGATGCTTCCCTCGGGGGCATTTAGTGTCATCCCGGAACCGTATTCTTCGGCGACGGGAGCAGCCCCCTCCATAACGTGCGAAATGAGCTGAACGATGTCCGTGGCCTCTGCATCCAGCATCGCAACGCCGGCGTCGAACCGGGAGATCTCGAGCAGATCCGCCAGCAGGGACTGGAACCGTTCAACCTGGTTGTACAGCAGCTCGGCCGACCGCTTGTTTATGGGGTCAAAATCGTGCCGGGCGTCGTACAGCACCTCCGCGGCCATGCGCACGGTGGTCAGCGGCGTCCGGAGCTCATGGGAGACGTCCGAGACGAAGCGCTGCTGCATCTGTGACAGCGTGGCCAGCTGGGTGATCTGCTCCTGAAGGCTGGCCGCCATGTGGTTGAAGGACGCACCTAGACGCGCCACTTCATCCTCGCCCTTGACGACCATCCGCTCCTGCAGCTGTCCGGCCGCGAGTTTCTCGGAGACAACGGCAGCATGGCTGACCGGGCTGACCACATTCCGGGTGACGTACCAGGCGATGCCACCGATCATGAGGATCAGGGCCGCGCCGCCCGCCCACAGGACGTTCTGGATCTCGTCCAGGGTCTGTTGCGCCGTGTTGAGGTCGTAGATCAGGTACAGCTCATAGACGGTGCCATTGAACGTCACTTTATTGCCGACGGCGATGCCAGGACGGTCCTCGGTTCCCACCGGGAACTCCATGGACGCCCAGAACTGTTCCTTGCCGGAATCCTGCACCGCGGCCCGGAGCTCTTTGGGGATGACACTGACGGTCAGCTGGTCCGAGGCCCGGGACTCGACCCAGCGGTTGCGGGGCTTGGTTTGCTCGGGCATTGCCTCAAACACGTAGCGCCGCTGGATCACGGATCCCCTGCCTTCAACCGCATTCAACGTGTCGTAAACGAGGGTGATGACGCTGGACTGGTCGGTGACCTGGGCGCCGTCGAACGTATCCTGCACCTGCTTGACGTTGTAACGGGTTTCGGATTCAGCCTGGGTCAGGCGTTCCTGGAAGAGATTGTTGGCGATCTGGTTGGACAGGTAGGCGCCGACGATCGCAAATGAACTTATCGACAGCAGCAGCGTTGTCAGGACTGTCCTGAATTGCAGCGAACGCCGCCACCTCCGCTGGAGGGAACGCAGCAGGAACTGGATGCCCGGAAAAATCCGGTCCAGCCCCGTATGCACCAACCGCGCGACCCGCAGGCAAACGATCAGCGCCCGGCGTCGCCAGATCCGGAAGCGGAACGGTAACCGGGAGAGGTCGGCGGCAAACGCATCAGTGTGCTCCGGAGCCGGATGAACAGCGGACCCGCGGGTGCCGTCAGGGCCGCTTGGCGCATTGGGGCTGGCGCCAGAGCCCGCCAGCCTGGAATCAGATGCCGAGGAACCCGGCACCGTGGAATCCGGCACCGTGGACCCCGGCACCGTGGAATCCGGTGCCGGAGCACCGGTCGCCATGCCCTGCGGGTCGTCAGAGGGATTCTGGCCCGGGGGTTCAGGAACCTGCTTTATAGCCGACACCACGAACCGTCAATACTACTTCCGGCGCTTCCGGATCACGTTCAATCTTCGACCGCAGTCGCTGGACATGGACATTGACCAGCCGGGTATCCGCCGCATGGCGGTAGCCCCATACCTGTTCGAGGAGCAGCTCGCGCGTGAATACCTGCCAGGGCTTGCGGGCCAGGGCTACCAAAAGGTCGAATTCCAGCGGCGTCAGGGAAATCCGTTCATTGCCCCGTGTCACCGCATGGCCTGCGACGTCGATTGAGATATCCGCGATCCGGAGTGTCTCCGGAGCCTTCTGGTCGCCCGGGCGGAGCCGTGCCCGAACGCGGGCCACCAGTTCGGCGGGTTTGAAGGGTTTAGGCACATAGTCGTCGGCGCCGGATTCGAGGCCACGGACGACGTCCGAAGTGTCCGATTTGGCAGTCAGCATGACAATGGGGACATCCGACTCCGACCGGATCTGCCGGCACACTTCGATGCCGTCAGTGCCTGGGAGCATGAGATCCAGCAGCACGAGATCCGGCTTCGAGGAGCGGAAGACCTCCAGAGCCTGACCACCGTCCGCGCAAAAGACCGGCTCGAAACCGTCATTGCGCAAGACAATGCCGATCATTTCGGCCAAAGCCTCATCATCGTCAACTACCAGAATGCGTGCCTTCATAGTTATATATTCCCTTATTGCCCTTGCTTTGTCTTATTGACGGAATCCTCGGCATGGCGGCAACCGCACACTCTTCGAATCTCCGGCGCGGTCGTGGCCAGCCACTAGGATTCAGCAGGACAGGTCAGCCCAGCAGGAGGTTCCATTGAACACACCGATCTACGAACAGGCGATGGGCGACGGGTTCGCCCGGCTGCAGCCTGAACTGCAGGACTATTTTTCGCTGGCCCCGGGCTCAGGCCGTTACGGTGTGGGCGAGGGTGTCTTTGACGTCGTCGGCTGCCGGCAGCGCTGGCTGCGGCCGCTGCTCCGGCTGACGGCCGGCGAACAGGCGTTTTTTCCCGAGTACGGCGAGCGCGTACCCTTCCGGATCGAAAACCACGCGCATCTGGACCCCTTCGGCCGTTCCAGCCTGACGGCCCGGCGGGAAATCTTCTTTCCAGACTGCACCCGCGTCTTCCAGGACACCACCAGTGTGTCCTCTCCCGCGGCCGCCAGCTCGGGCGGACCGGCCCGGCTCGTGGACTATGTGGGCAGGTACCGCCGTCTCGTCACCGATCTGAACCTGAGCGCGACCACCGAGGGCAGGCTCCGTGGTGTCTCCGAAGCATCGCGGCTGTTCCTCGGGCCCCTGCGCCTGCCGCTGCCGGCCTCCCTGGACGCCAAGGCCTACGCTGAGCAATGGTGGGATCCGGCCGACGGGGACCACGGCCGGCACCGGATCCAGGTGAAGGTCATCCAGCCGCAGATCGGCCTGGTGCTCGTCTATGCGGGCAGCTTCGACTACCGGCTCGAGTCTTATCCGGACGGCAGTTCGACGCCGGGATTCATCCCTCCGTATGCCGCCCCGGACCGCTGGGAGCGGCGAACCTGAGGCCTGAGGAATGTGCCCCGGCCGCCTGCGCGTTCAGCCCAGCGCCAGCTGATTCAGCGCGTCGGCACCTTGGGTCAGGCGGGCCAGCACCGCCGTGGCGCCTGACGGTGTATAGGCGTCAAGCCCTGCGGTAGGAGTGAGCCGGACCGCACCCAATGACGTTCCCGGCAGTCCCAGTTGCCGCCACGGGCGCCATAGTGCATCAGCGACTTCGGCTGCCTTGGGCAATCCCGCTGCAGCGTCGTCCACGGCCACGGCCCCGGCCCAGAGCCGTGTGCCGGCTTCAACCGCCTCGGCCAGCTGTTCCCACTGGCGTGATGTCAGCGCCTTGAGTGGAACAGCGATGCTGTCGGCTCCGGCGGCCAGAATCCGCTCGAACGGCGCCTCAATTTCAGTGACGGCAATAGCGATCTCAGCGGCGCCGGCGGCACGGAGGGCATCTACCACCACACGCCACAGCTCCGTTACTTCCTGTCCGGGGACGGAACGCAGCGTCCGGTAGCCGCTGGAGGTGGGAATTGAGCCGGCCAGGATGGAGGCGATGTCAGGTTCGTCGAGCTGAACCACGAGCCTGGCACCGGGAACAGCGCCGGCCACCCGTGCGAGGTGGTCCCCCACACCGGCGGCAAGGGAGGCGGCAATATCCCGCCGGGCACCATAATCGATGAGGGCACGCTCACCGTTGTGCAGGTGGAGTCCGGCGGCCAGGCTCAAGGGGCCCCGCAGCTGAACCTTGAATTCACGAGCAGGATCTTCCTCTTCCCCGGCGACATCCGCGAGCACGTTGATGTCAGTGGAGAGCGCCGACCTTGCCCGGATGAGGTCGCGCCCGGGGCGGTCGACGATACGCCAGCCGTGGGTCTGGACATCCACAGCCATGTCAACGAGCAGGGATGCCGTGCGGCCTATGGCGTCGGCGCCAACCCCGCGGTCCGGCAGTTCGGCAAGATACGGAAGGTGCGGGCTGCCCAGTTCGCCGCGAATGATGCGGGCGGCTTCAACCGGATCCTGCCCTGGCCATGGTCCCAGGGCGGTGGCCGTGACTTGGCGCTGCTGTGATTCTTCTGCGGCAGGCACGGCTTAGGCGTTGAGTCGTGCGGACGGTCCGGTGGCTGGAGTGGCCGGTTGGCCGCCGCCTTGTTGGTCAGCGGCCTGCCCCTCAGCGGCCTGTGGCTCAACGGCTTGTCCCCCAGCGGCCTGCGGGTCAGCGGCTCGGCCGGCGGCATTATGGTGGTCCTCGGCTATGGCTTCATGGTGGCGGATCACCTCGCCGATGATGAAGTTCAGGAATTTTTCCGCGAAGGCAGGGTCCAGCTGGGCGTCTTCCGCAAGCCGCCGCAGTCGGGCGATCTGGGCGGTTTCCCGGCCGGGGTCGCCGGCGGGAAGCCGGTGTGCGGCCTTGAGGAAGCCCACCTTCTGCGTCGCCTTAAACCGCTCCGCCAGGAGGTACACGAGGGTTGCATCGATGTTGTCGATGCTGGACCGGATCGACAGCAGCTCTGCCATTACCGCAGGGTCTACATTCCCTGCGAGCGAACTCGCGGCGGGATCGTAGGACTCGGTGTCAGGCAGGTCATGGTTTAGCTCGGTCATGGTTCCAGTCTATGGGCACAGCCGGAAACTCTGCCGGTGTTAAGCGGCCGCGCCCGCCGTCCCCCGACGGACAATGTAAGTGTTCCGCACCATACCAATGACGGAGGTTGGACATGAGGATTGCAGTTCTTGGCACCGGCATTGCGGGCAGGACTCTGGCAGGAAAACTCGTGGAGGTGGGGCACAGCGTGACTATGGGCTCCCGGAGCGCCACCAATGAGGCGGCCACAAAGTGGGCCTCCGGCGCTGGCCCGCGGGCCAAGGCCGGGACATTCCATGATGCCGCTGAGGACGGTGAGCTGGTTATCAACGCTACACCGGGCACGGTATCCCTCGACGTGCTGGCTGCAGCCAGCACCAGGAACCTTGGCGGCAAGGTGTTGATTGACGTGGCCAATCCGCTCGACCACTCGGCCGGCTTCCCGCCGTCGCTCTCCATCTCCAATACCGACAGCCTGGCCGAAACCATCCAACGGGCCTTCCCCACCGCCAAGGTGGTCAAAGCCCTCAACACCATGCGTGCTGACGTCATGGTGAACCCGGAGCGGCTGGCCGGCGGTGACCACGACGCGTTCATGGCCGGTGATGACCCGGAAGCCAAGGAACTGGTGGCGGGGCTGCTCGCGGAATTCGGCTGGCGCCCGGAACATATCAGGGATCTGGGTCCCCTCGATGCTGCCCGCGGAATGGAGATGTGGCTGCCGCTGTGGCTCCGGATCTTCATGACACAGGGCAACAGCCCGTTCAACATCAAGGTTGTCTCCGGGTAACGCTGCTCCCGAAAAAAGTGCCCGCCCTCCGCTGTGGAGAGCAGGCTCCGCTGTAGAGAGCAGGCACTCTGTCCGGCGGCGGCGCGCGCTAATCCAGTTCGGCGCGCTGCAGCGAGCGGGCGGCGTCGATGGTGGCCTGGCCGAGGACCCGGCTGCCCTGGTACAGCACAACAGTCTGCCCGGGCGCTACGCCCCGCAGGGGATCCGTCAGTGTCACCACGAGGCTGTCTCGGTGGACACCGCCTTCATCAGCAACGCGTTCCACCCGGGCCTTCGCGGGGACGGGGTCGCCGTGGGCGCGCACCTGTGCATAGCAGTCAAAGTCGGCCCCCGTGGCCACTTCGGTGATGGGCAGTCCGGCCCAGGAAACCTTGATGCCTCGGATTTCATCAATGGCGAGGAGTGCCTCCGGGCCGACCACGACCTTGTTCTCCTTCGGCCGGATTTCCAGCACGAAGCGCGGCTTGCCGTCGGCTGCGGGCCGGCCAAGCTTCAGGCCGCGACGCTGGCCCACGGTGAAGGCATTGGCCCCCGGGTGCTCACCGACCTTGGCTCCAGTTTCGTCGACGATGTCGCCGGTGGCCATCTCGATCTTCTCCGCCAGCCAGCCAGCGGTATCGCCGTCGGGGATGAAGCAGATGTCGTGGCTGTCGGGCTTGTTAGCCACGGACAACCCGCGGCGCTCCGCTTCAGCCCGGACCTCTGCCTTGGATGGAGTGTCCGCGAGCGGGAACATCGAGTGCTTAAGCTGTTCGTGGGTCAGCACCCCGAGGACGTAGCTCTGGTCCTTTGCCCAGTCAGCGGCGCGGTGGAGTTCACGGTTGCCGTCCGCGTCTTCGATGACCTTGGCATAGTGGCCGGTGCATACGGCGTCGAAACCAAGGGCGATTGCCTTCTCCAGGAGGGCAGCAAACTTGATGCGTTCATTGCAGCGCATGCAGGGGTTCGGTGTCCGGCCCGCAGCATATTCATCGATGAAGTCCTGGACCACATCTTCCTTGAACCGCTCGGAGAAGTCCCACACGTAGTACGGGATGCCCAAGACGTCGCACGCGCGCCAGGCGTCGCGGGAGTCCTCGATGGTGCAGCAGCCGCGGCTTCCCGTGCGCAGGGTGCCGGGCATTCGGGACAGCGCCAGGTGGACGCCGACGACGTCGTGCCCCGCCTCGACGGCGCGGGCGGCGGCGACGGCGGAGTCTACTCCGCCGCTCATGGCTGCTAGAACTCGCATTTAAGCTTTCTGTGGGTTATTGACGGGATCCGGTCATCGTCACCGCCGGACTCGGGATGCAGCATGGCGAAACCGAAGTTCAGCTGTTGCCCATCTATTCTATCGCCCGGCGGAATCTGCTCTAAATTGCCTTGACGGCCACCCCCGGTTCTTCTAAAGTCAAAGGAACTGGTTTTAGAATGCGGGCCGCACGGCCTGCCTGAGGAATCGAGCGGACAATGTCCCCTGAAAGCATCGTCATTGCAGGGGCGGGACTGGCCGGGGCAACAGCCGCCCGCACGTTGCGTAGCGAAGGATTCCACGGCCAGATCACCATCGCCGGGGCGGAATCGCACCACCCGTACATCAGGCCGCCCCTTTCCAAGGAATACCTGCTCGGCAAAGCCGCGGAGGACGCGGTGGAGGTCGTGCCCGAGAACTGGTACGCGGAAAACGGCGTCACCCTCCGCCTCGGTGTTCCGGTGACCGCAATCGACGCTGGGGACCACACGGTCCGCTACGCCGACGGCTCGTCCCAGCGCTACGGCGCCCTGCTGCTGGCCACCGGTGCACTCCCGCGGCTGCTTGAACTGCCCGGCAACGGGCTCGACGGCGTCACCACCTTCCGAACCCTGGACGATAGCCGGTACCTGCGTGAGCGGCTCGCGGACGGGGGCCGCAAGGTGGTCCTGATCGGCTCGGGCTGGATAGGCATGGAACTGGCAGCCGCGGCCCGGACCTACGGAAACCAGGTGACGCTCCTGGGCCTGGAGGAGGTTCCGCTCAGCGCAGCGATCGGCCCTGACCTCGGCCGCTTCTTCCGGACCCTGCATGAGGGCAACGGCGTGCAATTCCGGCTGCCTGAGTCGGCGCGGGAAATCACGGGACAGGAAGGCAAGGCCACCGGGGTAGTCACCGCCTCAGGCGAGCATCTGCCGGCGGACACGGTGGTGATCGCCGTGGGCGTCGTCCCGGATACCGCTGTGGCCGGTTCAGCCGGCTTGGATCTAAGGAACGGCATCCTCACCGACGCCTCGCTGCGGACCAGCGCTCCCGACATCTTCGCCGCCGGCGATGTCGCAAACGCCCTGCATCCGTTTACGGGCGAGCACCACCGCAGCGAACACTGGGCCAACGCCCTTAACGGTGGAAAGGTGGCGGGCAAGGCCATGCTCGGCCACGATGCCGTCCTGGATGCCATCCCGTACTTTTACACCGATCAGTTCGATGTCAGCATGGAATATTCCGGTTTTCCGCCCCTCACCGCGGAGGCCGCCCCCGTCTTCCGCGGATCCCTGGAATCGAAAGAATTCGTTGCCTTCTGGCAGCGGGATGGACGCGTGGTGGCAGGGATGAGCGTCAATTGGCCGCGGTCCAGCAAGCCAAGCGCACAGAAGACCATCAAAGCCCTCATCTCAGCCCGCTCTGTGGTGGCAGCCGAAGCACTGGCTGACGCGTCCGTTCCCTTTGATCAGCTGATGCCCGAACCCTGACGGGCAGCGGTGGCCGCCGTCTGGATCGATGACTCATGGCCGGCCATTCCGGCCTGCCGGGCACGCGAGTAGGCTGCCGGCAGGGCAGCCAGGAGAGCGTCCACGTCCGCTTCTGTTGACGGATGGCCAAGGGTAAAGCGCTGTGCCCCACGGGCGGTTTCCTCATCCAGTCCCATCGCCAGCAGGACATGGGACGGGCGGGGAACACCGGCCGTGCAGGCTGAGCCCGTGGACGATTCCACCCCGGCAAGGTCAAGGAGGAAGAGCAGGGAATCGCCCTCACAGCCCGGAAAAGTGAAATGCGCGTTACCTGGCAGCCGGCCCGCCCCCGGCGCTCCTCGCAGCACCGCCGAAGGCACAGCGTCGCGAACCCCCGAGATCAGCCGGTCCCTCAGGGCAGTTATCCGCGCCGATTCCGCCGGGAGGTTCCTGGCTGCCGATTCGGCCGCCGCGGCAAAGGCTGCGATCGAGGCGGTATCCAGCGTGCCGGAGCGGACGTCCCGCTCCTGGCCGCCGCCGTGCTGCACCGGTGTGAGCTTCACGGCCCGCCCCAGTATCAGGGCACCCACCCCCACCGGGCCGCCGATCTTGTGGCCGGAAATGGACATGGCCTCGAGGCCGGAAGCCTTGAAATCCACGGGAATGGAGCCGAAGGCCTGCACGGCGTCCGAGTGGACGGGAACGCCGACGCGGTGCGAGAGCTCCACGACGCGCTGGACCGGCTGGATGGTGCCGACCTCGTTGTTGGCCCACATGACCGTGACAAGGGCGACCGATTCCGGGTCGCGCAGTAGTTCGACCTCGAACGCCTCAAGATCCAGGACACCCTCAGAATTCACCGGCAGCCAGGCGACTTCGGCACCTTCGTGGCGTTCCAGCCACTCCACCGTGTCCAGAACGGCATGGTGTTCGATGGCGGAGCAGAGTATCCGCCGGCGCCTTGGGTCTTCGCTATGCCTGGACCAGTAAAGGCCCTTGACGGCGAGATTGTCGGCTTCGGTCCCGCCCGAGGTGAAGATAACCTCCGAGGGGTGGGCCCCGGCGGAGGCCGCGATGGTTTCGCGGGCATCCTCGACGGAACGCCGCGCACGGCGCCCCGAGCCGTGGAGGGACGACGGGTTTCCGGTCCGGGCCAGCTCGCGGGTCAGCGCGGCCAAAGCCTCGGCGGCGATGGGCGTGGTGGCGGCATGATCCAGGTAAACAGGCACGGCTTAATTCTAGCCGCGGCCCTTATGGCCTGATCCGGGCACAGCAGCGTCCGGAGGCCCGGTCCTCTTCGACCTTCTCTTCCGCCACGCCGCAGCCCGAGGCAACACCGCTGAGGAAAGCACCGTTCATGGCACACACCACCTCAACATGCGCGTCAGCCAGCCGGTGGAACGGGCAGTTCATGAGGACAAATCCCCCCTGCCCGTCGGGTGCCGGCCGGTATCCGATTCCCGTCAGCAACTCCTCCAGTGACGCCTCGCCCTCAGCCGAGGCGCGGCCGCGGGAGTAGGCCGTGGCAACGAGCGCCTCATGGACAGAACCCCGGCCCGACATGGATTCCTCGATGGCGGACGCCATGAGCTCCCCGGCGAGGTCGTAGCTGCGGTCAGGGACGGACACGCCCACCTCATCAAGTGCAGGACGGTACAGCTTGGCCGGGCGGCCCGACCCGGGACCGGCTTTTCCGCCGAGCTTCCTGAATTCGACGGCAAGAAGGCCGTCCCGCACCAGACGGTCCAGGTGAAACGACGCCGTGCTTCTCGGCAGGCCGAGCGCCCCCGCGGCGTCATCGCGTCCTACCGCCGCCGCCGCTGAGGCGACGAACTCAAAAAGCCTCCGCCGGTTGTCATCCCCCAGCGACGCGAGGGCCGCAAGCCGCCGGGGCCAGGAGAGCCTGGATCTCGATTCACGGGTCATGAATCCAGCGTATCTCTAAAAACAAGATTCATTGCTTAAGAGTTTCGCCCGGGTCTAAAATCAAGATACCTACTTTTAGAAGGAGCGTGTCATGAAAACCCCCGTCATGAAAACGTCAGCCAACGGCAGCGCCACCGCCGGATCCTTGGCACCCGAGACAGCCCGGCAGGCATTCCTGCTCCTGCGGACCGTGTTTACGGTGGCGCCCATACTGTTTGGCCTGGACAAATTCCTGAATCTGCTCACCGACTGGACGCTGTACCTGGCCCCGGTCGTAACGTCGGTGGTCCCCGTCTCCGGGCAGAACATCATGTCCGCCGTGGGCGTCATTGAGATTCTTGCGGGCCTGCTCGTCGCCTACCGACCACGGATCGGTTCACTTGTGGTCGCCGGGTGGCTGCTGGGGATCATCATCAATCTGCTCATCCTCGGCAGCTTCTACGACGTCGCCCTGCGCGACTTCGGCCTCCTGGTGGGGGCACTGGCCCTCAACCGGCTCGCTACAGCCGCCGGTAAGTAAAGGCCGAAACGGGCGGCAGGGGCGTGCGCTACTCCGACGGCGGGAGCACGGTCAGCCAGCGTGCAACGTCCGTCCTTGCTGCCGCGAGTGCCGGCGCGGACGGGCATGAGACCGTCACGTAAACCGACGAACCAGCCTGGCCGAAGACCCTGGCCAGAATGGCGGCCTTGCCCTTGGGCAGGGCCGCCCGCTCCAGGGCGAGGACTTCAACGGCAGGCCCAGGCTTTCCCGGTTCACCTCCCCAGCGAAGCGAGGCCGGTTTCAGGTACTTCGGCAGGATCGCGGGATCGAGATAGGTGAAGAGCTTCTCGGTCGATTCCCTGTCACCGCCTGACACCAGCGGCCACTGTCTGGTCCGGACCTTGGCTGCGGCCACGCAACCGTCGTCTTTCCTGTAGTGGGCGACGCCACCGGTGTTGTTCCCGCTCTGTTGCCAATGCGGTGCATCGGCCAGGCCTTCAGACAGGTGCACGGGAACGCCGTGGCCGAGCGTGCCCCCTGCGGAGAACGGCATGTTGCGCGCCGCGACGGCACCGGCGTCATGGCCGGGCGTGACCGTAGGGGTGGCGGGCTGCCTGCTGGCTGGCGCGGTGTCCGGGGCATCGGGATCCGGCACGCCCACGCTGCAGCTGCCAAGCAGCGCCACTGCCGCCAGAGCTGCCGCGGCTTGCAGGACGCGGCCTTTCAGGCCATGCCGCCCTTTTGTGCTCAGCGCGTCGGCCATCTCCACCTTCCAAGTATTTGCTGCAACCAGGCGGGGTGTCCGGCACACCCCCGCCCACTGTCCTTCGAAAAAGTCTAGACGGCCCGGGTGGGCGCAACCCGCCCCGTCCGGGAACCCCGGACACAGGCATGGACGTTGTCTGACTAGTCCCGCATGGCCGGCGATATGCTGGGCAGACCGGAGCAGGCGTGTGTGCGCTGGCAACATCAACCGAAGGACCGTGCTTGACCGAGGGCAGCAGCTCCCACTACGAGGTACTCCGCGTCCCCGTGACCGCTACGGATAAGGAGATCAAGCTGGCCTACCGCAGGGCGGCAAGGGCCTCCCATCCCGACCATGGCGGTGACGCCGCCACCTTCCGGCTGGTGACGACGGCCTACGAAACCCTGATCGACCCGCGACGCCGGGCGGCCTACGACCGCTCGTATGCAGCCGGCCCCCGGTACCGGGCCAGGGAAAGCGCGGATGAAGCGCATTTTGATGCCCCGGCGGCTGGCAGCCACGCCTCAGCAACCATCCACCGGCCGAGCACTCCCCGGAACACGTCAGGGGACGCGCCCGTGTATGTGCCGCCCTTTGATACGCCAGGCACCGTCCCCCTGCTCCCCTTCGAGCTGGCCAGCCGTCAAGTCCACGGGATGCCGAGGAAACGCGGCATTTTCGGCGCCGAGGCCAGGATTCAGCGCGAGATGCGCACGGTGCAGCTCATCAGCAGGCAGGTCCTCCCCGCCATTCCGGCAGCCCGGCTCATCAACGGCCTGCAGTCTCCAGCGGACAACAGTCACATTGACCACGCATTGCTCTCGGGCTATCGGCTGGCCCTGATCGGCTCCATGCTCCTGCCCAAGGGCGCGTATGCCTGGGATGGAGCCGTGCTGAAACATGGCAGCCGGTCGATCGCTCCCCCGCAGCTGACCCAAGTGGTTTGGGCGATGCAGGACATCTTCCCGGAGCTGAACGTGACCGGCTGGACAGTGGTTCACAGCCCGGACGGGAACCTTCATGAGCCGGTCATTGATCACCACCGCCGGTCCCGGGGCTCGTCCGACATTGTTCAAGTGGTCAATGCAGCCGGGCTCGCCAGGGGCCTCAAGCAGTTCCTGGCCGCGGGCCCTGCCCCCAACACAGTCAACGTCCAGGTGCTTGCCCGGCTGCTCAGGGGCATGCACTGATCTCACTGCTGATCCCGGCCGGCGTTGTCCCGGCATTAGGATGGAACAGTGTTCCGCATCCTCTTCCACTCCCCTGAAATCCCCGGGAATACCGGCAACGCCATCCGGCTTGCAGCCATCACCGGCGCCGAACTCCACCTCGTGGAGCCCCTGGGATTCGATTTCTCCGATGCCAAACTGCGCCGGGCCGGCCTGGACTACCACGATCTTGCCGTCGTGACGGTCCATCCTGACCTCGAAGCGGCCTGGAAAGCCCTGCAGCCGGAACGCGTCTTTGCTTTTACCTCCGATGGCGAAAAATCGTACGCGGACATCGCCTATCTGCCGGGCGACGTCCTGCTGTTCGGCCAGGAATCGGTGGGACTGCCGGAGCAGGTGAAAAACGACCCCCACGTCACAGCCAGGGTGCGGCTTCCCATGCTGCCCTCACTGCGGTCATTGAACCTGGCGAACGCCGCGTCCATCGTCGTCTATGAAGCCTGGCGCCAGCAGGGTTTCGCCGGCGCCCAGCTCTGATCGGGCGTCACGCACCCATCCCCTGCAGCCCCTGCAACGAATTACTCCTGAGGACATTCCCCGGATTAAGGAGCGGCAGGTGAAAACAGCTCGTGCGGGCCGGGCCGCATTCCATTTCGCCCCGCACGCTTCTACCGTTTCCGGACCGGGTGGTGCTCAGGAATTGCCGTCCCGCGACCTATGCTTGACAGTGATGGAGACTCCCAACGCGCCGAACTTCGACGCCCCAGCGGCGCCGGGCACCGCCGTCGACCTTAACAGTCAGCTGGCGGCATTGCTGGAGCGCGTTGCCGGCGGTGACCAGGACGCCTTCGCCGAGTTCTACCGGCTGACGTCGCGCCGGGTGTACGGCATGGCCAGGCGCGTCCTCATCGATCCGGAGCTCAGCGAAGACACGACGCAGGAGGTCTATCTGCAGGTCTGGCAGAACGCTGCCAAATTCGATTCCGCGAGTGGAAGCCCCCTGGCCTGGCTCATGACCATCTCGCACCGCCGCGCCGTAGACAAGGTGCGGTCCTCGCAGTCCTCCAGCGACCGGGAGGCCAAGTATGGTGCGAGCAGCCAGGACATCGACCACGATACCGTGTCTGATGAGGTGGGCAGCCGGCTGGAAGCCGAGGCCGTAGTCCGGTGCCTTGGCACCCTGACCGAAACGCAGCAGGAATCGGTGCGGCTGGCCTACTACGGCGGGCTCACCTACCGTGAAGTCGCTGAAAAGCTCAACGCCGCCGTACCTACGATCAAGTCCCGCATCCGCGATGGACTGATCCGATTGAAGACCTGCCTGGGGGTGAGTTGAAATGAACGAAACGAATGACGCGAACGGGCGCCAGCTGCCCCGGGCATTCGCTGCCGACATTTCCACTGACCTGATGGCCGGCCGCGCCGTGGAACTTGCCGAGATCTACGCCCTGGATGCCGTGAGCGATGCAGAACGCGAAGCCATTGAGGCGTATCTCAGGACCGCTCCGGAGGCTGAACGGGAATCCTTCAACGAGCGTGTGCGGCAAGCCAGGGAGACATTGGCGGCGGCGTTGACTGCGGAGGAAGAACCTCCCGCAGACCTGTTCGGCCGCATCACCGCCCAGCTTCCGGCGAAACCTGCCCCGGAGCGTCCGGACGCAGCCGCGGCGCCGGCGGCCACTGAGCTTGCCGCTGCACGCGAACGCCGTGAAGCGCGACGCCGGGCCCCGGGCATGCGGAATTGGCTGATCGGCGTTGCGGCTGCTGCCGTCATCGCCCTCGGCGGTGTGGGTGTTGGCACCTACGTGGCCAGCCAGAACGATCCGCTGACGCAGGTCCTTCAGGCACAGGACGTCCGTCAGGCCACGGTGAATGTCAGCGGCGGCGGAACGGCGACCGTATCCATATCGCCGTCGAAGGACGCCCTGGTGGTGCGGATGAAGGACGTGCCCGCTCCGCCTCCGGGCAAGGTTTACCAGATGTGGCTGATCCCGAAGGACGGGTCCGCTCCCGTTTCCCAGGGACTGATGGACGAGCAAGCCCTGTCCAAGCCCGCCGTCGTCAAGGGCATCGGTTCGGCGGCCTCGCTGGGAATCACCGTGGAACCTGCCGGGGGCTCGAAGGTCCCGACGCTTCCCACTGTGGCCGCTGCGCCGCTCAACACCTGAGCACTTCAGAGCCTGAGCGGTTCAATACCTGAGCAGTTCAGAATCCAGCGATCGTTCCGGGACCGTTAATTGCGACGACGTGAAACGACTCGGCACTGACTCCGTCGTGGAAGCCGGCACGTTGGGCGTTCAGCCGCATTGCGTCCCGGACGACCGTCTCCATCGCCGCCGCATCCGGGTGCTGGCTGACGTGCACGTGGATCGCCGCGAGCTTGCTGTCCACGTGCTCCGTGACGTCGACAAAATGGTTTTCCCGCTCCTCGGGCCCGGCGTAGAGCCACAGCCACGGAACTTTGTAGGCCTGCAGGCCGGATTCGGCGAGCTCAGGATACGCAAAGGGATTTTCGGCTGCCGGGTAGATGGCCCGCGTCACCGCTTCCCCCACCGCGAGGTGGTCCGGGTGGCTTTTCTGGATCCGGTTCCAGTCGCGCTCCGGATGCATGGAAAGCACGACGTCGGGGCGGATTTCGCGGATCAGCCTCACCACTTCATACATCACCAGGTGGTTCGGTTCGAGGAACCCGTCCCGTTCATGGAGATAGTGGATGTCCGTAACGCCGACCAGTGCCGCCGCACGCTCCTGCTCGACGTTCCGCAGGGCGATGATTTCGGCCCGGTGGGCAGGATCAAACCCGCCGGCATCACCGTCGGTCATGATGCAGTAACTGACGGCGACGCCGGCCGCCGTCCAGGCCGCGATCGTGCCTGCGGCACCAAAATCAATGTCGTCCGGGTGGGCCGCGAAACAGAGCACCCGCTCAACCCGATGGAGCTCAGGGTTGAACGGGCTCTGTGCCGGTGGGGCTTGTGGTGACAAGGAATCAGCCTTTGCGCTTCTTGATTTCTTCGGTCGCCTGCGGCAGGACCTTGAAGAGGTCACCGACAATGCCGAAGTCCGCGATTTCAAAGACGGGCGATTCTGCGTCCTTGTTCACGGCGACAATCACCTTCGCCGTCTGCATTCCGGCCTTCTGCTGGATCGCACCGGAGATGCCCGCCGAGATGTAGAGCTGCGGGGAGACCACCTTGCCGGTCTGGCCTACCTGGGCATCGTGGCTGATCCAGCCGGCATCGGTGGCGGCACGGGAGGCCCCCACTGCTGCGCCGAGGGCGTCTGCCAGTTCCTCAACCGGGGTGAAGTCCCCATCCAGGCCGCGTCCGCCGGCCACTACGATCCGGGCATCGGTGAGGTCCGGGCGACCGCTGGCGACCTTCTGCTCGCGTGCGGTGATCCGGGCTGCCGTCGCTGCCGCATCGGCAGGAACGTCCACCGTCACGATTTCCGGTGAAGAGGGCGCTAAAGCCGGCTCGGGGGTGACGCTGTTGGCCTTGACCGTGAACACGCTGACGGGCGTGTTGACCTTCGCCGCAGTGGCGTAGGAGCCCGCGAGCACCGACTTGTGGGCGGTGCCGTCGGCATCCACCGCGACGACGTCGGTGATCACTCCTGCGCTGAGGCGGATGCCCAGCCGCGCCGCGATTTCCTTGCCCTCAGGTGAATTCTCCAGCAGCACAGAGGTGGCGCCGGACTTATCCACCGCCGCCGCCACAAAGGCTGCCTTGGCGGCCACGAGGTAATCATCCAGGTCCTGGGTGGACGGACGGTAGACTGCGGCGGCGCCATAGGCGCCCATGGTGACTGCGACGTCATCATGCAGTTCGCCGTTGAACGCCACGGCCGGTTCCCCGAGGGAACGGGCGGTCGTCAGGAGTTCGAGGCTGGTCTTTTTGAGAACCTGGCCCGGGGTGTCAATGAATACGAGTACGTTTGGCATGTCGTGATCCCTCTTAGAGCAGCTTCTGGGCGGCCAGGAAGTCAACCAGCTTGATGCCGGCGTCGCCTTCGTCGGTAATGATGGTGCCTGCGGTGCGGGGCGGGCGTTCCTCGGCAGACGTCACCGTCGTCCAGGACCCGGCGTGGCCCACTTGCGAGGGATCAATTCCGATGTCAGCCAGTGACAGCGTGGTGATGCTCTTGCGCTTGGCCGCAATAATGCCCTTGAAGTTGGGGTATCGGGGCTCGTTGATCTGGTCCGTCACCGACACGACTGCAGGCAGGGAAGCCTCCACCGTCTCCGAATGGGTGTCGGCATCACGACGTGCGGTGATGCGTCCGCCGTCGACGTCCAGGGAGGAAGCAAACGTGACCTGCGGAAGACCCAGGCGCTCGGCGAGCTGGGCCGGCACGAGGGAGGTTTCGCCGTCAGTGGACGCCATGCCTGTCAGGACCAGGTCCACCGGACCGTCTGCGCCGAGGTGCCGGATCGCGGCGGCGAGCGCCAGCGAGGTGGCAGCCGCGTCCGAACCCGCAAGCGCATCGTCCGTGAGGTGCACACCCTCGGTTGCGCCGATCTGCAGCGATTTCTTGATGGCATTCACCGCACCGGCGGGTCCCATGCTGAGGGCAATGACCTTGTTGCCGGCCTTGCTGCCGCCGCGTGCCTCGATCAGCTGCAGCGCGGCTTCCAGAGGGTATTCATCCAGCTCGGACAGAATGCTCTCATCGCGGTCCGTCGTGTGGCCCTCGCCGCTGAGGTGCCGGTCAAACTGGGCGTCCGGCACATGCTTGACCAGGACGATGATCTTCAATGTCTCTTCCACTGTATTTACAGCAGCCTTCCATGCTTGTGGATAGCCAGCCGGGTGAGGTCATGGCCGCGGAACGCCCGGGGTACGGGTAGATCCTAGCTAACCATATAGCGGCTGATTGATGCCGTCCCGTGTTAACGCCTGTGTCAGACCTTTCGCGTCGGTCAGCCCAGCCGCTCGGATCTGCCTGGTGGAGTCAGCCTAAAGGGGACGACGACGGCGGGCACACCTCCCGGTGCGGCCCGCCGTCGTCGGTTCTGCTTTTAGCTGTTAGTGCTGTCTTTTAGCTGTTAGTGCTGTGTTGCCTACTGCTCTGCGGCGGCGCCGAGCGTCACGTCGAGCTGCTGCTCACGGCCGTTCCGCTGGATTGTGATCTTGACCGAGGCTCCTGCCGGCTGCTCCCGCACGGCCGCCGTGAGCTGGTTCGGGTCCGTGATGGCCAGATCATTGAAGCGGGTGACAACGTCGCCTGCCCTGATGCCTGCCTTGGCCGCCGCGGAATCCGCTTCCACCGTCGCCACGTCTGCCCCGATGGAGAATCCGGACGTTGACTCCGAGGCCGACTTCGGCTTAACGCTGACGCCGAGCTGACCGTGAGTGGCCTTGCCGTTGTCGATGATCTCCTGGGCAACCCGCTTGGCGTGGTTGATCGGGATGCTGAAGCCCACCCCGATGTTGCCCGCGCCAGCGATCGCCGAGGTTCCACCGGCCGACGCGATGGCAACGTTGACGCCGATGATTTCACCCTTGCTGTTCACGAGTGCACCGCCGGAGTTGCCCGGGTTAATGGCCGCGTCCGTCTGGATGACGTTGATGGAGATCGATCCCTTGCTGGCGGAACTCTGACCCTGGCCCTCCCCCGGAGGAGCAAACTCGAAGCCCTGGCCGCCGCCCTGGGAATTGTCGGCCCCCTCCTTGGGCGCTGCCGAGGATGCGACGCTGATGGTGCGGTTGAGAGTGGAGACGATCCCGTCCGTCACAGTGCCGTTCAGGCCCAGCGGCGAGCCGATGGCCACCGCGGTGTCGCCGACATTCAGCTTGCTGGAATCACCCAGCACGGCAGGTGTGAGTCCGGAAGGATCGTTGACCTTGATGACGGCGAGGTCGGACAGGGGATCGGTGCCCACGATCTTCGCGGACAGTACGCGGCCGTCATGCGTGCGGATTTGAATCTCAGGGTTGGCCGTCGTGCCGTCCAGCGTCACTACATGGGTGTTGGTGAGAATATGTCCCTGATCATCGAGGATGACTCCGGAGCCTGTGCCGCCTTCGCCGCCGCTCGTTGCCTTGATGGTCACAACGCTCGGCGATGCTTTGACGGCTGCGGCCGTGATGGCGTTGACGTCATCCTGGTTATTGACGATCACCGTTCCCGGCTGGCTTCCCGAGCTCACCGTCGGCGGGGTCCCGCCATCGAAGAGGTTGCCGGAGCCCACGGTCGCCACTCCCCCGCCCACCAGCCCGGCTGCGAGGATGCTGGCAACCAGGGTGCCGACGCCGAACGTTGCCTTGCGCTTGGGTGCGCTGGTCCGGTTGTCCTGGAATGCCGAGTGCATGCCATGCTGCCCGTACGCGGCCTGATGCTGCGGACCTGGGTGGCCGGCGTGCTGTGGCGCATTCTGCGGTGCGGAGGCGAACTGCTGGGTCGCAGATTCGGACTGGTTCCCGTGGAAGGGAGCATGTGGCGGATAGATGGGGCGCGGTGCGTTGGCGTGCTCCTGTTGCCGTCCGCCCTGGCGCTCGCCCGCATCCCCCGGGCCCCTATCCCCGGGACGGTCCAACCGCAGGGTAGGGTTGTCCTCCCCGCCGCGCCAGGACTGGCCGCCGGCCAACCTTTCAGTGTCGTTGCCCGAATTGCCGGAGTTGGCTTCCTGATGGTTTCCCACCGGCTGGACTCCTTCCGGCTGGCTTTCCCCCCGCTGGATACCCTCCGGGTGCGCGGGCCGAGCCGTGGGGTCAGCGGGCCGCCCTGCAGGATCTCGGTTCTCAGGCGCTGATCCCGGTACTGGGTTCTCAGTCATTGGACTTCCTTTCATCCTCGTCTCTATTAACTATGGACGATGGAGCTGAAACGCGAGCGGATGTTTGCTGGGAGCTTGCTGAACGCGATACGCGCTGGCCTTGTCCACGGCCTCCAGCCAGGGTTCAGCCACCTCAGTCAGCGTCAGAGCCCTTTTCGCTGGCGGCATATTCCCGGTCGTGGACGCTCCCCTTGGTGCACCATAGAATCAAGAAGAATTGCCACAGCGACCTGCGGCTTTACACCCGGCGTGGGGGCGCTGCTGCATTCTGGGACGGCTGTTTCATCCTGAATCAGTCGCAGGCGTGCTGAAGGGTTGCCATGCGGTCAATGTTGAAACGTGTTCTCGCCGTGATCGGTCTGGCTGGAATGCTGGCGCTCCCCGCCACAGCAGCCTGGGCTGAGGATCCGGTAACCATCCCCCCAGGCGTGAACATCGTAGATGATGCGAAAGTCCTCCGCGGGCGCCAGGGCGAGGTCCAAGAGGCCATCCGGAAGCTGCTGAAGGACCACAAGTACAACCTGTACGTCGTCACCGTGAACTCCTTCGACAGCCCTTCCGACCCCAAATTGTGGGGGAAAGCCGTTGCCGACAAAAAGGGAATGGGCAGGGCAGATGTTCTGCTGGCCATCTCCACTGCGGGCCAATACTATTTCGCCCCGAGCTCAGCCAGCGCCATCGCATCTAAGTCATCGAATATTACCCAGAACGCCATCGCTTCGAACCTTGGAGCGGGCAAAAAGGACTTTGCCCAGGCCGCCATCGATACGGCCGCTGCCATCGGTGATGCTGCCGGCGGCGGAAGCGGCAATGTCCCCTCCGGAGACGGTGCCGGAACAGCGGTGCTCGTCGGCGTCGGAGTACTGGCCGCGGGCGGTGCCGGAACGTATCTCTACCTCCGGAACAGGCGCAAGAAGGCTGCTTTGGCATCCAGCGCCAGCTACGGCCCGCAGGGCGCCGAGCGGGATCCCCTGGCCTCGTTGAGCGTCGAGGAACTGCGCCGCAAGAGCGGCTCCCTGCTCATCGAAGCCGACGACGCCATCAAGTCGAGCGAGCAGGAACTTGGCTTCGCCGAGGCACAGTACGGCGAGGCCGCCGTCGGGAATTTCACCAAGGCCCTCCAGGAGGCCAAGGCTCACATGTCGGAGTCGTTCAAGCTGCAGCAGCAGCTGGACGACCACATCCCGGACACGGAAGAGCAGCAGCGGACCTGGCTCGGCGAGATCATCCGCCGCTCGGAGGCCGCCCTGGCATCCCTGCAGGAGCAGAAAGCAGACTTCGATGCGCTCCGCGAACTCGAAAAGAACGCACCGCAGGCCCTGGCCGCCGTTGACTCCGGCGCTACGGACGCCGAAGCGAAGATCGCCAAGGCGGACCAGACACTCGTAGACCTGCGCGGCAAGTATGCCGAAAGCGCGCTGGTCCAGGTGGCAGACAACATTACCCAGGCCAAGGAGCGGCTCGCGTTCGTGCAGAACGCCAGCACCACCGCCCGCGAGAAGCTGGCGGCCGGCGAAGGTAGCCTGGCTGCTGTTGCCGTCCGGGCTGCGGAAGAGAGCCTGCACCAGACCCATGTGCTTGTTGATGCGATTTCCAAAGTTGCCGGCAGCCTGGACGATGCCCGGCGGGGGCTGGAAGCCGCCGTCGTTGATACGTCCCAGGACCTGGCGCAGGCGAAGGCCATGATCCAGTCCGGAGCCCACGCCGAGCTCACCGGTCCTGTGGCAGGCGTGGAAGCGGCACTGGCGCGGGTAAAGGACGAGATCCACGACGGGAAGATCGACCCGATCGCCACCCTCGAACGCGTCGAAACGGCGCACCAGGCCCTTGACAAGGCCCTGAGCGGGATCCGGGACCAGCAGGAACAGGCACGGCGGGCGCAGGCGTCGCTGCAGCAGAGCATCATGTCCGCGCAGGCCCAGATCAGCGCAACATCGGATTACATCACCGCCAGGCGCGGCGGCGTCGGAACCGAGGCCCGCACCCGTCTGGCCGAGGCTCAGCGCAATCTCGACTATGCCCTGTCCATCTCGCGGAACGACCCCGTCACTGCACTGACCTACGCGCAGCAGGCCCACGCACTGGCTGCCCAGGCGGCCCAGCTGGCCCAGTCCGACGTCGACACCTTCGGCGGCTACGCCAACCAGGGCTACGGCCGGGGCGGCATGTTCGGCGGCGGCGGTGGCGGCGGCCTCGGCGGAGCCATCCTTGGCGGCATCCTGATCAACTCCATCCTGAACGGTGGCAGCGGCGGAGGCTGGGGCGGAGGCCACAGCGACGGCGGAGGCTGGGGCGGCGATTCCGGCGGAGACTTTGGTGGCGGAGACTTTGGTGGCGGAGACTTCGGAGGCGGGGACTCCGGCAGTTTCTAGCCGGCAGAGACTGAGCGCGGGCGCGGGGATCTGGCCGGCGGGTAGAAGCGGTACATAACTGTTCACTGAATTCAGTGGGACACACTGAGCAGGACGAAAGGTAACACACCATGAAGCATTCCATTTTCGGCCGCATGGCGCAGCTGGCAAAGGCGAACATCAACTCCCTGCTGGACCAGGCCGAAGACCCGCAGAAGATGCTGGACCAGATGGTCCGCGACTACACCAACAACATCGCAGAGGCGGAAGCTGCGGTTGCCCAGACCATTGGCAACCTGCGTATGCTCCAGGACGACTACAACGAGGACATCAAGAACGCCCAGGACTGGGGAAACAAAGCCCTGGCAGCATCACGGAAGGCGGACGAGTTCCGCAGCGCAGGCAACGCGTCCGATGCCCAGAAGTTCGACAACCTGGCCAGGGTTGCGCTGGAGCGCCAGATGTCCTCGGAGAACGAGGCTAAGGCGGCGGAGCCCAACATTGCCTCCCAGTCCGAGGTGGTGGATCGGCTCAAGACCGGACTGGACCAGATGAAGGGTAAGCTGAACCAGCTCACCAGCAAGCGCAACGAACTGGTGGCCCGCTCGAAGACTGCCGCCGCGCAGTCCCAGGTCCACGACGCCCTGAAGAGCATCGACTTCATGGATCCCACCAGTGAAGTGGGTCGTTTCGAAGAGAAGATCCGCCGCGAAGAAGCAAAGGTGCGCGGCCAGCAGGAGCTTGCGGCCTCCAGCCTTGACGCCCAGTTCAACCAGCTCGAGGACCTCGGAGAGCAGACCGAGATTGAGGCCCGCCTCGCAGCGCTGAAGTCCGCCAGCGCCAAGCCGGCCATCGGCGCGTCCGGCTCGGGTTCGGCCGCGAGCGAATCCATCGTGGACGAGGCAGACTTCGACAAGCTATAAGTCCTTAAGCCGAAGGAGGCCGGGGTCCAGCGGACCCCGGCCTCCTTCGTGTATGTCAGCAGCTGCTCAGCGGCTGGTGACCTTGCCCATGAGGGATGCTATGGGGCGCAGGAAGAGCGGCCGTGCCAGGAACCACGCTGCGACCATCACGGCGACCGAGGCGGCGAAGATGCCGAAGCCCACCCAGCTGACGTCGTCGCTGCCGCCGTACATGTGGTTGAGGTTCCGGAGCGCCCCGGTGGCCAGGACAAGGAACACGTGAACCACGATGAAGGCCACAAAGTAGACCATCACGGGGAAATGGATCGCGCGGGCAACCTCGATCGGGTATGTCTTGTTGAGACCAGTGGCATTCTTGGGCCAGGCAGAGGACGTCCTCAGGCCGGAGATGAAGGCCAAGGGGGCCGCAATGAAGACGGTTGCGAAGTATGCAAGGAGCTGCAGGGCGTTGTAGTTGACCCAGCCGTTCTCCGTGGGCCAGTTCAGCGAAGCGTACTGCAGCGCGGCGGACAGGGCGTTGGGGAAGACGTCCCAGCTGGTGGGCACGATCCGCATCCACTGACCGGTGGCGAACAGCAGGACAGCGAACACCAGTCCGTTGAGGATCCATAGCGCGTCGAGCGTCAGGTGGAACCAGAGCTCCAGGGAGATCTTGGTGGGGGCCGTCTTGGTGCGGATGAAACCCTTGTTGTTGCGGGTCCAGTAGCCGCCGGGACGCGTGGTGGTCCGGACCTGCCAGCCGGTCTTGATAATGAGCAGCAGCAGGAATGCGTTGAGGAAATGCTGCCATGCCAGCCAGGCCGGGAATCCGACGGGCGCTCCGGCCGGAAGCTCAGAGTGGCCCGGGTAGTCCGACATGAATGTTTGGACACCGGACAAGCCCGTGACCCACTTCGCGAGGAGGACCACCAGCACCAGCGCCACAAGGACGGCCGGCACTGTCCAGTAAAGCCTGGACCGCTTGCCTCGCGCGGTGCCGGACTTGTTCTTCGTTGTGGACATCGAACTACATTCCTCTCGAGAATGACTGAGACGGGCAACTGCCCCGGCCAAAACACTCCGGGCCCTGCGAAGAGAATACTAGGAAGTGCCAGGACGTGAACAAAAGCTACCGGCAAAGCGAGAGGCCCCGACCGGCCATTCGCCGGTCAGGGCCTCTTCTATGGTTGCGGGGACAGGATTTGAACCTGTGACCTCTGGGTTATGAGCCCAGCGAGCTACCGAACTGCTCCACCCCGCGTCGCTTGATCAACACTACCCTACTTTTGCCGCCGCAATTTCCATCCAAGTTTGCACCTGGGCACGAGCGGTCGGAGACAGCAAAAGACCCGGACCACCTTGCGGTGATCCGGGTCTTTTCTTCAGTTGCGGGGACAGGATTTGAACCTGTGACCTCTGGGTTATGAGCCCAGCGAGCTACCGAACTGCTCCACCCCGCGTCGCAAGAACAACTCTACCGTTCGGTGAACAGGAGGCCAAATCGAGGGGGCGTGATCTGTGTCTCGGGGCGGTCATCCGCTCCGGACGCAAGCAAAAGGCCGGCCCCGGCTCCTCTCGGAAGCGCGGGACCGGCCTGTTACCGTGAGCGTGCTAGCTGCTCGGCGTCGGAGTCGGCTTGGGCGACGGCGACGTCGGCGTCGACGCGGGAGTTGTCACGACAATCTTTGCCTCGGCATCGATGGCCTTCTGCAGCGCTGCGTTCAGCTTCTTCTGCTGGTCTCCATAGGCCGCGAAGTCACCCTTGGCCAGGGCCTCCTGTCCCGCCTTGATCGCGGCATTGGCTTCCGCCAGTGCAGCCTTCAAATCTGCTCGGGCATCTGTCACACCGGGCGGGGGCGTTCCTCCGCCTGTCGTTGGAGGAGTCTGGCCGTTGTTGCCGGAGTCACCGGCTGCGGCTCCGGAGTCGCCGCCAAACAGCTGGTTCAGCGCCTCATCCAGTGTGGGGGCAAAGCCGATCTTGTCACCGAAGGCAACCAGCACCCGCTGGAGTGTCGGGTACGACGTCTCACCCGTGGAACGGAGGTATACCGGCTGGACGTACAGCAGGCCTCCACCGACGGGCAGCGTCAGGAGGTTGCCGTTGAGGACGTCCGAGGCGCCTTGCCGGAGCAGGTTCAGGGCCTGTGAAACTGTGGGATCAGAGTTGAACTTGTTCTGCGCCTGTCCCGGTCCGGGGACCTGGGCCGCCGGCGGCACCTGCAGAAGCCTGAGCTTTCCGTAGGACTCGGCCTTCACGCCCTTCTTGCCGCCGGCATCCGAATCCGCTGCCAGGAAGCCGTACAGAACGTTTCGGGCGTTTCCATCAACGACCTGAGGAATGAAGGACGATGTCAGCTGGAATGCCGGCTTCTTCTGGTCGGGCATCTGCAGCGACATGTAGAACGGCGGCTGCTTGACCTCTTCTGAAACGGTGGGGTCGTTCGGCACGCTCCAGGCGTCGTCGTTCTTGTAGAAGCTGACCGGGTCCGTCACGTGGTAGCGCCCCAGCAGTTCCCGCTGGACCTTGAAGAGGTCCTCCGGGTAACGGACGTGGCTCATGACATCCGCGGACATCTCAGAGTACGGCTTGAGGGAATTCGGGAAGACCTTCTGCCATGCCTTCAGCAGAGGATCCTGATCGTCCCACGCGTACAGCGTCACAGAGCCGTCGTAAGCATCCACGGTGGCTTTCACCGAATTCCGGATGTAGTTTACGGAGCTGTTGGGCAGCGCCACGGTACGGCCTGCCGTGGTCTGCGAATCCGTCGTGACATCCGAGAGCTGCGCCTGCTGGGAATAAGGGTAGTACTGGCTGGTGGTGTAGCCGTCCACGATCCACTTGACCCGTCCGTCAACGACGGCGGGATAAGCGTTCCCGTCCACCGTCAGGTAGGGCGCCACCTTCTTCACGCGGTCGCGGGGAGAACGCTCATACAGGATCTGGGATGCCTCGTTGACGCCGTCGGACAGCAGCAGGTCAGAGGACTGGAACTTGATCGAATACAGAACCCGGTTGAGGAAACTGCCCACGTTCGGTCCGCCGTTGCCGGTGAACGTGTACTGCGTCTCGCCGCCCTCCCTGCCTGCGGGACGGTCCTGCTCGCGGTGGTCCGCCCCTTCCGGTGCGCCCACAATCGAGTATTCCGGCGAATTCTCGCCGAAGTAGATCCGGGGCTCATACGTTTCATCGGTCCCCAGCACACCAGTGGACGGAATACCCGACTGCAGGAACTCGGGCTTGCCGTCAACAGTGAACTTGTTTCCCTTGGCGGCCACCACTCCATAGCCATGGGTGTAAACAACATGCGTGTTCAACCACGACTGCTGGTCGGGGCTCAATCCCTCCGGGTTCAGTTCACGGACGGCGATGACAGTGTCCTGGACCTTGCCGTCGATTTCGTACCGGTCCACATTCAGTGCTTTGGGGAACTGGTAGTACGGCCTGTACTGCTCCAGCTGCGAAAAGGCGTCCGAAATAAGGTTCGGGTCCAGGAGCCGGATATTGGCAGTGGTCTGTGCGTCCTTCGCCAGAGCTCCCGTCGTGGCGTTGGTGGTTGCGTTGTAGCGCTCAACCTTGACGTGGTCGAGACCGTAGGCCGCGCGGGTCAAGCCGATGTTGCGCTCGATGAATTCCTTTTCCAGGGTCTGCTCCGATGGGCGCACCTGGAACTGCTGGATGACCCAGGGGTAGACGCCACCGGCAAGGATGGACGTGATGACCAGCATTGCCGTTCCGATGAGGGGAAGCCGCCACCTGCCGATGACCGCAGCAACAATGAACAGGATGGCAACGAGGATGGCGGCAACGGCCAGGATCGCCTTCGTGGGAATGACGGCATTGACATCCGTGTACAGCGCACCGGCCCAGCGGCCGCCGCTGTTTTGCACGGCGGCGTAGCGGTCGAGCCAGAAGTTGATGCCGAGCAGGATCAGGAATGATGCGCCGGTGACGGCGAGATGGATCTGGGCTGCCCGGCTGGTGAAGATGCCGCGTTCCATGATCCGGATGCTGCCGTACAGGTAGTGGGTCAGGATGCCTGCGATGCCGGCGACGACTGCCACGCTGATCAGGAAGCCCACAATGAAGCCCAGGAACGGAAGCGTCATGAGGTAAAAGCCGATGTCCAGCCCGAACTCCGGGTCATTCTGGCCAAAGGGTTCCTGGTTGAAGAACAAGATGACCTTCTGCCACTGGCTGGACGCCGCACTGCCGGCAAAGAGTCCAAACAGCACCGGAAGGCCAATCATGACCACCCGCCGCACAGGTTCAAGCTGCGCCTGGTAGCGGTTCAGGTTGTCCCGGATCTCGGAGTCGGGAGCGTACACCGGGCGGGCGTGGTAAGCGATCCGGATGGCGTAGAACACGGCCGCGAACATGATTGCGAAGCCGGTGACAAAGATGCTGATCCTGGCCAGGTTTTCCGTCAGGAACACTTCAAAGAAGCCCAGCTGCTGGTACCACAGGACGTCTGTCCAGACATTGGCAAAGAAGATGAATCCGACGACAACCAGCGCTACGACAATGAGCGTGGGCGTCAAGGCACCGCGCTTCGGCTGGAGTCTTCCGGGCGGGGTGGGGCTGGCGGGACGGGACAAACTCAGTACCTCATAGCTTTGTCAATTGCTGATCTTTTTAAGTTTTTCGTCGGACAACTCGCATTGCGCGCTGCGCCGGGGGCGCACTGCACATGTCAGCTTGCTCGGCCTGCCTCACACTCCGCAGCGGCTGTTATTAGTGCCACGAGCAGCGACGGGCCTTAGTTCCAAGATTTAGTCTAGTTGTTTGCGCACGCTGGAAGGCCCGACGTGTCCCCTCCGCTTGCCGCCAGTTCCACCGCACGTTTCGCCTCGTCCAGGTTCTCGACCTTGACCACTTGCAGGCCGTCGGGGACGTTCCCGGCAACCTCGGCGCAATTTGCGGCCGGGGCGAGGAACATGGTGGCGCCGTCGGCCCGCGCACCGTGCATTTTGACCGCGACCCCGCCAATAGGGCCAACCACTCCGTCCGGGCTGATGGTGCCCGTTCCGGCAATGTGTTTGCCGCCCGTCAGGTCGCCGGGGGTCACGGTGTCGATGATGCCCAGCGCAAACATCAGCCCCGCGCTCGGCCCGCCGACTTTCTCCAGTGAAATCTTCACGTCGAGGGGGAACGTGAAGCGGTACTTGAGCAGGACGCCGAGGATAAACCTGCCGGAATCGCTCCGGGCAGGCGTCACGGTTTCTGTCACCGGCTTGCCGTCACGGTCCACGACGATTGTGGCCGGCCGGCCCTTTCCGGCCGCCAGTTCATCCTGGACGACGGCCAGCGAAGTGATGGGCTTGCCGTTGATGGAGGTGAATACATCACCGGGCTTCAGCTTTCCCGAGGAAGCCGAACCCTCGGAAAGCTGGGCGACCTCCAGTTTTTGCCCGAAGGGTATCTTGAGTTCCTTCAGCGCCGAGGCCACCGCATTCTCCTGCGAGGTGGTCATAGCCACAGCGCTCTCCTGCTGCGACTGCTCCTTTGTCACGCCTGTGGGAAAGATCAGTTCCTGCGGATATACGGCCTTTGAGCCGTCAAGCCACGCGGCGAACGCCTCAAAAACACTGACCGGTCCGTTGGGACCGCCGTCGACATAGACGGTGGTGAGATTGAGGTTTCCTCGCGCCGGATAGGTCTCCCGTCCAGTGATGCTGATAACGGGCTTGCCGTTGTCCGTGCCCAACGTGTTAAACGTGGGTCCGGGTGACTCCACAACATACGGGACCGGCAGGACAGCAGCCGTGACGCCGAGGATAAGGGCCAGAAGCCCCGACAGAGTCATGGCGGAGACGCGGGGATCACGCGCCTCGGAGCCACCGGATCCGCCGGCGTCAGACGATGCGCCGCCGACGGCAGGAGCCGCTGACTCCTCTGAGGGCTGGTTGCCCTTGATTATTGTCACTGAAGGACCTCTCCGCACCGTCGTCCACCACGGCACTGGGGGCTGCACCATGGGCGGGTAGCCGGGTGAAGCCTTCAAACATTCCAACAACTAACATTACGCGTCCGGGCCACGGCCAAGCTCTTTGCCTACAGCGAACGGACACCCTTTCGGCAGACAGCCGCTCGGGCACAGGGGTAGCGTGAAGTTGATCAATAGTCACACCGACGATCGGCGGGATCATGACCTCCAACCCACTCAATCCGTCCAATGGCGACGAAAATCCAAAGGATCCGCTGGCGGAGATGCTGCAGAACCTGATGGGCGGCAAGGGTATGGGCGACATCGACCCGGCCGAGCTGGCCAAGGCCGCGGGGCTTCCCGATGACCCCAACCTCCTGGCGCAGATGTTTTCGCAGGTTCAGGCCATGATGAGCGCCCCCTCCGAGGGTCCCGTCAACTGGAAGCTCGCCCACGATAACGCACGCCGGGTGGCCGCCGGCAGCAGCGATCCGTCGGTAACCGCGTCGCAGTCCCGCGAGGTTGATGAGGCCCTGCGGCTCGCTGAGCTGTGGCTGGACCAGGTTACGGACCTCCCTGCCACCGGCCTGATCGGCAAGGCATGGTCCCGTGCGGAGTGGGTCGAGGAAACGCTGGGGACGTGGAAGCGGCTCACGGAGCCTGTGGCAAACAGCATCGCCAACGCCCTGTCCAGCGCCATGGCGGAGCAGATGCCGGAGGAAATGAAGACCATGATGGGCGGCGCCACCTCCATGCTGCAGAACATGGGCGGCGCCATTTTCGGCATGCAGCTGGGCCAGGCCATCGGCGCACTCTCCGCCGAAGTGGTTAGTTCCACCGACATCGGGGTTCCGCTGGCCGACTTGGAGATGGCGCTGCTCCCTGGCAACGTTGCGAAGTTCGGCGAAGGTCTCAGCCTTCCGGAAAACGACATCCGGCTTTTCCTGGCTGTCCGCGAGGCCGCCCACGCACGGCTGTTCGTCCATGTTCCCTGGCTTCGTGGCCACCTCCTGGGGGCCATCGAGGCGTACGCCCGCGGAATCCATATTGACACCTCGCGGATTGAAGAACTCGCCCGTGATCTGGACCCCAGCAACCCGGAAGGTATCCAGGAGGCCCTGTCCCAAGGCGTGTTCATGCCCCAGCGGACACCCGCGCAGGAGCAGGCGCTGGAGAAACTGGAAACCGCTTTGGCCCTCGTCGAGGGATGGGTTGACGAACTCACAGCGGCGGCAACCGGGAAGGTCCTTCCCTCTGCTGCAGCACTTCGCGAAACGGTCCGGCGGCGACGTGCCACCGGCGGTCCCGCCGAACACGCGTTCGCCTCGCTCGTCGGGCTTGAACTGCGTCCGCGCCGTCTCCGTGAGGCAGCAACGCTGTGGGCTGCTCTCAAGCAGGAACGCGGCATTGACGGACGCGACGCCATCTGGAAGCACCCGGATCTGCTCCCCACCGCCGAAGATCTGGAAGACCCCAAGGGCTTCAGCGAGCGCCGCAAGCTGGCCGAAGCCAGCTCCAGTGAAGTGGATGACGCGCTGATGAAACTCCTGGACGGCGGCTTCGATGCCCCCGAGGCGGGGACCGCGGAAGACGGAGGCATGAAGGACGACGGCCAGGACGGCCCCGGAGCTGAACCCCGGACCTAGGATAAACCCTGGCTGTTGGGGCCGACGGTGGCGGGGAACCCCGCGGCGTCGGCCCACCCCTGCGGGGCTGCTCCGTCAGCAGCCAGGCCGCGTGAGGTAGCATACGACACGCCCTCCAGGAACGCCTTGGCCCGCGCCGTTTCCGGGTAGGCCTCCAGCAGCTTCCAGAAGGCAGCGTTGTGGCCGGCGACCAGCAGGTGGGCCAGCTCGTGGAGCAGCACGTAATCGATGACCCACTGCGGCATCGGCCGCAGCTTGTCCGAAAGGCGGATGGACCCGTCAGCGGGCGTGGCCGAACCCCACCGCGAGTTCTGGTTGCTGACCCAGCGGACCGACGTCGGAACTGCCCTACCGCCGAGGTACCGCGCCGAGAGCTCCGCGGCGTGGCTGGCCAGGGCAGCGTCGGTGGCCGGGCGACGCCCGCCCTTGGACTGCCGGTCCCCCTGGACTTTCAGCTTGTCCAGCATCCGGCGCACCCATTCGGCTTCCTGGGCCCGGCTGAAATGCGCGGGGATGGCGACGACGGCCGTGCCGTTCTCCCAGAATGCGGCCACAGTGCGGCGCCTGCGGGCAGAACGGCGCACGACGACGGGCGCGCCGTCGTGCGTTGTCAGTTGTGTCCCCGCCATCAGAGGGTGTTGCTTTCCACGAGAACGGCCAGTACCGCTTCCCCGTACCGTTCCAGTTTGGAAGGGCCAACTCCGGCCAGCCGCGCCAGCTCCTCAAGTGACGAGGGCCGGGCCTCGGCGATGGCGGTGAGGGTCGCGTCGGTAAACACGACAAATGCCGGCACGTCGGCAGACAGGGCAACTTCCTTGCGCCATTCCCGAAGGGCGTTGAAGGTCTGTTCTTCGTAACTGGGCGGACACTGGTCACAGCGGCCCACCTTCCGCTCGGCGCCGCTGGACAGCATGCTGCCGCAGACCCGGCAGGAAGCCGGAACAGCAGCCTTGCGCCGCGGCGCCGGACCTTTGCCCCGGGCGCCGGAGCTTGCCACGGAATCGGGCCGGAGTCCGTCCAGGAAGCGTGACGGCTTGCGGTTGGCCCGGCCTCCCGGTGTCCGCGCCGTGGACCACGACAACGCCAGGTGCTCCCGCGCGCGGGTGATGCCAACGTAGAGCAGCCGGCGTTCCTCGTCTACCGCCTCCGGTGTGTCTGCGAAGGAGATGGGCATGAGGCCTTCACTGAGCCCTACAAGGAACACGGCGTCCCATTCGAGGCCCTTCGCGGCATGCAGCGAAGCCAGTGTGACGCCCTGCACGGTGGGCGCGTGCTGGGCAAGGGACCGTTCCTGCAGCTCGTTCACGAAGTCAGCGAGGCTGAACTGCGGTCCGCGGCTCACCACCAGCTCATCGGCCAGCGCCACCAGGGCTGCCAGGGACTCCCAGCGCTCCCGCAGCGCGCCGCCGCTGTGCGGGGCGGAGTCGGTGTAACCAAGCGAGGACACGATGTCCCGGACTAGCTGGCCGAGCGGCTGCGGAGAGGATTCCGACACTGCCCGAGTAGCGGCCCGCAGCTGAAGAATGGCGTCGCGGACTTCCTTGCGGGCGAAGAAGCGTTCACCGCCGCGCAGCTGGTAGCCGATTCCGGCCGACGCCAAGGCTTGTTCGTAGGCTTCCGACTGCCCGTTGGTGCGGAACAGAACAGCGATTTCGCTTGCCGCGACGCCGGAGTCCATCAGCGCCCGGATCTTGAACGCCACGGTGGCTGCCTCGGCTTCATCGTCCGAACACTCCGTGAACTGCGGCAGTGGTCCGGCGGCCCGCTGGGCGACCAGCTTCAGCGGCGCGGCCCAAGCGGCATCGGCAAGCGGTCCGCCGCTGCGGCGGGCTGCGAGGAGGTCGTTGGCCAGCTGGACCACCTGAGGCGTGGAGCGGTAATCGCGGATCAGCTTCACGACGTTGGCGTTCGGATACAGGGACTTGAACCCGAGCAGGTGTTTGGGCGATGCGCCCGTGAAGGAATAGATGGTCTGGCTCGCGTCGCCGACGACGCAGAGCTCGTCACGGCCACCGAGCCAGAGCTCCAGGAGCCGTTGCTGCAGGGGCGAGACGTCCTGGTATTCGTCCACGACGAAGTGCCGGTACTGCTCGCGGACTGTGGCAGCCACCTTCGGATCCTCCTGCAGGATACCTACGGTGATCAAGAGGACGTCTTCGAAGTCGATCACGTTTCGGTCGGTTTTGACGTCCTCATAGGACTGAAAGACCCGCGCCACGGCTGTGAGGTCAAAGCCGCCAGGGTTTCCCCTGTCCTGTGCATTTTCAAGATAATTGGCCGGGGTAAGCATGGACACTTTGGCCCATTCGATCTCGGAGGCCAGATCCCGGATGGATGCGCGGTCCGTACTCAGGCGGAGCCGGCGCGCTGCCTCGGCGATCATTTGCGCCTTGTGGTCGAGCAGGTTCGGCAGCGTGCCGCCGACCGCCTGGGGCCAGAAGAACTGCAGCTGGCGCAGCGCCGCCGCGTGGAAGGTCCTTGCCTGGACGTTGCCCACTCCCAGGTCCCGCAGCCTGCTGCGCATTTCCGCTGCGGCCCGGGCGGTAAAGGTCACGGCCAGCAGCCGCTGCGGACTGTACACTCCCGAGTGCACCCCGTACGCAATCCGGTGCGTGATGGCCCGTGTTTTCCCGGTGCCGGCGCCTGCAAGGACGCACAGCGGTCCGGTGAGGGTGCTGGCCACCTCACGCTGTTCGGCATCGAGGCCGCCGAGGATGCGCTCCTCGAGGGAGGCGTTGCCGTCAGGAATTTCTGTAGTCACTTCTGCTGCTCAATCGAAGGGATGGATGATGGGCGCCGAAGCCGGCAGGTGCCGGCGGAGATGGCGGGCGAGGGGCCTGTGAGGGACGCGCACACCGTCATTCGTCCAAGGGTCGGTCCTGGATGACGCCGCCATACCAGTGTTCGATGAGGGACCGGGCGATGGACAGTCTGGTGGAAATGGTGATCTCGCCGCTCAGAACAGCCGCCTGAAGTTCCTCCCGGCTAAACCATCGCGCGCGGGTGACCTCAACGCCGTCGGGCTTGGCCTCCGCATCATCCGTGACTGCTGTGAAGCCGAGCATGAGGGAGGCGGGGAAGGGCCAGGACTGGGAGCCCAGGTACTGGCAGGCTCTCACCCGCACTCCCACTTCCTCGAGGATTTCGCGGACCACTGCCTGTTCCAGGGACTCCCCCGGCTCCACAAACCCTGCCAGCGTGGAGTAGTTCCGGGCGTCAAGGGGGCCGCCGCCACCGAGCAGCAGGCGGCCGTCGGGACCGACGACGGTGACGATGATCGCGGGATCGGTGCGGGGATAGTGTTCGGAGCCGTCAGCCGGGCAGCGCCGGACCCAGCCGCTGGCCTCGACGTTTGTAGGAGTCCCGCAGCGGGGACAATGCGTATGGGTGGCGTGCCAATTGGCAATTGCGCTGGCCTCGACAAAAAGCGCCGTGTGCGTGGGATCCAGCCGGGCGGCGACGTCCCGGAAACCTTCCCAGGAGGAATCCGCGGGAAGCCCCGCTGCACGGGCATCCATGGTTTCGGACAGGATGAACAGAAGGATCTCCGTCCCGGGCGGAAGACTGCTGGATCCCAGTGCAGCTCCGAGGTAGACAACCAGCTGCGGGCCCGCATCCGCGTCGCGGAGCCGGTCCCGCAGCTGCGCGGCATCCGCCAGCACCAAGGCATCCGCATGGATCAGCGCCTGCCGGCCGGAGAGGACCATGGCCCGCGCCCCTCCCCCTGCCAGCAGCTCTTCTACGAGGTTTGGCTTCATGCGCTCCACGGAGCCGCGGTTCAGCAAGGCGGGACGTACTGGAAGTACGGTGTCGAACAGGTGGTTCGCCGGCAGCTCGCCCATCGGCAGGTGACTTTCTGCCTCGTGTTCCGCCGCCTTAATGACCGGCGCAGGGGCCTCCGCATGACTCATGTATCCACCGTACTGACTCGGGGTGACAATTCACATTTCTCCGGCGTCGCCTACGCTCCCCGGCGAGGGCGGAAGGCTGTGATTTCGGCTGGATCTCAAGACTCGCCGTGGCACATCGTTGTCTTGGACGAGAGTCAATCTACCGTGGAAGCGTGAGAAGAGAACCGATCGAATTGGCAGCTGTGGCAACCGCGGCAGTCCCCGGGCTAAGCCCGACTGCAGTGAGCTCCGCCCCGGATGATCCGGCAGACTTCGACTCGGCGCTCCTCCTTGATTCTGAGGGAAAACGCTGGCGGGTCCGCTCGCCGCGCCATGCGGAGGCCAGCACCCGGCTCGAGACGGAGTTCCTGGTTCTCCGTGCCTTCGCCCCGGCCATCCGCGCCGAGCTTCCGTTCCTTATGCCCACGGTGGCAGGAACTGTCCGGCAGAATAACCTGACCACGTTTGTGTATTCCCACCTAACTGGCTCCACGCGCACAGTTGAGGAACTCACCGCCGGCTCCCAGGAACTGGCGAAGGAGATCGGTACCGCCCTGGCCGCCATTCATGATCTTCCCCGCGCACTGGTGAGCAATGCCGATCTGCCCAGTTACACCCCCAATGAGTTCAGGCAGCGCAGGCTGAACGAGCTCGACATGGCAGCCACTACCGGCAAAATCCCGCCACTGCTGCTCCGCCGCTGGGAGCACGCCATGGAGGACGTCTCGCTGTGGCGCTTCAATCCCTGCGTGGTCCACGGCGACCTTCACGAAGACAATCTGCTGGTGGAGGAGGAGCGGGTAACAGCCGTCACCGGCTGGACCGACCTCCGGATTGGCGACCCTGCCGACGATCTGGCGTGGCTGGTCGCCTCCAACGAACAGGAGTTTGTTGATGCGGTGGTGCGCCACTACACCGAACAGCGGCGGGACGTCCCGGACAACCATCTGCTCCGGCGGGCGGCGCTGTCCGCGGAATTCGCCCTGGCCCAGTACCTCGTCAAGGGAATTGCCGCGAACGACCACGACATGATGTCAGAAGCAGAAAGCATGCTAGCGACGCTGGCGGACGACATCGCCGAACACGGCGGGCAGCCGATCAGCGTGGAGCCCCTTCCCCAGCCGGCGGCGCCGCCCGCGCCACCAACCCCGCCCGCGGTCCCGCATGACCCGGCGGCGGGAGCCGGCGAGGTGTCCCCCGGGCTCAATCCTGGCCCGGCGGCCACAGACTCCTCAGCGCAGATGCCCGCCGTGCATGTCACGCCCATTCCCGCCGATGAGAACAGGCCAGCGATCACGGTCACTCCGATCAGGGCGGACGGCCAGGAGAGCCCGGACCACCAGCTCACCGCCGAAGGCCCGGAAGCTCCGGACACCCAGGACGGCCCTGATTCGCAGGACGGCGACCCTGGTCAGGATGGTGAAGCTGGCCGGGAGGGCGACGCCGGCCAGGACAGTGACGCTGCACAGGACGGTGACGCTGCACAGGACGGTCCGGCAGACCCGGGGCCCTCGCGTTCCGCTGACGACACATCCACCACGGCACTCACCATCGTCGACGCCAAGACCCCCTGACCTACGGACCCGGGATCGTCGGCCTGCCTACTGCTCTGGAGCGGCAAGGGCGGCCGCCACGATTGCCTCGAGCTCATCGCCGGAGGCGAGGTCGTGGGGACGGACGACCTGGTTGTCGGCCACGTAGTAGAAGGCAGCCCGTACCTCGTCAACGGGGACGCCCTTGAGCCTGGCCCAGGCAAGCCGGTAGATCGCAAGCTGGACACTCTTCGTTTTCAACTGTCCGGCTGAGGGCCGGCGGCCGGTCTTCCAGTCGACGAGGTCCCAGCCGCCGTCGGCGTCCCGGAAGACGGCGTCGATACGGCCGCGGACCACAACGTCGCCAATCCGGGTCTCGACGGGCACCTCAACATGGGTCGGCGACCGGTGCGCCCATTCGGACTCCCTAAACGTGGCGACCATGTCCTCCAGGCCATAGGCCTCATCAATGTGGGTGTCGGAACCGGGGGCTTCATCGATGTCCAGCATGCCGGGTGTGCCGAAGTATTCCTCCACCCAGGCGTGGAATGCCGTACCTTTGCGGGCGGACATTCCTGGTTCCCGAGGCACTGGCCGCCGGAGCCGCTGCAGCACTGCTTCTGGATCTTCATCAAGGTCAACCAGGGTGGAAGCGGAAATGTGTCCCGGCAGGTGGACGTCCCGGCTGCGTGCCCTGCGGGCCCGGCGCTCGAGGAGCAGGGAAGCCTCCCGTGACCAGTTCGCAGCGCGCGGCTGGAGCGGCTGGCTGTTCCCGCCCCCAGATTCGACGTCGGGCTCCATGCCATGCAGCGCCTGATGACGGATCGCGGCTATCTCCTGCAGCAGCCGGCCCGCTGCATTGTCCATAGCTGTTCGCCTTCCCGGCACAAGCCGGAGCCGCTTCCCGCTGCGCGGATCGATTGGCCCTTCCAGGGGGTCGTACGGCCAGGCGGCCACCTCGAGGTCCTGGGTCAGCGGACTTTCATCCGGCAAGGACTCCTCGTCTACCGATGCCGGGTGGATTTCGGCCACCGTGCCTCCTGCCGGAACCTGACCGGGCTTCTCACCGAGTCCTGCCAGCGGGGCCAACTCCGCCAGGAAGGGCGACATCTCCGCCAGTCCGCCGCGGGCACCGACCCAAGCGGCGCTGGAGACCCACAGCACGTGTTTGGCCCGTGTATATGCGACGTAGGCGAGCCGCCGTTCTTCAGCTTCCCCGTGCGCCTGGACCGCTGCCTTGAAGTCCTTCTCGGCGTCCAGCCACCCTTTCTGGTCCGGCTGGTCCAGGTCCCACTGGGGCAGGTCCGCCCGGTCGCCCCGGAGAGGCCACGGCAGGGCTGCCGAGCCGCTGCTCCACCGGGAATCGCGGCTGCTGGGGAAGGCTCCGGCGTTCAGTCCCGGAACAAAAACCACATCCCATTCGAGTCCCTTTGAGGCGTGCACGGTCAGCAGCTGGACGGCTTCATGGTTGACATCCGACGGCGGCGCGTCAAGGCCGCCCTCCTCGGCCGCGGCGGCTTCGAGCCAGGCGAGGAACGCGAGGACGTCCACCCGGTGGGACGTTTGAAGGAAACCCGCGGCCGCGTCCTGAAAGGCGTCCAGGTTCCGCCTGGCCTGATGAATGCTGAATCCAGGTCTGGCCGCAACCTCGATATCCAGCAGCATGGCACGCTCCACCTCGCCAAGGAGCGTTGTGAGATCGTCCCCGATGAGCGCGCGCAGCTGCCTAAGTTCGGTGGCCAGCTGGTGCAGCCGTTCCAGGGCCGCCGCTGTCAGGGTTCGTCCCTGCGCCGAAGTCCAGCCCTCTTTGGGCAGCCAATCCAGTGCCTCCACCAGACTCGCTGCGTCCGTCAGGTCCCCTTCGATGACCACGCCCGCGGACGGCTCGGGGCCCTCATCGGCAATGGCTGCATCGGCGGCATTCTGTCCACGACGACGTGCGAGGAAGGACGACCAGTCACGGAACGCCATGAGGTCTGCAGGCCCAATGCGCCATCTGGCACCTGCCAGCAGCCGCATCAGGGAGTCCGACCGGCCTGGATCGGCAAGGACCCGGAGCGTTGAGACCAGGTCCACGATTTCCGGAGTGTCCTGCAGTCCGCCGAGTCCCACGATTTCATAGGGGATGCCGTTGGCCTCAAGTTCCCGCCGGATGCACTCCATTTGGGCACGCCGGCGGCACAGCACAGCCATGGCGGGCGGAACCGGTACGGCGGCGGACTGCTTCTCGAAGTCGGTCACCCGAAACCTCAGGAGGTCCCGTGCAATCGCCGCCGCCTCCTCCTCGTCGGTTGCGAACCGTCCCATGATCACCCTGCCCTGGGATGCTGCCGGGCTGGGCTGCAGGGGCGGCACTTCAACGGCTGCCGCCAATGTCCGCTGGCCCGCAGGTCCCGCGGGCGCGCTCAACGGCGCTGAGATGATGTTGGCCGCCGCGAGAATGTTCCGCCCGTTGCGCCAGGCGGTGGTGAGGTAGGAAGTGGGGGCAGGGACAAACCGGACTGAGCCGGATTGGTCATCCTCCACCTTGACGGGGAACTCGCTGACGAAGTGGAACAGCTGCCCTGCTGAAGCGCCGCGGAAACCGTAGATGGACTGGTTGGGGTCGCCCACGGCGGTGACGGCGTGCCCGTCGCCAAAGAGTCTGGAGAAGAGCACCAGCTGCGCATGCGACGTGTCCTGGAATTCGTCCAGCAGCACCACCTTGTACCGCTGGCGTTCCATCTCGGCTGCAAGGGGGATCTCCCGGGATACTCTCGCGGCCAAGGCAACGAGGTCGCCGAAGTCCAGGGCGCCACGTGCCCTTTTTGCGTCAGAATAGCGGGCCACAAGGTCGGCCACGCTGGCCCTCGTCCGCAGCATTGCGCCGAGCTCTCCGGCGGCCTGCGTGGGGTTCTTCTTCGCTCCCGCCACGTACGGCAGGTCCTCAAACGTGGCAAGCCGCTCCATCAACCAGACTTGAACCTCGGCCGCGTCACGGAGGTGCTCTGCGCACTCACCAGCGAGCTGAATAACGGCTTTGACCAGCGTGGACTTGGCCACGCGGAAATGCGAGTACTCTCCGTCGAATGATTCGACGACCTCGCTTGCCAGCTGCCAGGCCTGGGCCCCGCCCAGCAGGACGACGTCGCGTTCAATGCCCAGCCGGAGACCATAGTCCGACACGATGCCACTGGCAAAGGAGTGGTAGGTGGACACCTTCGGTTCCAGTGCCTCGGTGCTGAGAAGCCCGGCCGGGAAAACGGAGTGACCTGCATCCGCTGCTGCAATCCGCTGGAGGGCACCGAGCTTTGCCCGTATACGGCTGGCCAGTTCGCCGGCCGCCTTTCGGGTGAAGGTCACGCCGAGGACTTCCTCGGGTTTGACCCAGCCGTTGGCGACCAGCCAGACGACGCGGTCCGCCATGGTGGCGGTCTTGCCGGACCCTGCACCGGCAATAACCAGCCTGGGTGTCAGCGGCGAAGAGATAATGGCCGATTGTTCAGCAGTGGGCAGGTTCTTTTCCTCCAGCAGGACCGAAAGCTCTTCAGGGCTGAACCTCGGGGCCGGGGGTGTGGAAGTGGGATTCATTCCGTGACCTGCTTTCCCCGTGCACACAGTGGGCACACTTCCGGGAGGCGGCAGCCGTGACCGCCGAAGCCGCCCTTGGAGGGATCATGCCGGGCCTCGAATTCACGGCCCGACATGACGCCGGCCGCCCCTTTCACCATGTCCAGCGCCCAGTTGTCTCCGGGATCCAGCGCGTCCTGGTGCTGGACTCCCGGGCTCTTGGACGTGGTGCCCAGTTGAGCCAGCACGGCCCCGCCCGGCTGAACTCCGGCCGGAATGCCTGGATTGTCGAAGCCACCTGCCAGGACGGCCGCCTGATAGGCGCCGAGCTGGGGATGCCGGCCAAGGTCGCCTTTGCCGGGTTGCCGCTTGCCCGTCTTGAGGTCAACGATGACGAGCCGTCCGTGGGAGTCGATTTCCAGCCGGTCCACCTGGCCGCGGAGTACAGCAGCACGGACTTCCAGGTCCGCCGCTGCATCCGCGTCCGGTTCAGCTACAGCCTGGGTCAGCTGCACCTCGAAGTCCTGCTCAACACCGACGAGTTTTCTGCCTTCGCTGCGCATCACCAGGATGTACTGCGCTAGTTTCCGCACCATCAATTCAGCCCGCTGGAAGTCCAATTTCCCTTCCCAGTTGTCTTTCATGCCCAGCGCGGGCCAGCGCTTGACAAGCTCGGCAACGTACTCGGCGCCGGAACCTTCAGGAATGTCCTGGGCGATGGAGTGCACCAGGGTGCCGAGGCTTCTGGCGAAATCGGTGGCAGCCTCACCGCCCGCCGCCTGGATGAACCAGTCCAGGGGCGATTTCTGGACGGACTCCACTTTTGAAGGCGACACGTAAACTGTGCCGCCGGGCGGGACAATCCGGTCATCGCTGGTCAGGGGAGCCAACCCCCACCAGCTGTCGGGATGCGCTCCGGGCACTGGAGGATTCGCAGTGGCGAGGCGGGCGAGGACGCGGACAGCTTCGGCCGATTCTGCAGCGAACCTGCCGTCCAGCTGCGCGTACTGGCGCAGCTCCGCCACTAATGCACGGAGCGTCAGGGGGCGATCCACGGGAGTGAACCCCCTCGCGTCCTGGTCCGGACGCAGGGGCGCGACGTAGTCCAGAAATGAGGAGGGCTGTTCGTCCTCTGAAGCGACAGCGGTGCAGATCAGCACCTCCTGGGCCCGCGAGACCGCGGTCGAGAAGCTGCGGAGTTCGTCGTACCTGATCTCCCTGAGCCGGCTCAGCGGACCGAGCTGGAGCGCGTACTCCACACCATGCTCCACAGCATCGGCAAACAATGTGCTGCCCAGCAGTTCACCGCGCAGCCTGGTGTTGGGCCAGACGCCTTCCTGGAGTCCTGCAACGATGACCAGCGGCCATTCCCGGCCGGCAGCACTGGCCGGAGTCATCAGCTCCACGGCGTCGTCGACCTGTGCACGAGCGGCGAGCGTGTCCATGGGCAGTTCCTGGTTGAGCAGGTATTCAAGAAACTGCTCCGGGCCGGAGCCCGGCATCTGGTCGACGTAGCGTTCGGCAGTATGGAACAGCGCCATCATGGCGTCCAGGTCACGGTCTGCCCTTGCCCCCACGAGACCGCCGGACAGTGCGGCCGCAGTCCACGTCCCGGCAAGGCCCGTGGAGTTCCACAGAGTCCACAGCACGGTCTCGGCGTTCGCCCCGGTTTCAGCTGCGGCGCGCCGCCCTGCATGGATTATCCTCGCCACGCGCCGCGCTGACCGGCCTTCAATGCCCAGGGAGGCGAGCGCCCCGGGCTCCAGCAGTGCCTCTACGAGCAGCGAGTCGCTGGTTCGTCCGCCGCCGCCAAGAATTTCCTCCCGGCGCAGCGACTGGCGGAGCCTGCGCAGTTCCAGGGAGGTTGCTCCGCCGATCCGGGATGTCAGCAGTGATACCGCGGACTCGGGCGTCAGGACGTCGGAATCGAGAGCCACAGCATAGGCGTCGAGCAAGGGACGCACGGCGACTTCGTCGCGGACGGCCGATTCTGCCACGGGAATCCGTACAGGAATGCCTTGCCCGGACAGGTATCGCTGTAGCTGGCTGAGCTGGCCGCCGTTGCGGACAATAACGGCCATATCCGCCAGGTCACGGCCGTCGTTGATCTGGGCCTCCAGGATCCGTTGCGCCACATACCGCAGCTCGTGCACCGCCGAGGGCAGTAAATGTGCCTCGACCGTTCCGCCGGAGTCCCCGTCATCGTGAGGACAGCCGCCGGGCTGTTCGCCGTCCGGTTCGTCCAGGCGGCGGGCAAGCTGGCCGCCCGCGCGAAGGGAGATCCGGTCGGCAACGCCCAGCCAGGCCCTCGCCACCGCCGGCCGGTGCCTATGCGCATAACGGAGCGGCCTCTCCAGAACCGCCCTGCCGTCGCCCCGGCCTGACAGGAGGCGCGGGAGGTCCGAGACGAGGTCCGGCCGTGCTCCCCTGAATCCCTGGACTACGGTGTCCGGCGAGGATGTGACGAAGACATCCTTGCCGCCGGCGACATCTGCCAGCAGTTCAAAGACCGCAGGATTCGCTTCCTGGATATCGTCAACAAGAATTAGCTGGAGACGATCCCGCTCCGCTGCCAGAAAATCGGGCGAATCCTGGAACAGCTGCCGGGCGGCGGTGATGATGCCGGCGGGATCAAAGGCCTCCGGCATGCGCAGGTCGAGGACATCGCGGTATTCGGCGTACAGCGCCGCCGCCGCGATCCAGTCGGGCCTGCCGCAGTCGTGTCCGAGGTTTTCAAGGTCCTGGGGCGTCCGCCCGGATTCGATGATCCGATCGAACAGCTGCCGCACCTCATGCCGGAAGCCCCGGGTGGGTAGCGCGGCGTTCAGGTCGGCAGGCCAGGGCAGTCCCAGACCGGGTAAGGCGTGGCCTTCCAGCAGTTCCTTGATAATCAGGTCCTGTTCGGGGCCGGACAGGAGGCGCGGGGCCCGGGGCAGCGGCAGGACCCCTTCTGCCTTGGCGCGCCTGATCAGGTCGAAAGCATAGGACGCCCACGTCCGGGCGGGCGTGGTGCTCAGGCTGCGGTTCAACCGTGCGGTGAAACGGTCACGCAGGGTGTCCGCAGCCAGCCTGCCCGGCGCGAGGATGAGGATCCGCTCCGGATCGGCAGCGTTCATCTCCACCCTGCGGACTGCCGCTTCTATGAGAACGGTCGATTTTCCGGTGCCGGGCGCTCCCGGCACCAGCACGGGACCCGAACCCGGGGGCACGCCGACGGCTGCGAGCTGGTCTCCGGAAAGATCGGGAACGGCAGTGTGGACCTGGCGGGGCGGCAGGAGCCGGAGGCCGGTCGCGGAGAGGTGCGGGGCGGTTGCGGCTGGGTCCCAACGCTGCCCGGCGTTGTCCAGTGCTACGGCTTGGGCGAGGGCCACAGCGTCGGCGGGTGCTACAGCGGTTTCCTGGGTGGTTGCGGTCACGGAGACATTCCATCATCTGCCACTGACAATTTGCGCAGCGACGCTTCCAGCCGCTCAGCGATGGCGTCCACGGCGTCGAAGTCGGATTCGGAGGGAGCCCATCGTGCTGCCGCCAAATCCACACGCCAGCGGCCGTCTCCCGTCCTTGCGAACCGGAGGAACTCGCCGCGCAAGGGCGTGCCCTCCTTGAGGTAGTACTGCAGAGCTTCCGCCTCAAGTCCTTCCGGAGCCTCTCCGCTGGCCTTGAGCACGCGCCACCAGGGCACCGCGCTTCCATGGTGGCTCATGACGGAACCGACTTGCCGCGGCCCACCCGAGCCGATCAGTTCAGCGATGTCCCCGTAGGCCACAGCCGAGCCGGCGGGGATAAGTTCCACGACCGCCAGCACCGCCTCAACATACTCCCTGCGCATCGCTCCAGACTATCGGCCCGCACACTATCGGCCGGGCCCCGCGCGGCAGATCAAACCGGAACTCAAGCCAACTCCGGCAGAACGCGCGACACGAACCAAAACTGTCGGAGCCAGCCGGTAGCGTGGAGCCATGAGCACTTGGAACACCCTCCCCCGGGCCGCCTTCGACCTTGAAACCACCGGCCGCAATTCCCGCGCCGCAAGGATCGTGACGGCCTCGGTGACCGTCGTGGATGCAGTCGGAAGCGTCATCCAGGAACATGAATGGCTGGCCGACCCCGGCGTCGAAATTCCCACCGAAGCCAGCGACATCCATGGGATCACCACCGAGCATGCGCGCAGCAATGGGCGGCCGGCAGCAGAGGTCACGCGGGAAGTCGCTGCAGTACTTCAGGAGCTCTTTGACACCGGCGTGCCGGTGATCGCTTTCAACGCCAGCTACGATTTCACGGTCCTCGCCGCTGAATCGGCTCGGTACGGGGTCCCCCAGCTCACCAGGTTTCCGGTTCTCGATCCGTACATCATGAACAAACAGGTGGACCGGTACCGCAAGGGAAAGCGCACTCTGACCGCGCTTTGCGAAGAGTACGGCGTGGACCTCGAAAACGCCCATACTTCTGCCGCCGACGCCCTGGCCACGCTCCGGATGCTGGACGCGATGGCCGGCAAGTTCCCCAAGCTGAAGCTGCCGGCCAGCCAGCTGCATCAGCTCCAGGTGGACTGGGCCGTGAGCCAGGCGGCCGATTTCCAGCAGTACCTGCGCAAAACCAAGCCGGCGGCAGTCATCGAGGGCGACTGGCCTGTCCTGCCCCCTGAGGACGCCAGCAAGGGTGATTTTTAGCCGCCTTCCATTGGCCGGCTGGGACAAAGATCACAACGTCGCGGCCGGCTGCGGGAGACTGAGTGCTTGGCAGCGATTCAGGAACCCGCCAATGCCCTGCCTATACCACCGCAATATCCTCGGCATAACGGCTGATTATGCAGCTGGCAGTGTCAACCACCGAACGATCTTCGTAACTGGCTGCCATATCCCAGCGCTGACATAATTTAGTTCAGAAGCGCGCTTGTGCTAGGCCCTGTACGAGCCCTACCGCCTGAGGATAAATGATCACAGTTACCGACCTGCGCAAGGTCTACCGTCAGGGGAAAAAGGAAGTTGTAGCCCTCGACGGGGTCTCCCTTTCGGTCCCCAAAGGCGCCATCCACGGCATCATCGGCCATTCGGGAGCGGGTAAGTCCACGCTGGTGCGGTGCCTCACCCTGCTGGATCGCCCCACATCCGGCTCCGTGAATATTGATGGCAGGGAACTCAGTTCAGTCAAGGACTCCGAAATCCGGGCGGCCCGACGCCGGATCGGCATGGTGTTCCAGCACGCCAACCTGATGGATTCCCGCACGGCCGCAGGTAACGTCGCGCATCCGCTCGAGCTCGTCAAGACCCCGAAGGACAGGGTCCGGGCGAAGGTCGCGGAACTGCTGAAACTGGTGGGCCTTGAAGGCTTCGAGAATGCCTATCCTTCGCAGCTGTCCGGCGGCCAGCGTCAGCGCGTGGGCATCGCCCGCGCTTTGGCCTCGGACCCCGACGTCCTGCTGTGCGATGAGCCGACATCCGCCCTGGACCCGGCCACAACCGACGAGATCCTCGACCTGATTCAGGACCTGACGCGGCGCCTTCAGCTCACTGTTCTGATCATCACCCATGAAATGCACGTCGTTAAGCGCGTGTGCGGATCCGTGTCGCTCCTGGCCCGGGGCCGCGTCGTCGAAGCCGGCGAGTTGGCCGACGTGGCTGCCGAACTCGACAGCAAACTGGCGCGGGCGCTCCTGCCCCTGCCCGCTTCCGAGCCGCTCAAGGGAGCGCTGCAGGCGGGTCCCGTGCTGGAGATTCTCTTTTCCGGCGACACCGCCAAGGAGCCTGTGCTCACCAGCGTTGCGCGGCATTTCGATATTGACCTCAACGTCCTTGCCGGGAGCGTGGAAACACTCGCCGGCCAGCAGTTCGGACACCTGCGCGTTCAGCTGGCCCAGGGCGCGGATTATGACGCCGTTCTTGGCTACCTCCGCGACCGCGGCATCAGCGCGAAACTGGCGGCCGCCGTCGGCCCGTCTGAGCCGCCTGACGTCGACGTGGACATGCCTGACTTCGTCACCGAGACGGGAGACCTCAAGTGAACGACCTCTTCAGCAATCCTGTCTTGGCTAAGGCCCTTCCCGAAGCCGTTGTTGAAACCCTCCAGATGGTGGGGATCTCCGCTTTCTTCACCGTGCTGATCGGGCTGCCGCTGGGCGTTTTCCTGCATGTCACGGCACCGGGTGGGCTGCGCCCCATGCCGGTCGTCAACCGGATCGTCAGCGACATCGTCGTCAACATCACCCGGTCCATCCCCTTCGCCATCCTGATGGTGGCCCTGATCCCGCTGGCCCGGCTGTTGGTGGGAACCAGCCTCGGACCGGTCGCGGCGTCCGTATCGCTCTCCATCGGAACCATTCCGTTCTTCGCGCGATTGGTTGAAGCCTGTCTCCGGGACGTCCACCACGGCAAGATCGATGCCGCGCAGGTGATGGGTTCCACGAGGATGCAGGTCATCAACAAGGTCATGCTGCCCGAGTCCCTTCCCGCCCTCGTCGCGGCCACAACCACCACCGTGGTCACGCTGGTGGGCTACAGCGCCATGGCAGGCCTCGTCGGCGGCGGCGGCCTGGGGAAACTCGCGTACAACTACGGGTTCCAGCGCTTCGACGTCACGGTCATGATCGTCACCATCGTGCTCATCATCGTCCTGGTCCAGGTCATCCAGTTGACCGGCGAATGGATCTCCCGGAGCCTGGACCACCGCTAAAGCTCCGCCAGCAGTCCGGCCCTATGGCTTCGGACCTGCTCAGACTTCAACGCAGCGAGTAGCCGCTCACTGCATCTGAACCGGACCTCGGCGGCCTGCCGTCGAATTCCAGGCTATTTCGAAAGGAACGCATCCGATGCGTAAATCACTCACCCTTCTCGCCACGGGCATCGTCACGGCCCTGGCGCTGACCGCGTGCGGCGGTTCATCCGCGCCGAGCGCCGAGACCCAGACCCTGGATCCGGCCAAGCCCGCCACGCTCAGCGTCGGCGCCAGCCCGGTGCCGCAGGCCAAGATCCTCGAATTCATCAACCAGGACCTCGCTCCCAAGGCCGGCCTCAAGCTGGACATCAAGGAGATCGAGGACTACCAGACGCCCAACACGGCTCTGAGCGACGGCTCGCTGGACACCAACTATTACCAGCACAAGCCGTGGTTCGATGACCAGGTCAAGACCAAGGGTTACAAGTTCGGCCACGGCGAAGGCGTCCACATCGAGCCGTACGCCGCATTCTCCGAGAAGGTCAAGGACGTCAGCGAGATCAAGGACGGCGCCAAGATCGCCATCACCAACGATCCCTCCAACCAGGTCCGGGCACTGAGGGTTCTCGAAAAGGCCGGCCTGGTCAAGGACATCAAGGACGACACGTCGGTGATCGCCATTACTGATGAGCAGAACCCGAAAAAGCTCAAGTTCTCTGAGAACCAGCCGGAACTGCTGATCAATGACCTGAAGGACCCCTCCGTGGATCTGGCGCTGATCAACGGCAACTTCATCCTCAAGGCCGGCCTCAGCACCAAGGACGCGCTGGCAGTGGAGTCCACGGACAACAACCCGTACGCCAACTTCCTGGCCTGGCGCGAGGAGTCGAAGGACGACGCGCGGATCAAGAAGCTTGAGGAACTCCTCCACTCCCCCGAGGTGAAGGCCTTCATCGAGAAGGAATGGCCCAACGGCGATGTGACCCCGGCCTTCTAGGCCTCGCCTCAACAGTTTCCTAAAAAACTTTGGCACCCGCTGCGGCGGGTGCCAAAGTTTTTTAATGCCCGGCCATGCAGCCCAGGACGACGGCGGGTCAGGCCTTCGCTGAGGCGGCCGCCTTCGCGGCGGCGGGCAGTGCGTCGAAGATCCGGTTCATGGCGGCGTCGTCGTGTGCAGCCGAGAGGAACCAGGCCTCAAAGACGGACGGCGGAAGATAGACGCCGGAGTCCAGCATGGAGTGGAAGAACGGCGCGTACCGGAACACGTCCTGCTTCTGGGCGTCGCTGTAGTTGTGGACGCCGTGCTCCGACGTGCCGAACGCCACCGAGAACAGGTTTCCGGCCCGCTGGATCGAGTGGTCGACGCCTGCGGCGTCCAAAGCCGAGGACAGGGCCGAGGACAGCTCCAGTGAACGGGCGTCCACGAAGGAGTACACGTCGCGTGTGGCGTGGGTGAGCGTGGCGACGCCGGCGGCCATGGCCACCGGGTTTCCGGAGAGTGTGCCGGCCTGGTATACGGGACCGATGGGCGCGAGGTAGTCCATGACGTCGGCACGGCCGCCCAGTGCCGCCGTCGGCATGCCGCCGCCGATCACCTTTCCGAAGGTGAGCAGGTCAGGGGTCCACTTTTCCTCGGCGTCAGCGGCGCCGCCGGTGAGGCCCCAGTAGCCGGCGTAACCGGTACGGAAGCCGGTGAGGACCTCATCCACGATGAGCAGCGCACCGTGGGCGGCCGTGATGCGGGACAGCCCGGCATTGAAGCCCTCGCCCGGGGTGACAACTCCCATGTTGGCCGGTGCCGCTTCGGTAATGACGGCAGCGATGTTGGAGCCGTGCTCAGCGAAGGCGGCCTCGACGGCGTCGAGGTCGTTGTACGGGAGCACGAGGGTTTCGGCAGCAGTGGCGGCCGTGACGCCGGCGGACCCGGGCAGGGCCAAGGTGGCCACCCCGGAGCCGGCCGAGGCGAGCAGTCCGTCGAGGTGGCCGTGATAGCAGCCGGCGAACTTGATCACGAGGTTGCGGCCGGTGAAACCCCGGGCCAATCGGATTGCGGTCATGGTGGCCTCCGTCCCGGTGGACACCATGCGGAGCCGTTCAACGGCGGAAACCCGTTCCTTGACGATGGACGCCAGATTGGCCTCGTCCGGCGTTGACGCTCCGAACGACAGGCCGCGGTCCACGGCAGCGTGTACCGCCTCGAGCACGGCCGGGTGGGCGTGGCCGAGCAGGGCCGGCCCCCATGAGCACACGAGATCAACGTACTCGTTGCCGTCAGCGTCCGTCAGGTAAGCGCCCTTGGCCGAGACCATGAACCGTGGGGTGCCGCCCACGGAGCCAAAGGCCCGGACCGGGGAATTGACGCCGCCCGGCATGAGCTGGCGGGCGCGGTCGAAGAGTTCCTCGTTGCGAGGCATGCTGGAAGTCATGCGTCCTATTCTTTCAGGAGTTCGTTGACGCGGGGTGCCACAGCCGTTCCCAGCAGCTCGATGGAGCGCATCATGGCAGGGTGCGGCAGCGATCCGCTGCTGTATTTGAGGTCGAAGCGGTCGACTCCGAGGTTGTGCTTGAGGCGCACGATCTTCTGAGCCACGGTGTCCGGGGACCCGACGTAGAGGGCACCTTCGGGCATGCACATCGCGTCGAATTCGGCGCGGCTGGCGGGGCCCCAGCCGCGTTCGGCACCGATCCTGTTCCGAAGTTCGAGCCAGTGCGGGAAGTATTCCTCCCGTGCTTCTTCATCGGTCTCAGCAACATGCCCGGGCGAGTGCGTGGCAATCTGCTGCATGGAATGGCCGTACTTGGCCATGGCCTCCCGGTAGAGATTGGCCAGCGGCGCGAAGGACCTGGGCTGGCCGCCGATGATTGCAAAGATGATGGGGTAGCCGTACTCGGCACAGCGCAGCACCGATTCCGGTGTGCCGCCCACGCCGATCCACGTCGGCAGGAGGTGGCCCTCAAGGTGCGGATAGACGGTCAGCCCATTCAGCGCCGGCCGCGTGCGGCCCTCCCAGTGCACGGGTTTCTGCGCGCGGACCTTGTGGAACAGCTCGAGCTTTTCCTCGAAGAGCATTTCGTAGTCCGCCAGGTCGAAGCCGAACAGCGGAAAGGATTCGATGAACGATCCACGGCCGAGCATCACCTCCGCCCGTCCGTTGGAAAGTGCATCCAGCGTGGAGAAGCGCTGGAAGACCCGGATGGGGTCGTCGGAGCTCAGTACCGTGACGGCCGAGCCGAGCCGGATCTGCTTGGTCCGCGCGGCTGCCGCCGCAAGAAAGACTTCGGGCGCGGAGACCGCAAAATCCCGGCGGTGGTGCTCCCCCACAGCGAAGGCATGAAGCCCGACGGCGTCCGCCAGCTCTGCCTGTTCGAGCAGCTGCCGCAGGACCTGGGCATGCGGCGCCATGCTACCGTCCGGTCGGGTCCCGACGTCGCCGAATGTGTTGAGCCCCAAGAGGATTGTGGAAGGACCGACGGGTTCGGTCGGGCCGGCCTGAGGCGAAGAGGCCGCCGGCGATTCGCTCATCAGGCTTCCTTCAGCCAGCCGGCCAGCTCCGTCGCCCAGTAGGTAAGGACCATGTTGGCGCCTGCGCGGCTGATGCCCAAGACGGATTCGGTAATGGCCGCCCGGCGGTCGATCCAGCCGTTGGCCGCGGCGGCCTCGATCATGGCGTACTCCCCTGAGATCTGGTACGCGGCCACCGGGACGGGACTCATCTCGGCGACGTCCCGCAGGATGTCCAGGTAGCTCATCGCGGGTTTGACCATCACCATGTCAGCGCCTTCGGCGAGGTCCAGCTCCACTTCCTGTATGGCCTCGCGCCGGTTGGCCGCATCCATCTGGTAGGTCCGGCGGTCCCCTTTCAGCTGGGAATCGACCGCTTCCCGGAAGGGTCCATAGAACGCCGAGGCGTATTTGGCGGCGTACGCAACGACCGCGGTGTTGACGTGTCCGGCGTCCTCGAGTGCCTGGCGGATGACGCCGATCTGGCCGTCCATCATTCCGGATGGGCCCAGCACGTGGGCCCCGGCGTCAGCCTGGGCCACCGCCATCTTGGCGTAGATGTCCAGGGTGGCGTCGTTGTCCACGTAGCCGTTGCTGTCCAGAACGCCGCAGTGGCCGTGGTCGGTGAATTCATCGAGGCAGACGTCGCTCATGATCACCAGGTCATCGCCCACCTCCGCCCGGACATCACGGATGGCCTTGTTCAGGACCCCCTCCGGATCCAGCGACGCCGTTCCTTCAGCGTCGCGGACCTCCGGAATGCCGAACAGCATGATTCCGCCAACCCCCCGTTCCACAGCTTCCGAGGCGGCCCGCTTGAGGGTCTCGGTGGTGTGCTGCACCACGCCGGGCATTGATGCGATCGGGTTGGGTTCCGAGAGGCCCTCGCGGATGAACGCGGGGAGGATCAGCTCTGCGGGGGCAATCCTGTTCTCTGCGGTGAGCCTGCGCATCGCGGGAGTGGTGCGCAGCCGCCGGGGGCGGTGGTTCGGAAAACTCATGTCCTGTCCTTCACTGTGTGCCTAATGCTGACGAATGGATACCTGTGCTTCCGGAGCCGCCGGTTTCGGGGTGCAGGGCCCTGATGACCGCGGCCACGAGTCCCTCGGGGGTGGACTCAGTGGCTGTGGCGGCCACAGTCAGGCCCAGCGCCTCCGCTTCCGCGGCGGTGGCCTTCCCAATGGCGACGAAGCGGCATGTGCCCAGGGGTGAAAGCAGTGCGCTGATGCGGCGGGCGGCGCTGGGCGAAGCAGCAACGACGGCGGCAAGCCGGCCGTCGTCGACGCGGGCCTTCGCCTCCGCCGGTGTGAGCAGCTCTGCCTCGGCGTGGGACACCGCGGTCCGGGATGCTCGCTGCGCGGGCGATGGTGGCTGGGCCTGGGACGGTCGGTGTGCCGCAAGGCGGCGGCCCGGCTCCGCCGGGTAATCCACTGTGTGATAGGCCACCACGGTCTTCACATTGGCCCCTTGAGCTGTGAGGCGGCGCGCCAGGGCCGGTGCGGCAATATCCGCCTGGGGCAGCAGCACTGCGGCAGGTCCACCGGGCCATTCCCCGGCAAGACCCGCCGCGGAGTGGTCGTGCTGAGGCACGAAGTGCACGGCGATCCCGGCGGCCTCAAGGGCGCCCCGGGTGGACGGGCCGACGGCAGCCACCCGTGTTGCCGCCGGGATCCAGTGGCTCAACGTCACTTTGCGTTCGGCGGCCTTCTCTGCCAGCGCCAGGACTGTGGTGACGCTGCTGACCACGAGCCAGGCATATTTTCCTGCGCCCAGGTCATCAAACGCCTCATCCAGGGCTGCCTGATCCGCGGCCCGTTCGAAGTCCTTGAGCGGCAGCACAAGGGGCTCGGCGCCGGCATGCCGGAGTTGCTCGGCGAGGGCTTCAGACCGCTCCGGGCTCCGGGTGACCAGGACACTGTCACCTTCGAGGGGACGGCGCGTTGCAGGGGGTCGCGTGTCCTGGTGCCCGGCAGGGCCCGGCACCGGACCTTCGCCCCGTTGTCCCATCAGGTGGTCTCCGCCGGCCGGTCAGGAAGCTGTCAGGTCCGCGATGTCAGCAGCACCGGCGGCGAGGAGAACCTCGGCCAATTCGATGCCCAGCAGCGTGGCGCCGACTTCAGTCAGTCCGTCTGTGGCCCTCTTGTCGCGCACCGAGGCCGTGCCGTCAACGGCGCAGACCACTGCGTCTAGGTGGAGCAGACTGCCCTTGCGGTAGGCATAAGCGCCCACCGGAGCGGCACAGCCAGCCTCGAGCCGTGCCAGCAGGGCGCGCTCCGCGGTGACAGCAAGACGTGTGTCCTCGTCATCGAGGGCGGCGAGTGCCTGTGCGAGAACGCCCTGTGCTCCGTCGGTGGAGCCGGCCTTCCGGGGGGCATCGGCGGAGCGGCACTCGATGGCAAGGGACCCCTGCCCCGCAGCCGGCAGCATGATGTCCGTCTCCAGGTATTCGGCAATGGTGTCCAGCCGGCCGATGCGCTCCAGGCCTGCCGCGGCGAGGACCACGGCATCGAGGTCACAGGATTTTCCGTCCACCACGGCCTCGGTGGCGTTTCCCGGCAGGCCGGGAACACGCCCGAGGCGGGTGTCGACGTTGCCGCGGATGTCCACGATGTCCAGGTCAGGACGGACGGCCCGGAGTTGCGCGGCACGCCTGGGCGAGCCGGTGCCCACGCGCGCGCCCTTCGGCAGGTCAGCGAGCTTGAGGCCGTCGCGGGCGCACAGAACGTCGCGGACGTCCACTCGCGGCGGAGTCGCGGCCAGGATAAGTCCCGCAGCCGGGCCGGTGGGAAGGTCTTTCAGGGAGTGCACGGCAACATCGCACTCGTTGCGGAGCAGGGCGTCACGGAGCGCCGCCACGAAGACTCCGGTGCCGCCCATCTGTGACAGTGACCCCTTAAGGACGTCGCCTTCGGTCCTGATGTGCACCAGTTCCACGGGGAAACCCCCGACGGCGGCCAGCAGGTCAGCGGTCTGCTGCGTCTGGGTGAGGGCAAGCTTGCTTGCCCGGGTGCCGATCCGTACAGTCACTGCGCGTCCTGCCTGGCCGAAGGGTACGGGTCATGGCCGGTGCCCACGGTGGTGTCGGCGCCGGCAATGGTTGGCTTTTCGCCGCGGAAGTTGGCACAGCATCCCGGGCGGCAGACGTCGTACCAGGGACCGAGCGGTGTCACGGCGGGGCGATCGGTGATGTTGTTCTGCACTGTCCGTTCGCAGATGAGGTCCACCAGGCCGGACACGAAGCGGCGGTGGGTCCCCGGCGTGGGAACGCGCGTGGCGGCGAGTCCGAGGTCTCTGCAGGTTTCCAGGGCTTCGGTGTCGAGGTCCCAGACCACTTCCATGTGGTCGCTCACAAAGCCGAGCGGCACGATCACGATTCCCTTGACCCCCTGCTTGGACAGGTCCTCAATGGCGTCATTGATGTCGGGCTCGAGCCACGGAACATGCGGGGCGCCGGAACGTGACTGGTAGACCAGGGACCACGGTGCGGAAAGTCCGGTTTCCTCGTCCGCGCGACGCATGACCTCGGTGCCGGTCGCCAGGTGCTGGGCGACATAGGCCGAGCCCTCGGCGAACTCGCGGGGTTCATCCTCGGATTTTCCGGCAGCGTCGGCATCACGGGTGGGGATGGAGTGCGTGGCAAAGAGGACGTGGACGGGAGCGTCCGGCGTCCCCGCGGCAGCGAGCTGCGCACGGACGTCGGCAATTCCGGCGGCCGTGCCCTCGATGAAGGGTTCCACGAAACCGGGGTGGTCGAAGTACTGGCGTACCTTGTCCACCTCGAGCCTGCCGTCGAGCCCCGTCTCCGTCAGCGCCATGCCGATGTCTTCGCGGTACTGGCGGCAGCTGGAGTAACAGGAGTAGGCGCTCGTGGTGACCATGAGCAGCCTGCGGTGGCCGGCGTCGTAAGCGTCCTGGAGGGTTTGCGGGATGTAGGGAGCCCAGTTCCGGTTGCCCCACAGCACCGGCAGGTCGATTCCCCTGGCCGCCAGCTCCGCTTCAAGGGCCGCTTTGAGTTCGCGGTTCTGCTGGTTGATCGGGCTGATGCCGCCGTTGGCACGGTAGTGGTGCGATACCTCTTCCAGCCGCTCGTCGGGGATTCCGCGGCCGCGGGTCACGTTGCGGAGGAAGGGGATCACATCCTCCTGGCCTTCGGGTCCGCCGAAGGAGGCGAGCAGGACGCCGTCATAATCCTTGGGCGCCATCCTGCCGGCTTCCGTCACCGAGTTCACCGCAACCGTGGGGTGCTGGGGATCCAGCGGGCTCATGCCAGGACCTCAGCGATCTCCCCGGCAGAGATGCGGCGGCCGGTGTAGAACGGGATTTCCTCACGCACGTGGTTGCGCGCATCCGTGGAGCGCAGGTGGCGCATCAGGTCCACCAAGTCCACGAGTTCCGGAGCTTCCAGGCCCAGGATCCACTCCCAGTCGCCGAGCGCGAACGATGACACCGTGTTGGAGATGACCTGCGGGAAGTCGCGCCCCAGCATCCCGTGGTCCCGCAGCATTTTGCCGCGCTCCTCGTCCGGCAGCAGGTACCACTCATAGGAGCGGACGAACGGGTAGACGCAGAGCCATTCGGCCGGCGCCACACCGCGTGAAAAAGCAGGGGTGTGGTTCTTGGCGAACTCCGCTTCGCGGTGGACCCCCATGGCGGACCACACCAGTTCGGTTCCTGCGAACAGCTTGCTCCGGCGGATATCGCGGATGGCCTGCTGCAGGGCTTCGGGCTTGGGTCCGTGGAGCCAGACCATGACGTCCGCATCGGCGCGCATGGCGGAGACGTCGTAGCTTCCGCGGTGTGTCACTCCGCCCTCAGCAAGGCGCGCCAGCAGGGCATCAAAATCATCGGCAGCATCGGCACTGCGGATGACGTCTGCGGAGCGCTTGAATACAGTCCAGAGAGTGAAGAACTGCTCGTCTGATTCTTCGGTTTTAGTGACAGATTCGGCAGGAGTGTGGCTCATGGTTACCATACTGCCCCTTCGATGCGTCCAAGTCGAAAAAGCTAACTTCTACAACACGTAGAAGTGGCCAATCTCACACGGAACTGAATTAACACTGGACTGAGTCCGCGGGAACCCGCCGTGTCGGGGAAGGACTTACAGAGACCTGCGGATTCTGAACGCTACGAGACCGGCAGCCCCGGCGAGGACCACCAGCACGGCCCCGGCCCAGACCAGCGGCGAGACCGAGCCTTCGTCGGAAGCGCCGAGAACCGCGCCCGAGTATGGCGCACTGGCGGCGTAGCGGTCGCCAAGGGACGCCATGTTCATCGGGCCGGACAACTCTCCGGAACCCCAGACTCCGGAAGCGCTGCGGCCATAGGCATGCGACCCCGCCGCCTTGGCCTCGCTCGCCTGGGAGCCCTCAGCCGCGGATGTTCCGGCCGCCGATGTTTCGTTTGCCGGTGCCGGCGTAGCATCCGACGGCCCTGTCCCTGCCGGCGCGGGCGCCGGTGTTCCGGCTGCCGGAGTCTGCCCGGGCGCCGGCGGAGTTGCCTGGGCCGGAGCGGGAACTGATTGCTGTGTTGCGGAAGGCGTCGCGCCGGACTCTGGCGTTGCCGAAGGCTCAACCGACGGGGCGGGCGTTGTGGGAGCAGTCGTCGAGGGCTCGGACGGTTGCGACGGAGCCGCGGTGGTGGACGGCGACGGACTGGTAGGCAGCGGCACCGGCGGCGATGGCGTCGTGGACGACAACAGCGAGGGCCCCTCGGGCAACGGCACCAGGGACTCTGTCGGCTCCGACAGCGCGGACGCGGTCGAAAGGGTCGGCGCCGGGTATACCGGCGGATCCTGCTCCCCCGTGAGGGCTGCGGCAGCCCAGGCCTCGAGGTCAGCAGCATCACCGGAGACGGTGGCAGTGAGCCGCGTCCCGGTCCGAGACTCGCCCCCGCTGTCGTCGTCGGCGTCTGGGAGCAATGTGACTCTGTTTAACGAGTCCGTGCTCCCAGAATCTGTGCTGGACGGATCTGTGCTCACCGCGTCTGTGATCCAGGCGGGCGTGGCAGCGTTGGATGCAGGGACTCCTGCGGATAAGACCAGTACCGCTCCGAGCGCTGCTGCTGCTGTGCCACGCCGAAGCCCCCCATGGTTACCGGTCAGCGTACGAAAATTATCGGACTTCTGATCGACCATAGTTATTGACCCTAGACACAAAACGCCGCATGGAGAAACTTGCAAAAAGCGTAACGAAGAGGTAACGGCGGGCGTCTTTGTCACGGGCCCGACGGCACGACGGGCCGATGCCGCCGACTATGGCAGGAAGGCTACTGCAGGAAGTCGTGCAGCTGCGTCCGGGTGTCGGCAACCACTGCGGCCAGCCCGTTCCCGGCGAGCCACCCGCCGACCAGCAGGAGTCCGTCGCTGCCCGCGCAGATCCGGCGGACTTCGGCGACACGCTGCCGGTGCCCGACGGCGGCGAACGGAAGCGCGCCCGCCCACGAGACCACGTCCCAGTCCACCAGGCTTGCCGCTGTCACTGGCACGGTGAGCAGGGCAGACGCGTCCTGGAGGGCGAATTCCAGCAAGTCGGAGTCCGGCAAGGTTGAATCCTCCACGGTCCTCTCGGATCCCGCTGCAGTCCGCGCCGGGTCGGCAGCGTCAATGCGGCCGTAGGAAAGCCTCAGCACGTGCCGGCCCGGCCCCGCTTCCGCCGCCAGCCAGTCCCACTTGCCCGTGGCATGGGTGAGAGCCTTGGCGCGGATACCGGGGGTCTGCGGAGCCACAAGTATGCCGGTACCGCGCGGGCGCCGGTCCAGTTCCGGGAGGTCCACCACAAGCGTTACCAGTCTTACTTCCGGCCCCGCGCCGGGCTGGTGGCCGGCCAGGGTCGGAACAGCGTCCTGAAGCAGGCCGACGGCGGACGGTCCGTCCAGCGCGACGACCAGCATGCCGGCGTCGTACGTCTTGTTCCCGGCGGCAATCCGCCAGCCGTCCGGGATACGCGTGGCGGAGTGGGCCCTGGTGCCGCTGACCAACTCCACGCCCAGCCGGCGGAGATCGGCCACAAGGGCCGCTACGAGGGTGTGCATGCCGCCCCTCAGGCCGGCCACGGCGGAGCCTGCTTTGGCGGCTGCAGTCCCTTCAGTGCCGCCTTCAGCGGGACCGCGGCGCTGGGCGGCGACAGCGGCCGCCAGCGATCCGTGCCGGGTAATTCCGGCGCGGAGGCCGGGAGCCACCATGTCCACATCGAGCAGTCCGGGATCCGCTGAATGCACCCCGCCCACCACGGGCTCCACCAGCCGGGTGAGAACGCGCCGGCCCATCCTGGTCCGGACCAGGGAGGAGACACTGGCGACGTCGGCCGTGGTGCCCACGGAGGCCGGGAGGATCCTGTCCAGCGAGGCGCGGAGCGAGCCGCTGATCCCCAGGGACCGGCGCACTTCCGGATCCCACGGATTGGCAGGAATGCCCAGGACGCCGGTCTTGGGAAGTTCGCGCGGCCCGTCCGGCAGCTGCACCCAGGCACCGCCGGGATGGGGCGCGACGATCTGGCCGGAAAGCCCCAGCTCCGCGGCGAGATCCGCCACCGAGCTGGAACGCGTGGCGAACGACTCGGCGCCGCTGTCCAACGCGAGTCCGGCAACGTCATGCCGGCCAACGCAGCCGCCCCAGGAATCTGTGGCTTCTAGCAGCGTGGTGACAAATCCGGACTGGGCCAGTTCCCTTGCCGCCAGGAGACCCGAGATGCCGCCGCCCACCACCAGAGCAGTCCGTGCGGCGGCCGGAGAGCTTCCCGCGCCCACGGCCTTACTCCGGGGAGATGGAGTGGATAAGTTCGACGACACGCGTCAGCACGTCCGGATCGGTTTCCGGCGGCACGCCGTGGCCGAGGTTCAGGACGTGGCCGGGCGCAGAGGCGCCGGAGGCGATGACCTCCCGGACGTGCGTTTCAAGCACGTCCCACGGCGCGGAGAGGAGCGCCGGATCGATGTTGCCCTGGAGCGGCACGGTGCCGCCCAGCCGGCGGTTCGCCTCTTCAAGGGGCAGCCGGTAGTCGACGCCCACGACATCCACGCCGACGTCGCGCATGGCCACCAGCAGCTCCGACGTTCCGGTGCCGAAATGGATCAGCGGTGCGCCGAGGTGCCGGACGTGGTCCAGGGCACGCGCTGACGCCGGTGCGGCGAAGCGGGTGTAGTCCGCCAGGCCCAGGGAACCGGCCCAGGAATCGAACAGCTGACCGGCTGAAGCGCCGGCTTCGAGCTGGGCACGCAGGAACATGCCTGACGTATCGGCGGCCCAGTTGGCGAGGGCAGTCCAGGTTTCCGGATCCGCGTGCATCATGGTGCGCGGGCCGAGGTGGTCGCGGGACGGCTTGCCCTCCACCATGTAGGCCGCAAGGGTGAAGGGCGCGCCCGCAAATCCAATGAGCGGCGTCTTGCCCAGCTGGGCCACCGTCAGCCGGACGGCTTCCCGGATCGGCGCCAGCGCCTCCCAGGTGAGCTGGGGCAGGGCTGCAACGTCGGCTGCGCTGCGGACGGGCTTGTCCAGGACCGGGCCGACACCGGGCACGATGTCCACCCCGACGCCGGCCAGCTTGAGCGGGATGACGATGTCCGAGAAGAAGATGGCAGCATCGACGCCGTGGCGGCGCACGGGCTGCAGGGTGATCTCCGAGGCCAGTTCAGGGCGCAGGCAGGAGTCCAGCATGGCCACACCTTCGCGCACCTTCAGGTATTCAGGCAGGGACCTCCCGGCCTGGCGCATGAACCACACCGGCCGGCGGCTCGGCTTGCCCCCGCGGTAGGCGGTAATGAGCGGCGAGTCGGCAGTGCGCCCGTCCATGAGCGGATGGCCCGCATCCAGAACCGTGCCGGGAGATGTTGCAGCGCTAAAAGTCATGCCTTTGATTGTGCCGAATATCGGCCCCAAAAGATAACGACGGGCTGTCACCTCAGTGGCCGCCACCGGTCCACGTGACGGGAATCACATGGCCGGCGGCGCGGCATCCCCGGCCAGGGGTTGTTCTACGCGGCTGCGAAAAAGCTATGATTGTCCTGCTGTGGTTCTTTTTTCATTGGTGGCTACACACGCCGACATCGACCTCGAAACCGTTGCTCAGCTGAGCAACGGTTCTTCAGGCATCGCAACATCCGCCCTCGCCGGATCGCCGGCAGTGACGGGTGCGGTTGTCCTTGCCACCTGCAACCGCTACGAAATCTATGGCGAAGCGTCCCATGCTGACGACGTGGAAGCTGCCCGCGCCGCGCTCGTCGGGCAGATCAGCGAGACGAGCGGACTCAGCGAACAGCTCGTGTCCCGGTCCTTTAGCACCCGGACGGGCCCGGAGGTGAGCGAGCACCTTTTTGCCGTCAGCTCAGGGCTTGACTCGGCGGTGGTCGGAGAACGCGAAATCGCCGGGCAGGTCAGACGGGCGTTGATTACCGCACAGCACGAGGGCACGGCCAGCTCCGGCCTGGTCCGCCTTTTCCAGGCCGCTTCCAAGACGGCAAAGGACGTCGGTGCGCAGACCGCGCTCGGCTCAAGGGGGCTGTCCATCGTTTCGGTGGCCCTCGACCTCGCCACAGATCTTTCTGAAGACGCCGATTGGTCCACGAAGAAAGTGGTCGTATTCGGCACCGGCGCCTACGCGGGTGCCACCATGGCCCTGCTGCGCGAACGCGGCTGCCGCGACATCTCCGTCTTCTCCTCCTCCGGCCGGGCAGCCACTTTCGTGGCCACGCGCGGCGGCACAGCACTCGACGGCGAGACCCTCCGCCCCGCCGTCGCCGCCGCCGACGTCATGATCGGCTGCAGCGGCTCGGACACCCGGGTGGAGGCCGCGGAGCTTGCAGAGGTCCGTGCCGGCTCTACCCGGCCCCTGATCGCCATCGACCTGGCGCTCACCCATGATTTTGATCCCGCGGTTGGAGAGCTGGACGGCGTCGAGCTCCTCACGCTGGAGTCCGTACGGCTTGCGGCTCCGGAGGAACAGGCGGAGTCCCTGGCCCAGGCAAGCAGCATTGTGTCGGGTGCGGCAAAGGCCTTCGAGCAGGAACGCGAGGCACGGTCCGTGGACACGGCCATCGTGGCGCTGCGCCGCCACACCATGAACGTTCTGGACGCGGAAATGGAAAAGGTGCGCGCCCGCCACGGCTGCACCGCCGCGGCCGAAGAGGTCGAGTTCGCCCTCCGCCGCATGGTGAAGCAGCTGCTTCACGTCCCAACGGTCAGGGCTCGGGAGCTCGCGGCCAACGGCCAGCAGGACGATTACGTTGCCGCGCTGGAAACTTTGTACGGCATCACCGTGGACCAGTCCGCCGCAGCTGCCACGGCCGAGTGCCCGGTTGACCACAGCCAGCTGGCTCCGTCCCAGCTACCCGAGACAGATTCCCGGAGGGAATCCGCCTAACATCCGGCAGTCTGCCGGCGTCGCGCCAAGGGGTTCGAGTCTCGCCGCAGGCGTCACGCGTCAAGGTTTCACCGCGGTCCAAGCATCGCATTCCAAGGTTTCCATAGGTTCTGTGCGGACCATGGGTGCAACTCGTGAAACCTATTGGGGGTGCGAAGAGTGAATCCTGATTCCCGCACGATTTCCGGGCCGCTCCTGAGCCGCCGACAGTTCGGACTGGTGGTGGGCGGCGGTGCCTTCCTGCTGGTGGCCGGCGGAACATACGGCGCCGTGTCCCGAAGAGGCCCTCATGCGGCCCCGCCCACGGACACCGGCTTCGGTTCCCTCTCAGTCACCCGTGCCGGGCGCCTCGCCCGGCTGGATGCGCAGGGAAATCAGGCCTTCCTGTCCGTGGACGCCGCAGCCGCCTGGCTCACTGGCGGCGCAGCCCTGGCTGCAGGGTCAGTCGCTGCTGTTGCCGGCAGCTACCACCGGGCCGCAAGCCCGGCCAGCGTCACCACCAGCCTCAACGGCGGCGACCACGGCCACGGCGGGGGAACGCAGCCGGTTCCCCGCTGGCCCCAGCCGGTCAATCTGACCTGGGGCGACGTGGTCCTGGTTGAGGTGGAACTGACCAACGCTAGTCCGGAGCCGGTGCTGTTCAGCCCGGGGCAGCTCCGCCTGAGGCTGGCACCTGCGGCCACCACAGTCACGCCCCAGGATGCGGGCCGTGGTCCCGGAACCATCGCCGCCGGGGCCACGGAGCACCACTGGATCAGCTATCTGGCACCCCTTGGATCCACCGCCATGGACCTGGAGTTCACGGATCCCTGGGAGGACTGGACACTGGGAGTTTCCTTGCCGGCGCTGGCCGCATGAGGTCCGGCACTGCGGCCAGCCGTGCCAGGCTGGTTAGGCGTGCCAAGCCGGCCTGCCCGGCTGTTGGCGGCGTGCCGCTCCGCTCAGTAGACGGGCTTCTGGGGTTCCACGTCCCGTACCCAGGCGAGGATTCCGCCGTCGAGATGGCTCACCCGCTGGTAGCCGGCTTTCCTGGCGGCGGCAAGCACGGCGGCGGACCGTGTCCCGGCCTTGCAGTGGAAGACGATGTCCTTGTCCTGCGGCAACTCGCCCCACGCCTCCCCGGCAAGGATTCTGCCCTGCGGGATGAGGACCGAGCCGTCAATCCTGACGATGTCGTACTCCCCCGACTCCCGGACATCAACGAGTTCGAAATCCTTCAGCCCGGCTTCGCGCGAGGCCAGCATCGTGGCCAGTTGCGGGGCGGTGACGGTGTGTTCGGTGTCGGTGGCTTCCGGCGGGGTGATTCCGCAGAATGCCTCGTAGTCCGTCAGCTCGGTAATGGGCGGGGCGGCGGGGTCCTTCGCCACCCTGATCTCGCGCCAGCTTCCGCCCAGGGCGTCGTACAGGGCCACGCGGCCAAGGAGGGAACGCCCGACGCCGGTAATCAGCTTGACGGCCTCCGTCACCATCAGCGAGCCGACCGCCGCGCACAGCATCCCGAAGACGCCGCCCTCGCCGCACGACGGCACGGAACCCGCAGGCGGTGCCTCGGGGTACAGGTCCCGGTACGTGGGGCCGTGCTCTTCCCAGAACACACTGACTTGTCCGTCGAAGCGGAAGATCGATCCCCATACATAGGGTTTTCCGAGGATGGCCGCTGCATCGTTGACCAGGTAGCGGGTGGCAAAGTTGTCAGCGCCGTCGAGGATGAGATCGTAGCCGGCAAACAGGTCCAGGGCGTTGGTGGCATCCAGCCGGACGTCGTGAAGGCGGACGTCCACCAGCGGGTTCAGCGCCGAAATGGCGTCACGCGCCGACTCGATCTTGGGCCGGCCCACGTCCGCCACGCCGTGGATAATCTGGCGCTGCAGGTTGCTCAGGTCAACCGCGTCGTCGTCGATGATGCCGATGGTCCCGACCCCGGCCGCGGCGAGGTAGAGCAGGGCAGGAGAGCCGAGGCCGCCGGCACCGATCACCAGGACGCGGGCGTTCTTCAGGCGCCGTTGGCCGATGGCGCCGATCTCCGGAATGATGAGATGCCGGGAGTACCGCTCCACCTCGTCAGGCGAGAGCGCCGGAGCCGGATCAACGAGCGGCTCCAGCGGCGTGCGGGTTGTATTTGCGGGGGATGGAGAAACCATACTTCAATGTATGCCTGAACATACCGCTCGGTCATATTACCCCCGGGTAAAGTGAAGTTATCTGCAATGGAAAGAAGGCCAACAGTGGTTCATCATGCACCGGTTGATCGAACTCAGGCCGCGCACTCCCCCGCCGGCAATCCCCGGCCCGCCGGACAACGGTCGGCCAGGCTGCCGCGTGACGAACGCCGGGCCCAACTGCTGGCCGCTGCCCAGGAAGTCTTCGTCGCCAACGGCTATCACGGAGCCGCCATGGACGAGATCGCGGAAACCGCCCACGTCAGCAAGCCGGTCCTGTATCAGCATTTTCCCTCCAAGCGGGAGCTCTATCTCGCACTCCTGGACAGCCACCTCAGCGTCCTGACCGACCTCATGATGGGGGCGCTCAACTCCACCACCGATAACAAGGAGCGCGTCAAGGCCGTCATGCGGGCCTACTACCGCTTCATCGACAGTGACGACCAGGCGCACCGGCTGGTGTTCGAGTCGGACCTCATCAACGATCCCGACGTCAGTTCGCGCCTGGAGACCTTCAACAAGACATTCGCCGACGCAATCGCGCGGGTCATTGCTGAAGACACCAAACTCCCGCATCTGGAGGCCCAGCTGCTGGGCCGAGGCCTTGCCGGGATGGCGCAGGTGAGCGCGCGCTATTGGCTCGAGACGGACGGAAACCTGGACCTCGATGTGGCCAGCGACCTGATCTACCGTTTAGCTTGGCGCGGAATCTCTCGCTTCCCCAAGGAGACCTAGACTACAAAGGGAGAACCTTTGGAAATGATTCAACATTGATTGGCTGGGAGGCCTTGCTGTGGAAGTAAAGATCGGCATTCAGAACATCGGCCGCGAACTTGTGCTGGAATCGGCCCAGGATGCTGACTCTGTGGCCAAGGTAGTTTCGGAGTCCATCGCCAAGGGCACTGAACTGCGGCTGAGCGACGAAAAAGGCCGTCAGATCATTGTTCCGGCCAGCGTCCTGGGCTACGTGGAAATCGGTGCGGAGGAAGTCCGCCGGGTCGGCTTCGGCGCGCTGTAGGACCACCCATGCTGTCCCTCGTAATCGTCGTCCTGGTCACTGTGGCTGCGGGTTTCATCGTCTGGGCAAATGACAAGCGTCATGCCAAGTACGGCATACTCCTGCCTGCGGGCGTGGCAACGGTGGCCGGGGTGCTCGCCTGGATCATCTGCATGGCTGCGGGCCTCGGCTACCAGCCGGGCCTCACCTGGATACCGTGGGTCCTTCCCATGGTGGCGGGAGCGGCGGCGGCTGTGGGCGTTTCTGCCTTCCTTGGCCGGGCACGGTCCAAGCAGGACACTCAGCGATTGACAGCGGCCCTGAAGATGTAGGGAAACGCTGCGCCGGATCCGCTTCGGCTGCGTCAGAGGTCCGGCTGATGGCCTTCCTCGGTGCAGAGGCGCAGGGTGTTCCCTTGAGCGTCAGTGACCACCACCCAGTTGGGTGCGTGGTCACTGTTGATTGAAGCGCCGGTCGCCGCCGTCTTCTCCAACGCTGGCCCGGATTCGGCTTTAGAACGGTGGATGTCGATGTGAAGGCGGTTGTCATTCAGTCTCGGCGTTTCCTGGAACCACACCCCGGGTCCGCGGCCATGAGGGTCCTCGAGGTCGCCGGAGCGGCCTTTCCGGTAGCCCAGGGCGACGCGCCAGACCTCCGATATCTCGGCGGCGTTTGGCGTGTCGATCCCGATCTGCACGGTCCTGTACAGCCCGGGCTCCGCGGAGGCGCCGGCCGCGGCAGCGGCATCTGCGACCGCTGCCGCGGCGCCAACGTCGCGCGCGGTCACCTCGCCCCCGACGTCATGGGAGCTTAGCCGGATGAACACCCGGTTGTAGCGCCAGTCCAGGTCCGGGTGGTGGTCGCGTTCCTCGGCAAGACGCCCGACGGCGGCAATCAGCTCGAGCGCGGCCGGCGCCGTCGGCGTCTTATAGACGGTGACCAGGCCGCCGAGGCGGTACCGCCAGTCGGGCAGTCCCGAGAGGGCTTCGTCGATCTGGGGGCGGGTGAGGATGTCGTCCCTGACTGTCACAGCTGACTCCTTGGCGAGGTTCCCGGCTGAGCACGCCTGCCGCCAGGGCGCCGTGGTGGTGCGGGTCTAGAGGAACTCGGCCCGGCCCTCCATGGCTGATGACGCCAAAGCATGCTCGCGGCGCGGGATGCGCCCGGCCGCTTTCGCCAGCCTACCGGCGATAACAGCGTGTTTGAAGGCTTCCCCCATGAGGGCAGGGTTTTGGGCGCGCGTCACGGCTGTGGCCAGAAGCACGGCGTCACAGCCCAGCTCCATGGCCAGGGCGGCGTCTGAGGCGGTGCCGATACCGGCGTCCAGCACCACAGGCACAGAGGCGCGGGACACGATCAGCTCGATGTTGTGCGGGTTGAGGATTCCCAGGCCGGTGCCGATCGGTGATCCCAGCGGCATGACTGCCGTGGCGCCCAGGTTCTCGAGGCGCAGCGCCAGGACCGGATCGTCGTTGGTGTAGGCGAAGACTTTGAAGCCGCGGTTGACGAGCTGTTCGGTGGCATCCACGAGCTCCACGGCGTCGGGCAGGAGCGTGTGTTCATCGGCAATGACTTCGAGTTTGACCCAATCCGTCTCCAGAGCCTCGCGGGCCAGCTCCGCGGTCATGACGGCGTCCCGCGCCGTGAAACAGCCTGCGGTATTCGGCAGCACACGGATGTTGTGGTCCAGGAGCAGTTGGAACAGTGACCCTGCCTCGGCAGGCGAATAGCGGCGCATGGCGACGGTGGTCAACTCGGTGCCCGACGCCAGGAGCGCGGCTCCCAGACCGTCCAGGCTGGGGGCACCGCCCGTGCCCATGATGAGCCGCGAGGTCAGTTCCACACCGTCGATGACGAGGCGGTCGGCGCTGGCCGCCGTCGTCTCCGTGGCCTTGCCAGTCGTTTCTTCCGCCGCTTCCTTCGCTTGTTCCCTCGCTTCTTCAATGCTGGGCGTTGCTGCGTCCGTGGTTGCTTCGGTCATCGTCTTCATCCTCCCTGAACTGCCGTCACGAGTTCGATCTCATCGCCTTCGGCGAGTGCCGTGCTGTGCCACTGGCTCCTCGGCACGACTTCTGAATTGCGGGCCACCGCCACACCCAGCCGCTGGCCGTCGGCAGCCTGTCCGTTGGCCGCAAGTTTCCGCCCCGTGACGTCGCTGACGAGGGTGGTGACGGAGGCGCCTGCGCCCACGGGGTGAACGTTGCCGTTGAGAGTGATGTTCATGCTGTTTCCTTGTCTGGGTCAAATGTGACTGGGTCGGGAACGGCACTGCCTTGGCTGGCGGCCTGCGCTTCGGCTGGCCGTTCCGTGGAAAGCCGTTCCGTGGAAAACCGCGCCGGACGGAACGGGTTCCACCGGCCGTCCTCCACGCCGTCCATCAGCTCACGGCAGATGACCGCGGCCGCGGGCGTCAGCAGTACACCGTGGCGGAAGAACCCGGTGGCGACGATGAGTCCCTCAACCGTTGCCGCCGGACTTCCGTCAGCCGCCGGCGTGCTGCGGGCGGTCACCCGGCCCAGCAATGGGGCGTTGTCGGGGGTTCCCGGCCGTGCCCTGGCGATTGCTTCGAGGAGTTCCAGTTCAGCGACTGCCGGCACGAGTGCCTGGGCGTCCCTGAGGAGCTGGTAGACCCCTCCGGCACTGGGGGCCGCCTGTGCGTCTTCGCGCTGGGTGGCTCCGATGACCACGGTGCCGTCCTGCCGCGGAACAAGATAGACGGGGATTCCGCGGACCATGCCCCGGACGGTGGCGGTCAGCAGCGGGCGGAGGTGCGCCGGGACCCGGAGCCTGAGTATGTCGCCGTAGACGGGTCGCAGGGGCAACTTCAGGCCCGGGGGCAGTCCGTCCAGCGAGGCCGCCGCGAGGCCGTTAGCCACCACAGTCTCCACGGCCAGGACAGTTCCGCCGCCTGCCAGCCGGACACCGCTGACGCGTCCCCGGTCCTGTCTCCGGTCGTGTCCGGTGTCGTCTCCGCTGCCGACTGCACTGCCACTTTGGCCTTCCCACAACAGGCCGGCTGCGTTGTCCCGGACGGCATAGCCGTTTTCCGCTCCGGCCACGGAGGTACCGGCGCCGGGTTCGTGGCGGCCCAGCGCCGCGGCGAGGCTTGCCACCAGCTTCCGCGGATCAACCTGGTGGTCGGCGGGGATGTCCAGCGCGCAGGAGATGCCCGGGCTCAGCAGCGGTTCCCGCGACCGGGCCTGGCGGATGGTCAGGGGTTCGGCCACCAGTCCGCTGGCCTGCTGCACCTCGCGAAGATCCATCAGCGCCCGCCGGTCGGCCGGGTCCGCTCCCACGGCGATGGTCGGCGTCGAAAGATATCCGGTGTCCAGCCCGGCGTTGCCGCCGGCGAGCGCCGCCGCGAACCCGGGCCATCGTGCCGAAGATTCGAGCATGAGCTCCAGGAGATCCTCTTCCTGGTAGTGGAGTTCGCTGACCGGAGCGAGCATTCCCGCGGCCGCCCAGCTGGCACCGGTTCCCGGCGCCTCATCGATGAGCACCACGGAGCGTCCGGAACGCCTCGCTTCCCAGGCGATGCCGTGGCCGATCACGCCGCCGCCGATGACGGCCACGTCGGCCCTTAGCGGTTTTGTGACGGATGTGCTTGTGGCAGAAGTGTTCCCGCCGGATCCAAGCTTCATGGAAATCCTTCCCTACGCCGGTACTAACCGGATCAGGTCAAGCGGTCGGCTCTTAAGCCCTCTCAGCCCTGCGGCCTTTGTGACTGCTGCAGCGGGCTCCCGCGGTACCAGCCCAGTTTAGAGGAACTAGGCTGTTCACCATGACCGCGCATGATCCCCACACTTCCGCACGCCTGTACCTTTGCACCGATGCCCGCAAGGAGCGCGGCGACTTCGCCGACTTCGTCGACGCGGCCTACGCCGGCGGCGTGGACATCATCCAGCTGAGGGACAAAACCATCGAGGCCGCCGAGGAACTCGAGCTCCTGGAGGTCCTGCACCGGGCCGCCCGCAGGCACGGCCGGCTCTGGGCCGTCAATGACCGCGCCGACATCGCGTCGCTCGCCGGAGCTCCGGTTTTCCATATCGGGCAGAAGGACCTGCCGCTCCGCTCCGCTCGGAAGCTGCTGCACGATCCCACGGTGATCGGCTTGTCGACCCACACGACTGACGAGGTGGATGCCGCCATCGCCGCTTCACATGGGCGCAGCGGCCTGGATTACTTCTGTGTCGGACCGGTGTGGGCCACGCCTACCAAGCCGGGCAGGTCCGCCGTCGGGCTTGATCTGGTCCGGTACGCCGCCGAGGCAGTCCGGGCGGCGGATGAGGAAAGGGTTGGCGGCCTGCTGCTTCCCTGGTTCGCAATCGGCGGCATCGACCTGACGAACGTGGAGCACGTCGTAGCGGCCGGAGCAAGCCGAATCGTGGTGGTGCGCGCCATTACCGACGCCCCGGATCCTGAGGCTGCCGCGGCGGAACTGCTTTCGGCACTGGATGCGGGCGCGCCGGACGCGGGAACAAAGGCCCGTGCTCAGGCACCAGGAGTACCCGGCGACGACCCGCTCAGGCGCTAGCAGCTCAGGCGCCGCCGCTCCTGTCCGGCACGGCAGCTAGCTGATCAGGCCGAGCTGCACCATCCGCTTGGCGTGGTTTTCGGCGAGTTCTGCAGTGAGTTTACGCACCAACTCTCTGGCTGCCGCGTCGTCCGCACCGCTGTCCGCTTCGGTGATCAGGTCGGTCAGAAAGGCGTGTTCGTATCCCACGCGCTGGGCTTGGGTGAGGGCCTCCCCCAGGAGCCGCCTGCCCCAAAGCGCGAGCCGGGAGGCGAGGCGGGGATCATCCGCCAGTGCTCCCCTCAACCGTTCCCGGAGCACAGCCGTCGCTTCCTCGGACGACTGGATCTGCTGAATAACCTCCCGGGTCCCGGCATCCACATACCGGGCCACGGCCTGGTAGAAGTCGGCAGAGACCGTATCCACCACATACGCCTTCATCAGGGATTCGTACCAGTCGGCCGGCCGCGTCCGTTCATGAAAATGGTCCACTGCTGCCTGGAACGGGAGCATGGCATCCTCCACGTCCACGCCCATCTGAGCAAGCTTTTCACTCACCAGTTCGTAGTGCTGGAACTCGAGGACGGCAATCCGGCCGAGCACTGCCCGGTCGTGGAGCGTCGGTGAGTAGCGGGCGTCGGAAGAGAGCCGTTCAAAGGCCGAGAGTTCGCCATATGCCATCACCCCGAACAAGTCAGCGACGAAGCGGTCATACCGAGCGGTGCCAGCCGAGGATGTGCCCATAATCCAAGACTAACGGCGGAAATCGGGCTAACCTGATTTTCGTGTCACATCATCGTCTGTCCCCCAGCGTCCACGAACAGACTAATGCCCTGTCGGAGGCTCTGAGCGCGCTGCGAACGGAGCTGGAGCTTCCGGGGCAATTCCCCGAAGCAGTGCTCCGGGAGGCAGAAGCAGCCGTGGCGCAGCGGCAGCTTCCGGACCTTGATTTGACCGGCGTCGAATTCCTGACCATCGATCCGCCGTCCTCCACCGATCTGGATCAGGCACTCTTTATTGAAAGGTCCGGAGACGGCTACCGGATCCTGTATGCGATCGCGGATGTGCCATCCTTTGTCGCTCCCGGCGGCGCCCTCGATGCCGAAACCCGCCGCCGGGGCCAGACGTTCTATGCCCCGGACGGCCGCATACCCCTGCATCCCGAAGTCATCAGCGAGAATGCGGGCAGCCTGCTCGCCGGCCAGCTTTGTTCGGCGTTCGTCTGGGAGTTCGAACTCGACGCAGCGGCCGAGGTGGTTTCGGTACTCGTGCGGCGGGCCATGGTCCGCAGCAGGGCCAAGCTTAATTACAGGGGCGTCCAGGCCGAGCTGGATGCGGGAACGGCGTCTCCGGTGCTGCAACTCCTGCGCGAAGTAGGTCTCAAGCGCGTTGAGCTCGAACGGGCCCGCGACGGCGCCAGCCTGAACATGCCGGAGCAGGAAATCGTCCAGCTTCCCGACGGCGGCTACCAGATCGTGGCGGCGCCCCAGCTTCCGGTAGAGGACTGGAATGCCCAGATTTCCCTGATGACCGGCATGGCCGCTGCCTCACTGATGCTGGACGGCAAGGTGGGCATCCTGCGTACGATGCCGGCCCCGGATGAGCGTTCCTTGGGCCATTTCAGGCGCCAGACCGCTGCGCTGGGCAAGCCCTGGGACGGAATGGTCAGCTACGGGGAGTACCTGAGGACCCTGGATCCCACCGACCACCGCCAGCTGGCCATTCTGCATTCCGCCAGCATGCTGTTCCGCGGGGCCGGCTACACCTACTTTGACGGAACGGTTCCGGATGACGCCATCCAGTCGGCCATCGGCACGGCGTATGCGCACACCACGGCGCCCCTGCGCCGGCTGATCGACCGTTTCGTTCTGGTCATCTGCGAGGCGCTGAGCAACGACCGCCCCGTGCCCGTGTGGGCCCGCGAAGCGCTCCCCTCCCTGCCGGTCATCATGGCCTCCTCGGACCAATTGGCCGCGAAGATGGAGCGGCTGGCACTGGACACCGTCGAGGCCGCGCTGCTCATCAACCACATCGGCCAGGAGTTTGACGCCGTGGTGATTTCGGGGTCCAAGCCCGCGAAGAACAACGGCAACGGCAACGGCACCAACGGCAACGGCGCCAACGGCAGGGGCTCCAACGGAACAGGCCCGTCCGGCATCGTCCAGATCGCCGAGCCAGCTGTCACGGCCCGCTGCGCCGGTGAAATGGAGTCCGGCACGCGGGTGCGGGTGCGGCTGATCTCCTCGGATATTGCCACCCGCGAGGTGCATCTCCAGCTGGTCGGCTGATTCCTGTCCGGCCCGTGTTTCCAGCCCTGCGCCGCCGCGCCAGTCAGGGAATCCTGTTTTGCCGGTTAGACTGAAAGGGTAGTAATGGATGCCCGGTCGTTGATTTCCTTGATTTCGAATTCAACAAGCCCGCCCCTACGCGATCTTGAGACAGACCCGCTGGTCCCCAGTGCCAGCATTTAGATAGCCCGCGATCGGCTTCCACTGGATTTGCTTGCGCGCCTGAGCGTGCTCCGGAACGGCCCCCTGCGGCCGGCCGTTGAGCAGGCGGCGCCAATGCCTAAATGAATAAGGAAACTCCACTGTGAGTGAATTGCATACCCACCAGCTTCTCTCTGATGACTCCGGAACCGAGACCATCGAGCCCGAAGAAACCATCATCTCGGATGAGAAACCCCACGAGATCGCGGAGAAGTCCTTCTCCGACTACAACGTGCGCGCGGACATCGTCGAGTCGCTGGCCGACGCCGGCATCACCCATCCCTTCCCCATCCAGGCGATGACCCTGCCGGTGGCGCTGTCCGGCCACGACATCATCGGCCAGGCCAAGACCGGTACCGGCAAGACCCTCGGCTTCGGCATCCCTGCACTGCAGCGTGTCATTGGCCCGGACGATGAAGGCTTCAACAAGCTGCCCGCCCCGGGTGCCCCGCAGGCACTCGTGATCGTGCCCACCCGCGAACTGGCCGTGCAGGTTGCCAACGATCTGCAGAACGCTTCGCGCAAGCGCAACGCCCGGATCACCACGATCTACGGCGGCCGCGCCTACGAGCCGCAGGTTGAGGCCCTTCAGAAGGGCGTGGAAGTGGTCGTCGGCACGCCCGGCCGCCTGATCGACCTCTACAAGCAGCGGCACCTGGTGCTGAAGAACGTCAAGATTGTGGTGCTCGATGAGGCCGACGAGATGCTGGACCTCGGCTTCCTGCCCGACGTCGAAACCCTGATCGCCGGCACGCCCCCGGTTCGCCAGACCCTCCTGTTCTCGGCAACAATGCCCGGCCCCGTCATCGCCATGGCCCGCCGGTACATGACGCAGCCGACGCACATCCGGGCTGCAGACCCGGACGACGAAGGCCTCACCAAGCGCGACATCCGCCAGCTCATCTACCGCGCGCACAGCATGGACAAGACCGAAGTTGTTGCCCGCATCCTGCAGGCCCGCGACCGCGGCCGCACCATCATCTTCACGAAGACCAAGCGCACCGCCGCCAAGGTGGCCGAGGAACTCGTGGACCGCGGATTCGCCGCGGCCGCCATCCATGGCGACCTTGGCCAAGGCGCCCGCGAGCAGGCCCTCCGGGCCTTCCGCAACAACAAGGTGGACGTCCTCGTGGCCACCGACGTCGCCGCCCGCGGGATCGATGTCGACGACGTCACGCACGTCATCAACTACCAGTGCGTCGAGGACGAGAAGATTTACCTGCACCGCGTGGGCCGCACCGGCCGTGCCGGCAACAAGGGCACCGCCGTGACCTTCGTGGACTGGGATGACATGCCGCGCTGGGGCCTCATCAACAAGGCCCTGGGCCTGAGCGTTCCCGAGCCCGTCGAAACGTACTCCTCCTCGCCGCACCTTTACGAGGACCTGGACATCCCGGAAGGCACCAAGGGCCGGCTCCCCCGCAGCAAGCGCACGCTGGCAGGCGTCGACGCCGAAGTCCTGGAGGACCTGGGCGAGACCGGCAAGAAGAACTCCCGCAGCGGCGGGCGCGATGGTGCACGTGAGAGCAGCCGCTCAGGCGGACGCGAGGGCAGCCGGTCCGGCAGCAGGGAAGGCAGCCGCCGCAGCGGCGAATCGGGCGGACGCTCCGGAGACCGCCGTCGTCGTTCCGCTGATGCCGCTTCCGACGCCGGAACCGGACCCGCGGCTGGATCGGCAGCCACCGCTACGGCGGACGCCGAGCAGCCCTCGCGCGCCCGGCGCACGCGCACCCGCACGCGCCGCCGCAACGGCGAAGTGGTGGCAGGCGGCGAGTCCGCGGCAACCGGCTCACAGCCGGGCAACACCGAGGCCTAAAAGCCTCAATGACTGAATCTGTTTGGGCGCCGGACGGCAGCAACCTGGTGGTACACGCGGACAACGCGGACTTCCTCCCCACGCTGCCGGACGGCGCCTTCACACTCATTTACGTGGACCCGCCGTTCAACACCGGCCGGGCCCAGCAGCGCCAGGAAACCAAAATGGTGCTGAATGTAGGGGGCGATGGTGACCGGGTGGGCTTCAAGGGCCGCTCCTACGACACCATCAAGGGCGCCCTGCACCGGTATGACGACGCGTTCAGCGACTATTGGTCGTTCCTGGAGCCGCGGCTTGTCGAGGCGTGGCGCCTGCTTGCCGACGACGGCACCCTCTATCTGCACCTGGACTACCGCGAGGTGCACTACGCCAAGGTGATGCTGGACGCCATCTTCGGCCGCGAATGCTTCCTCAACGAAATTATCTGGGCCTACGATTACGGCGCCCGCGCCAAGTTCCGCTGGCCCACGAAACATGACAACATCCTCGTCTACGTCAAGAACCCGACGAAGTACCACTTTAACAGCGCCGAAGTGGACCGGGAGCCGTACATGGCCCCGGGTCTCGTGACGCCCGCGAAGCGTGAGCTGGGCAAGCTGCCTACCGATGTCTGGTGGCACACCATCGTCTCCCCCACGGGCAAGGAGAAGACCGGATACCCCACGCAGAAGCCGGAAGGACTGGTGCGGCGGGTAGTTGCCGCCTCAAGCCGCCCCGGCGACTGGTGCCTGGACTTCTTCGCAGGTTCAGGGACGCTCGGCGCGGTGGCCGCGAAGCTGGGGCGCAGATTTGTCTGTGTCGACCAGAACCAGCCGGCCATCGACGTCATGGCCAAGCGCCTGGGCACGCACGCCGAGTTCACGACCTACCCGCCCAACTAGGTGGCAGCCCGCGCAGTTCTCAGCGCTGGGAACGATGCGTGCTGCTACTCAGTTGGGATGCGGGTCAGCGGATGACGGCGGTGCCTGTGCCGAGCTCTTCGATCCGGGCAAACACGTCCGGTGCCGTGAGGTTTTCGCCCAGCCGGTTCGGCTTGCCGGCGCCGTGATAGTCGGAGGATCCCGTCACGAGCAGCCCGTGCCTGGCGGCGAGGCCGCGCAGGAATTCGCGGCCGTCGTCGGAATTGTCGCGGTGGTCGATTTCAAGGCCCGCCAGTCCGGCATCGATCATCTCACGGTAGGTGTGCTCCCCCACGACGCGTCCGCGGGACGATGCCACCGGATGGGCGAACACGGGCACCCCGCCTGCTGCGCGGACAAGCTCGACGGCGAGCGCGGGCTCCGGGGCGTAGTGCTGCACGAAGTACCGCGAATGCGAGGTCAGGATTGAGGTGAAGGCTTCAGTCCTGTCAGCCACCACGCCTGCGGCCACGAGTGCGTCGGCGATGTGCGGCCGCCCCATGGTTGCCCCCGGCGCCACATGGTGGATCACATCGTCCCAGTTCAGCGGGTAGTCCTCGGCCAGCAGCGTGACCATGCGTTCGGCCCGGGTGAGACGCGCGTCCTTGGCCTTCGTGATCTCATCCAGCAGGCCGGCGTGGGTGGGGTCGTGCAGGTAGCTGAGGAGGTGGACGCTGATCCCGTGCTCCGTCCGGCAGGAAATCTCCATGCCAGGCACAAGTGCCACGCCGACTTCGAGCGCGGCGCGGGACGCTTCGGCCCAGCCGTCGGTGGAGTCATGGTCTGTCAGGGCTATGACGTCCAGCCCCGCCGCAGCGGCGGCTGCCATCACGGCGGCTGGCGTCTCCGTGCCGTCTGAAACGTTCGAGTGGGCGTGCAGATCAATCCTCACCAGCCCAGCCTAGTAGATGGTTGCCCCCATTCGGTCAAGATCGTCCGGTTCCGCGGCCGGTGCTGTGTTGGCCTAAGCCGCACGGCTGGTGAGACGATGGGACGGTGAACGACGCAGACAACACCCACAACGCTGAAAATACAGCCTCCCAGCCTCTCGACGAGCGGGTCAACAACCGCTCACAGCGGCCCAGTTCCGAGGCGTTCAAGGCCTTCATGGCCAGCAACTGGGCGCCGTCACCGCAGGTGACCCCTGCCCGCGATGCCGTGGCTGACCACGCGGCGCGGCGCCGCCGCGTCATCTCCGGGCTGTTCAAAGGTGAACGCCTGGTGGTGCCGGCCGGCCCGCTGAAGGTCCGCTCCAACGATTGCGACTACCGTTTCCGGCCGCATTCGGGTTTTGCGCACCTGACGGGTCTCGGTTTGGACCACGAGCCCGATGCCGTGCTCATTTTCGAGCCGGTCGAGGAAGGCACCGGAGACGACGGCGGCAATCACCGTGCGGCGCTCTACTTCCGTCCGCTGGCCGGCCGGGACACCGAGAAGTTCTACGCCGACTCGCGGTCCGGTGAGTTTTGGATCGGTACGCGCCCCACACTGGCGGAGTTCGAAGCCCGCCTCGGCCTCCCGACGGCCCACATCGACGAACTCGAGATGGCCATCACCAAGAACGTGGGCGCCCCTGAAATCGGCGGCATCTCAGTCCGGCTGGTGCGCAAGGTGGACGACAACATCGACGCCCTTGTGGACACCGCGCGCTACAACACTGCCAAGGACCCGGACAACCTGGACCTCGGCGTGCTGGACGCCCTCGACGAGAAACTGTCCGAAGCCCTTTCCGAGCTCCGCCTGATCAAGGATGAGTGGGAAGTCGAGCAGATGCAGATTGCCGTGGCCGCCACGGTGGAAGGCTTCACTGAAGTGGTCAAGGCGCTGCCCCGCGCCCTTACCCACTTCCGCGGCGAACGCGTCGTGGAAGGCGCCTTCTTCGCCCGCGCCCGGGAGGAAGGCAACGAGCTCGGCTATGACACCATTGCCGCCTCCGGCAACAACGCCACAGTGTTGCACTGGACCCGGAACACCGGCAAGATCAACGCCGGAGAACTCCTCCTGCTGGACGCCGGCGTCGAGGCCGACTCCCTCTACACCGCCGACATCACGCGCACGCTGCCCGCCAACGGCACGTTCTCCGACATCCAGCGCAAGGTCTACGAAGCTGTTCTCGATGCCGCTGACGCCGGCTTTGCGGCCGCCCAGATCGGCACCCGCTTCCGGGACATCCACACGGCGGCCACCACCGTCCTCGCGGAACGCCTCGCCGAATGGGGCCTCCTTCCCGTGCCGGTCGAGGAAGCCATCAGCGACGAGGGGCAGCAGCACCGTCGGTGGATGCCTCACGGGACCAGCCACCACCTGGGGTTGGACGTCCACGACTGTGCACAGGCCAAGCGGGAGCTGTACCTGGACGGCGTGCTGACGGAAGGCATGGTCTTCACCATCGAACCCGGCCTCTACTTCAAGAACGAGGACCTCGCCATCCCCGCGGAGTACCGGGGAATCGGTGTCCGCATCGAGGACGACATCCTGATGACCGCCGACGGCCCCCTCAACCTCAGCGCTGCGCTCCCCCGGACGGCCGACGACGTCGAGGCCTGGATGGCGGGCATCTGGCAGGAAGCTAACGGCAGGGCATAGCAGACGCCGGTTCCCGGCAGCTTCATGAAGCTAGCCAGTCGGTTCAGCGGCTGATGGCGACCGCCCGTCACTGGGAACTTGAGCAAGCGAAAAGGAGGGCCATCGGATCAATTTCTCCGATGGCCCTCCCTTTTGGTCAGGCCCTGCACCGGGGCCTGCCGTGCGCTACCGCTGCGTCTCGTCCTTGCTTTGCGGCTCTGTACTTTGCGGCCGCTGGTTGGGGTCATTCACGCGCACACCGTACTGCGGACGTCCGTCAGGCAGGTCGGGATAGCGGACAGCCGCAGGCCGCGGGGCCCTGGGTTGCGCGTCCGGGGCCTGGCTCCCTTCGGCGGACTGGCCGGGCTGGGCCTCGCTGACGGCCCCGTACTCGGGTGCCCGCTGCGGGCCCTGAGCCGGGGACCCCGGGGTCTGCGGGCCCTGGGTCTCATGACCTTGTGCGGCGTCCTGGGCCCTCTGGCCGTAGGGGTCGTTCCAGCCCGGCGGCCGCGGGGGTGCCTGGCCCTGGTAAGGGCCCTGCTGCTGGCCGGGCTGCTGATACGGCTGGTTATGGTAGTCGCGCTGGGTGTAGTTCGACGGCGCGGCGCCGGTGGCGTCCGACGGCGTCATGGGCAGCTGCTGCAGCAGCCGGCGCGCCTCATGGGCTGCTTCGAAGGACACCACGACGTCGTAGTTGGTAGCCACCACTTGACTGGTGGACGTGAAATCACGCTTGCCGCGCTGCATGGCGTACGTGACAATGCCGAACAGCATGAAGAAGGCTGCACCCATCAGGACGGAACTGATGATGGAGAACGTTCCGCCGGCCGGTGTGAAGAAGGACAGCATGACACCGACGAAGAGGCCGAACCACATGCCGCTCAATGCGCCCGACAGCGCCACGCGCGGATAGCTGAGCCGCCCGGTCACCCGCTCCACCATCTTGAGCTCGTTGCCCACGATGGACACCATGTGCACCGGGAACTGCTGGTCAGCAAGGTAGTCGACTGCCTTCTGGGCGTCCAGGTAGGAGGTATAGCGGCCGACGGTATCCCCGGTGGGGACAGTCCGGGACTCGTCGGAGCCGGGGACACCGGCCTTGGGAGCACCAAAAATGTTTGACATACACCCATTCTTGCCCATAAGGATGTGTGCGAGCTGAAATTCAGCTAAAAGTGAGCAGACTCGGTAGCCTGTAGAGGTGAGCACAAATCCTACCCGCGTCTTCGTCGCGCGCCTCCTGGGGCTGGACGTCTTCGATCCTCTGGGCGACCGTCTGGGACGGCTGCGTGATGTCGTAGTGCTCTCACGCGGAACCCGCGGTGCCCCCCATGTGGTGGGCATCGTCGTCGAAGTGCCGGGCAAGAAGCGGGTGTTCGTCCCGATGACCCGGATCACTTCGATCGACCAGACGCAGATCATCTGCACCGGCCTCGTCAACCTGCGCCGGTTCGAACAGCGGGGCGCTGAAACCCTCGTCGTGGCGGAGATGTTCGACCGCCGCGTCACGCTCCGCGACGGCAGCGGCGACGCCACGATCGAAGACATCGCGATGGACCAGCACCGCTCGGGCGACTGGTTCGTCAGCAAGCTGTTCGTCCGCCGCGGGCATTCCCTCGCTCCCCTGAGCAGGCTCCGCCGGAACGAAACCATGATCATCGACTGGGCGGACGCCAATCAGGGGCCCAAGACGGAACCCCAGGCTGCCACCCAGTTCGTCGCCACCCACGAGGACCTCAAGCCCGCCGACTTCGCCGAGGCGTTACAGGAGATGAGCGACAAACGGCGCTTCGAAGTGGCCAGCGAGCTACAGGACGAACGCCTGGCCGACGTCCTGCAGGAGTTGCCCGAAGACGACCAGGTGGAGATCCTCTCCGCGCTGGACGTCCAGCGTGCGGCGGATGTCCTGGAAGAAATGGATCCCGACGACGCCGCCGACCTCCTCGGCGAGCTCCCGTCCGCCCAGGCCGAGGAACTGCTGCAGCTGATGGAACCGGAAGGCGCAGAAGACGTCCGGCGCCTGCTCGAATACGACGAAGACACGGCCGGCGGCCTGATGACCCCCGTCCCGGTCATCCTTCCGCCCGAAGCCACGGTGGCCGAGGCACTCGCCCACGTGCGCCGGGAAGAGCTGTCCCCTGCCCTGGCATCGTCCATCTTCATTGCCCGGCCGCCCCTGGAAACCCCCACCGGCCGGTTCCTGGGCGTGGTCCATATCCAGCAGCTGCTGCGCTTTCCACCGTTTGAACCGCTGGGCAACCTGGTGGACAAGAATCTTGAGCCCCTCTCGGACCAGGCCCATATCAGCGAAGTGGCCCGCACGCTGGCCACCTACAACCTGAACTCGCTTCCGGTTGTCAATCAGGCCGGCCGGCTGGTCGGGGCTGTGACCGTAGATGACGTCCTCGACCACCTGTTGCCGGATGACTGGCGGGCAAATGACGGCGAAGCTCCGATCAGAAGGCTTGGAGGCCGCATTGGCTGAAATCATTCCAAAGGGCGCAGGCTCGCGGGCATCCGGAAAGGGAGCCGGCAAAGGCAGCCTGGACACGCCCCTGAGCGGCCGCCAACGCATTCTGCCGAAATTTTCGCCCGACCCGGATGCCTTCGGCCATGCCACGGAGGGCTTCGCCCGCTTCATGGGCACGCCGCAGTTCCTGCTCTACATGACGGTCTTCTGCTTGTTCTGGCTTGCCTGGAACACGTTCGCACCCACAGACTGGCAGTTCGACAGGGTGGAGCTCGGCTTCACCCTCCTGACGCTGATGCTCTCGCTGCAGGCCTCGTACGCGGCGCCGCTGCTGCTGCTGGCGCAGAACCGGCAGGATGACCGAGACCGAGTCTCTCTGCAGCAGGACCGCCAGCGGGCCGAACGCAACCTGTCCGATACCGAATACCTGACCCGCGAACTGGCGTCGCTGCGAATTGCGCTGCGGGAGGTGGCTACCCGCGATTACGTTCGAGCTGAACTGCGCAGCCTGCTCGAGGACCTGCTGGAAGCCCAGGAGGAGCTTCGCACCCACGACGCCCCCGGACCTGGCAGCCATGAGTCGCCGCGGGAGCTGGTCAGGGAAAAACTCAAGGAAAAGCGGGAGCGGCAGCGCAATCCGCGGACCCAGCAGATACCCAAGATCAAGGTGGACAAGACCCGCCAGGGCCGGCCAGGCCCCACCAATCCGGAAAGCTGAGCACCAGACAGCATGAGTACCTCCCTCGCCCCGGCAGTCAACGCTGCCCTGGCAACCGTCATCGATCCGGAACTGCGTCGACCCATCACGGAGCTGGGGATGGTGGATTCCGTGGAGATCTCCGACGACGGTGCGGTGCGCCTTACTGTGCTGCTCACCATTGCCGGCTGCCCCCTCCGGGACACGATCACACGGGATTCGGAGGGTGCATTGCTGAACATTCCCGGCGTCACCGCCGTCGACGTCGAACTGAAAGTCATGAGCCAGGCACAACGCGATGCCCTGAAGGAGCAGCTCCGCGGCCCCGGCGGCCAGCGCGGAATCCCGTTCAACCAGCCTGGCTCGCTGACCAAGGTGTTCGCCGTGGCCAGCGGCAAAGGCGGAGTGGGCAAGTCATCAGTCACCGTGAATCTTGCCTGCTCCCTTGCCGCGCAGGGCCTGCGGGTCGGCATCGTGGACGCGGACGTCTACGGCTTCTCGGTGCCGGCGCTGATGGGCATCACCCAGGCACCCACCCGGGTGGATGACATGATCCTCCCTCCCGTGGCGTACGGCGTGAAGGTTATTTCCATTGGCATGTTCGTGGCGGGCAACCAGCCGGTGGCCTGGCGCGGGCCCATGCTGCACCGTGCGCTGGAGCAGTTCCTCACCGATGTCTACTTCGGTGACCTGGATGTCCTGTTCCTCGACCTGCCTCCGGGTACCGGGGACATCGCCATCTCCGTGGCCCAGTTGCTACCGAAAGCCGAGATTCTGGTGGTCACCACTCCCCAGGCGGCCGCCGCGGATGTCGCCGAACGCGCCGGAGCCATCGCCACCCAGACCGGACAAACAGTTGCCGGCGTCATCGAGAACATGTCGTACCTGGAAATGCCCGACGGCGGGCGGATGGAACTGTTCGGAAGCGGCGGCGGGCAGCTGCTCACCGAGAGGTTGAGCGCCACGACCGGCGCCGAGATCCCGCTGCTCGGCCAGATACCCCTCGACATACTGCTGCGGGAGGGCGGGGATTCAGGGGAGCCCATCGTGCTCGGTCGCCCGGATACCCCGGCAGCGGCGGCGATAACGGGCATCGCGGGAAAACTGGCATCCAAACCCCGGGGGCTTACCGGCATGTCACTGGGCCTGCAGCCCAGATAACCGGAGCCGCGGGCCTGCGGATGCCATGCGAGCGGGGCCAGCGCTGTCCAGGCCTGAAGCGCTAGGTGGCTTCGCTGTCGAAAGGAGCGGCCTCGCCCCACGGCAGCCGCTCAACGACACGGCCTGGGCGAGATGTGTGCTGGGCCGCCTCCCCTGCTGCGGAAACGGCGGCCATGGTTGCGTCAGTGCCGCTGACGGGGGCACCGGCACTGACCGGCTTTGTGACGTCTTCGAGCAGGGCTTCCTTGATGATGCGGCGCGGATCATACTGGCGGGGGTCATATTTCTTCCAGTCGACGTCATCGATGTCGATGCCGACTTCTTCCTTGATCTGTTCCCGCGCACCGGACGCCATCCGCCGCACTTCGCGGACAAGGTTTGCCAGCTTCTGGGTGTATTCGGGCAGCCGTTGGGGGCCGATCACCATGATGCCGATGAGCAGCAGAAGGAGAAACTCCGGGCCGTTGATTCCAAACACTGTAGGAAGATTACCCTCTCCGGAGAGGCGGTGACGATTTGGCCACCATCTGGGCGGCGGGGAGCTGCCTCACGGGACCAACTGCTCGGTCATCTTCTCCAGGTGCCGGGCCATTCTGCGAAGTCCGCGTTCGAGCCGTTCCACGACTGATTCGTTGCCGGAGCCGCCCACCGCCACCTCCGTGCCGGCCGCAACACCCTGGTCCGTCCCTGCCGGGTCTGTGGCATCCTGGTCTGTGGCATCCTGGTCCGCGGCATCCTGGTCCGCGGCACGGCCCGCCGCCGCCAACACTGCGATGGCATCGTCCGCCAAATGCCCGGGAAGATCCGCGACGTAGGTGAAGGTGGTCCCCGCGGTCTGGTAAATGGCGCTCCACGGGGCGGAAGCCCTGAACCAGAGCCTGCCGTCGAAGGCCTCCCCGGCGGCATCAACTGCCACAAATCCGTCGCGGTTGGCGGGGTGTCCCGTCAGGGGGTTGACCGGCACAGCCGGCGGGGCTGAGGGGGACGGCGGGACTGTGTTGCCGTCCGGCTTTGCGGAGCGCTGCTCAAGAATAGTGGCCGTGTGCCGGCCGTCCGAAAGCCGCAGTTCAACGGCGGCCCGGCCCGCGAGAACTTTCGACGTGGCTGACATGATGTGAAATCCCATGGCCTGCAGATCAGGACAGGCCCAGCCGGAGGAGCGCAGGGCGGCCACGCTGGCTTCCACTGATGGTGTCCGGCCAACGCCGCCACCGGTTGATGCCCCGCCAGTGCTGGCGGGCCCTTCCACAGGGACCGCTGCCTGCCCGGAGAGGGAAGCCGCAGCGTACTGACGGGGCTCGCCCGCGAAAATGTATGCCCCTGCGACGACCGCGCCGGCAGCCACCATGGCAACGCCGCCGGCGGCAAGGCCCGCGAGTTTCAGCGGTTCCCGGCGCGGAGACGGCAGGGGCGGTTCCATGGCAAGTTGCTGGGTCCGGAGCAGCAGCCGCGCTGTTAGTTCGTCGCTCGCCGCGGGGACGGAGGCCTCACGAAGCCGCTCAAGGTATTGGCGCTGCCGGCGGAGCGCGGCGGCGCAATCGGCGCAATGGCGGGCATGCTCGGGCGTGCCCGGATGCCGCGTCCCTACCAGGGACAGGGACGCGGACAGTTTCTTGAGGCCCTTCAGCAAGCGATTCGGTCGAGGCATGGCGCCGATCAGAGAACGCCGGCAATGCGGGGCATCTTGAGCCGCGGCTTGCGCGACTCCTGGGGCCGCGGATCGCGGTGGGCAAGCTTTTCACGCAGCATGGTGCGTCCCCGGTGAATACGGGAGCGAACTGTACCGAGTTTCACACCGAGTGCCTCGGCAACCTCGTCATAGGACAGGCCTTCAAGGTCACACAGGACGACGGCGGCGCGGAAGTCCGGAGGAAGCTCCTCCAGCGCCGCCTGGACATCCAGGTCCAGGTTGTTGAGTTCGAAGCTTTGCTCCGGGCCAGGCTCCCGGCCGGGAAGCCGTGATTCGGCGTCCTCCCCCAGCGCGTCGAAGCGGATGCGGCTCTTTCGCCGCGCTTGGTCAAGGAACAGGTTCGTGGTGATGCGGTGCAGCCATCCGTCCAGCGTGCCCGGCTTGAAATTCTCCAGGGAACGGAAGACCCGGACGAACACCTCCTGGGTGAGGTCTTCGGCGTCGTACTTGTTGCCGGTGAGCCGATAGGCAAGCCGGTAGACCTTGGCAGAGTGGTTGGTCACCACATCTTCCCAAGTGGGCCTGACCCAGTCGGCCCCCGACTCTTCAACTGCAGGGACAGGTGCCACAGCTGATCCTGACATCGTCCACTCCCCTCGTGGATGTACTAACGCCTGATGCGGTTTACATCATTGGTTCGGCGCCGATCACCATTTGGATGAGCGGATTATTATCATTTCAAATTTGGCTGGGAATTTCCTGATTATGGGTCCCCCTTTAGCCGTAGGCGCAACGGGTCCACCCGGCCGTCACCTTCCCGCGGCACGCCCCCGGACACAGTACGCTGTATGAAACACCCTCCTGCCGCCCAGAAAGCGAATACCATGAGCGCCGATAAGTCCACGAGCTGGTCCTATGCAGAAGATCTGCCTGCCGAGGATGAGGTCCTGCTGCGCGCCCGGGAACGCTCCTTCGAACTGGGCGTCACGCCCATCGGACGCGGCGTCGGAGCGGTACTGACGGTCTTGGCTGCGGCGTCGAAGGCGCAGACCGCCGTGGAAATCGGCACGGGCGCCGGTGTTTCCGGCGTCTGCCTTCTTCGCGGGCTCGGCCCGCAGGCCGTGCTGACGACCATCGACGTGGATGTTGAGCATCTCAAGGCCGCCCGTGAGGCGTTCCACGAAGCCGGCAGTCCGGCGAACCGCACCCGCACGATTTCCGGCCGGGCGGGAGATGTGCTGCCCAGGCTGACTGACGCAGCCTACGATCTGGTCTTCGTCGATGGGGACAAGCCGAACTTCCCGCGCTACGTGGAGCAGGCCGTGCGCTTGCTCAAGGCAGGCGGCCTCCTGATCGTCAACGACGCCCTGGACAAGGACCGCGTCTCGAACCCGGCCGCCCGTGAGGCAACTACTGTGGTGCTGCGCCAGGTTGGCAAGGCCATCCGCGACGACGATCGGCTCGCCTCGGCCATGCTGCCCACCGGTGACGGGTTGCTGGTAGCGGTTAAGAAGTAAGGCAGGGCACGCGGCCCTCCGGCTGCAGGCCCTGCCTGGCAATCTATTCGGTAACGCCTACGAGGCATTCCTTGAGGTTGGCCGCCTCAGCGGCATTGAGTTCAACCACGAGCCGTCCTCCGCCTTCGAGCGGCACACGCATGATCAGGCTGCGGCCCTCCTTGGTTACTTCCATAGGGCCGTCGCCGGTGCGTGGTTTCATAGCCGCCATGAGGAATATCCCCTCCAGTAGTCCCAGGACTGAGCAGCCCGGCCGGGCTGAGTCCGCATGGTCAAACAAAGCCGCTATGGCGGCCGGTTCGGCAGCCGCCATGACTGAACTTGGAATGCTTTTTGTCCTTGCTTACCCCCTATTATCCTGTAATTACCCGTCTGTAGCTAATCGATGGACTATCGATGCGGGCGAGGGATTCCCCGCATGCCGGCCAAGGACAGACCCTAGTATCAGGGCGGGTAGTCCCCGCCGCCGGGCAGCTCGGCCCAAGCCCAGAGCCAGACCACCCAGACGATCTGCAGCAGGATGAACATGGTGAGGACAGCTCCGCGGTATGCCCGCGACCGCGAGACCAGAGCCGCGCCCAGCGCCAGCGGAAACAGCGGCAGCAGCATCCGGAAAGTGCTCGTCTGCGGGTGCAGGAACACCAGCAGGTACCCCATGTAGCAGGCACACCACAGCCTAAGCTCAGGACCCAGCTGCAGCACCGGCCGCGACAGCAGGAGCAGCGCAAACACAGCAACAAATATGAAGGGCGCCACCAGCCCCAGCACCGGGCCGAACAGGAGTACGCCGGTGTCGAACCAGGGTTTGAACGGCACGAGGTCGTGCCCGCGCCACACAGTTTCGGTCTTGGTGTAGGCCTCGATATCGCCCGTCGTCGCCCAGGCGATGGCTGGCCACAGGAGTGCTGCTGCCCCGCTGGCCGCGATCAGGACGGCCAGCGACCACAGGTCCCGGGGGCCATGGGGTGGCTGTGCAGGTTCAGGCTGCGGGGCAGCCTGGTGCCTCGCGCGCAGCCATGCCTCGCCGGCGCGGTACAGGAACAGGATCCCCACGGTGACCGCGAACGGCACCCCCGTCGGCCGGGACAGGCACATCGCCACGACTACCGGGATGGCCCACAGATATTGCCGCCGCACCACAAGCAGCAGGGCAGACGCCAGCAGCAGGATGTTCAGGGATTCCGCGTACGGAACCTGCAGCACCGGTGAAACCGGAAACGTGGCAAAGAACGCCACGCCCCACAAGGCGGGCCCATGGGCTGCCCGGTGACGGAACAGGGCATAGACCACAAGGGACGCGGCAAGGCCCGCGAGCATGGCAATGACAATGAGGGAGGCGGCAGGGCTGATGCCCGTTGCAGCCGATAGCGTCCGCCCAAGGACCGGGAAGAGCGGATAAAACGCCCAGGCGTTTTCCTTAACGTTCCCGGCCTCGTCCACCGGCAGCATAGACGGGTAGCCATTCGCCATGGCTTCGCCGTACCAGCGGGCATCCCAGATGTTGATGAAATTCCAGTAATCGGGCTTTGCCGGGAACCACGGGTTGATCCCCTGGTGAAGCGCCGCGGACATGAAGATGCAGGCACTGACCAGCCTCGCTGCCACATAGATCGCCGCCACCTGGATCCACCACGGCCAGCGGGACGCCCCGGCCTCCAGACGTGCCAAGGCCAGGCTGAACGCTCTGGCTACTGCCGCTGACGGGGTGGTTTTGCCCGCCACATGCTCATGCCGGGCAGGGGCTGGACCGGAGTCCGGGCCACCCGAGGCGGCGGACTGCGGACCGGGGCCGGAGGCAGAACTCGTCAAGACCGTTCCTCGGCCACTCGCCGGTTCTCAGCCACACCATCGTCCCCGGTCTCCCGCCGCTCCTCCGTCACCGGCTGGTCTTCTGTCCGGGGCTGATCTTCCGGCACGGGCTGGTCCTCCGTCCCGGGCTGGTCTCCGGACGTGTCACGAGCCTCCGGCGCGGTACGCGGGCCTCGGCTCCGGAGCTGGGAACGCAGCCGCTCTATCTCAGAGTCCTTGGCGGCAAGCTGATCCCGGAGTTCATCGAGGACCTGGTCCACCTGGTCCATCCGGTAGCCCCGCAGCCCAAGGGCGAACCGCACGTGGTCAACGTCCGCAGGCTTTGGATCGGCCGGCAGCAGGACCGGCGGCAGTGAAGCTACAGGCTCGTCGAAGCCGTCGTCGATCAGTTGGCCGCCGGGGCGGCCCTTCCGAAAAATGCCTGCCCCGAGGTCAGTCCCGATGACAGCAGTGACGCCGATCAGGACGATCGCAAGGAAGACAAGGAATAAACTCACATCACCCATCGTGCCAGACTGCGCTGCCGCCGCTACTCAGGCCGCTGTTCCCCGTTGGCCGAGGTCGGGCGGAGGTGGCCGTGGAGGACCAGGCTGACAGCCTCTTCGGGGCTGTCCACGACCTGGACCAGGTCCAGGTCCTTCTCGGAAACCATGCCTTCGGCGACCAGGGTCCCCTTGATCCATTCGATCATCGGGCCCCAGAACGATGTGCTCAGGAGGACGATGGGGAACGAGGTCACCTTCTGCGTCTGGACCAGGACCATGGCCTCGAAAAGCTCGTCAAGAGTGCCGAGTCCACCGGGCAGCACGATGAAGCCCTGCGCATATTTGACGAACATGGTCTTCCGAGCGAAGAAGTACCGGAAGTTGATGCCCAAGTCCACCCACTGGTTCAGGCCCTGCTCGAAGGGCAGTTCGATTCCGAGGCCGACGGACACGCCGTTGCCTTCCACGGCTCCCCTGTTGGCGGCCTCCATTGACCCCGGCCCGCCGCCGGTGATCACAGCAACGCCGGCTTCCGCCAGTTTGCGTCCCACTTCAACGCCCATTTCGTAAAACGCGCTGCCCGGCTTGGTGCGTGCGGAACCGAAAACACTGACTGCCTGGCCGAGGTCAGACAGGGCGCCGAAGCCTTCAACAAATTCGCTCTGGATCCGCATCACGCGCCATGGATCAGTGTGAATGAAGTGCCCCGGCCCCTTCGTGTCAAGCAGCCGCTGGTCCGACATCTCCACCGCAGCCTGCTTGCGGCGCAGCTCGAGAGGCCCTTTACGGCGCGGCTGAACGGATTTAGACGGATCTGCGTTGATGCTCATCCCCCAAGGCTAACCTCTGAGCTGCAGGTATCTCTTGAATTACGATCAGCAGGAAGTTGGAGTGATTGCGGTCATATGTGACCAATGTTCGCTAGATTCTTCTTATGACTACTCAAGTGCCCGACAATGCGCTCGTCTCCCTGAATGCCGTGAACAAGCATTACGGCCAGCTGCATGTTCTGAAGGACATCAATCTCCAGGTCCGCAAGGGCGAGGTCGTTGTGGTCATCGGGCCCTCGGGCTCGGGCAAGTCCACGCTGTGCCGAGCCATCAACCGCCTTGAAACCATTGACGACGGCGATATTTCGATTGACGGAAAGCTGCTGCCCGAGGAAGGCAAGGAGCTCGCGCACCTCCGCGCCGACGTCGGAATGGTGTTCCAGTCCTTTAACCTTTTCGCCCACAAAACCATCCTCGAAAACGTGACCCTTGGCCCCATCAAGGTAAAGGGCATGTCCAAAGCTGACGCGGACAAGGAAGCTATGGCCCTGCTCGAGCGGGTCGGCGTGGGCCACCAGGCCCCGAAGCTTCCCGCGCAGCTCTCCGGCGGACAGCAGCAGCGTGTGGCCATCGCGCGTGCCCTTGCCATGAAGCCGAAGGTCATGCTCTTCGACGAGCCCACCTCGGCGCTCGACCCGGAAATGATCAACGAGGTGCTGGATGTCATGATCCAGCTGGCCAAGGAAGGCATGACCATGATCGTGGTGACCCACGAGATGGGGTTCGCCCGGAAGGCCGCAGACCGTGTGGTTTTCATGGCGGACGGCCAGATCGTGGAGGATGCCACGCCCGAAGACTTCTTCACCAATCCCCAAAGCAGCCGCGCCAAGGATTTCCTGTCCAAGCTCCTCACTCACTGACCCCCTGGGTTCGTACTGGCCGTCCCGGCGGCCGCCCAATGAAAGGAATGTCATGAAGGCATTTTTGACCCGAAGGAAGTCCCTTCTGGTAGCAGCATCCGCAGCCCTCGCACTGTCACTGAGCGCATGTGGCGGCGGCGGCGGCGGTGCCGGCACCAACCCCTCGCCCGTCGAGAAGCCCAGCTTTGCCGCAGGCTCCACCATGGAAAAGCTCTCCTCCGCCGGCAAGGTGACCATCGGGACCAAGTTTGACCAGCCGCTGTTCGGCCAGAAGGGGCTGGACGGCAAGCCCGTTGGCTTTGACGTGGAGGTCGGCAAGCTCCTGGCAGCCAAGCTCGGAATCCCCGCCGACAAGATCGAATGGGTTGAAACCGTCTCCGCCAACCGGGAGCAGTTCATCAAGCAAGGCAGGGTGGACATGATCATCGCCACCTACACGATCAACGACAAGCGCAAAACCGAAGTGGACTTCGCCGGCCCGTACTACGAGGCAGGCCAGGCTCTCATGGTGAACAAGGACGACACATCCATCACCAAGCCCGAAGACGTCAAGGGCAAGAAAGTCTGCTCCGTCACCGGTTCCACTCCCGCCGCCACCATCGTGGAAAAGTACGGCGCTGTCCTCGTTCCGGCAGCCACCTACTCGGCTTGCCTTGAGCCGCTGCGCAACAAGCAGGTCGAAGCCATCACCACGGACAACGTCATCCTCGCCGGCTTCGTGAACAAGGAGCCTGACGCTTTCAAGCTCGCCTCCGATGAGACGTTCACCAAGGAGCCTTACGGCATCGGCCTGAAGAAGGGCGACACCGTGTTCCGCAACTGGATCAATGACCAGCTGGAGGAATTCGCCAAGGACGGATCGTACAAGAAGGCCTGGGAGGATACCGCCGGCGCAGTCATCAAGACGGCACCGGAGCTTCCGACCATCGACCGCTACTAGAACAGGTGTGGCGGTCACCGGATGCCGGGCATCCCCCGGCCCCGGTGACCGCCGCTTCCATTTACCGCACATTTCCCACAAACGCAGCTGAAGGACCCTATGGACGTCATCATTGAAAGCCTCCCGCAGTACTGGGACGGCTTTCTCAGAACCCTGTTCCTGGCCGTCGTTTCCGGCATCATTGCCCTCGTCGCGGGCACGCTCCTGGCTGCTGCCCGGGTGTCCCCGGTGGCGGCACTCCGCGGATTCAGCATGGCCTACGTGGAGGTGGTGCGAAACACCCCGCTGACCATCGCCTTCTTCTTCGCCGCCATCGTCCTGCCCCGGCTAGGCGTCACGTTCGAGCAGTTCGAAGTTGCCGCCATCATCGCACTCAGCGCTTACACGGCCGCCTTTATCGCCGAAGCCGTCCGCTCGGGCGTCAACAGCGTCCCCGTAGGCCAGGCCGAGGCGGCGCGCAGCATCGGCATGACGTTCGGCCAGGTGCTGTCCCTGATCATCCTGCCCCAGGCCCTGCGCACGGTGATTCCGCCGCTGATCAACATCCTGATCGCGCTTGTCAAGAACTCCTCCGTGGCCGGCGCCTTCTTCGTCCTGGAGCTGTTCGGCTATGGCAAGCAGCTGGCCAATGACCATGGCGATGCCGTTATGTGGGTCCTCGTGGGCGTTGCCTTCTTCTATCTCCTGATCACCGTGCCGCTGGGCTACATCGCTCACCAGGTCGAACGAAAGGTGGCGATCGCTCGATGACTTCCGTTCTCTACGACGTCCCGGGGCCTAAAGCCCGCAGAATCTCGCTGATCGGCTCGGTCATCGGCGTCCTTGTCATCGGCGCCCTTCTCGCGCTTGCCCTTGTCACACTCGCCCAGCAGGGAATCTTCGAGGCGCGGAGATGGGCCATCTTCGGGCAGGCGGATGTCTGGTCCCTGATCTTTGACGGCATTGGCGCCACGCTGGGGGCTGCCGCCATCGCAGCGGTGATCGCCTTCCCGCTGGGCCTCCTGCTTTGCCTCATGCGTATCTCGGAGGTTGCCTGGATCCGGGTTCCCACCCGAATCGTGCTGGAATTCTTCCGCGGCATGCCCGTGGTCCTGATGATGCTGTTTGTCCTGCTGGTGTTCGCCACGAGTCCGTTCATCGCCGTCGTGGCCGGCCTGGTCCTTTACAACGCGGCGATCTTCGCCGAGATCATCCGCGCCGGCATCCAGTCCCTCCCGAAGGGACAGCGCGAGGCCGGCCTGGCGATCGGCCTGACCAGCTTCCAGTCACGGCTCAGCGTCGAACTGCCGCAGGCCATCCGCCGGATGCTTCCGTCCCTGGTGGCCCAGCTTGTGGTCCTCCTGAAGGACACGTCGCTGGGGTACATCGTCGCGTACGGCGAGCTCCTGCGTGCGGTGCAGGTCATGGCGGACTTCCTGGGGCCGCAGTTCCTGTTCCCCGTGTTCTTTGTGGCTGCGGCGATCTACATTGCCATCAACCTGGCTGTCTCGCGCCTCGCCATTTGGATTGAGCGCCACGGCTCCAAGAAGGCGGCCGGCGGCGTGGCGAAGGCTCCCACAGCCGGAGTATCCACGGTCATCAAATAGTCTCGGGGCTCTAAACGCAGAAGGTCCGCAACCTGATGGTTGCGGACCTTCTGTGTTAAAGTGCTCCGGGCGTCAGGACAGCCATTTCTGCAGGGCACGGAGGCAGGCCCGGATGGCCTCGGCCTCCACATGTTCATTGTCCTTATGCGCCAGCAGGGCATCGCCCGGGCCGAAGTTCACGGCCGGGACGCCCAGCTCGCTGAAACGCGCGACGTCGGTCCAACCGTATTTGGGTTTTGGCTCGGCTCCCACGGCGGCGACGAAGGACGCCGCGGCCGGGTGGTTGAGGCCGGGCCGTGCCCCTGCTGCAGCGTCAGTGCGGACCACGTCGAACCCGCTCAGCAGTCCGCGCACGTGGGCCTCCGCCTGGTCGGGCGTCTTGTCCGGGGCAAAGCGGTAGTTGATCTCAACGACGCAGCGGTCCGGAATGACGTTGCCTGCAGTGCCTCCGTGGATCTTCACGGCGTTGAGGCTTTCGCGGTAGTCCAGGCCGTCCACCTTGACGGTCTGCGGCTGGTATGCCGCGAGGCGTTCAAGGATGGGTGCCGCGGCGTGGATAGCGTTGCTTCCCATCCAGGCGCGGGCGGAGTGCGCGGCTTCCCCCAGGGTTGTGGCCTGGAGCCGCATGGTGCCGTTGCAGCCTCCCTCCACGGTGCCGTGCGTCGGTTCCAGGAGGATGGCAAAGTCGCCTTCCAGAAGCGGAGCGTGGTTCCGCACCAGCCTGCCCAGGCCACTTTTGACGGCTTCCACTTCCTCGTGGTCGTAAAAGACGAAGGTGACGTCCTTGGACGGCTCCGCACCGCGATCGAACAGTGACGCGGCCAGCGCAAGCTGCACCCCTACGCCGCCCTTCATGTCGGTGGCGCCGCGGCCGTACAGGACGCCGGCGCCAGCAACCCCTGAAACCCAGGTTGACGGGACCGTGCCCAGCGCGCCGTCCGTCACCGGCAGCGGCACCGTGTCGAGGTGCCCTGCGAGGATGACCCGTTCCGCGCGGCCGAGGGACGTGCGGGCAATGATGGAGTCCCCGTCGCGGACCAGGTCAAGGCCGGGCAGCCGCCGGAGGGCAAGCTCGACGGCATCAGCCAGCACGGCTTCGTTGCCCGACACGCTGTTGATGTCGATCAGAGCGGCCGTCAGCAGGGCCACATCCTGGCGCAGGTCGAGGGTTACGGGGGCGGTTTCGGCAATCACCATCCAACTCTATCCCGCGACACTTCCCGCGTGGGTAGCAGCATCGGCCCGTCAGCCGCGTCATCACAGCGTCAAATGCGACTGATTGGGGCAGCGTCGTTTCGGCGCCTGAACGTCGGCTCGATAGACTGGGGCCATGACTGAAACCGCTTCTTCCGCCGTGCCCGCTGCCCAGACGCTGTCCGACGAATCCCGTTCGGCCTATGGATTTGGAGTGGCCACCGTTGCCACCCGCAGCGGTGACGCCACGGTGCTGGACGTCTGGTTCCCGGCCCCCGCCCTCGGTGTGGCCGCCGAAAGCCTCCGCACCATCGAGAACGCTGACGAAACCCTCGCTGACATCGCCGCCGGCGGCGCAGACGCCGACCGTGGCACTGAGCAGAAGGTGGTGTTCGTCCAGATCAACCTGGACGAGGCACCGGCAGACACGGCCGACGCTTACCTGCGGCTCCACCTGCTGTCGCACCGCCTCGTGCAGCCCAACACCATCAACCTGGACGGCGTGTTCGGGAAGCTGCCCAATGTGGTGTGGACCAACTTCGGACCGTGCGCCGTGGACGGCTTTGAAGTGACGCGCGCCAAGCTGCGCAAGCGCGGTGCGGTGACCGTCTTCGGCGTGGACAAGTTCCCGCGCATGGTGGACTACGTTGTCCCGGCGGGCGTCCGCATTGCCGACGCCGACCGCGTCCGCTTGGGTGCCCACCTCGCCGAGGGCACCACGGTCATGCACGAAGGCTTCGTTAACTTCAATGCCGGAACGCTGGGCACCTCCATGGTGGAAGGCCGCATCTCCGCCGGTGTTGTGGCCGGTGACGGCACGGACGTGGGCGGCGGCGCCTCGATCATGGGCACGCTCTCCGGCGGCGGCAAGGAAAAGATTGCCCTCGGCCAGCGGGTCCTGCTGGGAGCGAACTCCGGTGTCGGCATCAGCATTGGCGACGACTCTGTCGTGGAGGCCGGACTTTACGTCACTGCCGGAACACGGGTGCGGGTCATCGGCCCGAAGGATGCCGACGGCGAGGACACCAGCAAGATCGTCAAAGCCGTGGAACTCTCGGGTGTTCCGAACCTGTTGTTCCGGCGAAACTCCACCACCGGTGAGGTGGAAGTTCTCCCCCGCAAGGGCCAGACGGTGGAGCTGAACGACGCCCTGCATGCCAACTGACCATCCAGGTACCGCCGGCACACCTGCCGGCTGGCCCCGGGCCTCAGGAGAGTAACTTCGTGACACACCGACGCAAGATGCGCCGGGCGATCGTTGTGGCGCTCTCTCTTGCCCTCGTCGGCGGCGGTGTCTACACCGCCGCCGTCCTGGTTCAACGATCAGAGCAGTTGGTCACTGAAGGCTGCACCGCCACCGTCGGAACACAGCGGGCTGAACTCGCCACCGACCAGACGGCAAATGCCGCTCTGATCACTGCTGTTTCAGTGCGGCGGGGACTGCCGCCCCGCGCGGCGAGCATCGCCTTGGCCACGGCCATGCAGGAGTCGAAGCTGCGGAACCTTGACCATGGCGACCTGGCAGGTCCTGATTCCCGGGGGCTGTTCCAGCAGCGCCCCTCGCAGGGCTGGGGCACCATGGAACAGATCATGGATCCGCAGTACGCCACCAATGCCTTCTACGACGCACTAGTGGAAGTGCCTGGGTACGCAGACATGGACGTCACCGAAGCAGCCCAACAGGTGCAGCGCTCGGCATTCCCGCGCGCCTATGCCCAGCACGAGACCATGGGCCGCTCCTTTGCTTCGGCGCTGAGCGGCCAGACCCACGCCGCCCTTGACTGCACGCTGCGCTCAGCCGCGCGGGCAGGCGACCCTGCAGCCCTGCTCGAGGAGCTGGAGGCCCTCTACGGAAGCATCCGCTCCTCGGCGGCGGGCCCGACTCTGGAACTTGAGGCCTCGGGTGACCTGGCATGGTCGCTGGCCCATTGGGCGGTGGCAAACGCCAAGGAATACGGTGTGACGCAGGTGGACGTGGACGGCAAGAGCTGGAACCGCCAGGCCCGGAACGGGTGGCGGGATTCCCGGACTCCGGACGGCGTGGTCACACTCACGTTTGCCGAAGCGCCGGCCGGATAGCGTATCGGTCAGACAAGCATTTCCACGACCGGCTGAACGTAGCTCCTGAACACTTCCGGCTGCTTCAGCAGGTCATGGCTCATGATGATCTTGTCGGGTTCGAGGAACCACGCACGCTGCTCGTCGAGGGGCAGTTCGATGATAGTCAGGTCAAAGTCCCGTGAATCCCGGCCTACTTCCAGGAGCCGGTCCTCGACTATGTCCTCCAGGAGATGCGCCGATCCGCCAGCCACGCGCTCGGCCTCCAGCTCCGCATACTCCTTGCGGCGTTCCCGGGCCCAGGTCAGGGCCGCGCCGAAATGGGCCTGCAGGACACGGCGCAGCGCCGGGGAATTGGCGAAGGACCTGAAACCGGGCGGCGACAAGTCCGGGGACATTTGCGGATGCGCCTTCAGCAGCTGCTCCCACCAGGCTTCCCATTCCGTTTTGAGGGCGCTGAACCCGCCCACCTCCGCGGTCAGATGGACATGGTCCACATGCCTGACTTTCGGCGCCGCATGGGAAAGAGCAGGAAAACCCGCACCGTCCAGTCCGGCAACGTCACGTATGTAAAGAGCGATGAGCATGGGCCCCGAGGTGTCCATGGTGATCCGCCAGCCCGGACCGCCTGTATCCTGCATCCGTATGCCTCCCTTGGCATCTTGAAATCCGCCCGCCTTGATGCGGCAACCCGTTCTCCGGCTCCAGTCTATTCCCCCAGCCCGGGGAGGTTAATGGCTGGAGGCCGTAACCCTTCCGAACCCCGCCAGATGGGACTCAAGCACGTCCTGGCACATCTCCAGGGTCATCCATTCCGGCTGCAGGAGCGCGTGCATCGTCAGGCCATCCAGCGTGGCCAGGAGTCTCTCCGCCTCGGTAACCAGCTGGTCCCGGTCACCGACGTCCCCTTGCAGGAGGCGCGTGATCAACTGCCCGACGACGGCAGCCACCGCCCGATGGCTCCGGTCAGCCTCACCAGCCAGGAAGGGCCGGATCCGGGCGGCATTCTTAAAGGCCAGCCATGCGCAGGCGTCCAGCGCTCGTTCTTCATCCAGGGGCAGGAATTCGCCCAGCAGGGTTAACACCGCGGCGTCATGCACGCGGCTGCCCGCTGCTGCCGTGGAAACGTTGGCATAGGCGCCGCGTAGGCGTGCCAGAATGCGGTCCACCACGGCCGCGAAGGAGAAGGTCAGCATCTCTTCGCTGTTCTCGAAGTAGTGCCGGACCGACCCCACGGCAAGGCCCGCCTCGTCGGCAACCTCCCGGAGGGATGCCCGCTCCAGGCCATCGGTGGCGATGATCCGGCAGACAGCATCAACAATTTCCTGGCGCCGGGCGGCGGCATCCACAATCTTCGGCACGTGTCGTTTTTAGCATGGTTGTGTTGGAGGACCCGGCAGCCCCGCCGCGACGTGACAGCACTCACACACCGGACCCGGAGAGCGGGTTGCCGGCCAGCTGGGATAGCGTTGAGGAATGAAAATTCTGGTCACTGGCGGTACCGGCTACATCGGCTCGCACACAGTTCTGTCCCTGCAGGAAGCCGGCCACGAGGTGGTGGTCATCGACAACCTGGTGAACTCCAGCGAGGAGTCGCTGCGCCGGGTCGCCGAACTCACGGGCAAGGAAGCCGCGTTCCACCCCGTGGACCTCCTGGACGAGGCCGCCGTCGACCGGATCTTTTCCCGGCACACCATCGACGCCGTCATCCACTTCGC
>NZ_JAGGPJ010000026.1 GCF_018613875.1 Arthrobacter sp. ISL-28 | reverse complement strand
CATAGGTGGAACCAGGCAAAGTGGGGATCAGACTCGGGGTTGTTACCTCAACAGACAATTTGTCCTCCAAACAAAAACACGACTAACAAATCAACGAAACGGGTCAAAACTCAGGGGGGAACGGCCGGATTTCAGAACCGGCCCGCTCAGGACGCCGGGGGATGATCTTTCGGATGACGGCAGTTCAAGAGCCGACGGCGGCCCCCACCAGTGCGGGCTGCTCCATCCCGGCGGCCAGCCCTTCCCGCTGGGCCGGTACAGCTTGGTGGGCCGGCACCGCCTGCTTGGCCGGCGAGCCGAGGCTCCGCCGCCACTTCGTGAACAACTTGGGCTGGTTCATGCCCAAAACTGCCACCGGTGCGTCTTCGCGGTAGTACACGGCCAGGAAGCTGTGGGCGAGGGCGTCCCCGGCCTCGATCTCGAGGCGGTCGTAACCAGCCGAGTGCCCGGCGAACTGCAGCTTGACGCCGTGCTGGTCTGACCAGAAATAATGCGGCTTCGCCGGCTGCTCCAGGGCGTCCTGATCCAGCAGCGCCCGGACAGCAAGGGCGGCGCGCTCGAGGGCGCCGGTCCAGTGCTCGATGCGGCGGTGAGTTCCGGCTGCCTGGTCGAACCACGCGGCGCAGTCCCCCACGGCAACGATGCCCGGAATGTTCGTCCGGCCCATGGCATCACACACGACGCCGGCACCAAGCTCAAGTCCCGAACCAGCCAGCCAGCCGATATTGGGCTCGGCACCGATGCCGACCACGACGACGTCGGCGGCGACATAGCGACCGCCGGAGAGCCGCAGGCCCGTGACATTCCCTTCATAGCTGTAGAAATCCTCGATAGTTGCGGAGGAGATCAGTTCCACGCCGTTGGCTGCGTGGAGCGCTGCCACCACTGCGCCCATCTCGGCTCCCAGCTGGGCGGCGAAGGGCACGGGTTTGGTGTCGATCATGGTGACCTCCATGCCGCGGGACACCGCGGCGGCGGCAACCTCTGCCCCGATAAAGCCGGCACCGATGACGGCCATACTGCTTCCGGGCACCAGCTCCGGGGCAAGGCTTTGTGCGTCCGAGAGAGTGCGCAGGGAGAACACATTGCTCAACCCGGCCAGAGTGGGCAGCTGACGTGCACGGGCGCCGGTGGCGATGACGATTCCGTCAGCCTGGAGAGTGCTTCCGTCCTTCAGGGTGATGATCCGTGATCCGGCGTCCAGCGATACGGCCCCTCCTCCGAGCAGCCATTCAGCCTGCAGCTCGTCGGTTTCGGATTCCAGGAAAAGGTCTTCTGCCGTGATGGCGCCGAGCAGGAAGTCCTTGGAAAGCGGGGGTCTGTCGTACGGGCGGTGCGGCTCATCGCCAATGATGACCAGCCGTCCCGTGAAGCCTTGGGCCCGGGCTGCCCGGGCGGCGGAAAGCCCCGCGAGCGAGGCTCCCACAATCGCAAGCGTCTGCATCTCGAACAGCCTCCTTCAATTGCTTCTTGCGCAACAACATTCGTTATATGCAACAGCGTGATCCATGCCACGTTAACTGTCAAGGCCGGACGCCCAGGCTCCGCAACAGACAAGAAACACCTTGACAACCCGTGTGAGCTAGCGCACGCTGTTGCATATTGCGATGACTGTTGATCAATACGGAACCCGCGCCAGGTTCCCGACGATCGCCCAAAGAAATTGAGGTCCACTCATGCACAAGGCATGCCCGCTCAGCGAACTGGCACCCGGGGAGGCGCTCCGCCTGGAAACCTCGCCGCCCATCGCTGTTTTCCACACAGAAGATGGTGAGCTCTTTGCCATCGATGACACCTGTACGCACCAGGACGCCTCCCTGGCCGATGGCTGGGTGGAGGATTGCTGGGTCGAATGCCCGCTGCACGCCTCCCGGTTCAACCTGCGTACAGGCAATATCGACGCTCCGCCGGCCAAGCTGCCCGTCCGCACGCACGAAGTGACCGTCATCGACGGCGACATCATGATTACCGAATCCGACGAGGCTCCCAACCTCCCCCCTGGCCTGACGGTCAACGGCCATGTCAGCCAATGAATTCGGCCAAAGGGCTTTGTCGTGGCGTTCAACAGCGAGACCACCTTTGCCGGTGACACCCGGCTTAGACCAGGCCCCCTCCCACCCCTCGGGTGGGATAGGTCGTGAGGACGGCCGGGAACTCAACGACGAGTCCCTGGCGCCATCCCGGCCGAGACTGAAGCCTGCGAACAATTCCTGCACGAACTCCGCCAGACCGAAGACGAACAGGCGCACTTTCGCCGCAGCCGCAGACAGTCCTGCCGCCAACGTCGCAGCCACCAAGTAGGAGAAACACCATGACCACAGTTCTTGAGAACCGGCCTGCCGTCAGCGCCGCCGCCGGGGCCACAGCGCAAGCCAAAGCCCGCACCCCTGAATTCGTCCTCACCCTGGCCTGCCCGGAACGCCCGGGCATCGTTCGGGCAGTGACCACCTTCCTGGCCGACCGTGGCTTCGACATCGTGGAGCACCAGCAGTTCGATGACCATGTCAGCGGGAAGCTGTATCTGCGCACCGCCTTCACCGGCAGCAGAATAGAATCCATTGACCGGGCACACGGCGATTTCGAAGGCTCCGAAGGGCTCAACCAGCGGACCGCCGAAGGCCTCACCGCCGAGTTCGCCGCGACGGCGGGGGAGTTCGGCATGGAATTCAGCATCCACGACGGCCGGCCCCAGCGGCTGCTGGTGATGGTCTCCAAGTTCGGCCACTGCCTCAACGACCTCATCTTCCGCTGGCGGGCCGGCAGCCTGGGTGCGGAGATCGCCGTCGTGGTTTCAAACCACGAGGACCTGCGCCCTATGGCCGAAGCGGCCGGGCTGCCGTTCATCCACGTTCCCGTAACCGCCGCGACCAAGCCGGAGGCCGAGGCGCGCCTGCTCGAACTCATCGCCGAATACGATGCCGACCTGGTGGTCCTGGCACGCTACATGCAGGTGCTCTCCGACGGCCTGTGCCGGTCTCTGCGCGGCCGGGCCATCAACATCCACCATTCCTTCCTGCCCGGATTCAAGGGCGCCAAGCCCTACCACCAGGCGTACGACCGCGGCGTGAAACTCGTGGGCGCCACGGCGCACTACGTCACCCCGGAGCTGGATGAAGGCCCCATCATCGAGCAGGAAGTCTTCCGGGTGGACCACAGCCTGGATCCGGACGCCTTGGTGACGGTGGGCCGGGACGCCGAATCGCAGGCCCTGTCCCGGGCGGTCAGATGGCACTGCCAGCACCGCGTCCTGCTCAACAACACCCGCACCGTCGTCTTCCGCTAACTTTTTCCGCAAACGCGAACCAGGAGAACCACTAAACATGAGCGCATCACCACGCGTAGTCATCATCGGCGCCGGCATCGTCGGCACCAACCTTGCGGATGAACTCGTCAGCCGGGGCTGGAGCAACATCACCGTCGTCGAACAGGGTCCGCTGGAACTCGCCGGGGGATCCACCTCGCACGCACCCGGACTCGTGTTCCAGACCAACCCGTCCAAGACCATGACGGAGTTTGCCAGCTACACCGTGGACAAGCTGCTCTCCCTCAGCGCCAACGGAGTGTCCTGCTTCAACCAGCTCGGTGGACTGGAACTGGCGACCACCGAGGGCCGCCTTGAGGACCTCAAGCGCAAGCTCGGCTACGCCACTTCCTGGGGAATCGATGGCCGGCTCATCGACGCGGACGAATGCGAGAAGCACTGGCCGCTGCTGAACAGCGGCGCTTTTGCCGATGGCCGCAAAGTCCTCGGCGGCCTGTACGTGCCGTCGGACGGCCTGGCGTCAGCTGCGCGCGCGGTCCAGCTCCTCATCAGCCGGACCCGTGACGCCGGAGTGACATACCTTGGCTCCACCACTGTCACGGGCATCGCGCAGTGGGCGGGCAAGGTCACCGGCGTCGAGACCTCCTCGGGTGTCATCCCGGCCGACATCGTGGTCTCCTGCGCCGGCTTCTGGGGGCGTGAACTGGGCAAGCTGGTCGGCCTGAAGGTGCCGCTCCTGCCCCTCGCGCACCAGTACGTCAAAACAACGGCCGTACCCGAGCTTGCCGGCCGGAACGAGATGCCCAACGGGGCAGGCATGCCGATCCTGCGCTACCAGGACCGCGACCTCTACTACCGCGAGCACGGCGACTGCATCGGCATTGGGAGCTACGCCCACCGCCCCATGCCCGTGGACATGGAAGCGCTGCCGAAGATCGGCGCGGATGAGATGTCCGAGCACCGCATGCCGTCCCGGCTTGACTTCACCCTTGAAGACTTCGCCCAGTCATGGGAAGACAGCCAGGACCTCCTGCCGGCACTGCACCGGGCACAGATCCAGGACGGCTTCAACGGCATCTTCTCCTTCACCCCGGACGGCGGCCCGCTTATGGGCGAGGCACCCGATGTCGCGGGCTTCTTCGTCGCCGAGGCTGTCTGGGTCACCCACTCCGCCGGCGTGGCGAAGGCCATGGCCGAACTCCTGGTCGACGGACAGCCCCGCACGGACCTGCACGGTTGCGAGCTCACCCGCTTTGAAAAGGTCCAGACCAGCGACGAATACGTCAGCGAAACGTCCCAGCAGAACTTCGTCGAGATCTACGACGTGATGCACCCGCTCCAGCCCAAGGAGTCCCCGCGGGACCTGCGGGTCAGCCCGTTCAACGTCCGGCAGAAGGAGCTCGGCGCCTTCTTCCTGGAGTCCGCCGGCTGGGAGCGCCCGCACTGGTTCGAGGCCAACCGCGGCCTGCTGGAGGAACTTCCGGCCGAGTGGCAGGCCCCCGAGCGCGACCCGTGGTCCGCCCTGTATTCCTCCCCCATTTCGGCGGCCGAGGCGTGGAGGACGCGCACCGCCGTCGGGCTTTATGACATGACGCCGCTGAAGCGGCTGTCCGTCAGCGGCCCCGGCGCGCAGGCTCTGCTGCAGCGCCTCAGTACCGGGAACATCGCCAAGAAGCCCGGTGCGGTGACGTACTGCCTCCTGCTGGCGGACGACGGCGGCATCCGCAGTGACGTGACCGTGGCCAGGCTCGATGAGGAGACGTTCCAGCTTGGCGTGAACAGCAACGTCGACTTCGACTACCTCCGGGTCGAGGCCAGGAAGCAGGCAGCTGCCGACCCCTCGCAATGGGCCCACGTCACGGACATCACCGGCAGCACCTGCTGCATCGGGCTGTGGGGGCCGCTGGCACGTGAGGTGATCGGAAAGGTTAGCGGCGACGACCTCAGCAACGAGGGCCTGAAGTACTTCCGGACCAAGGAAATTTCGGTGGGCGGCATCCCGGTCACGGCCATGCGGCTCTCCTACGTTGGCGAGCTCGGCTGGGAGCTCTACACGACTGCGGAGTACGGCCTCAAGCTCTGGGACCTGCTGTTCGAGGCCGGGCAGGAGCATGGCATCATAGCCGCCGGCCGCGGGGCGTTCAACAGCATGCGGCTGGAGAAGGGCTACCGGCTGTGGGGCACGGACATGACTTCCGAGCACCACCCCTATGAGTCAGGCCTCGGGTTCTCCATCGCCAAGGACAAGGTGGGCTTTGTCGGGGCCGAGGCGCTGGCTGCCCGGAAGGAACAGCCCGCCAGCCGGGCCCTCCGCTGCCTGACGGTCGACGACGGAACCTCCCTGGTGCTGGGCAAGGAACCCGTGTACGTCAACGGCGATCCCGCCGGATACGTCACGAGCGCCGCCTACGGCTACTCCGTGCGCAAGCCGATCGCCTACGCCTGGCTGCCGGCCGGCGTCGAGATCGGCGACTCGGTGGAGATCGAATACTTTGGCAAGCGCCTCGCGGCCACGGTCACTGCCGAGCCGCTGTTCGACCCCGGCATGGAGCGGCTGCGCGGCTGACGCGCTCCCTCCGCCGGTTGCATACCGCGAAGTCACCCACTCACAGGAATCTGTGGGTGGGTGACTTTTTCGGACCTTATTCAAGGGTTGGCGGCGTACTTCGCGTTTTCCCCGCCCCGGACAGGCGGGCCGAGCGGATTGGCGAGGCTGACGTCATCCCGCCTTGAAATCAGCTCCTTCTTGGGGGCGGGATCTCCCTTGACGACCTCATCGAGCGCTCGATGATATTGCTCCACGATCAGATCTATGGACCCTGACATTGGTTTCTCCACCCTGCACTTCCGAGCGAGGCCGCCGAGCAGCCCGCCATTTCTCCGGCCATGGTGGCACCGCCCACCAGGGATGTCCATAGTGCGGAGCGGGGCGTCCTTCAACGCCCGCCGCGAAGGACACCCCGCTGGGTCCGGCTACTGCTGGTTCAGCCACTCCTTGAGAGAGATGTCCCCGATGCGTGCTTCGCCGAGGGGAACGATGCTCGTCTCTTCAATTGGCATACCGAAGTAGCCCGCCTCGGTATCAATGACCACTGGGCGGGGATCATTGTGGGCCGCGAGAACCCGGGACACGAATTCGTTGATCCCTCCACGCTCAGGGCCTGCCATTTCAAGAACGCCGTTAATCGCCGCCGAGACCGCCGTCTCGGCCACAATACGAGCAACGTCGGCAGCAGCCATCGGCTGCATGAGATGACTTGTCACATACACCGACCCGTCGCGTGTTGCGGCCTCAGCGATCGCTGGGAGGAATTCGAAGAACTGAGTAGCCCGCAGAATTGTGTACGGCACTCCGCCTTCTCTAATTGCCTTCTCCTGGGCAGTTTTTCCGGCAAAGTAGCCGACAGCCCCGATACGGTCGGTTCCAACGATCGACAGAGCCACATGGTGTCCCACACCCGCCTTTGTCTCGGCAGCAAGAAGATTGCGGGATGAGGCGGAGAAGAAGGGGACGACTACCTTCTCATCGAAATCGGCAGTGTTCGTGAGGTCGACAACGACATCCGCCCCCGCCATCGCCTCATCCAGTCCCTGACCTGTCACGGAATCCACTCCAGTAGATGGGGAGGCCGCGATCGCCTCATGGCCCTGACTGCTTAGGCTCTCCACTACGTGCTTGCCGATCAGGCCCGTGCCGCCGATGACTACGATCTTCATGATCTTCCTTCCGTTTGTGGCGTATAGGAATGTGGTGACATCCCGTCCACCAGCTAAGACCGGATACCAACTCAATCTGTGACAGCCTGAGGCAAATTGGACCGATCAGCTAAACGAGTGTCGATCACAGGCCCAAAATGGCAAAGTCAGGCGCCAACCCTTGCAACCCCGGACAGCTTGTCCGGGTTCATCATCCACAGCAGCCGATCAATACCCTGGGCGGACACCGTGATCGTCACGACCGCGAACACCACCCCGTCCCGTGTCAGACGTGCCGAAGGCTGGCCATTGGCCATGAAGGGCTCAATATCGACACCGAGCCAGAAGCGCGACGCGAATGCCTTGAGATACTTCGCGACCCGTTCCTTTCCGACAACAGGAAACTTGGAAGCGCGAGCCTTACCGCCGCCGTCGGAGTAACTGACGACGTCAGCGGCGAAGAGTTCTTCCAGTGCGGCCAGATTGCCGGTCCGCGCCGCAGCCAGGAATGCTTCCAGCAGACGCTGCTGTTCCCGCACGCTCACTGCAGCGCGTTTCTCCTCAGCAAGGCGTTTGCGCGCCCGGCTCACCAACTGGCGCGCATTCGCTTGCGTCTGTTGGATGATCTCCGCGATCTGCTCGTACGGGTAGTCGAACGCTTGCCGCAGCACATACGCGGCCCGTTCGGTCGGCGACAGCTTCTCCAGCATCAGCAACACAGCAAACTGGAGGGCTTCACCGCGCAAGGCGCCCAGTTCAGGGTCGGAGCTCGTGTCCACGGGCTCCGGCAGCCACGGTCCGACATACATCTCACGACGAACACGTGCCGACTGCGCAACATTGATGGCAAGCCGGGTGGCGGTGGCCGCCAGGAACGCCGGCGCATCCCGCACGGTGCTGCGATCATAGGCCTGCCATCGGATCCACACCTCCTGCACGATGTCCTCCGCCTCGCTGACACTCCCGAGCATGCGGTAGGCGATCCCGAACAAGCGGGAACGGACATCAGCGAATATCGTCGATGCCGTTTCTAATTCAGAGGCTGAGCCGGAATCGGCATCCATGTGCCCTATGCTACTGCTCCAATTGTGGAGCACGGCAGCCATAGCGTGGCCCGAGTAGTACCCCACAGCTCCGATCGGCACCCAACGGCCGCTCATTTCTGATCGAAAGCGGTCTCACGCATTCCCCGGAGGGGAGGCCTCACGGGGCGTCGGGCGAATGGCGCCCTCCTAAGACTAGTCCCGGAACGCCTCGGGCCCTGGCACTCCCCCAACTGCGGCCACAAGGCGCTCTCTGGGGCGGCTCAGGTGCTCGTCGAGAAAATTGCTGGCAGCGTCGCCGTCGCCGGCCTCAATGAGTTCGAGCAGGTGCTGGTGTTCCTTGATGATGCGTTCGGGCTGGACGAGGTGGAGGCCCTGGATTTGGGCCATGCAGAGTTTGACCTGGGATACGAGCGAGCCGTACATGCGGCTGGTTCGTGGACTGCCGATACTGTCCACGAGTGCCATGTGAAAGCGCATGTCCGGGTCCACCGTGTCAAAACCGGAGCTGCCGTCCAGCTGCTCCAGTTCGCGCTGGGCGGCTATTGCTCCGGCCGGAACTGAACGTGCCTGGGCGAGTTGCAGGAGGACCGCTTTTTCCAGCCGCGCCCGCGTGAAGTAGATGTCACGGACATCTTCAGGTCCAAGTTTGATGACTCTTGCTGTCTTGTTCGTGCGGCGCTCTAGCACTGATTCGGAAACCAGCTTCTCAATTGCTGCCTTCGCAGTGGGCCGGGCTACGTCATAGCGGGTGGCGACGTCGGTTTCGGTGAAGGAGGTTTCACCTGGGTATTCACCGCGCAGAATCCGCGAGCGAATGTCGTCCGCTATGGCATCGACGCGGGATGCGGCCGCTGGCTGGGATGTCACGAAAAACTCCTTGGTCTCCCCGACACTTTATCGCCTTTTGTTAGGCAGATCTACCAGTAATTGCTAGACAATATTTTACGGATTGCTAGACAAATACACCCTTAATGCTGTTTGCTTTGTTAGACACATCACGCCAGCCTGAACCGGCGTCCGCTCTCAACGAGGAGACCTCGAATGTTCCAACAAGTGCTTGATCCACTGGCAAACTCACTGGTTTGGTCGGCGATACTGGCGGCGGCCCCGCTGATTTTGCTCTTTGTGCGCCTCGGAGCGTTCCGCGTGAAGGCCCACATTGCGGCGGTCGCGGCCCTTGCCCTGTCAATGGTGACCGCGGCGCTGGTCTGGCGCATGCCCGTCTTGCAGCTGTTCAGTGCCACTGCCGAAGGTGCTCTACGGCCTGATTCCGATCCTCTGGATCCTGATCAATGCCCTGTGGATCTATAAGATGACTGTCACCGCCGGGTGGTTCGAGGTCCTGGGGCGCGCATCCGGAAGATCTCGAACGATCAGCGGGTCTTGGCGATCATCATCGCGTTCTGCTTCGGCGCCCTGCTGGAGTCCCTGGCACGCTTCGGCGCACCCGTCGCCATTTCCGCGGCCATGCTGATGGCTGCAGGGATGAAGCCGCTAAAGGCAGCCTTGGTTTCGCTGCTGGCCAACACTGCTCCGGTGGCATCCGGATCGATGGCGGCCCCTGACGTGACCCTCGCGGCTGTGACCGGCATCGACATGCACACTCTCTCCCAGATGGCCGGACGCCAGACTCCCTTTATCGCCGTCATCGTTCCGTTCATCTTGGTCTACCTCGTTGACGGCCGGCGCGGCCTGCGTGAAACCTGGCGGGTAGCCCTGGTCGCCGGAGTGGTCTTCGCCGTCGCCCAATACCTGACGTCCAACTTCATCGCCGCCGAACTGACCGGCATCGTGGCCTCCGTTGCCACCGTCCCCGCCGTACTCCTGACCCTGCGCTGGTGGAAACCCAAGAACGAACCGGTCTTCGCAACGGCAGCCTCTGGAACGGAGCAGGCCCGGGCGCTGTCCGCGGCCGGAACCACCCAGACCATCACCCGCTTGGACACCGGCACCTCCCGCTCGGGCGGCCGGTTTACCTTCCTTGCGGTGCTGCCGTACCTCATCATCATCGCGGTCTTCGGAATCAGCCAGGTCCCTCTGGTCAAGTCCCTGCTCTCAGCGATGGGATCGGTCACCTTCGCCTGGTCGGGGCTGAACGTGGTGGACGCCAACGGGAACCCCGTCGCAGCCCAGATGTTCAAGCTGGACCACATCAAGGCCACAGGGTCCCTCCTGCTCCTGTCAGGTGTTCTTGTCGCCGCCTGCTACCGGATCACGTTTACCGAAGCAGTGAGAGCCTACAAGGACACGCTGATCCAGCTGCGCTTCACGATAGTGACGGTCATGTCCGTTCTAGGGCTCGCCTTCGTCATGAACCTCTCCGGCCAGACCGCGAGCCTGGGCTTCGCCCTTGCCTCAGTCGGCGGGCTGTTCATCCTCTTCTCCCCGCTGATCGGATGGATCGGCGTAGCCATCACCGGCTCGGACACGTCATCCAACTCGCTCTTCGGCCTTCTCCAGGTAACCGCCGCCGGGCATTCGGGACTGAACCCGGCTCTTGCTGCGGCGACGAATTCCTCAGCCGGAGTCCTCGGCAAGATGCTCTCGCCGCAAAACCTCGCGGTCGCCGCCGCCGCAGTGGGAATGTCCGGCCGGGAGGGGGATATCTTCCGCAAACTCCTCGGCTGGAGCCTGGGCCTCCTCGTCCTGTTCCTGGGACTCGTTTACCTCCAATCCACGCCCGTTCTTGGATGGATGGTCCCCTAGTGGCACACCCTTCAGTACTGATGCCTTCACCACTGATGCAAAAACACACAACCTGGACGAACACCCGTCCGCCCAAACACCCAACAGCGCACAGGAGAAAAACAGCATGCATCAACTCACAATGGAACGCCGGGGCGAGGAGAACGGTCCGCGTTTCCGCTCCGCCACACCGCGCCCCGTGCGCGTTCTAGTCGCCCCTGACAAGTTCAAAGGCTGCCTGAGCGCACTCGGTGTCGCCGAAGCCGTCCGCTCCGGCATCGCCTCCCTGACCACCGACGCACAAGTCCAGGTAACAGTCCTCCCCCTCGCCGATGGCGGAGACGGAAGCGTCGAGGCAGCCGTGTTCGCCGGCTCAAGCGTGAAAACGGTTGAGGCCCACAACGCCGACGGCGACGTGCAGCACGCGCAGATCGCCTTTGACGGAACAACGGCGGTGGTGGAGGTGGCAGGAACCTGCGGCCTTGCGACATTGCAGGGCCCGTTACGTCCCTTGGCAGCGTCGAGCAGGGGCTTGGGCGAAGCCATCCTGGCCGCGGCGTTCCTGCAGCCGAAAACCATCGTGGTTGCCCTCGGAGGCAGTGCCAGCACCGACGGCGGGGCCGGAATGCTTGCCGCCCTCGGAGCGGAGTTTCGGGACGAACATGGGCGTCTGGTGGAACCGGACGGCGGCTCACTTCACCGAATAGTCCACGTCGACCTCAGGAACACGTTCGACTTCGAGGGAATTGAACTCATCGGCGCCAGTGACGTAACCAACCCGCTGCGCGGAGTCCAAGGGGCCGCGCACGTCTTCGGACCGCAAAAAGGAGCGGACGATGATCTGGTCGCGGTACTCGACCGAGGCCTCCACTCGCTCGTCCAAGCCTGCACGACCATCCCGCATATCGATGCGCCTGCCCTTGCCAATACGCCCGGAGCCGGCAGCGCCGGAGGCATCGGCTTCGGTCTTCTGCTCCTGGGCGGATCACTCGTATCCGGCGCCGACTACTTCCTGGACCTACTGGATTTCGATGATCACACCCGGCAATGCGACCTGATCGTGACCGGAGAAGGACGCCTCGACGCCCAAACACCCGACGGCAAACTCATCTCGGCCGTCTGCAAACGGTCCGCAAACACGCCCGTCTGGGCCGTTGTCGGCTGCTCAGTCCTTGGCGAGGGAGAGGCCAGCAGCCTTGGCCTCGCCGGCGTCACGGCGCTTCAGGACATCACGGCTCAGGACACCTCCCAGGACGCCGCTTTAGCGAGGACAGCACTCCAGGCCGCCGGACGAAGGATCGTCGAGACGCTTGCTCTCGACACGAAGCACGTCACGTCCACATGCAGCACGAAAAAAACGGACGACCACTGAATGCCACCCCGAGGGGAAATGACAGACAATGATCGAAATTGTGTTGAATTGTGAGAAAGTGTTGCTATGCTCGAAGTGTTTGTGCGCCCGTTACGGGCAGCTTTGAGCAATAGCGAAACGGGAAGGTTTCATGATGAGGATTCTGGTCACTGGCGGTACCGGCTACATCGGCTCGCACACAGTTCTGTCCCTGCAGGAAGCCGGCCACGAGGTGGTGGTCATCGACAACCTGGCGAACTCCAGCGAGGAGTCGCTGCGCCGGGTCGCCGAACTCACGGGCAAGGAAGCCGCGTTCCACCCCGTGGACCTCCTGGACGAGGCCGCCGTCGACCGGATCTTTTCCCGGCACACCGTCGACGCCGTCATCCACTTCGC
>NZ_JAGGPJ010000025.1 GCF_018613875.1 Arthrobacter sp. ISL-28 | reverse complement strand
CCAGCCTCCGGTCAGTATCTACGAGCCTGAGCGTATTCGCCTTTTCTGCGACCCGTTTCCGCTGAGGAGCAGAGCTGGATCGCGGGAGTCTCAGGGGCGCCCGAGGCGGGGAGGAGGGCGCTTTTCAGGTCTTGTTTCCTTTCCCGGCACAGCTGATCACCGCAGAGGAGGTCACTGATCTCGAAGCCGCCGGCCGAAGCCTTCGTAGGCGGCTTTGGCCCTTTGGAGGCCAAGTCTTCGCGTCGATCCTGTTGAGGATCCGTTTTGCCGTCCTGACGCCGCACGCGGGAGGTGGCGTCAGGACCGGGCGAGGAGTTCAGGCCTCGGAAAAGGCGTCCGCAGTTCTTATAGGTGAGATGCGGCGGCGAGCCCCGTAACGACGCCAGCATGCGATGTATTGACGGGTTTCACACCTCAAACCCATTGCGATCTTTGGAGTAAATCGATGGATTTCTTTAAATTTGATGACTGGAGCACCCTCGAAGGGTTAGAGGTCGAGATCTGGCGCGGCGGGAGCCTGGTGAGACGTTGCGTCATCGACGCAGCAACTAAGGACTCATCCATCGTCTGGAGCGCAGCGGATGCGAACAATCATCGACGATTGTGGGACAAGGCCCGAGGTTTCGAGGTGAGGGTTCCCCTGGTGTTCATCCAGAGAGCCGAAGCTCAAGAGCGCATGGAGGGTAGGCCCGGTAACGAAAGGTGTAGCCAAATCCAGGCTGGCACCGGCAAGAACCGGTTCACACATTGAAGAGGGCTTAGCCGCGTGAATGAATGCATATCAATGAGCCGGATGCGGAAGGTCCTCACACAGGTTTTTCTAATGTGGCCCGACCTTGGACGAAATGCGGGCCCGCTTCGCAGAGCTGCTTAGTCCTGGACTTCAGAAGCAGATGGCCGTCTGGAGAAGGTTGTTGCGGGTGTCGTTCTACACAGCCCGTCAACCCCCAGAAGGCCTTCGCCCCCTATAAGAAGCCTCCCAGGGACTTCCTGTGCGCGCACGTCTTCGACGGAAGAGGCATAGCTGGGCACGAGTGGACAACCACCTTGTCGCCTGGGGCTGAGCTTTCCCGGAGTGTGACCGGGTGGAAGAGACAGCGGGAGCCGTCGGTGTCTTGCTGACAGGCCAATCGCGGAAATGAACAAGACGCCGGTCTTGCCCGGGCGAATTCCTGCCGGGCAGGTCACATGAAGGAGAGAGCAAAAGTGACACGTATAGGGATTGTGGGCGAGTTCGGCCGCGAGACAAGGGTGGCGGCCACGCCCGTCACGGTCAGGCAACTGGCCGAGTTGGGCTATAACATCGTGGTCGAGAAGGGTGCGGGGGAATTATCGTCGTTCCTTGACAACGCGTATGCCGCGGCAGGTGCAACGATTGTCGGCGCCGACGAGGCGTGGGGAAGTGACATCGTGCTGAGGATCAATCCTCCTACTGAGGAAGAAATCGGACGATTGACCGACGGGGCCACGCTGATTGGAATGCTGAGTCCGGCGCTGCGCCCTGAGCTGGTGGAGGCGCTGGCGGCGCGTCCGATCACGGCGCTGGCGTTGGATGCCGTGCCGCGGATCTCGCGGGCGCAGGCGATGGATGTGCTCAGTTCGATGGCGAACATTGCCGGGTACCGGGCTGTCATCGAGGCCACACACGAATTTGGCCGGTTCTTCACCGGGCAGATAACTGCGGCGGGTAAGGTTCCACCGGCGAAGGTCCTGGTCGCGGGAGCCGGAGTCGCCGGTTTGGCAGCGATCGGCGCGGCGAGCAGCCTCGGCGCGATCGTACGCGCGACGGACCCCCGGCCCGAGGTGGCCGATCAGGTGAAGTCCATCGGCGGGGTCTACCTCAAGGTTGAGGTCGAGGAGGTCATGACGTCCGCGGACGGGTATGCCAAAGCCACGTCCGAGGCGTACAACCGGCGCGCGGCAGAGATTTACTCCGAACAGGCCCGGGACGTGGACATCATCATCACCACGGCCCTCATTCCGGGGCGTCCCGCGCCGAAGCTGCTCACGGCCGAGGATGTTGCCGAGATGAGGCCGGGCAGCGTGATCGTTGACATGGCTGCCGGCCAAGGCGGGAACGTGGAAGGCTCAGTTGCCGGAGAACGTGTGGTGACGGATAACGGTGTGGTGATCCTGGGCTATACCGATCTCCCGGCCCGGCTGCCGGCCCAGGCGTCCCAGCTGTACGGAACTAACCTGCTGAACTTACTCAAGCTACTCACGAAGGAGAAGGACGGCCAGCTAAGGATCGACTTCGAGGACGTCGTTCAGCGGTCGGTGACGGTGGTGCGGAACGGCGAGAAGACCTGGCCTCCGCCACCGGTGCAGGTCTCCGCCGCGCCCCCCGCCCAGGCTCAAGCTCCACATGCCGGAGGGTCTGCTGCCGACACGGCGAAGAAGACGGGCCTGAGCCCGGCTGGTAAGGCCGGGCTCATTGCCGCGGGCATGGCGATGCTCTTCGGGATCAACGCTGTGGCCCCGGCCCCGTTGCCGCAGCATTTCACGGTGCTGTTGCTGTCCATCGTTATTGGTTTCTATGTCATCGGAAAGGTACATCATGCCCTGCATACGCCGCTGATGTCAGTCACTAACGCCATCTCCGGGATCATCGTAGTCGGCGCGCTGCTGCAGATCACGTCGGGGAACACCTTCATGCAGATCATGGCCGCTGTTGCTGTCCTGCTGGCCAGCATCAACATTTTCGGTGGCTTCGCCGTCACCCGGCGCATGCTCGCGATGTTCTCCCGCGGAAACAGGGCAGACGGATGACCGCCGTACACGAAACAACGCAAACTTTAGCCAGGAGCCTTACCGTGTCTGATACCGTCTCCGGTCCGTTGACCGCAGAGTCCATCGCCGGTGCGGCCTACATTATCGCGGCCCTGCTGTTTATCCTCAGCCTCGCCGGCCTAAGCAGGCATGAGAAGGCCCGCACGGGCGTCATCTACGGCATCTCGGGCATGGCCATTGCCTTCACGGCCACAATCTGGCTGACCCTTCAGGGTGCCGGGGCGACAGGAGCAGCGCTCACTGGGCTGGTCCTGCTCGTCATAGCGGTGCTGGTCGGCGGCGCCATAGGGCTCTGGCGTGCCCGTGTGGTGGAAATGACCGGCATGCCGGAGCTGATCGCCCTGCTGCACAGCTTCGTGGGGCTCACCGCCGTGCTCGTCGGCTGGAACGGGCACCTTCAGGCCCCCGCCCTGGCTGAGGACTTAATGGCCGTCCACCACGCCGAGGTGTTCATCGGCGTGTTCATCGGAGCTGTGACCCTCACCGGCTCGATTGTGGCGTTCCTGAAACTCTCGGCCCGGATGAAGTCCTCACCGCTGATGCTGCCCGGAAAGAACGCCGTCAATCTCGGCGCCCTCGCCGCCTTTGCTGCCCTGACCGCCTGGTACGTCAACGACTCACAGCTGTGGCTCCTCGTCGTCGTGACCCTGCTTGCCCTAGGACTGGGCTGGCACCTCGTGGCCTCCATCGGCGGCGGCGATATGCCCGTCGTTGTCTCCATGCTCAACAGCTACTCCGGCTGGGCCGCGGCAGCAGCAGGCTTCCTGCTGAACAACGACCTTCTCATCATCACCGGTGCCCTGGTCGGCTCATCCGGCGCCTACCTGTCATACATCATGTGCAAGGCCATGAACCGGTCCTTCATCTCCGTCATCGCCGGCGGGTTCGGCATCGCCGCCCCCGCCGAAGGGGACGCCGACTACGGCGAGCACCGGGAAATTACGGCCCAAGCAACCGCCGAATTGCTATCCAATGCGTCCAGCGTCGTCATCACCCCCGGCTACGGGATGGCAGTCGCCCAGGCCCAATACCCCGTGGCCGAACTCGCCCACAAACTAAAGGAGCGGGGCGTGGAGGTGCGGTTCGGCATTCACCCCGTTGCCGGCCGATTACCTGGTCATATGAACGTGCTCCTCGCCGAAGCAAAAGTTCCCTACGACATTGTGCTGGAGATGGACGAAATCAACGAGGACCTTGGCGGTACCTCGGTCGTCCTCGTCATCGGGGCCAATGACACCGTCAACCCCGCTGCGGCCGAGGACCCCGGTAGCCCCATCGCTGGCATGCCCGTGCTCAGGGTGTGGGAGGCAGAAAACGTCATCGTGTTCAAGAGATCCATGGCCGCCGGTTACGCGGGCGTGCAGAACCCGCTGTTCTTCCGAGAGAACTCTCAGATGCTCTTCGGAGATGCTAAACAACAGGTCGAGGATATTCTCCGCGCGTTCTAACAGCGATGGTCTCCTGAGACGTTTCGGCGGCCAGGCCGAGACGCATCGAGGGGGACATTTCAAAGGCACCCATCTCAACGCCGCAGACCTGGGCACCAGATATTCGGCAAACAGAGGCAACACGCCGGCCCATCGAAGGCAGGGATGGCGCATTCTGAGCAATGGGCCGTGGACCAAAAACCCAACTTCTACATCGCCCTCGCCGACGTCAGACTAGGCCGTGAAGCCCAAGCCTGCGCTATGGGATCCCGACTTTGTGGCAAACAAGAACGATCTCATCCTGCGCTACAGCCTGGGCCGGTCCAGATCTCCTTTGGCCCTGACTTTCCTATCCTCGATCCCCTGCCAGCCGAATATTTCAACGAACTGCCAGACCCGGGCGGGGTTTGAACCGCCCCCAGGCACACATCGTGGACGAGAAGTAACAGCAAGTTCCAAGGGGTACCGTACTTCCAGACCGTGGGCCATGCCCTCGTAGTGACCCAAGAAATCTTCTGGCGCTAGGGAGGAGACCGGCGTACCGTCTGAGGAAACGATGAAGGCTGCGGCCTGCGGCGTTGGGCCTAAGATCTAGCCCTTTTGTCTCGGGTAATTTCGTCGAGGAGCCAAGGATGGCTGGATGGAATGCGGATACGGCGGCCGGGCCCTTAGGTCCGGGGACGGTCACTTTGGTGGAGGGCACGTCCTTCTGTATTTCGTTGCCAAACGGGGATATTCATCCCGAATTTCCGCACGGCGTTTTCTTTCAGGACACACGCATCCTGTCCGGCTTGACGCTCACCATCAACGGCCAGCCGCTTGAGTCACTGGCAGCGGAGACGAAGGAGCCGTACCGGGCGTTGTTTGCCGGCCGTGTTGCCGGGCTTGCCGGGTCGGCGGACAGCCCGGTGATCGTGAAGCGGTTGCGGGAAGTGGGTGTCGGCATTCAGGAACAGATTTCCGTTCTGAACTACTCCCTGCAGCCGGTTGAATGCCTGATATCCCTGACGGTCGAGGCAGATTTCGCGGATCTTTTCGAGGTAAAAGAGGCAAGGATACGGCGGCGCTGGGAGGAATCGCGCCAGGCGGATGGTGCTTCATTGACTATCAGCGCCATCTGGCAGGATGTTCGGAGGGGAGTCATAGTCGAGGCCGGGGGCGCCGATGTAACTGCCGGGGCCGTGACCTACCACACGGTTATCGCACCCCATGGCCAATGGACCACGCTGCTTCGCGTGGTGCCCCTTCTTGACGGAATCAGCCGCGCGGGGCGTGTTCATGCGGGCGCCGGCGAACTCTCTCCGAGTGACCGACGCCGGCAGGAATGGGTGGCAAAGATTCCGGTGCTCCGCATGGGCAACCGGTCGATTGAACGCACCCTCCGGCGCAGCTATGACGATCTAGGCGCCCTTCGCATTGAAGATCCGAACCATCAGGACCGCGTCGTGGTGGCCGCCGGGGCACCATGGTTCATGGCACTATTTGGGCGGGACTCGTTACTGTCTTCCTTCATGGTTCTGCCGGTCGACGCAACGCTGGCATTGGGGACGCTGCGAACTCTGGCAGACGGCCAAGGCAGCGCCGTGGATCCAATGAGCGAGGAGGAACCGGGAAAGATCCTGCACGAGGTCAGGCTCGACGTCTCCAGCGGGCAGGCCTTGGGCGGCAAGTCCATGTACTACGGCAGCGTCGACGCCACCCCGCTGTTCGTGATGCTGCTCGGATCAGTTAGCCGCTGGGGGTTCGCAGCCGATACCATTGCAGCCCTCCTGCCCAATGCAGACCGCGCCCTGGACTGGATCCGTGACTACGGCGACAAAGACGGCGACGGGTTCGTCGAATATGAGCGCCTCAACGACCGTGGGCTGATCAACCAGGGCTGGAAAGACTCTTGGGACGGCATCAACTTCGCCGATGGCCGCCTGGCCGAGCCACCGATCGCGCTTTGCGAGGTGCAGGGTTATGTCTACACCGCGTATCTGTCTCGCGCCTGGATGGCGTACGACGCCGGCGACGCGGCCTTGGCGGAAGAGCTTGCAGACCGGGCGGCGCAGTTGAAGAAACAGTTCAACGAGCAGTTCTGGATGCCCGAACGCGGGTATTACGCGGTCGCCCTCGACGGCAGGAAGCGGCAGGTGGACGCGTGCGCGTCCAACATGGGCCACTGCCTGTGGCATGGCATCGTAGACGACGACAAGGCGCCACAAGTAGCCGAACGCCTAATGTCCCGGGAAATGTTCAGCGGATGGGGTGTGCGGACCTTGGCCAGCGACATGGGTGCCTACAACCCGGTGAGCTACCACAACGGATCTGTCTGGCCACACGACAACGCGCTAATAGCGACCGGCCTGCTGCGCTACGGCTTTGTCGCCGAAGCGCAGCGGATCTCCACGGCCCTGCTGGAAGCTGCCGAATACTCCGAGGGACGGCTGCCGGAGCTGTTCTGCGGCTTCAGTCGGGACGAGTTCGCCGAACCCGTCCCGTATCCGACGGCATGCTCACCCCAAGCCTGGGCAGCGACCACACCCATCCACTTGCTCACGAGCCTGATGCGCTATGACGCCCATGTTTCACGCGGTGGCCTATGGATGGATCCAGTACTCCCGGAGTCGTATGGCGATCTGCACATTACCAACGCGCCCATTGCAGGGCGCCGAATCACGATTGACATTTCCAAGTCCACCGCATCTGTCCAGGGTCTGCCCCAAGGCATGGTGTTCCATCACGGGCACCGACCGTGGCTGGCCGAACTCGTGAAGCAAGCCAAACTGTACCCGAAGACGTAGCATTGCCAGCGACTAGTCCGCATGGTCTTCTATTTTCAATCGGGGTCCGAATTCGACTTCACGTCATGGCCGCGCTGCTGAAGAGCGCGACCGCGACACTAATGCTCGGCTAGCGAATTTACCTTTAATGAGTGCGCGCGCGGAACGGTCAGGAAGACCGCATGGGCTGTTCGTGCAGGAACCTTGGCCACGTCATACTGTTGCCGGGGCTCCATGGTGCGGAATGGAGATCGAGTTGTCCCAGATAGGCTTGGGCCGACCGTCCGTGCCCTGCCGTCTTGGTTCCTCAGTTCGATCCCGCGTTGTCCGGCAGGAGCCTTTCGAATCGGTAGGCGAGGAGAGCTGCGATGGCTCCGATACCGGCCACTGCAGCCGCCGCAACCCAGGCTGTAATTGACCCGTAGTTGGAAAAGACAAGCCCGAATGCGAATGGGCCTACAGTTCCGCCGATGTAGGTTCCGCATTGTGCTATTCCGGTGGCGCGGGCAGTGAACGGATGTGACCTCCGAGAGACGACGAAATGGACCAGGCCGTTCCAGCCCCATCCGAAGCCGAAAGCCAAGGCACATCCGACGGCGAAGACCGCTTTGTTGCCCCAGGCCATGGCGAGTAGGCCAGCGAACCCGACTGCCAGCATGGAGGCAACGGTTGCCATGGATCCGCCGATTCCCCTGTCTGCCGCAAACCCTGCCAACGGGCGTACAAGGCATCCGGCCGTGCTGCCTATTCCCAGGAGAAGCCCTGCGGTCGAGATATCAAAGCCAGCGCTGGAGGCGGAAACGACGGTAAAGGCGCCTAACGCAGTCGCTTGGGCAGAGCCTAAACCTGCTGCTATCGCTGTGGTTAACAGGAATAACCTCAGGGGCCGGGGCAGTTTTGTTCTCATTGACCCGAGCCGTGGCCGCCGGGCAGTTACTGCCTGGATCCGAGGTACGACGCGAAGGAGTACCGGGAGAAAAAGAGCTGCGAACACAGCTGCAACACCGAACGCCCACCTCCACCCGAGGGTTATCGCCAGAGTTGGTACTGCGATACCAGCAGCAAGTGTTGCTGCTGGTATCGCAACCTGTTTGAGGCCAAAGGCAAAGGCTCGGTTCTTTGACGCAACCTCGTGGATGATGAGGCTATTTGAAACCGGGTGTGCCAGTGCCGTGGAGGCCCCCGCGATTCCCATCCACAGGAATAGCCATGACCAGTGAGGGGTCAGGATGGCAATGCCCAGGAGCGATGTCATGCCCAGGGTTGCGGAAAGCAGCATCCCCTTTCTAAAGCCGAGTCGCTGAGCAACTTGTCCGCCTGTCGTAGATAGGAGGGCCGATATTCCCCAGTAGGAAGCGACGGTGGCTCCCAGAACCTCGGGGGTCATGCCCAGGTCCTGCTCCAATTGCACGCCTAGTCCTCCGACGAGGAAAACTGGAAGGACTGCCGCTACGGTCGTGGAACTGGCCATTGTCGTGGCACGACGGCCAGGGCGTCTGAGCGGTATGGCGTTCATCGCAGTGACCCGCTAACTACTGGCTGGCTGCGCGTAGAGACTCTTTCCGCCGCAAACGTAGAGGATTTGACCGGTGACGGCATGGTTCGCCGGATCAGCGAAAAACCGCGCCGCCCATGCCACATCGCTGGCTGCGCCGAGGGATCCCATGGGTTGGGCTTGGAGGAGCCGATCCATGACCTCTTGCGGCTCCCGGCGCAGCAGGGGTGTATCAATCAGTCCGGGCGCCAGACAGTTCACCGTAATCCCGTACTTGGCTAGTTCGATCGCCAAAGATCTGGTAGCTGACACAACCCCGCCCTTTGACGATGCATAAGCGAGCTGTCCGAACCACCCGAGCCAAGCGCGTGATGAAATGTTGATAATCCGTCCGGTCCTGCGGCCGATCATGCTCTTGGCGGCGGCCTGGGAGCAGAGAAAGACGCCCGTTTGGTTAATTGCAATGGTGCGCTGCCATTCTTCGTCAGTTATTCGGCGCACACCGCGGTCGACGCTGATCCCGGCGTTGTTCACCAGAATGTCCACCGGACCCAATTTCGCTTCCGTCTGTTCGAAGAGAACTTGCACCCCTTCACGGTCGGTGACGTCCACGGCCAGGCCAATTGCTGTGCCGCCGTTGCTCCTAATCCGCTCGGCTGCCTCTGCTGCGCGGTCGCCTGCAATATCGGCGATGACAACTTTGGCTCCGCTGGCCGCGAAGTCTTCGGCGACTGCGAGACCGATGCCGCTGGCGGCCCCGGTGATGACGGCTACCTTTTCGTTTAGTCCCATGAGAATTGTCCTTTGTCGATAATGAGGTTCTGTTCTTTTTCCATGCTGGTCAGACGGAGAGGCTCGACAGCAGACTCGCGCCGCCGCAGCAGTACATCACCTGGCCGGTGATGTAACCGCTCCTGGTGTCGAGGAAGAATTCGCTGGTGCTTGCGATATCTTCTGCTGTGACGGGGGCTGGGGTTAGGGGCTCCGGTTCGCGCAGGTGTGTTCCGGCGGGTCGGCCGGCGTCCCGAAGAACGCTGCCCAGGGGAGGAAGGGCGGCCACCACGTTCACCGTGACGCCATCTGGACCTAGCTGGAGAGCGAGACTCCGGGAGACAGCGACGAGTGCTCCTGCCGCAGCGGCAATGTGCGGACGGTTCGGCCAGCCAAGGCCGTCGCGACTGCTGATGGTCAGGATCCTTGCCCCGCCGTCCGCTCGCGGGCGGAGATGAGGGCGCAACTGATTGACCAGCTTGAGCATGCTGTCCACAACGCTTCCCGCGCTGATAGCGGTGCTCCCGTCCAGTAGTCCTGGTTCATAAATCAGTCCGTCTATGGTTTCTTGCCCAGCCAGGAGGGCGTCGATTTCCTCTGGAGCAGGAGCTTCGCTGATGGTCTTTACCACCCACCCGGTCGATTGCAATCTGTCAGCCACGGCCTTTGAAGTTGCGGTTCCCGGGGAAGCGAGCACTGCCAGCCTCGGGTATCGCAGTTGTGTGTCAGTCATTGGTCCCTAGTCCTTGTTCAGGTTGTTGTCAGGATGTGTATTGAGCAGGCGCCGTTGTCTACACCGAAGATCCCGCCGCCGGTCACATGGGTGAGGGCAACCTCTGCCCCCGGTACCTGCAGGTCGCCCGCTTCACCGGTCAGTTGCCAGTAGGATTCGCAAATCTGGGTAACGCCGGTGGCGCCTACGGGATGTCCACGGGATAGCAGGCCGCCGCTGGGGCTGATGGCTACCCGCCCGTCCCGGTCGAATTCTCCTCTTGCTGTCGCTTTGTATGCCTGCCCCCGCTCGGCGATGCCAAGCGCCTCGGTGTGCAGGAACTCGGCCACGCTGAAGGCGTCATGGAGTTCCACGAGATCCAGGTCGCTGGGTTTTATGTCGGCCATCTCATAGGCCGCTTTCGCCGCTCGGGCGGTGATATCCGGCCAGGTCATGTCCCGATAAGAGGTGTGGAAGTCCCCTGAGCGCACCACGCTGGCCCGCATACGGATGCTCGGCGTGGCCAGCTCTTTGGCGAATGCCTCCGAGCACAGCAGGACCGCGGCCGCCCCGTCGCTGTTGGGGCAGCAATGCAAGAGCCGCAATGGGTCGGCCACGGGGCGTGAGTCTTCTACGTCCTCCGCGCTGATTGCCTTTTGGAAGTGGGCACGCGGGTTTAGTGCCCCGTTGCCGCGGTTCTTCACCGATACCCGGCTCAAGTCATCAACTGTCGCCCCGAAGTCGTGTAGGTAGCGCTGGGCACGCATGGCGTAAGCGGCTGTCATCACCATGCCCTGGGAGATTTCGATGTCATTGGTCGTCAGGGGAAGAGTTCCACCTCCAAACCCGGAGAGGTTTTCGGTTCCGAAAGCGATCACGCAGTCGGCGAATCCGCCGGCGATGGCCTGCCATGCGAGGTGAACGGCAGAGGCACCGCTGGCGCAGGCGTTTTCCACTGTGTAGACAGGGGGGCCGGACACCCCGACGCGCTGGAGGACCCGCTGGGCGAGAAGCGAACCGCCGTACGTGGACCCGCCGTACCCGGCATCGACCTGTTCGGGGCTTATTCCGGTGCTCGCGAGGAGTTCTTGGACAGCTCGGAAGCCGAGCTCTGCGGCATTGACGCCCAGGTGCTTGCCGAAGGGGTGAACCGCGGCCCCTGCCACATAGACCGGCCTCATAGCGCGTCTCCGGACGTGGGGGCTTCACTGACTTCGGCGACCAGGTATGAGGACAGGGGGCCGGTATCGTCCTCACCTATGGCTCCCACCTTCAACTCCACTGGCGTATTGGGAGCGAGTGCTTCGTCGGTTTCGACGTGGGCGAGGAGGCGGGCTCCGTCGAGGTCCACGTATGCCAGAACGTATGGTGGCTTGAATGCAGCAGGGCCGATGCGTACGACGGTTGACGCGTAGGCGGTGCCGCGGCTGCCGGTGAGTGCCTGTTCGACGTTTCCGGATGCGCACTTTGAGCAGATTTCCCTGGGCGGGAACCAGGTGCTGCCACAGTTGTGGCATTTGGTAATCATCAGGGCTGTGTGATCGCCGTCCTGATGGATCCACTCCCCTCCGACCAAGGTCGGGGCGGGCGATGTATGCGTGTTCAAAATGTCTTCCTTCTCCCGGTTTCGTAGTCTCTAGCGGCCCTGGTATTGCGGTGCGCGCCGTTCGGCGAAGGCCGTTCGGCCTTCCACCCGGTCTTTGGTGTCCCTCAGCAGGCCCCACAGCAGCTGTTCTAATTCCACTGACTTGCTCAGTGACAGATCTTCGGTTCGCATCGCGAGAGTTTTGATGCTCTTGATGGCCAAGGGGCCGTTTGCGGCGATACGGTCGGCGATCTCCAGTGCATGATCCAGTAGCTTCTCAGCCGGGACGACGTCACTGACCAGCCCGATGCGGTGCGCTTCGGCGGCGTCTATGCGGTCACCTGTGAGGATCATTTTCATGGCGACAGCCCGTGGTACGGCCCGCAGCAATTTCGATACGCCCCCTACGGCCGGGACGCTGGCCCAGCGAGGTTCAGGTAGTCCGAAGGTCGCGTTGTCGCTGGCGATCCGTAGGTCACAGTCCAGCGCGATCTCCGTGCCGCCGCCCAGAGCGTGGCCGTTGACCGCGGCGATCAGGGGTTTGTTGATCTCCAGTTCGCTGATTGTGATGGCCCGGACGTAGAGGCCTTCATTGACGCTGCGTTCATAGGAGTGGAAGTAGGCTTCAGCGAATGATGTTTCCGGGGGCAATGTGCGCTTGAGGTCTGCTCCTGTGCAGAATGCCCGCTCACCTGTTCCCGTGATCACGGCAACCATCAGGTCGGGGTCATCACGGAACTGGCGCAGTTCCTGGTTGAATGCACGCATGGAGTCCACATCCAGTGCATTTAGTGCTTCGGGCCGGTTGATCCGGATGATAAAGGTCTTTCCTTGGCGTTCTGTCTCGATCGTCATGTCAGCCAACGACTCCTTGCTGGTTCAGTGAATCAAATGTTTCCGGGTCCATTCCGAGGAGGTCCTGGCACACCTCCCGGGTGTCAGCACCAAGGAGAGGAGCGGGGCCGCGGAGCCGCCCGGGGGTTCTGGAGAGCTGGTAGGGAATGCCGTCATAGATGCTTGGTCCCATGACCGGATGATCCAGTCGGATCCAGTGATTGCGGTCGCGGAGTTGCGGGTCGTGGTTCAGTAGAGCGTCGGCGTCCAGTACGGCGGAAGCCGGAACGCCTTCTGTGGTTAGGGTGGCAGCCAGCCGGTCGGCATCCCAGGTCTGTGTTGCGGAGTTCATCAGAACATCCAGCTCCCGGCGGGCGTTTCGGCGGCCTTCCGGGCTGGCCAGATCTGGACGGCTCGCCCATGCGGGTGCTCCCAGAGCTAAGGTCAATGCGTCCCACTGCGCGTCAGTGAAGACTGCGATGGCGCACCATTTGTCTTCGCCCGCGCATCGGTATACGCCGTGCGGTGCAGCAACGGGGTCGTCATTGGCCGCGCGCTCGGTCTGCTGTCCCGCCGAGGCTGCCAGCAGCGCGGGGCCGATTGTGTTGACGGTGGATTCGAGCTGGGCGAGTTCGATATGTTCCCCCTGTCCGGTTCGGCGCCGGTTCCTCAGGGCTGCGAGCACCGCGATGGCACCGTGGAGGGGGTTGGGAACGTGGTCGGGATAGTTCGTGCCGGTCCCCACGGGGAGCCGGTCCGGGTACCCGGAGAGGCCGAACAATCCGCTGGCGGCAGCGATGGTCAGGCCGTAGCCCCGGTAGTCGCAGTGCGGGCCGCTGTTGCCCTGCATTGGCATGTCGAGGTAGATGATGTCCGGGCGGAGTCGTCGGACCGCCTCATAGCCAAGGCCGAGCCTTTCCATGGTTCCGGGCGTGTAATTATTGGCGACGACATCGGACTTGGCGATCAGCTCGAGGGCCAGCCGTTTCCCGTCCGGATGCTTGAGATCCAGGCATATGGAGCGTTTGCTCGAGTTTCGATTGGCGAAGTACCCGCTGCGGTTGATGCCCGACTGCCCGTCCCGGAAAGGCGCCATGGAGCGGATGGGGTCCGTTCTTGTCTTGGACTCAATTTTAATGACGTCAGCCCCATGGTCCGCCAACGGTTTGGTAAGGAACGGGCCTGCGCCGACCCAAGTAAAGTCGGCGACCCTGATGCCCTCGAGGGGGAGTCCGGTGCTCATGCTGGTGTCCTTTCGTACCCTAGATCGGCCGCTGCATCGACGTCCGCGAGGCTTTCGGTCGCGCTGCCCAGCGCGGGTGGCCCCGACCGGGGTCCGACGTAGGCGTTGGCGAACCGGTATGGGGGGCCGGGGAAGCGCAGCGGATTACCGCCGACGTCGATAGTGCGGAAGAAGTCGCGGGCAACGAGCTGGGGGTCGTTGATCAGGTCTTCTGGCATGGCCACCGGGGCGATGCTGATGCCCCGGCCCTGACCCGATTCGTACAGTTCCTGCTTGGTCCGTGTGCGTGCGAATTTTTCAAAGATTTGCCGGAACGCCGTACTGCCTTCGAGGCTTCGCCGCCAGGTCCTTTCTTGCCACTTATCGGCATCGAGGGTTCGTGCTTCGTTAACCCCCTGAGCGGTAAGCCACTCGATGATGGATTCCCATGCCAGCGGGCGCCCGCCGAGGCCCCCGACCAGATACACCCAGCCGTCAGCGCATTGAAAGAGCCCGGTGCCTGCTTCTGCGGGGCCGGCACCGACGCGTTTGCGTACCACGCCCTCCAAATCCAAGTATTGAACGGCGTTTTCCAGTGAATGGGCTACAGCTTCCTGTACCGAAAGATCCACAAATTGCCCGCGGCCGGTCGATTCGAGGGACAGGAGTGCGATGAGGGCCGCCGCGGCGGCGTGGACTCCGGCGATCACCGAAGTCTGGTTGCCCCAGGCCCGCAGGGGTTCACGATCCGGGTCTCCGGCCAGTCCGAGCAGGCCACCTGCGGCGAGCAGGGTCAGGTCGCTTGCAGGCCGGTCAGCGTATTGCCCGGTGAGGCCGAACGGGCTAATCGAGACATGAACGAGCCCGGGGTGCCTGTCGGTCACATCTTCCGGGTGCAGATCCCTGGCACGAAGGAGGGCAGGGCCTTCACTGGTCAGCAGCATCTGGGCGGTGTCGAGGAGATGTTCGAGCTGCACCGCGTAATCGGCGTCCGATGAGTCGGCAATCAGGCTTTGTTTGCCGGCTTCGGTGAAAGCGAAGCTGAAGCTGATTCCGTCTTCCATCCTGGGTGCGTTGTTCCGCTCCGGCGCGCCTTCCCGAGGTTCGACGCGGATCACTTCTGCGCCGAGGTCACTGAGCAGCCGGCCGGTGTAGGCGCCAAGCCGTGTGGTGAGGTCGATGACGCGTATGCCTTCAAGCGGTCCGTCAGGGGCGGGTGTGAGAATCATTGTCACCACCATCCCGTCCATATCAGAACGGCCCAGCTAACGAGAGGAGCCATGACTACCAGCCCGAACCCCCAGATCATCAGCTGACGGTAAACAGCATCCTGTTTCTTGGCGGGTGCATTGGCGACCACGAGGGCGCCGTTGGTTGAGAAGGGGCTGGAGTCTACGACCGAGGCGGAAATGGCGAGTGCGGCGATGACTCCGATGGCGCCGACATTGCTTGAGAGGAGCAGGGGAATGGCGAGCGGTATCAGCGCACCCAGGATTCCGGTCGTGGAGGCGAAGGCGGAAACGATTGCTCCGACGAAGCAGATGATGAGGGCCGCAAGAAGGGGTGATGAGATGCCGGCGATGGAGTCGCTGATGAAATCAACGGTGCCAACCGCTTGGAGCAGCCCGACGTAGGTGACGATGCCGCAGATCAGCAGCACCACCCCCCAGCTGACCTGGCTCAGAACATTCTTGGCGCTTTCGGGGGACAGCACTGACAGCAGGACCGCGACCGACATCGCCATGAGGCCGATATCAAGGTTGAAGATCAGCGCCCCCACGACCAGGCCCACCAGTCCCAGAACCGTGATGGTGCGGTCCCGGTTGAGTGTCAGGATCTCCGTTGCCGGAAGGGTCCGGGTGACAACGCCTACAGCCGTTCCTCTTTCGGCAGCTGGTGAACCGCTTGCAGTTCCGCTCTCGTCGTCGTCGCCGGCTCGCCGTTTTTCCCTGATCAGGGTTAATCCGCCGAGGACAACATAGACGCCAACTGCAAGGGCCAGGTTAAAGACGGCGTTGCTCAGAAACAGCAGGGTCGGGCTGGCAGGAATGCCGCTGCGTTCAACGATGTCGTTGGTTATTACGCCAAGAACGCCCAGTGGTGAGAAGTTTCCGGCAGCGGAACCGTGCACCACCATCAGCCCCATCATCAGGGGGTTGATCCGGTAACGGGCGGCGAATGCCATGCCGATGGGGGCGATGATGGCAACAGCTGCAGGACTGAGCGCGCCAAGGGCCACCAGTACACCGCTCAGAACGAACATCACCCAGGGAATGGCCGCAATATGTCCGCGAACCGCGCGAATCGACCCTTGGACCAGCCAATCCACTGTGCCGTTGTTCTTTGCAATAGCGAACAGGTAAGTGACCCCAACCAGGATAACGAACAGGTTGGCAGGAAAGCCCTTGAGTACATCCGAAATGCTCTGGCTAAATACCAAGGTCCCGACAATGAAGGCTGCGACCAGGGCGAGGGCGCCGAGGTTGACCTTCCTGAGGGTTCCGAGGAGGAAGATCGCCGCGAGAACGCCGATCGAAATGAGATGCAGGGACATTAAGTCCTCCTTGACTAGGCGCCACTACTCTGTGACGACTCCCGAAACTTCGCACTTACGATGTCAGCTTCGGTATCTCGAAACTACGCTCGATCCAGCCCCCGTGTCAAGGCGCGCAAACGGGACAAAATTCGTAGACTCGAAGCCTGTCCCCGCAACTCGATTCGGTGGCAGACTGGAACCCAAAGAGTTGCACGGACAAGACGAGAGGACGTGAGTAGGCTGAATTCAGCACGCTTGGAACGAGCCCTGAAGATCCTTGAGTATCTGGGACATCACCAAGAGGGGTCGCCTCTGAAACGCATCTGCCAGGATCTCGACCTTCCCATGAGCAGTGCCCATGACATGCTTCAGGCGTTGATTGAAATAGATGCCGTACGTCTGGCCGATCAGCGGACTTATCTGCTGGGCCCGCGCTCTCTCGTGCTGGCCCTTTCCATTGTCGACTCCGTAGATCTTCGCCAAGTCAGCCGTCCGTACCTGATGGATTTATGCGAAGAGCTGAACGAAAATACTTACCTTGCGCTGCGCAGCGGTAACTCCGTGATCTATGCCGATCGATACGAGGCCGGGCAAACCCTGTCGGTAGTCATGAAGCTTGGCGGGCCGCGCCCGTTGCACGGCTCCAGCGTCGGAAAGCTCATTACGGCCTACACCCCAGAGCTCGAAGCCCGGGTACTTAAATCACCCGCGCTGGAGCAGTTCACTCCCCGGACTGTCACAAATCGTGTTGCACTGCGGGAGGAGTTGGCGGCCATTCGCACCAGAGGGTACAGCGTCAGCGACGGCGAAAGCGTTGAAGGTATTGTTGGCTTGGCCACGCCGATTTTCGATGCCGCTGGAAGTGTTGGGGCCGCCGTTCACATCTCGGCCCCCCGCGGAAGGCTGGGCTCTGACCGCCTCCCCCAGGTCCTGGCCGCGATGTCTCGGACAGGAGCGCTGATATCGCGACAGCTCGGGGCACCGGAAGATGCCATCCCTGCCCAACCCCTAACGGAGGCCATCGCACTGGAAGAAAACCGTCTCGCTTAGACCGGTTTGCCGACGCCCATTGAACTACCGGTGATTCTGCAGAGGATGCTCCCTGAGCCTTCCGCCCCTGACCACTGAGTGCGTTGGCGTGCGAACCCTGTGGAGGGCGGTTTCAGCACACGGGTGTGCCTCTCAATCACATGGAACATAGCGGACACGGGTCGGTCGTTTGTGCCGCCCAACGCGGGAAGAGGAGCACATGTCCGACGAAATCCTGGTTGAGCAGCAGCAATCCATAGCGACCGTCGTTCTGAACCGCCCTGAGCGCCATGACGCCCTCACCGTGGAGATGTACGGCGAGCTGCCCGGAATAGTTGCCGCGTTGGACGCAGACAGCTCGGTTAAAGTGATTATCCTGCGCGGGGCCGGTCAAAGGGCCTTTGCCTCCGGTGCCGACATCAGCGAATTCGAACGTGTGCGCGGGAACGCGGTGAGCGCACGAAAATACAACGACCGTGTCGCCACGGTGGAGCGTTCCCTGGAAACTTTGGGAAAGCCGACCATTGCCATGATCCACGGGTATTGCATTGGCGGTGGTGCCGGCCTCGCCCCCGCCTGTGACATGCGGTTCGCCGACTCCACAGCTCAATTTGCAATCACGCCCGCCAAGCTGGGGCTTGTCTACAGTCTTGAATCCCCCAAGCGGATCGTCGATCTCGGTGGTCCCGCCCGCGCAAAATGGATCCTCCTATCGGGTAATCAGATTTCCTCAGAACTGGCGTGGTCCCTTGGCCTATTCGACGAGGTGAAGAGCCCGGGAGAACTGGAGAAGTCCACCTACGGATTTGCTGAAACCATCAGCAGGCGCGCACAGTTCAGCGTTCGCATGGGCAAGGAAATGATCCGCCGCGTTACCCGCGGCCAAACCCATGATGACGACGAAACGCGCGACACTCGCAACTCATCCTTCGGGACGAGTGATTATAAGGAAGGTGTGCAAGCATTCCTGGCGAAGCGTCGACCAAACTTTCTTTGATTCTGCTATCACCACAGTTGACCGGAATGGTTCGGCTGGACTGTGCTCTCATGCAGGGATAGCCGAGATCACGATGGCAGCAGAAGGCGCCCGTCACTGGGAAATCTTCGTTGTCCCGACTCGCGTGCCACCGTTGAGACACGGTGGGGTCCGCACTCAGCCAGGGGCTGTGCTGGGCGTCACCGCCGGCGGATCTCGATACCGATCCTCCACGTCCAGCCTGAATGGCCCTATGGGGTCTGCGTCTAGTAGTCGTTGCCGCTGCTGCAACGGGCAGAGCGTGGAGGGGGCACGCAGGTATATCCACGGCAACCGTTACCGCCTTCTGGGACTCGCGACGGCGGGCGGCTCGAAGTGCACCCAGTGCAAAGGTGTCCTCAGGGACCGGAAAATCGCCAGGGAAGCCGGGCTGCGGGCGTCCGACGGAAACAAACCACACTGCAACAAGAGCTGGAGTAGTCCCTCGAGTTCCCCGATCCGAATCACAAGCCGGAATTACGAAGACTGCTCGAGTGGCGCCTCCTATGGGAATCGCGCCTGGGGCGCACTCCGGCCGCAGTTCTCTGGGTTCTTCTCCGGCGTCCGGCAAGGACCGACCATTGACACCGAAAGCAAAAGTGACGAAACTAATATTCGTAGCTGCGAAATGCACTTCGGACCTGGCCTGCGGGCATGACGAACGACGAAGTTCATCTGAA
>NZ_JAGGPJ010000024.1 GCF_018613875.1 Arthrobacter sp. ISL-28 | reverse complement strand
GCTACGACATCGTAGTCGAGAAAGGTGCGGGGGAGTCATCGTCCTTCCCCGACGACGCCTACGCCGCGGCCGGCGCAATGATTGCGGGCGCCGACGAGGCGTGGGGTTGAAGTGGTGCTGAAGATCAACGCTCCCACTGCCGACGAGATCAGTCGCCTCACCCACGGCGCCACGCTGATCGGAACACTCAGCCCGGGGCTGCGCCCAGAGCTTGTTGAAGCGCTGGCGGCGCGGCCGATCACCGCGCTGGCACTGGATGCCGTGCCGCGGATCTGGCCTGACCGCGTTAGCCGGCGTGCTGCTGATAATCGTCGGGATCATGACCCAGCTGATCATCCTCGGTGTCTTCGGCTTCATAATCATGGGCGCAGCAGCTTATTGGTTCCTCAGTAAACGCCTCCCGCGAGGCCGGGCGCGATAGTCCACGACTTCAAAAAACGACGTAGCCTACGGGCGAACCCAACCTGACATTCAGGCGTTAGCGCTCAATTTCACGCCCGGTCCGAGAGCCCATTTCATGTTAGATGCCGGGAGCCAAAGTCGAGTGCCGGCAGGCTCGAAGAACATCAGAAAGTCCCCAGCCTGCTGAGGGCATGACGAGACCTGCGAGGCGATTTCCCTTCGCCGGTATTGTCCGGATCAGGTGATTGGGGTCGCCAGTCAATCTCTCGACCTTCTGACCTCTCAGCCTTTCGGCTCCCTCGCCCGTCTCGCAGGCCTGTAATGAGCATACGCGCCTGGATCATCTCGAAACAAGGGAAAGGGACCCTGATTCGGCTTCCAAAAAGGCTAGACGTTGGTAAGGTCCATGCTCATTCCGCAAAGGCGACTGCTCCCGGCCGTGAGACGTCTCGTATCCCATGCCATACAAGACAGCTCGCGGCCCAGCGGTGCGACATGAAGCGATCACAGAATGCCGCCATTTAGCGGCAAACTCCACAACCGATCCCGGCAAGTCGAAAAGACTAGTCAGAAATGGTCGTTATTGACGGTGCCTCGAGAGCCTCAATGAACCGCCGGGATGAGCTGCGGCTGGCGTGCTGCGGTGTCTCACTTTGCCGCCCAGAGGCCACGTCCGCCGGGAATGCCCTCCGGCGTCCCGTTCGAAACAGGCCGACGGCGGAAGCTCCACTGGCTTCCCCCATCTCAGTGGACACCCAGCCCGCCTGTCTCAAACTCCCTCAACTGGGCTGGCTCTTGCGCCGGCACGCGGGGAACCGTAGTTTTGGGACGAGCGGGAGAGCACTTCCGTGCCGCCGGTGCCGTAAAGCCCGCGGGCGAGATGAAAAGTTCCAAGGGGCAGCGGGCATGGCAACAGGCACAGTGAAATGGTTCAACTCCGAAAAGGGCTTCGGTTTCATAGCCCCTGACGACGGGTCCGCAGATGTCTTTGCCCATTACTCCGCGATCGCTTCCAGCGGTTACCGCTCCCTCGAAGAGAACCAAAAAGTTCAGTTCGAGGTAGCCCAGGGTCCGAAGGGTCCCCAGGCGGAGAACATCCGCCCAATGTAGGGGTGTAATTTCCGTTGGCTTTGGGTACGTACTGTCATGAACGGATCGGGACGTAACCGATGACCAGCGTGCCCAGGTGCGCGGCTGCGCTCACGTCGAGCATGGTGTCGGTGATGACCAGGTTGTCACCGGCAATAATCAGGGCGGAGCCATTTGCTGCCGCCTCCAGCCACCGGGCATCGTCGGGATTTCTCGGGTTGAGCTGTTCGGAGTAGATGGGTTCCCCGCCGATGATCAGGGTGAGGACGGCACCGGTCACTGCCAACCAGCAGCTGCCCTCCACCTCCGCGGCCCGTTGCAGGATGTCGGTGTACTCCGGGCTCATAGCCAGCTCGAAGCCGTGCGAAAGCAGGATCGACACCAACGCCGACGTCAGTTAGCCGCCGGGTTCACGGAAGGAGACGACCGGGGTCAACGTGTACGCCAGCGCGGCAACAACCGTCCAGGGGCTGCCGGGGACGGCTTCCTGGGTCAGGACGATCCGGGCCGCGCGGGGCATCAGCTCGGACGGCTTCCAGGGGGCCTGCCGACGGTGAGGCCGGGTTCGCTGCATTGCCGGTGGAACACATAGTCGGTGAACGTGACGTATTCCGTTCCGTCCGGCGCGGTGCTTTCGACGATGTCCACGCTCAAGGACAGTGGTTCGTCGGGCTGCAGCGGCCGACGGCAGGCAGCGCATGTCGTGGCGATGGCTGCCGCCGTGGTCACGTAGTGCGTTGTGTCCCGGCCCTTAAAGGATTCCAGCCCCTCGTCCCAGGCGACATTGCGTGTGACGGGCATCCAGCGATTCTACCCATCGGCAACCCCCTGAGGCAGCAGCCGAAAGGGCTGAAATTGCCAGGGATAGGCCCTCAAAGGCCTCGTCAGGGACGCCCAGCACCGGGCGCAGCGGGTCGTCAACACGGCGATGATCGAGCTCTACTGGAACATCGGCCGGACAATCCACGACACTCCCACCACGGCAATAGTCCAGATGGTGTCTGGACTATTGCCGTGGTGGGAACCCGGCTGCGGGAAACGGCGACCGAACTCTCAAGATGCCACCCTTGACATAGGCCGCTTTGTCTAGTGGCGGTTATACAGTAAATGCCGTTCGTTCGAATCGCAGGGCCTGCCTGCCTCCGATTCCTCACCCATTGCCCGTGCTCGTTTTTCCTCCCGAGCCGTGACCCGAACCAGCTACCGGCCAAGGCGAAACCGCCTGTCACGATTGGCACAACTATGAGAAGCACTTGGTCCAAAGTCATGCTCACAAGATAGATAGAAGGAGATCTACTGGCTCCTGCGAGCCGCGCAAAACAAGCGGTGTCTACAGGGGCGAAAGTGAATTCTGGACCCGGCACTGGCCGCCGAGTTGGCCAGTCGCGCCGCGGCCGGCACATCGAAATCCCAGCTCGCCCGCGAGAATGGCCCCAGCGGGGAAACGGTGTACCAATACCTTCGACGCAACCCCGTGGTACAGGCTGAACTGCCATTCCCAACGAAGAGCCACATCGGATCGCCGGCTCGTGCGGTACTCGTTCGGCCCAGCTGATGAAATGCGCGGGGCGAAAACATCTCCGGAGGGCAGCTTTTTGGACCACAGCAGCTCATGGTCCAACCGGAGCATCTGACCGTCCTTATCGCCTTCGGGATTAGTCCTCGAAGGCTTATCGGTCTTGTAGCCGAATGAAGTATCGAAGACGCGCGGCTGTTCCTGCTGCGGGTATTCCGGATTGCTCAAAGTTCCCACAAAGACCAGAGTGATCAGACGCTGTTCATCGTACGGGAGACAGGATCTCATCGCTCTGGTTTGTCGTTGGCCGGAGGCTGCGGAACCAGGAGCAGGCGAGATGCTAGGGCAATTGCGCTATGGCGCACAAGCATCTCACGCAGGTAGATCAATTGCCGGTCCCTGCGCGATGGAGTGCTGGCATCGGGCTCATGAGCCCTCTGAGACTACTACTAATGGGTGGGGACATGGCTGGGGTAAATCCGGATTTTGATATCAAGTTGCGAAACGAACTGGTTCCACAGATAGCGGCCGCACTACGCGAAGCCGTTCCCGGCGCCATACATGCCCACATAAACGTCAATGACGCAGAGACCGAGGCCCCGTATCTTTATGCGGGGGTCATCCTGAATGCGGAAGGCAAGCGCATTGAGATGGAAGACCCGGGGCGTTCGAAAATCAGGTCATAAATTCCTTGGTGGATGCGAAGACCAAGAACTCATGGGACGGGTACCCGCTTGAGCTGGACTTGATCCGGGGTGTCGAGCTGGACGACGTTTTCGACCTTATAACCGATTGTCCTGCGAGGATACTGCGGGGTTATCAGGTTCCGTCTACGACGTCGCGAATGCCGTCGGCCCCTACCGGTACAGCGATCCAGGCCTCCGTCCGAAAGCGTGCGGAAGGTCGAGACACCGTGCTGGCTCCTGCTGTCTAGGCACTGAACTTCAACCTGGGCACCAGCGGTGCTGATGTGGTTCCGAGCCTGGAACCGGTCAGAGGCATTCCGCACGGTTCAGCGGGATTGCCCGCAAAGCCGGCGTAGAAGGACATCAGCCCGCACTGTCTGCGGCGCATTGTCTGCGCTTAGTTCCCCTGTTGCGATAAGCCTTTGAGGTGGGCGGCCTCTCGGTGTTTGGGCTTTGCGTGACAGTAGCGTGGTGTTTCTATTGTCAGAGCTCGTGATTATGAGTTTCTTCTCGTCGCAAGGCTGGCAGTCCGGGGATCTCGAGTACAGGCCGGTGATCCCGGAAGGGGGTGCCGGTGCTGGTCGATGACGACTTGCTGTTCGAGGACGGTCCGGCTGCACCGCGGTCCGCGACGGTGGTGAATAGATGGAAGGCCGGGTTGAGCCGGTATGCCGAGCATGGGGCGGCCGGACCGGTGAAGGGCAGGTTCGCGGCGACGACGTGGGGCCAGCACATGAGCATCCTGTCGCTGTTCTACCGGTGCGCGATCGATGAGGAGTATGCGTCCGCCGAGCCGTTCACCTACCGGTCGGCGCGGGCGCTGTTCGCCAGCACCGGACGGAGGTGAAGGTGAACCTGGCGGTGGCGTGTATGCCGCGCTAAAAAGGACGGTGCTGGGACGGACATCTGTACAAGGTTCCTGTTCCACTCCACAACCCGGTGTGGTACGAATGAGACGAGCGCAAGGAACCGGCTTGCAACTTAGGGTTGGTCCGAATATTTGGAAAGGTAAGGACTAAAGTGCTCTCACTCGGTGTTGTTCTACTAATCCTTGGTTATATTTTCAACATTGGAATCCTGATAACTATTGGGTGGATTCTGGCTGTTATCGGCCTCGTGCTTTTCGCGCTCGGTGCAATCGGACGCCCTCTTGCCGGAAGGCGGTACTGGTACTAATCGCGCGCCCCGCGCCGCTACAGGGACCGCGCCAGTCCTCCCCGGTATACATACTGGAATGTAACGGGCTGGGGACGTCCCTGGGGGTTCACCAGCCGCTGTCTAGCGCGACGTGGCGATCTCGCCGCAGTCTGGGCACTCGTAAATAAGCCACGCAACACCGACCGGTTGTGGGTCCATCAGTACGGGATCCACGGTGCGGGTGTGGTGCAGTTCGAGGACCGACTCAAGCGACTTCAGAACACCGGGACCACCCCCGACAAGAAGATCGCGCAGGTCGATCGACTCAAGACTGAGAACGCCAAGCTCAGGGACCGTCTGACACAGGCGGAACAGGCCATCGCAGAACTCGGCGACTTCCGTGGCCAGGCCCTGGCCCGTCTGGCCGCGCAGCACGGGGAGATCATCCGGCTCCGCGCCACCGCCGACACATTGAGCCGCGTCGCCCGTCTCCCGGCACGCGGCGCGCAGACCCCCACCGATCGGACCATGCTGAGCCGCCCAGCCAACCCGGCAGCATCTACGCGACAGCGACTCCGCGCCACACGCGGGTACTCACAACGCGTCCGCAATGTGATCTCTCTCATGGCGTCAGTGGTCGAATGCAACACGCTGGACGATCCACGTCGCCAACACATCGTCTTAACGAACCCGGATCAATGACCACGCAAACCCGACCGCACACGGCGTCTGCGGACACGAGTCACAGACCCGTGAATAACCTTTCGGGCCGTGGGTGATCGTCCGGAGGTCTTAGCAGCCCCATGCTGGTTGTAGGGAGCAGGTCATGGCTCGAATGGCAGGAACAGGACGGTGTAGATTCCGAGGATGACGACGCTGGCCGCGACCGCCGCCGTCGAGGTGAGGTCCGGGGCATGCTTTCCTGGTAGATACCCCTCCCGGCGCGCCGGACGCGGCGCTTGCGCGTGACGTTGATGGCTAGGGCGGTGACCCCTGCAGCGAGAGTTCCGACGAACCAGGCGTGATAGGGCATCCAGCGCAGGAAGATCGCGGCAGCGATAACCATCGCCATGGTCGTGCGTCCCTGGCGAGGTCGGTGCGTCGGCAAGGCCGGGGAGGCGGCGGTGCGAGGATCCACTCCAGGTCGGCCAGATTCAGTGCGACATTGCGGAGCCGGCGACTCCATCGCGGTGCCGGAGATCGCCAACACACTCCTCCGGGAGCCGGGAAGACAATGCTGGCCCAAGAGGTCCCAGTACAGCCCTCCGCGTAGGCACCGGCTAGCAAGGGGCCTTTTGACGTCCCTCGATACGATGAATACTGGAGCAGAACGGAGCTAACTCCCTTCTGTCCAAAAGTCCTCAAGCCCCGACACGCGGCGGTTCAGCAGCAGTCCAATTCTGCCTAGGCAGTCCTCGGGGGTCTGCTTAGTGTGTGGCACCCACCTCTGTTCTAAACATTCACTGGGGCCAACTGCAGCCTTGTCCTCAGTGGGCTGCTGCTGGTGTGCCGGCGGTTCCGTCTGCTTCGGGTTGTGGTAGCCGTATCGAGCCTCGGGCGCGAAGTAGCCCTCTGGCTTCCTGCAGGGTTTCTTGTCACCACTCCGAACCGAAAAGGGTCTGGGGCACGGTCCGGGAGGCAGCAGTGAGATAGATTTAGGACGAATGTAGACAAAAAGTAAGTGTTGACAATGTCAACACTTACTGCTGCGGATTGGGTGGTAAAGCCTGCGGATTGCCTCGGATTCCGCATGTTTTCGCCGCTTCCCGGTGCGTGCAAGGCCTAGAATGCAGTTCGAGTCCCATCTCGGGCACGTGTTTTCCCTGTTCAGGGGCTTTTTTGCCTCTGAGTGTGCACATGTTGTGTTGTGAAGGGCCCCTTCGGGGGCCCTTTTTCATTGGTGGCCAGGTTCCTCCTGCTCGGCTTTTGGTGGTTGTTCTGCTTCTTCATGGTGGGTTCGGGGGAGTGCAACATGATTTTTTGCCCCACACGAAGGAATGCGGCGCTGCTTGACGCCCACGGGCGGTCTTCCTCGGATTACTGTGGCCGGCGGGGACATAACGCAGCCGTGCATGTAGCCCATGACGTTCACCGCCCTTCTTTCCTGGGTCGAGGGTTTTTCCTTCGGTACCGTTCATGATTGTCTGCGGGGTCGACTGCATGACGTTGGGGATTTTTACTGTGATGTCCGGAAGTGCGGTACCTGCTGCCTTGCCGTTCTTTCATATCTATTCATTGCCAGCCTGTTGGGCGACCGCATGACGGAATGGCGAGACGTCGCAGAGCAGCCGCATGCCGATAAGCACCCTTACGTCTCGTTGCCCTGGTTGCCGCTGCTATAGGAGGGACGGACTGCCAATTTGTGCCACAGCTTGTGGTGCATTTGCTGATCGGTCGGGTTGAAGGCGTGACGTCTTCAGGTATCGACCTGCCGGCAGACTACGGGAACCTGCCGTAGGCCCTGAAAACTTGCGTACGGGTGCCGGGATCCAAGCGCAACGAACCGGAAATGCGCTGCTGCGCATCGACCTTTATTGGTCACTCGGGGAGGACATTCTTGCCCGCGGGACCGTCAAGGGGACTTCGATCATGGGGGCACGCCCTCGGTTCCGATAGTGGGTCCTCAGCGCTTCGGCAGAACTGCGATGGGGTACCAGTGCTCATGGTCCGGTTAAAGTGTGGCGTTGTTGAGGGCGTGCGGCGGGCGCAGGAGCCCTGGTGTGAGGCGTTCGGCGGGGCCGTTGCCCAGCTGGGTCACTTTGTTGGCTTGGTCTACGGGGACCACTCGGGGCTCGTAGGCTTTGGCTTCCCCGGTAGTTATTTGGGCATGGGTGATCAGGATGACAATGTCGTTTTCCTGGATCAGGTGGGCGGGCCGTTGATGCCGATTACGCCCTAGCCGCGTTCACCGGCGATGGTGTGCGTCTCGTGACAGGGGTGCCCGCAAAGGTGTGCGGCGAACCCAGACCGCGACGAGGAACGCGCCACCATCCGGGCGCGCGGGGAGTTCTATCGCGCTCAGACCGCGCGTCGCACGGTTGATGCCGCCTCTCATGAGTGAGAGAGCGACCGGATCATAGGCGAAACAGTGGATCCACTGACGCTAGTCCGCGCCTCGTTGCGACAGAACAAGCCCGATCCGCACCGGGGCTGACGTGCTCGCGGGCGGCAATATCGGCGCGAACGGCGACCTGCGGACCTTGGGTGTAAACGACTTCGGCCACAGGATCCTTCCCGGCAGAAGACGACATTAGGCGCTGTCATCGCGGCCGTTCTGTGGGCCCGATCAATGGCGCACGGATGGGCTTACGGAACGGGGGAGTGGGCAAAGAGTGTGAGATATATTTGGTGCTTTGTATGCATCCTTTTCATGGGACTTTATAGTTGTTTGCGGTCTGCGCAGCAAAGCGGCTCACCGTCGCCAGGGCCGGCTCCAGAATCGGTGTACACATGTTAAGTCCAGGCTTCGTCGCCCCCAAGACTGATTATCCGCTCAGCGTTCTGCTGGGCGTCGCTGGGTTGAGGTTTTCACCGGATTACGGACGACAGCAGTGGTGAACGGCGCACGCACCAGGGTCCAGCTCAGCCAATTTCAAGTCGGTGGCAGCGCCTTCCGGGCGGATCTCCACAGTTCTCCGGAGCGGCTGTTCTTTGATCAGGAGCACGGCGATGAGGGCAACGACCGCGATTCCGCCGGCGATCAGGAAGATCTCCGCGGTAGCGTCGCCGTAGGCCGCCCGCATAATCTCCCGAATTGGGGCAGGCATGTCAGCCAGATCGAGGCTGGCAGCAGACGTCCCGGAGCCTGAGTGGATTCCCGCATCGGACAAGCGCTGCGCAGCCAGTTCTTTGACCCGGTTGCTCATGATCGCGCCCAGTACGGACACGCCGATTGCACCGCCTACGGAGCGGAAGAACGCCACGGACGCGCTTGCGCTGCCGATGTCACGGGCGCTGACGGTGTTCTGCACGGCCAGGACGAGGTTCTGCAGGAGCATTCCGAGCCCAAGCCCCAGGATCGCGGTAAACACTCCGGCCTGCCACAGCTCGGTGGTGTGGTCTATCGTTCCAGCGAGGCCCAGCCCGCCGATCAGCAGGACTGAACCTGCGGTCAGGTAACGCTTCCATTTGCCTGTGCGGCTGATTAGCAGACCTGATACCACGGAACCTGTCAGGTTGCCTGCGATCATGGGCAGGGTCAGCAGGCCGGCCTCGGTGGGGCTCGCGCCCCGCGCCACCTGGAAATACTGGCCCAGGAAGGTCGACGATCCGAACATCGCCACGCCCACAGCCACGGAAGCCCAGATGGCCAGGGCGGTGGTCCGCTCCGAGATGATCTTCAGCGGAATGATGGGGTCCGTAACCTTGGCTGCGACCACCAGCAGCAGCGCCAGCAGCACGACGCCGCCGCCCACCATCAGTGCCGAATGCCAGGACCACCAATCGTAGTAGTCGGGGTTGCCAGCGAACGACACCCAGATCAGGAGCAGGCTGACGCCCGAGGTGAGGAGGATAGATCCCAGCCAGTCGATTTTGGCAGGCCGCTTGACGTGCTGGACCTTGAGTGTAATCTGCAGCAGGACCAGTGCGACGACGGCAAGCGGGACGCAGACGAAGAACGTCCAGCGCCAGCCGAGTGGGCTATCAACAATAAAGCCACCCAGCAGCGGTCCGCCAGCTGTGCCCACGGCCATGACTGCACCCATGTAGCCGGAGTACTTTCCGCGGTTCCGGGGTGGGATCATGGAGCCGATGATCGCCTGTGCCAGCGCGGTCAAGCCGCCCATGGCGATGCCCTGGACAACGCGGGCGGTCAGCAGCAGCGGGATTGTCTCGGATAGGCCGGCCATCACCGATCCCGCCACGAAGATCACGATGCTGAGCTGGACCAGCACCTTCTTGTCGAACAGGTCAGCCAGCTTGCCCCAAATGGGCGTCGTGACTGCGTTGGCAAGCAGCGCGGCGGTGATGACCCAGGCGAAGTCCGTCTGGGTGCCCTTGAGTTCGGACATGATGGTGGGAAGCGCGTTGGCCACGATGGTACTGCTGAGGATCGCGGTGAAGAAAGCGGCAAGAAGGCCGGTCAGAGCCTCCATTATCTGCCGGTGGGTCATGGCGGCTTGCGGCGGATGAGCCGAAGGGCCTGACGTGGCCCTCCCGAGTGCGGGGGCGTGGCTGGCCATGAATGTGCTCCTAGCGTTTGGTGGGTGCGCTGGCTCCGGCCAGCGTCTTTGCCCGGGCGGATTCCGTCAGGGAGTCCGCAAGTTTGTGGAGTATTTTCGCCGTCTCCTCGACGTCGCACTGGCTCCACTCCTGCAGGTACCCCTGCAGGGTGGCGACGCGGCGGTCTTCGATTTCGATGAGCTTGGCCCGGCCGGCGTTCGTGAGAGCCACCAGCTGAGCCCGGCCGTCGTCGGGGTCAGGCCGGCGGTGAACCAGCCCGAGTTCCTCGAGTTCTGCAATATGCCGGCTAAGGACGGGCGCGCTAACACCCAGCCGCTCGGCGAGATTCGTGGCACGGGATTCCTTTTCCCCCACAAAACGCAGGACACCCTGTAGGGCAACGCCCGCTTCGATTCCGCGTGTATCTGAAACGGTGAGGCACCGGACTGCGCGCTGCAGGTCGAAAATCCGGCGGACGAGTTCAGCTGCCGTGTTCGGCTCAACTGTCATGGAGCCCTCCTAGTTGCTTGCCGTAAGCAACCATAACAGGGTATGGTTGCTTACAGCAACTAAATACTGAAGACCCGCGCCGGGGGCAGGATCTGGAAAGCCTTAGTGATTTGAAGCCCCATGAGGCCGCGTGGCTGGAAAAACAAGAGCAATCGTTCCGATCTTGTGCGCGTGACAGATATCCGTCCCGTGATGCCCAGCGAAACGCAGCTCTGCCGTACTCAGGTCGAGCTAACGGTCGTGGACGGCGACACGGAGGTTCGCCAGACTATTACCGGTCCGGGCGGGAAGAAGATTCCCCTTTGCCCTACGAAGAGGCAGAACCTCATTGCCGGAGGCAAAAAACATGGTGGGGGAGAGGGAAGCCGGTCAGCCAGGCACAAGCACTGCCCGAGGGAACGGAGCACCAGCTCATGAGCTACACGACTACTACCCGTCGCGCCTGTGAGCAGACGCGTGACCTAAAACCGGTCCCGCAGCGGATGCGCCGCACGCCAGATTACACGCGTGATTCGTGCTGTGTGCGAGCCGCAGAACGAGCTTTGGAGCGACTGGTGATGAGATGAAACTGAGTGGGCAAACTGGACTTGGAGGAATATATTTGCTCCCTGACCATCGAGAGGCGACGGTATGGAAGGCAAAACCGACCTTGGTCCCGGGGTCCTCGCAGCAATTGGCTCTACGCCCCTGGTTGAGCTGCAAAGCATCGTCCCTACGGGATCGGCGCGAATACTGGCCAAGCTGGAATGGGCGAATCCAACCGGAAGCATGAAGGACCGGATGGCGCTGGCAGCCATTAATGGTGCTGCAGAACGTGGCGAGATAAGACCGGGGGACACCGTCGTCGAATACACGGCAGGCACAACCGGCATCTCCCTGGCCCTCGTCTGCGCGGCAAAAGGGTACAAGCTTCACGTCGTCTTCTCTGACGCCTTCAGCAACGAGAAACGACGCACCATGGAGGCGTTCGGGGCAATAGTGGAGGATGTGCCCAGCGACCAGGGACGGATCACCGAGAAGCTGATCAAAGCGATGATTGCCAGGGCGGGCGAAGTGAGCACGCAGCCGGGCCACTGGCCCTGCGACCAACTCAACAACCATGACGCCATCAATGGGTACCTGCCCTTGGGGGAGGAAATCTGGCAGCAGTCAGGCGGGCGGGTAGATGCCCTTGTCCAGTCCGTCGGTACCGCCCACTCCATCCACGGCGCGGCCCGCGCCCTTCGCAGCCATCAGCCACGGCTGCACGTCATTGCTGTGGAGCCAGCCGAGTCGGCGGTACTGTCGGGAGGGCCGACAGGATCGCATCGCATAGAAGGGATCGGCATCGGCTTTATCCCGCCGCTGTGGGAACCGCAGGAGGTCGATGTGGTCGACCAAGTGTCCTCCGAGGAAGCGATTGATATGGCCCGTCGGCTCGCTCGGGAGGAAGGTATTTTCGCCGGTACCTCGTCCGGGGGAAACGTTGTTGCGGCTCTTCGAGCGGCTAAGCGGCTTGGTCCGGAAGCAACCGTGGCCACGGTTATTGTCGACTCCGGCCTCCGCTATTTGAGCACGGGCCTATATGGCTAGCCGGTCTCCAACACCCGCAACACAAAGCTTCACAGCCTCGGGCAGAGATCGTCTCCCGCGTTTCCGGAGATGAAGGAGCGCCCACCTACTTCGAGGACTGAGCGCCTGCATCACGCATGCAGCCTTCCTTCGGGCCAACCCAACAAATTGGACATCCCGGCGGCACCGGACTCGGAGAAACGATGTGACCGCAGGTCTTTTCACGCCTGAAAAGACCTCGCTGCGCTCGGGCAGCACAAGCATTTCTTTCCTTTTGCTGCTGTCCTTCGGATTATCGTGCCCGCTCCGGCCCCTCCTTCGTCGCGGCCTGCAGGCGCGCACAATCAGCCTCCGGCGCTCCTGAAGTTGCCTATTCCCTCCCGCAGATTGCACGTCCCTTGCCCTTCGGGTCTTCACGGCCTCCGTCGGGCACAAGCTTCGCCAGCAGGCAAAAAACAACGGCGTGCCCCTAAGATTTCGATGGGAAGCGTATACTCTGGATTGCTTAATTGGTGCGTCGAAATGGCCTGATGTGAACGCTTCTGCCGATGATTATCGTTTGAGCCGGAAGCGGCCTCTTGGACGTACCGGATGGGTGGCCTTAGTGCCGACAGCCGCCACGGCGCTGGTGTTCATCCCGGCATTGCTGAGCGACCCCTCCACGACGGAAGCTGTCCCGGGCGGATGGCTGGCCACCCTGCTTCTGGCCGGCCCCCTCACTGCTTACTTCGCCAGCCGTCTTTCCGGGAAACCCCTGGACGCTACCGCTTCGCTCTTGGTCGGGCTGCCCCAGTTGCCTCTGATCCTGCTGCTGTCGACGGCCAGAATTTGGATTGATGTGCAGCGTGGTCACTTGCTGGCCGGCTCCGGTGAGGACGCCATGGCGTACGTGATAGGGACACCCCTTGCCTTCGTGGCCGGTACCATCCTGATGACGTTGGTGGCCGCGGCCGCCCGGCTGGGCGCACGATCATCTAAATGACCCATTCCCCCAATGGTTGTGAACCGGGCCGCGGTGAGGATCTGGTCCGATTCCGCACACCGTCCGGGACTTGTGCAGAAGGCGTGCAGTTTCTCCCCTGCGCCGCACACACGGGTTCAGGAGAAGGTGAACTACGAGGGAAGACAGCAACAGCAGAATGAGTGAAGCCGCAATCGAGTTGCTTGCTCAACGAGTACTCAGCCAGGAGGTCAAGGCCATTGCGAAGGCAGCAGCCGTGGCTGGACGCCTGTACACAAAACCGACACCTGGATCGGCGGTATTCGCAGATAGAGACTGGGCGTCCAAGAGACCCAAGGCTCACCGTGTCCAAGGGCTTTTCGACATTACAGTCGGAGGGATCGGCCTGCTTCTTAGGGCGATGGAGGAATACGCCACGTTCATTGATGCGCTACTGGCGTCGGAACGCACTTTGCCACTACCGATCATGAGCTGCGCGCGGACTTAACACGAAGAAGGCCGACGGCGGGCTGAATGGGCTGGGAGGCGCAGAACCGCAGGCCCTCCGCCGCCGGCCTGCTCGCAGCAGGCGGCACGCCATGCGGGAAGCCTATGGCACCACCTAATCCAAGCGCGCTTGAGCCCTCATTCTTGAGGGGCCAGGCGGGCTGTGGTCAATAAACTAGGCCCACCCGGCGTCCTGAAGAATCAGTTCCGACGTCGTGGGCAGCCCTGCGAAAACTGCCGCGGCATCGGGAAGCGCCCCGTCCGCCAGGGCGTCCTCCAGCTGACGCCCTCGCCAGGCCACCGGGTTGGCACCGGAGGACGTACAGGTCATCAGGCACACGCTCAAACCCGATGGGTTGAAAACCCGGGCGGATGCGATCGGGCCCAACCTCCTGCCGTATGTGCGTGAGCAAGGCATCCGCAACAGCAAGCCGCCAGCGGCTCCTCCCCGGATCTGGCTGAACTTCCTCGCAACCACCGGCCGGCGCGCCCGGTTTATCACCGCGCACGAGAACCATGGCGAAGTCCTTGCAGAGCGCACTGATGACCGCCGCTTCTTCGACCTGCGGCCCACCCCGGAGTTCGCTGCCCTGGCGGACCGCCTGGTCATTGAGTGGACAAAGGACACGGTGAACTGAGCAAAGACAGGAGACCAGGCGGTCGGCATGAATGTTGTCGAGATCGCCGACCCCTCCAGCGTGCCGTTCCCCGGATTCGACTCGCTCCTGGTCAGCTACGACGAACTCCAGGCCGCCATCACTGACGACCGCTACGGGCAATGGCGGACGGCCCTCAGCTCCGTCCAAGGCATCTACCTCATCGCCGACACGACAACGGGCAAGCAGTACGTGGGGAAAGCCGACGGCGCCGAACGCTTCGTGGGCCGCTGGAGCGAGTATGCCAAGAATGGTCACGGCGGCAACGTCGCCCTTCGGGAGCTGGCCGCCGCCGCCAGGCACCGGCAGCACTTCCAGTTCAGCATCCTGCAGGTCTTCTCGCCGAGCGCGCCGGCCGCCCAGGTTGACGCTGCCGAAGCCCATTTCAAGAGGGCTCTTCTCACTCGGCAGTTCGGCATGAACCTGAACTAAGACCGCCGCTGTGGCGTTCCAAGCCTGGTGAGACATGCAACAGTCGTTGTGCTCGTGACCCCAAAAGAATCCTCAATGCGATGCGAGTCGGTACACCGACACGTGAGTGCGAGATTCCGCGGAGAATTCGTTCCGGTCCCAGTCTGCCCATCTGGATTCCAGCACGAATCCGGCCAGCCGGGCCATGAGATCGAGCTCGCTGGGCCAGATGTACCGGTGTGGTGTCCGAGCGATCCGGGCATCCCGGCCACCCGACAGTTCCGGGCCGAACCGCACATGGTGGGAGATGACGTGCTGGTGGAGCACGTCGTAGGTATCGACCAGGAGATACCCGGGCTCGCTCACCTCGACGGTTCCGCCATGTCCGGGTGGTAGCGAACGCAATTGTGGCACCCAGAGTTCAACGACGAAGCACCCGACAGGTGCAAGGTGGCGGGCAGCGTTTTGGAAGCAGCGGATCTGTTCTTCCTGGGTAAGAAGGTTGGAGATGGTGTTGAACACAAGGAATGCAAGGGAGAAGTTGTCACCCGCACGGGCCTCGGTCATGTCACCGTGGACCACGGGAATGCGGGCTTCTCCGACCTTCTGGCGGAGACGGGCGATCATCGCGTGAGACAGTTCGATACCGCTGACAGGGACCCCCGCTTCCGAGAGGGGAATGGCGACACGACCCGTTCCAATGGCAAACTCAACGGCCGGACCGTCGCCCGCGAGCTTTGACAGGACCTCTACCGTCGGGCCTAGTACCTCCGCGGAGAACATTCCCTCACCTGGCGTGTCGTACCGTTTCGCGGCGTCATCGTCCCAGAGCTGTTGCTGGTTGATCATCCCGTCACTATTGCACTCCGCTTCGTGCATATCTACCGGCCAACGTCATCCATCTGGCGTCACTGCTCTGGATCAGGGCAGTCCCGGAGGAACATTAGCGACCAACCGGCGGTTAATCCTGATAGACACCGCGGTACCGCCGGGGAGCGCTGCGACCCCGGCCGGATCAGCGGGATTGGCGCGGGCTGCCGGTGAACTTGGGCGGTGAATGGAGACTCTTCAGGAGGTTCCGATGGGCATTCTGGTCATAATCGGGCGGCTGCTTTTTGCGGCGCTGTTTCTGGTGTCAGCCTACGGGCACCTCACCAGGCGGAAGATGATGGCCGGTTACGCCGCGAGCCGCGGGGTGCCAGCAGCGGAGTTTCTCGTGGTCGCTACCGGCGTCCAGATGGCTGTGGGTTCGCTGATGGTAGCGCTTGGGGTTTGGCCGGACCTCGGGGCGTTGATACTGTTCCTGTTTCTCATTGTTACTGCCTTTTGGATGCATCCCTTCTGGAAGGAAAGCGAACCCCAGAACCGCGCCATGGAACGGGTGCATTTCTACAAGGATCTGGCATTGGCCGGCGCCGCACTCGTGATGTTTGCAGCGTTCGCCGCGTTGGGCCCTGACATTAATCCCGGCATCACGGGCCCACTGCTCACCATCCGCTAATTCCGCGAATGCTCCGGTCATATATCCGGATCACTGATCCGGCCCTATGCCTCCCGGGACATTCTTCAGGCTGGGGAGATCTTCTTCCTGGCATACCTGGAAGCCCCGGACCGCTTCGACGCGATGACCTCCGTGGGGCCATCACCCCGACGAAGACCTGTAAGCCCTTCCCGCTACCCGCCGACCGTGTCGGCATGCCGGTGGGCAACCTTCCATGCGCCATCCTCGCGCCGGTATATCTGGGTGGCGCGCAGGATGTAGGTGCGCGGTTCACCGTCCACTGAGGCCGAGGTGCGTTCCAGGCCGGCCGTATAGGCCATGTCTCCGACGACGTCGTAGGAGAGCAGCTCGAAGCGGTAGGACGTGCAGTTGGAGAACTGCCTGGCCAGGCCGGTGAACAGCTCATCCAGCTCCTGCTGCCCGAGCGCGGTGCGCCAGGCACCCAGAACGCTCACCGGCTCCTGCCGGGACCAGAGTGCTCGGCGCGGGCCGGCGTCTCCGTTGTGGAGTGCCAGTTCAGCCTGGTAGAGAGAGGACTTTACCCACGCGAGGAAATCATCGGTGTCAGCCATGCGCCCAGTATGCTCCCGGCACAGCAGCTGCGGGCGAGAGAGCCAAGCGGTGCACCGGATTTCAGCACGGCAGGCTTCTGGGTGACTCCGCCATCATCAGACCGCGCTCGTGTTCTTTCGGCCGGATCGAGGGATATTCGTGAAGGGTAGGGTCATGGACCAAGCCATCCCCAGGACTCCAGCCGCCAAAACAGGACAGCGCCGAGTACCGAAGTTCGACGAAGACTCCGGCCGGCCGATGATGAACCGTCTGCAGAAGTCGTTCTACCGCCGCCTATTCCTGCCGTCTTTGGAGGCCGGCGATCCGGTGGACGTGCAGGCCGGATACGCTGCGACGCTCGTGCACGAGCTGCTGGATGAGCGCCGCATGAACCCGATCGAAGCCAGGATCAAGCTCGAGACCTTGGTGAAGGCATACGGTGCCCGCGACCTGCCATACAACGCGACGGACGCGCTGGCTGACTTCTATTTCCTAGAGGGTGACTTCGCCGCAGGCTACGCCGCGCTCGACGCGCAGGCAGCATTCCCGGAAGAGCGGGTCGTTCATCAGTTCAGCCCGGTTTGGCTCGGGCCAGAGAGCCTGGACATCTATCTCCCCGACTTCAACATCGGCATAGAGTACCAGGGGGCACAGCATTCCAAGCCGGTGGAGTACTTCGGAGGAGCCAAAGCGTTTGCGCTCCAGCAGGAACGGGACGCCCGGAAGCAGGCCCTCTGCGAACAGCACGGCTGCGTGCCTATCGAGGTTCACCCGGGCTATCACCGTCAATTGCTACTTGCCCGGGTTATGGAAGCCATTCAGAAGGCCCGCGGTAAACCGGCCAGAGCTGTAACAGGATGGATTGTGGACGCCTTAGCATTCGCGAGCCAGCCAGTAGAGCGCCACGTCGACCTCCCTGACATACCAGCTATGCCCGTTCTGCTCAGCGGCCCTTTTTCAGCGCTTGATGGTCTTCATTGTGAAACGCGAACTGACTTTCTGGATGCCGGGTATTACGAGAACCTGATTGGAAAGAAAATCCTCGTAGGCTTCGAGGTTGGCCACGGCGATTCGGACGAAGTAATCGGGAGACCCGAAGAGCCGGTGCATCTCGACCACTTCGTCGTAGGCCGCCAGAGCTTCCTCGAATCCGTGGACGCTGTCCCGATCGAACTGGATCAGGTCAACGTCGAGAATAACCTCGAAGCCACGCCCTATAGCCGCCGGAGTTACCCTGGCGCCGTAGCCCTGGATGACGCCGGCAGCTTCAAGTCGCTGGACCCGGCGCATGCACGGACCCGGTGTGAGGTTGACCCGCTCGGCCAGGTCAACGTTCGAAATCCGCCCATCCTGCTGGAGCACGTCGATTATTGCTTGATCAGTCGAATCCATGCAGATATATTGCCCTTTGGTCAGGCGCAAGTGCAATATTTGCAATCGAGCATCACGCCTTCGATGAAAAAATCGAGGGGTGATCGAAAAAACTGTTCTTAGCCCAAAGCGCGAGCTGCGCACCGGCCGCCATGAGGTCGTGCTCGGCATCAAGGATTCGTTGGCTGCAGGACTGGGGATGTTCCCGTTGGGTATCGCCTTCGGCCTGATGGTTGTCCAGTCGGGATTGCCGTGGTGGGTCGCGCCGGCCCTCTCCGTCGCCGCTTTCGCGGGCTCCCTGGAACTGCTGCTCATCGGCATGATGCTGGCAGCAACACCTCTGGCTGCGATCGCCCTGACGACGTTCCTGGTGAACTTCCGCCACGTTTTCTACGCCTTCTCCTTTCCTCTGCACATCGTCCGGAATCCCCTCGCCAGGTTCTATTCGGTCTACGCCCTGATCGATGAAGCCTACGCCGTCACCGCCGCGTCGCATGACACGTGGACGTCACGGCGGCTCCTCAGCATGCAGCTGGCCTTCCAGAGCTTTTGGGTGGGCGGCGGGCTCGCCGGCATCCTCGTAGCTTCACTGATTCCCGGCCACATCGAGGGACTGGAGTTTGCTCTTTGTGCGCTGTTCGTCACGTTGACACTGGACGCGGCGAGGTCGCGAAAGCATATTCCGTCCGTACTTTTGGCCGGGCTCAGTTTCGCCCTGGCTGTGCTGGCCGTTCCCGGTCAGTCGCTCTTCGCCGCGCTGTTGTTGTTCCTCACGTCCCTGCTGGTTCGCTACGCAATTGGGCGCCACCGCACGAGCCTTGGAGCCGGACATGCCTGAAACTAGTTACATCATCGCGGTTCTGGCGACCGTCTTCATCATCACCTTTGGCCTTCGGGCGCTTCCCTTCGCCGCGCTCAAGACGCTGCGCGAGTCGAAGATCGTCAAGGTCTTGTCCTGGTGGATGCCAGTCGGCATCCTCGGCATCCTCGCGGCTTCGACCCTCGGATCCACCATCGCCGCAGACCCTGCGCATGCGGGCCTGGCTTTGGTCGCCGTAACTACGACGGCGGTCACGCACCTTCTCTTCGGACGCCGCACCCTGGTGAGTGTCGGCGTCGGGACGGTGACCTACGTCGTGATGGTGAATCTCCTGTGACAGCAGAACCGCTGCTGGTTAATGCCGCGCAGTTCCAATGCCAGGCTTGACGCTCCGGTCGGGTCCAAGGTGACGGGGATACCCCAGTCCTGCTGGTAGAGGTGGCACGCTGCATGGTCCGGAATCTCCTTACCCAGCCCCCATCACAGGCGGCGGCACGCGCGGAAACGTGCAGAACACCGTCGGGTGTATGGGGTTTCAGTTCCAGAGCCCGGGTGAGTCCCTGATACGTTCCGGCGCCACTGATCAGGAAATTCTCCGGTGTGGAAGAGACCTTGAGCTGGGTGGGATCGCCCAACGGTCGTCCAGTTTCTGCCAGGCGGGCGCCGTGAACCGCACGCTCACCTCGTGCCGGCCAGCCGCGATCGCAGTGGCCACGCGGCGGCTCTGTCCGGCGCCTTCGTCCACCTTCAGCGCTGCTGCCGGCACGGAAAGCCTGACCAGGCGGTGGCTGTTGGTTTCGGCAACGACCAGGACCGGCGTCCCATCCGCCGATGGATCCAGAATCACAGCTGATGGCTCGGCCAGGCCCCGCCAGGGTGGATACCGTGCTGAGGGTCGGGTCGAAACGCCGCCCGGCGCCGTTGTAGGTATCGGCGATAGCGATTGATCCGTCCGGCAACGCTGCAACCCGAGCGGATGCTGGAGCTGCGCTACTTTGGTGATGTGTAGGTCACCGTAGGATTTCCGGTAAGACTAGGTCCATCCATATCTTGCCGAGGGAGACATCAAGGGTCATAACGCATCAGAGTCGAGACATCAAGAAGAACAACGAGCTGGGAGTTCACCGGACCTCAGGAACGTCGGCCGGGGTCGACGCTGAGGACACCAATCCCGGGGAGAACCCTGCGCCTATCTAGGCACACTTTGGAACGCCGATAGTGGAGATTCCGTCAACTGTGGCGTGGACGATTTGGCCCCGCCAGGACGCACGGTCACGATGTACAACTCCGGCTTCAATGGAACTGCCGCTCGTTCTGGTCAGGCCCCGGTTGGCCCGGTCCGGTGGGTCGGGAGGCCATGGGTCAGGATGATGTTGTGATGTCGATGAGCACCTTCCCGATGGTGCCCTGCTCCACGGCGTCGTGTGCCGCGGCGGTATCTTCGAGCGGGAAGCGGGTCAGCGGCAGGCCGTGTTCGTCGCCAACGCGCATCGCACCGGCTTTCAGCGCCTCAGAGACAGCGGCCACGGCGTGCTGTTTCCGCTCCTCAGCGACCGTGTAGGTGAGGATGAACTGGTACCGGATGTTCTTCGTCATGCTTTCACGGATGGGAACCGTCACTGATTCTCCGGGATTCGCCGCGTAGATGGCTATGGTTCCGCTTGGCTTGAGCACCTGCACGTCTGAGTCGATGTTGGCTGGAGCGTTTACGTCAACGATGGTGTCGACTCCCCCGGGGGCTGCCTCGCGGACGGCAGTCACGACGTCGTCGGTGCGGTAGTTGATGACTATATCGGCTCCGGCGAGGCGTGCGAGTTCAGCTTTCCGGTCTCCACTGACGGTCGTGATGACGGTTGCTCCGGCCCAGTCTGCTAGCTGAATGGCAGCGTGTCCCACTGCGCCTGCGCCGCCGGTGATCAGTACCGTTCGTCCCGCCAGGGCTCCGGGGGAGAGCCTGGCAGGTCCGTCCTCGTTCGAGGTCAGTGCTCGGTGCGCTGTCAAAGCGGGGATGCCCATGGACGCGCCTGTGTCGAAGGATTCAGCATCCGGAAGCGGGACTGCTTTGGCCGCCGGTACAACCGCATACTCCTGTGCCGTGCCCTCATTGCTGCCCCAGGCGACGTCCCAGAGCCAGACGCGGTCTCCGACGCTGAGTCCTGTCACTCCGGAACCGACCTCATCGATCAGGCCGGCGCCGTCCTGGTTAGGAACCTTTGGTGCTGCCAGCAGGGTGCTTCCTCCTCCGCCTGCCCGGGACTTCCAGTCGGTGGGGTTCACGCCGGAGACGACCACGCGGACCCGGACCTCACCAGGGCCGGGATCAGCCAGCTGCTTGTCCTGAAGCTTCAGCACCGAGGACGAACCTGTCTCTTCGTACACAATTGCTTTCACGTCTTCTCCAAATGAGTCGGTTTACCCGTGGCCGGCCTTACCGAACCAACTTATCGAAGGACTGCGGCCAGCTTCCTGTGCCGATGGGCTGTTCAAGAGCTCGTCGAGATTGCGGTCCGCACTGCGATGTCCCTCGGGAAGCTGCTCACCTGTGACGTTCCCTGGAAACGGGAGCGCCGACGGAACGTGCCCATGATCCTCTCGCCGTCTGGCACACGGTTGAGGAGGGAATCGGGCGGGAACGTGTTGACCGGACAGTGCTCAGCCTTCAATCCGGACGGCCTGTACGACATCGTCGGAATGCAGTGCATGTACGGTTGCCTGCCAGGATTCGTAGCGTCCGTAGTTCGTCGGATCCAGTATGAAGGCCCAGCTGTCCTCGAGTTCTGTCCGCACGTCCGCGGGCCAATGCCGGTATTCTGCATTCAGCGCCACCCCGGCTGCACGGACGCGGCTGTCGACGTCCTCAAAGATACGGTCCAGCCGGGCACCGTATGCTTCGTCGCTCTCGTCGGGGTGCTCAATAATCAGTGGATGCCGGTTCAGGACGGCATGCCAGTCACCAAAATGGGACAGCAGTACCCGCTCCCGTGGCACCCTGCAGGTCAGCAGAACCTGCCCGGGAGCGAGCCCGCACAGTTCCACGAGCGTTTGGCGCCGTATCCGGGCCCAGAGCCAGATCGCTCCGTCACCGGTCGTGGGCAGCCGTGCAGCCATCTGCCGGTACATCCAGTCGTAGCCGTCCGCGTGCAGCGGCGGTTCAGCCATGGCCGGGTTGGGCTTGAGCACTTCGTTGGTAAGGAGCGCGCCGAACGCCTCCGCCGTCTGGATCGTGTGCAGGAGGATCCGGTCCTCCGAGATGTCGTGGCGCATGCGCCCCGGCGGGATGGCCACTGCGGGGCGGGCGCTTCGAATGGGAAATGCAGGCACCGGACAATCATCGCCGAGAGCACCGACATAAGAGCGCATGGGGTGAAGCTTTCTGGCGTTTACCACGAGTCTCACGTCGGCCCCCTCGTACCGTGACCGGGCCGCTATCGGTGCCGTATTTTCCCGCCTCCCGAACGCATGGTGGGGAAGCGGCTGGCCACACCCCACGGCCTCCCGCGGGGAAGTGCCCATGCCAGACGACGCCATGCTCGACATGTTCGCATGCTGGGTCCCGAACCAGCGGGACCCAAACGTATTCTGGCGGATAACGCAGAGAAACTTTCTAGAGCGCTGAAGCAGACTCGGCGTAAAAACACCGGCATAGCTATCGCGCCCTCCAGTAGTTTCGAGAACGCGACGGACCAGCTGGGGCCGTCAGCACCTTACGTCCCGGCCTTCATTCGCTGACGTTCGGAACTGCCCTTTTTTAGGCCTTCAGAAGCGCCGATAATGGCGGAGTTTCCATCAACTCGGGGATGGGCGCGCAGTGTCGGGGGAGTGCCTTTTTCTCCCCCGAAAGGCGCCCAGGATTGACGTGCTGTCGTGGTGGAGTTCTTCAGAGCGGTGTGGCGAAGCCTTGTGCTGAGATGCCCGCCTCCTGAGCGTTCGAGGATGGCCAGCGCCGTCGATTGCTTCATGGCCGTGTTTCTCGGCGTCGATCGTGAATTCGACAGAACTTGAAGTTGGCGGGGCTGACTACTCGATGTGGACGGGTTCGCTCTTAGCCGTGACGCTCTTCGCGCGGAAGAACCAGGCCAACATGATCGTGGCCAGTACGACGATGGCGGTGGACACCATCGCGAGCGACGGTGCCAGCGGAAGGATTACGAATACGACGACGGCTGACACCACCAGCGCAATGACAGTCGTGCGGGGCTGCTTCATGGACACGACGGCTTGCACCAAAACGGCAGCGAGGACTGTGGGCAGCACGTACAGTCGGGTGACAAGCAGTACCGACGGCGGAATGACGCTGATAAGCCAGCTCCCGAGGAGCCCCACGAAGATCGCCAGGGATACAAGGTGGACCGCCGCGGCTCCGCAGATAGCGACGACGGCGGCCAGCTCCGCGCGTTTGCTGCCCGGCTTGGCACCGATGTTGGTTTGTGCGATGAGCGCTGCAGGTAGGAGCTTATTGGAGATGTTGCCGATCATGAATGCCTGGTACATGGCTGCCGGTCCCAGGGCAGGGAAGTAGGTCAGCGGCTCAACGATCCAGATGATGCCGAAGGTGGCAGCGACGGCTGCGAACGCGATCCAGAGCTGTTCGGGAGCAATGTCCAGGCCGCTGGCAAAGACCAGGTCCAACGGGCCGGCCAGTGAGATTAGCAAGCCGATGATCATCGTGATCTGTCCCCAGCGGGAGGTGGTGCGGCTGAAGTCAGTCATGGCGGTGTTGCTGGTGGCGGGGACAATGGTGGTGGAAGTCACGGGGTGTTCCTTTCCGACGGTGGTCAGGCTTGGCTCTCAGGGCTAGGGTCGGTGCTCAGGCGCCGATGGCCGGGCTGGCTGCAAGGTATGCGGCAATGAGGCCGATGACGATGGAGAAGCCGAGGCCCCACTCGCGCAGCCAGCTCTTGCTGAATTTCCTGGCCAGCAGCAGGCAAAGGCCCATCACCGCGGCGGAGACGAGGAAGGCCAGGACATGGATGCCTGACTTTGGCAGTTCGCTGAGCCCCAGGCAGGAGAAGGCGCCGATCAGGGCGGCCGCAGGCACGATGGCCATGGCGGCGGGATTCACGGAGCGAACCTTGGCATCACCTTTTCGGAGCAGCGGCGTCAGGATCAGCGTTGCCAGCATCCACATGGCGCCACCCATGCTCATGACGAAGAACGCCACCGCGAACACGCTTTGGGTGTAGCTGGCATCGTCGAGCTTGGCGCCCATGGAACCTGCGGCGATGCTGGCCGCGGAGACTTCGTAGGCGGCCGAACCGATCAAGCCGATCCTGGTCAGCACAGCCGGAGCGCCGAACAGGCCCAACAGCGCGATAGCCACGAGGGAAACGGCCAATGAGGGCCCTATGGCAGAGACCGCACCGGAACGGAATGACGTCTTGATGTCCTGTGTGCTCATGTCCACCGACGGCGCTGCACGGCGCGCTGCCTTCATGAAGATCACAGACTGAATGATGATGACGCCGAAGACACCTGCGACGCAGACCCACAAGATGGGGCTGTTGGCAATGGCCAGGACGTCCGTCGAGTTGCTTGTTACTTGGGGTTGTACTGCCAGGGGTTGGTGCATGAGAAACCTCCGGTTGAATGCCCGGGTGCGGGCGGCGCGCGACGACGTTGTGCGGTACGTGCTGCATCAGGGCGAATCCTTGCCCCTCGACCGGATTGGCCAAGGCGTATGCAACAGAATCCACTCTTCGCCGGAGGAGGAACAAGACCTGACTGAATCAGCCAGATTGTTGGCGCATTCAGTCAAAGCATGCCCAGCTGGATGAAAGGCTTCCTGGGTGCCGGAGTGACGCGGCACACTTTCAGGCAGTGAACACCGAGTAAAGGAGCAATCATGCCTGGCACCATTGGCGAGCTATCCGCCGTCGAACTCACCGCAGCCATCCGCACGAAGACGATCTCGGCGCGCGAAGCCCTTGCCGACCATCTGGACCGGATCGCCGAGGTGAATCCCGTGATCAACGCCGTGGTCACGCTCGACGTCGAAGGGGCGCAGGCACTCGCCGCGAGGGCGGATCAGGTGACCGCTTCGGGCACGGAGTTGCCGCCGCTCCACGGCCTGCCCATGACGCACAAGGACACCAACAACACTGCCGGGATGCTCACTACCCAGGGCTCGCTCGCCCTGCGGGACTTCGTTCCCGAGGCCGATGACCTGATCGTCGCGCGGTTGAAGGCAGCCGGGGTCATCACCACTGGCAAGTCCAATGTTCCCGAATTCGGGGCCGGATCACACACGTTTAACGAACTCTTCGGAACCACAACCAACCCCTACGCACCCACCTTGAGCGCTGGTGGCAGCAGCGGCGGCGTGGCCGCCGTCGTCGCTTCACGGATCCAAAGCATCGGTGACGGCAGTGACATGGGCGGCTCGCTCCGCATCCCGGCCTCGTTCTGCAACGTGGCCGGCTTCCGGCCCTCGACGGGGGTCATCCCCATGCCCTCGGCCGTGAACGCGTACGCGTGGCTGGGAAGGACCGGGCCGATGGCCCGCAGCGTGGAGGACCTCGCGCTGTTCATGTCGGTCACTGCCGGCAGAGATCCCCGCGTACCGTACCCTCAGGGCCTTGAGCCGGAGGCTTTCAGGGCCAGCCTGGACACGGATATGAGGGGAGTGCGGATCGGCTGGTCCCGGGACTTTGGCATCGGTGTGCCGGTGGAACCTGGGATCCTCGACCACCTTGAACGGCAGCTTGCCGTGTTCGAGGGACTGGGCGCGGTCGTGGAGGAAGCCACGCCGGACTTCAGCGAAGCCGATCTGGTCTTCGGCAACACGCGCGCCATGGACTTCGCTGCCGGCATTGGACCGATTGTTGAACGTTTCGGAGACCTCATTAAGCCGGAAGTCCGCTGGAATGTGGCCATGGGGCAGGCGCTGACGGCCCAGGACCTCATTGAGACCACTGCTGCCCGCACGCGCCTTGAGCTCAGCGTGCAGGAATTCTTCGGCCGCTATGACCTCTTCGCCAGCCCCTGCGCCCAGGTCCTGCCGTTCGATGCGACGCTGCGGTACCCCTCGGAGGTTGCCGGTGTGGCGTCGGAGACGTATTTGGACTGGATGCGTTCAGCGTGCGTGCTGTCCGCCACCGGGCTGCCCGTGCTCAGCGTGCCGGCGGGCTTCAACTCTGCCGGACTGCCCATCGGCCTCCAGCTCGCCGGTAACCACTACACGGATATGCAGCTGCTGCGTTGGGGCCATGCCTTCGAGAAGCAGACGGGGTACGCCGCCGTCGCGCCTGTCCTTGCCGGGGCGGGAGCGGGGCTTACGACGATGACCGCATGAGGCGGCCGCCGCGCTTGCGGGCGTCCAACAGCACGGAGACATCCACGCCGGAAGCGTATTGGGCCCAGTCCGACCCCGTGATGAAGCGGTACAGGGAGGACATGTCCTCCACAGTGACATCGGCGACGATCTGGAAATCGCCGGCAAGGGCCGCGGCGTATCGCACCGTCGGAAGTTCGGACAGGCTCTTGCCCAACTGTTCGACATGCCGCGGCGCAGCCCGGACCCAGAGCAACGCTTCAACAGCAAGCCCGAACGCCGCAGGTTCGACGACGGCCCTCAGCTGAACCTGGTTGTTGGCCAACAGCCATTCGGTGCGGCGCCTAGCCGTGGCTTCCGACACGCCAACCCTCCGCGCCAGCGCCTCGAAGCTCATCCGGCCGTCGGCACACAGCGCTTCAACCAGTTCGGTGTCCTGACGGTTCAGTTCGTGCCGGGCTTCCAGGATTCCGGAGTCCGTCGACAGGCCGGAGCGAAAGGCTTCGGCGCGGTCGGCGCTCAGGATTTCCGGCCGCCAGCCACGAATGGTCCTGAAGTAACGGAGTACCGGGTAGCTGGTGGAGTCCCTCAGGCCGATTGTTGAAGGCAGTTCATCGGACAACACATCGCCCATACGCCCCGGCTCGGTCAGTATTTCCGCGACGCAGTCGCCGGTGCCGGTAGTGGTGTAAACGAACGTCGTGTCGCTTCGCTGGGCGAGGGCCTGCGCCGCTGCGCGAACAGTCCCGGGGGTGCAGCGCATTTCGACCAGTACCGCCGCCGGCCGGGGCCGCACACCTACAACGGCCACCGCCCCGGATTCCAGCAGCTGGGAGCCCCGGCGTGCCACAGTGCGCTCGGCTTCTCCCAGCACAGCCGCCATCTTGCGCCAGGGACAGCGCGGGTCCAGCTGAAGGGCGGCCACGATCTGCCGCTCCAATGCGTCCAAAACCACCATGAAAACTCCGTCCGTTTCGTCGGTCAATTTCACTATGGATTGTGCGCCGACCGCTCGCTGACCGTGCAAAGCACGCTCTTAATTTGCTCATGAACCGGTCTGAGACAGTTCAAGAACGACTAGACACGATTACCAGTAAGTTGCCTTTAGGCAACCGTAGGCCGTGAATCCGCCATCGGGCGTACTCGGACCGAAGTAATGCTTCGGTTTTGGCCGGTGTCTACGCAGAACTAACGGACGGCCAGATGCTAGACAATGTGGATGCGCGTCGGCTGTATTAGCAAGCCTGGACGGCTGCCACAAAGGGCACTCTCCAACCTGTTGCTCCCGCCGCCGATAACCGGCCTTTCGTCATTCTGGCGGATTTCCGGCCGCACATGGTTCGTGGGGAAATCAATATCGATACTGGGCCGGCAGTGGTGCTGGACGAACGCCGAAGTGGTTCGAGCACTGGCAATACAGTGCCCTACGGTGCCACTCTTCTGCAGGATAGGCGCCGCGTGTCCGGCCATGGGGGTACCCGTTGCGGTCTGCTTTTGAGTCTTCGGCTACACCTTCATTGCACGTGCGCACCCGGGCTACACGACCTCTCGGCTAGTTAGAGTGGCGCGTGCTGCTGTCGCCTTCGCACTGATGTATGTTGAGGGCCATCAGTTGCATGGGGTGGTGGGGGAAGGTGCCTACATGCTAGTGAGCTGCTGCGCTTCGGTCTGAGAAGACACCACCCCCGACAAGTGCATTCCGCGCAGCCAAGCTGAGGATCGCATCGTCGATGCTGCTGCTCGCTGTTCCAGCGGTTCCTTGCGAAGAGCCCGTTCATGACATGAAGGGCAACAAGATTTATGCCGTCTGTGCCTCCAATATCGTTCGGTTGTCGTCCCGGTGTGGCCGGCGAGGTGCAGCAAGCCCTTGACTTGGCTAATGAGCTCCGAGGAAAGGCTCTCCGAGGGACACAGGACGGCGCGGATCTGGGCACCTAAAAGCACATTCAAAATAAGCTCGGCAAGGACCTCGTCAGCAGAAGAGGAATGAGACCCACTTTTTCCTGCGTGCATCGCCTAGATATTTGAGGACCATATCTGTCCACTTCCGGATCGAATCTTCGTGCATCCCGGCACGGTCAGGATCGCTAGCTATCCGCATATTGGTAGCGTCATAAACGTGAGCGAATGCGAAGGTGAGTGTCTCTTCTTTGGTTGCAAAGTAAGGTTTCACCGCACCATTTGCGAAACCGGCTTCAGCTGCGATCCCACGCATGGTGGCACTTTCGATACCGTCACGGGCGATGATTCTCCAGGTCCCCTCGACGAGCTCCGCCCGCCGCTGGTCGTGGTCGACAATTTTCGGCACTCTTGCCCTCCTTGGACTGCATTTGCAGCCCATCCTAGCGACGCTTGCGGGGCTGAAATTTCAAGGGCGTGAGCCCCTGCACAATCTGACAGTGTACGCAGTCAAAAAGCGGCCGTTCTGATTGCTAGCAGGTGAACGGCCGCATTCTGTGGTGATTAGGGTTTGGAAGCTGAGGGCTGCGCTGTACGAGTCGAACCTGTTTGCTCCTCGTCGTCTGCCCCGTGGCCAATCCCCTTGTAAACTTCGGGGGCTGACCGCTTCAGGTACCGGCCAAAGACGATGCCGACGACGCCGGGGACCAGGGCGATGGCTGGGAGGAGCCAAGGGAGCACGGAGTAACCTGCTGTTCCGATGAGCACATCAAAGTTGAGCAGGACAAGCACGAAGATCGTTCCCAAGGCAAAGGCGCTTAATCCAGGTGCGATGCGCCTGGTCCACAGAGTGTGCCCGTGGTGGTTCTGTCTGAAGTATCCGATTACGGAGAGGGAGACCAAGGCCATCAAAAGCACCAAGCCCAGCGCCGCGACGTTGGAGAGCCATGTGAAAAGGGTAAGCACTGGGAACAGCTGACCCATGTCGGACGTGAGACCGCCGATAGCAAAGGCGGTCACAACCGTCAGGGCAACGGCGGACTGAACCACAGAACCGGCGACTGGCGCGTGGGTGCGGGGATTTACGTACGCGAGGCGTCCCGGGAGGACGTTTTCCCGCGCGAGCGCGAAGATGTAGCGGGCGACGGCATTGTGAAAGGAAAGAAGGGCCGCGAAGAGACTGGTGATGAACAAGAGCTGTGCAATGTCTGCCATCAGAACGCCTACGTTCCGTGCCAGGAAGCTGAAGAGGACGCCGGGGCCGAGTTCCTGGGACTGGTTGACGATTTGGCTTGGTCCTACGCCCATCACCATGGCCCAGGCGGAAATGGCATAGAAGATGGTGATCACGGCGACCGAAATGTACGTTGCGCGCGCGATGGATCGTTTCGGGTCTTTCGCCTCTTCGCTGTAAATCGCGGCGGACTCGAAACCCATGAAGCTGGCGATGCTGAATGCCAAGACGATTCCTACGCCACCGGTGAAGAGGTCCCCAGGGAGGAGTCCCGCGGCGGTGATGCCCTCGGGCTGGACGGAGAATGAGGCGATGTCGAAGATGAGGACCGCCAGGAATTCCAAGGCCACCATGACTGCGACAACCCGAACCGAGAAATCGACCTTGTTGACGCCCAGCCAGGCAACGACCACGAACGCCCCCGCCGCGGTGACCCACCATGGTACGTCCGCGCCAGTCTTTTCGTTGATGAATGAGGCAGATGCAAAACCGAACAGGCCGTAGATTGCGACCTGGACAGCGTTGTAGGCGGTCAGTGCCAGGAACGATGCCCCGACACCGGCTGTCCTTCCGAGGCCTTGGGCTATGTAGGCGTAGAAAGCGCCGGCGTTCCGAATCCGGGCACTCATCGCAGCGTAACCAACCGTGAACAGGAGAAGGCACGCACCAAGAACGACGAATGACAGGGGCACGCCGAGCAGCCCGGTTACAGCGAAGTTGCTGGGGTATCCGCCGGCGACGACTGTAAGCGGGGCGGATGCGGCGATCGTCATGAAGACCAGGGCGGGGACGCCGAGGGTCCGGCGATTCAGTGAGGGATGGGTTGGGGATGGGTGGGACATGGAGGGTCCTCCGGAGGGTTTGTTTCGAAGTAACGTTTTGGATCCCATCCGGCTCCTGTCCCGGAACTGGCGGGGTCGCGAAGGGGAATAGACCGGGGGCCGGGGCACGAAGGTGCCCCCGGCCCCCAAGCGTGGTCTGTTAGCCGTTTATTATCTGGGGTACGCCGAGTGCTTTGAGTCCCTCGACACCAAATTCCAGGCCATATCCGGACTGCTTAGAGCCACCAAAGGGAATGAGCGGGTTGACCATGCCGTGGGAGTTGATCCAAACGGTTCCTGCTTCAAGGCGTGCGGCGACTTCGCGTGCTGCGGCAGGATTGGAGGACCAAACAGATGCGCCGAGCCCGACGTCCAGTCCGTTAGCTTTTGCGATGGCCTCATCGAGGGCGCTGTAGCGGATGATCGGCAGTGCGGGACCGAACTGTTCTTCGGCAACGAGGGGGTTGTCGTTGTCGATGTCGGCTACGAGCGTTGTTGGGTAGAAGTTGCCCGGCTGGTTGGTGTCGGGGTTGCCGCCGAGCAGGACACGGGCACCGGATTCTTTTGCGGCGTCGACGAGGCGGGACACGATGTCGAACTGCTGTCGGTTTTGCAATGGACCGAGCACGTTGTTCTCATCCAGACCATCGCCCATGGGCATGGCGGATGCGACGGCGGTGAGAGCCTCACAGACGGCGTCGTAAATGTCGTCGTGGACGTAAAGGCGCTTCAGGGCGGCGCAGGTCTGTCCGGTGTTGATGAACGCACCCCAGAACAAGCCTTCCGCTATGGCCTGCGGATCGGCGTCGGGCAGCACAATGCCTGCGTCGTTGCCTCCCAACTCCAGTGTGAGCCGCTTAACCGTGCCCGCGGAAGATCTGATGATTGCCTTGCCGGTCGCCGTGGAGCCGGTGAACATGACCTTGCCGATCGCAGGGTGCTCGGCCAGGCGCGCTCCTACGTCCCGGCCCCCGGAGACTACCGTAAGTAGGCCTTCGGGGAGTTCCTGGTTGATGACATCTATCAGAGCAAGAACGCTGAGAGGCGTGTATTCGGAGGGCTTCACAACGACTGCATTGCCCATGCGGAGCGCCGGTGCGATCTGCCAGACCGTGATCATCATGGGCCAGTTCCAAGGGCCGATGGCACCAACGACGCCGATGGGTCGGTAGTGCAGTTCCGCTTTTGTTTCACCATCGTCGACGATGGTTTCTGGGTTTAGGGGAGTGGCGGCAGTCGCGCGAAGCCACCCTGCGCACCCACCGACCTCAAACCTCGCGTTAGGGCCGTTCAGTGGTTTGCCCTGTTCACGGGAGAGCAGCTTTGCCAAGTCCTCAGCGGAACGCTCTACGGCATCAGCGGCCCGGTTCAATGCAGACGAGCGCTCCTCATGGCTCAATGCGGCCCATGCCGGCTGTGCCGCGGTTGCTGCCGCAACGGCCTTTTCCAAGTCGTCAACGGTATGGACCGGAGCTTCTCCGACCGGCTCTCCCGTGGAGGGGCTGTAGATGGTGCGCGTCGTTGCCGAGGAGGGGGCAGTGACTGTGCCGCTGTGGTTCATGGTTTTCCTTAGAAATGAGGACGTCGAAGATATGGCGGACCTGCTTCCCGGCTATCTTGTGGAGGGTGATGGGCGGTCCAAGTTCGCAGCGCTTGGAGCAGGGCCGTGATGTAACACACAGAGTAAGCTTCGAGGCCGCCGGATGTCACTCTTTTTTCGACACTTGGCGAATAAAGGTTTCCTTACGCCCCTGAAGGCTTGTGGGGCGCAGCACAAAGCCGTAATCTCTACAGCCATAGAATAAAACCCAGTGACCGGAGACGGTCAGGACAAAGGTTTCCCATGACTCTTGCACCAACCGATACTGCTTCTGCGTTCCGACTGGCGACGGCGCCGGAAATTCTGGAAGTGCGTTCCATCCTTCAAGCCGCAGGGCACCTCGAGCCGCATCACCGCATCGCATATCTGGGCCTTCTCGAACCTCCGCGGGGAAAAGCGGCGCGCGAAGCCGGGCGGCGCTTCCGCGTTTTCGTCCACGACATCTCCGGCGGCACGGCGCAGGACGTCATCGTCTCCGTAACCAAGCAGCAGGTGGAATCGGCCGTCGTCCTGGACACGACGCACACGGGTGAGCTGCCCGTGCTGGAGGAGGAGTTCGGCTTGGTGGAGACCTTGTTGGCCACCGACGAACGCTGGCTGAACTCCCTCGCCGCGCGGAACCTGGACGTTGAAAAGGTCCGGGTCGCCCCGCTGTCAGCCGGCGTCTTCGAGTACGCGGAGGAGAAGGGCCGCCGGATCCTGCGCGGGCTCGCCTTCGTACAGGACTTCCCGGAGGACAGTGCGTGGGCGCACCCCGTGGACGGGCTCGTGGCCTACGTGGACGTGGTCAGCAAGGAAGTCACCCAGGTCATCGATCTGGGCCCCATGCCCATCCCGGCAGAGCACGGCAACTACACCGACCCTGAGCTGACCGGCCCGCTGCGGACCACCCAGAAGCCGATCAGCATCACCCAGCCCGAAGGCCCCAGCTTCACGGTGACCGGCGGCAACCACATCGAGTGGGAGAAATGGAGCCTTGATGTCGGCTTCGACGCACGAGAAGGCGTGGTGCTGCACAACCTCGGCTTCCGCGACGGGGACCGGCTCCGGCCCATCATCAATCGGGCTTCGATCGCCGAGATGGTGGTCCCGTACGGTGACCCGTCACCTGTCCGGTCCTGGCAGAACTACTTCGACACGGGGGAGTACCTGGTGGGGCAGTACGCCAACTCCCTTGAGCTGGGCTGCGACTGCCTGGGCGACATCACCTACCTCAGCCCGATCGTTTCCGACGCCTTCGGCAACCCCCGCGAAATCCGCAACGGCATCTGCATGCATGAGGAGGACTGGGGCATCCTGTCCAAGCACAGCGACATGTACACAGGCATCAACTACACCCGTCGGAACCGCCGCCTCGTGATCTCCTTCTTCACCACGATCGGCAACTACGACTACGGCTTCTACTGGTACCTCTACCTCGACGGCACCATCGAATTCGAGGCGAAGGCCACCGGCGTCGTGTTCACCAGCGCCTTCCCCGAAGGCGGTTCGGACAACATTTCCCAGCTGGCACCCGGCCTCGGAGCGCTCTACCACCAGCATCTGTTCAGCGCCCGCCTGGACATGGCCATCGACGGCTTCACCAACAGGGTTGAGGAAGAGGACGTCGTCCGGCAGCCAATGGGTGAGGGCAACGAGCGGGGCAATGCCTTTTCCCGGAAGAGGACACTGCTGGCCCGCGAGTCGGAGGCGGTCCGTGAGGCTGACGCCCGCACGGGCCGGACCTGGATCATCTCCAACCCCGAATCCCGCAACCGCCTGGGCGAGCCGGTGGGCTACAAGCTCCACGCCGAAAACCAGCCCACCCTGCTCGCCGACCCTGAATCCTCCATCGCCCGGCGCGCGGCCTTTGCCACCAAGGACCTGTGGGTCACCCGGTTCGCGGAAGACGAGCGGTACCCCACCGGGGACTTCGTCAACCAGCACTCCGGCGGCGCAGGCCTGCCTGCCTACATCGCCCAGGACCGCGACATCGACGGCCAGGACATCGTGGTGTGGCATACCTTCGGGCTGACCCACTTCCCTCGGCCGGAAGACTGGCCGATCATGCCCGTGGACACCGTGGGGTTCAAGCTGCGGCCCGAGGGGTTCTTCGACCGCAGCCCGGTGCTGGATGTCCCGGCCAACAACAGCCAGGCAGGGGCCTGCCACGGCGAGGCAAGCTCCGGCGGCTGCCACAGCTAGGCAAAACAGAATGAACCACACACGGCGGGCCCGCATCGACAGGCCCGCCGTGCATCCTCGGCTCTGTGCTGCAATTACCGCCTTCTCCTGCCTGGTGCACCTGTGGCTTGCTGCTTCCGGACACCACGATGCTTGGATCAGTGCCCTCATGGTCGCTTTGGCTGGCGTCTGCGTGCCGTGCGCCGTGCATATTTGGCGCCAGAGCAGCCTAAGTGCGCTGCACAGGGTAACGGGATCCGCACTCGCAATGGTTGGCCTGCATGCCGTGCTGCTTCTTGGTGCCGGAAGAGTCAGACACACCCACGGTGTAGGACCAGACCTCAGGGCGGTAGACGACGTTCCCCAAGCTGGCTTGCTGTTACTTGTCATCGGACTGGAACTGATAACCGCTATGTTCGCTGCCACCCTCGTCGCCAGGCTCAGGAAACTTTCCCGCTTCTCGTTGGCGACGTCAATGCGGCCGGTCAGCCCGTTTTTGGCCCCACAAGCTTCACACTGCTGGGAGTGATACTTCTTGCTCCTATTGGAGGGCTCGTCCCGGACGCTATCCTCAAGCGCACAAATCCCATTGCGTACGCGGCATCACGGAAGCCATCACGAGCTAACCAGTTTCTGGGCACAACGCTGTAGCGCGGCCGGTACTTGTGGGGAGGCGCCGGCCCCGTCCAGGATTCCGGCTCCATGGTGCAGGAGACCTGGACGGGGCCGGCGACGTCTTTACGCTTAAATCCAAAGCGACACCGACGTCGACGGCGAGCTCTGGGCGTTGGCAGCGGGTGCAAACGGCGTTTTACAGCTGGTCCGGGATCTCCGTCAGGGGCAGCTCGAAGGTAAATGAGGCACCGCGGGATTCGTTTTCCTCTGCATAGATGTGGCCGTGCTGCCGGGTGATGATGCGGTGGCTGAGAGCCAGCCCGATTCCGCTTCCTGTCGATTTCGAGGTGAACGCGCCATCGAAGATGCGGCCGTCCGGGATGTGGGAGAGACCTTTGCCGCGGTCTGCGACACGGAAAACGCCGGTCTCGGCGGTTGCGTACGTCGTGATGGTGACGTGCCGTTCCCGTTGGGGCCAACCGGCCATTTCGTCGATTGCGTTATGGCAAAGATTGAGGATTACCTGTCCGGTCAGCACCTTTTCACAACGGATCCATATGGGATCTTCGCTCATAACGAGCTGGATTTCGGTGTCGTTCTGGTCTGCACGAAGCTGCACAAAGTACATGCAGTCCCTCACGATTTCATTGAGGTCCACCACCTGTTCCGAGTGCTCGAGCTGAACCACGAAGCTCCGCAGGCTCTTGACGATTTGATTTGCGCGGTCTATCTGCATCTTGGCGTTGTCCAGGCCGTAAATGAGGTCTTCCGTGCGCGTTCCGGGATCGTGCACCCGCCGTGCCACCCCATCCACAAAGTTCGTTGCTGCTGCCAAGGGCTGGCCAAGCTCGTGGGCGATGGCCATGGCCATATCTCCCATCGCGTTGTACCGCCCCAGATAATTCAGGTGTTCAAGGTCCCGCCGGTGCTGTTCCTCTGCCGCCACTTGGTCGCTGATGTCCTGCAGGAGGAGCATCGTCCCTGTCAGGTCCTTCTCCAGGGAAATATATTGGCAGCTGACCCCGAACCATTTGTTCGTGCCATCGGGTTGCGTCACCTGGAGCCGAAGGACCGACGATGAGCTGTCGGTGGGATCCTTGGCCAGAGCCTTTTGGAGGGTGGGCCTGGAAGACGTGCTGCACAGTTCGAGGAAGCTTTCGCCGTACAGATCCTCCGCCTCCCGGCCAAGCTGAGTCGAGGCAGCTCCGCTGGCAAAAGTGATTTTGCCTTCGGCGTCCAGCACGAGAATTCCCTCTGCCATGCGCAGCAGGAATGCCTGCAACCGGCCCTCAATGCGCTGCAGGTCGGATTTGAGAGATTCTTCCTTTTCGATGTCCCTGAACTGCACCATGATGGCCTTGCCCGAGCTTAATTCCACCCGCGTAGCTATGGCCTCGGTAAGGATGTCCCGGCCGGACTTTGAGCGGTACATCCACTCGGTCCTGCTGGTTCCCCGGTCCACAGCGTCCTGCAGCCACTGCACACCAACAGACCGCCGGTACCTAAAGTCAGGACTGCTCATGTCCGGCGCTTTGAGCGGCTTCAGCTCCTCTACGGTGAAGCCCAGCATCTGGCAGGCGGCCTTGTTTGCCCAGAGGATATTCTTCGTCTCAGCGTCATGGAGGAGGATGCAGTAACTCAACGCCTGCACAAGCCGTTCGTAGTCCTCTGCGGCAGGGGCAGGCGGAGCCGGTGCACTTGGGCCCGAGAGGCGGGCTGGCTCGCCCGCGACGGGCAGGGGGTCATTGCTTGAGGAAGTAACCACAAGAGATGTTAGCCCGTCCACGCTCCTTCACCCATAGGTAATTCCCTTACGACAAGCCGGAATTTCTTTGGGCGGCAGCTACGAATCACCGATTGAACGCAACCTGAACGACAAATACTTTGGAGTGCAGAAGAAATACATTCAGCCGCTGATTGAGATTGGAAACTCATATGACCGAGGTTCTGGCTACTGCGCCCCTGGCAACACTGGACCATGTGCTCGAAGTGATCGCAGAGCGACGGCAGGAATTCGGCGAGCAAAAATTCGTCCCAAGGGAGATAATTTCCGAATTCAAGAAAGCAGGCATTTACCGGTCGGCCACACCTAAACGATTCGGAGGCGACGGTCTCCCGCCGAGCGAATTCCTGCGTATCATCGAACAAATCTCGGTCGTCGACGCATCCGCCGGATGGGTCGCAAGCTTCGGATCGGCCAACGTCTACCTCGCTGCTCTACCGCTGGATTCCCAGAGCGAGCTTTACGCTGCCGGACCAGACATTGCTTTTGCAGGAGGCCTTTTCCCCGTCCAGAAGGCTGAACGCGTCTCGGGCGGCTGGAATGTCGCCGGCGAATGGAAGTTCTCAAGCGGCTGCAAGGGTGCGGACGTACTCGGGGTCGGGCTCGTTGGCAATGAAGAAAGCCAAGGCAAGCCCCTGACGGCCGTGCTGAGGCCAGAAGACGTAGAAATTGCCGAGAACTGGGACGTTATCGGCCTCAAGGGCACTGGCAGCCACGACCTTCGCGTGCACGGAAAGTTTGTCAAAGACGAGTGGACTTTCGTACGGGGCGGTCAGCCGACCGTAGATGAACCGCTGTACCGCTACCCCACAGTGGCGTATGCCGCCCAAGTCCTGGCTGTGGTGAACCTGGGTGCGGGACGGGCGGCACTGGACTATGCCATCCAGACCGGCAGCGGCAGTACCGGCATCACGGGCGCCCCCAAGCTGGCAGACCGCCCCTACTACCGCGTGGACGTCGCCAAGGCTGAAGCGGAACTTCGTTCAGCGCGCGCCTTCTTTTACGAGATTTCTGACGAAGTGTACGCAACGGTCGAAGCGGGAGACGCAGCAACGGACAAGCAGAAAGCCCTGCTGCGTCTGGCTTCCACTCATGTCGCCAAGGTCGGCGCAAAAGCAGTGCAAACCGCCTACACCCTCTCGGGTACGGCGGCGATATACGACACGAACCCGATGCAGCGCTACCTGCGCGACGCTTCAGTCGTCACTCAGCATGCCTTCCTCGGCGATGCCATTTACGACGGAGCCGGCGCGGTGCTGATGGACGTTCCGCCCGCCATTCCCGCATTTCTCTGACTAGGACCTAAGGAACTTCCATGAGTGAAAATCCTGAGACGCAGCCACTGCGAGTACTCTTCTGCATTGGCATAAATCAGAACTTTTTCGACCTGCCCAAAAGCGGGATCGGGGCTGTATGGACCGCATTCTCCGGAATGATGGCCGACCTGGCCCGGATGCCCGGCGTCAACGTTATCGGCAACATGGACGACGACTCCCACATGGTCGGCCCTTCTGACGGGTGGCCTTGGACCTGCTACATCCTCGCCGACGTGGACAGCCAGGAAACCGTCAAAGCCGCCTGCAACCTCTTCCGCACCACGATGGTAGGCGAACATGCCCTGTGGCGCTATGCGAAGATCGAGGCGCGGATCGGCCGTGCCTTGGTTATCCGCGACGATGTGGAAACAACGCAGTAGCTATGGGACGTGAAACGGTCGCCGGGGTTGCCAAGCGCCTCAATCAGTTCGAAGTCCGTGAAGCAGCACAGAGCACCCTCAGCCGTTACATGGACCTGTGCGACGTGCCGCGCAGCGAATTCCTCTGGGAGGAGATGGCAGCCCTGTTCACGGCCGACGCCGTCTGGGAAGGCATCGGACCCGAATACACCGGCAAATTCGGCCAGCTGAAAGGCCGGGAGACCATACTTTCGATGCTCGCTGAATACCTGCCGCCATCCCCCCACTTCAGGCGCAACATCCATCTGCTCGGACACGGGCAGATCGCTGCCGCCGACTCCACGGCAACCGGCCAGTGGATCATGCAACAGCTCTCCGAATACGAAGCAGGCGGGACCGAACTCATCTCCGCGCGGCTAACCGTCGACTTTGAATATGCCGACGGCAGAGCGCGAATATCCCACTTCCGCACGGAGAAGCTGTTCACCGCAGATCTTGCCGCCACAGCCATCAACGCCTAAGAACACCAATCACCAAGGAGTACGTCATGACGTCACAAACATCAGAAGGGACCGGCGGGTTCCCCGGCCTGGCCGCCGACGACCGCGTCGCGGCCCAGCTTTACACCGATCCGGAGATCTTCGACTGGGAGATGGAAAAAATCTTCTACAGCACCTGGGTCTGGGTTGCACACGAAAGTGAAATCCCCGAAGCCGGCAGCTTCAAGATGAGTCACATCGGTCTGCAGCCGGTCATCGTGAACCGGGACCGCAAGGGGAACTTCAACGTACTTCTCAACCGCTGCCGGCACCGCGGCGCCAGCGTTTGCGAGGTCCCCAAGGGCAAGGCAAACGGGTTCACCTGCCCCTACCACTCCTGGTCGTATTCACTCGAAGGCAACCTGCGCGGCATCCCCTACCCGGACGGGTATGAAGGCGTCGCGGAGAAGAAGGACCTGCCCCTGCAGAGGCTGCGCGTGGAGAGCTACAACGGGCTGATCTTCGCGACCTTCAAGTCGGACATCGAGCCGCTGAGCGACTTCCTCGGCGACGCTAAGATCTGGATCGACCGCTTCATGAAGCAGGGCGCCGGATACCCCGTCAAGGTCCAGGGTGAGCACAAGTTCCGCTTCGACGGGAACTGGAAAATCCAGCTCGAAAACACCACGGACGGCTACCACTTCCCCATCGTCCACCGTTCCTGGATGGCATCCGTGGACGCCGAGACGGCAGACATGCTGTCCTTCATGACCGATGAGAAGGCTGTCACCCACGCCCTCGGCAACGGACACAGCGTGGCCATCATGGTCCCCGAACACGTTGATCTGGAAGAAGATGATGGCACCGAGGAACTGCAGGAACGCTTCCGCCACATCATCGACGAGCTCTCGGAAACCATGCCCCAGGACCAGGTCCGGCGGATCGTCCGGTCCATGCACGGCGCAGGCTACAACCTGAACCTGTTCCCGAACCTGTCGCTGTCCATGTCCTTCTTCCGCGTCCTGCGCCCCATCTCGGTCAACGAGACGGAGATCCAGCACATGGCCCTGGGCCTGGACGGCGGACCTGAGAGCGTCAACCGCGAGCGGCTCCGCATCCACGAACACTTCCAGGGCCCCTTCGGCTTCGGCACCTCCGATGACTCCGAGGCCTGGGACCGCGTGCAGCGCGGCGCAGTGGCCAACCCGGAAATGCCGATCCTCGTCAACCGCGGCCTGGGCCGCGAAGAGACGGTGGACGAAGGATGGAAGACCTCGCACGTGACCGACGAAACCGGCATGCGCGAATCGTACGCAATGTGGAAAAGGATGATGGGCAATGACAACTGAGACCGCCGCAGAAGTGACCGCTATCGACAACCGGCCGGCTCCCGCCACCTACGAGCCCGGACTCGGCAAACTGTCCCAGCCGCTGGTCGGCCGCGCCATCGAACTCATCTGGCGTGAAGGCCAGCTCCTCGATGACAAGAAATACGAAGAATGGCAGACCCTATATACAGAAGACGCCAAGTACATCATCCCGGTTGACCCGGACACCGATGACTTCGAGTCGTCCCTGAACATGGTGTACGACGACGCGCGGATGCGCCACATGCGCGTCACCCGCCTGGTGCAGGGCTACTCCATGTCCGCGGTCGCTGCCGCCCGAACGTCCCGCACCATTTCGCGCTTCACGGTTGAGGAACTGACGGACGACACGGTAACGCTGCGCTCCGCGCAGGTCCTGGTCGGATTCAAGCGTGACAAGTTCCAGATGCTCGGAGCCGACCTGACACACCGCATCAGGTTCACCGGCGACGATGCCCGGATCGAACTCAAGCTCATCCGCCTGGTCAACTCCGACTCCGCCGTCAACGCCTCCGGCTTCCTTCTCTAGGACCATCATGAACAACGTCGCACTCGTCACCGGAGCCGCCCGCGGTCTCGGTGAAGCCATCGCCCGCAAGCTGCACAAGGAAGGCTATAAGGTCGCCATCACCGGCACCAGCGCAGCCTCCGTACAGCCCGTGGCCGACAGCCTGGACGCCTCAGGTGAAAGCGTCTGGGCAGGGGCCCTGGACATCCGCAAGAAGTCCGACTGGGAATCCGTTCGGGACATCCTCACCGAAAAGTGGGGCGGCACGGACATCCTCGTCAACAACGCCGGACGCTCACAGGTTGCCCCATTGCTGGAAATCACGCCTGAACAGTTCACCGCGAATGTTGAAATCAACCTCAACGGCACGTTCCTGGGCTGCCAGGTTTTCGGTCCCCACTTCCGGGACCGGGGCTACGGCCGCATCATCAACATCCACTCCCTTGCCGGCCACAACGGGGGCACTGCCACCGGTGCCCACTACGCCGCCTCCAAGGGTGGAGTATCCACCCTCACGAAGGTCTTCGCACGCGAATTCGCCGCAGCCGGTGTAACCGTCAACGCTGTTTCTCCCGGCCCCCTGGACCTCCCCGTCGTCTACGAAACCGTGGACCCGGACAAGCTGGAGACCATCAAGGCCAACATCCCTGTCGGCCGTCTGGGCGATGCCGAATTCATCGCCGACACGGTTGCCCTGCTGGCCTCGCCCGGAGCCGCATCGGTGACCGGCGCCTGCTGGGACATCAACGGTGGGCTGTACATGCGCTGACCGGGAGGCCGGTGCACTGATCAGCTGAAAGACCACTGCCAGAACAAGAAAGGAGCGTTCCCCATGGGTATGTTCAAAGTACGCGTTGCCGAAGTGCTGGAGGAGACCAGCAACATCAAATCCTTCCGCCTCAGGCGCGCGGACGGGGCATCATTCGACCCCTATCCCGCGGGAGCGCACATCGACGTCGTCGGACCTACAGCCGTTGTCAGACAATACTCGCTGTGCAGCCCGCCGTATGAACTCGACGACTACATTGTCGCGGTCAAGCTCGAGCCGGAGTCACGTGGCGGCTCCGAGGCCCTGCACGACGTCGAAGTAGGCCAGGAACTTGAGATCAGTGCACCACGGAACCTCATGGCCGTAGCCGAGAACGCGGACCATCATGTCCTGGTCGCGGCCGGGATCGGCGTCACGCCCATGATCAGCATGGCCTACCACCTTCACCGCGCACGGGAAGAGTTCGAGTTTCACTACTTTGCCCGCTCCCGTGAGGAGGCGGCCTTTGTTGACCTTCTGGAAAACAAGAGCGGATTCAGCGAACGGGTGACGTTCCACTTTGGCCTTCAGCGGACCGAGCAGCCAGAGGTGCTGGCCGCTGTCTTCACCGGCCTGACCCCCGACTCCCACGTCTACACGTGCGGGCCCGAAGGCTTCATGGACCGCGTCAGGGAGACAGCCACCCGGATCATCCCTGAAGACAACGTCCACATTGAGCACTTCCAGGCCGGCGAACCGACCGACACCAGCGCTGATGCACCCTTCGAAATCGAGCTTGACGACGAAGTGTACGAAGTGCCGGTGGGTAGGTCCATCGTCCAGGTACTAGAGGAGAACGGTGTCGAGGTGGATACGACCTGTCAGGAAGGCATCTGCGGCACATGCATCATGGGCGTTCTCAAGGGCGAACCTGACCATCGGGACCAGTGCATGTCCAGCAGCGAAAAGAAAGCGAACGACCAAATCGCCGCATGCGTCTCGCGGTCGAAATCCCCCCGGCTGGTGCTCGAACTGTTCTGACACCGGCGGCGCTTAGACCGAACTGTGTCAGACCGAACTGTAAACGGGCGGTTATGCTCCCTCAGAAACTGGGAGAGCATAACTGCCCGTTCCGTCTATTAACCACGCTTCAGTGTGGCCCGCCTCTTCTGAAGGCCGGCCCATGCCTTTGGACATCAACTCCAGGGACGCCGGGCCGGAGCTAGCTGACGCTCACATTGTGCTGGAGAATGTCCCGGACCAGAGTCGCGATACTGTCAGCCCCTGTTTTGGCCTTAATTCTGGTCCGATGGACGTCGACCGTTTTCACGCTGGTGCCAAGCTTCCGCGCTATATTTTGGCTGGGCAAACCGTCGATCACCAGCGACAGGATCTCCCGTTCCCGGGACGTCAGCGAAGCGATCCGCTGCTCGATCTCCCGGCGTCCCCGGCTCGACTCGAAACGCTCCTGGGCCAGGTCCAGCGTCTCCTGTACGACATCGAGCATGTGCTGCGGATCGTATGGTTTCTCGAGAAAATTCACGGCGCCCTGCCGCAACGCTTTCACGGACATCCTGATGTCACCGTGAGCCGAGACGAAAATAATCGGTATGGGGGAAGCCAGCTGATTCAGCGCTTCCTGAAGCTGGAATCCCCCTGCCCGGGGCATCCTGACATCCAGGACCAGGCATGAAGGAACATCGGGGTCGTAGTCGGCCAGAAACGACGCGACGTCGTAGTAGCTGCGCGACTTGATGCTGACGGATTCCAGAAGCCACGCCAGCGACTTACACAATTCTTGGTCGTCATCGACGATGTAAACGAGTGCTTCGGGTGAATTCATGGGGGAGCAACCTTGTACTGCCTAAGGCCTAGGAGGGGGTACTCGACGTTATCCAAGTCAGGGTATAGAAGTCAATCAAACTGTCCTAAGGAAACTACCTATATGACTAAGGCCAATTCTGAAATGAGGTGGGACTACTCGCAATACCTATTAGGTCGGACCGGGAATAGATTCTTCCCATAAGCATTCTTGAGCTGACCAGCTGCATCGGTCGCGATAATGGGAGAAATTGAAATGACTGAGCTTACGCAAATTCAAAAGGACTTCCGGTCCGCCATGGCGCATTTGCCGGCAGCCGTTAATATCGTGACGACAGACGGTCCTCACGGACGTGTGGGCATCACCGTCAGTGCTGTCTGCTCCGTGACGGATGCTCCGCCCACCGTACTCGTGTGCGTGAACCAGAACAGCGCAACCCACGATATTTTCAACAACAACGGCCAGATCTGCATCAACGTCCTCAGCGGCGAGCACGAAGAGCTCGCTCGACACTTTTCCGGTGCCACCCGTGTTCCGATGGAAGAACGCTTCGGCTGGGACATCTGGGAGAAAGGCGAGGATGAGGTTCCCGTGCTCCGGGATGCTTTGGTGAAGATCGTCGGCAGGATCAGCGGCCGAAGCACCCAGGGCTCACACTCGGTCATCTTCGTTCAGGTAGACCGCGTTGAAGTTCAGGGGGAGCGTGACAGCCTCGTTTACTTCAAGAGGCAGTTTCATCGCCTTTCCGTAACGCCGGAGCTTGTCGCCTGATGTCCCTTCGCGAACTCTCAGCATCGCTGGCTGAGGGCCTCATCACACCCAGCAGGGCTGTCGAAATCGCCCTGGACCGCATCAACGAAACCGAAGCCGATCTCAAAGCCTGGGTCCGCCTCGACGCCGAGGGCGCCAGAGCGGCTGCAAATCAGCTTGAGCAGTCGGCACGGCCCCGCGGCCCCCTGTGGGGAATCCCGGTAGGAATCAAGGACCTGATCGATGTTGCCGGGCTGCCCACCCGTTGCGGAAGCAGCCTGCGCGATGACCAACCAGCACGACGTGATGCCGACTGCGTGCGACTGCTCCGCGACGCCGGAGCTGTCATCGTAGGCAAAACCGTGACCACAGAATTTGGCTACTTTAAGCCGGGCCCGACCCGGAACCCGGCCAACCTGTCGCACACGCCGGGCGGATCCTCCAGCGGATCAGCCGCCGCGGTCGCGGCGGGAGCAGTGCCTCTTGCCCTCGGAACCCAAACCGCCGGATCCTTGACCCGGCCGGCCTCGTTCTGCGGGGCGGCAGGCTTCGTGGCGCCCACCGGCACGTTTTCACTGGAGGGCGTGACAGGACTAAGCCACTCCCTCGACACCCTGGGCTTCCTTGCCCCATCAGTCGCAGATCTTCACTTCCTATGGGAAGCCCTCAAAAACCCGGTACCGGCTACTCCAGCCAAGGATGCTGATCAGCCCGCGCGGGTGCTGCTGTGGAACGGCAGCGGCCTGGGGCAGATCAGCACAGACATGACCGCGGCAGTTGAAGACGCCGGCGCCCGCGTGGCCGCGGACGGGGGATCCGTAGGGGAGTGGTCAGAGCACGACCTCATCAGACGGCTCTCCGAAGCTCACATGGATGTCATGGCATTCGAAGCTGCACAGGAGCGCGCGGCAGAGCTCAACCATGCCGAGGAACTGAGCGCCCCGCTGGTGGAGCTCCTCACAACCGGGCTGCACCTTACCCAGGACGAGTACCGGGCCGCGCTGCAGACAATCGCCGATGGCCGCCAACGAATCATGACCGTCATGCAGTTCTGTGACGCTATCCTGGGCCCCGCTGCCCTCGGAGCCGCCCCTGCCGGCATCGGAGCGACCGGTTCCCCCGTGCTCAGCAGACCCTGGCAGGCCCTCGGATTCCCGGTTGTCACCATCCCAGGTCTTCGCGACGGCGCCGGCATGCCGCTCGGCATCCAGCTCATCGGGCTCCCCGGCTGCGAGGACCGGCTCTTCTCCATCGCGAAGAGGATTGAAACCGTCCTGTCTTCACCGCGCATCCCCATCGTCCCCAACCGTTAGGCACAAAGATGTCCCCAACGCACGTATCACCCAAGCCAGGGTCGCTGGCTGAAGCCATCTCGACGCGCACGATGAACAGGCGCGCCTGGGTAATCACCGCCATGCTCATCCTGTTCCAGATCATCGCCTTCGCCGACAAAGCCGTACTTGGCCTCGTGGCGCAGCAGGCCATCCCCGAACTGGGCATCAGCACGGTGGAATTCGGTTTCATCGGCAGCGCCTTTTTCTTCCTGTACGCCATCGCATCCGTAGTCCTTGGCCTGTGGGCAGGCCGGGTCCCGATAAAATGGGTGCTGCTCGTCATGGGCTTAAGCTGGGCGGTCCTGCAGTTTCCGATGTTCCTTGGTGGCGGCGCGGCCGTCCTGCTGGTCACGCGCATTCTGCTTGGCGCCGCAGAAGGGCCGGCCACTGCGATGTCCCTTTCCTCAGCCCACTCCTGGTTCCGGCCCGCTGAGCGTGCGCTTCCCAGCAACCTGATTGCGATCGGTTCAACACTGGGCCCGGTGATCGCTGCTCCCGCCCTCGCACTGGTGATCTCCTCCCTTGGCTGGAGGTGGGCCTTTGGAGCCCTGGGCATCATCGGAACCGTCTGGGTCCTGCTCTGGCTGATCATCGGTGCAGACGGGCCCTTCGGCGGCAAATTCGCCAGGAAAGCCGAACCGGAAGCCGTCCACAACGCGGCAGCGCAGGACAATGTCCCTGCCGAGCCGGCAGCGAAAGAGAACGACCGGCTAGCTGCCTTCGACTCCCAGCACAAGGTGCCCTGGCGCGCGATCCTGCTGAGCGGGTCCTTCATCGTTGCCGTGTTCGCGGGCTTCACCAACTTCTGGACGCAGGGCTTCCTCACCACCTGGTCACCCAAGTACCTGGCCGGGGCAGTGCATCTTCCACCCGAACTGGTAGCCCTGTTTTTCACCTTCCCCTGGCTCTTTGGCGCGGCAGTGCTGTTGGGCCTCGGAGTACTGGGAAGACATCTGATGCGCCGGGGCCATAGTGTCCACAAGTCCATCGGCATCCCGTTCGGCATTTCCCTCGCCGTGGCCGGACTGTGCTTCCTGCTGCTGCCGGCCACCACCGGCACGGCATCCGTAGTGCTGTTGACGGTCGCGGCCGGATGCAGCGTGATCTACCCGATGGCCCCGAGTGCCATGGCCTATGCAGTGTGCCCCAAGCAGCGGCCCGTGCTCATGGCCGTCCTCGGCGGGGTTGCCTCTGTCGGCGCCATCATTTCCCCGACCGCCGTTGGACTGTTCATGGACGGGGCCGGGTACCGGACTCCCGCTCCCGGGACGAAGGACACGGCGCAGATGATCCTGAACATGACCACCGGGGTCCATCAATCCTTCGGCGTGGCAGGCGCGCTGCTCCTCATCGCAGGCGTGCTCTCGGTCCTCTTCCTGAACCCGGACAGGACCGCCGCACGGCTTCAGACCAAACACGCAGCCGAAGCAGGCAAGCCCGACCCCGCCGCCTAGTTTCCTGGCCGCCTGGTTCCCCAGGTGTCCTGCTGAGACCTGAAAAGTTACGGTCCCTCCGGATTTCCGGAGGGACCGTAACTTTTTTGTTTGACCTAGGAATAATCCCGCCTGCGTCTGACGGACCCTTCAACGCCAGGGACGTTCACGCCCAGGCGGCATCAGCGGTCCAGTACTCCAAACCGTTCTCGCTGCGGCCGTGCTTCCATTCCGACGTGCGTCGCAGCTGCGGCTCCACCTTCGCGGTGACGGCGTCCGCGGCCTCAGGCCCGTCCTGATCCACCTGCCAGTGCACCCAGTTGACCTCCAGGTCATTCTCGTCATGAACGAACAGGTCGACATGGTGCCAGCCATAGCCAAAAGTGTCCGTGTAGCACGTCAGGAACATACGGTCATGGTTCTTGGGGTAAGGCATGGAGTTTCTCCTTTCACGTTGTTTGTCAGAAGGCTATTGGGGATTTCCTTACCCTGAAAGGGGATAAATCTTTACCCCAGGCGGGGATTTCTCGTCTTTTCCGGCCCTCAAATGCGGCCGAGGATATAGGTAGGCGGCGGCGCCCGGCTTCTTGAGTGGCCGGGTGCCGCCGCGGCAACCACCTCTCCTACCCGAAGGCACTCCCACGTGAAGAGTGAGCGAATCGAGGCCATTCCGTACTCGATCCCCTACGTCAAGCCACTGAAGTTCGCAAGTGGCGAGGTAGCGGACGCGGAACACGTCCTCATCCGTGTCCACACTGATGACGGGTTGGTGGGCACCGCGGACGCCCCGCCCCGTCCCTTCACTTACGGGGAAACCCAAGAGTCCATCATCGCGGTCATCAACAAGATCTTTGCCCCGGCCATCACGGGCCTCGATCCGCTGGAGCGTGGAAAAATCCATCACATCCTGAACAGGACGATCCACAACCAGGTGGCCAAGGGGGCCCTGGATATAGCGCTCTGGGACATCGTAGGGAAGGCCACTGCAACACCTGTTCACCGGTTGCTCGGCGGCTTCACCGATTCCATGGAAGTCAGCCACATGCTGGGCTTCAAGCCCGCCCAGCAGCTCCTGGAAGAGGCACTGAGCTTCCGCGAGACCTACGGCATCAACACCTTTAAACTCAAGGTCGGGCGCAGGCCCCTGGCACTGGACATTGAGGCCTGCCGTGTCCTCCGCGCTGGACTGGGACAGGACACCGAGCTGTATCTGGACGCCAACCGTGGATGGACGGCCAACGAGGCTCTGGAAGTGCTCCGTCGCACCTCGGACCTCGGCCTGTCCCTCCTGGAAGAACCTTGTGATGCCAAAGAAGTCGTGAGCCGCCGCCGTCTCGTGCAAAAGTCCCCGATTCCCGTAGTTGGCGACGAAAGCGTCCCGACCGCCGGCGACGCCTCCCGGGAACTCCTGTCTGGCGGATGCGATGCGATCAGCATCAAGACCGCGCGCAGCGGCTTCACCGAAGCGCAGCAGATCCTCGGCCTTTGCATCGGCCTGGGCGTGGACGTGGTCATGGGCAATCAGATCGACACCCAAATCGGAACGCTCGCCACAGTCACCTTTGGCGCCGCCCACGAAGCAACCTCCCGGCGCGCCGGCGAGCTGTCCAACTACCTGGACATGGCCGATGATCTGCTGGCCGAGCCAATCAGCATCCAAAACGGGCGGATAGCGGTCAGGGACGTCCCCGGTGTCGGTGCCGACGTGGATGCGGACAAACTCGGGCGCTACCGGCAGGACAGGTAGCCGGTCCCCGGCCAGATCCAACCACCCCTATTTGCGAAGGAGCACCCGTGCTGTACCTGGTCCGTATGGACGTTAACATCCCGCCCGAAATTCCCGAGGATAAAGCTGCGGCCATCAAACAGGAGGAGAAGGCCTACTCACAGGCCCTTCAAAAGCAGGGCCGCTGGCCACACCTCTGGCGGGTCGTGGGGGAGTACGCCAACTACTCAGTTTTCGATGTCGAAAACAATGACGAACTCCACGACCTTCTACAGGGCCTGCCGCTCTTCCCGTACATGAAGATCGACGTTACCCCGCTAGCCCAGCATCCATCAGCAATCACCGCATCAGGAAACTGAGCTTCCTCATAATCACCGCCTTATGAATAAGGCGGACCTAGAAAGGATCAAACTATGTCTGTGGAAACCGCAACAGCTGCCGCTTCCGGCGCCAACGCGACCGAAAAATTCCGGTTGAACAAGTCCGTCGGCGCGCAGGTCAGTGCCGAACGCGTAAACCAGCTGGCCTCCCGGGCCATTAAGGCCCTCGTCGACACCGTCACTGAGGAAAAGGTGACTTACGACGAATACAACGCCCTGAAGGCTTGGCTGATCCGTGTTGGAGAAGATGGCGAATGGCCACTGTTCCTGGACGTCTGGATCGAACATGCCGTGGAGGAAGTCGCCAATGCCGACCGGGAAGGAAGCAAAGGCACCATCGAGGGCCCCTACTACGTGCCGGGATCGCCCGTACTTCAGTCCCCCGCGACCCTGCCTCAGCGTGAGGACGAGGCCGGGACGCCCCTGCTGTTCCAGGGCCGGGTTACCAATGTCAATGGAGAAGCACTCCCTGGAGCGCATGTGGAAATCTGGCACGCTGACGACGCCGGCTTCTACTCCCAGTTCGCCCCTGGCATTCCGGAATGGAACCTCCGGGGCACCGTGGTCGCCGACGATCAGGGCTTCTACCAGATCAACACCCTGCAGCCGGCACCGTACCAAATCCCGACCGACGGGGCTTGCGGCCAGCTCATCTCGGCGGCTGGGTGGCATGCCTGGCGGCCGGCGCATCTTCACCTCAAGGTCAGCGCGCCCGAACATCAGCTCATCACCACCCAGCTTTACTTCACCTCTGACGAGCACCTGTCAGATGACATCGCGTCAGCGGTCAAGCCGGAACTCATCCTCGATCCGAAGCCGACGGCAGACGGTAAGGGCCGCGAAGTTTCGTACGACTTCGTGCTCGCGCCCGGGACGGCCGAGTAGTCGCCACGGATGCATAGCCCCGCCCTGCTCAGGCAGTGGCGGGGCTATGCGCCGTCGCCCTGGGAACCGGGTTTCGGACGCCGTTCCGCACAGAAAGGATCATGATCCTGAAAAACTGTGACCACCGAGAACACAAGATCGGCTGGGCGCCTGGGCGGCGATACACCCAAGAGACTTCGTCGTACTCCACGGAACTGGCATCAGGGCACGCGCAACCGTCGAGGAGCGGAACGAAGAGGGTCCATAATTTGGATCCGCAACGAATTCAACGAGCGGCGGCTTGTCCACGTCGATGACTGCCGGGACGTGCGATTCATTCCAGTCGCACCGCTGAGTGCATCAACCAAGGAAAACGCCCTCTAAGCCCCCTCGTCTTCGCGACGACAACTCCTGCGCCGACTCTGCTGGGGCGGCTAGGTGCGTCCGGGCATAACGCGCCGCTGCAAAGCGCCCTTTCTTTCGCTGTCCCCGGTAGCCGTGGTCATCAAGGGACAGCAACGCCTCCTACCCAGGACTCTGCGCGGCCCTCGGATGGTGCTTGCCGCCGTTGTGTGAAAGGGCTGCTTGCCAGTCAGCGTGCCTGGGTGAAAAGGCAGCCGGTCTGGGCGCGCAGCGATGGCACGGACCAGTCGGGCGGGGGCGAAAACTTCAAATATCAGGGCCAAGAAAGGCTGGAGCTATGGATGTGGAACAGGAAATGTCGGGGAAGCTGGCAACGGTTCAACCGCAACAATCACGAACCAAGGTGCTTCGAGCCCGGGCGGCGAGCATGGTTGGGACAATGGCGGAGGCATACGACTTCGCGCTCTACGGGGCGGCCGCCGGCATTGTCTTCCCGCGACTGTTTTTTGCGACTCTGCCACCGGCAACCGGTGCCTTATTGGCGTTCATAATCCTGTTGGGCGGATACGTTGTTCGTCCTCTGGGAGGTGTGGTTTTCGGTCATTTCGGTGACCGGTACGGGCGAAGAAAAGTCCTTTTCATAACGCTCATTCTGATGGGTGGCAGCACCTTCGCAATGGGTCTCCTGCCTCCTACAGAGCAACTGGGGCTGGCGGCTCCCGTAATTCTCGTATTGCTTAGACTCCTTCAAGGCCTCGCGTATGGAGGTGAATGGGCCGGGGCAACACTCATGTCAATGGAGCATTCGCCAAAGCACCAGCGCGGCTTGGGAGCAAGCATCGCGGCAGCCGGGGGACCGGCCGGAAGTTTGATGGCTGCGTTTATTCTAGGTATCGTCGCACTGTCGCCCGAGGAGCAATTCCTCTCATGGGGTTGGCGACTACCGTTCCTTGTCTCAATGCTCGTAGTCATATTCGGTCTTTGGCTGAGGGCGGGAGTTGAGGAATCCCCGGAATTCGTGAGCGAGCGTGAAACGCAGAACAAAAAGGACAAAGCTCCCCTGCTCAACGTGCTCAAGCTTTACCCAAAACAGGTCATTGGAGGGGTTCTCGTAGGAACGGGAGCCTTATTCGTTCAGGGACTGCTTGCCGCGTTCATGATCCCGTACCTGGTCGGGAGAGGGGACATCGACCGCTCCACGGCCTTCATGCTGTTCTCGCTTTCAAGCCTTCTGCAGATCTTTGCACTCCCATTTTTTGCCGCACTTTCGGACAAATACGGGAGGAAACGGTGGATGACAACCGCCAACGCGGCCTCAGTGCTGCTGGTTGCGCCCCTGTTCGTGCTTTTTGATTCCTCCAGCACGCCACTTATTGGGCTCGCCTTCATCGTCGGAAATACCCTGATCGTCGGCGCAACGTTTGGCCCTTTCGGTGCTTACATTAGCGAACGCTTTGAAGTGAGATCCCGCTATACCGGCGTATCCCTCAGCTTCCAAATCGCAGCGATGCTGGGGGCCGGAATGGCGCCGGTACTGGCACAAACATTGCTAGGAGAAAACGGGTCGATGGTCCCTGTGGCGCTGATCATCGCTGCGCTCCTGAGCCTTGCCAGCGTGGTGGTGGCAGTAAGTTCAATGCCAGCGGGAGCCAGAGACTAAACCTGACTGCACATCAGGGCAAGCACGATGGTTGGGCGGACGGGGTCGTCTATGCCCGTTTCCCCGCCGAAGCATCAACTACGGACCCATCCAGGTCCCCACGAGAACAGCCAGCAAACGCATAAGGATCCAATGGACTTCTCACGGGGCAAGGCCAAAGCCTCCGAGGCCGTGGGATTTTCCCTCCTTCCGCCAGGGCCGCGCCCGGCTCGGAGGTTTCACCGACATGGCGCCCATAACTGGAAAGGGCTCTGGGTAGGCAGCCCCGCAAGAGTCGGTACCCTTGGCCTGCGGATGATGCGGATGATGCCGATGATGCGGATGATGCGGATAGCCCGGATTCGCTAGTGCGGATCCACGTGACCGTCCAGGGTTCCGGCTTCGCCCGTCAAAACGTCCTGGGTTTCTTCAACTGCTCCAGAGCAGCCTGCCAAGACCTGCTGACACCTTTCGACGATCAATTTATAGGGCCCTTGTCATCTTGATAAAGCGGACTCCGCTTCGCGTTAGTCAGGAAAGCTACATGCCGAAGCGGCAGATTTCATGCCCCCGGTGAGCCAGTTTTACTGGCCCACCGGGGGCACTTTCGTGGCCGCAATATTCTTTCGTGCCTGGTTATGGCACTTCAGCTATTGGAAGCGGGACCGCTGGCGTGGGGAGGTTGAACCCGTGGATACAGCCCTTTGGCCTTAAGGACTTGACGGCCGGGCAGGAACACAAGTCACATGTGAACTCGTGTTCCTGCTGGCACTCACCCCCGCCCGCAAATGGCGGGGTCCTGATCCTCACCCTCTGGATCGCTTTCACGCGGTGCTAGTTGAGATCGAGTACAAACGATTCATCTGGCTGCTCCGCAGTTTCCTGCGGCGGCGTTTCCTTGTCTTCGCTTCCATGCCCTATGCCGGCGTATACAAGTGGCGCCCGGGTCTTGAGGTGATGTCCCCACCACAGGCCAGCAGCACCGGGAGCCAGCGCAACCAGTGGCAGCAGCCAGGACAGGACAGAAGGACCCGATGAACCGATAAGGACATCAAAGTTCAAAAGGATCTGAACGAAGACCCCTCCCAGGGCGGCCGCGCTCATAAGGGGCGCAACCAGCCTGGTCCAGGTGGATTGACTATGACGGCGGCGACGGAAATAGCCGACGACTGAAAGGGACACCAGGACCATGAGAAACACCAGGCCCAGAGCAGCAGAGTTCGACAGCCACGTGAAAAGAGTAAGGACGGGGAAGATCGGTCCCAGCTCGGAGCCGTTGCCGGCGAACGCGAACAGCGCTACAACAACTAGGGCCACAACGGACTGAGACAGCGAACCTGCTACCGGTGCGTGGCTGCGCGCGTTGACGTAGGCCAGGCGCTGGGGAAGGACTCTTTCCCTTGCCAGCGAAAAAACATAGCGGGCAACGGCATTGTGGAATGCCAGGAGTGACGCAAACAGGCTCGTCAGAAACATGACCTGTGCCACGTCAGCCATCAGCGTGCCCACGTTCGTGCTCAGAAAATTGAAGAGCAGTTCCGGGCCCTGCTCTCGTGATGTCGTGATGATCTGGCCGGGCCCGGTCCCGATCATCATCGCCCAAGCTGAGAAGGCATAGAAGACTGCGATGATGACCACGGAAATGAAGGTTGCACGGGCAATGGATCGCTTGGGGTCCTTAGACTCTTCGCTGTAGATCGCTGCGGACTCGAAACCCATGAAGCTTGCGATGCTGAAGGCCAGTACGGCGCCGACACCGGCTGTAAAGAGATCGGCGGGAACGAGGCCGGTCACGGAAACACCTTCCGGCTGCACAGCCAGTGATGCGACATCGAAGACAATGACTGCGAGGAACTCCATTGCCACCATGACAGCCACAACTTTCACGGAAAAGTCCACCTTGTTGACTCCTAGCCAGGCCACGACCACGAAGGCCACACCGGCGGTGGCCCACCAGGGTATGTCGATCCCGAGTTTGGCGCTGATGAAGGCCGCGGACGAGAAGCCGAAGAGCCCGTATACCGCTATCTGGATTGAGTTGTAGGCAATGAGCGCCAAAAATGCAGCGCCTACCCCAGCCCTCTTGCCCAGTCCCTGCGCGATGTACGCGTAGAACGCCCCGGCGTTCTTGATTCGGGCGCTCATGGCCGCGTACCCGACCGTGAACAGAGCCAGGCATGCACCGAGGACGATGAACGAGAGGGGCACGCCAAGGACACCGCTCACAGCGAAGTTGCTTGGGTCCCCGCCGGCAACGACGGTAAGCGGAGCAGAGGCCGCAATGGTCATGAATACCAGCGCGGGAACACCGAGAGTACGTCGACTTAGATGTGGCGAATCAGTGGAAATGTCAGAGTTTGAAATCTCTTGTGACACGAATTGCCTCCGAAATGGAATGAGAAGGGCCAAGATTGGTTATTCCGGCCGCGGGCAAACTGGCAAGTGGGTCCAGTTGAGCGTGGAGTATCGTCCCGCAACGGAACGTTGCCGGGCCTTGAAAAGATGTTGGCTATGGAGTGGATGCGATGGGCGGCAGACCGCGCCTATCCGCCTGTCAATGGTTCCAGTGGTTGTTTCCTACTGGTGCTGGTCAAATCGGCTTCTACGAAGTGATTCGTTATTAGTCCACGAGGCCGTCAGGCACTCGTAGAGGCTTTCCTGCCTTCAAAGACGGTCCCTGGGGTAGCGGCAACCGCGGAAGTGAAGTATCCCTGCCGGGTCAGCGAGGGAACATATTGTTTGGCGTCGTGCCTATGGCAGCGACCGGTTGGCGTCGCGCCAGATGGTTTGTGCCACAGGCCGATGCTGTCAGCGGCCTGAAGGGCTTTCGCAGGTGCGCGAAGGGAAGGGGCGCGCCTTGGTGCTTGGTTCTCACGGTGCTCCTTTGGACTCTGAGGGGGAACGCTGACCGTGTCAACAGTTGGGGGACCAGTGCCGGTCATCAGGAAGCAGCCACTCACAGTGTGGCCCATGACACAACAGAGTAAGGGGAGTGGACCCGGCTGTCATCTTTTTTCCCCAAATGTCGAAAAAAGATTTTCCACGAGCTGCCGGCTGGGGCCAGCGTAGCTGCTGTTCCAGGCAGCAGTCCCGCGGCGCGGAAGGCGTAATCAGGTGGTTACCGGGCAGCCGGCCAGCCTCCCGACCAGAAAGCGGAAAGAAGACAGCAGTTGGCCTGCTTTCTCGGGATGGAGGGCTGTTTCTATTCCTGCGTCCCGAAGGCTGCCGGCGAGCAGGACAGCTAACGGCTCCACGCTCTCGACTGGAATTTGTCCTTGGCCGGCTCCGAGCTCGAGTTCAGCACGGAAGGCCGAGAAAACTCCGGAGGAACCTATGCCTCGCTCCTTGCTGAAGCCCAGGAGCTGGGGGCCGGAGACGTTGTAAAAATAGCCGGGGCCTGGGTCGCCGGCGAGTTCAAGCAAGGCCTCTGCGTATGCCTGGATTCGCAGGGTCCAGTTCTCGCCTGCGATTCCCCGGGAACCTGCATATTCCCGGGCGTGATCCAGGAACTGGTGGGCGACTTGCTGGTAGGCCGCAGCCAGGAGCTCTTCCCTTCCGCCCGGGAAATGTGAGTAGAGGGTCGCGCGCGCCATCCCGCCTTCGGACAGAATCCTGTCAACTGTCACTGCAGCGAGGTCCTCAGCACCTGCTCTCGCGATGGCCGCCAGGGCCGACTCAATCAGGTCGTTGCGCGTCCGAATCTGCCTCCGCTCCCGCAGACTCAACCGCCCGTCGTTTTTGGCTGCCACTCGTTCCTCCCATTCCGGCCTAAAGCCTCACTTCACATTACGTCCTGGAAAAAAATACTTGTCATCTGAAAACCAGACTCTTAGTCTTCTTTTCATGACATCTTCCTTTCCGGCTTCCACGGACCTTGTCCGCGAAGCCCTGTCCCACTTCGGCATCGACGCCGGGGCGCGGATTACGTTCATAAAGCAGCGAGAAAACCAAGTCTTTCGCGTGGAGTCCGATGGGCAGGATTTTGCCGTTCGCATCCACCGGCCGGGTTACCGTACAGCAGAGGAAATAGAGTGCGAGGCTCACCATCTGCGCGCCCTGCGTGATGCTCAACTACTCGTGCCCGATCCTGTAGAAAGTGAGTTCGGCGTGTTCGCCCTGCCGGTGGGGTCCAACCAGCAATTGGTGTCCGTTCAACGCTGGCTGCCGGGTGCGCTGCCGATTGCCGACTCCTTCGAAGTTTTTACCGGAACGGGTAGCTTGGACGAACGCCACGTCTCTGAGCTGGGATCCGTTATGGCGCGCCACCATCTTCATGCAGAATCCGCACCTACACGCAAAGACTTTTCACGGCCCGCGTGGGACGCCGACGGGCTGTTCGGGCCGCGGGCGTTGTGGGGTGATGCTGCAGGACTGAGGACGCTTACTCCGGAGGACCGGCTGGTCCTGAGTGAGGCCGTATCGGCAGCCTCGCTTAAAATTCAGGCCCTGGGCAAAGACCCCAGCGTATTCGGCCCTATCCATGCCGACATGACGTTCGAGAATGTATTGGCGACCGACGAGGGCCTGGCCATCATAGATTTTGACGACTTCGGTGAAGGCTGGTTTGCCTTCGACATCGCTACCGCCCTCTTTTTCGCCACGCCGAGTCCCCAGTATCCGGCTCTTGAACGAGCTTTCCTCGAGGGATACCAACAGGTCCGCAGATTGGAGGCTTCAGTGCTCGCCGCCATGGACGCGTTCCTGCTGGCTCGAGGCCTGACCTATTTGGGCTGGGCCGCGGACCGTCCGGAAAACCCTGCGAGCGAATTCGCCGCAGCCCAGCTTTGCCCCTGGGTAATGTCCGCCGCCAAAAAATACGCCCTGTCCGGTTCGACCGGCTGGACCTCCTACCAGTATTCAACCAACCTTGCCCAAGGAGAACTAAGATGACCGCTTCGCTTTTGCAACGCCGTTTTGCAACCCTGGGCCCCTATTCTCCCCTTTTTTACGATGAACCCTTGGAGTTCGTCTCCGCCGCGGGAGTATGCCTCACCGACAGCCGAGGCGAGCAGTATCTGGACGCCTACAATAACGTACCTCAAGTCGGCCACTGCCACCCCCGGATAGTAGCCGCAATAGCAGAACAAGCAGGCCGGTTAAACACGCATACGCGCTACCTGAACAACCGCGTCGTGGACTACGCCGAGCAGCTCCTCAGCACTTTTCCTTCCCGCCTGGATAAGGTTCTCTTCACCAACAGTGGCTCGGAAGCAAACGACCTGGCATTCAGGATGGTCCGCCAGGCCACCGGCGCCTCAGGCGTTCTCGTATCCGACTTCAGCTACCATGGCCACACTTCCTATTTGGCCGGCCTCACAACTGGCTTGCGTACGGGCGAACGGCTGGCCCCTGAGGTCAGGCCGATTCGCATTCCGGACCTGGACCGCACCACGCTGAGCGAGTCCGAGCTCCTTTCGCAGTCCCTCGAGGAGGTGGACGCCGCAATCGACTCCCTGAACGCAGGCGGGTTCGGTGTCGCCGGCTTTCTGTTCGACTCCCTCTTTTCCACCGAAGGCCTGAATTCCTTGCCCAACGGATACATTTCAGCCGTCATCGACCGGGTCCATGCAGCAGGCGGACTCATTGTTGCCGACGAAGTACAGTCCGGGTTCGGCCGCACGGGAACTCATTTCTGGGGTCACCAGCGCGTCGGTGCCCAGGCGGACTTCGTCACTTTGGGTAAACCCATGGCGAACGGCCACCCGGTCGGGGGAGTGGTGACGAGCAGCCACATGCTGGATCAGTTCGGCCCGGTCAACAACTACTTCAATACTTTCGCAGGAACCCCCGTATCCGCGGCTGCCGGAAGCACGGTTCTGTCAATCCTGCAGGATGAGCAGTTGCCTGAAAAGGCCGTCCTCCTTGGCGCGGAAATCAAAGAAGCCCTTGAACTGCTGGGGGAGGAGTATTCCTTCATCGGTCCCATTAAAGGTGCCGGGCTGTTCTTCGGCTTCGAGATCTTCGCCGACGACTCACGGCAAACGCCCTCGCCTGAGCGAACGAAACGAATAGTTGAGGCAATGAAGAGCAATAAGGTGCTGATCAGCCGGATCGGCAGGGACGACAGTGTGCTGAAGATCAGGCCACCCCTGGTATTCAAGAGCAAGCACGCAGACCAGCTACTCGAATCCCTGAGGCTGAGCCTGAAGGAAGTCTGAAGCCCAGAACCTTTCCATCCCCTTGAGCCGGTGGTTGCCATGACGCAACCGCCGGCTCAAGAGGCTCGGAACGAGCGCAAGCAGGGGGAAAGCCGCGGCCCTTAGGGAGGACTTGTTCGAGCCGGTGATGCTCGCCCCGCAACCCAACCTGTGTAGGCAACTACAACGCCCGGTGGCCGCTGGTTTGGATCAGCAAGAGTTAGCGCAGCAGCTCCTGGCCCAGGCCAGAGAGCAAGGAATCGACCTGGTTGGCCCGGACGGGCTGTTGAACCGGCTCACGAAAAATGTCCTGGAGACGGCTTTAGAAGCGGAAACGGATGAACATCTCGGATACGTAAAGCTCGACGTGTCCGGGCGCGGCAGCGGGAACTCTCGCAACGGTACGTTCGTTGCCGAGCCCAAGCGCGTTGCCAATGGAATGCCTCCCGCACCCAAGACCACCATGGAAGACGGCACCTACGCGGTCGGAAAAGACATCGCGGCAGGCACCTACCAGGTGAAGGTCCCGACCGGGGCGAAGGGCATCCACGACTGCTAGTGCGAACGGACCGGATCTCAGGGCGACACGATCGCCAACGACTTCCTCACGTATGCGCCGTAGAGGCCGCTCGTCACCGTCTACGACGGTGAGGAGTTCGTAAGCAAGAACTCCGGGGCCTGGACGAAGATCGGCTGACCCACACGGGGCCCCCGCTACCTCCAGCTTCGCGAGTCCGTCGTAGCGGCCATTTCGAGTCCCGCAATGGTTTCTGACAGCTACTTTTCGTCCAACGCCCTATCGAGGCGCTGGAGAAGTTCGGCGTAGAACTGGGGGGGCGGTATATCGCCTGCGGGGTTCCTCGAGCACGGCACTAAGCCTGCCCGGCAGGATGACGGCCGGGTTCATTGAGGCGCCCGGCGCCTTCCGGATTCCGGCCCGGACTTACACACACCCCCGAAGGGCCAGACCTCATGAAAGCCCGAGGCTAGGACGGCATCTTGGCGCGGCGCGACAGCTGCATCGGGAGGCCCGTCAGTCCCGTAGCGTCGGGATTTCCACTTCGCGGATGACGGCCGGATAGTAGCCCTCGGCATAGCCGGTGGCCGTCGGGTGGAAGCTCACGCCGTCCAAGGGGTTCGCCGGATTGAAAGTGAACCAGGAATCGGGCGAGCCGAAGCCGTGGTCGGCGAACTCGTCGGTGACATCGACATAGACGGTTCCGGGGGACTTCTTGGCCGCCTCCTCGATGACCTTGTTCAGGGTGTCCGTGCCCTTGTTGAAGACCTTGGCGGCTTCGTCCGCGATCAAGGCGTTGTCCCCGAATTCCGGCGAGAACAGGTGCGGATATCCCAGCACCACGATCTTGGCGCTGGGTGCCTTGGCGCGGATGGCCGCGTAGGCATCGGTCAGGGCCGGGAGGACCTCAGCCTTTGCAGCGGCTTCGGCGGCCTTGACGACCGTCTTGCACTCCTTCAGGGGGCGGAACAGGCAGGCTTGGAGCACGTCCAGGAATTTGATGTCGTTGCCGCCCGCGGTAATGGTGACCAAGTCCGTTTCTGCGTTCAGCAGGCCGGCGGCCGACGCTACCTGGACCTGGAGGGGCACCATGGCGGCGGTCCAGCCCGCGCAGGCGGCGTTGGCGGTGAGCTGGACGTCGTCCCGCGCGTCCAGCACGTCCACGTAGCCCGGCGATGCCTGGTAACACGGCTGCGGATTCTCCGGATCAACGTAGAGCGGGGAGATGCTGATGTTCGGGGCGCCGATGCCCGAGGTATAGGAATCCCCCAGGGCGACGTAGTCCAGCGGTTCGGAGTCCTGTGCGGCTGCGGGTGTGGCTACGGAGCCGGCCACCAGTCCGGCGACAACGACGGCCAGCGCCCCCAGGCGCCCTGCAAAACCCGCTCGGGTGTGAGTGTGAGTAGTCATCATGCCCGGACCTGCGGAAATGGCAGTTCCACGGACAGTGCCCGGGTGTGCCCCTGACTCAACTCGCGTGATCTCTGTTCCTCGAGGCGATGGTTTCTTCATGATTCTTTTCCTTTCACCGCCAGCGTCGCGCAGGCGGTCGCTCCGCCGGCGGGAAGGAGCGTCGCCAGCAGGAGAAGCAAGAGCGTTATGAGTCGGATAAGTGAGGGCATGATGACCTCTCTGTCATCTGGAGGGAAGAAGGGTCAAAAGGGCCTTTTGGCTTGAAGGATGCGCGGGAGGATGCGCGACGCGCTGACGGAAGAGCCTCGAAGCCGTCACCGTAGGTATGCCCTCGGATGAGAAGCGTCATCCGAAAGGATTAAATAGTTATCGCTGAAACCTTGGGGAGACCTTGGTAGGACTACCGCTGCCCCCACAACTGGGGGTAGTCCTGCTCGCCTCGCTAGTCCTTCGCCAGGGCTCCGGACAGGAACGGGTGCACGGTAACGGTGGCATCGGTGCACGACGGCCGGAAGGTTCCGTCGTCCGGGTGCCCGGCGGAATCCGGGTGCTTCCTCCTCCGGCTTCATGCACGAAACCCTGCACAAAACCAAAACCGAACGATACGCCTTTTCTGTCGAGTTTCGTGCACTCCTGTTGGTCTGAGCTCCTGTTTAGTGTGAGCCCAAGAGCCGCGCACCAAGGGAGTTCCCTTGTGGCCACTGCCAAGAACCAGTAGCAGCCGCCGGATCGCCCTGTCTTTTTGGGGACCAGGGGCAGGTCATGTGTGCGTGAAAAGCCTCCCGGATCCAGGTCATGAAATCGGCGAGGACATGAAACTGTAGTAGTCGCAATACCGTGGCGGCGTGGCTTCTTCAGAGCCAAACCGTCCGGACAGTTTCCATCCTTCATTTGGGCCGACAGCTGCGTGCCGAGCAGCGTGGTGCTGTTTGCCGACGTGTTTGGGAGTTGCCGGCGGCTCCGGGGGACGGGAACCCGGCCAGGTCTGGTTTTCGGTCATTGTGCCCCTCCTGGCTCCCTGCAGTTCTTCCAGTCCGCGTGATGGTTTCGAGAACATGACCTCGCTGGAACAGCCGAATGGAGAACGGTTCTGATGCGCAGCACCATCAGGGCCCTTCAAGTCCACCAGGCCGGTAGGCCGTGTTCTTGTCGGTGTTCCAGCCTGCGATCATTCCGCAGCCGATCATTCGGTCGCTGAGTCTGGCGAGCCGGTACTCGGGGTCAGCTTCGAGCGCGAGCTGGAGGAATTGGTGGGCTTTGCTTCCTCGGCCTTCCCACCAGTTGATGTATCCGAGGGCGGTAAGTAGTGGGGCGGCGTGTTGGTTGTTGGTTCTGGTGTAGGCGTGGAGCAGCAGTTGCTGGGCCCGTTCGACGCGGGACCATTGCGGCTTGCCGTGTGTTTGGGCGAAGAGGACTTGGTGAGCGGGTTTCTTGATGCCCGGGATGTCTGCGATGAGCTGGTCGCGGATGCCCGCGAATTGGAAGTTGGCTATGAGAGTGATGATCTGGTCGTCGGTGGGGTAGGTTTTGGCGTCCAGCATGCCTGCCCAGAGCTTTCGGGCGTGGCCGACTGCCTCGTCGGCGGGGAGGGTCCGGATCGTGTTCATGTGGTGTTTGACGGCGGCACTTTTGGTAGCGTTTGTTTGTCGGTTCAGGCAGCGTGATCCGGTCGGTTTCTTCGACGCTGCTGCCGCGGTAGATGAATTCGGCGTTGATGGCGCTGGTCTGGGTCGCGGTCAGGGGGATTGCGACGCTGGTCTTGGGGGTCGCCGTCGTATTGGGTGAAGGTCTGGTTCCCGACGAGTAGCCCGTCGCTGATGGTGATGCCGCGTTCGGCCAGCACGCCGGTGAGTGCGGCGATGATCGCCGCGCGCGGTTTCGGCTGGTCGGCGTCCCAGGGTGTTGCGGTGTAGACGGCGAAGAGGACGGCCGTGGCGTTCCGGTCGTGGGTGAGGTAGCCGGCGACGGTTCGGGCGTAGCCGAGTTCGCCGCCGTCGCGCCGGGGGAGGTCCACCCGCAGGGTGGCCCCGATGCGGTCGGTGTCGACGGTGATGCAGACCAGGCTCTCCTGCGGCGCTAAGTGTCAGGTTGACTTCTCAGACTCAGTCGTCGGAGTCAGGAAAATGGCAATTCGAGTTCTATCTGACGTTTTTTGTGCCTAATCCTGAAGTTAGTTTGGGCCAACCTGAATCCATCGTTATTTAGACGCTCCCCGCTTAGTGCCTCGTGTCACTGTCCAGTGATCCGGAAGTGGATGGCTTCCTGTGATTCCGGGAGGTCAGTTTGGAAGGATAATCCAGCGTTGTGTGCTGCTGTCTTGAACTTTCCGGGTAACCATGAAGCGGAACTTCGGATCCGTGGATTCATAGGCGTCGACGAAGCGGCCGTTGCTGAGCTCCTGAAGGGTGTTCCGTCGTTGCCCAGGGAGATCGTCACCCAGCGTTGGCTGTCATTGTTCTGCCGCTCGCGCGTAACGAGGCCGAAGTCAAGTCCCCTATCGGCGGTTTCATGGGCGTCAACGAAGCGGCCGTTGCTCGCCTGCTGGATCGTGTGGACACGTCCAACGGAATTCAGAATCCAGAATTGACTGGGGTGGATTTGCGGATCGCGGGTGACGAGGCAGAAGTCCAGATCCGCGGATTCATGAGCATGTCCATGGTTCTCCGGCCGCTGCCCATCGGCGCGTTGCTGATGTGCAGGAGCCTTGGGAGCGGCTTGTCACCGCTGCCAACGCCGCCTCACGAAGCAGCGTAGAAACCGGGTCCTCCAGCCGACTAATGGTGCGACCAGGAACCCAGGACTGGAACCCCACGGGCAGCGCCGGATCAAGCGCTCCGGGAACTCACCTCACCGGCATCGACCTCAACATTTCCCACTCAGTCTGCCCGCATCGTTGTGGCGTGGGACTGACGGCCGTGGGGCCGCCACTCTCCGGTCGATGTGACGCCGGGCGGGACTACCCCTTGACCGTCAGACGCAACGGTGCCGTAATGAAAATTGTCCAGGGTACGACGTTTGCAGGGCTGGCGGCGCGGAGGTGAAAGCTACCGCGTTCCTGGCAAGGCTGGCGAAGGAATGCCATGCAGGCGAGTGGAGGAGACGATTGTGGACGTACTAGAGTCCGTGTCGAAGGGAATGCGGGTTGTTGATGTGTCGGGGAAGGATATAGGTACCGTCGAGCAAATCGTCCCGCCCAATGAGAAAGCAGAGGTGTTCGAAGAAGCTGTCGCCGCCTCCCAGCAAGACTTGATCACCCTCGGACTGAATTCCCTCTTCGGAAGGGAACCAAAAGTACCTGAGTTGATGGCGCGGCGGTTGTTCCACGCGGGATACATCAAGATCGACGCCCGCGGTTTCTGGGCCAGTGACTCCTATGCGGCTGCCGATGCAATCACCCGGGTTGAAGAAGGAAATGTGTACCTGAACCTGACCCGGCACGAGCTTGCCGCCCAGGTATGACGCAAGGGACCTCGTCTTCGTAAGTTGCCTCAAGCGTGAGGGCCTGCTGGGTCCGTGAAACCCGCATCAGATTAATCCCCGGCTCTAAACTCGTGGTATCACTCCGCGCGAATCGTCCCTTGACTGGCCCACCGAGGCCGGAATTTTCACGCTGAACGGTACCAAGGGGAGTTAGGCGGCTAGGCCGTGTCTCCTAAAGCTGTGAGCCAGATGCTGATGGCACGGAGAACGGCTCCGCCGCGGTAGTTGAGTGCGAGCTTGTCGTAGCGTGTTGCCAGGACCCGCCATTGTTTGAAGATGTTGAAGTTGCGTTCGACGACGTTGCGGCCTTCGCAGTCCTCTTTGTCGAAGGACGGTGGTCTGCCGCCTGCCGAGCCACGTCGTTTCCGATGGCCGATCTGGTCAGATGGTTGCGGGATGACCGCCAGGATCCCTCGATCGCGCAACTGGGCCCCGGATCGCCCGAGACGAATATGCCTTGTCGCCGCGGACACGGTCCGGGCGGGTGCGTGGCCTGCCCGGACCGGCCCGTTTGATCTTCAAGTGGTCCATCAAGTGCGTGAACATCGGCGCGTCCCCACCTTGGCCGGGGGCGACCAGCAGCACCAATGGCCTGCCTTTGCCATCGACCAGGGCGTGGATTTTGGTGCTCAGTCCGCCTCGTGACCGGCCGATCGCGTGATCGTCTGGTTCATCAAACAGATTCATGTAATTCGACATGGCCCCCTGTGGTGCGGGGAAGGTTGGTGCCATTGGCGGGCGAACTCTCGGTTTTCGCCCACGTAGGAGGCGACGACTCTGCGGACGCGGCGGTCAGCGAGCAGGACGCCGAGGCCCCAGTCGTCCACGCCGCAGTTGTTGGAGATGAGCTCGAGATCGCCGGTTCCTTGCTCGCGGAGGGCGGTGATGAGCGCTGTCAGTATTCCGCAGAGCCCGAAGCGGCCCACGGCTATGGATGCACCGTCGGGAATGTCGGCGACGGCTTCGCTGGCGGAACTGTATGTCTTGTCCACGTTGATTGTCCCTTTGCTCCGGTCAGAAGCCGACGTTGTCTTTGCCATTGAGACCGAGCATTTGCCGGGCTTCATCGGGGGTTGCGATTTCGAAGTTGAGCGCCTCGAGGACGGTGCGGATGCGGGTGACCTGCTCGGCGTTTGAGCTGGCCAGTTTGCCTGGGCCGATCCACAGGGAGGCTTCCAGTCCGACACGTACGTGCGAGCCCATGGCGTCACCGATGGTGGCCAGTGGCATCTGGTTTTTGCCCGCGCCGAGGATAGACCATTGGCAGTCATCGCCTAGGAGCCGGTCTGCCGTGCGGCGCATGTGCATCAGGTCTTCGGGGTGTGCGCCGATGCCGCCGAGCAGGCCGAAGACGGACTGGACGAACAGCGGTCCTTTGGCCAAGCCGCGGGAATGGAAGTGCGCGAGGTTGTTCAGGTGGGAGATGTCGTAGCATTCAAATTCGAAGCGTGTCCCGTTGGCGTTGCCGATTTCCAGGATGGTCTCGATGTCCTGGAAGGTGTTTTTGAAGACCAGGTCGCGGCTTCGCTCCAGCCCTTCGCGTTCCCATTCGTGGGCAAAGTCCTTGAACCGGTCCAGCATCGGGTAGAGCCCGAAGTTCATCGATCCCATGTTCAGCGAGGCCAGTTCCGGTTTGAAGAGGGCAGCCGGTTGCATGCGCTCTTCGACGCTCATGTGCGGCGATCCACCGGTGGTGATGTTGATGACCGCATTGGTGTTCCGCTTGAGCTTGTCCAGAATCGGTTCGAAGTGCTCAGGCTTTTGGGAGGGCCGGCCATCGCGCGGATCGCGGGCGTGCATATGCACGATGGCGGCCCCTGCTTCGGCTGCCCCGATGGCGGCGTCGGCAATTTCATCCGGTGACACTTTAAGGTATTTGGACATGGAGGGGGTGTGGATGGCGCTGGTGATGATGACGTTGCGTGCTGTTGCCACGGGAAGATCCTTTCCTGGGAAGTTTTTAGTAGAGTTTTTCGGTGTTTCCGTCAACAGCCAGCGCTTGGCCGTTGCGGGCCATGTCGCTGGCGGCGAAGACGGCCATGTTGGCAATGTCTTCGGCTTCGATCAACCGGCCCAGCGACGATTGGTTGTGGTACAGCTCTGAGACCTTCTCGACCGGTTCGCCCAGCATTTCGGCTTTGGCGGCGATCACGGCGTCGATCCGGGGCCCGTTGACTGCGCCGGGGCAGATGGTGTTGACCCTGATCCCCTCCGCACCGAGTTCGATGGCGAGGGTCTTCGTCAATCCGATGACAGCCCACTTGGAGGCCGAGTAGGCGCTGGGTCCAGCCATCCCCAGGCGGCCCGCCGCAGAGGAAAGGTTGATGATCGATGCCTCAGGAGCGCTGCGCAACAGCGACAGGGCATGTTTGATGCAGTGGAACTGGCCGTGGATGTTGACGTCGAACGTCGCCTTCCAGGCATCACTGTCAAGGGTTTCGATGGGGCCGGTCGGTCCCGCGATGCCGGCGTTGTTCACGAGGATGTCGAGCCCGCCGAGTTCGTCGGCGACCGTTGCCATCAGTTCCTGGACCTGGGCTTCGTCAGAGACGTCGCTGACGGCGGCGTGGAAGCCCTCGACACGTGCCTTCTCGACGGCGGAAGGGTCGATGTCGGTCACGAAGACGGCTGCTCCGAGCGCTTTGAACTTGGTGGCGATGGCCAGCCCGATGCCGTTGGCGCCAGCGGTGACCAGGACGCGTTTGGTGCTGAAATCCATGATGTTTCCTTGGGGTGTGTGGGGGAGGGGTTAGTGGGCGGCCGGGGCGCCGTGGGGCTTTTCCGTGCCGCGTTTGAGCATGAGGGACAGCAGGGCGCCGACCGTGCACATGGGCGCAATGACGCGCCGCACCGCCCTGGCCACCGCCGTCGCCGCAAGCCTCTCGCTCGCCCTCAGCGCCTGCTCGATGGACCAGATGGCCCTTCCCGGAACCTCCTCCACATCACACGACGCCATGGAGGCCATCTACAAGAGCGCCCCGGTGGCCAAGCCCGAACTCATCCTGCCCGGCTGGACCATGGAGACCATTAAGAAGCGCGGCAAGCTCGTTGTCGCCAGCGCGCTCGACGCGCCCCTCGTCTCCCAACAGAACCCCGCAAACCCCCAGGACGTGGACGGTTTCGACGCGGACCTGGCCAAGCTGCTGGCCATCTATATTCTCGGCAAGCCCGAAGTCGAATGGGTCCCATCGACCGCGGAGACCCGCGAAGCACTCCTAAGCAACGGCACCGTCGACGTCGTGTTCGGCACTTACACCATCACGACGAAGCGCGCCCAGCAGGTCTCCTTCGCGGGTCCCTACTTCATGTCCGGCCTCGCCGTGGCGGTCAAATCCGACAACACCACGATCAAAGGCGCCGAGGACCTCGCCAGCAAGAACGTCATCGTCCAGACGGGCGCCCCCTCCGTGACGAGAGTGCCCGAGAAAGTGCCCACCGCCAAGCTCATGCCTTTCGCCACAACGCCCGGCAGCGTCCAGGCACTCGTCCAGGGCCGCGGCGACGCGTTCGTCCAGGACTACGTGCTGCTGGCCAGCCAGTCCTCAACCAACAAGGACATCAAGGTCGTGGGAGCCCCGTTCACCGAAGAACCCTACGGAGTCGGCCTCAAACACGGCGACGCCGAGTTCAAGACATTCGTGAATACCTGGCTTTCAACCATGCAAGAACAGGGCATCTGGAGCAAGGTATGGAAGAACACCCTCGGCACCGTCGGCGACACCCCGATGCCGACCCCGCCCGCCATCGGATCCGTTCCGGGATCCTGACCGACAGGCCAACCTCATGATCGCGCTCTTCGAAAACCTCGGGCCACTCGTCCAAGGATCGGCATGACAATGCTGATCCTCGTCACCGCCGGCATAGGCTCCATAGCCCTCGGCGCCATCGTCACCGTGGCACGGATCAGCCCCCTGCAGGTTCTGCGCTCCGCAGCATTCCTCTACGTCCAGTTCTTCGTCAACGTCCCGCTCCTTGCGCTGCTGATTCTTGCCGTCTTCGCCCTCCCGGCCGCGGGCTTCATCCTTCCTCTGGTGCCAACCATCATCATCGTCCTGGCGGTCTACGAGGCCGCGTACGTCTCCGAAGCCCTTCGCAGCGGAGTCAACACCGTGCCGCAGGGCCAGATCGAGGCCGCGCGCGCCCTGGGCCTCACCTTCGGCAAGTCGCTGCGCTGGGTAATCGTCCCCCAGGCCTTCCGCTCCGTTATACAGCCACTGGGGAACATCATGATCGCCCTCGTGATGAACACCTCCCTCGCCGCCGTGGTCGGCGTCATCGAACTCACGGCACACGTCAACAAAATCAACTTCGACTACGCGCAGCCGGTCCTCCTCTACACCACCGGAGGCCTGATCTACATGGCGATAGCCCTCACCATCGGCCTGCTCACAGGTCGCCTCGAAAGGAAGCTGGTGATCGCACGATGAACCGCATCTACGACGAGCCCGGTCCCCGCATGCGAAGGAACATGCGGATCGGCTCGACCCTCAGCTTCGCGGCCCTGGCCGTCCTCGTCCTCTCCGGGGTGGCGCAGTGGGGAGATGCCAGGCGTCAGGCATCTTCCCTCTCTTTTTGCATCGAGGGGTCGGAAGTCGGCAGTTAGTGAACATGTGGCGGCGTGCCGAACAGTGAAGATGCTGAGCTGGGGATAACGGCACCAGCCTCACCTTCAACGGATCAGGAAAGAAGGACCTGCTGACCGGCCTGCCAGACAGTTTGATCGAGTGCATCCTGGACACCGCCAAGACACCCGATTATGTGCGTTCACAGATGGGCAGCACGCCCGCGCTGGACGGTACGCAGCACGAAACCTGGGGCGCCATCAGCGCCAGCTGGTCCTACCACCCGGATGCCGGGCTGGATGTTGTCCTTGTTTTCCCCGTTCAGGGGCCCTTTTTTGGGCCTCTGACTGTGTACAAAGCTTGACTTGTGGGCACCTCCGGGGGCCTATTTTTGTTGGTGGCCGTTGCTGTGGCCGGGTGCCTCGTTTCTATAGTGGCGGTGACGGTATTGCGTCATTACTCCTTCATGGTCGGGCCGGATTGAAACTGCATGACCTGGTTGGAGCTGGGGGAGCCCGTCTGTGGTGCGTCGTTGCCTGTCTCTGCCTTACGACAGTTCATGGCAGAGCCAGGGGACAACTGCATGACTACCAGGGCTCTTTTGCGCGGGAGTCTTGACTGACTTTCTGCAAATGCCAAGGCGGAGGCTCGTGACTCCGGTAACGAGCCAGAGGTCGGCTTGGCTCGGCTGAAGGCCGACGAGGGAGTGGTGACCGCATCTTCCGCCAAACCGGTTGGCTCAACTGCGAGCAGGATGCCACCACTGACTATGACGATCTTTGGACCGGACTTCGGCATCAGGTCGCAGGCTATGCCTTTCGGCGCCGGCGCGCGAGCTCCACCAGTTCTGTCATCCATGGCCGGTGGCCTTTGCGTAGTTCGATCCCTTCGGGCAGCCCTTGGACAGTTGGGACGGAATTGGCAATGTCTATGGTGATCCTGCCCTCGGCCAGGGGCGCGTTGGTGATGTGCAGGTCGCCGTAGGATTCCGGCAGTGCCGGGTCCATCCACAGCCCGCCGAGGGAAACGTGGGTGTCGTAGCGCATCAGGCTGGCCACTAGGTAGATGGGTGCGGTGGCTGCCCAGGCCTGGGGCGAGCATGCGGTGGGATAGGGGACGGGCTCGGCGTACTGGTTTCGGCTGAAGCCGCAGAACAGCTCCGGGAGCCTGCCGTTGGAGTATTCGGCCGCTTCCAGCAGGGCCGTGGAGATCCGCTGTGCTTCCGCTATGAAACCGTACCGGAGCAGGCCGGTCACGATGATGGCGTTGTCGTGGGGCCAGACGGAGCCGTTGTGGTAGCTGGCTGGGTTGTAGGCGCCCATGTCGCTGGCCAGGGTCCGGACGCCCCAGCCGCTGAACATTTCAGGGGACATTAGGCGTTCGACTACTTGCGGCGCCTTGTCCTCATCAATGAGGCCGAGCCATAGGCAGTGGCCCATGTTGGAGGCGCATGCGTCGACCTGCCGCTTTCTACCGTCGAGGGCGATGGCGTAGTAGCCGCGCTCGGGTATCCAGAACTGTTGGTTGAAGCGCTTCTTCAGCCGTGCGGCCCGTTCGGCGAGTTCATCACCCAAAGCGGCGTCGTCGGCGTCGTACGCCATCCATGCGCGCGCCATGTACGCGTGGTAGACATAGGCCTGCACCTCGCAGAGCGCGATCGGTGGCTCGGCCAGCGTCCCGTCGGCGAAGTTGATCCCGTCCCAGGAGTCCTTCCAGCCCTGGTTGATCAGCCCCTGGTCGTTGAGGCGCTGATACTCGACGAACCCGTCGCCGTCCTTGTCCCCGTAATCCCGGATCCACTCCAGCGCCCGGTCAGCGTGGGGTAGCAACGCCGTGATGGTGTCCTTGGCGAATCCCCAGCGGCTGACCGATCCCAGGGTCAAGACGAACAGCGGTGTCGCATCGACACTGCCGTAGTAGGTGGACTTTCCGCCCAAGGCCAATCCGCTGGAGACATCGAGCCGGACTTCATGCAGGATCTTGCCCGGTTCCTCCTCGCTCATCGGGTCCACCACGGTCCCTTGGCGGTCCGCCAGGGTCTGGAGGGTGCCCAGCGCCAGGGACGGGTCCACCGGCAACGCCATTTCCGACGCGAGCAGCGAATCCCGGCCGAATAGAGTCATGAACCAAGGCGCACCGGCGGCCACCACCACGCGCTCCGGATGGTTCGGATCCTCGATCCGCAAGGCCCCCAGGTCGTCGTAGCTGCGCCGCAATGTCCGTTCAATGGACCGGTTTCCCATCTGCACTACCGGAATCTTGGCCACCCACTCCCGCCGGCGCCGGTCACTCGGGGACAATCCGTCCCCGTCCGCATGGACGAATGCTGCAACGGGAATGGTTCCCTCGATGTGGGGAATCACGGTCAGTGCCGTGCGCCACTGGCCGTGTGGCGGGACGGAGATCCGGTATGTGAGGGCCTCCGGTGTGATGTCTGCTCCGGGGGCCTGGATGGCAACGCCCTTCCGGAGGTCCTTCCAGGTAGCACGGATGATCAACGCCGTGTCGTCTGCCTGACGGCTTTGGTCCCAGCGTCGCTGGATCCGAGCCTCCTTCACCTCGAAAAGATCGGCGAAATCCGCCTCAACTCTGAGGGAAATCACGCAATCGATGGGTTCCAGGGAGTAATTGCTAATGGTGATTTGCTCGTGGAGGCCAGCCCCCACCTCGCGCAGCCGTTCGACGATCAGCGCGCTGTCCGCATACCCGTCGGAGCGGGAAACGCGCGCTGCAAATTGTGCCCTGTAGGGCTCCTTCGTCTCCGCGGCCAGTGGCTCAAGCGACTGGCCATTAACGGTCATGCTCCAATCGGACAGGATGCGGGTGTCCTGGACGAAAAGACCGTGCGGGTGTTCGGCGTGCATGTCCCCGTTTTGCAACGAGATGCAGAAGGATGATCCCTCGACCAGAGTGACCGTTCCGGCCCCCAAAGGACCCGCCGCCGTGTCGGCATTCCACCCAGCCATTCCGGCCCCTTCAACCAGTATTAACCGAGTCGCCGTGGCCGGCTGTTGGGCTCAACCACTGCTTCGGCCTTCAACGTTCAAGACGCTACGCCGTTCTTCTCCCAGGCGCCAGAGTGTTGTTGACTCATGGCAACCTTCGCCGAGGCGGATACGTTGTCTCCGGTTCTGCATGGTTGCCACTGCACTTCTGCGGGGTTAGTCCGGTGGACGGGACTGACGATGGGTGATCGGAAAGCTGTGACGATGCAGCTGGACCACACCTACCTTGGAGGGGACGTGCTGGGTGGGAGGGCCAGATCCTGGACGGTCTGGTGAACCTGACAGACTTGCACCGGGATGGCGCCAGGTCCGGGCCGCGGCATGATCCGGACCAGGACTGCATGTACCCGGACCTCATCCGCCGCCGTCCCCCGGGAGCCAACTCCAACGGGCTCGGCGTACGCTCTTCGCCCTGTCGGAAAAAATCGCCCATGCCCAACCGGCCGGGCAGCCTCCGCAGCGCGGGCCCGAGAGCATCCAGAGCACAGTCTTCTGGCTCGCCTGCCAGGACGCAGAAGCACCGCGGTGGCTCACCGACGGGGACAGGGTCAGAACCCTCAGCGTCGCCAAGCCCGAACTCGGCAAACGCCGCGCCGCCGCTGCGGCCCTGATGGGCGACCTGCCCGGCTTCAAGGAATTACCGCCTGAGCAGGCCGAGTCCGTCCTGAACACCTTCGCGCGGCTCTCCGACGGCATGGTCCTGCGCGACCTTAGCCATGTCGTCCACCTGGCAGTGGACGCTGAAGTACCCGCTGCAAACGTTGAACAGGCCATTCGAAGCCTGCGTTTGGGAGTCCCGGAGAGCCCGTGGTCCGCTCCTGACCTGCTGCACCGGATCGCCCACGGAGAGGACAAGGTCAGCTCACGGGTACTGGGCCAACCCGCGGCGGTGCGGCGTTCACTGGACGTCCTGCTGCGCCGCGACCGGTCTTACCGGCCAATTGACGCCCGTGTCGCACGCCGCGGGGATCCCTTTGAGATCACTCAGGAGCGGGTTCATCAGGCCATCAGTCATCAGTTCAATGACGAGCTGCAGCGTCCGGAGATTCTCAACCGCATCGGCAACAACATCATCGTCTTTGACTTCATCTCCGAACCGGTGGCGCGGCAGCTTGTCGAAAAGTACCTGCACGCGGTCGTGCGGAGAGTGCGGTCACGCTTCGGACTGCGTCTTGCCATAGCCCCGGCTGTTGCCGACGTCGTGACGGAATCGGCGTTGGGTAACCTCGATTTCGGTGGCCGGGGTGTCAGTTCTGCCGTGGAGACAGCGTTCGTCAATCCACTCGCCCGCGCCCTGCTGGACGTTCCGCCGGAGTGGACACGAGTGCTCGCGGCGGACGTCCAACCGGCGCCGCACGGATGGGAACTGACGCTTGCCGGCGATATCTAGCGTGGGCATCGGAAGGTCATGTGCGTAGGGACCGTCGGAAAGCTTTAGTTCAGGAACGAGCCCAGTGCCTCCACGACGAGGTCATGGTCGGCCTGTTGTGGCAGGCCGGAGACGGTCACAGTGCCGACTGCCCCGGCCCCGTTGAGATAGATCGGGAAGGCTCCGCCGTGGGAGGCATAACGGAGCTGGTCGAACCAGCCATTGTCTTCCAGCCGGCCGCCGCCGAGACGTCCGCGCAGTCCCACCAACAGTGAGGGTTCGCAGTAGCGTTCGGCTGTCCTGGCCTTGCGCTCGATCCAGATGTCGTTGTCCGGTGTTGCCCCTTGGAGGGAGGCATGGAAGAGAATGTGCTGGTTCCGGCGGATATCGATGGCTATGGGCAGCTTCCGTGACATGCCGAGCCCTGTGAGCAACAGACCGAGGGCGAGGGCATCACCCTGGTCGAACTTGTCGAAGCGCAGGGTCTGGATTTCGGTTTCGATCCGCCGTATCAGGGATCGGAGCGCTGACTCGGGTTGTTCGCCCCCAAAGTCCGGGTCAAAGGCAAGTTCCGGCTGGGCTGCAGCGGCTGAAGTATTGAGATGCATGTGGGCGTGTTCTTTCTGTTTCACGTGCCCGCTGCCGTATCGCAGCGCCAGCAAGCGAAGATCAACTCCTGGAACGCCAGGTGGCAGTCGAGGATCTGATTTTGAGTTGGGGTTCGATGAGGGCCAGCTGTGTTGGTATGTCGGCGTTACCGTCGTCCAGCCTCGTCATCAGCAGTTCGGCTCCTTTGGCTCCAACCTGCTGCGGGAATCCCGCCACGGACGTCATGGGCGGAACCTGACCAGCGGCGATGCGTGTGTCGTCGAAGGATGCGACGGCGATATCCCGGCCGGGTTCGAGCCCGCGGCGGCGCAATTCGTCGTAGACGCCCTGGGCCACGATGTCGCTGTAGGCGACAACCGCGTCGGGCAGTTTTCCTTGGTCAAAGAGCCGGCCGAGTGCGGCGGCGCCGCCTTCAGGGCTGACCGGACTGCGCAGCTCTTCTTTGCTCCACACCTCAACCCCTTTGGGTTCCAGGGAAGCGCGAAGGCCCTCCTCCCGTTCAGCCAGTGACGGTGCGGGCCGGCCGCCAAGGAACGCCACGGTCCTGGCACCGAGAGCCGAGAGGTGCTCTCCAAGCATCTGCGCTCCCTGGACGTTCTCGCTGCCGACGTAGTCGAAGCCAGGGAACCGGCGGGCGAGCAGGACGATGGGAACGCTGGCCGCGTTGACCTGTTTGGCCAGCCGTTCCGGGTCAGTGCCCAGGGCCGGGAGGATGAGGAGCCCGTCGACCTGGCGTTCGATCATGGACGCGACGATTTCGTGCTGCCGGTCAGCCAGGTCGCGGCTGTAGCCGATGAAGATCGTGTAACCGGCATCGTGGGTGATTTGGTCCACCGCCATGGCAAGCTCGGCAAAGTACGGGTTGATGATCTCTGTGACAATCAGCCCGATGGTCATGGACCGGCTCTGGCGAAGGTTGGCGGCCTGCCGGTTATACACGTACCCGAGCTGATCCATGGCCTCGCGTACCTTCATGGCGGTGGATTCCGGGATCCGCGAGCTGCCGCGAACAACCAGGGATGCCGTGGACCGTGAGACGCCCGCGGCCTTGCTCACGTCTTCGAGGGTGATACGGGGGGCCATGCTCTGTTCCTGCCGGTAGGTCGATAGGCAAGAGGACGCCTCCGCCTGCCTATCGACTCTAGCAATCAGTGCACTTTTTTGAAGGGGCCTCGCCGCGGACCTGGGGCTGACCATGGAACGGTGGTCAGCCCCTGGTTCTCCGGCAGAAGCCGCGGCACCGGGGTGATCGGCCTTACGTCTCACTGGCGCTGCGGTGGTCACTGCCGGTCGCCTGTGTGCGGGCGGGGGAGTGTCCGGCGGCGAGGATGGTGTCTGCAACGCGCAGGGCGTTGGCGGCGATGGTCAGTGCAGGGTTGAGGGCTGCCGAGGAGGGGAAGAAGGAGCTGTCGACGATCCAGAGGTTGTCCAGGTCATGGGCCCTGCAGTCGGGGGTGAGGACGCTGGTGCGGGGGTCCTTGCCTGCCACCGCCGTGCCGCACTGGTGGGAGTTGGTCTCGATGCCCATCCGCTCGCTGAAGATCACCGGGTATCCGGCCTTCCTGACTGCCTTGCTAACCCGTCGCACAAGCTCCTGATGGGGCCCGAGGTTGTTCGGTTCCCACCAGACGTGGATCTTGCCGTCGATCACGCTGATGCCGTTGTCCCGCCGTGGCAGGTCCTCGGTGGTGAGGTAAATGTCGATACTGCGGTCCGACATCGCCTTCAGGATGGGGTTCGGCGCCCAGCTGCGGGCCATTTTGAGCATGCTGGCCCGCAGTTTTCCGAGCATCTGCAGGTTCCCCAAGGGGTACTTGTTGGTCGGGCCGGCTTCGTACCAGTCGTTCAGGCCCAGGGTTTTCTGCCACAGCGTGCGGTTGACCCTGAAGGGGTTGATGCCGATGAAGAAGGTGCTGTTGTGCACCATGTAGTTCCGGCCGAGCAGCCCCGAGGAGTTGGCCAGCCCGCGCGGGCTCTCAGGAGTCGCCGAGCGCAGCAGCAGTGCAGCCGAGTTCACCGCGCCGGCGGCGAGGATGAACTTGTCGGCCTCGATGCGGATGACCCGGCCGTTGTTTTCAGCCAGAGCAGCAACGATGGTCCGGCCGCCGGGTCCCGGGATGAGCCGTGTGACCTTGGTATCGGTCAGCAGGGTGGCGCCTGCTGCGATGGCAGGATCGATGGCGACCTTTTCCGCATCCGCTTTCAGCCCGGCCTCGTTCGGGGCCCCGTCACTGGTCGCGCACAGGGCGCGTTTTTCCGGTGTGTCCGCGTCAAGGCCGTTCGGCATCCGGAAGGGGTGCAGTCCCTGGCGCCGGAAGGAATCGGCGAGGTCCTGGATTGCCGGTTCGTGGTCCAGGGCCGGGTAGGGGTAGGCCTTGGAATGTGGCGGCTCGGTGGGGTCCTCGCCAGTCTGCCCGTGGACCTGGAAAAGCTCCTCGGCCCGGGTGTAGTACGGTTCCAGATCGTCGTAGCTGAAGGGCCAGGCCGGTGAGGTTCCGTCCTGGTGCTGGGTCTCTTCGAAGTCGCTGGCCCGGAACCTCGGCAGGCACGCGCCGTAGACTTTCGTGTTGCCGCCCACCCAGTAGTAGACGCCGGGCTTGAACGCAGCCCCGATGCGGCCGTTGTACCAAGTGTCGGCGTTCTTGTAGCGGCCTTTGAGGTACACCTCGTCCAGATCGGAGTTTTGCGGCTCCGCCGGCAGGCGGTGGCCGCGTTCGATGACCAAGACCTTGGCGCCGGAATCTTTCAGGGCGTAGGCCATGGTTCCTCCGCCCATGCCGGAACCGATGATGGCGATATCGGCGCGGATCACCTCCTCAGGTGCTGCACGCTCTGCCGGGGCCTGAGGCAGCGGCGCCTGGTCGATGGTTGGGTATGCCATGGCACTTACAAACTCTCGTGTGCTTCGTGGAATTGCTGGATCTGATCGATGGTGTCCAGGAACCAGTAGTCGCCCCACATGACGGATTCGTCGACTCCGAGGTCTTTGTCCTCGTGGTAGCTGCCGTGCTTGAGCACGCCTTCCCACTCCTCGTTCGGTGTGGCCAGGAAGTCGTCCTCGGTGAGGCGGCGGAGGATGTTCACGGCGTAGTCGGCGTAGAGGGTGGCCTTTGTGCGGTCCTGCACGAGCCCGGCGAGCTGCCAGAGGCCGCCTGCTGCGGCTGCCGCGGCCGATGTCTCGTAGGGGCGTTCCGGTGAGGGTTCTTCCCAGTCGTTGGGCGGAACGAGGCGGTCGCCGGTCTTTTCGATGTAGAAGTCTGCTGCGGCGACGGCGGTTTCGAGGAAGCGGCGCTCTCCGGTGAAGCGGTAGACGGTGCCGAAGCCGTAGAGGGCCCAGGCCTGTCCGCGTGCCCAGGATCCGTCGTCGGAGTAGCCCTGTTGGGTGGTCTGCTTCAGGAACGCGCCGGTTTCCAGGTCGAACATGCCTTCGTGGGAGGCGGATCCGTCGCCGCGCATGAGGAAGCGGCGGGTGGTGAGGCAGTGATCCACGGCTTTGCGGGCCATGTCCCGGTCGCCGGTCTGCTGGGCGGCGTAGAGGGCCATGTGGATGTTCATCATGATGTCGATGAACAGGCTGTCGGGTTGGCGGAAGCTGGGCATGTAGCGGCCGGCTTCGCGGTAGCGGCTGGCGGTGGTGCGTCCTGCCTCCACGACGACGTCGCGTTTGGTGGTGTCACCGGTGGCTTCGAACCAGCGCCGGTAGGTGGACCAGAACAGGAATCCCAGGTCGTGGACGGTGTCATCGCTCTTGCGGTGTTCGATGAGTTCGGAGTAGTGTTCGGCGGCGGCGCGGAAGCGGTCCTGGTCGCTGGCGTCGGCGCGGCGGGAGAGCATCCACAGCTGGCCGCCGAGGAATCCTTCGCACCAGTTGGTCCACGCTTCGCCGTCGACAACCCATTTGCCTTCCTCGGTGTAGAGGGGGAACCGGTCGGGGTGTTTGGTGATGAGTCCGGCCAGTTTGGCCGAGGCTGTTTTCCAGGCCTTGGCGGCAGCGTCCCCGAATGCTGCCGGCACTTCATATCCGGCGGGCAGGGTCAGTGGCAGCATGGCTGGCAGGACGGCGCGGGCGTGGGCGGTGGGGGTGGTGGCAGTGGCAGTCATGGTGGTTTCCTTCAGGTAATTGGCTTATCGGCGGGGGCGTCGGGGGCGTCCACCCAGCGGGTTTCACGGGTGCCGACCTGGAGTTGGATGGTCTTCAGTTCGCTGAATTCGGCCAGCGCCTGGCGGCCGAGTTCGCGTCCGATGCCGCTTTGTCCGTACCCGCCGAAGGGTACTTCCGGGTAGCCGTCCATCCAGCGGTTGACCCAGACGGTCCCGGCGCGCAGGTCGCGGGCGGCAGTGAGGGCTTCGTTGATGTCGTTGCTCCAGATCCCTGCGGACAGGCCGAAGGAGGTGGAGTTGGCGATGCCGATGGCCTCCTCGAGGGCGTCGTAGGGCAGGACGGAGAGGACGGGTCCGAAGATTTCGTCCGTGGCGATGGACATTTTCGCGGTGACGCCGGTGAAGACGGTGGGCTGGTAGAACCTGCCGCCGTCCAGGCCGGTGTCGAGGCGGTCACCGCCGGTGAGCAGGCGGGCGCCGGCTTCACGGCCTTCGGCCACGTAGCGTTCGACGACGGCGAGCTGGGCGTCGTTGACGAGCGAACCGACCAGGGTGTCGGACTTGAGCGGGTCGCCCACACGCATGTGCTGGGCCCGATCGACGACGGCGGCAGCGAACTCATCTGCGATGGAGCGGTGCACGATTAGTCGGCTTCCGGAGTTGCAGCACTGCCCGACGTTGAAGTAGCCGCCGAACACGCCTGCGTCGACGGCGGCGGTGAAGTCGGCGTTGGCGGTGATGATCTGGGGGTTCTTTCCGCCCAGTTCGAGCTCAACTTTTTTCAGGTCCCGCCCGGCGGCCGCGGCGATACCTTTGCCGACTCCGGTGGAGCCGGTGAAGCTGATCATGTCGATGCCGGGGTGCTCGGCGATGGCTGAGCCGACGACGCGGTTGCCGGTGACGATGTTGACGACGCCTGCCGGGAAGCCGGCTTCACGGATGAGCTGGCCGAGCATGACGGTGGTAGCGGAGGTGCTTTCGCTGGGTTTGATCACGGCGGTGTTGCCGGCGGCCAGGGCGAAGGGCAACTTCTGACTGATGATCAACAGTGGGAAGTTCCACGGTGTGATCATGCCGATGACACCGATGGGTTCGTGGACGACCAGGGCCAGGGTGTCGGGTCCGAGGGCGTTATGGGCGTCGCCTTGGGTGTTGCGGGCCAGGCTGGCGGCGTATTCCCACAGTTCGGCGGTGCTGGCTACCTCGTTGCGGGACTGGGTGATCGGTTTGCCCACTTCGAGGGTTTCGGCCAGTGCCAGCGCTTCGGCGTCGCGGCGCACCAGGTCGGCGACCTTCAGCAGCAGCTTGGACCGCTGGGATCCGGTGGATTGCCGCCAGCCGCGGTCCAGGGCCTGCCGGGCTGAGGTCACGGCCCGGTCGACATCTTCCTTGCTGCCCTTGGGGAAGGAGGTGACTTCGACTTCGTGGGCTGGGCTGAGCCGGGTGAACGTCTCACCGCTGCTGGCCTGGGCGTCTTCGCCGTTGATGATCATAGGGCGGTAAGTGGGTTCCACGTCCGCGAGGGTGTAGTTCTTGGTTTCCATTTTCAGGTGTCCTTAGTACGTGGTCGGTCTTAGTTGTCGGTGAACTGGGCAGTGCGTTTGCCGCGGAACGCGGCGACGCCCTCTGCCAGGTCGTCGGTGGCGGCTGCGAGGCCGCCCGCCAGGGCTTCCAGCACCCGGGAGGGAGCGCCGTCGGCGGCTGCGTCGATCAGCTGCTTGCCGAGCTGCACCGCCAGGGGTGCGCCGGCGAGCAGCTCACCGGCCAGACGTGCGACGGCGTCCTGGAGTTCGGCTTTGGGCGCCACGGCCGTGGCCAGTCCCCAGGAGACAGCTTCGTCGCCGGTGAGCTGCCGGCGGGTCAGGACGAGTTCTTTGGCCCTGGCTCTGCCGATAAGCTCGGTGGCGCGTTTGGTGCCTCCCCATCCGGGGACCGTGCCGAGGCCAGTTTCCGGGAGGGCGAGGCGTGCCTCTGCGGCGATGACGCGGAAGTCGCAGGCCAGGGCCAGTTCCAGGCCGCCGCCGAAAGCCAGTCCGTCGATGACCGCGATGCTGGGCTGGCGCAGCCCGGCAAGGGCATCGAAGGCCCGGTGGCCTGTGGCGATCCAGTCCCGCCACATCCCTGCGGCGGACAGGTCGGCGAAGTGGTTGATGTCGGCCCCGACGCAGAAGACCTTCTCCCCGGCAGTGCGCACGATGACTAGGCGGGCCTTGGAGGAGGCGACCTCGCGAACCGCTGCAGCCAACTCGTCCAGCAGGTTCAGCGTGAGCGCGTTCAGTTTGGCGGCGCGGTCGATCAGGAGGGTGGCCGTGTGGCCGTCCGGAGAATATTCGACGGTGACCTGGCCGAGGTTCAGGTCGGGGGCCGGTGCGGTGTCGGTGCTCATAGCTGGTCCTTTTGCTGGCCGCCAAGTTCGGCGGCGAGGTGTTCTGCCGCGCGCATCACGACGGCCCAGATGGTCAGGGTGGGGTTGATGCCTGGGCAGCTGGGGAAGGCGGCGCCGGAGTACATGTACAGGTTGCGGGTGTCATGGACGGCCAGGTGCTCGTCGAGCACAGCGCCGGCGGGGTCGTGGCCGAACCGTGCGCCGCCGAGGTCATGGCTGGAGCCCACGCCGGTGAAGTACGGGCCCTGCCAGGTCTTGGTGGCGCCCATGTCCTTCAGCAGCCCGGTCGCTTTGTCTGCCATCCAGGACGCCAGACGGCGTTCGTTCTCCCGCAGGCGGTAGGTCACCCGGACCAGTGGCATGCCAAGGCCGGAGGAATCGCGGTGCCGGGGGTCGATTTCGAGGCGGTGCGAGGCGTAGGGCAGGGCATCGGGCTGGATCCGGATCACACCCTGTTGGGACCAGAGCTTCAGGTGGTCGCGGTAGCCGGCGCCCCAGCGGCGGACGTCCTCCGGCAGGGTTTCGCGGGCGATCTGCAGCGGCAAGGCCTGCTGCTCGGCGCCCAGAGTTGCGCCGCCGATGAAGCCGTGGTCAAGGGACCGGAATCCGGGGGAGACGAAGTCGTCGAGCACCACGCCCTGGGCGGCGGGGCCGGTGTGCCGGTTGAATTCGGTGCCCGGGAACAGGGCGTCGACGTGGCCGAACATCTTGGTCATGTAGTGCAGGCCCAGCTGGCCGGTGTTGTTGCCGAGGCCGTTCTCGTGCCGGGAATCGGCCGAGAGGTACATCAGGCGCAGGTTCTCGTAGGTGTAGGCAGACAGGATCACTGCGCGGGCGTACTGGCGCCGGACCCGGCCCAGCGGATCAACCCACTCCACGCCGCGGGCGGCGCCGGCGTCATCCATGATGATCCGCGTGACGCGGGCATGGGTACGCAGTTCAAAGTTGCCGGTGGCGATGGCAGCCGGTACAGGGCCCAGGCCGGGGTGCCAGCGGTCTCCGCGGAAGGAGCCGAGGCCGTTGTTCCAGGCGCTGTAGCCGGTGGCCGGCCGCCCTCCGTAGGACTCCGTGGTGAACCCCACCGGAACGGGGTGCGGGTGGAGGCCCGCTGCCCGGGTGGCTTCGGTGAACTTGTTGCCCAAGGTGAAGGGCCGGGTCGGAGGCAGCGGCAGGGGCCTGCTGCGCGAGACGAACGGATTGGATTCGTCGCCGGCGATGCCGATCAGGTGTTCGAGCTTCGTGTAGAAGGGCTCGAGCTCCTCGTAGGTCACGGGCCAGTCCGCGAGCGTGCAGTCCTCGGGCAGGGCGCCGGGTCCGTACAGGCCGTCGTAGTGGCTCTTGGGGGCGAACTGCCAAGGGTGGAAGCGGCGCAGCCAGGAGCCGTAGTGCCCGGCGGATCCGCCGACGCCGTTGACCATGCGGCCCAGGGAGAACGTCGCCTCGCGGCTGTCCTCCTCGTCCGGGGTTTCGCGCCAGCGCGGGGTTTCCTGCTGGAATTTCGGGCCTAGCCCGCCGCGGGTGTAGTAGGCGTGTTCGAGTTCGTCGGGGAGGAACTCATCGAGCGGGCGGAAGGGGCCGGCTTCCAGGCCGACCACGCTGAGGCCGGCCTCGGCGAAGACCTGGGCGCTGAGTCCGCCCATGGCGCCGACCCCGACGAGCAGGACGTCCACTTCATCGGTCATCTGGGGGTTGACGGCGTTCTCGTAGCCGAGCTGCTTGAGCCGATGGCCTTCGGTATCGCGCGGGATCTCCTGCATGGCGTCGGCAAGGGTCTTGATGACCCCGTCCTTGGTCACGTGCTCGGTGCTGAGGTTTTCCTCGGCGGAGTTTTCCAGCCAGACGCCGGGGTGGTTGAGGAACTTCCAGCCCACGGCGTTCTTGTTGCCGCCGTGGGCTGGGTCGGCGAACAGGCCTTCCTGGGTGTGGGCGACGACCAGACCGAAGAGGTCACGCTGTTCCTTCACCGGCAGCTGGTCGGTCAGTTCGCCCTGCTCGAGCAGGACCAGCATGTCGGTGCGCTCATCCAGGGTCAGCGACGCGAAGTTCCGCCCGTGCTTGTCCTGGGCGTAACGGTCCAGGGCGCCGAAGAGCCACTGGTACTTGGGCAGGTCCTTGCGTCCGTAGCCTTCGAGCGTCAGGTCGAGGTAGTCCGTGACTCCGGCCTCGCGGACGTCGGGGCTCTGCCCGTTGGAGGGGAACATCGTCTCGAACAGGGCGTCGGCTAGCTCGGTTTCGTACGGCGTCAGGATGCGGAAGCTTCTCATCGCAGAAAGTCCTTTCAGGCGGGTTGGTCGGGTCGGTCGGGCGTCAGCGCACGGCCAGGGAGGGGGTGCGCTGCTCGATCCGCTCGTGCAGCGGCAACGCGGGAAGGTGGATGCCAGCCGGGGCGTCGGCGAACAGAGCGAGGTCCATGGAGCGCAGGTCCTCGGAGACGATCAGCGGGAACTCGCTGCGGTCCAGGACGTCCTTTTGCAGGTCGACGCCGGGTGCGATTTCTGTGACGATCAGTCCGTCGGGGGTCAGTTCCAGCACGGCGCGTTCGGTGATGTATTTGACCTTCTGGCCGTTGGCGAGGGCCCGCGGTCCGGAGAACGTCACGGCGGAGACGTCATTGACGAGCTTGGTGAAGGGCCCGTCGGAGCGGATGTCCAGGCCGTTCTCGCCGGCGGCGATGTCCCGGCGTCCGGCAGTGAAGGCGCCCATAAATATGATCTCCGGAGCCGAGGAAGTGATGTCGGCGAAGCCGCCGACTCCGGCGGTGACGTGGCGCTTCTTGGGCAGGTAGTGGACGTTGACGTTGCCGTGGCGGTCGATCTCGAGGAAGGAGAGCAGCGAGCGGTGGAAGCCGCCGCCCTGCAGGAGGGTGAACTGGTCGATGCTGGGCATGATCGCGTCCGGGTTCTGGGCGCATCCGAAGGCGAAGTCCAGCAGCGGGATGCCGCCAACCGCTCCTTGTTCGATGACCCAGCTGACTTCCCGTCCCTGGTTTTCTTCGACCAGGATGTGGGGGACAAGGGCTGAGACGCCGAAGCCGAGGTTGACGATTTCGCCGGCTTTGAGCTCCTGCGCGGCGCGACGGGCGGTGATTTTCTCCAGGGAGAACCCGACGTGGGGGAGCGAGCTCAGAGGCCGGCGCAGCTGCCCGGAGATGGCGGGGTCGTTCGCGGTCAGGGTCGTCTGCAGCTGGTCTTCAGCGATCACGATGGCGTCAACGAGGATGCCGGGGACTTTCACATGCTGGGGGTGCAGGCTGCCGGCCTCAGCAAGGCGCTTGACCTGGGCGATGACGACGCCGCCGTTATTGTGCGCGGCGTAGGCCAGGTCCAGGGCTCCGAGGGGGGAGCCTTCGTCCTCGAAGGTCAGGTTGCCGTATTCATCGGCGGTGGTGGCGCGGATGATGGCGACGTTGGGGATGACTGAGGGGAAGAAGAGCCATTCCTGTCCGGCCACTGTTGCGGTTTCGACGTGGGCGGCGGGGGTGGTGCCGTTCATGCGGCCGCCCTGAAGACGCGGATCGATGAAGGTGTCGAGGCCGACCTGGGTGAAGACGCCGGGCTGTTTGGCGGCCGCGGTGCGGTGCATCTGGTAGATGACGCCGGAGGGGAAGTTGTAGGCTTCCACTTCGTCGCGTTCGATCATTTGCCAGATCAGGGGCGGTTCGGCGCTGGAGGGGCCGGACGGGTAGGATCCGGCGATGACCTTGCGCAGCAGGCCCGGACGGGCGATGTGGTCGATGCCTTTAACGCCGTACATGTCGCCGGCGGCAATCGGGTGCACGGAGGTCAGGTTGACCGGGTGGGAGGTTTCCTCGAACCGGTGGCCGATGCCGGCCAGGACGCTGTCCGGGCAACCGAGGGCGCTGGAGGAGCTGATGGTGATGACGTCATCGTCCTGGATGAGGTCCGCTGCCTCGCGGGCCGAGAGGATCTGTACTTTCTGCATGGCGTTCTTTCTGCTGTTAGTTGATGCGGACTGTGCGTCCGGTAGCTGCTGATTCCTGGGCGGCGAGGGCGACCTTGAGGGCCATCAGTCCTTCCCGACCGGTGGCCGTCGGGGTGCCGGTGCCTTCCACGGCGGCGGCGAAGGCACGCAGGCCGATCACGTACAGGTCCTCTGAGCAGTCCACCTCGACGTCGCGGATGCCGGCCTTGGTGGTCAGGAGGACCTGGCCTTTGGTGTCCTGGGTCATGGCGTCGATGACTTTGATCGTGCCTTCGGTGCCGTGGACTTCCAGGGAGGTATCGGCATAGCCGACGGTGAAGGAGTCATGGGTCTGGGCCAGGACGGGGGGCGTGCCGTCGCGTTCGTAGCGGATGACCGTCATCGCGGCATCTTCCTGGCCGCCAATGTTCCAGTCGGCCTGTTGGACGGCCACTGCGGTGACCGCCGCAGGGTTGCCCAGCAGCGGGTTCAGGACGGAGGCGTCGTGGCAGGTGATGTCCAGGATAACGCCGCTGCCCGGGGTGCTCTGCCCGAGCCGCCAGCCCCGCAGCCGCTGCGGGAGGAGGACGGCGTGGGCGACCTTGGCGGAGAGGACTGTTCCGATGGCCCCGTCGGCGACGAGTTCACGAACCTTGGCGTGCAGCGGGCTGCCGGGCAGATGATGGTTGGCGGCCAGGACAAGGCCCAGTTCCTCGGCCAGTTGCACCATGGCTTCGGCGTCGCCGGCATTAAGGGCCAGCGGTTTCTCGCACAGCACGTGCTTTCCGGCGCGAAGCGCCCGGCAGGCCTGGTCGAAGTGCTTGTCGTTCGTCGAGGAAATGTAGACGGCGTCGATGTCCCATCCGAGCAGTTCGTCAAGGTCCGTCGTCGCGTAGCGCAGCCCGTGAACTGCTGCGAATTCATCGGCCCGTCCGGCCGATCCGCTCATGACGCCCTCGATGTGGCCGCCGCTGGCGCGGATGGCGTCGATGACGCGTGTTGCGGCGATGTCGCTGGCGCCGATGAGGCCCCATTTCAGTGCTGACATGGTGTTTCTCCTAGGTTCGTGGTCGCCATTGGGCGGTTGAGGCGCGGACCTTTAGCGCCGGTTCGATGAGGGATCGCTGGGGTTCCAGCGATGGGTTGCGGATCCGGTTCAGCAACAGCTGTGCCGCCCGGCGGCCGATGAGTTCCGGGTATGTGGCTACGGACGTCAGCGGGGGCAGCAGCAGTTCGGCCATGGCGATGTCATCGAAACTTGCAACCGATACATCACGGCCGGGTTCGAGGTTCCGGCGGCGCAGTTCGGCATAGATGCCCAGCGCGACGGCGTCGCTGTAGGCGATGATGCAGTCGGGCCAGATCCCCTGGTCAAGGACGAGGGCGATTCCTTCGGAGCCGCCGACGGCATTGTTGGTGGTGGCTGCGGACAGCGTCGGGTTAAAAGACACGGCGCTTCCCGCGAATCCGGTTTCCAGGCCTTTGACCCGCTCGCCTCGCGCCGATGAGTGCTCAGGGCCGCCGACAAGCACTGCCGACGATACGCCCAGGGTTGCCAGGTGGTGGGCCAGATGCTGCCCGGCGGCGATGTTGTCCGGACCGACGTAGTCGAGCTCTTCCGAGAAGTAGCGGGCCAGTTGGAGGACGGGAACGGCTGAGCGGTCAATGATGCCGCAGACGGGAGTCAGTTCAGACCCCGTCGCCGGCAGCAGGAAGATGCCGTCGACCTGCTGCTGGACCATGGTCTCCAGCTGGACGTACTGGCGTTCGACATCGTCGCGGCTGTACCCGACGAAAAGGGTGTAGCCCGCCTCGTGGGCGGCCTCCTCAATGGTCATCGTCAGGCCGGCAAAGTAGGGGTTGCGGATGTCGGTAACGATCAGCCCAAGGGTCATGGATTCGCTGCCCCGCATGTTCGCTGCGTGCCGGTTGTAGACGTATCCCAGCTCAGCCATCGCCAGTCTGACCCGGTCCGCCGTCGCTTCGGGTATCCGGGGACTCCCGCGAAGGACCAGCGAAGCAGTAGATCGCGATACTCCTGATGCTCTGCTGACATCGTCCAGGGTTGTCTTTTTCACTGCTCTTCCACCTCCTTGCGGGTTGTCATGGATTATTTCTACCATGTTACTCGGCAACGCGCTAGACCGATCTACAAGGAATCTACTCACGCAAATGTGCTAGAAATCGCGGATTTTCTCGCTGCTCCGCTACTCATGTCACCTCTCAGGGGCAGCGGAGCATCCTGCGGAAAGAAATCTATTGCATCGATCTACTTAGTTATGTAATCTGGACCACAACGCAGGCTGTGGCCGGCTCTGACCGGCGTCTGACAACCCAAAGGAGAGTAGTCATGCGTGCATCAAACAAGCTCAAGATATCGCTGGCCGTAACGGCAGCAGTAAGCCTCATCACAGTGACCGGATGTTCTGCCAACCAACCCGCCGGGAGCTCTGCTGGGGGCGGAACCGACAAGCTGGAGATCACGTCCTGGTGGACCTCCGGCTCCGAGGCCGAAGCACTGAACGTGTTGATTGAGGGCGTAAAAGCCTCGAAGCCCGGACTGTCCGTTGACAACGCCGCGGTCTCCGGCGGCGGCGGAGCCAACGCCCGCCAGGCCTTGGCCGCGCGGCTGCAGGCCGGCAGCCCCCCGGATTCGTGGCAGCTGCACCCGGCAGGGCAGCTGAAGAGCTATGTCGACGGCGGCCAGGTGGCGGATCTGACGGAGCTGTGGACGCAGAATGACTGGGCATCCAAGCTCCCCAGGGACGTCGCGGAAGCCCAGCAGGTCGACGGCAAGTACTACACCGTGCCCATCGGCGTGCACCGCGGCAACGTGCTGTGGACCAACCCGGCCGTCCTGTCCAAGGCCAACGCAAAGATTGACCCTGCCGGGGGAGTGGACGGCCTGATCAGCACCCTCAAGCAGGTGCAGGCCTCCGGCACCACCCCGGTCTGCCTCGGCGACAAGGACATCTTCGCCTCAGCCCAGCTGCTGGAATCCATCATCATGTCCCGGACGGGGGCCGATAACTGGAAGAAGCTGTTCACCAACGAGTACTCCTTCGACGCTCCCGAGGTGAAGCAGGCCCTGGAAGACTACAAGACCATCCTGTCCCTTTCCAACAAGGACCATTCGGCCATCACCTGGGACGAAGCCGTGAAGAAGATGGCCAACGGCAGCTGCGCCGTCAGCCTCATGGGTGACTGGGCATACGGCGAACTGCTCAACGCCAAAAAGAAGCCCGGCACCGACTTCGCCTGGGTGACCTTCCCCGGTAAGGAAGACATCTTCGACTATGTGGGCGACGGGTTCTCCATTCCCGCCAAGAACATCCCCCATCCGGAAGCCGCCAACGCCTGGCTGAAGACCCTCATGGACCCGAAGGTCCAGACCGAGTTCGCCGCCAAGAAGGGCTCAATTCCGGCCGTCACCAACGCCGACATCTCCACCCTGTCCGAATACCAGCAGGAAGCCGCCAAGAGCTTCGCGAAAGCATCGGTTGTTTCGTCCCTGGCCCACGGACAGGTCACTACCGCCGAATTCGCCCAGACCTACGCCGACGCCGTCTCCACCTTCAACGGAAGCGGCAACGTGGCGGCATTCATCGCCAGCATGACGCAGGCGCAAAAGACCCAGCTGTAGCAGCCGGCAGCCAATCAAGTCGCAACGGGTGTGGCTGCAGGTTCCTGCAGCCACACCCGGACAGGATCAGTTCTCACATGACAACCTCAACAGCACTTCCGCCGGCGCCGGTCCCACCCGTCAGCGCCCGCCCGCGATTCAAGAAACAAGTACCCCATAACGTCAAGACGTCCCGCCGTGCCGCGTGGATCTTTGCCCCCAGCCTGCTGGTCAGCTTCGTCTTCGTCTACGTCTTCATCGGCATCACCGTCTACATCTCGCTGTCGAACTGGAAGATCGGGACAAGCCCGGACCTGACACTGCGCCAGCCGTTCGGAGGCACCTACGGCGAGATCATCCAGGAACAGCGGTTCCAGGCCGACATCCGCAACGTGGTGATCTTCACGGTCATCTTCCTGGTCCTGGCCATCCTCGGCGGACTCATCGCAGCCCTGTTCATCCACCACGTCACGGTCGGCAAAGGCCTGTTCCGGACAGTGTTCCTCCTGCCGTACGCGCTGTCCTTCATCGTTACCGGTGTTGCCTGGCGCTGGATTTTCGCGCCCTCCACCGGAGTCAACGAAATCCTGCGGAGCATAGGAATCCAGAACCCTCCGGGCTGGACAACCGACACCACAATCCTCGGAGCATTGAACGACCCCTCCGGGACCGACTTCCTGAAAGTCCAGCTCGGCGTCCCTGTTGCGCTGCTGCCCATCATCTTTGCCGCAGCGTGGCAGCTCGTGGGCTTCGCCATGGCCATGTACCTCGCCGGCCTTGCATCCATCCCGGAGGAATATATGGAGGCCGCAAGCGTCGACGGTGCCAACACCTGGCAGCGCCTGCGTCTGATCGTGCTGCCCCAGCTCTGGCCCTCAACCATCACCTGCTTCGTGCTCCTGCTGCACGTAGCCCTGAAAATCTTCGACCTCGTCGTCGCCATGTCAGGCTCCGGACCCGGCTTCGTCACCGACGTGCCCGGTATTTACATCTACAACTACCTCACCAGCCGGTACGACAAAGCCTCGGCAATGGCGATCATCCTGCTCCTGCTGACCCTCGCGGTGATCGTCCCCTACCTGATCCGCGGCTACCGGAAAGAGCGAAAGGCATAGACATGGCCGTCGAAACCCTCGAACCGACCCCCTCCCAACCCGCCCCCGCGGTACGCCGAAACCCTGGAACCCTGGCCCCCAAGCCCCGGTCCTGGAGCATTCCCAAAACTCCGGGCGGCTGGATTGTCCTGGCAGTCTGCACGCTGGCCACGCTGGGCATGCTCGTTCCCGTGTACGTCATCATCACCACGGCTCTCTCCGGAAGCACCGGCGCACCAAACTTCTTCCTCGCCTTCCCCGACGCACCCAGCCTCGATGCCTTCAAGGGCGCCTGGACAAAACTTCACGGCTCACTCGCGAATTCCCTCCAGATCACCATCCCCGCTGCTGTCATCTCCTGTCTGCTGGGTTCGCTCAACGGCTACCTGCTCTCCAAGTTCCCGTTCCGGGGATCCAATGCGCTCTTCACCGTCCTGCTGGTCGGCATGTTCATCCCGTTCCAGGCCGTGATCATCCCCGTCTTCCAGTTCCTGAACATGCTCCAGCTCCAAGGCAGCCTCATCGGGCTGATCGTCGTGCACATCATCTACGGCATCCCGATCACGACCCTGATCTTCCGCAATTACTACGAGGGCATTCCCAGCGCGATTGTCGAAGCGGCAGCCATTGACGGGGCCGGAATCTGGAAGACCTATCTCCGCGTAATGCTCCCCCTATCCGTGCCCGGCTTCGTCGTCGCCGGAATCTTCCAGTGCACCAACATCTGGAATGACTTCCTGTTCGGCTTCATCCTGGCCTCTCCGGCCGCCTGGCCCGCCACCGTGACCCTGAACAACCTCATCGGAACCACCACCGTTGACTACTCCGAGCTGATGGCCGGCGCCGTACTCGTCGCTTTGCCAACAGTTGTGCTCTACCTCGTCCTCGGCAAGTTCTTCGTCAGCGGCCTCACCGCAGGAGCCGTGAAATGACCATCCTGGACGTACTGTGCGTCGGCGAAACGATGGCCGTAGTGACTCCCGCCAAGACCCAGCCACTCAGAGAAGCTGAAGAGTGCCTGCTGGGTTTCGGCGGAGCGGAATCCAACGTCGCCGCCCACCTGGCCGAATTCGGGTACCGGGCGGGTTGGGCCAGCCGGCTCGGGCAGGACCCCTTCGGTGACCGCATCTTGGATGGACTGGCGGCCCGCGGTGTAGACATCAGTCTGGTCACCCGTGACAGCACGGCCCCCACGGGCGTGTATTTCAAGGACCCGGACCTCGGCCACGGCGCCAGGACCCTCTACTACCGGGCCGGGTCCGCCGCGTCACGCATGGAACCGAACGATTCCGGATTCTGGCCACTGGAACAGACCGGATGGATCCACACGAGCGGCATCAACGCGGCACTGTCGGCCAGCTGCTCGGCCCTGACAGAACACCTCCTGGCCCAAGCCGGGGCCACAGGCTACAAGGTCTCCTTCGACGTCAACTACCGGCCCGCGCTCTGGAGCGTCGACGTGGCGGGACCCCGCCTGCTTGAGCTGGCCGGCATGGCCACCGTCGTCCTCGTCGGTCTCGACGAGGCAGAAACTCTGTGGGGCTGCAGCACCGCAGATGAAGTGTCCACCCTCCTGCCCGGTCCCCGGCATGTGGTCGTCAAAGATTCGGCAACCGAGGCCGTGGAATTCATCAGGGTACAAAACCAGCCAGAACGCCTCTGCCGGGTGCCCGCCCACCGCGTCGACGTCGTCGAACCTGTGGGAGCGGGTGACGCGTTCGCCGCCGGATACCTGGCCGGGCTCCTCCGCGGAGACAGGCCAGAGGGCAGGCTCGCCCTGGGACATTCCTTCGCGGCCTGGACCCTCGGTACCAGGGTGGACTTCCGCCCCGGCCACGGAACCAGGCCCCGCAGTTACCAACCAGGCCAGCACCATGCAGCGCTCGGCTAAGCAGCACAGGCACGCCGGGTTCACCAGCCCCAGCACGACACGTGAAAGAGAACACCTTGGCACACACAAAACCCAACGACTGGTTTGACGACGACTTCTTCCGGGTTCCCGTCATCGCGGTACTCCGTGGCCTTACGCCCGGGGAAGCAGTCCGGTCCGCCACCCGGGCCTGGGACTCCGGCGTCCGGCACGTCGAAGTCACCATCGAAACACCCGAAGCCGTCCCCACGCTGGCAGCAGTGGCCTGCGCCGCCGCGGAACGCGGCGTGGCTGTCGGCGCCGGCACCATCATCCGGATCGAGCAACTGGACGCTGCGGCATCCGCCAACGCGTCATTTACTGTTTCCCCGGGCCTTGATGAAGGAATCATTCAGGAAAGCATCAGGCGCGGCATCCCGCACCTCCCCGGCGTTGCCACCGCGAGCGAAATACTCCGTGCCAAGGCCTTCGGCCTCACCTGGCTCAAGGCGTTCCCGGCTTCACTTCTCGGTCCCGAGTGGGTCAAGGCCATGAAGGGACCTTTCCCCGACGTGCACTTCGTTGCCACCGGGGGGATGAAAGCAGCAACGGCCCGAGACTACCTTTCTGCAGGTGTCAGTGTTGTCGGCCTGAGCTCGGACTTCTCCACCGATGACGGAGCCTCAGCCGTCCGCGAGCTGCTGGCCTCACTCTCAGGAACCGCCGCGGCCTCCTAGGAACACGGTGGGACCTGAGCGTATCCTCCCAGGCGCTGGCGACAGCAGCGCTTCAGCATCCGCCAGCGCTTCAGCATCCGCCACTGACAAGGCTCTCCGGGCAGAAGCGTCAGTGGCCTACAACCGCAAGAAGTCTTGCCATTCACGATAGGTAATTCACCATGTCAATTAACGACGACCTTAGGGACGCCCGGGCCAGCGATAACACGGTGACCCGCACGGACCTGCTCCGTGCCGCTTGGGCAAGTTCCTTGGGCAGTGCCCTGGAGTACTACGATTTTGCTCTCTACAGTCTTGCTTCGGCACTGATTTTCGGCCCGCTCTTCTTCCCCGGGAACAACCCCTCAACAGGGCTGATCCTCAGCTTCGGCACCTACTTCCTCGGCTTTGCAGTCCGCCCGCTGGGCGGGATCATCTTCGGGCGCCTCGGGGACCGGCTTGGACGAAAATTCGTGCTGCTCGCCACCGTCACGCTGATGGGCGGCGCCAGCACTCTCATCGGTGTCCTGCCGACCTACAACGGCTCCGCCGGCGACTGGTACGGTGGGGGAGTCGGCATCCTCGCCCCGATCCTGCTGGTCGGCCTTCGGCTCCTCCAGGGCCTCGGCGCAGGGGCGGAAATGGCCGGCGCCTCGATTCTCATGACCGAGTACGCTCCCCGTAAGGAGCGCGGCTTCTACGCCTCCCTTCCGTTCCTTGGCGTGCAGGTTGGTACGGTCACCGCGGCACTGGTGTATTTCGTCCTGCTCAATGCCAATCAAGCTGTCAAGATCACCGACACCTGGCTGTGGCGGATCCCGTTCCTCGCCAGCGTCGTCATCCTGTTTGTGGCCATCTTTATCCGTCTGAAGCTCAAGGAATCCCCGACGTTTACCAAGCTCGAGGCCCACGAAATGATCGTGGAGAAGCCCCTGACCACACTGGTCAAGACTTCCCGTAGGACGCTGTTGCGAGGCATCGGACTCCGTCTTGCCGAGAATGGTTCATCCTCCATTTACCAGGCGTTGGCCATCGGCTATGTCACCAGCGCGGCCGTCGGGGTGACCGGTCCCATCGGCGCCCTGTCCCTGGTGTTCGCCGCTAGCCTGGGCGCCATCGTGGTCCCGATAGCCGGCAAGCTTTCCGATCACTTCGGACGCGTCAAGACCTATCGCGGGTTCGCTATCTTCCAGCTCATCGCAGCATTCCCCATCTGGTATGTCCTCAGCCTCGGAGACACCGTCCTGACCATTGTGGTTCTCTCCCTCGGTCTTGGAATCGGCACCTGGGGTATGTTCGGCTCACAGAGTGCCTTCATGTCCGAGCTCTTCGGCTCCCGCCAGCGGTACCTTGGCGTATCTGTGGCCCGCGAGATCTCCGCCGTGATCTCCGGAGGCATTGCACCTCTCATTGGTGCATGGATCATCTCTCTGGTTGTCGCGGCAAATGGAGGACCCGACGTCGCCGAGGCCGGACTTGGTGCCTGGATTCCGATCGCCGGGTATCTTGCCCTCCTGACGGTCATCACCATCGTGGCTACGTTCTTCACGCCGGAAACCATCGGCCGCGACCTGGACGACACAAGGGACGCCGTTGACGATCCCGCGACCGTGGCGGCACACCGAACAGCCGTGTACCCCAGCCGGACCCCGGTCTAGCAACATGCAGCCCTCCTCTGCGGCGGCCACGAGCCGCCGCAGGGGAGCAGGGCCAGAGCCCCCAGGGCAGCTTCAGCCATCGAAGGACGGAGACAACAATGAAAGCAATCCATCCCGGTGCTTCTCCGCAGCCCCCGATCCTGTCCCGGGACCGTTTCATTGGCGCTGTCATGGGCCGGCAAGACCTCTCCGACGCGGCAGCCATCTTGGCAGGACGAAAAATGCATGTGCCAATGAGTCACCGCGTGGAGCATCTGCGGCACCGCTCCGAAAAGGCAGCATCCGGCAATCCCGCCGCGTCCCGGACGGGCGCCGACGGATGATCGGCTTGATCCCTGACCAGGACACCTTCACCAGCCCCGCGACAGCCCATCTCGGACAGGCCCGCCGGACAGGAGAAGGGGAATGGGTTGCCGTGGACAAGGGCGGCCACCCCGTAGCGACCATCTGGTCGCCCTATCTCCGGCGCCCCGAGACGATCCGTTGCGATCCGCTGCCCCACTCGCGGTATGTCGACGCCGTCGAGGCTGACAACTTCACAGCTGTACTCGACTACGCGTTAAACAACTTCAGCACGGCATATTGACCCCGCCGAGCGACGGTCCGTGAAGCTGGCCGACGGTCAGTCGGTCCGCCGCCTACGTGCGATACCTCCCGCCAATCGGCGACGCTTTCTGGACGTCGGCTTTACGTAATACCGCGTATCAGCGGCCGGCCAACCAGCCGTATTTTTGCTTTGGGATGCCGCAGCTCCGCCGCAGCGCATTCTTGGCGGGTCGGCTGGTTCGGCATTGCTGGCTTTTCTGCAGGGACTGGTGAGCCCCTCACCCCGCTAGCTTTGCCGGCAACCGGGGGAGGGGCATCGCGTTCAGTATTGGACAAGAGTCAGATGTGCAGCCGGATACGCCTGCGGCGCCTTCAGGGGCTGATTCACATCCCGGAAGCGACAAACCCGTCACCGACCAGCCTCAGCGTCGTCACCAGAACAGCCATCAGCGTGAACGCAGCACCGAACCACCGAAGCCAGCGGGGGTTCGCGAACGGGGTCTCTGAATAGTCGAGGCCCCACATCCTGAGCTTTTCCATCATGGCCGCATAGACGGTGGCCGATCCCCGGAAGTTGGTCGCCAGAATGAGGCCGAACAGGGCGGCGATTAGCCCTATGCCTGCTGAGGCCCAAGACATCACGACTTCCTGGGATTCCCGGAAGACCATGGTGCCAGCGAGCATCGCGAAACCGAATATCAGGGCAGCTGCCAGATACACCATCATGATGGCTTTCTGGGGCTGGGGCAGAGCCTTGACGAGCTTCCATGCGTCCACGAGTCCCCCTGGCTTCTCGGAGCCAGCGGCTCGTTGCACCCTAACCTAATCCACGTGCTTCGGAGCCACAACCGTACCGAACATGCCCACTGTCCAGCAGGACTCTGGCCACCTTGCAGCGCAAGAAATGCGGGCGGCCGTGGTGCGAACGGCGGATTCGTGGAGGAGTCTGTAAGGATCAACGTACGGGGATTACGAGTTGGTTTACTGGCAACGACCGCGAGAGGGACAGCGATGTTGTTACCGCCCACGTCCCCGCGCAGCCGACAGGCCGTCCCGAACAGGGGCATGTTGGAATGCATGGGAACACTGCAGCGCGAGCCGGACAACCCCGTGGACCCCAAGGCCGTCGCCGGGCACATCGAAGGTGAACGCATGGGCTACCTGCCTTCGCATCTTTGCTCGCGATCTGCTTCTGCCAGAAGGACAAGCTTGGCCGGTCCACGTTCAGCTGTTCGGCATTGCAGAGTCCAAGGGAGCCCGCGCCCGGGCATGGGTCTGGCTCGACCAAGGATCGCCACAATGGGAGTACGCCGCGGACAACCCGCCACCCCTCACAACCCAGGAAAGGCGGCTGGCGGACCCGAAGGGCCGCTCCGAGATGGTCGGCGAAGCACTTGCCGAGGGCGGGCAGCGCGCAGCTGACTTCCGCTCCGGAATGGTCGAGGGCGTCCATTACCTCGAACTGATCGAGCCCATCAAACAGCTCAAACGCGAAGGACGGCTGCGTGAAGCCGTGGAGCTTTGCTACGCAGCGATTGAGGGCGCAGAGAAGTCTTCGAACGGCCGGGAGCCCACCCCCTGGTACACAGAGCAGGCTGCCATCATCCACCGCAAACTCAAGGAACACGACGAAGAAATCGCCGTACTCGAACGCTGGCTGAAGCAGGCACCGGCCGCGCTCCAAAAGAACAGCACCATCGCCGAGCGGCTCGCTCGACGCCCTCAGGTCGTCCCCGGATTTCCAACCTGCCCAGTCCAAGCTGGCGGTGTCCTGATGACGAAGGTAGCCCGCGAAACCCTCAGTTCAGGAATTGCCGGGCCCGGAAGCATTCCCCCATGACACCGGCACCGGCTACCGGCCAGACTGCTCCTGCACCGGCGTACCTTGGCGGATGTAAAGCCTCGACGTCTGGGACATCCCACGAGCACTGCCGCGGCGTCGGGAATCCTACGGGCCGCCAGCGTGTCCTCGAGATCATGGCAGTAGCGCTACATCCGGAGAGCCCCGGCCATCGCGGAAGTGACCTTCAGATTCACCACGGCCTCCTTGGCCGCCTCCACATTGCTGCTGCTCAAGCACCCGGCAACCCTGGACACCCGAGACGGCAGCATTTCCAGATACTCGGTAGGAAACCTCTGCGCAACCGTCTACCCCGCGTGGTCGGTGAGGTTCAGCAGTGGAGCGGGGTCCAGGACTGGCAGGGACTCATCCACGACGGGCGCCCCGTCCCGCGGGAGCGCACGATGCTTCTTCTGTACCCAACAGATGATGCGAAGCAGGCCATCTTCCGTCAGATCATCGAGCACGCGGGCGACCCGGCGTCCGTGCTGGAAACCCAATTCGCCTCCTGAACGACTGCTCCAGAAGATCACTGCGAGGAGTGCTTTGAGATCAAGGTCGGGGCAGACGTGCCCCTGCTCCCGGCCGACACCGAGCGCCCCATCGGTTTTGGTGCCGACATCAACGGCAGTGAGGCCATGGCCTGGATTCTGCCGTGTCATGACGGAGGTCGCGTCGACGGTCTGGAGATTTCCTGGTTTAAAAACCAGCACCCTGCATTAGCCGACCTCGTGATAATTGAGTAACCGGAGCTGCATTCAAGTCGACTTGATTCTTGCCCGGTCCGTTCTAGTGGACTGCGTGATCACTGGACACAGCCGTTCAGGCACACCGTTCCGGCTGCGGGGCGACACTCCCGGCGGCCCGGATACGCCGTGGATTTCTGGTGGATAACCGGACGGCACTTTTGCACAGGTCCCTGAACCGGCCCAGTGGTCCCGGTGGACATGCTGTGCAGAGCCGGCACTCGCCCCTCTTCCGGCTCCTCGAACTGTCAGCACCCCGCCCCACGATCGTCACCCAGCAAGCGAAAGGCGGTCTCAAATGAACGAACAAGGCAGCAGCAAATCCACCCGCGTCCTGCCGGACTGTGGATCGCGGCGTGCAGCCTGGCCTTGGCGTTGCTCCGCACCGTATTTCGACGTGCTGGAGGTGATGGGGCGGTAATCCCCGAACATCTATCACGCACCGCCCGCCGGCGTCATCGAATTGGTCCTGGCATTCCAGGAACCTGGCAACGATCGCTGGGCGTGGACGCCGGATGATCTATTCCTGTCACGGGCCAGGCTCCTGCCGACAGGACCCGCTCCCATGAGCCCGACGAGCCTCTTGGTGGTTCCCGACCAGGCATTGCCGCATGGTGCAGGCAAAGCGGCGCCCCGCCTCCCCCTGGGAGCGTGGCACCGCTTTTACTTGGCTTTACCTGCTGTCACCATTGGTGGGCGACGTCGATCACGAGCCTGGATCCGTTGCCGGGACCTGCAAGGGTGAAGACCTTGAAGGGCAGCCGGGCGCGGACTCCGAGGCCCAGGGTGGTGTGGCCCTCGAAGCTGCCGGCCCAGGCAACCTGCCTGAACGTCTTGTACGTCGAAACGTTGGTCACCTCGGAGCGGTTGGCCGGCACGAAGGTGGCCTTGCCCGTGGCGCTGTCATAGCTGGGCGAGTGGGCGGTGACCTGCAGGAATGCACCGCCCCTCAGCTTGATGGGCAGTCCGGACCCGTCCTGTACAACCTTTGAGACGTAGCGGACGTTGTAGCCGGTTGCCTTGCCCCTGATGTCGATCACCAGTCGGTCGAAGCAGTAGTACTTTCCCGAGCGAACATTGGCTACTGATGCGGCGCTCATGGCCTGGTTGGACTTGGCCAGCGAGCCCCAGGCCAGCCCGCAGTAAGAGGCTGCGGAGGCGGTCCCCGGAACCAGCAGGCCCAGCCCGAGAGCCATGATGATGCCAGTCAGCCAGGCGCTTACTTTTTTCATGTGGTCCCCTTTCGGGTGTGAGTGATTGGATGAATCCAGCGTAGGAGCGCCAAAAGCCCGAAACGAGGGATGTTTCCGGTTCTTCGTGCAACCGTTAAGCGGCCGGGAATCCGATCACGGGAGCGTAATTCCGGGGGGCATTTCGGGGCCGTCGAAAGACATTTGTGGCCCTTTCTCCACTCGCCTGTTATCGCCGGTAACGGCCGACACTCGCCGGCAGGCAAGGATGCTGCTCAAAAGCTGCGGCACTCGGCGGCACTGGCCTTCGAACCGCCGGTCCGCGAGTAGCGCACGTTGCTGCGCTACTGCACCGCGCTCTCCCCGCAACAGGGAAATGACCCTAGACTTTTATCGCACTGAATCAACCGGGCACCCGCAATACGGCAGGCCGGCGCAGATTGAAGTACACCAGCTATCCTTGGCCCCGAAACGAGCTTGCGCTAAACGCGTCAACTCTTGAGACTCGATACCAGGCAGCTTTGGGCGGGACCGATGATCGAAGTCGCGGTAACTATGGATATGAAACCGGAAGTCGGCGAACCCAATTAAGGACAATATGACTGGACCGCATGGATCAGCGCGGGTGCCGCTTGCACGGTAATGGCTGATGAAGGCCAGCAGAAGCAAAGTTTTTCAGGGCCCGGATGAGCGAGGACTTTGGATGAATCAGCGGGGCAGGGGTTGAAAACCGGTGTAGCTGGCGCCTTCACAAGGACCCCATAATGGGGGTGGACTAGGAGATTTTATGGGCGCAGGGGAGGGGCGGAGCGGTGATCCCCGCGAAGCACGGCGGGTGATTTCTGCTGCCCGGCGCAGGGCTGCGGACCCCGCCCGTCCGGAGACGGCGTCGCGGAACTCTGAGGTTCGTTTGCAGGTGCTGCAGGCCGCGGGTGGGTTGATTGACCGGCTCAGTTACAGTGAGGTCACTATTGATGCCGTGGCCCGGGCCTCCGGGGTGAGTAAGTCGACCCTGTACCGGTATTGGCCCTCGCGGCAGGTTCTGGTGCTGGAGGCGTTCACGTACACCACCAATCTCCTGACCCAGATCAACGATACCGGTGACGTGTCCCGTGACCTGTATTCGTACCTTGTGGCGTTGACCAGGTGCCTTGATGATGGTCAAACCGCTTCAACGGTGGCGAACCTCCTTGCGGAAGCGATTCGCAGCGATGATTTCGCCCTCCTGTACCGTCAGACGCTGTTGCGGGAGCGCCGACAGGGTTTCCTGGACGTATTGGAGCAGGGGCGCAGCCGAGGGCAGATACGTCCGGATGCGGACCTCGGAACGGTTATCGATGCACTGTATGGAGCCATTCACCACCGGCTCATTTCCACAGCAGAGGCCCTCGACCCCGCGTTCCTGCGTGACCTTACCCGGCTTGTCATACGGGGATCTGCGACCCCCGCCTACGTCGAGCGTCTGGGCTGACCGCGTTCCGGGCCAACGGAACGTTTGGTGCCAGTTCGTCCCATTCCTTCGCCCCTGGGAAGCCGTAGGGCAGAAAGTTAAATCAGGGCCGAAACAGGCACCAAGCCCATCAGAAAAGGACGCAGGACATGACCATCACCCCCACACCGGCACGCACGAATATCGGCACCCGGCATCCGGATCTCTACGCAACTGTCGGCTCGATGGCACAGATGTCCGAGCAGGCGGCTCTAGGGGAGGGCATCTCCCCGCTGCTCATCGAACTCATCAAGATCCGGGTATCCCAGATCAACGGATGCGCCTACTGCCTGCGCATACACACCGCTGATTCGCAGGCCAAGGGGGAGACCCCGGAGCGCCTGAGTGTCCTGTCAGCCTGGAAGGAGACCAAGTATTTCGATGGGCGGGAACGCGCCGCTCTGGCTCTGGCCGAGTACGTCACGCTGATCAAGGATTCGCATTCGAATAGGGGCCTCTACGAGTCCGCTGCCGGCCAGCTGACCGCAGGCCAGGTGTCAGCTGTCATCTGGGTGGCGATGGCAATCAATGCCTTCAACCGCATCGCGATTAGCAGCTCGTACAAGGTAGCGCCGGCAAAGTAAGGTTTGCGAGCCCATCACCCCGGGCCGTTGAGTTCAATCAGTCGGCCCGGGGTCCGGGGGTGCTCCCAGACCGTCGTTTCGACAGTCAGTTCTGTGCCGCACGACCGGCATCCGGTGCCGGAATCGGCTTCCGATCCGCAGTTGGCGCAGATGATGCGCAGTATTTTTCCGCTCGGCGATTCAGTGTGCCTTTGCGCCCAGCCCACCATGGCATGGAGCACGGGAAGGGCATCTGTTCCGGCCGCCGTGAGGTGGTATTCGTTCCGGGGACGGGCACCGGCACTGTAGGGGCGGGCAACAAGCACTCCAGCATCAATCAGGCGCCGGAGGCGTTCGCTCAGGATGTTGTCAGCCACCGCCAGGGCCTTTTTGATGCCTTCGAAGCGCTTGTTCCCCATGAACACCTCTCTCAGGACTAGCAGCGACCAAGGGTCGCCGAAGATATCCGCGGCCCGTGCGATGGGGCAGTTGTCCTGAGACCAGCTGGTGCGAAGCGGCATCTCAATCCCTCCTCAAGGCATTTACTATCTTAGAGCAAGCTTATTTACTTTTCTAAAGAAAGCTTGTAGCTTTTTTCCTACCAGCGCTTCCGGCCAAGGCGCCCCCTGATCACCCGACTGCCTTGCGGTCTAAAACGGAGTTCACCAATGCCTACAGCATCAGTCTTATCCGACCAGCGCGCACCCGCGAAGCAGCCCCAGGGCCGCCTTCCGCAAGGGACGGCCTTTGCAGGAACGGCGGCCGCATTCGTCAGCTTGTATCTGGCTGCGGGCGCGCCGACTCCATTGCTCGCTTTCTATCTGCGGCAGTGGAACTTCGCGCCACCGCTGCTCACCTTGGCCTTCGCCGTGTACGCCGGAGGGTTCCTCGCTGCCCTTCTTACCGTCGGTTCGCTTTCGGACCACATCGGGCGCCGCCCGGTTCTGCTGGGTGCGCTGCTCGTCCAATTGGGATCAATGATCATGTTCCTTAGCGCAGCAGACATCAGGCTCGTCATTGCGGCAAGGATTGTTCAAGGCGCCGCCACTGGTGCCGCCACCACCGCCTTCTCGGCCACGCTGGTGGAACTGGCACCCCTAGCCAGGAAAAATTTGGGAACCATTCTGGGAAGCGTGGGGATGGCGGGCGGCCTGGCCGTGGGGGCACTGCTTTCAGGGGTGGCCATCGAGTACTCGTCCCAGCCAAACAACCTGGTGTTCATCTCCCTGGCCGTCATCACCGTCCTCGGCATCATCGTCGTTGTCTTTGCCCCCGACACCGCACAACGGCGGGCGGGTGCACTGCGCTCCCTCATTCCCAGGTCCGCCATCCCGCGCGCCGCCCGGGCGGAGTTCGCCGCCGCCGCGCCGGCGGTGGCAGCTGCGTGGATGCTCGCCGGACTGTCACTGGGCCTCGCCCCGGCGATCGTCCGCAACGTCTTCCACTTTGACAGCGGCCTCGTGAACGGGCTCGCCAGCTTTGTCGGCCCCATCGCCTCGGCGGTAGCTGGACTCGCTTTCATCCGCGTAGACGGCCGAAGCGGTATGATCCTCGGCATCCTCGCCTCCATCATCGGTACCGCAGGCATCCTCGCTGGCATACTCGCGGGTAGCATCGGACTCATGATCGCCGGGCAAATCCTCGGCGGAATCGGGTTCGGGGCCGCGTTCAGTGCTGCACTGCGCCTGATCATTCCGCTCGTCTCCCCAGAGGAAAGGGGCGCCACCGTTGCATCGATCTATATCGTCGCTTACCTCGCCTTCAGTGTCCCCGTCGTCCTGGTCGGTCTACTCGCCGCGTCCGTCGGACTCCTCCCCGCCGTCGCCGCCTACGCGATCGCCACCTGCCTCCTTGGCAGCATCAGCCTCTTCGGTCAGGCCAAGCAGCACCAGCGGCAGGCGCCTGCCCTAGTCCCCAGACCCACAGCGTGATGGATCCCGCTTACCTGCTTACATCTGCTCCCCGTATGCGGCTAGCCTCATTATTGGGAAGCCCCATCACCTACGATGCAGAGAACTTCGGAAACGACACGGTTCGCTTCTGGCTCTACAGCTTGGAATCTGTACAGCTGGAGGACTGCTGAAGGAGATGGAGCGGAAGTCCCTGCGTCCGGGGAGGCTCGGTCGGACGGGACCGATTGCTCACGCCACCTCGGCTGGCCGGTGACTAGTTGAATAACGACGCTATCGGCATCTAACTTTGAAGTGAAGCGGTTCTTCCCCGGGTGGAGCTTCTGGAGGCGTTATGGAGGCGAAGCAACAAGCGGCCTGAAGTTGGTGACCATCGCGCCCGGAGCGTTAGTGGCCTACACGGGCATACTCGCTCTCTCCGGAGGAAATACCTGCCCGCCGATGCTTGCGGGACCGCCGTCGGCCTCGCTGGGAGTCTTTAACCCCAAGCCAGCAACCAAGTACCGGGGGCACAGAAAATCAGGTAGTGCCAGCCGATATTCGGGTACCTGGCGTTATTCTGGGCTGGTCCGGCCGCGGGTAGCATTCATCTACGGCGCTGAATGTTGCTGGGTGCACACTGGGGTCGAAACAGGTGTGCACGCATCTGCTCGTCAGCCTCCTACGGTGCCTTCGTGCAGCGCACCGGCCCAGTGATAGGAAATCCATGGCTCACCCTGTTAGTGTTCGAGGCACGCAGGCTGTTGGCGGATCCTTGCGCCACGGTCCCACGCTGCTCCGGCTCCTG
>NZ_JAGGPJ010000023.1 GCF_018613875.1 Arthrobacter sp. ISL-28 | reverse complement strand
CATAGGTGGAACCAGGCAAAGTAGGGATCAGACTCGGGGTTGTTACCTCAGTAGTCAATGTTCCTCCTCAGAACAGCTTCAGGAAGTTGGTATGCAATCTTGAAAAAGTTTGTTGAAATGCCGGTGGTCGACTTGCGACCACTAGGGGGTTGCGGCGACCAGCCCGGAGGTGACTGGTTTGTGCACTGGCTTCCCGAGGCTACGGCGCCACTTGGTGAATAGCCGGGGCTGGTTCATGCCGAGAACCGCCACCGGGACGTCGTCGCGGTAGTAGACGGCAAGGAAGCTGTGCTCTTCCGGATCCCCTGCCTCAATATCCAACCTGTCGTAACCGGCGGAGTGCCCCGCGAACTGGATCTTGACGCCGTGCTGGTCCGACCAGAAGTAATGGGGCTTGAGCGGCTGCTGCGGGGCATCTTCCTCCAGCAGTGCCTGGACAGCGAGGGCAGCGCGCTCCAGGGCCCCGGTCCAGTGCTCGACGCGATGGTGTGTTCCCGTTGAATCGTCAAACCAGGCCGCGCAGTCGCCGACTGCGACGATGCCGGGAACGTTTGTCCGGCCCATCGGATCGCATAGGACGCCAGCTCCCAGCTCGACACCGGATCCGGCAAGCCATTCAATGTTGGGCTCGGCTCCGATGCCGACTACCACAACGTCCGTGGCCAGTTCCTGGCCATCAGCCAAGCGGATTCCGGTGAGGCGGCCTCCTGAACTGCGGAACTCTTCGATGACGGCATCGGAGATCACCTTTACTCCGTTGTTCGTGTGAAGGTTGGCCACGACAGCCCCCATGTCCTCACCCAGCTGCGCAGTGAATGGGACGGGGGTGTTGTTGATCATCGTGACTTCCATGCCCCGCGACGAAGCCGCGGAGGCAACCTCGGCGCCGATGAAGCCGGCACCGACCACGACGAGCCGGGCATTCGGAACCAAGCGCGGGGCGAGGCTCTGCGCGTCTGCGATAGACCGAAGACTGAAGACGTTGTCAAGACCAGCAAGCGGGGGCAGCTGGCGGGCACGTGCTCCAGTCGCTATGACAATCCCGTCCGCGGCCACAGACTGTCCGTTGTGCAGCCTGATCGTGCGCGTGGCAGCGTCCAGTCCGGCTGCCCCACTGCCCAGGAGCCACTCCGCGTGCAGTGCATCATCTTCAGTTTCGAGGAAGAGGTCCTCGGCCGTAATGGTACCCAGGAGAAAATCCTTGGACAATGGAGGTCTGTCATAAGGGCGGTGATGCTCATCGCCGATGATGACCATCCGTCCTGTGAAGCCTTGAGCGCGGGCAGCCCGGGCGGCCGACAGGCCGGCCAGGGAGGCTCCCACGATCGCAAGCGTGTCCATAAAACACTTCTTTCTAAAATCGCTTGATACGCAACAATGATCGCAATATGCAACAGCGTGACGCAGGCCACGGGCATTGTCAAGAGATTGCGGGCAGCAAGAAAACCCTTGACATTAGGGTGTGAGCTGGCGCACTCTGTTGCATAACGCGAAATCTGTTGTTTGTAGCGGAACAGCCAAGTGGGGTAGGGCACCCGGCGTTCGCTAATGACATCCCTGAAGGAAAAGAGGTGCACCATGCACAAGGCCTGCCCGCTCAGTGAACTCGCGCCAGGGGAGGCTCTCCGGCTCGATACGGCGCCGCCGATTGCCGTTTTCCACACGGAAGACGGCGAACTCTTCGCCATCGATGACACCTGCACACATCAGGATGCCTCCCTGACAGACGGTTATGTGGAGGATTGCTGGGTCGAGTGCCCGCTGCACGCCTCCCGGTTCAACCTGCGCACAGGAAAAATCGACGCACCGCCGGCCAAACTGCCCGTCCGAACTCATGAGGTCAAAGTCGTCGACGGCGACATCATGATCATCGAATCCGAGGAAGCCCCCAACCTTCCTCCCGGCCTGACACCCCACGGCCACGTCTAAAAAACAAGCAGCCCATGACTCCCAAGCAAAGGACGCAATCATGGCTATAAACAGTGACATCAAACCCCCCAGAAAACCTCCCGTAAGCGAAGGCGATATGGAGAACCCGACATTGGAAGAACTGGATTCAGAGGATGCGCTCGAAGCGGCCGTCCTCATTCCAGAGGACGGAACTACCGGCACCTTGTCGGATGCGGAAGAATATGAAGAGATCCTTCAGGAGCTGCGTCAAACAAAAGCGGAGCACGCCGTTATGGAAAGGCGAAACCGAAAGCTCGATCTAGACAAGGTCACCTTCGGAATCACGGGTGTCATCGCCATTGCCTTTGTTCTCTGGGGATTCCTCGGAAGGGACAGCCTCGCCGACACCTCCACAACCGTCCTGAATTGGGTCATGGAGTACACCGGGTGGCTCTTTATGGTCACCGCCTCGCTCTTTGTGATCTTCGTCCTCTGGCTGGCCTTGGGTAAGTTTGGCAATATCCCGCTGGGCAAGGACGGCGAGAAGCCCGAATTCCGTACCGTTTCCTGGGTCTCCATGATGTTCGCCGCGGGCATGGGCATCGGGCTCATGTTCTACGGTGTGGCCGAACCGCTCTACCACTACATCTCTCCCCCGCCCGGCACCGTGGACGGCCGCACGCCCGCAGCCATCCAGACCGCCATGGCCACCTCGATCTTCCACTGGACCCTGCACCCCTGGGCAATGTACGCAGTCGTGGGCATCGCCATGGCCTACGGCACCTACCGCCTCGGCCGCCGGCAGCTGATCTCCGTCGCGTTCACGTCGATCTTCGGCATCAGGATGGTCGAAGGGCCGGTCGGGAAGTTCATCAACATCCTTGCCATCTTCGCTACCCTCTTCGGCACCGCCGCCTCCCTGGGCCTGGGCGCCCTCCAGATCGGCAGCGGCATGACCTCCAACGGCTGGTTCAGCGAGATCGGCACCCCCGTCCTCGTGGTAATCGTCGCCATTCTAACGGCCTGCTTCGTGGCTTCGGCAGTCTCCGGCATCAGCCGCGGCATCCAGTACCTATCCAACATCAACATGGTCCTGGCCGTCGTTCTGGCCCTCATCGTCTTCGTCGCCGGCCCCACCCTGTTCATCCTTAACCTGATCCCGTCCGCGGTCGGCGACTACGCCCGCGACCTGGCCGAGATGTCGTCCCGGACCGAAGCGGTCGGCGACGAGGCCCTGCGCAGCTGGATGACCAGCTGGACCATCTTCTACTGGGCCTGGTGGCTCTCCTGGACACCGTTCGTAGGCCTGTTCATCGCCCGCATCAGCCGCGGCCGCACCATCCGCCAGTTCGTCACCGGCGTGCTGCTGGTCCCCAGTGTCGTCAGCGTGATCTGGTTCGGTATCTTCGGCGGAGCCGCCTTTCATGTCCAGCAGGAAGCCGACAAGGCGAACACCCCGGGTCTGGTCACCATGGTCAACGGGACACCGTCCGTCAACTTCGACGGCGCCCTCTTCGACCTGGTCAAGAACCTGAACATGCCGGAATGGCTGACCGCAGCCGTCATCGTCCTGGCCATGATCCTGGTCGCGATCTTCTTCATCACTGGCGCCGACGCTGCCTCCATCGTGATGGGATCGCTCAGCTCCAACGGCGCCGAATACCCCCGCCGCGGAGTAGTCATCTTCTGGGGCACCCTCACGGGCGCCGTGGCGGCAGTCATGCTGCTGGCCGGCGGCGACAAACCTTCCGAAGCCTTGGCCGGCCTCCAACGAATCACCATCGTCGCAGCGCTACCCTTCGTCATCGTCATGCTCTTGCTCTGCTTTGCCCTTGCCAAGGACCTGCGCCGCGATCCTCTGGCCCTGCGACGGCGCCTGGCCACGAACGTGATGGAACGTGCGATCCGTACCGGCGTGGAGCAACACGGCGGTGTTCAGTTCGAACTCGTGACCAAGCACGAATGCGACGAACGCTGTTCTGACGGTGACCCCTGCCCGGGGAACGACAAAATCACCTAGAACAAAAACCACCTAGATAAGGAGGCCGAAGATTCTGACTGATTCCGCAATAGAACCAGGATCTTCGGCCTCTTTTCACCATGGCAGTTCATACGATAGGAACTAAATGTACGATCCCCAGCAACAAGAGAAGGCCCTTCGCATCTCAGACGACGGCAGTGGCTCAGTCACAGTCAGTCTTGAGACCGGCGAGCCCGTTACAGTCCGGCTAGAAATCGAGGCCAAGTGCGGCTGCCAACACAACGGCCGCACAGTTAACCGCCCGGGATCCTACGTCGATACCCAGCCCGCTGGTCTAAAGAATTAGCCCCTGATCATTCCTACTCACTGGAACCCTGAAGAATGAGTGTTCAGCTAGGCATGCCTCGGCCGCGCATTGGCGTCGGCTCCCCGGTACCACTCCGGCGCCCCCCAGGGTTGCCTGCGGGACTCCTGGATCGTTTCGGACGCCGCGCCACCGACATGCGCCTGTCGCTTACCGACAAGTGCAATCTGCGCTGCACCTACTGCATGCCCGCCGAGGGGCTTCAATGGCTGACGAAGCAAGCTGTGATGACCGCCGACGAGATTGTGCGCATCGTCGGCCTCGGCGTGGACCGCCTGGGGGTCCGGGAGCTGCGACTGACCGGCGGCGAACCCCTGGTGCGGGCTGACTTGGTGGACATCATCGGGTCCCTTCGCCAGCAACATCCGGACCTGCCCATCTCCATGACGACCAATGCGGTGGGGCTGGACGGGAAAGCCAAACAATTGAAACAGGCCGGCCTCACACGCATCAACGTGTCGCTGGATTCCCTGCACGAGGAGACCTTCGCAAAGCTAACCCGCCGCCCGTTCCTGGACCGTGTGCTGGCCGGCGTCGAAGCCGCCGATGCCGCAGGACTTGGCCCTATCAAGATCAATGCCGTGCTGATGCGCGGAATCAACGACGCCGAATCCCCCGGGTTGCTGGCGTGGGCGCTTGAGCGCGGCTACGAATTGCGCTTCATCGAACAGATGCCCCTCGACGCGGACCATGGCTGGACCCGCCGGGAGATGATTACCGCCTCTGAGATTCGGGAAATGCTCGCCGAATACTTCGTGCTGCGCCCGGACCCCAGGGAGCGCAGCGGCGCCCCCGCCGAACGGTTCCAGGTCCAGCACCGCAGTCCCGCAACGGGCGAGCCCGTCGGCGCGGTGCTGGGCACCGTGGGGATCATCGCCTCCGTCACCGAGCCGTTCTGCGCCGACTGCCGCCGGACGCGCATCACGGCCGACGGAAAGATCATGAGCTGTTTGTTCTCCCGCGAAGAATTCGACCTGTTGGGACTGCTTCGCTCCGGAGCCGACGACGACGAACTCAGCCGGCGCTGGCAGGAGGCCATGTGGGCCAAGCCTAAGGCCCACGGCATGGACCACACAGGACTGGAAGCGGACGATTTCGTCCAACCAGACCGCAGCATGAGCGCCATCGGAGGCTAAGCAACAGTGTTAGTAAGGTTCTTTGCCGCCGCACATGCTGCCGCCGGCGTCGATGAGGAACGCCATGAACTCGGGGATCGAGCAACACTGGATGAGTTGCTCACAGCGATACTCGCCGTTGACCGGCCTGACCCTCCCGCCGGCACCCCTCCCCTTGCCCGCATCATCACACGAAGCAGCTTCCTCCGCAACGAAATTTCCGTGAGGGACCGCACGGCCGTTCTGTCGCCGGATGACGTCGTCGATGTCCTGCCACCGTTCGCGGGCGGCTGACGGTTCGACGGAGACTTATTCGCTTTCCTGTTCAGAGGCGATGTCCTTCAGGTGGCGGCGTAAGTTCGTTGCGACTCTGCCGGCGGCTTGCAGGTCCTCGTGTGAGAGGGCATCGACGAAGAGCCTGCGGACCAGGCGCAGGTGTGATGCTGATGAGCTGCGGAACGTCCGAGTTCCCTCGTCGGTGAGCTCGACCTCTGCACCCCGACTGTCATTGCCCGATCGGTGGCGTCGGATCAGACCCCGGTTTTCCATGCGGCCAAGGTGGTGCGACAGCCGGCTCCGTTCCCACCCGATTCCCTCCGCAAGCACCGAGGAACGCAACCGGTGTTCTTCCGCCTCACTCAGGGCCAGGAGCACCGCATAGTCACCTGGCGACACGTTGGACGCCGACTGCAGTCCAGACGCTAAAGCCTGCCGGATCGCCTCTGCCGTCTCGACATACTCGCGCCAAACGGCCAACTCAACTGGATTCGGGCTTTGCCTGCCCCTCCCGACCTCGTTCAACGACATAAGTCCTTTCCTTGACTTGTCAACAATATGCGCTCATGATTGACGTGTCAATTATATAATTGACATGTCAATTAGAGGAGGCGCTTCATGAGCGACGTTATCTTTGGCCTGGACACTTTCGGTGACGTCCCTGTGGACGACTCGGGTGTACCCGTCAGCCACGCACGTGCCATCAGGCAACTGGTGGATGAGGCTGTCATTGCCGACGATCTGGGCGTGGATGTTTTCACCGTGGGCGAGCATCACCGTCCTGAATACTCGGTGTCCGCCCCCGAAACGGTGCTGGCTGGCATGGCTACCCGCACTTCCCGTATCCGCCTCGGATCCGGGGTAACGGTGCTGAGTTCGGACGATCCCGTGCGGGTCTTCCAGCGGTTCTCTACCGTGGATGCGCTCTCGAGCGGCCGTGCCGAGGTCATTCTCGGCAGGGGCTCCTTTACAGAGTCCTTCCCGCTCTTCGGTTACGACCTCAGCGACTACGACGTACTCTTCGAAGAGAAGATCGAGCTCTTCGCCCAACTCCTCGAGGAGAAGCCGGTAACGTGGAGCGGCACCGTCCGTGCACCCCTGGTCGATGCCGACGTGTATCCAAGGACCGAGGGCGGGCTGAAGACATGGGTAGGTGTTGGAGGCTCACCGCAGTCCGTGGTCCGAACCGCGAAGTACGGTTTCCCGCTCATGCTCGCCATTATCGGCGGCCAGCCCGAGCGGTTCGCCCCCTTCATCGACCTCTACAACAGTGCGGCGGCAGAATTCGGCACCACCGCCTGGCCTGTGGGAATGCACTCCCCGGGTTTCATTGCTGACACGGACGATCAGGCCAAGGAGATTTTCTGGCCACACTACAAAGTGGTGCGGGACCGCATTGGCGCGCTCCGAGGTTGGCCTCCCGTCCGTCGCCAAGAATTCGAGGCTGAGATCCAGCAGGGCTCGATGTATATCGGCTCTCCGGAGACCGTCGCCAAACGGATCGCCCGCGCTGTGTCCTCGCTCGGCGTCGGCCGCTTTGACCTGATCTTTACCTCCGGGGCCCAGCCGATCAGTGCACGCCTCAAAGCCGTAGAACTCTATGGCAGCGAGGTTGTCCCGATGGTCCGCGAGCTACTCGCCAGCCACCACCGTCAAGGGTCCACAGTCGCATGACCGGCAAACCCCCTAACCATCCATAACCGGTACGAGCGCAGACATCCGGTTTGAGCAGTCAAACATCACGAACGAAGGAAAGCCATCATGAACATCGTCCTTTGGGTCATCACCGTCCTGCTCACGCTTCTCTTCCTCATGGCGGGAGCAATGAAAATCGCCCAGCCAAAAGCAAAACTTGCCGCCTCCGGGCAGGGATGGGTTGAAGACTTCTCCGAAGGTACTGTGAAGCAGATCGGTGCAGTCGAAATCCTGGGCGCCCTGGGCCTCATCCTTCCCGCTGTGCTGAATATAGCCACCGTCCTGGTGCCTGCCGCCGCGTCCGGGCTCTTCTTCCTGATGATCGGGGCGGCAATCACGCACGCCCGGCGCGGAGAAGTTCCGAACGTCGTCATCAACATCGTCCTAGGGATCCTGGCCGCTGGCGTCGCCCTTGCACGGTTTGGGCCCTACAGCTTCTGAAGGTGGCCGGGGGCAGCGAAACCTGCCCTTCATGCCCGGCGTGGGTAAGCGCTGTTCCACTCTCGAAGCGATGGCCGTCCGGGCGTACTCTGCAGTCATGGACAACACATTCAGGATCGAACTGGTGAATGACAACGAGTACGCCGTACGGTCGGAATCAGAGGGGCAGCTAGTCGAGTCTCTTTTCCGCACCGATCCCGATTATCTTGAAACGATTGGGCTGGCCGAGGCCGATGGGAATCGGGTTGTGGAGGAAACTGCCCGATTCCTCGCCGAGCATCAACCGGTGATCGACTTCCCTCCCGTTGTCGATCTTGAAGACATCGCTGCAGCTTATGAGGACTATCCGCAAAAACTCCGCAACCGCCTTGGCATGGAGTAGTAGCCCGGGGCTAGCGGCGGTTCCTGTCCTCTCGATAGAACAAATCCTGGCGTGCATCGTCAGCTGTGCCGGCCCCTCCGGGCGCAGCCTTATCCTGGATGATCCAGGCAGACCAGTCCAGTGGGTGGACGGAAGGCCGGCCGAGCAGATATCCCTGCCCGGCGGCCATTCCGAAGGCCATGACAGCATCAAGTTCCGCCTCATTTTCAATGCCCTCGGCCGCCAGCACCGCTCCGGTCAGCAGCGCCAAATCGATGATTGCGGACGCCTCGGCGGCTCCGGAGGAGCTGCCGATTCCTTCTATGAACGTGCGGTCCAGCTTGATCACGTCAGGATGGATTTGCAGAATATGTTCCCCCGATACGGCGCCAACGCCGGAACCGTCCACTGCCACGCGCAGCCCCCCTTGACGGAGCGGCTTCAGTGCCCGGATGAGCCCGCGACATTCCTCATCTGTGGTGCCCCCGGTCACTTCCAGAATGATCCGCTCCAGGCCAAGGGGCGAGTTCTTGAGCAGCCGTCGGACGCGGAGGTCAGCGCAGGCCGTCGCGCTGAGGTTAAACGCCACAAACAGATGTGGCGGAACATCCCGCGCGGCAGAGAGTGCGCACTGCAGCGCCGCGATCTCCAGGTCCGGGCCCAGCCCGACAGCCGAAGCTTCCCGGAACCAGGTGTCTGCACTGGCTCCGTCCTCACTAACAAACCTTGCCAGGGCTTCAAGGCCGGTCACGTTGCCGCCCGGAAGCTCTCTGATGGGCTGAAAAGCGGTCAGCAGCATCCTGTTGCCCAGCACAGCCTGGATCCGTCTCCTCTGGCCCCTGGCAAAGACCGGCGGAGCCTGACCGGACCGGTACGGGGCGGGGATATCCTCTGGCGGATCTGTCATGGTCCTGCTGGCGATCAGGTGCTCCAGGAGCGCCCGTTCGGGCTCGTCTGGATGGGACGCCAAGAGCTCACGCAACTGCACTCTTGCCCATTCGGGCTCCGGATCAGAGGATGTCAGGACGTCGTTGATCACCTCCATCACTTGCTGGCGCAGCGTCGTCTCCGCCCCATCCTCTGGAGGAGCGCCGGGTCCCCCCGGACCCGAATTCGTTGCTGCCCCGGTCACTGCTGGAAGAAAAGGTTCATCCCATGACATCGGCTATTCCTTTGTGGCTACGCGTACCGGCTGAGCCCGGCACCGGCCTCCGCGATGAACGCCAGGCTGGGGCGATCAAGAGGTGAAGACCTGAGTGAAGAGTACAACTGGCAGCACAAATTGTCTTCAGTTCTGAACACTCTTCCCCCACTGCGTCGTCTCGATACGGGGAAGTCATTTGGTGGAAACGCTTGCGCAACCATGAGCGCGCACACTGGGAGCAGCCGAGTGGGCATGGAGGGAGCCTGTGAATGATCGCCGTGGCGGAAGTACGAGCATGTTCCGAGCTGGCAGTCGGAGACCAGGTTGAGGTACGGCACGAAGGGCGGGTCCTGCACCGTGGGCCGGTGCTGGCTGTCGTTCCGGCGCTGGAGCTGTTTTGGGTCCTTGATACAAGGACGCGAACGCGTCAACTCCTGGACTTGGAGATGGTGCATGTGCTGAAGTGCGCCGTTTTGGCGGTCCCTGATCTGTTCGGCCCCGCTGCCGACAGCAGATCCACAACTCAGGGAAAACAACCAGGCTTAAAACGCATGAACCAAGTGATTGCGATGGTCCAGGCCACGGGGCGGTACCCGTCCGCCACCGCAGATGCAGCGTGGGAACGGAAGCTGGCGGCATGGCTGCGGCGCCGGCGCCGTGACGCCAATGCCGGGATCCTGGCGCCCGCCATTCGTGACGGCCTGGCCCGTGCTGCCCGAGTGGCGCCGCCGGCCCCGTGATATCGAAAGGGAGGCCGTCTGGCAGGACCTCGGTCATCATCGATTACCGGGCATCAGGGCACGACTGGCCACGACGCAAGAAGGCGGACACTGACACTGAGGACGAGTTGGGCGATTGGCTGCACGCGCAGAGGTTCAAGCACGGCCGCGGCACACTCAGCCCCGAAAAGGTCGCAGCGCTGGACGCCGCCGTTCCCGGGTGGCTTGTCGGCAGGAAGCGCCGCGGTACATCCGGGACCAGGTCACGGAACGCGCCGGACTGAAGCAGCAAGAACAAGCACCCCTGGCTCTACCAGATGCCTCTTCCCCCGCTCTGATGACGGCGGGGACAGGCAGATGCTCAGCTGCCGGAAGGATCACACTGCACGAAGATCGGCAGCCCCCGACTCAAGGCCAACAACCAGCACCGTGCCCGACACTTTTCCCTTACAATCGGGTTTGGACGAACCCGGTTAAGGCACCCCGGAGACGGCCTCGGGGGAGACACATTTTCCAACGGTGCCGGTAAAGGGTGCTCAACATGCCGGACATTCCCCAGCTCATCGACTCCCTCCGCCCCGAAGACCTCGCCCTGTTGCAGGAACACGGCCCCAACCAGCTCCTGGACCGGGACATGATCAATGCAATCGACCGCGCCGCCGGCGGTCCCGGCGAGGGGCCGCGGCTACTACGTCGTCCGAGGCAGCCTGGAACCGTTAGAGCGCCGGCAATACCATCTCCGCGAAGACGTCGCGGCCGCTATCTTCGCCCCCGAGTCGCTGGATGACACGGCCGGCGCAGACGCCTGACGCCAGCGGCGGCCCCCTGCATGGCCTGTTCAGCAGAACTGCCCGGCTGACACGGCAATCGCAGCCCAGCTCGACGTGCTGCTGATGCTGGACCCCAAAGCGAGACTGGGGCGTCCGGAATCGGCCCACAAGATGCGGGCTGCCGTACGCGCATCCCGATCAGTTCTGGGCGCATACGCCAAACTGTTCAAAAAGTCGGGCCGTCAAGGAGCTGCGGGAGGAGTTGAAATGGTTTGCCGACGCGGTAGAGCAGCCTCTTCGCGATGTCGATGCCGTCCAGAAGCAATTACCCCCAAGCGCACAGAGCCTCTCCCCGCTTTCGGGAGGAAGCCTGGCCTTCAATAAGGACGAAGCAATGCTGGGCCGGGCATAGGATGCCGCTTACCGAAGGGCGCATGAAACGCTCAACCGAACGGTACTATCAGCTCATTAGCGATCTCAGGACCTTCTGCCCAGCCCCACCAATGAAGGGCCGGGACGCCTCCAAGGGGAAGCACGCTTCCCGAAAAGGAAGTGCTCACCCAGGCCTCTGACTGCGGGCCCCGTGGGGAATCGTGGTAGCTCGCAAGACGCCTGGTCTGCCGCCGGTTCCACGCCGCTTCGCCTGCCGGACCAACTATTAACCTCCGCGACATTCAAGCTACGGCAGTCTCGTAATTCCGATTCAGATACGAGTGGTTTCGTAATTCCGTCACCCCAACACCCGACGGAAGGCACCACCATGCACGCTCGTGCAGGCATCATTGCCGCTTCGCTCCTGGGCGTGTTCGCCCTCACCGGGTCCCTCGCCGGATGTTCCGGCGGAGCCAGCGCCTCCGCCGGCGCGCACGACTCCCTCGAGGACCTGCGGTGAGCAGTGCTGCCATGACCAGAACAGCGCTGATCAGCCCCGCCGTCGCCGTCCCGGTGGAAGCGCCCTTCTTCGCGCCACCACCGGGGAAACGCCCGAGGGCGACAACCCCTGTCGTCGTAGGCCGGCGCCTCCGCGTTGAATACGGCAACCGAGTTGCCCTGAACAACGTCGACCTGAACGTGTATCCCGGCGAAGTGCTGGCCCTCCTGGGACCCTCCGGCTCCGGGAAATCCACGCTGCTGAAAGCACTCATCGGCATCACCCCCTTCACCGCCGACGCCCTCGACGTTGCCGGGCGGGACGTCGTCCGGCGGTCGCCGGCGGGACTCCGCGAGATGCGGTCCGACGTCGGCCATGTCCTCCAGCACTTCAACCTGGTCCCCCGGCTCAGCGCCCTCACCAATGTGCTCAGCGGCGGTCTGCACAGCGCCGGGCCAATCAACATCCTGGGGACATTCGGCTCCACCCAGGCGGACACAGGCGCTCGAACTCCTGGAGCGCGTGGGAATGGCACATAAGGCGAAGCAGCCCTCCCGCAGCCTCAGCGACGGCGAGCAGCAGCGCGTCGCCATCGCAAGGGCCCTCATGCAGCAGCCACGCCTCATTCTCGCCGTCGAACCCGTCGGCGCCCTGGACCCCCAGCCCGCCGGGAACATCCTGGGACTGTTGTGGGACATCGCCCGCGAGGAACGGATCCCCGTCATCGTCAGCCTTCACGTCGTAGGTCTGGCCCGCCGCTACGCAGACCGTGTCCTCGGGCTGCACTCCGGCACGGTTGTCTTCACTGGCCCGGCCGCCCACATCACCGAAACGGAGGTGCACCAGATCTATGGGACCGACACTGAGCTCCTCGAAAACTGAAAACCCGCAGACGGACGCACCCCGCTCTGTACTGAAAACGGCAACCCACGACGCCGTAGCAGCCACCGCCCCCGTGCCAAATAGCTGGCGGTAGCCGCTCCTTCGCTGCCTCGCAGCGGGCGGCGACAGGTATCTGCTGATGTTCGGGGGCGTGCTGGCTGCCACCGACTCGTGAGCCCGGACAGGCACAGGTCGGCCCACCTGGTACCGACTGGGAGGCCTTCTACGCCGAGGCGCTCGACGCAGTCGCACGCGGCTGGGCAGTCTGAGCGCCGGAGCCGCGACGCCTTGCCGGATTCTGTCTCCGTACTGCCCTGCGTCATGCAGGAGTCAGTCGCGCCCTTGCCATGTGGCAATGTCCACGACGTTCCCGTCGGTGTCGATGAGCGAGACCCAGGCGGGCGCGTAACGGTCCCCGAGGATCCGACCGCCTGCCGCGACGATCGCATCTATCCGTGCCTGTGCCTGATCGTGCGGGACGGACACGTCAATATGTATGCGGTTGTGCGGCGGGACGTGTTCCTTGACCTGAAACCAGGCCGAAGGTCCGATGAAGTTGGGCTCGACAAGGTCCTCATCGCCTACGGCGACGTACCCGAGAGCCGCCCGCCAGAAGTCCATCACTGCCGGGCGGTCGGTCACGTCCATCGCGAGCTGCACGTGCTGCACGGCTGACGGGTCGGAAACCAGCCCGAGCTGAGCTGCGATGACGGAGATGCGGCGGGCCAGCTCAAGATCCAGGTCGCTCAGCCCCACCCCTTGCGTAACCACCTGGACCGTTACGGTATCCGGTCTCAGATCAACGAGTGGGGCGTGGCCGAGCGACTGTGCGACCTCTGCAATCGCAGCAACCAACTTTGCACCAGTGGCGAAATCATGAGTCTCAAAGAGGGTCTTCGCACCCCAGAAAAGCACGCGCCACTCTGCGACGCCCTCGGTGGTCGAGAACTCGGCATCCGAAATCCTTTTAGCCATGCCTCAAGCTACTGGCCGTCACACCGGTCCGCAACAGTAATCGAGGACGGACTAGCTTCCATCCGAGACTCAGGGGACGTGCCATTTGCCCGCTCTCGCTGCCTCGGCATCCCTGTACTGCGGGACATGGTTTCTACCCTCGCTTTGCCGACTTCCGCCTGCTGGCGTCAGCCCACGACCCCGACAGTAAATGCCGCAACGGACTGCTGGACAGTATCCTCGACGCGTTGGACCATGCGGGGTGCAGGCTGACGACGCCGTCCCGCGTGGCCAAGGCATATTCCCGTAGTTCTTGACGGCGGCTGTCACGCCAGACTTGTCAGCGCCACGAAGCCTGTAAGCCGGAGACGCTCGCATCTGTGTGGCCCGGGTTGAAAATGGCATCAGGCCGGCTCTGCCGGTCAGCTACCGCTGTCTCCGCATCATGGCCGCCTCAGGGTGCCCGCGATCGATCCATTGTGTTTGGCAACTCACTATTAGCAATTAATTGGAGCCCATTTAGCGAATTAGGCAATACCGATGCCAAATTTATTCTCGGGACGGAGTGGTAGCCTTTCCGGCATGGCGAAACGAGTAATAACCACTCTTGAAGATGATCTTGACGGTTCCGAAGCGAATGAGACAATAACTTTCTCTATCGACGGCACTGAATATGAGATTGATCTCAACGATGCCCACGCCAATGAACTGCGTGAGGCAATGAACAAATACACATCCGTTGCGCGAAAGTCAGTCGGACGCGCCAAGCAGACACGGCGCGCCAGCAACGGCAACGGCAACGGCAACACCGATACCAAGGCTGTCCGTGCCTGGGCGATTGAGAACGGTATTCCCATCAGCACCCGGGGCCGCATTCAGGCTGATGTGATGGAGCGTTATGCGCAGCAGACAAGGGAATACCAGTCGGGAACGTTCCTCTCGAATGGCGACAGTTGAATTAGGGCGGCCTGAGCTTTAGCAATAGGCGTAAACAGAATCAGGACCGTAGGCTAGTCGGCTTTCGGTCCTGGTTCTGGTTCTGTTAAATGCGCCGGCGTTTCAAGACTCCAAGCCAGAGGTCGGACGGGCGGCAAGGTGAGGTTCCGACGGGAGGCGCTTTCAGGGTCGGAGTGGATTGAAGAACCGGTATTCCTTCGGCGCAGCGGGGCGGTCGCTGTGTACTTTCTCCCGGATGAAATCCATATCCTCAGCGGAGAGCACCATCTGCCCGTGCTGGTCACACTGCGTATTCGAGGCGGCCTCTTGACGATCCTGCCCGATATAGTGCGCGGCAGGAGCACGCACCCCGGATTCTGCAGAATCCAATTCCGCGTCTCGGAATCCAGCCTGTCCCACTCGTCTCTGAGTGCCATCCCGATCATCACGCCTTCCCCAAAGGTTCACCTGAAAACCCAGTGCCGGGCCGCACAGTATCCGCCTACATTACGCCGGGCAAGCGTGGAATAACAGGGGCTTTGGCCCCGGGGAAGAAGGCATCATGCATTGTCCGGTGAGGGCCCGGACGCGGATTTTGATGAATATCGCTTTTCCGAAGACGCCGTAACCATGCCCGTGCACAGACGCCCGGCCGGGGAACTCCGGCCTGCCGCTTCCCAAGCGCCGAAATGCCGGTTCAAGAACGCGCACAGTCCACCGGCTTCTGACCTTTGCCTTTCCAGCCACGGGCAACTCTGCGCGTGGCCAACACCTCGCCAGGGAATACGAGATGAAGAAACACACACGCCTGCGCCATCGCTTGAACCGGGAAAACAATCCGTAAATCACCCCCGCACCGGCGATCACGGTCCCCACACCGGGTGGTGGTCCCCCACCGGAAAACCCGTGGATGCAGCTTCATCACCGAGGGCAGCATCATACCGGCGGGTAACGGCCAAGCAGCCTCGTGGTCGTGGGTTTCCGTGCAGCCCCTCAAGCCTTTACAACCCAAGCATCAGCACCTTGAACGCGGAGTTCCCTTGGATAGCATCTGACTCCTCGATGCTGCCCCAGACTGAACCCTCTCCGACCAAGGCATGGGCCTTCGATCGCGCCCAGATCGTGCAACGCTGGTTCCATGGATCTGGAAGTTTCGCCCGCGCTCACCATCCCCGCGTCGGAACTCGCCTGGCGGTTCTCGCGTTCATCCGGGCCAGGCGGCCAACACGTCAACACCTCGGACACTCGCGTCGAACTCTCGTGGAACATCGGCAACTCCGCGGCGATTTCGGACGACCAACGACTGATGCTGCTCACTCGCCTCGGACGACGCCTCATCGACGGGGTAATCACCGTGACCGCCTCCGAGCACCGCTCCCAGTTGCGTAATCGCGAGATCGCCCTGGCCAAGCTCTCCGACCTCGTTTCCGAGGGTCTGGCTCCCGAAACGGCTCGCCGCCGGGCGACCAAACCCACCCGCGGCTCAAACAGCCGGCGCCTCGCCGCAAAGGAACAGCGTGCGGCAACTAAACGACTACGAAAGCGGCCATCCGCTGAGTAGCACCGTCCGGTCAGCTACTTTCCGGCGCGGGGCGGCCGGACTGCTCGACGTACATTTGGGGCGGCGGCCCGGGAACGCCCGGCCGCCGCGATAGTGGAGACGCCGGGCCGGAGGCCGGCCGGTTGGTCATCGCGTAGAGGCTATGGCCGAGGTGCAGAAATCAGCCCTGACGGCACTCCAATGCAGAGTTGCCCGAAGGGGTCCCTGTTGCCTCATGTCAATACCTCCGCGAAGGGGCATACGTTGCGTCATTGGAAAACCTCCGGTTGGGTCGGCGGTTCCAGTCCTCGTTGACCGGCGGTTTGATGGGTGCAGGTTGCTTGGCGGTGGCGAGGGTTTCGAGCCGGCCGGTGAGGGATAGGATCTGCCGGGACAGGGCCGCTGGTCTGATTTTTCGGTATTCGGTGTTCATGTGGATTGCAGTCTTTCGGTCGGTACGGGGGTCGGCGGCTGCGCGGTGGTGCGGGGTGGCCGGCGCGTCATGGACCTTTGTCACCTTGGCCCCATGACGGGTCTTGGATACGAGCTTTTGCTGTGGAAGCAGGTAGTTCGTGAAGGCGCGGTCCAGCTCCCAGATTTGGTTCAGCAGCTCCAGCTCAGCAGCGGTGTCGTAACGCAGGCAGCCGACCAGTTCGCGGACCCTGGACCAGTTTTTCTGCTCGACGTGCGCCCCGTCGTTCTTGTTGTAGGGGCATGAGCGGGTGAAAGTGATCCGGTGTTCCTGGCAGAAGTCGAAAAGCTCGTTATTGATGAACTCTCCTCCGTTGTCCGAATCGATGCCGACTATCGGGAACGGGAAGACGGAGATGACATGCTGCAGGGCGGCGAAGACATGCTTCTCCGCCTTGTTGGGCACGGACCTGTTCACCGTCCAGCCCGTGGCGATGTCCGTGACCGTGAGCGTGAAGCAGAACTGCCCGGAGCTGTTGGCACCTTCGTGGCCGACCAGGTCGATCTCCACGAAGCCGGGCACGGCATCATCCCACTGCGCCCAGGTCCGGATCGGACTCTGGGACTTCAGCAGCGATCCGGGTTTGGTGTGGGACCGCCCGCGCGGCAGCAGTTTGGCCCGTTCTCCCGCCAGGCGCCTGTCGATCGTCGCCGCGCTCATCTGCCGCAGCAGCTCTGCTTGGGCGTCCGTGATGTCCAGGGCCTTTTCTTCCCGCAGCACCGGAACGAGTTCGGGCATCACCGCTGCCAGCAGCTTTCCGGCTGGGGCCCGCAGTACCGCCCAGCAGAACACCAGAGCGGGCTGCAGATCCGCGCCATACACCGGTGCCCGGCCGGGCCTCACCCGCCTGGGCTTGGGCGGGTCAAGGGCATGCCGCAGCACAGCCCGGGCATGGTCCCGGTGCCAGCCGGTCAGCTCAACGACCTCGTCCAGGATCCTTCCCTTCCGGATCCTGTCACCGGCCCGGTAGGACCTCGCCGGCTGCTTCGTCACGGCCTTACGCTCAGCCCTCGTCAATCCCATCCACCCGGCGTAACCCGCATCCGCACACCCGGCAACCGCCGACCCAACCGGAGGATTATTAATGAGGCAACGTATCCCCCTTCGCGGAGGTTAATTACGACTCAACGCGGGGTCTGGCATCAATTGGCATGCAGGCGTAGCGTCGTTTGGGCAGGGAATCGGCGGGTGGCAAGGCTCCACGCGGCGCCGTCCGGTGAAAGCCGTTGAGGTCAGTCCTTTGAAGGAGTCGGGATGGCTGGATGGAATGCTGACACTGCTGCCGGGCCGCTGGGCGCAGGGACGGTCACATTGGTGGAGGGTTCATGCTTTTGCATCTCCTCGGCAAACGGTGATATCCATCCTGAGTACCCGCACGGGGTTTTCTATGAGGACACCCGGATCCTGTCCCGCTGGAATCTGACCGTTGATGGTGAACCCTTGGAGCCGCTGGCCGCCAAGACGAAGGAGCCCTATCGTGCCCTCTTTGTCTGCCGCGTACCCCGCTCGGACGGATACGCGGACAGCCCGCTGATCGTTGAACGCCTCCGTGAGGTAGGTGCAGGAATCCTGGAGCAGATCACCGTCTGGAACCACTCACAGGCCCCTGCCGAATGCACGGTTTCCCTTAAAGTCGAGGTGGACTTCGCGGACCTCTTCGAGGTGAAGGAGGCACGCATCCAGCGGGGCTGGGACGAGTCCCGCGAAGCCGACGGTGAATCACTGACGATCCGGGCCGCATGGCAGGACGTCCGGAAGGGCGTCGTCGTGTCAGCCAGCGGCGCCGACGTCGCACCGGGGGCCCTGACGTACCACGCCGTTATCCCGGCGCACGGGCAATGGAGCGCCACCGTGAGTGTGGCACCTACCGTCGACGGCACGGGCGTGGTGACGCCGTTCCTTCGTCCCAACGAGGGCGAAACGTCGCCGCGCGACCTGCGCCGGCAGGAGTGGGTGTCCAAGATCCCGGTGTTGCGTATGGGCAACCACTCCGTCGAGCGGACACTTCGGCGCAGCTACGATGACCTTGGCGCTCTTCGCATCGAGGACCCCAACCACCCGGACAGGATCGTCGTGGCTGCCGGCGCACCATGGTTCATGGCGCTGTTCGGACGGGACTCGCTGTTGGCGTCCCTGATGGCGCTGCCGGTGGATCCGTCCCTGGCCTTCGGCACGATCCAGACGCTCGCCGACCGCCAGGGAAGCGTCGTGGATGTGATGAGCGAGGAGGAACCGGGCAAGATCCTGCACGAGGTCAGACTCGACGTCTCCAGTGGACTGGCGCTGGGCGGCAAGTCCGCCTACTACGGCAGCGTCGACGCCACCCCGCTGTTCGTAGCCCTGTTCGGCGAAGTCAGCCGCTGGGGATTCGCGACCGAGACCATCGCCGCCCTGATGCCCCATGTGGACCGGGCGCTCGACTGGATCCGGAACTACGGCGACAAGGACGGCGACGGGTTCGTGGAGTATCAGCGCCTCAACGACCGCGGGCTGATCAACCAGGGCTGGAAGGACTCCTGGGACGGCATCAACTTCGCTGACGGAACCCTGGCCGAGCCGCCGATCGCGCTCTGTGAGGTGCAGGCCTACGTCTACAGCGCGTATCTGGCCCGCTCCTGGATAGCCTATGACGCCGGTGACCTGGGCCTGGCAGCCGAGTACCGGGACCGCGGAGCGCAGCTGAAGAAGCAGTTCAACGAACAGTTCTGGCTGCCCGACCGGGGCTACTATGCCGTCGCCCTGGACGGCAAGAAGCGGCCAGTCGACGCCTGCGCCTCCAACATGGGGCAGTGCCTCTTATTTGGCATCATCGATGAGGACAAAGCCCCGCTGGTGGTCGAACGGCTGATGTCCCCGGAGATGTTCAGCGGCTGGGGCGTGCGAACCTTGGCAAGCAACATGGGCGCCTACAACCCCGCGAGCTACCACAACGGGTCCGTCTGGCCCCATGACAATGCGATCATCCAGGCAGGCTTGCTGCGCTACGGCTTCGTAGCGGAAGCGCAACGGATCACCACGGCCCTGTTTGAGGCGGCCGAGTATTCGGAAGGGCGGCTGCCCGAACTGTTCTGCGGCTTCAGCCGTGAGCACTTCGACGAACCCATCCCCTACCCCACGGCGTGCTCACCGCAGGCCTGGGCCGCCACCACCCCAATCCAGCTGGTGAAAAGCCTGATGGGCTACTATGCCGACGTTGCCCGCGGGGGCCTCTGGATGGATCCAGTCCTCCCCGAATCCTACGGCGACCTGCACATCACCAACGCCCCCATGGCAAACAGCAGGATCACCATCGACATCTCGGGTTCCAGCGCGACTATCCAGGGGCTGCCCGAGGGCATGAGGTTCCACCGCGGAAAGCGACCTTGGGCATCTGACCTGGCGGAACAGGCCAAAATCGCGGAACGGCTTGAAGCTGCCCCCTCCGATTAGTTCGAAGGCTGCGATTCTGTTCCACATTTCGGGGCGTTGGAGTAGCGCGTAAGCGAGGTGTCCGGCCCGAAGGCACGGCACCTTCGGGTCAGGGGTTTTCCGACAGCATGGCCACGGAGAGAATATCCTGTGGTGTTGTTCGACAGCACCCGCCAACGAGCCGGGCACCAAGTTCACGCCAGATAGGCGCTCCCTCCGCAAGGCTGATGGGCTGTTTACTAACGTGACCTGCGGGGATGTCCCCTGCCCTGGCGGGCCCCCACGTTTTCGTGACTGCGTCATAGCTTTCGCCCGAATTCGGATATGCGATCAGGGGCAAATCGGTGGCTTTGCCCAAGGCGTCCAGGGACGGGGAAACCAGCTCCAGCGGCACACAGTTCACTCCGATCGCCACCGCGAGCGGCTACGCTCCACAGAGCGCTGCCACCCGCGCCAGCGGCGTACCGTCGCTGATGTGCCCACCATCCCGCAACGTGAAGGAGAGCCAGGCTTCGACGTCGAACTCTCCCACGAGAGCCAACAAGGCCTCGGCCTCCGGCAATGAAGGCAGCGTCTCACAGGCAAGAAAATCCGCTCCGGCCTCCAGCAATGCTGCTATTCGAGGCCGGTGGAACTCAGAAAACTCTTTCGGCTGAGGACGTAGTCGCCTCGGTACTCCGATCCGTCCCCAAGGTACGCGCCGTAGGGACCGACCGATCCTGCAATCAGCAGGGGGCCCGCATCCGGATGTTCGGCCAGATACTCGCGGCGCGCCTCGTCAGCCAGGCGCACACTCAAGGCCACCCGTTCCAAGGCCTCTTCGGCGCCGATGCCACGCCGCGCAAATCCCGAGGGTGTGGCCTCATAACTCGCCGTGATGGCGACAGTGGCTCCGGCGCGGAAGTAATCGCGATGTACGCGCCTGACGAGCTCCGGCTGTTCCAGAAGGACTTTTGCCGACCACAACGGGTCCTGCAGATCGCAGCCGTGCGCCTCCAGCTCGGTGGCGAGCGCGCCGTCGACAGTCAGGTTTGCTCCGGCATCGAGCATGCGGGAGAGCTTGGTGTTACTGGGCATCACTGAGATTCCTCGCATCAAAGGAGCAAGTGTGCTTGTCTGAAGCAAGTAGCGCAGATCCAGAAGGGGTATGCGGCTGTTGTTCGGCGAGGTGATCACGACATGAGGTTGACGACCACGACCAACGTCTCAGTGGACGGCGTGATGCAGGGGTTGGGCGGACCGGACGAAGACCGCAGCGGCGGCTTCGACCGCGGCGGATGGGCCATACCGCTTCTCGACACCGAAACCGGCGACTATCTCAACCAGATCTACGGTGGCGCGGCCGCGTTCCTGTTCGGTCGGCGGACGTACGAGATCTTCGCCGGCTATTGGGGTGCGATGACCGACCCGAGCACGAACCCGATCGCCGCCGCGCTGAACAGCCGGCCCAAGTACGTGGCATCGACCAGCCTCACCGACCCGAAGTGGGCAGGTACGACCGTCCTGACCGGCGACGTCGCCGCAGCTGTCCGTGATCTGAAGACACATCAAGACGGCGAACTGCTGGTGCCCGGCAGCGGCGCCCTCGTCCGATGGCTGCTCGCCAACGACCTGGTCGACCAGATCGACCTGCTCACCTATCCCGTCATAGTCGGCCAGGGTACCCGGCTGTTCCCCGATTCCGGCCCTGACACCGCTCTCGACCTGGTCAGCTCGCGGAGCACTTCGCGGGGTATAACCATCCAGACGTATCGGCCTGCTGGGCGCCCGGAATATGCCACGTCCACCGCCGACCCGAATCAGGTGACCTAGCCGCCCCGACCCGGGATCGCGTCGCGGAGGATGCCAAGATCATGTTGTTAATCGCGCGGCCGGACATTCCCAACACATCGTGCACTCAGCCAGAGGACGAGGAGGCGGTGTTCGGCGTTCCCTGCACCTTGGCAGCCGCCTCCGTGTACGAGGCCGAAACGCGGCGGTAAACCGGGGTCAGGAAGGCCAGCAGCGCGGCCACGATCATGATGATCCCGGCGATCAGGAACACCAGGGCGATGCCGCGGGAGATGCCCTCGCCCAGCAGCGGGGCCAACTCGGCGGCGCCCTCGGAAGACCGCGCGTACGGGATGATCCAGAACTGGGCGATCGGTGCGATGAGGAACGCGGTGATCGGTGCTGCCGCAGACTCGAACGCCATGGCGAATCCGAACACCCGGCCCTGCCGGTGCAGCGGCACTACCTGCTGGATGACCGTCTGCTCGGCGGCCTCCACGACAGGTATCAGGACCAGGTACAACCAGATGCCGGCGATGTACAGCCATGCCCATTCCCGCACCGTAAACACAGCACCGAGGAACCCCATCACGATCACCGCGAGAAGCATGCTGCGCAACGGGTTGGCCCCAAGCCCGAACTTGCCGATCAGCGCTCCGCCCACGATGAACCCCGTGGACCCCAGCGCGAAGACGGCTCCCCACAGCTCCACGGGGAACATCTCCAGGCCATAGGGATCCATCAGCGCCATGTAGACGCCGCCGATGAAGTTGTTGAATGTCGAGAACAGGATCAGCGCGAACAGTCCGGCGATGGCCACCACGGCGGCAAGGGAACCGCGCAGGTCGAATGCACCGTGAGCGTCCGTGGCGGCGACCCGCACTTCCTCGGGCATGCGCAGAGTGAGCAGGTGCACGAAGGCCAGCGCCGTGAGCACCACGGCGACGACGACAGTCCAGCCCATACCCAGCAGCCCGACCGACAGGCCGGAGAGCACCGAGGTGACGATGAACGCCAGCCCCTGCACCATGCCCACCATTCCGTTGGCGTTGGCGCGCCGATCGGGGTCGATGAGGATGGTGACTGTGGTGGAAAGGGCAACGTTGCGCATGTTCTCCACCACCGCCCCGATCAGGATGATCAGGGCGAAGATCCAGAACCATGGCTGTGTCAGGTCCAGGAGCCGGGCGTTGGGTGTCAGCAGAAACATGATTCCCGAGAGCATGAACATCACCAGGGTGAAGCCCGCGGCGAAGCGCATCACTGCCAGCTTGCGGTAGCGGTCCACGAACGTGCCGAAGCTAATGCTGGAAAGGGCGATCAACAGCATGTACGCTCCGCCGATTACCCCAGTGGCGATCACGTTTCGCGTCTCCAGGTATACCCAGAACGTCAGTGCGAACCACAGGTAACTCGTCGTGATGTTGGCGAGGGCGGTGTTCACCAGGATCCCGGCGAAGGTGCGGGACCGCTGTGCCGGACTGCGCAGGGACGTGTCGACGGCGTCCGGATCAGCCAGGCGCGGGGCGCTGCCGTCCTCGACCGGGGATGAGGTACCGGCCGCGTTCTCAGGGAGGCCCGCACCGCCGTCTGGAGCCGCCGCGGACCTATTCGGAGCCGGTTCGTGCTCGGTCATGCGTCCCAGTGTAGTGACAACCAACGGGAGCGGGACAGGGTCGCCGTCCGGTCGGGATGCGGCGTCCGTGCCGGTTCATCAGGTGTGGGACGGGAGCCACAGAGTGCACCTTCCAGCCGCCGTCGATTCCCGTTAGGGTGGCGCTATTGACCAATGCTCTCAACTGCCGCCGCAGAAGGAACTCATGAACAGCGTCACATGCGATCTCACAATATCCCTCGACGGATACCTCGCCGGCCCGAATCAGAGCCCTGCAAACCCATTGGGCGAGGGCGGAGAAGACCTGCACCGGTGGATGTTCGAAGAACCCGAGGCCAACGCCGCCGCGATCGAGGGCATCCTCTCGTCGGGCGCCTACATCATGGGCCGCAACATGTTCGCCGGCCCCGGGCCAGGTGCGTGGGACGAGGACTGGCGCGGCTGGTGGGGTGTCGAACCGCCCTACCACGCCCCCGTGTTTGTTCTCACGCATCATCCGCGCCCTCCCGTGGAGATGCAGGGCGGCACAACGTTTAATTTCGTGAGCGACGGGATCGAGTCGGCACTGGCCAAGGCGCGGGAAGCCGCAGCCGGCAAGGACGTCGCCATAGCCGGAGGCGCACAGACTGTCCGCCAATACCTTTCTGCCGGGCTGATCGACGAGTTGCGCCTCCACATCGCACCGATCCTCCTCGGGGCGGGTGAACGGCTTCTGGACGGCGTCAAAAACCTCGCCATTGAACCGACGGAAGTAGGCGGTACGCGCCTAGTGACGCACGTGCGCTATCGGGCGGTCCGCTAGACCAAACTTCGCGGTATGAACGGCTCTGCCACCTTAATTTAGTGCCCTCTCGGCGAACACACCTCCACGCGGGGCCGCGCCGGACGTAGCATCAAGGTAGGGGCAGCCAGGGAGTGTGGCGAAATGTTTGAGCGATTTACGGACCGTGCCCGTCGAGCAGTTGTGCTTGCCCAGGAGGAGGCACGCCTGCTGAACCATAATTACATCGGCAGCGAACACATCCTCCTGGGGCTGATACAGGAGGGTGAGGGCGTTGCTGCAAGGGCGCTTGAGTCCTTAGGCATTTCGCTTGATGCTGTGCGCGAGCAGGTGCAGGAGATCATCGGCCAGGGCCAGCAGGCCCCTTCCGGCCACATCCCCTTCACGCCGCGCGCGAAGAAGGTGCTGGAGCTCGCACTCCGTGAGGCCCTGCAGCTGGGCCACAGCTACATCGGCACCGAGCACATCCTGCTCGGCCTCGTCCGTGAGGGTGGGGGCGTTGCCGCCCAGGTGCTCATCAAGCTGGGTGCAGATCTCGCCCGGGTCCGCCAGCAGGTCATCCAGCTGCTTTCCGGCCACGAAGGCAGGGAAGCCGCCGGGGCGGGCGTCGGTCCCGGTCAGGAAGGCACACCCGCCGGTTCGGCGGTGCTGGACCAGTTCGGCCGGAACCTGACGCAGGCCGCCCGGGAGAACAAGCTCGATCCGGTGATCGGCCGCCAGCTGGAAATTGAACGTGTCTTGCAGGTCCTTTCCCGCCGCACTAAGAACAACCCTGTGCTGATCGGTGAGCCCGGCGTCGGCAAGACCGCCATCGTCGAAGGTCTGGCCCAGGCGATCGTCCGCGGAGATGTCCCGGAGACCCTCAAGGACAAGCAGATCTACACCTTGGATCTGGGATCAGTCGTTGCCGGCTCCCGGTACCGCGGCGACTTCGAAGAGCGGCTGAAGAAAGTCCTCAAGGAGATCCGCACCCGCGGGGACATCATCCTGTTCATCGACGAGATCCACACTCTGGTCGGTGCGGGTGCGGCTGAAGGTGCGATCGATGCGGCTTCCATCCTGAAACCGCTGCTGGCCCGCGGTGAGCTCCAGACCGTCGGTGCCACCACGCTGGATGAGTACCGCAAGCACATCGAGAAGGACGCCGCCCTCGAGCGCCGCTTCCAGCCCATCCAGGTTCAGGAACCCGCCGTGGCCCATACCATCGAGATCCTGAAGGGATTGCGTGACCGCTACGAGGCTCACCACCGCGTCACCATCACCGACGGCGCGCTGGCCGCCGCTGCGAACCTTTCCGAGCGTTACATTTCGGACCGCTTCCTGCCGGACAAGGCGATCGACCTCATCGACGAAGCCGGCGCCCGGCTGCGTATCCGCCGGATGACCGCTCCGCCGGAGCTGAAGGCCATGGACGCGCGCATCGCCGAAGTGAAGACGGAGAAGGAATCCGCCTTCAACGCGCAGAACTTCGAGGGTGCCGCCTTGCTTCGTGATAAGGAGCAGAAGCTCATTGCCGAACGCGCCGAGAAGGAGCGCAGCTGGAAGGCGCGCCGCATGGATGACATGTCCGAGGTGGACGAGGAGCTGATCGCGGAAGTGCTTGCGAACGCCACGGGCATCCCCGTCTTCAAGCTCACCGAGGAGGAGTCCTTGCGGCTGCTGAAGATGGAAGACGAGCTCCATAAGCGCGTTGTCGGCCAGGACGAGGCCATTCGGGCGCTGTCACAGGTCATCCGCCGCACCCGTGCAGGCCTGAAGGACCCGAAGCGTCCCGGTGGTTCGTTCATCTTCGCCGGCCCTACCGGCGTCGGCAAGACCGAGCTGGCCAAGGCCCTCGCCGAGTTCCTGTTCGGTGACGAGGACACCCTGATCACGCTGGACATGTCCGAGTACTCCGAGAAGCACACGGTTTCGCGGCTCTTCGGTGCCCCTCCGGGCTACGTCGGCTACGAAGAGGGCGGGCAGCTCACCGAGAAGGTCCGCCGCCGTCCGTTCTCCGTGGTGCTGTTCGACGAAGTGGAGAAGGCCCACGCGGACCTCTTCAACTCGCTGCTGCAGATCCTTGAAGACGGCCGCCTGACCGACGCCCAGGGCCGCGTGGTGGACTTCAAGAACACGGTGATCATCATGACCACCAACCTCGGCACCCGGGACATCTCCAAGAGCGTTGCCACCGGCTTCCAGTCCGGAACGGATACCACAACCAGCTACCACCGGATGCGTGCCCGGGTCACCGAAGAGCTCAAGCAACAGCTCCGGCCCGAGTTCCTCAACCGCGTTGACGACGTCATCGTCTTCCCCCAGCTGACTCAGGACGAGATCATCCAGATCGTGAACCTGATGATCGGCCGCCTGGCGAAGCGCCTGGCGGACAAGGGCATGAGCGTCGAACTCACCACGGCGGCCAAGATTCTGCTGGCTACCCGCGGCTACGATCCCGCCATGGGTGCCCGCCCGCTGCGCCGCACCATCCAGCGCGAAATCGAAAACCAGCTCTCCGAGAAGATCCTTGTCGGTGAGCTGCACTCCGGCGACATCGTCGTGGTCGACGTCGACGGCGAAGGAGACGACGCCAAGTTCACCTTCACAGGAGACACCAAGCCCCGCATCCCGGACGCACTGCCGGCCGCGAACTGAACAGCATTTCTGGCCCACACCATGGGGCCCATTCGCCTCAACTGACGAAACGTCAGTTGAGGCCAGTTAAATAGTGGGCGAGTTCAGGCGGACGCCAGGTCGAACCGGTCGAGGCTCATGACCTTGTCCCATGCCTGGATAAAGTCACGGGCGAACTTCTCCTTCGCGTCGTGGCAGGCGTAGACCTCCGCGATGGCGCGCAGCTGCGAGTTCGCCCCGAAGACGAGATCTGCCGCTGTCGCCGTCCACTTGGGCTCGCCATTGGTTCTGTCGCGACCCTCATAGACGTTTTCCTCGGCGGCGGATGCTTTCCACTCGGTGCTCATGTCGAGCAGGTTCACGAAGAAGTCGTTGGTGAGCGCCTCGGGCCGGTCGGTGAAGACGCCGTGGTCCGACTGCCCGGAGCTGGCTTTCAGGACCCGCATCCCGCCGACGAGGACCGCCATCTCGGGTGCGGTCAAATTCAGCATGAAGGCACGGTCCACCAACAGAGTCTCGGGCGGCAGGGACTGCCCGGCGCGAATGTAGTTCCGGAAACCGTCCGCTTTCGGTTCAAGCATGGAGAAGGACTCGACATCCGTCTGCTCCTGGGACGCATCCGTTCGGCCCGGTGCGAACGGGACAGAGACCTCGACACCGGCGTTCCTTGCCGCCTGCTCGACGGCCGCGCACCCGCCCAAGACGATAACGTCGGCAAGGGAGACCTTCTTCCCGCCTGACAGGGAGCCGTTGAAGTCCTGCTGGACCTGCTCAAGGGTCTGCAGCGCCTTGGCCAGTTCGGCAGGCTCATTGACCTCCCAATCCTTCTGCGGTGCCAGACGAATGCGCGCCCCGTTTGCCCCGCCACGCTTGTCGGTGCCGCGGAAGCTCGACGCCGATGCCCACGCCGTGGACACCAGGCGGGAGACGGACAGCCCAGAGGCGAGGATCCTGGCCTTGAGGGCCGCGATGTCATCCTCACCGATCAACTCATGGTCGACGGCGGGAACGGGATCCTGCCAGAGCTGCGGTTCCGGGACCCAGGGGCCGAGGTAGCGGGTCACCGGTCCCATGTCGCGGTGCAACAGCTTGTACCAGGCCTTGGCGAACGCTTCAGCGAGTTCCTCAGGATGCTCATAGAAGCGCTTCGAGATCGGCCCGTAGATCGGATCCTGCCTCAGGGCCAAGTCCGTGGTCAGCATCATGGGCGCGTGCCGCTTCGACGGGTCGTGGGCATCGGGAACCGTGCCTTGGGCCTCGGGATTCGTGGGCTTGAACTGCTTGGCCCCGGCGGGGCTCTCGGTCAGCTCCCAGTCGTACTCGAACAGGTTCTCGTAGAAGCCGTTGTCCCACTTGATCGGCTCCTTGGTCCACGCGCCTTCGAGCCCGCTCGTGAGCGTGTACTGGCCGTTGCCTGTGCCAGCGGCGTTCTTCCACCCAAAGCCCAACTGCTCGAGGGGTGCGGCCTCGGGCTCCGGACCGAGGTTCTCCACGCTGACGGCGCCATGGGTCTTGCCGAACGTGTGGCCACCTGCAATGAGCGCGACCGTCTCCTCATCGTTCATCGCCATCCGGCGGAAAGTCTCGCGGATGTCGTGGGCGGCGGCCAGCGGATCGGGATTGCCTTGAGGCCCTTCGGGGTTCACATAGATGAGGCCCATCTGCACGGCAGCCAGCGGACTCTCGAAGTCTCCAGGCGCGCTGTAGCGCTCATCCCCCAGCCATGTGTCCTCGGGGCCCCAGAAGATCTGCTCTGGTTCCCAGATGTCCGCCCGCCCGAAGCCGAAGCCGAATGTCTTAAACCCCATCGATTCCATGGCGACGTTGCCCGCATAGACGATCAGATCGGCCATAGAGATCTTCCGGCCGTACTTCTGCTTGATCGGCCAGAGCAGTCGGCGAGCCTTGTCGAGGCTGGCATTGTCCGGCCAGCTGTTGAGCGGAGCGAAGCGTTGCGCGCCGCTACCGCCACCGCCCCGGCCATCCTCGATGCGGTAGGTGCCGGCGGCGTGCCAGGACATCCGAATGAAAAGCGGACCATAGTGGCCGTAGTCTGCCGGCCACCAGTCCTGCGACGTCGTCATCACCTCGATGAGGTCCTGCTTCAACGCCTCGAGGTCGAGGGTCTTGAACTCCTCGGCGTAGTCGAAGTCCTCCTCCATGGGGTTGGCCTGGGGCGAGTGCTGATGCAGCACCTGCAGGTTGAGCTGATTGGGCCACCAGTCCTGATTGGTCCTGGGCCTACTCGGCTTTAGAGTCGGAGCGGGAATTACCGGGTTCTCGCTTTCGCTGCCGTGCTCAGACATGTCCGTGTTCTCCTGTCTCGTGTTCGCTTCTAATCGCTAATCACTGTCGTGCAAATTGATCCCCCGGACGGTCTGGACAACATCACGAGGGGTTCCATCGGCTTCTTGATTCCACTCCAGGCCACATATCGAGGGATTCGTACGGATTGAGTCAGATAGGACGGCTTCCCGGCGGACCGGTGAGCACGGTGGGAACGTACTCGAGCAGCTGCAGCCGACCGTCAAAGGTCCTGCTGTCCACCATCTCGAGGGCCACGTCCGGATAACCGTCGTAGATCCGCTCGCGCCCGGTGCGGCCCGTGATCACTGGGAAGACGACTAGCCGGAACCTGTCTACGAGGCCAGCGGTCAGCAACGACCGGCAGAGGCTGAGGCTCCCGAGGGTGCTCAAGGCCCCGGTCCCGGTCCGTTTCATCTCCCTCACGGCCTCGACCGCGTCCCCGGTGACAAGCTCCGAGTTCGGCCACGTGAGGGGCGCCTGCAGCGTGGAGGAAAAGACGACCTTCGGAACAGTGGCTAGGCCGGTCAAGCTTGCCCCCTCGTCCTCGGAGAATCCCGAGCTCTCGGCCGCGGCCTCTTCTGACATGCTGGACATCAGCCGATACGTGTTCGCTCCAAGAAGGAAGGTGTAGCCCTTCTCCCCCTCCTGCTCGAGCCAGGCAAGGTACTCCGGCCCTTCCAGACCCCACCAGCCGGGCCATCCCTCGGCCGAGGCATACCCGTCCAGGGATATGATCAGGTCGACCATCAGGTCAGCTGACGCCTCTGCAGTTGTCTCGCCCATGGCCGGCTCCCCGATCTGATTGACGTCAATGTCCGCTGGGCACCTCAGCCAGGGACAGCCGGTTCCCGTCCGGGTACAATCACGCCGCACCCAAGTCCCTGACCTACCCGATGCTGTATAGGTGCGGCATCGACGACGCCCGTGCCGGAATGCTATCCCCGGAGCGATCAGACGTTCAAGAGGGCCGCGGTGACTCAGGACAAAGCGCCGCCCCGCGATTCCTATTGCTGACGCGGGTCTTCGCGGGTCACGACACACCGCTTCGGGTACCCCTTATTGTCAGAGGCCGGTGCCACCATCGAGATATGAGCGTTCCAACGGTGGAAGCAGCGATCAACGAGCTCATGGACTGGGAATGGCACTCGGTCGAAGAGCTGCTCGCTCAACGCGGCCTCTTGGGAAACGGACTGGTCGTTGAGGACTACACCGGGCTGACGTCCTGGCTGGAAGGGAGCACCAGATACACCGTGGTGCATTCCCTTTCGGTGGCTGTCCTCTTCGTAGACACCACACCGGTCGACGCCATCCGCTTCCACCGCGACCTCCTGGGCTCTGAGGATCCCAAGGCTTTCTTCAACATCCACCGCTAAGAGTAAAACGAAACATACAGCCCGGCGCCGAGGTCATGCACGCCCGGGGCTGCGAACTGACGGCAAATGCTTTGGAGGCCCGTCTGCCAAAGCCGAATCGTGGAGCGATGATCGTGGCAGCAGTAAGACCTCCGGGATCTATGCGTCGGGCTCGTATATTCCGTATTTGGGAAGGCCAGCCGACTCATATACGTGAACTGCCAAGCCGCCCGACGTCGTCTCATTACGGAGCAGCTGCAGCCCAGCCGGGGCGCCTCCCTCAGGAAAGAGTCGCTGGCCATTACCCAACACGACCGGCGCGATCACAAGGCGCAACTCGTCGATCAGCCCTGCGGCCAAAAGCGGCTGGGCCAAGGTAGCACTGCCTTGAATCTGTAACTCCCGGCCCGGCCCCTGCTTTAGTTCAGAGACTTGCGCAGCTATGTCTTCCGACAGGATCGTCGTCGGAGCCCAATCCGCTGTCTTCAAGCTGCAGGAGGCAACGTACTTTGGGAGTCCATTCATCGAACCAACCCCCTTATTGAAGCCGCCGCTGGTGTCCTCATCTGGGGATCCAGGACCCTGGGAAACACCATCCAGGGTCAGGGTCAGGAACTGCCCTCTCGATACTTCAACGACTGCTGCTGGGAAAGGTAAAGATCATCTTCACCCGTGACCTACAGGAAGGCTCATGAAGCGTAGATACTCGGTGTAGTACACAAAGCGTTGAGCCGCAGGAGGGCGCTCCCCCGGTGAGAACGCGGTATCAGCATCAAATGTTCGGATGGTTGGTGAGTGATGGTGGCGCACTTCGGATTGGCTTTGCTGACCGCGGCTACCCTCCTGCTGTGCGGGTGCACCTACGAATCCGGGCAGGTGACCGGCCATTCAGGGCAGGTCACGGGTTATGTCCTGACGGCACCGGTCTGTCCGGTCGAACAGGTTGGCAAGGAGTGTCCGCCACGCCCCGTATCAAAGGCGGCGGTCGTTGCCCTGGAGGGTGACAGCGTCCGAGGCTCAACGCACACGGACACGGCAGGTGCTTTCAGCCTGACGCTGCCCGACGGCCGTTACGTTATTAAGGCGACCAATGTCGGCGCCTACGCCTCGACGGCTTCCGAGGCCGTGGTTGTCTCGAACAATCCAGTCCACATCACGCTGATTGTTGATAGCGGGATCCGCTGAGAATAGTTACCAGCACACGTGTGAACTCGCCGCTACCCTTGGCTGATGTCGACGCCCGTGATAGGCGCGCCCGCGCGCTCGTATGCGAGCGAGACTGCACCCTTCGGGAACGCCTGCGGCGGCTGCGCGAAGCGGAACGCCGCCGGCACGCCGGTGCCGTCGGCGAACAGCCGCTTGCCCGATCCGAACGTGAGCGGGTAGAGGAAGAGGTTCAGCCGGTCGACGAGGTCGGCCTCGAGCAGCGACCGTGCGAGGTTGCCGCTGCCGATGACGTGAATGTCGTCGAACCGGTCCTTCAGCGCGGCCACGTCTGCGACATCCGACAGCGCGGTGGTGCCCTCCCATGCCGGCTCGGTCAGCGAGCGCGACACGACGAACTTCGGCAGTGCATTGAACGTCACCGCGATCGGGTCGTCGTCGCCCCGGGTGGGCCAGAAACCCGCGAAGATGTCGTAGGTTTTGCGTCCGAGCAGCAATGCGTCCATGCGGTTGATTCCGGCACCGATCGCCTCGCCCGTCTCGTCGTCGAAATACGCCCCCTGCCAGCCGCCGAACTCGAAGCCGCCCTCACGGTCTTCGTCGGGGCCGCCCGGCGCCTGGTACACGCCGTCGAGGGTGATGAACAGATCGACGGAGAGTATTCCCATGGTGTGCTCCTTCACGTGAACGGCGACCGGATGCCGCCACTACCCGTACGTCGTTCGGGACGGCCCGAAATCGACATCACTGCCTGCCACCCTAACGGCGAACGCCCGGCGGGTCGAGAGATGCAACCCTTGCGAGCTCTGGCGCAGCGGCGTAGCTTGTAGAGAACTAGCAGTTCTCTACCTCGGGGACCCTTCAATGGGCAGCAAGCAGCGCCGAAGCATCGCAGTGCCGACGGCCATCCGTGCGGCATTTCCGGGGATCCTGCTGGTGATGTTTCTCGGGGCTCTCGACCAAACGGTCATGGCTGCTGCCTTGCCGACTGTGGCCGGTGACCTGCGTGGTTGGGACCAGATGCCCACCATCCTTACCGCGTACCTGGTTGCAGCGACGGCGGCCATGCCCCTCACAGGAAAGCTTGGGGACGCCTTCGGCCGTAAGCTCGTCCTGCAGGCTTCGCTGATTTTGTTCGTCGTCGGCGCCGTCCTGTGTGGACTGGCGCAGTCGGTGCCCCAACTCATCGTTTTCCGGGCCGTGCAGGGGATTGGCGGGGGCGGTCTGATGATCGGAGCCCAGGCCATCATTGGTGAACTCGTCAGCCCGCGGGAGCGCGGGCGGTTCCTCGGCATAATCGGAGTGGCCTACATTGCGGCGGCCGTCGTCGGTCCCTTGGCCGGCGGGGCGGTGGTTGACAGCCTCTCCTGGAGGTGGATCTTCTACGGCTACGTGCCGGTGGGGCTCACGGCCCTCGCCGTGGTTTCGCGGGGCCTGCACCTGCCGGCGCCACCGCGGGGCCGGCGCATCGATTACGGAGGCGCGGCACTGCTGGGCCTGACCACCGTGGCGATCATCCTGCTGTGCAGCGTTGGAAATTATGCCGCACCCCCCTGGCTGGTTCCGGTCCTCGCGGCGGTGGCAGCGGCATCGGTGGCTGGCTGGGTCCTGACGGCGCGCTTGGTGTCCGATCCGATCGTCCCGCTGTCTTTGTTTCGCGACCCGGCCTTCACCATTCCGACCGCCATCAGCTTCCTCCTCGGGTTCGCCATGTTCGCGGCCGTCAGCTATCTGCCAGCCTTCCTCCAGGTGGGGATGGGTCTGTCTGCCACAGCATCCGGGGCCATGCTGATTGCCCTGGTAACCAGCATTCTGCTGACAATGGCCGCCTCGGGGCTGCTGATTACGCGCAGCGGGCGCTATAAGCAGTATCCGGTCACCGGGACGCTGCTGGCGGTGCCCGGGATGTGGCTGTTCAGCACATTGGATTCGACGAGCAGCCTCTTGCTGGTCCTGGTGGCCATGCTGCTGCTCGGGCTTGGGATCGGCCTCATCATGCAGGTCATGGTGCTTGTGGTGCAGAACTCTGTGGAACTGCGCAATCTCGGTGCCGCCACCTCCACCGTAATCTTCCTGCGGCAAGTCGGCAGTTCCGTGGGCGTCGCAGTGCTGGGTTCGCTCATCACCGTGCGCTTCGCCGATGCGGTCCCCGCAGGACTGACAGCCGAACTCGGCGACAGGATCAATTCGCTCACGCCGAAAATGCTCGCTGAACTGCCGGCGGCGGACCGCTCCGCCGTAGCCGCGGCCTTCGGTCAGGCGCTCCCGCCTGCATTCGGCTACGCGGCGGTCGTGCTTGCGATTGCGTTCGTGCTGACTCTTTGCCTCCCGGAACGGGAACTGCGCACGATGGCGCATTCCGACTCCGGACAGGGCATCTCCCACCCCAACCCTCGTCCCCAAGGAGACTCGGATGACTGAGAAATTCACAGGTGCGCTCGCCGACTTCGGCGCCGCGGACCTGGCGTCGGCCGGCGGGAAGGGCGCGAACCTCGGCGAACTCCTGCGCCACGGGTTTCCGGTCCCTGCGGGCTTCCTCGTCACCACCGCGGCCTACGCTACCCTGCTGGCGGAAACCGGCCTGGGCCCCGAGCTGGACAGGCTGCTGGAAACCGAAAACCCCGGAGTACGGATCCGGGCGCTGTTTACCGAAGGGCAAATTCCGCCGCGTGTCTCCGCGGACATCGCTGCGGCCTACGCAGCCTTGGGCGGCGGACCGGTGGCCGTGCGTTCCAGCGCCACGGCCGAAGACCTTCCGGGTGCCGCGTTTGCCGGGCAACAGGACACATTCCTGAACATTGTCGGCGAGCAGGCGGTGATCCGGGCCGTGGTGGAGTGTTGGGCCTCGTTATGGACGGACCGTGCCATCACCTACCGACGGCGCCAGGGGATCGACCCGCATCAGGTCGCGATCGCCGTCGTCGTTCAGGACATGGTGCCGGCGGAAACCGCCGGCGTGATGTTCAGCGCGAACCCGGTGACGGGCGAACGGGGCGAAATTGTGGTCGATGCCAGCCCCGGCCTGGGAGAGGCTGTGGTTTCCGGACGCGTCACCCCGGATCACTATGTGCTGGACAGCACCGGCCGGACACGATCGTTTACGCCCGGCGCGCACGAGGTTGTCATCCGTGCCATTGCCGGCGGGGGCACGGAGGAGAGCGCCGGAACGGGCAGCCGGCGGAATGTCCTCGGCGAAGAGCAGTTGGCAGAACTGGCGGGGCTGGCTCTGCGGGCCCAGGAGCATTTCGGCCGGCCGCAGGATATGGAATGGGCCATCGCCGGCGGGCGCCTCTACGTGCTTCAGGCGCGGCCGATGACGGCCCTGCCGCCGCAGCCAATGCGCCTCAACCCCTTCCAGCGGTTCATGGGCCCGTTCTTCGTGGAGATGTTCCAGGAACGTCCCTATCCGCTGGACGTGTCGGGCTGGATGCAACGTGGAATCCTGGCCATGCTCCACGGCATGGCAGGAAGCGTCGGGGTCATCTTCCCGTCGGTGAAGGAGCTGCTGCCGGAGGAAGACGGTGTGGTGACCCGGCTGGTTCCGCCCGTGCCTCGCCCCACGGTGCGCACCCTCGGCGCGCCGGTTTCCGTGGCACGCCGTGCCCGCCGGTTCAATCCTGCGCGGTGGACCCAGGACAGCAGGTTCGCCACGTTCCTGGAGAACGTCCGGCGGCTCGCAGGGCAGGATCCCCAGTCCTTATCCTGGCAAGGGGTCGTTGGGCTTGCGGAGGACGCATACGCCACAATGCGAGGAATCACCGAGCTGCGGATTTCATACCTGCCGGGAGCCTTTCTTCCCCAGCTGAAGCTGCGCCTGATGCTCATGCTGCTGGGCAAGACGCGCCTTGCCCCGGCACTCATTGCGGGCGCGGAAACCCGGACCAGCCAAGCGAACCGCGCGCTGGAGAACCTGGCCGATCGTGTCCGGTCCCATGGCGAACTGACTCGGGCATTCACCGAGCTGGCACCGGGCGAACTGCTCTCCCGCTTGGAGCACCGCCCGGAATTCAAGGAGTTCCACGCACGTTTCCAGGCATTCCTTGCCGAATACGGGCACCGCGAAACCGTCAGCGTGGTGATGAGCAGTTCACCAACCTGGTCCGATGCCCCCGAAGTGGTTCTCGGGCTGATTACATCGATGATGGGCGAGCGGCGACCGGCCGCAGACCAAACCGGCCAAGCACTTACGGAACTGAGGCGCCATCCTGCCCTGCGAATCACGGCACTGCGCCGGCACGTGCTGTCCGCCGTCGACGCCGCCAAGGCCGGGATGGCCTTCCGCGAGGACAGCCACTTCTACGCCACGATGGTGCTGCCGCCACTGCGTCGCGCGCTGGCGGAACTTGGCCGGAGGCTGTACGAGGCCGGGGTGCTGGCGAACCCGGCCGATGTGAATCACCTGCGTTTTGAAGAACTGGCGGGAATGGACGACGGCGGCGCGCTGCCGGCCGCAGAGCGGGAACGCTACCGCCGCCTGGTGTTGGCCAGGGCCGCGAAACGCCGGGAACTGGACGGTATTCCGTTGCTGGATATGGCCGCGCTGTTCGCAAACGGACACCGGAGACCGGGCGGCCTGGTTTCCGGCATGCCAGCCAGCCGTGGCCAGGCCACCGGAATGGTAAGGATTATTCGCGGACCGGACGAATTCGGATTGCTCCGCAGCGGCGAGATCCTTGTCTGCCCCTATACCAACCCCTCCTGGACGCCACTGTTCCAGCGCGCAGCCGCCGTCGTGGTGGACGCGGGCGGGATTGCTTCCCATGCCGCCATCGTCGCGCGGGAATACGGGATCCCCGCCGTCATGGGCACCGGGTCGGGCACCAGTGTCTTGCTGGGCGGCCAGCTGGTTCATGTGGACGGCACCCGCGGCCGGGTTACTGTTGCTGTTGCGGAGCCATCGGCGTGACGGCTGTGCCGGGTCCGGACCACCGGAAGCTGCCGCGCCGCCGCGGTGAGGTGCTGAGCAGGGCGATCTTCGATGCCGTTTTGGCCGAGATCGCCGAATCCGGGTACTCCGCCCTCACCATGGACCGCGTGGCCGAACGTGCGCATGCCAGCAAAGCCTCGCTCTACCGTCGCTGGCCAGGCCGCGCCGCCTTGGTGCTGGACGCCGCCTACGAGGCGATGCCTGGCCCCGACACCGTCCCTAATACCGGCAGCCTGCGCCTGGATACCCTGACCGTCATGCGGCAAGGGGCTCGGCTACTGGAAGGGATAGTGGGACAGGCCATGCGTGGAGTGCTGGGTGAGGCCTTGCAGAACCCCGACGTTGCCGCCGAGGTCCGTGAATTCGCGCGCGGGAACGCCAGCAGGATGATGCACGAAATCCTTGCCAACGCGGTCGACCGGGGCGAATGCGATCCGGACCTCGTGACCGACTTCAGAATCGAGGCCGGTCCCGCCCTGTTGCGGCAACGCTTCATCTTCGGTTCCGGCCCGATCGACGATGACTTCCTGGTGGCCGTAGTGGACCAGGTGGTGTTGCCGTTGTTTGGTGTCCACCGCCCGCAGGGTACAGGTTCAGCTGTTTGATGGTATTTCGTGCGGGGAAGCCGAGGAAACCTTCCGGCGTGCAAACTACCAAGCGTCCTGGATGTCCGGAAGTGTCAGCGCCGGCGGCGAACTTCCGTCGATGTCCACCACGCCGAGCTCCTTCGCAACCGCGGCGGCCATAAGCACGCGACCGGTCCGCGCCAGGGTGAATGTCTAGACCCGGTCCGGCGGTTGCCATATGGTTGGGGAACCGAGTGCGGTCGATGGGGCGGAGCTCGGCGTCGGAGGTACATGATGGGCATCATCTCGTCTGGTTTTCATGGAAGACGGCATTCCGGTAATCCAGCGTTACCCCCGGGCCAATACGAGACGGGAAGCTTTCCCGTGCTGACTGCGGGGCCCGCGCCGGCTATCCCCACCGAGGACTGGGAATTTTTTATTACGGCTGAGGACGGGCGGCGCCACACTTGGTCATGGGATGCGTTTATGGCGTTACCCCAAGTTGAAATACGGACCGACATCCACTGCGTGACGAGCTGGTCCAAACTGGGCACGTCGTGGCGCGGGGTATCCTTGGACACCTTGTTCGAGGACGTTGAAACAAGCTGCGAGTTCAGCACGGCCCACTCCTACGGCGGCTACACCACCAACATAGCGTTGGAGGACCTTTTGGACGGCCGGGCGTGGGTGGCGTGGGAATTCGACGGCGAGCCATTGGAGCGAGCCCACGGCGGACCTGCCCGGCTCCTCGTGCCGCATCTGTACTTTTGGAAAAGCGCCAAGTGGATTAACGGCATCGAGCTGACACAGGACGATCTTCCCGGCTTCTGGGAATCCAACGGGTACCACATCCACGGCGACCCCTGGCGTGAAGAGCGGTACTCATGAGTCTGGCGCCATGAGCACGCTGTGGCGCGTTGCCGACGTCGTCAGCGCCGTTCCGGAGACGGAAACTTCCAGGACCATCGGGCTACGCGTGGACGGCTTGATGGGCAATCTCGCGGGCCAGCACATCGATATTCGGCTTACGGCCGACGACGGCTACACGGCGGTGCGCTCCTACTCCGTGGCGACGGCCAGCATGGACGAAATCATTGAAATCACCGTTGATGAATTGGTCAACGGGGAGGTCTCCCCCTATCTGGTCAGGGACCTGGCCGTCGGTGACCAGCTGGAGGTCCGTGGACCAGTAGGCGGCTGGTTCGTTTGGCGGCCGACGGACACGAACCCGGTTCAGCTGATCGCCGGAGGGTCCGGGGTCGTGCCCCTCATGTCCATGATCCGGGCGCATGAGGCGTCCGAGAATCCCTCACCCTTCAGGCTGCTGTACTCACTCAAATCACCCCAGGCTGGGTTCTATCGGGAGGAGTTGCTCACGCTGAGTCAGCGATCCCCCAAGCTCACTGTCGACTACGTCTACACGCGCATCGTGCCACAGGGCTGGCCAACTGCCCCGAGACGGCTCACGGCAGAAACACTGCTGGCGAACATCCAGCCGCCGGACGCCACCCCCGACACCTTCATCTGTGGTCAGACATTATTTGTCGAAACGGTCTCGGAATGGCTTGTGGAGGCGGGCTATCCGGCCGCCTCCATCAAAACCGAACGCTTCGGCGGAACGGGAGGAACCCGGTGACCGGCAACAATGGCTCCGCTTCTCCGGGCGCTGAGGACCCGCGCCTCGAGGATCAGGACATCAGCGGAATCGCAGGCAATCCGATTTCTCACCTGGACGGAAACGCGGCGGCGGGGCCGCTATGGGAATTGTTCCGCATCGACATCATCGCAGCGATCGGACGATGCAAGCACTGCGGCGCCGTCCGGGCTTTCGGTGAGGCCGTTGTCTACACCGATGCCCCCGGAATCGTTGTGCGCTGCAAATCATGCGACGGCGTCCTCCTGCGCCTCGTGGAAACTCCAACAAGCTACTGGCTCGATGTAAGCGGACTCAGCTATCTGCAGATCGACCGAGAGGGCCAGGCGTAACCGCAGGTAGGCGGCATATGAACCCGATCGGCGCAGTTCACGGCGGGCTGGTGTGCGCCCTGCTCGATTCGGCCCTGGGCTGCGCCGTACAGACCACCCTTCCTAAGGGCGTCGGCTACACCTCCATAGAAATCAAAGTGAACTACCTTCGCTCAATCCGAGCCGGCAGCGGCCCGTTGACTTGCATAGGCGTTGTATCGAAGGCCGGCAGCCGCGTTGCCTTCGCAGACGCCACCGTCACCGACGCCAGCGGCAAACTGGTCGCTACCGCCACCGGGTCTCTGCTCGTCTTCCCGCTTAACTGATATCAGGCATACATCTCAGCTACACCCGTTGGCCCTGCTTCAAGTCTCACGGGGGCGGACAAGCCGACGACGAATAAGTCGTTTACGACGCGCTCGGCCAACGATGCACGGTCCTACCGCTCGCACGGCCACAGATCCCTGCTGCGCAGAAGCGCCGCTTGGCTGCCCGAAAGCTCCTCCTGCGGCCTGGCCTGGCGACCGCCCTTGACATTTTATTGAGTGTAGTCATAATTGATTACACTCACTTATCAAGAGGGCACGTCTCGGGAGACGGACATGACTACCAGAAGGAGCACGACGCCATGCGAGCGTTCGTCGTCACCAAGTACAAGGAGCCGTTGCGCGAAGCGGACGTCGCTGAGCCGATCGTCGGCGACCGCGACGTGCTCGTGCAGGTCCAAGCAGCGGGCCTCAACCAGCTGGACGAGAAGATCCGGCTGGGTGAGTTCAAGCAGATCCTTCCCTACAAGCTGCGGCTGATCCTCGGTAACGACGTCGCCGGCACTGTCATCCGCGTCGGGGCAAAGGTGCAAGGGTTCAAGCCCAGTGACGAGGTCTACGCCCGCCCCGACAAAGACCGCATCGGCACGTTCGCCGAGCGAATCGCCGTCGCCGAGGGAGACCTGGCGCTGAAGCCCGCAACGGCCAGCATGGAGGAGGCCGGCTCGCTGCCGCTCGTGGCGCTCACGGCGTGGCAGGCCCTCGTCGAGCAGGGTAACGTGCAGCCGGGACAAAGGGTTCTCATTCACGCCGGCGCTGGCGGGGTCGGGTCGATCGCGATTCAGCTTGCCAAGCATCTCGGCGCGACCGTTGCAACCACCGTGAGCGGTCCCAACGCCGACTTCGTGCGTGATCTCGGCGCGGACACCGTGATCGACTATCGCACCCAGGACTTCGAGCAGCTCCTCGCCGGATACGATCTCGTGCTCGACAGCCTCGGCGGGGAGAACCTCGAGAAGTCGCTGCGCATCCTGAAGCCCGGCGGGAAAGCGATCGGGATTTCCGGCCCCCGGACCCGGCGTTCGCACGCAAGGCCGGCCTGAGCCCTGTCCTGCGCCTGGCGATCACCGGACTCAGCAGCAAGATCCGCAGACAGGCGAAGAAGCTCGGCGTGAGCTACGAGTTCCTCTTCATGCGCGCCAGCGGCGACCAGCTGAGCCAGATCAGCGCTCTGGTCGACGACGGCGTGCTGCGCCCGATCGTGGGTAAGGTCTTCGACTTCGCCCAGACCCCACAGGCGCTGCAGTCCCTTGCGACGGGCGGCATCCGCGGCAAAGCCGTGGTCACCCTCACCCAATGACCCGCCGTCGGCCACTCATCCCCCAACCCTCCAGGAGAACAACCGTCATGGGCAATACCGACACGTCGAACGAATCCGTCGTCACCTCGTACGCGAAGGCACAGGCCCGCAATATCACTGCTGACGGCGTTACCTACGCATACCGCGAACTGGGGCCCAGGGGCGGCATCCCCGTTGTGTTCTTCGTGCACCTCGCTGCGACGCTGGACAACTGGGACCCCCGCATCATTGACCCCATTGCCGCGAACCGCCACGTCATCACCTTCGACCAGCGCGGTGTCGGCGCCTCCACGGGTCAGGTTCCCGACAGCATCGAGGCCATGGCAGACGACGCCCACACCTTCATCAAGGCCCTCGGGTTCGACAAGATCGACGTCTTCTCCTTCTCGATGGGCGGCATGATCGCCCAGGACCTGGTCCTCGAGCATCCCGGCCTTGTCCGAAAGCTCGTGCTGACCGGTACCGGGCCGCGCGGAGGCAAGGACCTGGACAAGGTGGTCGGCACCACCTACCGGGACATCGTGCGTGCGACCCTGACGCGCTCGGACCCGAAGGAGTTCCTGTTCTTCAACCGCAACGCCACCGGCAAGCCCGCCGCGAAGGCGTTTATCAAGCGCCTCCAGGAACGCACCGTCGACCGTGACAAGCCGATCAGCACCAAGGCGTTCCAGGCCCAGCTGAAGGCCATCCAGAAGTTCGGCCGATCCGCCCCGTCGGACCTGTCAAAGCTCACCCACCCCACCCTCATCGCCAACGGCGACAATGACCGCATGGTGCCATCGATCCTCTCCGAGGACCTGCACCGTCGCGTCAAGGGATCCGAGCTGGTCATCTACCCCGACTCCGGCCATGGCGGCATCTTCCAGAACCACGCCACGTTCGCCCCCGCCGCCCTCGAATTCCTCGCCCGCTGACCCACTACCGAAGCGAGCAACAAGACCCCACCATGTCCTCCGCCACTCCGAAGAGTAGACACGCCGCACGAATGACTCTGGGCGTCGTCAAGGGAATACACTCATAACTGAGTCTAATCAGTTTATTCCGGGAGGAACCGTCATGTCCGTCGCTTCCCAACCGCTCGGACGGCGCGAGCGGAACAAGCAGCAGAAGCTCGACCGCATCACTGCCGCAGCCAGCGAACTGTTTGCTGAACACGGAGTCGAGGATGTCACGACGCAGCAGATCGCCGACAAGGCTGACATCGGCACCGGAACCCTGTTCCTCTACGCCAAAACCAAGGGAGAACTGCTCCTGCTCGTGCAGAACACCCATTACGCCGAAGCTCTTGAGCGGGGTCGTGCTGACGCTGAAAGCGTCCCGGATGTGCTGGATGCAGTGATGTCCATTGTGCGGCCGATCGTGGAATGCAACCGGATCCAGGTCGACAACGGGCGCACCTACCTGCGGGAGATGGTCTTCGGCGATCCGACGGAGCCCCACCACAGTGAGGCCCTCTCCATCGTCGCGCAGACCGAGGAGGCCATCGCTGCAGTTCTGGGCAGGGATGGACTGGTCAGCGCAGATGATGCCGCAACGACGGCACACATCGTCACTGCCGTGATGTTCCTCAGCATGGCAGTGAGTCTGAACGCCGCCTTGAGCATCGAGACGATCGTGCAGGACATCCGGACCCAGATCAGCCTGCTGATGCCCCGCTGAAGAGGCGGGTCAACAGGCGATTGACGACAAAGTCCGACGACGACGCGGCTTTCCGCTGCGGAATACGATAGACAGCGTCGGGTCGATTTCGAACAGCTGATTGGATGGCTCGGGGAAAAATCCACGCAGGCCCACCTGGCCATGCATACCTCAGCGCATTCGACAGCAGATAGCCAGGAAGCAAGCACAATGCTAGATGTTCACCGCCTCACGCTGCTGAGGGAAGTCAAGTTGCACGGCAGCATGAGCGCCGCAGCACGCGAACTCGCGTATAGCCATTCCGCCATTTCCCAGCAGCTGGGGGTCCTGGAGAAGGAAACCGGTGTGGTCCTGCTGGAGAAAGCCGGTCGCAACGTCAAGCTCACTCCGGCCGGTGAGGAGCTGGTGCGGAATACAGAAGCGATCCTGGCCGCCATTGAGCGTGCGGAATCTGATTTGGCGACCTCGCACCAGCGGGTCCAGGGCGTAGTTACTGTCGCTGCCTTCGCAACCATCAGCCGCAGCGTTATGCCAACCGCTCTGGCTGAGTTGGCTCGAAACTTTCCCGGCCTGGACGTGCGTCTGCGTCGCGAGGAACCGGAAATCGCCGTGATGCAGCTCATGTCGCGGCAGGTTGATGCTGTCGTAACCGACGCGTTTCCCGGGACGCAAGGGGCTCCACATGGCGGCATCCATACCACCGTGATCGGTCAGGACCCCATCCGGGGCTATCTCCCGCATGGCGTGATCTTTGAGGACTTTGACCAGGTCCGCAGCGCGCGCTGGGTCGTAGAACCCCTTGGCTCGGCGTCCTCGCAGTGGGCCTTACGAGTATGTCGGGAGCGGGGCTTTGAGCCCGTCGTCGCCCATGTCTCCTCGGACCTCCTTTTTCACCTCAGGATGGTCGAACAAGGGCTGGCCGCAGCATTTCTGCCGGACATGGTGGTGCGCGAGGCGGGCAGTGATGTGGTGCCGAGTCCTTGGCTGCCCTCAGACCAGCGGCGAAGCATTCAGTATCTGGTGAGGTCGGGGTCGGAACACAGCGCGGCACTGGTGGCCGTGCGGGAAGCAATTGCCCAGGCATTCCAGCTCAATTCAAAACTGTAAGTTACCGTTACATGTAAGTGTCAAAAACATTCGCTTTTCTTTACAGGCTGGCTTAGCTACATTTGCTTCTACGCCGGAAATCCCTTGCCTTTATGCGGTAGTTCCTGCCAACCCTGACTGCGCCTGGAAGGGAGCGAATGCACATGTCCCTCAACGACATTTCATCTCCGAGCGGCTCGTGTTTCAGGCTGCTGGACGGGCCGGCCCTTTGGCCTGCCCAGGCGCACACACCGACAGTGGTCGGCCGGCAGCTCGTCATCGACGGGGGTGTTGGATCCTACGTTTTCACGAACGATGGCCGTCGCCTGTTTGATGGCACGGCTGGCTTATGGCACGCCAATATTGGCCATTCGAATCCGGAGCTGGCTGAAGCCGCCTTCGCTCAGATGAAGCGGCTTGAGACCTATCACATCTTCGGCCGCTTCACGAACGATAAAGCCCTTGCCCTCGGTGAGCGGCTGGCCGAAATCTCGCCCATTGACCGTTCGAAGGTGATTCTGAACTCAGGCGGTTCCGATGCCGTCGAGGTCGCATGCAAGCTGGCCCGCCGCCACTGGCAGCGTGAAGGCCGCGCCGGCAAAAAGGTTATCCTCAGCCGCGAGTTCGCCTACCATGGCCTCCACGCCTACGGCACGAGTATCGCCGGCCTTGACTTTAACCGCGAAGGCTACGGCACCGATTCCCTGGTGCCCGAAACGGCCCGGGTTTCCTTCAATGACCCGCAGCATGTTGCGGCCGTCGTCGCAGACGTGGGGCCAGAGAACATTGCGGCCATTGTCACGGAGCCTGTCCAAGGCACAGGGGGCGTGAATCCGCCTGCACCCGGCTACCTTGAAGCCATTCAAAGGATCTGCCGCGAGAACGACATCCTCTTGCTCCTCGACGAGGTGATTACAGGCTTCGGCCGCCTCGGGACGATGTTCGCAGCCGAACGCTACGGCATCGAACCTGATCTGGTGGTCTTTGCCAAGGGAGTCACGTCCGGTTATGCACCCCTTGGGGGAGTCCTGGTGAGCCCACGGGTGTGGGAACCGTTCTACGTTGACTCAGCGGTTACACCCGTCTTCCGTCATGGGGCGACTTATGCCGGGCACGCAACCGCCGCTGCAGTGGCCCTGCGCCATCTGGAAATTCTTGAGCGCGACCAGCTGGTTCCCCGCGTCAAGGAACTCGAAATAGTGCTGCGGACAGAATTTGACAAGCTGGCCCAGCGACAGGCGGCAGTAACCGATGCGCGCGTGGCTGGACTGCTCGGGGGGATCTCCCTCGCCGACCACCTGAAGGCCGAACAAGTCTGCGACGATCTGATCGAGCTGGGATATATCGCCCGGGCCCTGCGCGGCAACACCATCCAGGTCAGCCCGCCGTTCATCATCAGCGACCAGGAACTCACCCTATTTGTCACCGCCATAGAGCAAGCCATCACCGAAAGAGAGAACCGATGAGCCTTACAACCAACGTCGCCACGCCCCTGATTGCGGCGGACCCGGACAGCTTGCGGCACGCGGACGCCGTCATCCAGTCCATCAACCTTCCCAGCGATGGCATCGCAGTCCAGGACCCTGCCACAGCCGAAACCATAGCCCATGTCCCCGACGCTGATGTTGAGGCTGCACTGGAGGCTGTTGGGAAGGCCGACGCGGCAGGAGCTGCCTGGGCCACCAGCACCCTTCGTCGGCGCGCCGATGTGCTGCACGCGTGGTACGACAAGCTCGTTGCGCACACTGAAGATCTCGCACACCTGATTTCGCGCGAAATGGGCAAGCCGCTTGCGGAGGCCCGCGGCGAGGTCAAGTACGGTACCGACTTCGTCCGCTGGTACGCCGAGGAGGCAGTGCGCCCTGCAGGGAACTTCCGGGAAACGCCGGACGGAGGTGCAAGCCTTCTGACGCGGCGCTCCCCCGTGGGCTTGGCGGTGCTGATTACGCCGTGGAACTTCCCCCTGGCTATGGCAACCCGAAAGATTGCACCGGCGCTGGCAGCAGGATGCCCCGTGGTCATCAAGCCTGCGACCCTTACTCCCCTGACGACGTACTTTGCTGTACAGCTCGCCATCGAGGCAGGAGTGCCTGAAGATCTGATCCAGGTGATCACCACATCAAAGTCGGGTGCCTTCAGCGAAGCTGTCCTGCTTGACCCACGGGTCCGGAAGGTTTCATTCACCGGGTCGACGCCGGTGGGCCGTCAGCTCCTGAAGCTTGCCTCCCAGAATGTGCTCCGCAGCTCGATGGAGCTCGGCGGCAACGCGCCGCTTATTGTCTTCAACGACGCCGATCTTCAGCGGGCAGTGGACGGAACATTTGCAGCGAAGCTGCGTAATGGCGGACAGTCCTGCATCGGGGCCAACCGCATCTACGTCCAGGACGGGATAGCAGATGACTTCGTCGCCGCACTCACCGAACGCTTCGCCCAGATAAGCGTCGGAAGCGGCCTCGGAAAGCAGACCGGACTCGGTGCACTGATCGACGATCGTGCCGTCTCACAAATGCAGGCGTACACCGAGAACGCCGTGGCCCTGGGGGCGACACTGCTCACCGGCGGCCATGGGTACGACTCGCCCGGCAACTTCTTTGCCCCGACCGTGCTCGACCGGGTCACGGAAGACTCCGACGTTGCCCAATCGGAGATTTTCGGTCCTATTGCCGCGATCCAGCGTTTCAGCTCAGAGACCGAAGTAATCAACCGGGCCAACGCGACGGAATTCGGCCTCGCAGGCTATGTCTTCACTGAAAACCTCGACCGCGCACTCAATGTGGCCGATCGTCTGCAGACAGGCATCGTAGGCATCAACCAAGGCGTACCGTCCAATGCTGCCGCCCCGTTCGGAGGCGTCAAGCAGTCAGGCCTTGGACGCGAAGGAAGCGCCGAGGGCCTCGAAGAATACGAAAACATCCGCTTCTACAACGTGGCCCGACGCGCCACTGCCTAGTACTCACTCTTATTCACACCGTCTTCGTTGAGACCGGCGCCGCTAGTGGCTCCGGTCTCAATGCGTTGGACACTATTGATGGTCGGCTTCAACAGGGAAGTACCTGATGCACTACTGGGGCCCGTAACCTCAGGGAGATACATAGAGGGGAAAGTCCGACGCCGGCATCGGCCAGCACAGCCACCTCACCCAGCGCCGTAGCAGCGGAAGTCCGGCGCCGCCGTCGTGATCGCCCAATACACTGACCAGTTTCACCTTGATGCAAAAGTTGTGGCCGCGATCCCGAGGGATCACGGCCACAGCCTGATCTACTACCGGCTCGTCGCGATTCCTACCGATGGGTCTCGGCAAGGGCGGACGTTCGGACTACAGCTTCTTTCTCTTTCTGAAGCGCGATCCTCTTTCGAACGATCGGCCAGAACAATACCAGGGCGCCGGCCGCGACAAAGCTCGTCCACACCTGGGTGCGGCCGCTCTCGGAGAGCATCATGATCGCTACGATGCCGATGGCACAAACAATCAGGATGATGTTGAGCCACGGGAACAGCCACACTTTGAGCTTGAGGTTCGCGCGCTCCTCAGCGGTCATTTTGATTCTCAGGCGCCACTGGGTGACTGCGATAAATACGTACACGAACAGGGCTACCAGGCCAGTTGAATTCATGATGAAGTCGTAAATGCCCGAACTCGGCGCGATGAAGTTCACGAGCGTTGCGATGAGGCCGCCAATGGTCGATGCAGTCACAGCGAGAGCCGGGACGCCGCGCTTGGTGCGCTTCGCAACGACCGCAGGCGCAAGCCCCTGTTCAGCGAGGGCGGCGAACATGCGTGATGCGGAGTATGTACCCGAGTTGAGTACTGAGATCACTGCGGTGAAGATGACGAGGCCCATGAGGATCTCGGCGCCGGGTACACCGAACAGCGAGAACACGTACGTGAACGGGGCAATGACGGAAGGTTCGGGGAGCTGATTCCACGGGACGATCGTGACGATGACGAGAATCGCCCCGACGTAGAAGAGCATGACGCGCCAGATAACCGTGTTCGCGGCCTGCCGGATTCCCTTGCCCGGGTTCTCCGACTCTGCTGCCGCCATGACAGCGATCTCCGTGCCAAAGTACGAGAACAGGACCAGCGCAATGCTGGAGAGCACCACGCCTAATCCATTCGGCATGAATCCGTCGTGCACCCAGAGATTCGATACCGAGAATGTGGCGTTCGGCCAGAGCCCAAGCGCGAACAGCACGCCAGCAGCGAGGAACACGACGATCGCGATCACTTTGATGCTTGCGAGCCAGAACTCCGTTTCCCCGAACGTTCGAAGGGAGATGAGGTTGGTGCACACGAAGACCGCGAGCAGAGCAAGCGAACCAGCCCAGGCCGGCAGCGCGGGAAACCAGCCGTGAAGAATCCCGCCCCCTACGACGGCTTCATAGGCTATGACGCCTACCCAGAAGTACCAGTACAGCCAGCCGACGAGATATGCAGCCCAGTCGCCAAGGCCCACTCGGGCGTACTCCATGAAGGAACCAACCGCGGGCCTAGCCGCTGCCATCTCCCCGAGCATGCGCATTGCCAGGAAGACAAACAGTCCGCCGATGGCATAAGAAAGAGTAGCTGCGGGTCCGGTGCTGCGGACGATGTTGGCCGAGCCAACGAAAAGGCTTGCGCCGATGATCCCGCCGAGGGTGATCATCGTGACGTGACGGCTCCGAAGCTTCTTGCCGTGAGCCTGGTTATGGACACCTGTCCCGCCTGCGGCGTCGGGGGAAACGGGACGGTCGTCCTGCGTGATTTCTGAGGGTGTTGATTCAGCGTATTGTTCCCTGGTCATGGTGAAAGCTCCTGTGCTTTATGAATCTTTCGCTCGCTCTGGTTGAACAAGACTTGTTGCCTAAGGAAAGGGATGCGTTCGGCAGCTTCAAAGGGCCACGGTGGCCTGGGGAAGCGTCCATGCCGCACCGTCAACGACGTTGCCAGCAGGGCTGTTCATGCCCATGGATGAGAAGGGTGCCCGTCCTCGGGACGCACGGCTCGTGGATGGGGACGACCAGGGTGGCTGCTCGGACGGGCAGGGTTTCGGTGAGAGTCAATGAGTTGCTCCTAAAGGGAAGGCCCAATCAGCAGGCGACCCCGCCGACTGGGTGAAGCAACCGTATAAGGGCAAAAAGGTAGAAAAAAGCGAAAATTCCTAACACCAAACGGTTAGTCCTGCTTACACGTCTCGCCAGCGTGCATTAGGTAGCGGGCGTTCTGGATCTGGCTGCTGCGGAACTGCTGCCAACGGCCGCCCCAGTGTGAAAAGGTCCCTGCGCGGCGGCTCAGATTGTGTGTTCCTGAACGTCGGGAAGCTTGCGTTCTCTAGTGTCGGTATGAATCCACGATGTATTGCGCAGGAACCGACGTTTCAACAAGAGGCGCGGCGGCCCACGGGGGGTTGTGCCGCGATCCCATGGAGTGGGACGTCAGAGGCCTAGCCGGCAGCCTTCTCGACTGCGGCCTCACCCACGCCGAGAGCGGCCAGGAGGTCGCGCCGAAGTGCTTCGTGCCCGCCGGTATCCGTCTGGTTTCCCGGGGCGCTGGTTCCGACCTCCAGCGACCGGGCAAGTGCCACGCGCTGCTGTTCACCACCGGAGAGTTCGTACGGCCAGGACCTTTCCCGGCCCGCGAGGCCTACCTCCGTGAGTGCGCGGCGTCCCTTGGCTTCGTCGTCGTGCTTGCGCAGGCCGAGCGTCACGTTGCCGAGGACCGTGTCCCAGGGCAGCAGCCGCGAGTCTTGGAAGACCACGGAGACGCGGTCCGGCACGGTGACCACGCCGCTGCCGCGCACATCGTGGTCCAATCCGGCGAGGGCACGCAGCAGGGTACTCTTCCCGCAGCCGCTGGGCCCAAGGAGGGCGACAAATTCGCCGGGTGCGATCTCCAGGTCCACGCCGTTAAAAACGCCCCTTGGCCCAAAGCCGCGGACAAGGTTTTTTACTGAGACCGCAACAGAGGCGGCGAGGGATGGGGTTGCGTGCTGGGAAGTGGCTGGGTTGTCCCTCTCGGTTGAGGGGTCGATGGTGGTTAGCCCGCCAGGGTGCGCTGCCATGACGGCCTTTCGTTCGAGGAAACGGACGGTAGCGTCGGACAGCAGGCCGAGCAGCCCGTACACGGCGAGTCCGAAGACGATGATGTTGGTCTGGCCATAGGTGCGGGCGAGCTCCATCATGTAGCCGATGCCGCTTGTGGAATTGATCTGTTCCACGACCACGAGGGACACCCAGGCGCCCGTGACCGCGAAACGCAGGCCCAGGAAGAAGCCAGGGAGCGCGCCCGGTAGTACCACTCGGCGGATGAAGCTTGCCCTGGTTAGCCCGACGATTTGCGCCAGTTCGACATAGCGGAGGTCGATGCCCCGTAGCCCAGCGTGGGTCTGCAGGTAAATGGGGACGAACACGCCGAGCGTGACGGTCAGCACCTTCATGGTTTCGTCGATGCCGAACCAGAGAATGAGTAGTGGAATCAGGGCCAGGCCGGGGATGGCTCGCTTGATCTGTACCGGACCGTCGATGAGTGCTTCACCGAAGCGGCTGAGTCCGGACACGAGGGCCAGCACGGCGCCGAGGACGATGCCGAAGAACAGCCCGAGCAAAGCACGCTGGCCCGAGACAACGAGGTTCTCCTGCAACCGGCCATCGGCGATCAGCTCGCCAGCGGTGCTCACTACAGTCCACGGCTCGGACAGGATCCGCGGATCGAGCAGGCCCGTCGCAGAGGACACGGTCCACAGCAGAAGCAAGGCAACCGGACCGAGCAGGCCGGCGAACCGCCGTCGTTGTCCGAGTCCCAGCCGCCTGCCCGTTGGCCGGACGTCCTCCCGCCCGGCCAGCGCCGGCTCCCGATGCGGCTCGACGGCGGAAAGTTCCAGTAGCGGTGGCCATCAGGCACCTGCCTTTCCGGCAGCGACGAAAGCGGAACCTGCGATCGCTTCGAAACGCGCGTCATAGAGCGAAGCCGCTTCGAGCCGGGGCTTCTTCTGTTCACAGGCCAGGAGGTCGATGGTCTGCTGATGGCGGGCGATGCCCTCGGCCCACGACGTCGGCAGATCTCTTGTGTCAGCGGCGTCAATCAGGTACTGGCCGTCCTCGCGGGAAAGGCCCTGGTCCTTCACGTAGTAGCCCTCCAGCCATTCCCCCGGGTGGTCCTGGACCCAGCGCTGCGCCTTGCCCCAGACCCGCACATATTCAGCCAGGGCCGCGGCTTTCGCCGGATCGTTAAGGACCTCGGCCGGGGAGTAAAGGTGCGCGGGGTCGTCGCGGAGGCCATGACGAAGCGTGCTGGACCCCTCTGCCTTGTACTTGGCGAGGTAGCGCTTGATCTGAACGCCGCCCAGCGGGGCGGCATCGACCTGCTTGCTGGCCAGGGAGGTGGCGTAGACGTCACCGGTGCTGGGCAGCTCCACGAGCTTCACATCGTCTTGGTGCAGTCCCGCTTTCTCCAGGATGCGCAGCACAAGCGCACCTTGCGCCTGGCCGGGACTGTACGCAATCTTCTTGCCGCGCAGGTCTCCAAGAGAGGAGATTCCGGATCCGGGAGCGACCCCCAGCTCGTACACCGGGTGGTTCACGGCGTCCTGACGGTAGGCGCTGGCGATGATCCGCACGTCGAGACCGGTCCACGTGGCATGGATCGGCGGGATGTCAGCCACCGATCCAACATCGAGGGCGTTGGCCCGGAACGCTTCCGTGGTCTGCGGGCCACCGGAGATGTTGGCGGACTTGACCTTGAAACCGAGCTCCTTGATCAGACCGGACAGTTCAAGCGCCACCCGGATGGTGGCGTCACCCACCGTAATTGTCGTGCCGGGAGGCACCGAGGTGCCGAGGGGGGCCGGGGCGGACTGGCTTGCGGGTTCGCCGCTGGTTGCGGGCGCTCCGCCGCAGGCCGTCAGCAAGCCCAGGGCGGGCAACGCGAGGAAGGCGCCCAGGGCGCGCCGCCGCGTCAGGAGGGGCGACAGGTTCAGTGGGGACGGCTGGGGTGCAGCGAAGGGCATGGCTGCCTTTCGTAGTCGATTGGGCATGGAGACGGCTTTGGCATGCTGTTCCCGGCGACGCAGTGGGGCACCAGTTTGGGGCAGGTGGGCCCAGGCACTCCAAGGCGGGAATAGGACGAACGAGACAGCCGTCAGCGCGGCGCCCTAATGGCGGCGGCCACCGAAGCAAAGGAAGCAGACGGCGGACAGGCCGGACGCAGGGTGCGGGCCGGACCGAGGCGCTAACAGCCTGCCGGTCCGGCTATGCCGGCCCCTGTAAGTGCTGCCCTGCTACCGGTGCGAGCATGCCACCGAGCCGCGCCGTCCCATATGGCCGGATTATCAGGGCGAACGAGGATGGTCAGGAGCAAACCGGACAGCAGGAGCGGGCCGGCACGCAGCAGTCCGGCATAGCAGGAGCGCAGGGGTTGCATTCGCGTGCATCTGGCATCTGGTCCTCCTGTCCGACATAGTCTGTCCGTCATAGCGCCTTCGGCCGCCACGATCTTGGCTGGCGGTGGAACCACCTAAGCACGGCGTGCGGTGGCTTCGCCAGCACGCTGTAACGGGAGTGCACGACAAGAAACGGTGCTTAGTACTTCGTCTCCGCGGCGACACGGAACGCCAGGTTGAGCTCGTGAGGTCCGGCGAATCATTACCTCTTACCTCCGGTGGTGAACCCGTATTGGGGAGCATGTCAGTGCGTTTCAGCCGGTGTTGAGAACCTGTGCTCAGGGGTGGTTGCTTGGTGGCACAGGGTTCGAAAGGAAAAAACCGTGTTTGAACATTCTGATCTCTCGCCGCGCAGGCTACGCGATGTCCTGGGCCATTTTGCCTCGGGCCTGACAGTCATTACGGCCGCGACAGATCAAGGGCCTGCCGGTTTCACCTGCCAGTCGTTCTCGTCGCTTTCGCTGGATCCGGCGCTGGTGTCTTTCAGCCCTTCCCGTATGTCCAGCACCTGGCCTTTGCTGCGTGTCTCGGGCACCTTCACGGTCAACGTGCTTGCTGCTGAGCACAACTGGCTCTCGACCCAGTTCGCACGGTCAGGGACTGACAAGTTCGCAGGTGTGGCTCATTCGGCATCGCCGCTCGGAAACCCGGTGCTGGACCAGGCTCTGGCCTGGGGTGGATTGCGAACTGTATCGGGAATACGACGGCGGTGACCACACCATAGTGGTGGCCGCGGTCCGCGCCCTGGGCTCCCGACCGGATGCCGAGCCGTTGCTCTTTTTCAAGGGCAGCTACGTCACGGCCCAGCTTCGAACAGAGGCTTTGACCGGAGCGGCGTGAGCACGGACGCTTCGCGAGAACTTACGCCTGACCCTGCCTGGCGGGCGGGACACGAAGGCTTCCATACCTCTCCATTCGGTGCCACCGCAGGTGCACGCCGGCCAAGGCGGTGACCACCGACTGGATGACGACGAGATACATGAGCTGCCGGTACACGAACTGCTGAAGTGGAAGCGTCCACAGCGGGCGAAGCGGCTCATTGTCGAGCCGGAACGCGTAGGCGGCCATGAGGAACTGAACGACAAGGAAGACGAGCCAGAGCGCCGCGATCCGGAACGGATCGAGGAAGATCAAGCCGTAGACAGCAAAGACATCGACAACGGGCGCGAACAAGGGAAGCAGCACTTGGAGGAAGAGCAGGTAGCCGAGCCCACGTCGGCCAAGCTTGCCCGCCGCTCCCCCCTGCAGTACCGCGCCGCGGTGCTTCCACATGGCCTGCAACGTGCCGTAGCACCAGCGGTACCGCTGGCGCCACAAGGCACCGAGGCTCGCGGGCGCCTCGGTCCACGCCCTCGCGTCGTCCTGGTACACCACCCGCCAGCCGTCACGGCACAGGGACATGGTCAGGTCTGTGTCCTCGGCGAGCGTGTCGTCGCTGACTCCGCCGACCCGGAGGAGGGCATCGCGGCGGAAGGCACCAATAGCCCCGGGGACTGTCGGCATGCACTCCGCGACGTCGAACAGTCTGCGGTCAAGATTGAAGCCGACGACGTACTCGATGTGCTGCCAGGCGCCGAGGATGCCTCCGCGGTTGGCGACCTTGGTGTTCCCCGAAATTGCACCCACTCGTGGGTCGGCGAAGGGCTGAACGAGTGCCTGAACCGTGTCCGGTTCGAAGACGGTGTCGCCGTCGACCATCACGACAAGATCGTGGCTGGCAGCGCCAAGCCCGGCATTCAGGGCGGATGGCTTGCCGCCGTTCTCCTTCCGGATCACCAGGACGCCCGGCAGGCCAAGCCCTTCCACGATGTCTGCAGTCCCGTCGGCTGACCCGTCATCGACCACGATGATCTCAACCGGATGGGTCGAGGCGACGATGGATCGGACCGCGGCTTCAATGCCGGCCGCCTCGTTATAAGCGGGAACGATCACACTGACCGGCTCCGTGATCCTGGGCCTTACCGGCACGTCCAACCGGCGTCGACCGCGGCTGTCCGCCTGCATGCGGCGCGCGCCGCGGCTGTGGTGCGCCGCGATGCCGACCACGAGGATGGCGCGGATCAGCGTCACGATACCGGCCGCAACGAGCGCCCACGAGATGGCCGTGATGACGACGTCGCTGAGCCGGATGCCCCATACGAACGCGGTTCCGCTGACCTGCTCCGCAGTCGAAGCCTGCCGCGTGCCGTCGATCCCGATGGCATCGCCGACGGTAGTCACGCGATAGCCCTGGTCAGCGAATCTCTTCAGGGCGGAGTCGAGCGCGGCGACGGTCTGTTCCCTGTCATCACCGCCGTCATGCATCAGAACAACCTGCCCCTGCGGGCCGGACAGAGTGACATTCCGCTCGATCGCTGCGACACCTGGCCGACGCCAGTCCTGGCTGTCGACGGTACTGAGAACGGTGAGGTACCCCTCCTCCGCCGACGCTTGCATCGCAGACCAGGCACCGTTTGTGACCGCAACGTTCTCGGAGCTGTATGGCGGACGCAGCAGGGACGCCGCGCGACCGGTGATGCCGACGATCGCATCCTGAGCGCCTTGGACCTCGAGCTGGCGTCGCCATGCAGGGGCGGCGCCCAGGTCGGCATGGGTGAGTGTGTGCAGGCCGATCTCGTGACCCTCTGCGGCGATGCGCCGGACGAGATCGGGATTGTCGATCGCCGCCGAGCCGACGACGAAGAATGTCGCGTGGACGTGATGTTTCCGGAGGACGTCGAGGATCTGAGGCGTCCAGGCCGGGTCTGGGCCGTCGTCGAACGTCAAGGCCACCGTACGATCAGGTGGACGCACAGTGCGAACTGTCCCGCCGCGGGAGTCGACGACGGGGCCACCCTGAGAGACGGCATTCGGGACAGCACTGGCGGTCCCGGTAGCGGGAACGGAGTCATCGCTGATCCCGGCAAGGTGATGCATGTACCCCTGCACCGCGAGAGCGACAGCCAGCGCAAACAGGACGGCCAGAAGAATGAACCAGTGTGCCCTGACACCGACCGGAGCAGCGCGCTTGCTCAGGCGGCCCGCACTCACGGGTGCGGCGGGGGCGATGGACGCGTTGTCTGGCCCGGAGCCGTCCCGCTCTTGCCCGGCGCCGTCCGCTCAGTGCTCCGCGCGGGATTGGCAGCGGGTGCTGAGGGGACCGCATGCGGTATGCCTGCACCATAGATCGGTGGTGCTGTAGCAACGGCCGAAGGCGGAGTCACCGGAATCTGGACAGCGGCCGGCGCTGCAGGCTGAGCCGGTCGAGCTTCGCTAGCTGGGGGTCCAGCCGCACTGGAAGCCGGTGCCGATGGGGATGACGGAAGGTCACGGGCAGCCGGGGCAGCCGGGAGTGGCAGGTAAGGCGCGGCCACATTGGGTCCGCCAATTAACGCAACCAGCAGGAGAATGACGTACCCTGCCACGAGCCCGAGGGCCCCGAGGCCGATAAGCTTGACCCGCCGGAGGCGTCGACCTGACGCATCGACAAAGACCGGCGCACGCGGCGGCGCGGACTGTGGCTGTTCGGACGTTTCGTCAAGAGCTATCATCGAGCCCCAATCCTAGAGGGTTCGCAATCTGTGTCCCAAAAGCATCACGATCGAAGGGCACGAAGGTTGCAACCGCGATAGCCCCGGCAGGCATCCTCGGCCTTGCCCTGAACGACAGCACCGGCCTTGCACAGCAGTTGCGCCTGATATGTGCAAGGCCGGTGTTCCGCAGAATCCTGCCGAGAGGTCAGGGAGCCAGGGCCCCTTCCGGGGTCAAGGCTGCAGGTGTCCACCGCAGGTGTGAGGTGGTCTCCTCCGAATCGAGCTCCCTCAGCAGGGAAAGCCTCGGACGGACTGCATCCGTGCGGCTGCTCGGCGGTTTCCGGCGGCCGGCCCTGAACTGCGGAATCCACTCTGATCCGGGGCCCTGGTACTCCTGTTCGGCGGCGGCGTGCAGCGTCCACTGCGGGTCGTACAGGTGCGTGCGTCCGAGTGCCACGAGGTCGGCCCGGCCTGCAAGCAGAACGGAATTGACGTCGTCGTAGGTCGAAATGGCGCCGACGGCGATAACGGCCACTCCCGCCGGCTCGGCGACTTCCTGACGGATGCGGTCGGCGAACGGCGTCTGGTAGCTGCGGCCGAAGGCCGGCTTCTCCTCCTTGGCGATCTGTCCGGTAGAGACGTCGATGCCGGCGGCGCCGTGGTTGATGAAGGCCTTCGCGATTGCGATGGAATCATCCGAACTGTTGCCGCCTTCGATCCAGTCGGTCGCCGAAATGCGGATGGTCATCGGCTTGTAGGCGGGCCAGACATTCCGGACCGCGTCAAAGACCTCGAGCGGGAAGCGCATTCTGTTCTCCAGGCTGCCTCCGTACTCGTCAGTCCGGCGGTTCGAGATCGGAGAGAGGAATGACGACAGAAGGTAGCCGTGCGCCGCATGGATTTCCAGGAGATCGAAGTCGGCCTCAGCCGCGCGGCGGGCAGACTCCACGAATTCGGCCTTGACGCGGTCCATTTCGGCCCGGTCCATCACGCGGGGAACCTGGTTTCCTGGCCCGTACGGCAGGGCAGACGGTCCGGCTGGCTCCCAGTTCCCTGACTCCAGGGGCTCGTCGATGCCCTCCCACATCAGGCGGGTGGACCCCTTCCGGCCGGAATGGCCGAGCTGCACACCGATTTTCGCCGTGGACCGTGCATGGACGAAGTCCACGATGGACTTCCAGCTGTCCCGTTGGCTGTCCGTATAGAGACCGGAGCATCCGGGAGTGATGCGGCCTTCGGCGGAGACACAAACCATCTCCGTCATGACCAGCCCGGCACCGCCCAGTGCCTTGGATCCGAGGTGCACGAGGTGGAAGTCCCCGGGGATCCCGTCCGTGGCGGAGTACATGTCCATCGGAGAGACCACAATCCGGTTCTTCAGTTCCAGCCCACCGATACTGTACGGCTGGAACATGGCCGGGGCCACGGACGGCAGGCCCTGCAGTTCGGCAAAATTGCGATCCACTGCCTCGGCAAATTCCGGATCCCGGAGGCGCAGGTTTTCCTGGGTGATGCGGCGGGAACGGGTGAGCAGGTTGAACGCGAACTGGGTGGGTTCCTGGTTCCTGTACTGGCCGATCCGTTCGAACCACTCCAGCGAGGCCTGCGCGGCCCGCTGAGTGGACTCGACAACAGGTCGCCGCTCCAGCTCATAAGCGGACAGAGCAGGCTCGAGGTCCGGGTGTTCGTGGAGGCAGGCCGCCAGGGCCAAGGCATCTTCCATGGCGAGTTTGGTGCCCGACCCGATGGAGAAATGGGCGGTGTGCGCGGCGTCGCCGAGCAGGACGATGTTGCCGTGGCGCCAGCTGCTGTTCCGTACGGTGGTGAAGTTCAGCCACTTGGAGTTGTTGGCCAGCACTTCGTGACCGTCCAGCTCCTCTGCGAAGATGCGGCGGATCTTCTCAATGGCCTTTTCATCGGACACGCCGGGCGGGAACACGTCGCCGGCCGTCTCGTCAAAGCCGGCGGCCTCCCACACCTCAGGGGACATTTCAACAATGAAGGTCGACCCCTCATCTGAGTAGGGGTAGCCGTGAATCTGCATGACGCCGTGCTCGGTTTCCTTGACGAAGAACTTGAACGCTTCGAAAACGAGGTCCGTGCCCAGCCACATGAACTTGTTCCCCCGCGGGTCAAGGTTCGGGCGGAAGGAGTCGGCGTACATGGCGCGGATCTGCGAATTGACGCCGTCGGAAGCCAGCACCAGGTCGTAGCCGGCCTCGAGCTCCTGGATGGGCGGGGCGAGCGTGCTGAACCGCACGTCCACTCCAAGCTCCAGGCACCTGCGCTGCAGGAGTTCCAGCAGCTCCTTGCGGCTCATGGCTGCGAATCCCTGGCCGCCGACAGTCAGGGTCTCCCCACCAAAGTGGATGTCAATGTCCGACCAGCGTGCGAAGCGGCGGCTCATATATTCGGCGACCACAGGATCGGCGTTTCCGATGCCGCCCAGCGTCTCATCGGAGAACACCACGCCGAAACCAAAGGTGTCCGTGGCTGCATTGCGTTCCCAGAGCGTGATGTCGTGGGTGGGGTCAAGCTGCTTCATCAGTGCTGCGAAGTACAGGCCTCCGGGGCCGCCTCCGACGATTGCGATCTTCATGGATCGGTCCCTTCTAGGCTTGGGTTGCGGCCGCGTCGGCCAGCTGGTTGTTTTCGCTTTCGAGATACTGCCGGAGCCGGAAATGCTGCAGCTTGCCGCTGGGGTTGCGGGGCAGTTCCTCCACGAAGCGGATGTCGCGTGGGTACTTGTACGGGGCGATGGTGTGTTTGACGAAGTCCTGGATTTCCTTGCGCTTGGCCGCATCTGCCTCCACGCCTTCACGCAGGACGACGAACGCGCACACAACGGTTCCGCGCTCGGGGTCGGGACGTCCGACCACAGCATTTTCCAGAACGTCCGGGTGCTGGTTGATGGCCGCCTCCACTTCCGGTGCGCCGATGTTGTAGCCGGAGGAGACGATCATGTCGTCAGAGCGCGACTGGTAAACGAAGTAGCCGTCCTCGTCCTGGACGAAAGTGTCACCGGTGACGTTCCAGCCATTCCAGACGTACTTGGACTGCCGCGGGTCATCGAGGTAGCGGCATCCGGTGGGGCCCACGACGGCCAGCCGGCCGGGCTGGTTAGGACCCAGTTCGACGCCGTCGTCATCGAGGATGGCGGCCCGGAAGCCCGGGACAGCTTTTCCGGTCGTTCCGGGTCTGCTGTCCTCGCCGGTGGCTGAGATGAAAACGTGCAGCATTTCTGTGGCACCGATGCCGTTGACGAGCCGGACGCCTGTGGCGTCGTAGACGGCCTGCCACGTTTCCCTCGGGAGATGTTCGCCGGCGGACACCGCGATGCGGAGGCGGCTGAGTAATTCTCCGCGCCCGGCCTTCAGAATGGCGCGGTAAGCCGTAGGCGCGGTGAACAGGATGGAGGCACCGGCGTCGGCGGCATTTTCCGCCAGTTCCACCGGGGCTGCCCGCTCCGTCAGCAGCGCGGAGGCGCCAAACCGCAGCGGAAACACCACCAGGCCCCCGAGCCCGAAGGTGAATGCGATAGGCGGAGACCCGGCAAACACGTCCTCCGGGCTTGGCTGCAGGATGTGGCGGCCAAAGGTGTCAGCGATCGCGAGGATATCGCGGTGAAAGTGCATGGTGACTTTCGGGTCGCCGGTGGTCCCCGACGTCGGGCCCAGAATGGCGACGTCGTCTGCCGCAGTTTCCACGTTCGTGAAGGTTCCGCTCTTGGCAGCGCACCGCTGGACAAAGTCAGCCTCGTCCGTGCCGCCATACCCCAGCACAGCGACTGGCTCGCGTTCGGCAGCAAGGACCAAGTCTTCGGTGAAGCGGTGGTCGGAGACGGCGAGGACCGGTCGTGTGAGCCGGATCAGTGTCGCCACCTCCGCTGCCCGCAGCATCGGCATCGTGGTGACAACCACCGCGCCCGCTTTGAGCACGCCAAGCCAGGCGGCCACGAGCCATGGGTTGTTCGGGCCGCGGAGCATGACGCGGTTGCCTGGAAGTACGCCGAAGTCCTCGGTGAGTACCTGGGCGGCCTGGTTGGACCGGCGCTGCAATTCAGCGTAGGTCCACACGGTGCCATCCGGGGTCAGGAGGGCCGGACGGCCGCCGCCGAACTGTGCGGCAGCATCATCAATGAGGACCGCTGCTGCATTCAACTGCTCAGGGTATTGGAGCTCGGGGAGGGTGAACTCCAGTGCCGGCCAGGTCGAGGCCGGCGGCAGGTGGTCCCGCGTAAATGTATCCACATGGGCCGATGTCGTCATGGCCACTCCTTCTAAGGTTCTTGCTTCTGATGTCGGATTAGGATCCGGGACGGATCATGCCCTCTTGGGCGACGGTGGCCAGGAGACGGCCGTCCCGGTCGAAGAAATGGCCGAGAGCCATTCCCCGGTTGCTCTGCCCGGAAATGGCCTTCTGCGCGTACAGCACCCATTCGTCCGCGTGTCCATCACGGTGGAACCACATGGAGTGGTCCAGGCTGGCCGTGGTGAGGCCGGGTGAGGACCAGTGCAGGCCCTGAGCCCGGAGGAGAGGCTCCAGGATGGTGTAGTCACACACATAGGCCAGGGCTGCACGGTGCAGGTTGGCGTTCATTCGCTGATCCCCGAGGTCTGGCAGGCCATCGAAAGCCTTCACCCAGATGGCCTGGTGGGCCTCTCGGCCGCCCTCGACCTCCACATAGACGGGGCCCGGGACGTGACGCATGTCGAAGCTTCGCCCGCTGGACCAGTATTCCGCGGCAGGGCCATCGACGCCGGCCAGAACCTCAGCCGCACTGCGCAGCGATTCCGGATCGAGTCCGGTGGGAGCCGCTGCCGCGGGAACGGCGGACTGGTAGTCGAAACCGTCTTCGGGAACCTGAAAGGATCCCATGGCCACAAAGACGGTCTTACCGTTCTGGTAGCCGCGTACGCTTCGCGTGGAGTAGCCGCGTCCATCGCGCAGGTGCTCAACCTCGTACCGCACGGTCGCTCCGACATCCACAGGACGCATGAAGTAGCTGTGCATGGAATGGAGCGCCCGGTCGTTTTCCACCGAGAGCATCATGGCTGCCGCCGACTGTGCCACCATGTCTCCCCCATAGGCCTTGGGCCAGGGAACGTACTGGGTGACAGCCTCATAGGCTTCTTCATGCACCTGGGCCGGAACCTGAGTCAACTCCACGGCACGGAGAAACGTGGCTGACGTCAGCGTCTTGGCCGGTGTTGTGGCATTCATGGCGCTATGCCCGCCGGTATCCGGCGAGGGTGTCATCAGCCACGTCGTCGAGGTTGACCACGATGTTCTCCGGCGTACGGGTTGTGAGCCATACCAGTTCCTCTGTAACGGACATGTTGGCCTCCACATGTGGCATGAACGGGGGAACGAAGACCCAGTCACCTGCGTTCATGTCCTGGTATTCGGAGAAGTTTTCGCCGTAGTAAATGCGTCCGTGGCCCCGCAGGACGTAACCGCCGGTCTCGGCTTCGCCGTGGTGGTGGGGCAGGGAACGGTATCCGGGAACGTTGGAAACCTGTCCGAACCAGATCTTCGTGGCGGGCGTGTGCTGGATGGAGACGCCGGACACGCGGACGCAATCGCCGGACTGCGCCGTGTTGGTGTCCTCCAGTCCTGCACGCGTGACGACGGGGACGACCTTGCCGTCAGGGCCGGCGTAGATCGAATTGTCGCCCTGGGTCAGGTACTCGGTGGTGTTGGTCATGGTCTTCACTCCTTGGTAGCGGTGGTTGCGGTAACGGGCGCGCGCATGGCGGCAGCGCCCTCGTTTTGATGGATCCGGATCGTATTCTCCAGGCGTCCGATGCCAGGAATTTCTGTTGTCAGGACGTCTCCGTCCTGCAGGAAGCGCGGAGGGATCATTCCCATACCCACTCCCCCGGGTGTGCCCGTCAGGACGAGGTCCCCCGGACGGAGGATGGTGAACTGTGAGATGTAGGACAGAAGGCGCGCAGGACTGAAGACCAGCGTTCTGGTGTTCCCTGCCTGCACCAGTTCGCCGTTCACGTAGCCGCGAACCTCAAAGCCTCCTGTCACGTCCTCGGGTGTGACCAGGACCGGCCCAACCGGAGTCGTGGCGTCGAAGGCCTTGCCTTGGAACCACTGCAGGGTGCGGTTCTGCCAGTCGCGCATAGATACATCGTTGGCCACGGTGTAGCCGGCGATCCCATCCTGCGCCTGCTCTTCGCTGGCCTGAAAGAGGACGCTTCCGACGACGACGGCCAGTTCGGCTTCCCAGTCGACTTTCTCGCTTCCGAGGATTTCGACCGTGTCCGTTGCGCCGGTGAGAGTGTCCGCATGCTTAGCGAAGAGGGTCGGGTACTCGGGAAGATCCCGGCCCATCTCCTGAATGTGGTCACCGTAGTTCAAGCCGCAGCAGATGACCTTGCCGGCTTCGGGCACCAGTGGCGCAAATACAGCGTTGCCGGCGTCTATCACCGCCGTGCCCTTGGGCACTACATTCGCCCCCGGACGTTCGGGAGAATCCGTGGCCCCAATCGCTGCCCCGACTGTAGCCCGCCAGTTCGGATCGGCCAGGAGCGCTCCGACGTTCGAGTAGGGCAGCGGCAGAAACGCATCGGCGCCCAGGCCAATGACCGCCGTCGTACCGTCCCCGCTGGTGCGGAGTGTGGCCAGTTTCATCCGTCTGATTCCCTTCGATCTGTACTCGGTTACTTTGAGTTTTTTGATATGTCGACTTTTTTACGATCGTCACATATGCTCAAGGTAGCACGACGGAAAGGATTCAAACAAGGGTCTTTTTCGCTAGCAGGAAAACCACTCACTTTCAGGAGGAGCAGCATGAGCAAGAGGACCGTCAACCCCGAAGCACTGCCCAAGCCGTCCGGTTACGCCCACGGCATCCTTGCCGGAAACGCGGTATACCTGGGTGGCCAGACCGCCCTGGATCGCGATATGCAGATCGTCCCCGGCGGCATTGTGGAACAGTTCAGGCAGGCATTCTCGAACGTGCTGACCACGTTGGCGGCAGCCGGTGGTCAGCCCGAGGATCTGGTCAGCGTCACCATCTACCTGACCGACGTCGATGACTACATGGCGCACGGGAAGGAAATCGGGCGGATCTGGCGCGAAATGGCAGGCTCGGAATATCCGGCCATGGCAGGAATCGGAGTCAGCCGCCTGTGGCAGAAGGAAGCAATGATAGAGATCCAGGGAATCGCCGTTATTCGGGATCACTGAAGCCAGCCAGACATCAGGGACTCCCGAAGGCGGGAACTCCCCCAATATCTGGACAGGAACCTCCGGCAAAGCCACCGGCTCTGATTGAGCCGCCGGCTTTGCCGGAGGTTCTTTTTGTGTCAGGAATCCGGCGCTGTTGCCTTGAACCCGCTACTCGTCTCTCGCGGAAGCAACCGCATCCACGACGGCGGCAGGCCAGGGTTGTGCCTTCTGGAACCCGGGCGGAACATGGGCCACGGTCACAGTCCCGAAAGCAGCCAGGCCGCCAGGCAATTCGCCGTGCGGATGACCGTGGATTTCAAAGGCGTAGGTCATCGAGGTCCTGCCCAGTTTGGAAATGCCGACCGTTGCGGTGATCCCCTGACCGAACCAGAGTTTGGCCTTGAAGTGGATCTCCTGGTGGATGCGGGGCACGCTGGGAAAATAGTCGGGCAACTGGAGCGTGCGCAGGAACAGCTCGGCCTCGGCGGACTCCACCCAGCGCATGACGGCCGAATTGTGCTGATGGCCGGACGCATCCGTATCCACCCACTCCACGGTGCGCTCGATACTGGCACGGGGGTTCAGCCGGGACATGGCGTCCACAGGGGCTCCTTTCGGTTCCGAGATTCAGGATATCTCAAGACTGACGATCGCAATCCAACGAGCATAACAATTTATCGCGATCTATTTACGATCGTCACAACATCGTCATAGAATTATTGCACCTGCATGAACGGCGGAACCATCGCGTGCTCCGTTCTACATGCATTTCATAAGGAGACGACGATGTCTGATTCACGCTTTGAGGAAAACAAGGAAAACACCCACGAGCTGTCCATGAGGGTTTTGCTCGAGGAAGAGTTCAAAACCGTGTTCGGTGGCACCACACCCGTCACTACTCCCTGGGCCGGCCTCACCTTCATCTAGATGAGGTTCATCTAGACGAGGTTCAGCTTGCCAAAGGGCTGCCGATGTAGCCTAAGACAGTAACTGAAACCCGAACTATTAGAGGTAGAGCTGAATGGCCAAGGCCGATGCCGTCCCCGACGTTGCTCCGATGCCGCGCCATCAGCACCTGATCGTTACCGTGTATGGCTTGTACGCGCGCAACCAGGAAGGGACCTTCGCCGTTGCCGACCTCATCCAGCTCCTGGGAGACCTGGGCGTGGAGTCAGCGGGCGTTAGGTCCTCCGTGTCGCGGCTGAAGAAGCGCGGAGTGCTGGTCAGCCTGCGACGAGGCGGCTCCGCGGCCTACAAGCTTTCACCTGAACTTGAGGACGTCTTTACGGCGGGCGATGAGCGGATCTTCGCCCCCCGCCGCGCCCGGAAGGACGATGCCTGGCTCCTGGCATCGTTCTCGGTCCCCGAGGCGCAACGGCACCTCCGGCACAAGCTGCGAACCATCCTGACCCGTGTCGGCTGCGGCCAGGTATCCCCCGGATTGTGGATTGCCCCCGGCAACCTGGCTGATGAGGTGGAGCAGCAGCTGCGACGCGCCGGCCTCATGGACTATGTCGACCTGTTCAAGGCAACCCACCTGACCGAGGGCCATATCCACGAGAAGGTTGGGCAATGGTGGGATCTGCCCTCGCTGGAAGCGCTTTATACGGACTTCCTGGAGCGGCACGAACCTGTCCTGCAGCGGTGGCAGCAGCGTGACGGCGAGGATTCCGAGTCCCCGGAGCTGCTAAAGCAGGCCTTCGCCGACTATGTCCCCATGGTCACTGCATGGCGCCGGCTGCCCTACATGGACCCGGGGCTTCCTGAGGAGTACCTGCCTCAGAACTGGCATGGCCTTGCCGCCCAGGAACTCTTCACAAAGCTGCACGAGCTGCTGGGTCCAAAGGCCCAGCGCTATGCGATGTCCGTCGTCGGAGCCAATTAGTGCGAGCAGACTAGCTGTCGCACGAAAGGGCCCGGCCGGCTGATGCCGGGCCCGGCCCCTTCGCTGGATGATGGAGCCTTTCTCAGCGGCCCAGTTTCATGGCCAGTCAGTGGCCTTGGAATGCCTCCGCCAGCCACCAGGATCCGCCATCGGAGGCGATCTTCGCGTCGATCACGATAGGGCGTTCCTGCTGTCCGTCACGGTAGGAGGAAACCCAGTTGCGTACGGGCTGCAGGTCGTCCACGGTGCGCACTGTGACGCCATCAGCACCGTATCCCCTCGCGATGGCCGCGATGTCAGTGTCAGGGAACGATACCGTGCCCAGCTCTGCCGCATCGTGGTGTTCGGCAAAATGGTGAACCTCGGCGCCGTAGGCGGCATCGTTGTAGACGATGCAGACGAGGGGCAGTTTGAGGCGGACGGCGGTTTCCAGTTCGGCGATGCCCATGAGGAACCCCCCATCACCTGCCCCGAGGACCGGCAGGCGATCCGGGCGGGCAATGCTGGCCCCAATGGCCGTGTACAGCCCCAGGCCGATTGCCTGGAAGGCCTGGGTGAAGCAGAAGCCAAACTCGTCCGGTACCGCCAGATATTGGCTGGGGTATCCCATGAAGTTGCCCGAGTCGACCGCGACAATCCTGTCCGTTGGAAGGATCGAATCGAGTTCCCGGCTGATCACGCGCGGATCGATGGATGTCTCCGTGGACAGGTCCGGGGTTTCGACGTCCCGCCATCGTGAAGCCTGCTTGATGATCAGGGCATTCTGCTCGGTGCGGTACTTTTCCTCGGAGGCAGGCTGAATCCTGCGCAAGGCCTCCAGGGCGTCTTCTGCCACGAGGGCAGAGTCGCCCAGCACTCCAAGCGTTATCGGCCTGTTGGCGCCCAGGGAGGCGTCTTCGAGGTCTATCTGGACAACCTTCGTGCCGGCGGAGATCAGCCGGCCGTGGCGCATGGTCCACATGTTCAGCGTGCAGCCCCATCCAATAATGAGGTCTGCGCCGCTGATGAGCTCGGCTGTGACAGGCGATGAAAATCCACCGGAAATGCCGAGGTTGTGGGAATCACGGTTGAAGAGGCCGCTGGCAACGGCCGACGTCGCCACGAGGGCCCCCGCGTGCCGGGCTAATGCCAGAATGTCGTCCCTTGCTCCCCTGCCGCCGCGTCCAGCGACGAACACGGGACGGCGGGCTTCGGAAATGAGGGCCACAAGCTTTTCCACGGCGTCACCATCAGGCCGGATGCGTGACGGTTCCTGAATCCCAACAGCGCTCACCAAATCCGCTGCCGCTGCATTTTGCACATCCAGCGGCAGGTTCAGGACAACAGTACGGCGCTCGTTGACTGCGGTCCGGAAGGCCCTGACAGTGTCTGCGATTGCGGTGTCGGCTGAATGGATCCGTTCGGCCACTGCCCCGACGCTGCGGGCCAGTGCATCCTGGTCTATTTTGAAGTTCGATCGGACTGCAGCCGACTGGGTGTCAGCGGTGAGCACGATCAGAGGTGTACGGCTCTTCGCCGCTTCGCCGATTCCTGTGATGGCGTTGCTCAACCCGCAGCCTTGGTGGGTTGTCACTACGCCTATTTTCCCTGACATCCTGGAGTAGGCATCAGCCATGGTGGCTGCTCCGCCCTCGTGCCGGGCCGCGGTGTAGGGAACGCCTTCCTTTATCAGGGCGTTGGTGACGTCAAAGTTGCCGCTGCCGACTACCCCGAACACATGGCCGACGCCAAGTTTGGCCAAGGTCCTGCCCACCAGAGCGGACACTTGCACTTTCTCGTTCATACGGCCTCCACCAATGCGTAGACGCGGCTTGGACTGCCGGTTCCGCCGACGATCGGCAAGGGAGCGACCACCAGGGTCGCTCCTACTGCCGGGAGCCGGTCAAGCTGCCGGAGTGATGTCACTCCGTATTTGTCCGCCCCGAGAAGGAAGGAGTGGACCGGGAACATGGGATCCATATTCGCCGCTTGGCCGGCGTCGATGCCGACGGTTTCGACGCCGAACCCGCTGATTCTGTCGTTGCCGGCAATCCACTTGGCGGCGGCGACAGAAACACCGGGGGTGTGCGGCCCGTTTTCATCGGCATTGACGAATTCCGCCGCATTTCCCCCGCGGGCGGACCACCCGGTCCTGAAGATTACCCAGCAGTTCTCGGGCAGTTGCCCGTGCTCTTGCTGCCACTGCTCAAGGTGCTCCGGTTCGAGCAGGAAATCAGGGTCCTGCGCCGCCTCGGCACTCTTGTCGATGACGACGGCGGGGCCCACCAGGCGGCGGGGCTCGATCCGGTCCACTGACTTGCCTTCGCGGCCCGTAATCCAGTGGACGGGTGCATCCAGATGGGTTCCTGCATGCTCGCCCACAGTGACGTCGTTCCAGGCCCAGGCGGGACCGGCGTCGTTGAAATTGCTGACCGGTGAGAGCGTGAGGCCAACCGTGTTGGCGAGGGGCTGGGGCAGGCTAAGTACGGGGGTATCACCACTGAGGGGCGTCGTGAGGTCGATGACTTCTATGGAGCCATCGGACAGGGCTGCCGCCAGCCCGCTTAGGACAGACATTTGTTCTCCTATGGTTTTGATGTTGAGTTCAGTTCTTGGGCTACGAGGTGACCCGATCCGCCGGACAGCCCCGGACCAGGATGGGTGGAAGCGCCTATGTGCCACAAGCCCCTGACAGGGGTCCTGTGCCCTGCGGCCTGCGGAAAGGGACGCCACAGGAGATTCTGGAAGAGCTCCGCGGAGCCGCCATAGGGGTCTCCTTTGACGGCGTTGGGGTTCTCGGAGGCGAGGTCAGTGGGTGCGAGGATGTCCCATGCCAAGACCGAGTCCCGCGTACCAGGTGCGAACTGTTCGAGCCTGGACAGGACCCGTTCCATGTACTGTTCCTTCAGCTCTGCTGGCCAGCCGCCGTCGACACTGAGCACCCCCGCGGCGTCGCCCTTTGGCGCGAAGGGCACTTCCTGTAGTTGTAACCAGAGAGTCGCCTTGCCGCTGGGAGCCCTTGACGGATCAAGAACGCATTGCTGCCCTACCACCACCGTGGGCTCCGCTGGCAACAAACCTGCCTCGGCCTGGGCGCAAGCGATGCCCGTACTGTCGGCACCGTTGCTCAGGTGCACCAGGGGCACGGTGTTCAGCCTGGCGTCCTGCCATTCCACGGGCTTGTCCAAGGCAAGGTGGATCTGCATTGCACCGCGGCCGTTCTGGTACCGGGCGGCCGCCTTGGCTGGACCGTCCGGTGCCTGGCTGAGCAGCCGGGAGTACAGGGCCTGCGGAGACACGTTGGCAAGGACTGTGCTGGTCCTGATCTGGCCGCGGGAGGTTTTCAGGCCGACAACCCTGTTGGCCTCCACGAGCACTTCGTCCACCTCTGTCTCCAGCAGGATTCGCACGCCCTTTTCTCGCAGCAGTGACTCAAAGGCAGCAACAAAGTTCGACGCCCCGCCCTTGACGACGGGAAGTCCATGACCGTGCATGCTCAGGGCCATGACCGGAAGCATGACGCCCCCGGTAGCCTGGTCCGGGCCAAGGCCGGCGTGGAGCAGCCAGGGGGCCCAGAGCTGGTCTGCCTCCCACCCGTCAAAGCGGCTCCTGAGGTAGTTGCGGCCGCTCATGACGGCATCCCGCACGAAGGCCTCCGTGCCCTTGAACCGTCCTCGTTTCAGCGCGCCGAGGGCGATCTTCGCGACCTGCCTGAAGGATCTAAGCTCCGCGCCGAAAGCACCGAAAATGGTGCCCGCGTTGCGGCTGAGGTCTTCCAGCATCGTGAGGTATGCGGCTTCATCCCCCGGCGTTTGCAGAGCCGCCGCAGTAACGGCCGGGTCGCGATGGGCAATGACAACCCGCTGCCCGCCCGTACGGGGGTCGGCAGCCACGCTCGCTGTTACGGGACCGTCAGTGTTGCAGTATTCCAGCCCTCTGGCATGCAGTTCCTGTCCCAGGGACTGATAGGCGTTTCCTGAGACGAACAAGGGGTGCCACGAGGAGAAGGTGTCGTGGATAAAACCGGCCAGTGTCCGCTGGGAGGAGTGGATGAACCCTCCCAGCCTGTCCTGCCGCTCGATGAGGCACACGTCCTTGCCGGCGAGGGCAAGCTCCGCTGCCGCCACTAAGGAATTGATCCCTGAACCGATGATCGCTATTTCGCCGGAATTCATGCAGCGCCACCTCCTATCAGAAGTCCGGGTGGCTGGCGGTCGCGTGGTATTTTCCGCCTTGGAACACCAGGGGCGCCCCGCCCGGGTTTTCGTATTTCTCAACCTCGCCCACGTAGATCACATGGTCACCGGCGTCGTGGCGGGATACCGTCCTGCATTGGAACGTGGCTACCGCCCCCTCCAGCAAGGGAACCCCGGCAATTCCTTCCGAGGTTTCGGCTCCGGCGAATTTGTCGGCTGAAGGGGTGGCGAATTGCCGGGACAGCACGTGCTGGTCGCTCGCAAGAATGTTGATCGCGAAATGGGTGGATTCCTCGAAATCGGTGAGGCTTGGAGCCCGCTTGCTGGGGCACCACAACACCAGAGGGGGTTCCATTGAGACGGAGGTGAACGAATTGGCGGTCATGCCCACCTTTCGACCATCCGCCGCAATGGTAGTGACCACCGTGACGCCGGTGGCGAATTGTCCCAGCGCGCCCCTGAAATCCCGGAGGTCAAAGGCGGCTGAGTCTTCCGCCTTCTGGGCCAGCACAAAATCTGCGGCCGCCGCAGGGTCGAACCACCATGGATAGAAGGTCCGGGGATCATCAAATCCGGCGGCGATGCTTGATGCCAGGGAAGGATGTGCCGATGCCTCGCTCATTGCCACCCTCTGGTGGTCCCTCCGGGGCTTGAGCATGTCATTCGTCCACGCGACTGCCCATTGGCCCCAGCCACGCCAGAACTCATCGAAGGTCCGTTCCATCCACTGCCGGTCGAACGGCTCCTGGCCCCTGCGAATGATGGAATCGAGGTAGTAACGGGAAGCCAGGGTGGCATTGTTCGAGCCCTGGCCCGTGAGCGGGTCGTTGAGAAGCACGGCGTCTCCGAGGCCGAAAACCAGTCCTCCGTTGCTTAACTCCCCGACGGCGGAACGCACCGTGGGGGTGATGCGTCCCAGGAGTGTAGCGCCTTCGTCCGTCAGGACCGCATGTGCGAAGTTCTTCGCTTCATGGGGAAAGTGCTCCTCCAGGATTTCCAGGGACCGCTGCAGCTGCTCCTCAGGAGTGCTGACGTCGGTCCAGCGGTCCATGGGACCGCCGACGACGCCCTCGAAGACCATCATTTGGCACGGTCCGGAAACCGTCAGTCCGGGAAAGGTGAAGAATTCACCGACGCCGGGCACCATGGCCATGCGAATGCCGTCACCGCCCTGCCCGGTCTGTTCTCCGGCCCCAGGCTGCTCCCCACCCGGATTGCCGAGCGAAACGTAGTTCAGCGCGAGGACCCGCTGCGGCCGATCGAAAGGTGACTTGGCCTTGTCCCTGGGGAAGATCTGGCCGATTTCGCCCTTTCCGGTGCTGACGATGACCAGATCATAATCGCGTGAGAGTTCCTCCAGCATGCGCGGCGTGACTTTCTCGATGCGGAAGTCCCCGCCTGCGGCCACGAACGACTCGATCCAGGCGGCGCTCTTGATCCGCTGGTCGATCGAGCGGGCCGGCGCATCCAAGGCCGCCTCCCATTCAATCGGATCCGCCGGGCCTTCGCCCTCGACCCGAAACCGGATGGCATTGATCTCAGGCACGGTCCCGGTGTCATAGAGGCTCTGTAGCGCCGGGCCCAGCTGCGCTTCCGCGGCGAGGGCGGTGGCAAACATGCACTGGCTGGACATGACCTTGCCTGTCCGGATTTGGGCGGCCGAACGGTCGGAGAAGAGTGTAATCGCGTACCCTTCCCGCTGCAGGCCCAGGGCCAGTTGGGCACCGGATTCACCGGCTCCAATAATTGCAATCTTTCGCATTGTCAGGCTTTCTTCAAACGAAGTCGTTGAGCAGTGGGGCAAAGGAGCGGCTAGGGAACTCTTGCGGCATCGACGCTTGCCAGGTAGGTGGCGGCTTTGTCCGGGTCCATGAACCATTCCTGGTAGTCCGGCGGATTGTTGAAGCCGTTCACGAACCGGTTGGCGATTTCCTGTGACTCGTTCGCTGCGGTAAGAATTTGCAGGACGTGTGGCGGGGGCGGTGCCAGGAGGGCGTTGGTCCAGTGGGCGACGTGCCGGGCGTAGTTCCAGTAGGTTTCGAAGGTTGCCTGCATGAAGGCTGGGTCGAAGGCGCCGTCGCCGTGTTCCGTGATGCTCTTCAGGTAGGAGGCTGCGCATTTGCTGGCGTTGTTGGATCCCTGGCCGGTGATCGGGTCGTTGAGGACGACGACGTCGGCCAGGCCCAGTACGTGCTTGCCGCTGGGCAGCGTGGCGATGGGATGGCGGACGGTCGGCGGGAACCGTCCCTGGAGGAAGCCGTTCGGGTCGGTAAGTTCGACGTCGGAGGCGCGGTCGGCTTCCCACGGGAGGTAGGTGTTCAGGATGTTTTTGGAGGTTTCCAGGTGCTCCTGGGGTGTCAGGCCTTTCCAGCAGTCCATCGGTCCGCCGGGAATGCCTTCGAAGACCATGATTTCGCAGGGACCGGTGGTTGTCAGGGCGGGGAAGGAGAAATATTCACCGATACCCGGTATCAGGTTGAAGGAGACGGCGGAGTATTCGGACCTGGGCGTCATTCCGTTCACGTAGGTCAGCGCCAGGGCCCGCTGGGGCGCATCGTAAGTGCTTCTTTGAACGTCACGGGTGAAGAGCTGGGCAATTTCGCCCTTACCGGCGGCAACAATCACTAGATCGGATCCCCGGGCATGCCTCTCGAGATCCTCGACCCCCGCGTCCTGAAAGATGAGTTCGCCGCCCCGCTGGACGAAGGCGTCCATGAACCGTGGGAACTTCACTCGCTGGTCAATGGACTTGGCGGGGTTGTCCAGCCGGGAGGCCCAGCCAATGGCCTTCTCCCCCGGAATCTCAGCGTGCGGAACGGTGAAGGAGATCCCGTCCACGGTAGGGGCGTCGGGCCAGAAATCCAGATCGAGGCTGCGTTCGTGTTCCAGTGCGTCGTGGAAAATGCACTGGCTGGAGGAGACCTTGCCCTCGCGGATTTCCTCGGGGGTTCGGTTGGAAACCATGGTGACGGCGAACCCGGCCTCCAGCAGGCCGATTCCGAGCTGCAGGCCCGACTGCCCTGCTCCAATGATGGTGATGTGGCGTTGCGTCATAGTGTTGCCCTTTGTCCTTAGTTTGTCTCGGTATGCCTGGATGGCCTGGGTCCGGTCGCCGCGGCGAACACGGTACGGGAATCTGGCTCAGATGGGGGCGAGAAGTGGGTTGGTGGCCGGCATTGGCGCCGGTTTGGCGGGGTTTGTTCCCATCCTTGGCGCCGCTCGTGAACCACCTTGACGTTCTGCACTTGTCCTCACCTCTCTTCAGCTGCGAGCAGGGGTATGGTCTCCTCGGCGCGTTCGGGGCCCAGAGCGGAATACCCGCCGTCGACCGCCCAGTCGGCGCCTGTGACGAAACTTGCGCGATCACCGGCGAGGAAGGCGACGACGTCTCCGATCTCCTCGGGCCGTCCCACCCTTTTCAGGATATGGAACGGGGCCGCGACAGCGTCCGTTTTGCCGATGTTTCCGTTGGTGAGCGTGTCCATGATGTTGCTCCAGACCCACCCGGGACTCACCGAGTTGACCCTGATGCCGTCCTCCGCGAAATCCACTGCCATGCTCCTGGTCAGCTGGACGAGGGCAGCCTTGCTTGCCGGGTAGAGCCACCGCCCCGTCTGGGCAACGGAACTGGAGATGGAGGTGAAGTTGACGATTGCTCCGTGCCGGGAGGCCTTCAGGTAGGGACGAGCCGACTTGGCTGTCATAACCGCGCTGACGAGGTTGACGTTAAGTGCCTCAAGCCAGTCGCTTCGGCCGGATCCTGCACCGTCGTCTGTATACGTACAGGCAAGGTTCACGAGGATGTCGATGCTTCCATGCGAGACGAGGGTTTCGTCCATGAGGCGGGACAGCGCTTCGTCATCGGTGATGTCTGTCTGTGCAAAGTGGATGCCGCTGCCGAGGGTGCCGAGTCGGGCGCCTCCTTCGGCATCAATATCGGCGACCACGACGGCGGCGCCAGCGTCGCGCAGCGCCGTAACCACGCCTTGGCCGATTTTTGTAACGCCTCCGGTGACGATCGCAGTCCTGCCTGAGAGTTCGGGCATAGCCAAACCTTTCATAGGTAAATCAACGGGATAGTTTGTTGTGGTGTGGGAAGCTCGTAACGCTTTTTTCACTTGCAGCGACTCTAGCCACAGGGTGAAATCCGGTATATCCGGTGTGCGCGACGATCATCCGAAAAGCGAAACGACTACCTGGCAACGGGGCTGGGTGCGGGCTTTGGGTGGGTCCGTTCCCACTCCAAGCGCCGCTCGTGCACGAGCTTGACGTTCTTCATTTGCACTCACCTCGCTCAGATTCCGTTGTTGCCTTTGTATGACGTGCGTCATACTTGTCCTAGAAGTGACTCTATTCACACCCTGAAAACCGGTATATCCACTTGGCGCAGGGCTCATCCAAAAAGCGAAAAACCGGGGAAGTCAGGTGCTCAATGGTCAGGATTCTTCCGCGTGACGTCTTGAGGGGCCGCCCCACGGTAGCCACAACCGACGTCGATGACGCGCACGAGAAGATTGCCAGCCTTTTCTGCAGCCACGACCTTGTCCCGCAAACGCGTGGGACGTCCGTGGATATGAAGCTGCGGTCTCTTCACAGAGGAGACGTCGGAATTGAATACCTGGACTATGGGGCCGAGGTCCGCATCGACCCGCAAGGCCTGGAGAGTTTCCATCTGATCCAGATTCCCCTGACGGGGCATGCCCGCATGGAGGTGGGCTCAAGCACCGTAGATTCCAATCCAAGGATGGCGACGGTTCCACCGGTCGATCGTCCCTTTTCGATGGTCTGGGACCGCGGAACGCCGCATTTGATCGTCTATGTCCGCCGCCTGGCGCTCGCCACCGTGGCCGAACAGGTGTATGGCGAGGCTGCCGGCAAGGCCATGGATCTGGGCTACTCAATGAACCTCGCGACTGAGCCAGGGCGTGCTTTCCTGCGATCCGTCGTCGAACTTCACGATGACATGATCCGCCCGGCCCAGGTCACCGCGCCCGCCTTCGTCCAGCGGCTGCTGGTAGACACCATGATGTCGCGGCTGCTCATGGCCATGGATGAGGCCGCGGGAACTGCCACCGACCGCAATCAGGAATCCGAAAGCAGGTTGATCCGGGCGTTCCGTGAACTCCTTGAGCGCCATGCCACCGAGGAACTCTCCGTTCCTGACATCGCCGAATGCCTGGGCGTTTCGGTCCGCACTCTGCAGACGGCCCTTCGAGCGGAGTGCGGGGCGTCACCCTCGGAGCTCTTGCGCAGGGCTCGCCTGGACCGTGCCCGCGAATTGCTTCTGGCGGCGGACCCTCGGGAGCAAACAATCATCTCCATAGCTGAACGGTGCGGGTTCTCGCATCAGGGACGCTTCTCGGCGTTGTACCTCGACGCGTTCGGTGAACTGCCTTCCGAGAGTCTGCGGAGGTAGGAACCCTCCATAAGTTACGACATGGTGACGATCGTTACTATCTCGCTATGGCCTTCTCTTTACTATCGCAAATAAAGCGTGACACTATTGGCGTGACCCGCACCACACGCTCCTTGCGAAGAACGAGAGGCATCCATGGCACAGTCATTGCCAACGGCAACACGTACCGCCGCCGCCCCACCCGCATGGAAGGGACACTCCGTCCTTCTTCTGTGCTTTATCACCATCGTCTTTGACGGATACGATCTCGTCATTTACGGCTCAACCGTCCCGTCGATCCTGAAGTACCAGGAGTGGGGGCTGACGACGGCCCAAGCCGGGGCGATCGGCAGCCTGGCCTTGGTCGGCATGCTGCTGGGAACAATGTCGGTGGGCATGCTCACCGACCGTCTGGGCCGACGTCGGATCATGCTGGCCAGCATCATGATGTTCTCCATCTGCATGCTGCTGACCGCGTTTGCACCATCTGCCGAGATCTTCGGCGCGCTGCGCTTCCTGACGGGACTTGGCCTGGGTGGAGTGGTCCCCACCTGCATTGCCCTGACCGTCGAGTACGCCCGCAAGGAAAGGCGTCAAATAGCCAACGCCCTCATGTTCAGCGGATACTCGGTTGGCGGCGTGGGAGCATCCCTGCTGGCGATCAACCTTCTCCAGCACGTCGAATTCCGCTGGTTGTATGCGATCGGCGCCCTGCCGATGGTGACCCTCCTGCCGGTGGCATGGAAGCTGCTCCCGGAGTCAGTGGCGTATCTCGCCCGCACCGGACGCACTGCAGAAGCGGAGGCCACCGCTGATCGTTTTGGCCTGATCTATCCGGACATCGTTTCCACTGAGGACACAGGCTCGGCGACCGCCGCCGGAAATTCGAGTCTTAAGACCATCTTCACGCGCAAATTCCTGCTTTCCACCATCCTTTTCGCCTTGGCGAACTTCTGCGGCTTGCTGCTGGTCTACGGACTGAACACATGGCTGCCCCAGATCATGCGGCAGGCGGGATTCAATCTCGGCGATTCACTGACATTCCTCCTTGTTCTTAATGCAGGCGCAATAGTAGGCTCCATCAGCGCCTCGATGGTTGCGGACCGGATAGGGATCAAAAGGGTGGTCACGGCCTCGTTCCTCCTCGCATTCGTGGCCATCCTGATGTTGACCCTGCAGCTGCCTCTGGCCATGCTGCTGGTCATCGTTGCTTTCGCCGGCCTCGGTTCAGTGGGAACCCAAATCCTGGTGGGCGGTTACTGCGCAACGCACTACCCACAATCACTCAGTGCAACAGCTTTGAGCTGGTCGTTGGGCGTCGGCAGGATCGGCGCGATCTGCGGCCCGATCATCGGCGGTGCGGTAGCCAGCCTGGCTTTCGGCTGGCAAATGAACTTCTACATGTTCGCGATCTTTGCGGTCGTTGGCTCCGTCGTTGTCTTCACCGTGCCGCGAAAAGTTCATCCCTAAGCGTGCCTTTTGAACAGCGTCAGATCCGCAGCTCCGTCTCGGGTCTGGCGCTGTGCAAAGCACTTCCCGTAGCTGTGGGCCCGGCCAGACCATGCAGTTCCCGCCGCAGACTCCCGGCCGCGCGGCTGGGGATCTGGCGCGTGTTCGTCGCTGGGCGTAGATTCAATCAATCCAACATGATGGCGAAGTGGCGTTCTTCAAAGGGGAGCCAAGATGGCCGGATGGAATGCAGACAATGCAGCAGGTTCCACGGGACTGGGTGCGGTAACACTGGTGGAGGGATCGTCCTTCTGCATTTCCTTGCAGAACGGGGACATCTTCGCCCACCACCCTCATGGTGTTTTCCACCGGGACACGAGAGTCCTCTCCCGCTGGTGCCTGACCGTCAACGGCCAGGAGCTGGAGCCGCTGGGCGCATGGACTCCTTCACCGTTTCGAGCGACCTACATCGGCAGGGCCGTGCGCGCCGACGGCCGGGCGGACAGCCCGCTAACGGTTGTACGCAGTCGGGAATTGGGGGCCGGAATCCTGGAGGACATCGCTGTCCACAATTACTCCCAACAGCCGGCCGCCTGTGACATTGCCCTCTCCGTGGATGCGGATTTCGCTGACCTCTTCGAAGTGAAGGACGGGCGATTCCATCGGCAGTGGGAACAGACACGTCGGGCTGAGGACGGGGCGCTGAGGATTGAGGCCGTCTGGCAAGGGGTGAGGAAGGACGTCATCGTGCGAGCATCTGGCTGTGATGTCAGCACCGATGGTCTCCTGTTCCGCGCGGTTATTCCTGCTCAAGGACAGTGGAGTGTCCAGGCGACGGTAGTTCCCGAATTGGGGGACGTCGCGGAAGGACTGTTTTTCCAGCCGGCTCCGGATACCGTCTCTCCGCAGGACAGGCGGCAGCAGGCCTGGGTTGCGACCATTCCTGTTCTCAGTCTGGGCAATCCGGCTGTGGAGCGAACGATGCTTCGCAGCCATGCAGATCTGGGCGCCCTGCGAATCGTCGACCCGGACCATCCCGACCGCATGGTCGCCGCCGCGGGTGCGCCCTGGTTCATGGCGCTGTTCGGGCGGGACTCGCTGCTGTCCTCGTCCATGATTCTGCCCCTTGATGCATCACTGGCACTCGGGACGCTGCAGACTCTGGCCGACCGGCAGGGATCCGTGGAGGACGTCCTGACGGAAGAGCAACCGGGGCGGATCCTGCATGAGGTGCGGTTTGGTGTCGGCACGGGTCTGGCACTTGGCGGCAAGTCCGCCTACTACGGCAGCGCCGATGCCACACCCCTGTTCGTGGCCCTGCTGGGCGAAGTCTCCCGCTGGGGAGTCTCCGCGGAGGACATCGCGGCGCTGCTTCCCCACGCGGACCGTGCTCTGGGCTGGATCCGGGACTACGGCGACCGTGACGGTGACGGGTTCGTCGAATATGAACGCCTCAACGACCAGGGGCTCATCAACCAAGGCTGGAAGGACTCGTGGGACGGAATCAATTTTGCCGACGGCCGCCTCGCGGAGGCTCCCATCGCGTTATGTGAGGTGCAGGGTTACGTTTACAGCGCTTACATCGCCCGTGCCTGGATGGCCCACGACGCCGGCGATAAGCACTTGGCAGCTGAGCTCCAGGACCGCGCCGCGCGGTTAAGGAAGCGGTTCAACGAGGTCTTCTGGCTGCCTGAGCGCGGGTACTACGCGATCGCGCTCGACCGGGACAAGCGCCCGGTCGATGCCTGCGCCTCCAATATGGGCCACTGCCTGTGGTCCGGCATTGTCGATGCCGACAAGGCTCAGCAGGTTGCCGACCGGCTCATGTCGCCGGAGATGTTCAGCGGCTGGGGGGTGCGCACCCTTGCCACGGACATGGGTGCGTACAATCCGGTCAGCTACCATAACGGCTCGGTCTGGCCACATGACAATGCGCTCATAGTGGCCGGCCTGATGCGCTACGGATTTGTGAAGGAAGCCCAGACCCTTTCCACCGCACTGCTAGAGGCCGCCGAATATACGGACAACAGGCTTCCGGAACTGTTCTGCGGGTTCAGCCGAGCCCAGTTCCCTGAGCCGCTCCCCTACCCGACGGCCTGCTCTCCGCAGGCGTGGGCGTCTGCGGCCCCGGTGATGCTGCTCCGTAGCCTTCTGCGCTACGAAGCCCATGTTTCATTGGGCGGGCTTTGGATGGACCCGGTGTTGCCGGACTCGTGGGGAGCCATGCATGCATCCAACGTACCGGTGGGTGCGGCGCGGGTAACTGTGGATATCTCCGGAATGCAGGCGGCGGTGGAGGGACTCCCGGAAGGGATGGTGTTCCATAGGGGAACCCGGCCTCCACTGACCAACGTTGCGGAGCTGGAAATGCTGCGCCGAAACGTGGCCCCCAGACGCGATGGCTAGCCTGTCCCGGACATGGCCATGCCCAGTGAGTCCGGGCAGTGTACAGCCACGAAATGGCACAAAAGGGGCTTGCTGGACGGCGAAGGAGGTCAGCGGGCCGCTGCGATAACGGCGTCGAATACCCGTTCAGGGTCTTCGGCGAGGCGGTTGAGCACTTAGAGCCTAGATGGAGTATTCACGTGTGGTGAAATTATCGGCGCGCAGGCGGTCCAGGGTGGACGTGCCCAGGCCAAGAAGCATCTCAAACTCGACGAGCGGAACGTCGACGAGTCCGGGATGCCTCCGGAGCAGTTCATTGATCAGCCCGGCGTCGTGGGTCGCAAAGGAGACCGGATGTCCGGCGTCGAGGATCCGATCGGCAAGGCGCAGGTAGTTCTGCTGCAATGCCAAGGGGCACCAAGGCATTCGTCACGAGACGGGCGTTCTCCAGTGCGAGTAACGGACTGACGATTGACCCGATATGGGAGAGGTCAACGGAGACAGTGCTGTCGATTCCGGCCTGGCATCGTTTATCCGATCTTAGAGAAGACCCGACGTCCCATCCGCCAGCATCGGCGCCAATGTCCTCTTTCACCCCTGCGGGCGGCAGCTGCAGCCAGCGTCGGATTGAGCGGGAACAGGTTGCTGTTAGTTCCTGCCCGCGGCAATGAACTCGTGTCGGCCGGACATGGATACCCAATAGTGACGGCCCCGTAACACGGAGTACACATGCCGTTCGTAGCCTTGCAGTAGGAATTTTCCCGAAAGGACATGTGCATGAATGCCGCAGACACCGCAATCAAGCCAATTATTGGGCTGACCACATATCTTGAGCGGGCCGGCACCGACGGGTGCGGCAACGTGCGCGCCGCATTCCTCCCTGAAAAATACCTCACGCCCATCCTTGACGCCGGCGCGGTTCCGATCCTCCTCCCGCCCCAGCCCACGACCGGAGACATGATCGAACACCTGGTCAGCAGGCTGGACGGGCTGGTCATACCTGGCGGCTGGGACGTGGATCCGGCCCGATACGGCCAAGAGCCGCATCCGGAAACGGACTCCCCCCGGCCCGAACGCGACGAATGGGAAGCCGCCCTGATCCTCGAAGCGATCCGCCAGGATGTTCCTCTTCTCTGCATCTGCAGGGGTGAACAGCTGCTCAACGTCACGCTCGGCGGCACCCTGCATCAGCACCTGCCCGATGTCCTGGGAACTGGCCACTACCAGCTGGGCGGCTACCAATTCAATGGCATCCATGTCGACATCCGGCCCGATTCCCGCCTTGGCCGGCTCCTGGGGGCTGACGCACTGGAAGCCGTTCCCGTTTCGCACCACCAGGCCGTGGACCGCCTTGGCGAAGGGCTCATCGCCACCGCTTGGAGTGAAGACCAGATAGTAGAAGCAATTGAGCACCCCGGCGCAGGCTTCTGCGTGGGCGTGCAGTGGCACCCGGAACAGCTGGCGGACGAGAAAGCGCTGTTCCATGGCTTCGTGGAGGCGGCCAGCGCCAAGATGCTGTCGCGGCTCCGCCCGGCTGCTGTGGATTCCCTGGACTTCGCGCACGAAATGGCTGCAAACTAACTCCTATCCGACGCCCTGAACCCTACTCCCACGTTTGAGGGGTACCCTTCGGTAAGCCCGGCCTTCAAGATGCGCGTATCGAAATGAGCTCGTAGACCACGGCCGAGCTCCTCACCGGTCCGCGGCAGGTCAACTGACAAGGCGGGGCGTGGTGGGCCTGCAGTTCGACGTCGACACGCGCCTGGTGAGGGGGGCGGCCGGTGATTCGGATCCGCCAGTGATCGCCGTGGCGGAAGGTTGCAGCGACCATGTAGTCATTCCGGCCGGCCGGGCCGAAACATCTGAGCATGGCCGCGACAGCGGCCTGCTGCGGTGGGAAGAGATCCGTGTATCCGCGCAAATACTCTGCATGGATACGACCAGCGAGGTGCTCTTCGATCGTGGCGACGGACGAGTCGGCATCCAGACCGCCATAGTAGACGCCATCGGGTGCGACAACGACGTTGGCCGCGAACCTGTCACCGCCTACGTGTGAGCATTCCCACACCAGCTCCGGCCAGCGCTCGCCCAGTGCACGTCCCACAGGCCGTCCCCACACGGCACAGCATTGGTCATGTTGACCGTGCGTGCAGACCAGGATGACGGGGGGAAAGCCGAGCTTTCCGCGGATGCCCAGGGCTGTCGCGATCTCCGCCAGATCCTCATCCTGGCTCCACATTCCCCATTGCTGACGATAGGCGCCGGAGTCCTCATGGCGCAGTACGGCCCAACGGCTCTGACCCTGACGCCGGCGGGGGCCAGGCCGCCTCACCAGCAGCACCCGCGCTCGCGCCGCCTTCGCGGCGGAGAGCACGAGTGCTTTGGTCTCAGGGTCCAGATCAAGGCCCTCGAAGCCGTTGAGCGGCCACCCGCCTCGGTACTCGATGAGGACCCAGACGACGCCATGCGACGCCGTGCCAGCCACCGGGTCGCCGCGCATCCGGGCGCCTTGAGAGCAGAAGAAGCGTTCCGTGGCGGGCCACTGTGGCGGAGTCACGCTGTTTAAATCACTGTTCAACGGGAACGAGGACCCCCGCGCGCAACAGTCTTTCAACGAGTTCGACGCCGAGATCGTTCGCGGTGTGAACCTCCCCGTCGAGCAGGCGCATCACCGACGGCAGATCGGTCTCCGGGAAGTCGAACGAACCCACCCGCGTGGTCAGGCGCGAGCTCTCAAGCCGTGCTTCCAGTGCATCGCGAAGCCGGACCACAGACTCAGGGCCCAGGCTGTCGACGGCCGCCAGCTGTGCCAGCGGTCCCAGCGGTGCCGGGCGACTCTGACGTCGCCGGGCACCGTGGAACAGAGGAATGGAATCAGCCTCAGCGAGGGCGGCGGCGAGGCGCTCACGGACGACATCGATCTCCCCGTTTGGCTCGTCTACGCCCAACGGCAACGTACGGCGCATCTCGGGATCGTCGCCTAGCACTGCAAGCGCGGCCTGCGTGAGCTGTTCGGCCAACGCATAGCGGGTCCAGCTATGGACTCCAAGCGTGAGGTGGATGGAGACCTCGCCCTGCGCCTCAGCGGCATGCAACCAGCCACGCGGCAGGTAGAGGGCATCCCCGGGCTCGAGCACGGTGTCGATGTAGGCCTCGCCCTTCGCGGCCTCGGCGACGGCGGAGCGGCGATCAGTCCAGGGCTGATCACGCAACGGGTCCGGATGGACCGGCTCGTGGATGATCCAGCGCTTGGTCCCCTCGATCTGCAGAACGAAGACGTCGTGGACGTCATAGTGATCGTCGAACCCACGGTTCTGAGGCGGCGTGATGTAGGCATTGGCCTGCACCGGATGTCCGAGCTCGCTGCTCAGCATGGTGGTGAAGTCCGAGACTGGTTCCCACGTGCGGTGCAGAGCCTGCAGAACGAGTGTGGCACCGTCGGCGAATTTCCGCCAAAGCGCGGTGTCGTCGAGCTGGTCACCGATGGTGGCACCGACGCCGGCGGGAGAGGTGAATGACGAGTCGGGAAATGTAGAACCACCCTTAGCGACGCGGAGAAAGGGTGTTCGCAGTCCACGGCGCGAGATCAGTTCGTCGACGGCCTCGGGAGAGAACAGATCGGAGAAGTCACTGGCGCAACGCGTAAGCAGCGCTGTGCGCCCCCAGACGTCGCCGGCGAACCTCTCACGGCCAATGTCAATTAGACGTGTCTCCAGGACCCCGGCGCCTTGCACTGCGCCGGGGTCCTGAAAGTCCGTGCGGGTGGTGCTCAAACCTAGCTGCCCTCGGCTCCGCTGTCGGCACCCCCGTCGGCTCCGCTGTCGGCACCCCCGTCGGCTCCGCTGTCGGCACCCCCGTCGGCACCACTGTCGGCTCCGCTGTCGGCACCCCCGTCGGCTCCGCTGTCGGCTCCTCCGTCGGCTCCCCCGTCATGGGTACCCGGGACGCCTGCCGCGCCACCGTCCGCCGGGCCTTCCTGCTGAGTCGGATCCTGCTCTGGACTAGTCATAACTTCCTCCCGAGATTCAAATGGCTAGGATCAGCCCCGTTATCAGCACCGATCACGAAACCGGGCGATACTTCATCGACACCGCCCGAGATCACCCTATAGGCACGGACCAGCCGTGGGAACAGCCCTTTTTGCAACCGGGAGTCAGAACTCGGCACAGTCCCATTCGGCCGGCGCGGAGTCCAAGGTCGAACCACCCTTGGGAGTCAGGAGCTTGCGACACTCAAGGGCGGTTCTTGAAGGGGTTCTGGACCGGGTCCCGGACTGGGGGTGACGCCGTCCAGGAGTTGCTGCTCACCGCGCACTACCTGGTTGATATAGCCGGTGAGGCGGTTCGCCTCGTTGCGGTAGTCGCCGGGGTCGGCCAGGGGCATCGTTGCCTGGACAAACAGCGTCCCGTTCTTGGCTGCCACGCGGAGGAAATGGGCAGGCCGCTTACCCTCGATGAGAAGGGTGGCAATCACGGCAAAGCTTTGGTCAGCGTCAGTGAACGCCGAGGCCCGCTGGTACGTCGCGGTGAAGGAACCATTCTCTACTGTCAGGTTGGCGGGGGAACAGTCCGGCAGTTGGAAAACGGAGGGGAACGCCAGCGCCAATACGGCATCACGGTCACCCGTGACGGCGATGAATACGGGCTCGGCACGGGTTCCGCTGAAAGTCCCCGCGGCCGGCAATCCCGCGGACATCAACATGGCCCACGCCAGCACTCCCGAGCACGTGGCCGGGCTCACCTGCGCCGAACCCGCACCGAAATGCAGGGACTGGTTTTCGTCCCACAACCGCTCTCCGGTCAGGACTTCGCCCGTAGCTCCTCCTGGCCCCGCCACCACGCCGGCCAAAGTCTCCACGTCGGACTGGGAGAAGAGGCGCGCGGCTTTCGCCGGAGCCGCCGTTGGACTGCCGGTCCCGCCTCCGGGGGCTGCGGCGTCCCGGCCGGATTCCACACCGGCAGGCGGCCCGGGCGACCCGAGTGTTGCCCCGCCAGGTGCGGCCGGAGCGCAGGCGGTCAGGAGGCTCATCGAGACTCCCGCCACCCAGAGGCCGCGAAGTATGTATCCCGGTGCCATCATGGTTCCCCTCGCCCCGACCGGATGGGAGCACAGCGTAGCTGACACCAGCGGGGTGAACTCGGTGCCCGCCAGCCCGGGCCGACAAGCTCCACGGCATCAGGGTTCTCTACAACCCCGGACCCACCGCTCACCAGGCACACCTGGGCGACACCATCCCGTTTCGCAACGGTCGTCGAAGACTCCGACTGACCGCTGCCTTAGCCCCTGACCGCCCCGGACAACGCGAACGATACGCCGGCCCCGCGCGCCACCAGAACGTACAGGACCAGGACCGGAACCGAATAAAGGATGGAAAATGCGGCCAGCTGGCCGTAGGCGATGGCTCCATGCTGGCCGAAGAAGCTGAAGATCGAAACGGACGCAGGCTGTTTCGACGGGGACAGCAGGAGTATGAAGGGCACGAAGAAGTTGCCCCAGGTCTGGATGAAAACGAAGATAAACACGACGCCCAGCCCCTGGCGCATTAGGGGCAGCACCACGGAGCGCAGGGCCGTCAGCCCGGAGGCACCATCCATCCAGGCGGCTTCTTCCAGCGCGACGGGCACCGTGTCCATGAAGTTCTTGGTCATCCAGATGGCCATTGGCAGCGCCGTTGCCGCCATAAAGAGAACGGTTGACGGCATGGAGTCCAGCAGCCGCCACTGGACGAACAGGCCGTAGACCGGAACCATGATCGCCGTGATGGGCAGGCAGGTCCCGCACAGGATCGAATACAGGAACGGCCTGTTGAACCTGGACTGGAACCGGGAAAGCGGGTAGGCGGCCAGCACGGCAGCCGCCAGGGTCACCGTTGCCGTCCCGCCGGAGAGCAGCACGCTGTTCCATAACGGCCTGAGCAGCAACTCCGGCGTGAGGACCGCCGCAAAGTTGGTGAGCGAGGCGTTGGCGGGCAGCCGTGTCTGGTAGCCGGCGTTGGTATCCAGCGAAGCAAATACCAGCCACAGCAACGGCAGCAGAAAGCAGGCGCCGATCAGCAGCAGCGCGGCATCTGCCGGAGCACTGGCCTTGCGGCGCGCCGGCGAGGCTACCCTCCCGTTAGCGGTCCGCGGGGCCGCCTGTTCCGCCGTCGTCATCGGTTGTCCCCCTTGAGCAGCCGGACGTAGGCAATCCCGAACACCAGGCCCAGGACAATGAGCACGGAGGCGATGGCGGTGCCGTAGCCAATGTCGCCGAACTTGAAGGCCTCCTGATAGGCAAGGACCGGTAAAGTGGTGCTGGTATTGGACGGTCCGCCGGCCGTCATCACCCAGATCAGGGTGAAGACGGCCAGGGTCTGGAGGGTCACGAGCATCAGGTTGGTGGCAATGCTGGACCGGATCAATGGCAGCGTGATGAACACCAGCCGTTGCCGTCCGGATGCGCCGTCCATGAGTGCGGCTTCGGAGATGTCCTGCGGCACGTCGGCGAGGGCCGCCCGGTACACGAGCATAGAGAAGGCGGTGCCGCGCCAGATGTTGGCGAGCACCACGGCCACCATGGGGAACGCGTACAGCCAGTCGGCACCGGCCCAGCCTGCACCGGCGAGCAGCTGGTTCAGCGTCCCGTCCTTGCTGAAATACGCGTAAGCGGCGAACGCGGCAACAATCTCGGGAAGCACCCATGCCGCCACTACGACAGTACCCACGACGGCGGACACGGGCTTCCGGGCGCGCGTCATCAGTCCGGCAATCAGCAGTCCCAGCAGATTCTGGCCCACGATCGCAGACGCCACCACGAAAACAACCGTCAGGACAACAGAGGCCGGGAATGCGGAGTCGGTCAGCAGCCGCGCGTAGTTGTCGACGCCGGTCCAAGCCGGATTCCTGGCGTTCTGGCCGGTAAGGGCCGCGTTCGTGAAGGACGCGTGGAAGGACCACACGACGGGCGCCGCGAGGAAAAGGAGGAGGAGCAGGACGGACGGCACGACCGGCAGCAGCCGGAGCTGCTGCCGGACGGATTTGCGTGCACCCATGCGTTATTTCTGCAGGACCTTGGCGTCACCCACCTGGTCCCTTATTGTCTTGTCGTACTGCTCGGCTGCCTCCTGCGGCGAGAACTTACCCGTGATCACGGCTTCAGTGGCAACCTGCACGGCCGCGGAGATCCGTGGGTAGTCCGCTGTTGCGGGCCGGTAGTGGGTGACGGAAACGAGTTCTGACACGTCCTTGACGAACGGGTTGGCCGCCAGATAGTCGGGTTCGGCGGCGACGTCGGACCGGACCGCGATTTGGGAACTCGCAACGGTGAACGCCAGTGAGTTCTTCTTGTTCAGGGCCGTGGCAAGGAACTGGAAGGCCTGGTCCGGATTCTTGGAGTCCGCACCGACGGCCAGGGTCCAGCCGCCCGACATGCTGACGCCGCCCGGCTCCTGGCCGTGCTGGGTGGGGAACTTAGCCACGCCCATGTCTTCGCCGTAGCCTGCCCACTCGTAACTGCCGCCCTTCTGCCAGAACGACGGCGAGTAGGAACCTTCCACGACGGCCCCCATTTTGCCCTGTGGCAACCATTCGCCGAAGACCTTCTTCCAGACGTTCGCGTCGAGCGCCTCGGCAGGCGTAACAGCCAGTTTTTCGTCGTAGAGGGTTTTCAGGAAGGCCAGTGAATCGGTGAAGCCCTGCGAACCGACCACCCACTTCTTCTCCTGCTGGTCATACAGCTCACTGTCCGTGCCATACAACAGCTCGTAGAAGCTTTGCATAACGGTGCCTTCCCCGGACGCCTTGCCGGCGTACATATTGAAGGGAATCACGGACGGATCCGCGGCCTTCATTTTGCGGGCGGCATCGAGAATTTCATCCCAGGTCCGGGGCTGCCACGGCACGGCGATCCCTGCCTTTTGCAGGACCTTCTTGTTGTACCAGATGCCGCGGGTGTCAGTGCCCAGCGGGACAGCGTAGATGCCGCCGTCGTCACCGGTGCCGGCAGCTTTGGCGGCTTCGTTGTAGATCTTCCAGTCGTCCCATTTCTCAAGGTAACTGTCCAGCTTCAGGAGGTATCCGGCGTCGACGTCCGACCGCACTTTGAAGGTGTCCTCGTAAAAGACGTCCGGTGCGGTTTCCGCTGACCTCAGGGCCAGCGCAAGCTTGGTGCCATAGTCGTCGTCGTTCGCCTCGATGGGCTGCAGCTCAACGGTGGTGCCTTGATTAGCAGCTTCAAAGTCCTTCTTGGCATCCTTGAACAGGGTGTCGAGTGCGGTAAAGGAGTCTGTCTTTTGGTAGACGATCTTCAGTGTCCGGTTTTCTGCGGCCGGCTGTTCCGGCGAACAGGCCGAAGTTGCCAGCAGCACTGCCGCGGACAACAGTGCCACAAGTAATTTGGCAGGGCGGTGCATGACGCTCCAATCTTCGAGCGGCTGCAGCCCCCAATATCCTCCAGCTGGCCCCAGCCTGTATGCAATTTCAGGTGAATATCATCCACTGACTGACAGCGTAGCCTTTCCGGTCAGCAAATTTGATGAATTTATCAAATCGGAAATTCAGCTGGACGCCGGCTTCTCTGGCGGTGCACCTGAAAGGCGAGCCAGAAGGTGCCCTCGATCGGCAGCATCGGGGAATGCTGCTGGTCTGGCTCATGCAGCCGTGCCGCCATAGATGGCCCAGAGCAACAGTGATGACGGCCGCGGAGATCAACGATATCGAGCTTGGTACGCGGGTTGATTGGTCATGGCCTTTTGGGTATTCGGCATTCCCGTCCCGTGCCGCGGCGCAAGTCGCCGGAGCCGAATGCGAGGCGGAATACGCCTTGGACCTTGGCGATGTTGTTGGCCTCCTCGATACCCGGGCCGATTCTACAAAGCGGGATGACCGGCGTCTTGCCTTCCATTCGGTAGAATCTTTCCGGTTTTGGTGATCACCGGTCCCGCCACCCGGAAGGCGCAGGCGAGTCCAGAAAGGTCGTCACAACCTCCCGCACCAGTTCGGTCCTCGCCAGCCCGAAGAAATGTGTTGTGCCGGGAAACACAGCGAGCTGTGACGCGGGCACCCCTTCAAAGTCGCCGTTCACATCTCCCCCGCGCAGCTGGAGGAACCGCACCGCATGCTCCAACTTGACCATGTCGCAATCGCCGACGGTGATCAGTGTCGGGGCCGCGATGCCGCTGATCTCGTCATCACTCCACCCGTTGGCGCCCGCATCGTAGCGTCCTAGCTTGTCCAACAGCCCCTGTAGATGCTCGCGGTCCGGATGCGGCGACACGGCCAGATAGCGCTGTTCCATTGGGGTACCGGCGATCATGTCGACGGCCATTGCCGCAACCGCTTCCGCGTTTTCGCCCCGGTCGCCGTCGGGTCGGAACGACACCGACGAGACGATGAGTTTGCGGACAAGTTCCGGCCGCTTAACAGCCAGGTGCAGAGCGACCGCGCCGCCGACACTGAATCCGAAGACATCGACCTCGCGCACGTCCAAATGAGCAAGGAGCCCGGTGACATCGGATGCCAGGTCGCGGGTGTTCAGTGGCCGGTCAATGTCGTTGGTTCGACCGTGACCTTGGAATTCCGTGGCGATGACCCTGCGGCCCGCCGCCAAGCTCGGGATTAATGCGCCAAATTGCTGCTCGATATCGAACAGCCCGCCATGCAGGAGCAACAGCGGTGTGCCGCCGGCACCATGCAGCTCGTAGTACATCTGCAGTCCGTTGACGGGGGCGTATCCGGTTACAGGGGCTGCCGTCACTGGCTGATGCATCTGCACGTCCTCCGCGTCCTTTCGGGCCATCCTAGTCCGGATCCTGTCCCGGCGGCAGGGTCGTCCTTGCTCCCGTCCGTGGGGGGCAACCGACAGCGGGACGGGGAGTCGAAGCTTCAAGGTGGTTTTAGCGCACGAGGCCAGCCACCAGGTTGATGGTGGTCGCCAGCACTATCGTCCCTAGAAGGTAGGAGAGGAGCGCGTGCCTCAGGGCAGTGGAGCGGATCGAAGCTGTCCTCAGATCTGTATCCGAAACCTGGAACGTCATACCAAGGGTGAAGGCAAGATAGGCGAAGTCCCGGTAATCGGGGGGCGTCTCCTCATTGAAATCCACGGCTTTGCGGTCCTGATAGTAAAGGGATGCGTACTTCAGGGTAAAAAGCGTGTGGACGAGGAACCAGGACAGACTGATGCCGCCTAGGGCTATCCCGATGATCCCCGCCTTCATGGGACCTTCGGCAGAACCTGCATCCAGGAGAATTAACCCAATGCCGCCGAAGCTGGCCAGCGTTGACGTCAGGAGCAGAATGTCCGAAGCGGCGCGGCTTGGATCCTCGTATGCTGCGTGGCGGGCCGTGTCTGCCGGGGAGAGCCAGCCAATGACCGACCAGACCCAGACCAAGTAGGTAAGGCAGGCGGCCGCCCAGCCCAGCGACGGGGCATAGATCCAGGACCATAATGAACCGACCAGCATGGCGCTGAGGGTTCCAACGGACAGCATCGCCACCAGTCGGATTCCTGACCGGTGTCTGTGGCTGTCAAAGGTCGGGCCCGCCATGGACACATTCTGACATAGCGCACCGCATGCGCCCCGATGCCCTCCCGCCATCGGCTGAACTGGACAGGCCTAAGTTGCGGGTATTCATGGCGGTTCGTCGTGAGAACACTCAAATGCACGGAGCCCTGGCTTGCAGACGCCCATCTGCTCGGCGCTGATGACGATCTCGAAGGGGGCCTGGAGGTTCTCCGCAAGGCGCACAGCCTGCGCGGTGTCACAAGTTCGACAAGCTTGGCGTGACACCCGACGAGATCGTGCACGTCCCTGCGAGTCCGATGTCACCACCACCCCACCCCGCCACCTCTCGATCGACGGGATCCGGTTGATCCTGAACCATCCCGGCATCCCCGGCGGCACGCCGCCCCCATCCGGTCGAGCAAGCGACTGCCTGGCTTCCTACCCAAATAACCCGCATCTGCCCAGCGGTGTGCCGCTCCGTCCCCCATTTAATTCGGAGCGGACCACCTGCCGTCCCTGTAGACCCCCATTGGGCCGTTACGGCAACGGTAAAGGGAGCATATGCCATGCAAGTAAACGGCAGGTAATCCGCCCCAGGCTTATGAAGTTGCATGACTCACCTACATCCGCATGAGTAACCCATGAGGTGGACGTCAGCGATCTATTGGATCCGGCGGCCGGTGTCGTACATCAGCGCCAGCAGTGCGAGGTCGTGTCTCCCAGAGAGGCTTCTGCTTGGTGGTGTTCGTGCTCAATGAACGTTTCGTCAACCCCGGCGGGAAGTTCCTTCTCGGTTTGAAGCGTGAAGGCATCCACATGTCCTTCGCTCTGTCAGCGGCCTGCGCTTCGAACAGAAGACGAATCACCGGAGGCCGATGTGTGAATGCTGGGTGACGTTTTCTCGCGTTCCTGCTCACTGTGAACGTGGGACGCGCCGCTAGACATGCGCGGCCGGTCGTGTCATCCGGCCCATGGCCCCGCACAATCATCCCGCGCGGCAGAAACTTGGTGGCGATGGCCAGCGGTCGGCCGTTGGCACGACCGACGGCGGTGCGGAGCGACGGTCAAGCGCCCGCTGGAGGGACGGATCGGTAGGTCGCATGCCCGCCGCTCGCGATAAACTGGATTGGTCATGATCGGTGCCCTGCTCCGTCTTCTGGCCTGGTTCGTCATCCTGGCGACCCTCCTCTCGGCCTGCGCGCCCGCGACCAGACTTGATACGGCCACCACCGATCGACCGATCCAGACCTCCTCGGCCCCGCCAGCCGCGCAAGTTGACGTCCCCGCTCCTCTCCGGACCCTGTCCCCCACCCCGACATCGGTTCCGACGCCGGCTCCAGCGCCCCGGGCGTTCGCCCTCAACCTCTACCAGGAGGGGGACTTCGTTCCCCAGTACACCTTTGAGTGGTGTGTTGCGGCGAGCATCCAGATCATGCACAATCTCGTCGACACGGGAGCCGGCACGTGGGCCGATCGCGTTCAGCAGGGCAGGTTGTGGGAGGCGGTCCGGGCACGGTCGTCCAACTCGTTCAACGGTGCCAACCCCTTGGGTTGGGCGAAGGTGCTGACCAAGGTCGGGATGGGGCCGTACGCCGTTGTCAGCGTCGCCGACTACGAGGAAGCGCTGCGGACCGCGGCGCGCGCCCTCGCTGACACAGGCCGGCCGGTCGGGCTGGTCATGTGGCGCGGTCGCCACGTATGGGTGATGAGCGGCTTCGCGTCACTCGGCGATCCCGCCCACTCCCCAGAGTTCTCGGTCACCGGCATCCGCGTGCAGGATCCGCTCTACCCGTACGGCGACCCGCGGTGGGGACCGTCCCCCGCGCCCAACGCCCTGCTGACCCCCGAGCAGTTGGCGACGCAGTTCGTCGTCCGCGAGCCGCGACGCTGGAGCAGTGGTCTGCCGACCGGCTACATGCTGGTGCTGCCGCTCGCCAAGGCCTGATCGGATCTTCGCGCTAGTCGCGCCACTTTGTGCCCCCTGATACTACTTTTCCCTGACGCTGACCCAAGAGGATTCCAAGGACGTAGCAGGCGCTCTTGAAATCTGAAGAGCCATGGACGTAGATGGTGGCAGAGAAAACACCCGAGGAGGTCACCATGACGGTCACTTTCAACCACACCATCGTCTACGCCACGGACAAGCGCCGTTCGGCGGAGTTCCTGGCCAACGTGCTCGGACTGCCGAAACCCCAAGCCATGTGGTCTTTCCTGACCGTGCCCTTCGACCACGGAGTTGCCCTCGATTTCGCCACGACGAACCGGCCCATCTCCCCGCAGCACTACGCCTTCCTGGTCAGCGAGGAGGACTTCGACGGAATCTTCGCAAGGATCCAGGCCCAGGGCATCCCCTACTGGGCGGACCCGGGACGGTCCCGCCCGCAGCAGATCAACCACAACGACGGCGGACGTGGCGTCTACTTCACGGATCCTGACGGGCATTTCCTCGAGGCGATCACGCGTCCGTACGGATCGGGTGCTGCATGAAGTCCCAGGGACGAACGCTGACGGTGTTGTCCCTGTTGAGGCCCGGAAGGCGCGGTCGAAGATTCTACGACTCATATGCGCCTCGGCGCCGAAGGGATCGACACCGAAGGGGCTCGCCCAGGCGGCCCAAATCCGATTCGAGCAAACGTGCCACCGTGTTGCCTGAGGTGCGTGGAGGGAGGGTGTGTTCGGGCAAGGCGCAGGCGCCCGGCATGAGCCAAGAACGCGTTAGGGTACGCCACGAGGACCTCCTGGACTGTCCTTCATCCCCGTTGTTTGCAGGCTCCATTTAACGAAACCCCCAACCGAGAACGTGTACTTACTTCTTCAACGTGAGCACCAGTTTGGGTGCGGCCGTGCTGCCGGTCTCCTTGGAGTTGAGGTCCAGGCCGTCGCTGCTGCTGGAGTCCATGCCCAGGGAGAGCTGTTGGCCGAGCTCACCGGTCAGGCCGCTGACCGTCAGCGGAACGCTGTAGCTGGTGTTGGTCGTACCCGTTTCCCACCAGATTCCGCGCAACCGTCAATAAAGTACGCGAGGTGCAGATGTGAGTCGTCCGCCCATTTCTGCCACACCACGCGGAAGGCGTCAGCTGCGATCTCCTCCGCCACATCCTTCGATTCCACGCGTCGGCAGACGAACTGGTAGACGGATGGATAGCTGGCTTCATAAATGGCTATGAACGCCAATTCGCGCTCTGAAAGCACGATTGTCCCCTGAAGATAGAACCCGGAACTGCAGGATACCTGTATAGCTTCCGGCCCGGCCTCAGCGGTTACACGCGGCGACAATTTTTGCCGGGCGCGCCCGCGAGGTCAACGAAGTGGCGGTCCACGTTCACCAAACTTAGAACTGCTCCAATGCCCACCACAAACAGAACTGGACGAATGCCGCCGGGTTCGGTTTGTGTCCCCGTCTGGCCGGTTCTAGCGGAAGATGTTGTAGGGGCTCCAGCCTGTGCCGACGATGGTCCGGGTACCCCAAATGCCCTTGCTGAAGGGGTAGTGGGCCAGCCGGCCGTCGCTGAGCCGGCTCATGAGCCCGGAGCTTCCTGCCGTGAATCCGGCCACGCTGGTGATGCTGTTGACGATGGTCCAGCCGGTGCCCACCGTGCGCCTGAATTCGGGGACGAAGCCGCCGGCCCCCGTGGAGCGGTACAGCACCATGCTGCCGTCGGTGCGCTTGGCCAGGATGTCCTGTGCCCCGTCCTGGTCGAAGTCGACCAGGGTGAGGTACAGGCCTCTTCCTACACCTATGACGCCTGCGGCGTCACCATAGCCCCCAAGGCCCATGCTGTGCAGATGGGAGCGCTGTGAGCATGAAAACGCAGATGGTTTCCTGGGCCTTCGCATTTGTCTCGGCGATGGCTGTCGCTCTGCTGAGAACAACCGATGCCCTCACGATCGGATCGATAGTCGTCATGGTGATCAGCAGTGCAGGGCTTCTATACGGATGGTTCACATTCAAGAAGCCGTCGCCGTCCACAACCTTAGCGGTATGACCATCGTGGCAGGCACCGCGATATTCAGCCATAAGACCGCCGTGGCTGGGCTTGGGCTATGCGGCACTTATCGTTTTGGTCCTGGCCCTTTCGTTCGACATCCCGATCCCTCTCTCGAACCGTCGGCGCCACGGCGGCGAGTAGAAGGGATCGGGTTCACCTGAAGCGCTTCTGGGATCAGAAAGTACCGGTCGTGACGCTCATGCTGTTCGGGCCAGGAAGCGTGCGTCCGAGCCGCACCAGGACGGCGTCACATGAGCGGACTTGACGACCTCATCTCGGAATCCAACGACAGGTGGGCTGAGGCTGAACGGCGAGCCCATGGTCCCACTGAGGATTGGCTGGTCAGCTTAGTCATTGGATTCGGACTGGCCGGGGCTGGGATCCATCATCGGCGGTTTGATCTACAACGCCAAGAATGCGCCCGGCCGCCGAATTGGGCCGCATCGACGTACTGGTAACTCTCACTGACGACGAGCAAAAGCAGATCCGCCGCCAGATTCTCGGAAAGGTCCCGATCAACCCTGAACACGTCGCCGTGGCCCGGGCCGCTGCCGTTCAGCACCGGAAGAACCTGGCTGCGCAGGTCATTCTCCTGCCCACGCTGCCTCTGGTGTTTCTGCCACAGGCTGTTCCAGGCAGCAGCGACATTTGGTGGCTCATGGTCATAGGCCTCCTTGGTTACGGCCTCGGAGGACCCATGGAAGCGCGTGAGTTTCGTCGTGCAGGGAGGTTCTTGGCCAGCACAGCGAGTCGCTGAACGAGGCCCAAACCCTAAGCACGTTCAATCCTATGGACGAATCGCGGGACCGGGCTGGATTGATCCTTGGTTTCGGGAGAGCAGCCCTCCGACGAGTCCTGCCAGGGCAGCCGGCAGGGCGAAAAGACCGGCTATTTGCGGGGCCAAAGACGGGGGCGCCATGATCATCATCGCCAAGCCCACCAGCACTGCAGGCGCAGCCACGCAGATCGTCACCCACAGCGGATTACCCCGGACCTGCGACCATATTGCTGCTGCAAGCGACGCGGCAGACCCAGCAAGCATGCACAGCCTGCCCACGCGCAGCCGCTCGATGAACGCCGGGACAGGCTCATAGACGAAAAATGCCGTCCGCTCCAAGGCAATGCTCGTCAGTACGACGGAGACAACGACCAGGGCCGCCCAGGGCAGTGATCTCCCCCTCCACCACGGCCGCACAACGTAGCGTTCGTTGCTGTTCTGTGAACTCATCACAAGGTGAGCCTAGCGGCAGGTCCGCTTCACACGGACCCGGCCCGGCTGCCCCTACTTCTTAGTCGGATCCCTGGCGGCGCGGGCTGCCTTGCGCCGGGCGTCTAGCGTGGCCTGCCTCCCGTCCCTTTATGGCTTATGTTTCACGGACGTCGATGGACAGGTGGCGGTCCTTCGCGTCTCCGACGGCGCCCGACCCCGACAGCGCTCCGAGCAGCAGCACTCCGAAGATGAACGGGTAGACCACCAGCCCGACGAACATGACCCACCCTGCTCGCCAGAATCCCGGGACCCCGCCATTATCAAGCCGGATGGTCCGGGTGCCGGCGGCGGCCTGCCCTAGCGAGCGGCGGAAGCAGGTGGGGCACATCGACGAGGCTCCAAGTTACCTACGACCTTCGCTACGACGGGTCCAAGGACGTCCAAGTCATCATTGTGCACGTCAACCCGGCCTGAGCAGGCTTTTGTCGTCTACGGCTCACCTCTGTCAAAGTCCCAGCTGACCAATACCTTGTACTCGACCTCATTGATCAACCGGACCCCGCCCTCAATCAGACCTCGCCTGAGCGATCTTTTGGGCGAAGTCGTTCAGCGCCGCAGCTACAGCGTCTGGATTGCTCAAGGTGGCGTAATGACCCCCTGGAATTTCCAGAGGTTCGACTCCAAGTCGCTGGTGTACTTGGCGTCTCATGAATGACGCTGGAAAGAACCGGTCGTCACGGCACAGTATTGCTCTGGTGGGGACGGCCGGATGCCGCTGACCAGGCCAGGGCCGTGCCATCCATGCACCTTGCTGGTCGCGCTCTTTGTCACGTGCCTGGTGTACCAAATCCTCGGGGACTTCGTTGAAAAACGCTGCCTGGGGGTCCGGATCTATGTCTTCGCGATTATGACCCGTGTTGGTCCACCAATCGCCGAATGTCTCGCCCGGTAGTGGGATCATTCCTGCGAGATATACGAGTCCGTCCGATTGGAGCTCTTCGCAAACCAAGGGCGCCGTAAAGCCTCCTAGCGAGTGGCCGACGACGATGGTGTGCTGAGCATCGCCCACCGCTGCAGTTACCGCATGGGTGTAGTCCTCAAGCCCGGCATTGTCGTCTTCGATGGGCAAGTCGACCGCGACGACCTCATGCCCCGATGCCTCAAGCAGTGGTTTGACCAGATGCCAGTCCCATGCGGTGGAACCGCCGCCATGAATCAGTACGAAAACTGCCAAGATCCCACCCCAGTTCCAAGACATGTACGAACACGTCCACCCTAGCCAACAGCACTCCCGGCTCGGGGCGTCGCGCTGAAGGGAATGCGCCCGAACAACCTACGAATGCTTGGACTTGCTGCCCTCTTGAGTGATGCTGCCTCACGAAGCGTCCCAGTTCCTTGGAATTGGACAGTCTGCACCGGAACTCATTCGGACGGGGAAGCATCATGCTCAAGTTCCTGCTGTGCAAGACGAATCTGCGCCACCAGTGGCTATCGAAACCACCGAGGATGGCAGCCGCTACAGGCGCTGCACACGTTGCGGTAAATAGAGTTCCTGGCCGTCGGCCTGGTCCTGTTCTTCATCAAGAAGCAGGCCAAGGTCAACCTCGAAGCACCCAAGGATGAGGACCTAACCGGGGTCCGCTGACAAGCAAGCAAAAGGCGGGGTCCACTGGACCCCGCCTTTTGTTCTCCTAAGTGGTGCTCTGGTCGCGAGGCGAAATCCCCTAGCCCTATTACGCGTCTTTACCGGTGTCCGCGCACCCGTAGATGGGACGACTGTTCGGCGCGCTGAGGCCTGAAGCTGGTCCAGCTGCGATTACCTACGGTTGTTGCAGTTGGAGCACCAGCCTTGGTGGGGTCGTAGTCTCTCTGGAGCCGAAGTCGGCCCCGTCGCTGCTGGTGGTGTTGATGCCAAGCGACAGGATGCCGCCAACCTCACCCTGCAGAACTGACGCAGACAGTGGCACTTCATAACCGGTGTTCACCGTGACCGGTCCGACACTGCCCAGCACACTACTGCCCAAAGCCGGCCTTGTGCTGTACGTGAGGCTGCTTTCAGTCCACGTGTCTACCGTAACCAACCTGACGTTCTGCGTACCCGTTGAGCCGCTGGTGGTCGCCCGCAGTTGGAGCTTCGCGCTTACGATCGTCCTTCCTGCGAGTCCCGACAGATCAAACTTCAGGTAGGCATTCTCCACCGGGCTGTTGTCCACTGCGAGCTTCGGCATCGTCCCGTAGTTCGTCGTCGTCGCCGCGCTGGAAACATAGGCGTCCGCTGTCGGCGTCAACATCACCGTCTCCGAGGGCGTCGTAGCCGCGGCTGTAGTGAAAGTCCACGTCTTAGCGATGACTGTGTTGCCGGAGGAATCTTTCGCTCCGGTGACCCTCGCGGTGTACTGCGTACCAGGATTGAGATTGGCGGTGGGATCCAATGTGGCGGTGTTGTTGCTGAGGTTGACGACCGCATCCACAGGAGTGGTTGAAGTTCCCTCGGCCAGCGTGAACGTCGTCCTGTTGACCGTCGTCGAGTCCATGGCCTCCGAAAACGTAGCCGTGACATTTCCGGTGACCGCTGCGTCTGGTGCATTCTCTGCCGGAGTCACTGAGGTCACCGTGGGTGCGGTGGTATCCTCGGGTGGCGTCCCCGTGCCCGATCCTAACTGGAGCACCAGCCTTGGTGCGGTCGTAGTCTCTCTGGAGCCGAAGTCGGCCCCGTCGCTGCTGGTGGCGTTGATGCCAAGCGACAGGATGCCGCCAACCTCACCCTGCAGAGCGGACGCAGACAGTGGCACTTCATAACCGGTGTTCACTGTGACCGGTCCGACACTGCCCAGCACACTGCTGCCCAAAGCCGGCCTTGTGCTGTACGTGAGGCCGCTCTCAGTCCACGTGTCTACCGTTACCAACCTGACGTTCTGCGTACCCGTTGAGCCGCTGGTCGTCGCCCGCAGTTGGAGCTTCGCGCTTACGATCGTCCTTCCTGCGAGTCCCGACAAATCAAACTTCAGGTAGGCATTCTCCACCGGGCTGTTGTCCACTACAAGCTTCGGCGCCGTCCCGTAGTTCGTCGTCGTCGCCCCGCTGGAAACATAGGCATCCGCTATGGCCGTCAAGGTCTCCGTTTGGGGCGCCGAGGTGTCGATTACCCAAGTTCGCTCCGCAGGAGTTGGGTCGGAGTTGCCGGCCGCGTCGGTTGCTCGCACCGCGAAGACGTGCGAGCCAACTGCGAGATCAGCGTATTTCTTCGGCGACGTACATCCCTGGAAGGCACCCCCATCCAAGGCACACTCGAAAGTCCCGGGCTCCGTCGCTGTGAAGGTGAATTCAGCCGAAGTGCTGCTACTGGTCCCTGTTGGGCCACCTGTAATCGAGGTATCGGGCGGTGTGGTGTCCGGTCCGGGGTCTCCTCCTCCGCCCTCTGCTCCTATTTGACGCGGGTCAAAGGTGGTGTCCACAAGCAGCCGAGGGCTGAAAGCATCGGCAATTCGCTGCCAGGAGACAAGCTTGTGATTTTGGTTACCACTGTTACCGTTGCCCGCATTGGTGTTGTTGTGGTCCTGGCTGGTGAAAAGTCCAGCGGGGTAGGAAGGTCCGAGTGGGAAATTGGTGACATCAATCCCGTCCTGACCATTCACACCGTCGACGCCGCCTCCATCGATGATCTTGAAGGAGCCGACAAAGGCGTTGTCACCGCGGTTGTAGATGACGAAGTTGGATCCACCCTGGCTCGACACAATCAGATAACCGGTCCCCTGCCGACCATAATAAATGGCGGAGTTCTTGACGTTCTCCACTATTCGTCCACCGGTTGCCACGGTGCGATCCACGAGTGTCCGGGTTGAACCGTCCCCCGGCTCAGCTCCATACCGCCACACGCCGACTTCCTCCTCGGACACATAGACACGTTGCAGCTCATCATCTGCCGAAATGCCTTCGGAGCTGTCGCCGTTGTCGAAAGAACGCACGGCAGTCCCTCGAACCGATCCATTGGAGCCGTCCAGCTCGAACTGGGTTATCACATTCGTATTGAAGTCATGCACAAAGGCGTAATACTTCCCAGAGACCGGGGAGTGATACATTCCGAAGCCGCGAGGCCTGCCTGGGGTGCTGATGCGCCCCACCTCTG
>NZ_JAGGPJ010000022.1 GCF_018613875.1 Arthrobacter sp. ISL-28 | reverse complement strand
AATCGTCCCCTGTCTGGGTGGTTGTGTCGAAAGGTGTTTCTGGTATGGACCATGTCGGTCAGATGCTATTGCTGGGACGGAGTCGGCAGTGCCGACTCCGTCCGCCTACTACTTCAACGTGAGCACCAGCTTGGGTGCGAGCGTGCTGCCGGCCTCCTTGGAGTTGAGGTCCAGGCCGTCGCTGCTGCTGGAGTCCATACCAAGCGAGAGCTGTTGGCCGAGCTCACCGGTCAGGCCGCTGACCGTCAGCGGAACGCTGTAGCTGGTGTTGGTCGTTGTCGGGCCGAGCGTGCCGATGCTGGTGCCCAGCGCCGGACCTGGGTACGTGATCCCGCTCTCGGTCCAGCTGTCACTGGCTACCAGCTTGACGTTCTGCTTACCCGTTGACCCGCTCCCGGCGCTGCGCAGCTCCAGCGTCGCACTCTCCAGCGTCCTGCCCGCATACGCCGACAGGTCGAACTTCATGTACGTGACCTCCACCGGGCTGTTGTCCACACCCAACATGGCACTCGTGCCAAAGTTCGTCCCTGTCGCCCCGCTCGAGACATAGCTGTCAGCGGTGGCCGTGAGCGTGACGGTCTCCGACGTGCCGCCGCCGGAGCCGACGCTCCAGGTCTGCGTCGCTGCTGTCGCGTCGGTGTTGCCGGCTGCGTCGGTGCCCCAGACATTGAATGTGTGGGATCCGATCGACAACCCGGTGTAGGTCTGGGGCGAGGTGCACGCCACGCGCGGTGCACCATCCAGGCTGCACTGGAACGTCGAATTCGCTTCACTCGAGGTGAATGCAAAGGAGGCGCTGGTCGACGTCGATGTCGCAGGTGGTCCCGACGTAATCGTCGTCTCAGGAGCCGTCGTGTCACCACCACCGCCACCGCCACCGCCGCCGCCGCCGCTGCTCAGCGTGAGCACCAGCTTGGGTGCGGCCGTGCTGCCGGCCTCCTTGGAGTTGAGGTCCAGGCCGTCGCTGCTGCTGGAGTCCATACCAAGAGAGAGCTGTTGGCCGAGCTCACCGGTCAGGCCGCTGACCGTCAGCGGAACGCTGTAGCTGGTGTTGGTCGTTGTCGGGCCGAGCGTGCCGATGCTGGTGCCCAGCGCCGGACCTGGGTACGTGATCCCGCTCTCGGTCCATGTGTCATTGGCTACCAGCTTGACGTTCTGTGTACCCGTTGACCCGCTCCCGGCGCTTCGCAGCTGCAGCGTCGCACTCTGCAGGGTCCTGCCGGCATAGGCCGACAGGTCGAACTTCATGTACGTGACCTCCACCGGGCTGTTGTCTACACCCAACAAGGTACTTGTGCCATTGTTCGTTCCCGTCGCCCCGCTCGAGACATAGCTGTCAGCGGTGGCCGTGAGCGTGACGGTCTCCGACGTCCCGCCGCCGGAGCCGACGCTCCAGGTCTGCGTCGCTGCTGTCGCGTCGGTGTTGCCGGCTGCGTCGGTGCCCCAGACATTGAATGTGTGGGATCCGATCGACAACCCGGTGTAGGTCTGGGGCGAGGTGCACGCCACGCGCGGTGCACCATCCAGGCTGCACTGGAACGTCGAATTCGCTTCACTCGAGGTGAATGCAAAGGAGGCGCTGGTCGACGTCGATGTCGCAGGTGGTCCCGACGTAATCGTCGTCTCCGGAGCCGTCGTGTCACCACCACCGCCACCGCCACCGCCACCGCCACCGCCGCCGGTGGGGTCGTAAAAGTGCCAGTACCGGCTTGTGGCGTTCACATCGGCGAGCACCAGCAGACCGCTGTCCGCCGTGCCCCGCGCCTCACTGTTGAGGTTCTGCTTCGTCGACGTTACGTTGTGGACATACTGGTCCGCGTCCACGATGCGGGCCGTCTTCGAGGTGGTGAAGCTGATGTCGTTCAAGGGCGTGGACTTCTCGTAGATCGCACCTCCCGAGGTTGTGCAGACACCTCCGTTCGTCGTGCCACTGGGTTTCGGATAGGTAGCGAAGGTACGCAGCCTCTGCGTGCTCTCATCAATCAGGACGAGCACCCGGTTCGGGCACTCCGCCACAGTCGCGATCGTGTGCGCCGACCAGGTCGTTCCAGTCAATTCCAACAGCTGGATCAGCGGCTGGGACGCCGATGTGAACGACGTCTTAACAGCGGCGAAAACCTGGCCAGCCGAGGAGTCCAGCCACTTCAGGTTCATATGGTCATCACCGCTGCGCTGCCCCTTCACCGCCGCCACCGGGGTGGTCCAGTCGGTGTTCGACGCACCATCGACGTGGTAACTCCAGTACATGCCGTCGGTGGCATCACCGACCTGCCGGCTCCACATCACACCCATCTTGCCGTTGCCCGATCCGCCGAACGCGATCACAGCTGAGGTGTCGTCCACAGAGACGTTGCTCAACGACGCAGGATGCGGGAACGGCGTCCCCCACGTCTTGCCATCGGTGGCAGTGACGTTCAGATAGATCCGGTTCCCCTGCTGCCACGTGGCCCACACCCGACCAGTGGAGTCCTTATCGATGGACAGGGTCTCCACTTTGTAGTTGTTGATCTGTGTGGAACTCAGCAGCGAGTACTTCTTCTGAATCGGGTCGTAGCTGTAACGCCGCATCGTCGTCGGGAAGTTCGGCTCAGCCGGCAGACCGTCGTTGACGAACAGATGGCTCGCCACATACAACGTCGTCCCGTCCCACAACACGTCATGATGAGTGTTCGCCCGCGTGTCCGTCGCCACACCCGTATTGACCCACGAGCTCGTCGAGGCATTGAACCGGAAGATATGAAAATCCGAGCTGGCAGTGTCCCACATGTTCCCCCACCAGAGCCCGTCGTTGAACCACAACGCATTCTCCGCCCGCTTCGTCCCCGTCGGCGTCCCCGTCCCCGAATGCGACGGACCCTCAACCCCAACATCACCCGTAGCAGCCGACGCCGTAACCGGCACCACCAGAACACCACCCAGCGCAAGCAGCAGCACTGTCAGCAGTGCGTGGAGCCGCAGATTCCGCGACGCGCGTAGACGAAGACTGACTCCCCGCCTTACGCCAAGCGAGGAAGTCCTGCGACCTCTACCTCGCCCGCCCATGTGAAAAAATGTATAGTCCAGCAACACTAGCCTCACCACTCATCGGAGTTGTTTGCTTATGCCAGTCCCGACCAACCTTCCCGGTTGGGTTCGAGAAATCGAAGCGCCTGCTGCTGCGGTCCTGGCACCTTACGTCCACTCCCCCTCGGAACATCTTCGACTGAACACGTTGTAAAAAGCTTGGGATTTCTCGGACCGGCCCCAGTGTTAGGGGTTTAGGCATCCTTGGAACCGGCAAGTCCCAATGCCACACTTTCCCCACGGCCACAATCCCCAATAGTGATGACCCTGGACCAGACCGTGTCGGAGACAGCAGTCCGTCGTCCCGGTGCTGCCATGCCGTGGTCGCCGAGCCCGGATGCCGACAGCGCCCAGATAAGCGAAAGACGAGGACGACCCCTAAAGCTGGGCCCGGTTCAAGAAATCCCAAGCTTTTTACAACTTGCTCGGCTGAACATGTTTCGAGGGGGTCATCGCCGTTCTGACCGTAACTACCTGCGGTTACTCCGGGGACGCCGCCTGCCCTTGACCCGGCGAACGCGGGACTCGAGCCGCACGAGCCACACGCCAGCTGGAGGAAAGTCAAATGATCCGGATGTATCCGCAGTACAGTACCCCCCATATCGCCGAAACCGCCGGAGGTTACGGGGCATGAGCCAGTCCGAAAAAGACGCTCTGAAGGACTCGATCCCGTCCACCGGTACCAGTTTCGATGTCCACGGACTCGTAGGCATCGACGTGGCGCCCGGTACCCCCGGCGAAGCCCAGTTGCGGGACATGCTCGCACCGTTCCTAGGTCCGTCCCGGGCGCCGCTGCGGCTGCATCTCAGTGCAGAGACGGCAGATGTAACCGACCAATCACACGCCGAGGACGCCTACCGTTTCACAACTGACTCGCTCTATGTCCCAGCAGACCGCGTCCAGGTCCAGGAAACCCGCGACGGTTACTCTATACAGGGCCGGGGCGAGCTGCTCACTGCAGTTATCCCCTTGCTGGATCGGCTCTGCATTAAGGAAAACGCCGCGATGATCCATGCGGCGGTTGTTGACTTCCGTGGATCAGGAGTCCTGCTACCGGCCTGGGGCGGCGTGGGGAAGACCAGCACGGTCGCGAAGCTAGCGGCCATACCCGGCGTGCGCTTCATGGCCGATGACTGGGCCTTCCTGGACGCCGACGGCATGCTCATGGGCTATGCCAAACCGATGTTCCTGAAACCACACCACCGGAGGATCTACCCGGAGGTCTTCAGTGGGGCCCGCAAACCCCTGGCACCAGGCTGGCTCACAAATTCGGTGGCCCACCTGGCCACGGCCGTCCACCCGCTCATCGTCAGGTATCCAAGAACTGCGGCGTTCACGCGCCGCTGGTCCCCGGAACATCGAATGGTCCATCCCGAACAGGTCTTCGGACGAGACGGCATCTCCTCGGCTGCGCTCACCCGACTGGCGATTTTCCTTGAACGCTACGACGGTTCCGATCCCCGCCTGGAGATGCGGAGCCGCGAATGGATGACCTCCCGCATCGTCGGAAACTTCCATTCGGAGCTCCCGGTGGTGTCACGTCGGCTGATCGAGGCCCTCGGCGCGACGGGACTGGTTCCCTTGGAGGAATTCTTCAGCCAGAAGGCAGCCGTCGTGCGGCGGGCCCTCGATGATGTCCCCTGCTTCCTGCTGCGCATTCCCGCATCATGGTCCGCCGACCGGACCTCCGACTACGTCGCCGGCCAGATCAGCGCCAAACTGGAGGAGTGACATGGCTGCCCACATTAGGGAGCTTGAAGTGTCCGTGGTGATTCCTGCACGGAACGCTGCCAGCTGGTTGGGCGAATGCCTGGAATCCATCCGTGCAGAGAAACCGCGGGAGATCATTGTCGTGGACGGCTGCTCCACCGACAACACCGTGGAGATTGCACGATCCATGGGCGCGCTCGTCCTCTCGGATGAGGGACGCGGACTGCCGGCAGCGAGGATGCTCGGCGTCCAAAGTGCATGCAGCGACGTCGTCGCGCTGATCGACGCCGACGTCGTTCTTCCGGCGGGTGCTTTGGGCGGTCTCCTGAACGAGTTCAAGGCCGGCGGCTACGACGGGCTGCAGTTCGCCCTGGTCAGCGAGGCGGACGGGCGTGGATATTGGGGCGCGGCGCTTGCCTGGCACCACCTTCATAGCCGGGTGCGCTCATGGTTCGGCGTGTCCGCCATCATGATGCGGAGGAAAGCCCTGCTGTCCGTGGCGTTCGATGACACCTTCCGGTCTGGGGAGGACATCGAGCTGAGAATCAGGCTCGAAGAGGCCGGCTACCGGCTTGGCGTCTCCAGCACCATGGCAGTGAGGCACCGGTTTATGGACTCGTTCGCTGCCGCCCGTGACCAATGGCTCCAGGACGGCGCCGGTTTGGCCCGAACCATCCGCAAGCACCCCGGCCGCGCAGGCTGGTTTGCGGTCTTGCCGCTGCTGGCCACCGTCCGCGGCGTCGGCCAGTCGCTCCTGCACGCACCGCGTTTTCTGCTTTACTGGGTCTGTTTCCTGGTCTACAACTACAGGTCGATGTTCGGCGAAATCCTGCGTCCGACTGGGACCGGGCACTCCGTAGGCGGCAATGCGGCCTGGCTGAGCGCTGCAAGGATCGCGCCGATGGGCATCGGATTCCTGTTCTGGGCACTGGCGGCGATCATGCTACCGCCCGCGCAACTCGGCATGGGCACCGCCGTGGTGGCCGCGGCGCTCCTCACTGTGCAGCTTGGAATGCTGGGCATCGGCCCGGCTACCCTGACTCTGCTTCCTGAGCAGCTTGATGGCGGACGGCGTCTAATTGCCAGCAGCCTCCTCACTGTAGGCGTGGCCACGGTCGTCCTGGCGGGTGCAGTGGCCGCTGTGACCTACGCGCTGGGATCAGGCGTGGGCGTGGCCTGGAATGACCCAGTCCTGACGGGGATGTTCGTGGCCACAGCGGTGTTCGCAGCAGCCGCCTACCAATTGGATCATGTGGGCGTCGCGCAGGAACGCTCCGACCGGGCCTTGGTCAGGAGCCTCGCCCAGAGCCTGGTACAGCTCGCCGTGCTGGCTTTGGCCTTGGCCGCCGGGGTCCGGGAAGTGGCCGTGGTGGTCACAGCGGTGGCCGCCGGTGCACTGGCGAGCGTGATCCTCGGGCTGCGCCAACTCAACCGCATCGGCGCAGCACCGGACTGGAAGCACGGGCTCAGGCCGGGACCCGCCCTGCGGCTGCTGAAACCGGGCTTGCCCAACCACGCCCTGATGCTCGCAGACGGCGCACCCGGCTATCTCCTTCCGCTGGTCGTGGCCGCTACCCTCGGCCCGGCAACAACCGCGTCGTGGTTCATGGTATGGATGATGGCCTCGGCGGTCTTCTTCGTTCCCCAGTCTTCCGGGTTCTCCCTGCAGACTGCGCTGGCCGGAGGCAGGTCAAGGCCTGGCCTGGTGTCCTCCGCACTCAAAACCAGCTTCGCCCTCACTTTCGTCGCCGGGGTGAGCTTGCTCATAGCTGGCCCCTACCTTCTCGGTTTCCTTGGCCCGGAGTACGCGGCGACCGCCATCCTGCTTCCCGTCCTGGTGCCGGCGCTGCTGCTGGGCTGCGTGACCCAGGTTTACTTCGGTCTATGCCGGGCCCAAGGCCGCCTCGCCGAGGCCACAGCCGTAGCTGTATTCGCTGCCGTCCTTATCGTCGGGCCAGCCTCCCTTGCCGCCCGCGAATTCGGCCTCCTCGGCGTCTCAGCGCTCTGGTCCGTCGCCCAGGCGTCCGCAGCTCTTATTGCCATCTGGCGTCTCAGGGTGCTGATCCCTTCAACCCCCAACGCTGAACGGGTCCGAGTCGCCTCGGCGGCAATAAACCAGCCGACCTGAACGGAGTAACCATGACATCGGGACCTACCTCCGCCGTGCCCGCGGTGCCGCTGTCGGCAGCGGCCGCAGCGGCCGCAGCGGCACGCTGAAACGAAGCACGGCGGCGCTAAGTACGGCGGTCCGGTGCCGCCCGCCGTCGTTCATCACGGCCCCACATGCCCGGGCAGCTTGTGGCTCTAGCGGCCTAACTCTTGGAATCTGAAGCCTGTCGATATTGCTGAAGTCGGTTGCACCTCCAAGCACGGGCGGAATACCGGGAGGACTGCGAGGTGGTGCTGGTGACGGCCGCGGACTGGGACGCCGAGCGACTCGAGCGGTGGGTCCTCGACTGGCTTAGGGCCCTGCTGCCCGAGTTGAACTGGCCCTCACCAGGCATATCGCCGACTATTGATTCCGATTCTGAAGACGACCGATTCTTAGTCCTAGCTCAAACCGCCACGCGAGTCCTCATCAAACAGCTATGTTCAATTCGACGCCTATAGGAGCATCCAGTGCGAGCACTGGGAGCATGCACTTTCCCTAGCTCCACGGAATCCCGCCCAGGCCGGCCACTCCATCTGGGCTTTCGATCCGCCACCGGCAATCAACAAGGGAAACCCAGCCGCGGGCGGCGGACCGCTTGCGCACTGGGGCAGGCAGCCGCCAATGTTGGATGCTCACTTACTCATTTGAATATTGAGTATCTGAGCAAGCGAGTACCCCACCTGACTAGTTCATCGTGGGCCTGTCTGAGAAGTTGGGGTGAGTGGAGCCGGCCCGGGTGACCGCTCGACGCCGCAGAGCGGAAGGCAGTCCAGGGCATGGTTCGGCGGGCGGCACGCCCGCTCTCGCCGGGGCGATCCGGGCGGCCACCGACGGCGTCATCCAGACGCGCGGGTGCACGAAACCGGGCCAGCGACGACGTGTCGTTCGAGGCCTGGGCATCCCCGGCGCGCGACTCGCGCTGCGCGGCTCATGCGAGCAATCCCAGCACGCGTGGAACGAAGAGGAACAGATACATCCCCCACATGACCGCCAGGACCCCGCGGCCCACCGTTGGGCCCAGCAGCCTCCAGCGTGCAGGCTGCCCGCTGTATGTGGGCTGCCCGGTCTCCGGCCCGGCACGCCGGACCTCAAGCACGATAAGGGTAACGAGCAGGGCGGCAGTCGCAAGCAGTCCCGCCAGATCGATCATCACGCCGCCTCCTTTCTTGCGCGTGC
>NZ_JAGGPJ010000021.1 GCF_018613875.1 Arthrobacter sp. ISL-28 | reverse complement strand
GCTTGACGCGGCTGCTGCCCGTGACGCTATTGGCGGACGAGCCGGCTTCGCTGCTTACATCAGGTGTAGACACAAAAACCCCTATGGGTAGATAGATGACCTTCGCCGGGGGTGCAGTCGACACGGAAATGCCGTAATTCGCACACACCGGGTTACCGGATCCATTGACCAGGCAGTCCTAATACTAGTCCCACCGCGGCAGCCCGGCTTAATCAGCCCAGTTCGGTATCCGCCAGGGATTGGCGCCGGACGGCCAGCACACGCTGCACCACCGTGATGAGGCTCGCCACGGCCAGCAGGATGAGCGTCACGAACAGGACGATGCTCGGCAGCCCCAAGCCCGTGAAGCCGGTGACCACAAGCACGGAGACCAGCCGCTCGGCGCGTTCAGCAATGCCGACATTCGCCTGGAAGCCGAGTGATTCCGCCTTGGCCCGGACATAGGACACCACCATGCCCAGCACAAGGCAGACGACGGCGCTAACGGCTATCCCTGTCTCCGCTCCGCCGGTGAAAAACCAGATGGCGACGCCGGCGAACAGGGCTCCGTCAGCGAGCCGGTCCAGCGTGGAGTCCAGGAAGTTGCCCCAGCGGCCTCCGCGGTCCTGCATCCGCGCCATGATGCCGTCGATGACATCGGAGAAGATGAAGGCTGTGATGAAGATGGTCCCCCACCACAGCTGCCCCAGCGGGTAGAAGACGAGGGCACCGACCACCACGCCCGCCGTTCCGACAATGGTGATGGCATCCGGGGAAACGCCAATTTTGAGAAGCCAGCGGGCAAGCGGGGAGAACAGCGCGGTGAAGAAACCGCGGGCATGCCTATTCAGCATGCGTCTCCCCCGGCCAGGCCTCGGCCACCTGCTGGCGGACCTCGTCGAGGGTCTGGGTGATCGCCTTGGTCTGGGCGATGATCGGGAAGAAGTTCCCGTCCCCGCCCCACCGCGGAACGATGTGCTGGTGCAGGTGCCCGGCAATGCCCGCACCGCCCACCACGCCCTGGTTCATGCCCAGGTTGAACCCGCCCGGATTCGCCACCTTCCGCAGCACGCGCATGGCGGTCTGGGTGAGCTCGGCGAATTCGGCGGTCTCCTCGACTGTCAGGTCCGTGTAGTCCGGAACGTGCCGGTAGGGGCAGACCAGCAGATGGCCCGGGTTGTAGGGGAAAAGGTTCAGCACCACATAGCTGGTGCGGCCGCGGTACACGATCAGGGATTCCTCATCGGTGCGCGCCGGCGCCATGCAGAACGGGCAGTCGTCCTGATTCTTGAACTGGTGTTGCCCGCCCTTGATGTACGCCATACGGTGCGGAGTCCACAGGCGCTGGAAGGCATCCGGAACACCGGCGAGGCCAAAGTCGTCCGTCGCCTCGGCATCGCCCGGATAGCCCGCGTCTGTGTTCTCCTGCACTATGTGCCTCTCCCCCTGGCTAGCTGGTCCGGTTGCGGACGGCGTCCACGATCCGCTGGACGGCCTCGGCCACCGGCACGCCATTGTCCTGGCTGCCGTCACGGAAGCGGAAGGAGACCGCCCCCGCCTCGGCGTCCTCGCCGCCGGCGATCAGCACGAACGGGATCTTGTCCTTGCTGGCCGTGCGGATCTTCTTCGGGAAGCGGTCGGAGGAGATGTCGACCTCGGCGCGGATCCCGGCGGCCTTGAGCTGGTCCACGACGTCGAACATGTAGTCGTTGAAGGCTTCCGCCACTGGAATCCCCACAACCTGGACCGGAGCCAGCCAGGCCGGGAAGGCACCTGCATAGTGCTCCGTGAGGACGCCCATGAAGCGCTCCACAGAGCCGAAAAGGGCGCGGTGGATCATGACCGGACGCTGGCGGGTGCCGTCGGCGGCCTGGAACTCGAGTTCGAAGCGTTCGGGCAGGTTGAAGTCCAGCTGGATCGTGGACATCTGCCATGTGCGGCCCAGGGCGTCCTTCGCCTGAACGGAGATCTTGGGGCCATAGAACGCGGCTCCGCCCGGATCCGGAACCAGCTCGAGACCGGATTCCTGGGCCACCTCGGCCAGGGTTCGGGTGGCTTCGTCCCAGGCGGCGTCCTCGCCCACGTACTTTTCGGGATCCTTGGTGGACAGCTCCAGGTAGAAGTCGTCCAGGCCGTAGTCCTTGAGCAGCCCGAGGACGAAGTTGAGCGTCTTGGTGAGCTCGTCCTTCATCTGCTCACGTGTGCAGTAAATGTGGGCATCGTCCTGTGTCATGCCCCGCACGCGGGTCAGGCCGTGGACCACGCCCGACTTCTCGTACCGGTATACGGAACCGAATTCGAAGAGACGCAACGGCAGCTCGCGGTAGGAACGGCCCCGGGAGCGGAAGATGAGGTTGTGCATGGGGCAGTTCATCGGCTTCAGGTAGTAGTCCTGGCCGGGCTTGCGCACGGTGCCGTCCTCGTTCAGTTCCGCGTCGATGTGCATCGCCGGGAACATGCCTTCCCTGTACCAGTCAAGGTGGCCGGAGACTTCGTACAGGTGTCCCTTGGTGATGTGCGGTGTGTAGACGAACTCGTAGCCGGCGTCCACATGCCGCTGGCGGGAGTAGTCCTCCATCGCCTTGCGGATGATGCCGCCCTTGGGGTGGAAGACCGGCAGGCCGGAACCCAGCTCATCGGGGAAGGAGAACAGGTCCAGCTCGGCGCCCAGCTTGCGGTGGTCGCGGCGTTCTGCCTCGGCGATGCGCTCCTGGTAGGCCTTGAGGGCTTCCTTGGTGGGCCAGGCGGTGCCGTAGATGCGCTGGAGCTGCTGGTTGTTCTGGTTCCCCAGCCAGTAGGCGGCCGACGATCGGGTCAGGGCGAACGCATTTGAGATGAGCTTGGTGTTGGGCAGGTGCGGGCCGCGGCACAGGTCGCACCAGACGCTGTCTCCGCTCTTGCGGTCCACGTTGTCGTAGATCGTGATGTCGCCGGCACCCACTTCGACGTTGACGCCCTCACCGGCCTCGGCGGCGTCATTCTTCTTGCCCAGCAGCTCGAGCTTGTAGGGCTCGTCCGTCATGGCCTCGCGTGCTTCGTCCTCGCTGACGACCCGGCGGACGAACTTCTGGTTCTGGTTGACGATCTTCAGCATCATCTTTTCCAGCTGCCGAAGGTCTTCCGGAGTGAACGGCTCTTCGACATCGAAGTCGAAGTAGAAGCCGTCTGTGATGTACGGGCCGATGCCGAGCTTGGCATCGGGACGCAGCTGCTGCACGGCCTGGGCCATGACGTGTGCGGTCGAGTGGCGCAGCACGTTGAGGCCGTCCGGGGAATCGATGGTGACGCCTTCGATCTCGGCGCCTTCGGGAAGCGGCTGGTCAAGGTCCTTCAGCTCGCCGTCGACTCGGGCAACAACGACGTCACGGCGCTCAAAGAAGAGTTCCGCGCCGGTGGTCCCGGTAGTCACCTTCATCTCTTCGCCATCAACGATGAGGGTGATCTGCTGGGCTTCTGACACGGGTGTCTCCTATTCAAAGTTAAGGCTTCATAGCTTGTGGCATACGGGGACCACAGCCAGCCTCGTCAATCGTATCGGTTACGGCAGAGGCCAGCCAAAGCGGCGCACGGGGAGGGGCGGGCCGAGGCAATCAGCCGCCCAGGCCCGTGATGGCCAGATTTCTGCTGATTCCGGTGAGCGGTCCCGGGAGCCGGAATTCGTCCGGGATTGTCATGCCGGGGTGGGGTTCCCCATTATCGCTGGGCTTATCATTCGAAGGATTGCCACTCGCAGGATTGCCAGGAGCAGACAGATTGCCGGCTTCCTCCTCCGGCACGGGAACCTTCTCCGGGAACGGCAGGGTTTCTATCCGGCTGAGATCCCAGGCCATGGTGGCACTAAGGCTGATCCCCCGGGGACCGGTTCTCCTCGTGGTTCCGCGGATCAGGAGCAGCCGAGTCCCGAACAGCAGGGAGCCCGCCTGCTCCTGGGCTTCGTGGAAGAAAACAGAGTCAATACATCCGGTCCCGTCATCGATGCTGATGAACACGACCCTGCGCCCCCCACGCATGGGCGGCGTCTGCGTGGCGACCCGGACCCCGGCCACCAGCACTTCGGTGCCGTTGCGCAGCCCGAGGAGTTTGTCTGCGGTGGTGACGCCCAGCCTGTCCAGAAGCGGCCGGTGGCTCGACATCAGATGCTCGCTGACATCAACCGCCATCAGGTCAAGCTCAGCCCTGACGTTTTCAATCATGGTAGGCGGCGGGAGTTCTGCCTTGACGTTCAGCAGTTCAACATCTCCCAGGGGCAGGGCCAGCTGGCCCTCAATGACGTCCATTCCTTTCTTGGTCTGGCGGTTCTGCAGGTTCTGAAGATGCTGGACAAGGTCGGCCCTGTTGGCGGCCCCGCCGGATTCGCGGTGCAGCGAATCGAAAGCGCCCAGCTGGGCGAGCCGCTTGATGCTCGGCTTGGTCAGCCTGGACCGCGCCCTGAGATCAGCCAGGGAGTCATATGGCTGCCCGGCCACGATCCTCTTCAGCTCAGCTCCGGAGAGGCCGAAGATCCCTTTCAGGCTCAGCCTGATGCCAAGTTTCCCGCGGTCCGGCCCCTCATCGATCCGTTCCACCCGGTACTCAGCCCCGCTGCAGTTGATGTCCAGTGGAAGAATGGGGATGCCCAGACGGCGGGCCTCGGCGACAAGGAGGCGCTTGGGGTACATGCCGGGATCGTGTTCCCAAAGTCCGGCAAGGAACGCCTCCGGATGATGGGCTTTCAGCCAGGCTGACTGGTAGGTGGGCACGGCAAAGGCCGCGCCGTGTGCCTTGCAGAACCCGAAGCTGCCAAAAGCCTTGAGGGTTTCCCAGACCTTGTCCACCACTTCCGGGGTGTAGTTGTTTTCCCGTGCCTTCTGCCGGAAATATTCCTCGACCTTCGGCTCAAGCTCCTCGTTCCCCAGGGCACGGCGGAATTCGTCGGCCCTGGCCAGCCCGCAGTGAGTCATGACGTCAAAGGTTTTGAGAATCTGCTCGTGGAACACGGTCACTCCGTGGGTTTCCTGCAGCACGGGCTTCAGATCCGGATGAGGGTAGACCTCCGGCGCGAACCCGTGCCGGTGCTCCAGGAACGGGCGCACCATGTCCGATTTCATGGGTCCAGGACGGAACAGGGAGATATCAATGATGAGGTCATTGAAATCCCGGGGCGCCATTTTGCCCACAAGTTCACGCTGGCCGGGCGATTCGATCTGGAAACACCCCAGCGTATGAGTGCTCCGGATGAGTTCATAGGTAGGCTCATCATCCAGCGGCACCGCGTTGAGGTCGATGTGGCCGTCCTCGCTGATGTAGTCCGGCCCGTTGCCATCAGGTCCTGCAGGATGGGCGCCTGCAGCCACCACCTGTGCCTTGGACGGATGGATCCGGATGATCTCCCGGACGGCGAAAGCCATGGCGCTTTGCATCCGGACTCCCAGCACATCCAGTTTGAGCATGCCCATGGGATCCATGTCGTGCTTATCGAACTGGCTCATGGGCAGCCCCAGTCCGCTCGGCTGGACGGGGGTGCGGTCCAGCAGGGTCGCGTCGCCGAGGATTACCCCGCAGGGGTGCATGGAGATGTGGCGGGGAAGCCTGTCGAGGCGTTCAGTGAGATCAACAAGCAGGTCCAGCTGCTGGTTGCCTGAAAAATCCCGCTGCTCCACCCGGTCAGCAAATTCACGAAGCTCAGGCTTTTCCTCAAGCGCTTCCCGGAAGTTGCGCGCAGAGAACCGCCACAGCTGCTTGGCGATCTCCCCGACGTCGTGATCGTCCATTCCCAATGCCATCCCGGCATCACGGACGGCGCCCCGTGCACGATAACCGTTCTGCATGCTCATCAGCGTGACGCGCTCGGCCCCAAAGCGGTCAAAAATCTTTCGGTAAACGTTGTGCCGCTCAGCGCTTTCGACGTCGATGTCAATGTCCGGCAGGGTGGATCTGTCCCGCGACAGGAACCGTTCGAAAATGAGGTCGTGCTGCAGCGGATTCACTTGGCTGATATCGATCAGGTAATTGACCAGGCTTGAGGCGCCCGAACCTCTGGCGGCGGCCCTCACCCCCATGTCCAGGATCATCCGTGACACTTCCGCCACAGTCAGGAAATACGAGGCGAAGCCGAGGTTCGAGATGATCCTAAGTTCATGCTCGAGGCGGGCGCGCATCTCAGCCTCGGCCGCACCGGAAATCCCGGGGAACCGCCGCCCAACACCCGCCTCACACCTTTGCACTAGCTCGGCCAGGGGATCGCCGTCTATGCCGATCACCGAGGCTTCAGGCACCACGGGCTGTTTCCAGCCCATGTCAGAGACAGGATCCATCCTGCAGCGGTCGGCGAGCGCCTCCGTTTGCGCGAGCAGCACCTGAAGATCCGCCGCCCCATAGCCGGCGGCATGAATGATTTCCTTCCCCAGCTCCAGCATCTGCGCGGGCGTTTTCAGCCAGCCCTGCCCGGTTGGCTGAAGCAGCGGTGCGGCGGACAGCTCGGGCAATGATTTCAAGGTGCGGGCGGAGTCCAGGACATCTGCTGTAGCTGCTCCGTCCTCGGCGCAATACCTGACGGCGTTGGTGAGCACGGCAGGAACACTGTATTCCTGGGCGAGCTTGAGCATGCGGACGGCGTGGGCAGTGCTCAGCGGCTCCCCCGGGGCGCTGAGGTGGGAGACGATTTCGGCCACGACGCTTCCTGCCGGCATGGCGTCCAGCCAGCCCTTGAACAGGGTGCGCGGCCGGAGGTAACGGCGCCCTCCCATGGCGCGCCCGACGTCGGAATCAGGACCAATCAGCACGGTGAGCACCGGCTTCAGGGTCTCCGGGTCCAGGACCCTGGATGCCAGTTCTGCCCGGGTGACAGCAACGGGCACGACTCCCCCAGCCTTCCCGGTGGTGCGGGCGTGCGCATCCGAAATCAGCCGGCACAGCGCCTTGTACCCTGCCCCGTTGGTGTGGCCATGAGCGAGCACCACGACGCGGCCGGCGAGCTGGGTGCGGAGGTCTCCGCCGTCGTCGAAAACGGCGAGGTCCACCCCGATGACGGGGTCCAGGCCGGCAGCCATGCACGCCTTGAGGTGTTTTACGGTGCCGTACAGCCCGTCCCTGTCAGTGCAGGCAAGGGCGGTTGCCCCTTCACTTGCTGCCGACTGGGCAAGCTCATCAGGCCAGGAGACCCCATAGTGGGCGCTGAAGGCGGTGGAAACGTGGAGGTGGGTGAAGCTCATGCTGTCTTATGCCGGAGTGCATCGTGGATCCGGAGCAGCCTCCAGCGTCCGCTGCCGGTTTGCCGGACCAGATCAAGGGTCAGATGTCCAGGGGCAGGTGATACCGGTACCGGCTCCGGCGGACTTCCCGCTGGCATCACTTGGACGCGCCAGATCTCGTGATCCACCAGTCCAGGGCCGCTGCCCAGCGGAGCCCGCTGCTCCTCGGCCCACCACTGGCGGCGTTCATACCAGCGAACTGGTTCAGCACATACTGCGTACGTCCTGCCGCCCCATCGAAGTTCCACAGGCTGGCCATCAGGACCGCAAACCACGTCTACGGACTCGCTGAACATGCCCATAGGTGCCTCCGGAAGCCAAACTGAATCTGCTGCATTTAAGTTGCATAACCGCGCGTTCGAATATGTATTCGAATAAGAACAGTCTACGCCGGGCCACCGACAAAACCTAGATGGGTGTGGACGGACGACGGCTCAGGGGGCAGGATGGAGCCATGAGTTCCAATGACGCACTCCTGAAGCATGTAAGCATTGCTGCCAAAGACACTGTTCTGGAGGCCACATTCGATATTGACGGCAACATTCCAGGATCGGGTGCCTTTGTGGTGGGACTCGTCGCAGCAACTCCGGATTATTCGCATCAACGGAGGCTTGGAATTGAGTTCATGAATGGCGAGGCCGTGTCGATGTACTCGTTCAGCCATGACGGCTCTGAAGAGAACTTCGACGTCAAGGGTGTCGAGCACTCGGGCAGCACCATTACGGGCCATTTCCCCATGAGCACCATACTCGGGCTCGGCAAGGGGCACCTCATGTCAGCCTTCAGCGAGGCCGATGGCCGGGAGTTCCAGGCCGGGGTGCCGGTGGAAGAGTCGCTCTAAGCGCCTGCGGCACACGCCAGCCCTCACGCGCCCGCAGCCGCCTGGGGTGAGAGGGCTCGGGCGTGAGACGGGCTAGTGACGCGCCTGGACTGCTTGTTGTCCCTAGTTGTTGTCCTTGTGGATTCTCATCTCAAGTTCAATGAATTTTGAGATCATCGCCCGGTAGGTGCTTTCCACGATGTCCGGGTCGATTTCCTTTTTCTCGGCTGCGGCGCGGACGTGCTCTATCACCCGCTCCACCCGGCCTGGTGCCCGGACTTCCGCATCATCGCCCTTGAGCGTTCCCGCGATCCGGATGAGACGTTCGCGGCGCGCAATCAGCGTGACGATCTGGTCATCAACCTCGTCCACGGCGATTCGGACAGCGGCGAGCTGTTCCCTGTCAGCCTGGGCGCTTTTATCGACTCCGTGATTTGTGGACATGAGCATGACAGTATCGAACCATGCAGCCTCGAGTCGATTTTATTTCACTGGGAGTGCGAAGCGTTGCCGCCTCCCGCCGGTTTTATGTGGACGGCCTAGGCTGGCCGGTCCACCGTGAATTTCCGGAGGTGGTGTTCATCCAGGTCAACCATGGACTCATGCTCTCGCTCTGGGACGCCGGACAGATGCAGGCCGAGGCCAGGGTCGATGCTCCCGCATCCGTCCCCTGCATTACGCTCAGCCACAACGTGGGAAGTGCAGCCGACGTTGACGAGGCAATGGCACAGGCTGAGGCCGCCGGGGCCACCGTCGTCTCCAGTCCCAAGACGCAGCCCTGGGGAGGCTACACGGGCTACTTTGCGGATCCGGACGGCTTTCGGTGGGAGATCGCTTTTAATCCCACGTGGACCGTGGACGACGGCGGCCGGGTCACCGTCTAGCGGACGGGTCACCGCCTAGAAGAGCGCTGCCACCGGCTCGATAAGTTCCGGCGCGTTATTGCGCACATTGCCCACGGCCGGCCCCACTGATTCCACCCGCCAGCCGGCGGCGACCTCCTTCACACCGGAACGGACCAGATCCACCAGGCCCGCAGCGTCATCAACCTCCGGATCCAGCCAAGCGGCCATGGTCTCGCGGCTCATGGGCAGCGGGACGCGGTCATGGAGTGCGGTAAGTTCGCCAAACACGCTGGCTTCTGCCCCCTCCGGCGGGGAGTCCGCCGTCAGGATGGACATGGAAAGCATCCAGCGTGCCGGGTCCCCCTGGTCCTTTGACGGATCCTTCCACCACTCGTACAGGCCGGCAAACACCATGCCGCTGCCTTCCCTGGGATGGACGTAGTAGGGCTGTTTGTTCCGTCCTGAACCCTGCTTCCATTCGTAGTATCCGTCAGCCGGCACGGCGCAGCGCCGGGACTGCACCGCCTTGCGGAATGCCGGCTTCTCCAGCACGGTCTCGCTCCGGGCGTTGATCATTTTCGGCCCCACGCCGGGATCCTTCGCCCATGGCGGGACCAGGCCCCAGCGGGCGATGTGCAGCTGACGGGTTGCACTTCCATCGATCAGACGCTCCAGGACGATAGGAGCATCGTCCGTCGGTGCAAGGTTCCAGGATGGCGGGATGGTTGTCTCGTTCTCAAGTTCGGCGTCGAATTCTGCCAGCAGGTCCCCGACCGCCCTGGCCATCACGTAGCGTCCACACATGGCACCAGCATGCCATCGCAACATAAGCGGGGGAATACCGGCACGCGGGTTACCGTTGTCTGAAGCGAAACCGGCAGGAACGAAACCCAGACCCGAGGAGATCTCCGTGGACTTCACCCCCGAAGACGGCACCATCACTATGTTTTCGACCACCTGGTGCGGCTACTGCACCCGGCTGAAGAAGCAGCTGGATGCCCAGGGTATCGGCTACACCGAAATTAACATCGAAGAGGTTGAAGGCACGGCCGAACTGGTTGAGCAGATCAATGGTGGCAACCGGACAGTTCCCACCATTCTCTTTCCAGACGGCACCGCCGCCACGAACCCTTCGGCCGCCGAGGTCAAGACCCGCCTCGCGGCATAGCTTCAAGCAATCGCAGGCAGGGAGGCGGTCAGCGCAGTTGCGCGGCCGCCTCTTTTGTCAGCGCTGTGGCAATCCGAGTCAGCGTGGCCGATTCCATCGACCACTGCTGCCAGTACAACGGGACGTCCACGTGCCGCTTTGCGTCCAGGACCGTCAGATCCCCGGCGTGGAGCAGCTCCCGCGATTGCAGGTCCGGCAGCATGCCCCACCCGAGCCCGAGCTCGATCGCGCGCACGAAGTCCGAGGATGCGGGGACGTAGTGGCGCGGGGGGTACTTTGCCGCAGAGTCCAACCTGCCTTCCAAGTAACGGTCCTGAAGGGCATCCTTGCGGTCGAACACCACGACTGGCGCCCAGGACAACGCGTCATTAGTGAATCCGTCCGGCAGCCACTGTTCCACAAAGGACCGGCTGGCCACAGCGCGGTACCGCATGACACCCAGCGGACGGACCGTGCATCCCTGCACAGGCTCCGGATTTGAGGTGATTGCCGCCATCGCCGTGCCTTCCCGCAGCCGGTCGATCGAGTGGTCCTGATCTTCGATGGTGATCTCGAAACTTGCCCGCTCAACAGCTGCCAGACCCGGCAGGACCCACGTGGCGAGGGAGTCTGCATTGATGACCAGCGGAATGCGCGGGCGCGCTCCGGCTCCCTCAAGACCCAGTTCGTCCATGGCTTCGCTCTCGAGCAGGGCCACTTGGCGGGACAGCCGAACCACCACCCTTCCGGACGTCGTGGGCCGGACCGGCTTGGTACGGAGCAGGAGGATGCGTCCCGTCTGCTGCTCCAAGGCCTTGATCCTCTGGCTGATGGCGGACGACGTCACGTGCAGCGCGTCGGCGGCCCGGTCGAAGGTGCCATGGTCGATCACGGCCGCGAGGGTTCGGAGCTGCTCCGTGGTGGCTTCCATCCTGAATTTTCCTTAATAGAGGTAAGAAAGATTAGCTGTACTCATGATTCCGCGGCGCCTAAAGTCAGGCAAGTGGATATCACTAACTCCCTTGCAGCCTTGGCCACCGGGTTTGGCGCCGGCCTCTCCCTTATCGTCGCCATTGGCGCCCAAAATGCCTTCGTCATTCGCCAGGGACTGCGCCGCGAACACCTGGTACCCATTGTGGTGGTGTGCATCGCCAGCGACGCCGTCCTGATTGCTGCAGGCGTTGCCGGCGTTGGCCTACTGATCCAGGCCGCGCCGCTTACGCTCGTCATTGTGCGCTGGGCCGGCGCCGGGTTTCTCCTCGCCTACGCACTCTTTGCGGCCAGGCGCGCCCTGAAGCCGGGCGCCCTGAACAGTGCCGCTCCCTCCGAACGGACCACGCTGGCAGCAGCGGTGAGTGCCGCCGTCGCACTGACCTGGTTGAACCCGCACGTGTACCTGGACACGGTCGTACTTCTCGGTTCGCTCGCGTCCGACCATGGTCCGGAGGGCCGCTGGCCGTTTGCCTGGGGAGCGATCGTGGGAAGCACGCTCTGGTTCAGTCTCCTTGGCTTCGGCGCAAAGTTCCTGGCGCCTGTTTTTGCTCGCCCCGGCGCCTGGCGGATTCTCGACGGCGCCATCGCCGTCCTCATGGTCGTTCTGGCGGTGCTCCTTGTCGTTCCGTAACACACGCCGTTCCTTAACACAGGCCGTTCCGTAAGACACCCCAGTCTGTAAGACAGTCCGTTCTGTAGGACGGCCAGTAACAAAGGAAAGGCACCGCCGGCAGCGGTGCCTTTCCTTTGTTGCGCCTAAACCTTCTCGTGGATGCGGTCGGCCATCGGCTTCGGAACCTGGTGTTCCCTGCGGCGGGCAAGGAAGGCCCACAGTTTCGATTCCTCCGCCTGGACCCGGGGTTCCGGGTGTTCGGCAGGCGTCGTCTCCCGGCGCCCTTCGGGGTTCCGGACTGCGTCCTTCTTGGTTCCCCAGCCGAAATCCTCACGCGATGAGTAGCACATCACAGACCTCCTTACAGCGGCTGTACGTTAATCGTCCTCCGCCTGCAGCCGATCTGTCGATGGAATCACGGCAGGAAGGACCAGGTCATTTGTTGATGGGCTGGTCCCGGGTGAGGCTGATGGTCTGGCCGGGCATCAGCTCGCCAGCCGCCAGGTCAGCGAACTCGATCCAGGTGCGGGTCCCCGGGGTCAAGGGCCGGTTGGCGGCATCGAGTTCATCGAGGCGAAGATTGAAGCGGAACGCGACCTGGCGTCCGATGTCCCCGGCCGCCGTCGTGTACGTAACCGGTACGCCGTCGGCAGTGGCCGTAAAGGTTCCCCGCGCGCCGTCGATCTTCAGGTCGCCCGGCATCAGCCTGATCCGGGTTCCCGCCGGGATGGGCCGGTCGGCCTTCAACGCCGGGTTGTACTGCAGCAGCTGCCGGGTGGTGGAGCGGAACCGGTAGCCGAGGCTGTCCAGGGAGTCCCCGTCCACGGTGGTGTAGAAGTCGGCCCGCCCGAAGGCGTTGTTGACGGTCTTTCCGGTGCCGGCCCTGCTGTCCACAGGCTTCTTCTGAAGCTCGATCTGCTGGCCGGGGTGGATGAAGTACACGTTCCCCTGCTCGTGGACGTACGGGACTTTGTTGGCCTCCGCCAGCTGCTCCTGGGTGAGGCCAAAGCGGTACGTGATTCCGTCCAGGTTGTCGCCTGCGGACACGATGTAGCTCCTGGGGACGCCGTCGGCATCGACCATCGCGGTGCCCGTGGCACCGGCCAGCGGGCCGGCCGGCGGAATCAGCCGCAGCCTCATTCCGGGTGTGAGCGGCACCCCGGGTGTGAGGTCATTGAACGCGGCGATCTTGGCCTCGGAGATCCCAAACTCCTTGGTCAGGGCGGCGTAGGTGTCACCCGCCGCCGTCGTGTAGAAATCGATGTTCCCGAACGAATCCGCCACCCTGGGCCCCGTCAGTGGTTGCAGTGCGGGAACAGCCGCTTGTTTGACGGTTCCGGCAGTCACCGGCGCCTCCGGATCGGTCACCCGTGCACCCTGTCCGTCACATCCCGAGAGCGCGCCGGTAAGGGCGCCAGCGAGTACGACGGCGAGCGCCAGACTTTTCGCTGAGACGGCCAGAATTTCCGGCCTTCTTTTCGCACATCCCGTTTCAACCATCGCTGTCCCCCCAATCCTCCGGCGAGAGAAGTCCGCGCCAAGCACGCACTCGAGCATACGCTAGGGACCGGCTCCAGAACCCAGCTGCCGTTTGATGTCCTCGATCTCGTCCTTCAGCCTCTCGACCGTGAGCTGGTATCGGGCGAACTCTGCCCTGCGGCGCCTCGCCTCGGCATAGCTCATGGCGATGGCGAGCATGGCCAAAGGGAGGGCTATCAGCAGTGCCCAGCCGGCTGCGGCGAAGAATTCCAGTGCAACTGGAAGGGAGCGCTTGAACGCCAGGAAATCATTCACCCCGCCTACGACACCGCTCAAAAAGGACTCCAGGGGTCCCATGAACTGCCCTACAACCGGGGCACCGGACAGCGAGGGCGCACTTAATGGAGGTTCTCCGCCGCCGCCCCAGCGGGCATCACCGTAGTGGTACAAAACGTAGAGCCCGGCCCCGACGTTGACGGCAACGAAAAGCAGGACAGAACCAAGCGCGGCCCAGTGAAACCTGTGCGGACGCCAGACAGTCATGGTGAGTCCGAAGACAAGTGCCGCGGCCCAGGGAAGAGTGCGGAGCCCTTCTTCGCTGATGCCGCTCAACAAATCCACTGAACTACCTTCCCCTTGGGCGCCAAATCCTTGCCCGCCGTTACGCCTGCAGGCTGCTGAACTCGGCGGGCCCCAGCGCCGCGTAGTCACTGTAGGTGCTGATCACGGCGTCTTCGATTGCCTGGACGTCCAATCTCGGAACGAGGTCGTTGACGGCACCGGCGGTTGCCGGGTCCCAGTCCAGGCCAAGGGCGCCGTAGCTCGCCGTGAGGACGCTGCGGATCGGCGCTGAATTCTCCACCACGATGACGGAACTGAACAGCCACCCGCCGGACACCACGCGCTGGGCGGTTCCCACGAGCTTGACCTGACGCGAGGGGACGTCCGGATCGGTTCCGTGGACGCTGAACTCACCCGGGCAGTACTCACCCGGAATCTCGCCCACGGCAGCATCCACACCGGTGCTGCGGAGAGCCTCCGCCAGCATCTCGCCGAAGAACGCGAACCGGCCCTTGGCCCCCGCGATCGCATCAGTGTGGGGCTCAACATGATCGACGATCAGGGTTCCCTCGTGGTAGGCCGCGGCGCGTCCCCCGGCTTTGCGGATCAAGGGTTCGAAGCCCTGCTCCCGGCATGCCTGCGCGGCGGCTCCGAAGCCGGGGAGGCGGGTGTCACGCTGTCCGAAGGCAACCGTCGGGGCGGGGCGGTACAGCCTCAGCGTGGGCCCGATCCGGCCCGTCTTCGCCAAGCCCAGCAGCTCGATCCCGAAGTCAAGGTCCCTGGCCGCACCCAGCGATTCGTGCTGCCGAACAACGGTCAGCGTCCGTGATCCGATTCCGGCCTGCTGCATGGTGCTGGGCTCCCTTATGGTCATGGTGCAGTTCCTTTATAGCGGCCGCGTTCGCGGTCCCGGGCGCAGTATGGCTCAAGGCCATGCACCCGTTCTACCGCAGCCACATCGGCAGGCTGCTGGCCGAGCGGCCGAATCTAGGGTACGTCGTCGCTTTCTGCGTCATTACATCCTTAGCTCTTCCGAACGGTCAGGATCTGTTCCGCACGGCCGAACGGCCCCGCCAGGTCATGGAGCACAGTCGACGTGAGCCCTATCCCGTCGGCGCCGAACGACACCGCATTGTCCAACCCCAGCCATTCGCCCTCGGGCCTGCGGTACATGTGGATCTGCAGGTCCAGGTTGGGAAAGGCGTAGCTGTCCCGGCCCGGCGCGACCCGGGCGGCAATGCCGTTCGCCGTGTCCACCAGGCCAACCAGCCGGGCCATGTCCGTGCTGTCGGCCGCATCCGTCAGAGGGTGGTCGGTGCGCAGCCAGACCTTGCCGGCGCCCGGCCGGTGCCCTTCCGCCACCCTCATCTCAAGCGACCGGATGTAACCGCCCGGCCAGACGCTGGCGCCGTCGTACGGCTTGCAGTCGTGAGGGGACGGGATGGGCGCGTCCTCCACGGCGGCAACGGCGGAGGTGTCGCTGGTAATCATCCGCCATGCGGTTGCGCGGATGGCCACCCGTCCGGCCGCCACCAGTTCTGCCTGCAAAAGCTCAATTGTTTTGCCCGGGCGGAGTGTTGTGGTGGTGACTGCGAACTCTCCGCCGGGAATGAGGCCAAGGATCTCGTAGCTGAGGCGTGCCATGCGCATGTCCGGGCGCGGCTCGTGCCGTTCCAGCCGGTCTGCGAGCAGTCCGGCAGCGGGCGCCATGTGCTGTTCGTGCTCGTTCCACGCACCCTGGGCGTGGATGGTGGAGCAGAAGCGTCCCTGGCCGAGATCCTGATAATAGGAGTCGCCCGCAGCGAGTTCCGGCAGTGCAGCAGTCAACGTTGACCCCTTCGAAGCTGTGGTTCGTCATCCCGGATCACCCTATCGCTTCCGGCGCGAAGGACCGGCTTCCTAGCCCACGATCCGGACGCCGTGCCAAAAGGCCACATGGTCCTTGATGTGGGCCGCGAGCGCTTTGGGTTCGGCGTAGTACCACGCGGCGTCCGGGTTCCGCCGCCCGTCAACGACCACGCTGTAGTAACTGGCTTCGCCCTTCCACGCGCAAACAGTACGGTGCAGGCTGTCCTCCAAATATTCGACGCGGACGGACGATGCAGGGAAATAGTGGTTACCCTCGACTTTTACGGTGGCATCGCTTTCTGCGATGACTGCGCCGTTCCAGACTGCCTTGACCATGGTGCCTGCCTCCCCGATGGGTGCCGATCGTTGCCCGCTCAACGACGTTCCACCGCTGTGCCCAGCAACTTGTCCAACAACAGGTCTTCCCCAAAGATTCCATCCGCATCCCTGATCAACACCCCTGTGCCTGGTCGGCAGCCTGATCGGGTGCGCGGCCAGACCCGCGCTTAACGTTCCCGTTCTCCATATGATGTTCTGGGTAGACTCGGAGACTGGTCCTTCTAGCAGCCCTCGGAAGAGGTGTTCCACTGATGCGAGTAATTAGCTACAACCTCCGCAAGCACAAAGCGAGCGGCGAGCTGGCCAACCTGGCCCGCAATTTCGGGATCGATGCCCTGTGCCTCCAGGAATGTGATTCCACGGAGCTGCCGGAGACGCTCGGACCCCTCCACCTGGCCGACGTCACCAAAGGCAACCGGCTCGGTTTGGCAATCTACTACCGCACCGAGCGGTTCACGGCGCTGGAAACCAAGACCTTCGCGCTGAAGAAATCAATGCACGACCACGTCATGGCTCCCGCCCACGAGCGTCTGATCGGCACCCGCGTCGTGGACAACGAGACGGACCATGAACTGGTGATCGGCTCCTTTCACGCGGCGCCGCTGACCGCCTCGAATTCGCTCCGCCGGAAGCAGATCCATGCCGCGCACGCGGAGCTGCTCAGCATGGGGAGCGGCCTCATGACGCTGATGGTCGGGGACTTCAACTACCCGTTCTTCACTAAGAGCCTGCACGCGCACATGAAGGACTCCGGGTACGCCCTGTCGCTCAGCAACCGCAGGACGTACACGCGCTACAAGGTCTTCAAGGGACACTTCGACTTCGCCACGTCCCTTGGACTGGACATCGAAAGTGTGGAGACCCTGCCCCGCGGGAAGTCGGACCACCTGCCGATCCTGGTCACAGCCGAGTACGGTCAGGACCGCTCCCCGATCAAGCAGCAGTCCATTTCCTGACTCGGCAGCTCCCCCGCCAGTCACTTGCCGGGCTGGGCAGTCCCTGGGCTAGGCAGTCCTGTCCGGGCGGGTTCAGGCGCCGAACCGGTATCCAGCGGAATGACGTCGATCTCCGCGTCGCGGCCAACCACTATCAGCACGTACTCGCCGCTGACCCCATTCAGTGCCCCGGCCAGCAGGCCGGAGGCAGTCGAAGCGGCACCGGTTTCGGTAGCGCTCAGGGGCCCGACGGCGGTCCCGCCAACGTCGGCACGTCGCCATACAGTTGCCTCGGTTCCGGTGACTTCGCGGATGACGCGGATCCACGGAACGGGATCGAACCCCGTCACCAGGATGACGTGCCCAATACTGCGCTCCGCGGCAGGCTCTCCGGCCGGCAGCTCCGGGCCGGTGTCCTGACCGGTGCCCGCCGGAGGATGGGCCGGACGGTCCCTCCTCCAGGTGCCGTAGTGATAGGTGGCCACCAGTGCCGTTGCGACCAGCAGGCCGAGCGGGACGCGCACCCGGCCCAACAGGCTTTCCCGGCCGGAGCCGTCAAGCAGATGTTCGAACACCTGATAGCCGATGACCAGCAGCGTCATCAGGGCCACCACTGCACTGACGCCGAAAACCACCACCAGGTAGATGCGCCGCCCTGATTCCGGCTTTCCTGACGCCGCTTTCCCCGGCTCAGGCTTCCCATGCTCAGGCCGCCCTGCGCCGTGCCGATGGAGAGGGTCCCACACCTTCCACCAGACCGGACCGCCGATCGCCAGTGCACTCATGCCTCCCAGCAGCAGCGTGCGGGTTCCGCTTCCGGCCAGGGCGGTCTCCGCCAGGCCCAGCACCGCATTGACGATCACTCCGATCCCCGAGGCGGCGGCCACCAGGGCAGCACCGGAGGCCAGCAGCTTGCTGGCCTGGCGCATGGTGCCGGACCGCCGACTTGCCAGTACGGCATGATAGCGCCAGACGAGTGACCCGACCGCGGCGGCAGCCACGGCAGGGCCGAGAGGTTCCACAATTTGTCCCAATGCATCCGACCGGTCGAAGGCCAGCCGGAGCAGCACGAACAGGGCAGTGACCGCGCCGGAAAGGGCAAGGACACAGCCGCCAAGCACGCCGACGACGGCAAGGGCCACGTTGGCCAGCCCCGACCGAAGGCGAAGCCCGCCTCCACGGATCCAGTGCCACCACCAGACGGCTGCTCCCCCGGCCGCCCAGACGAGCGCCTGCACTACCGGCACCCACCAAGGTTTCCCGACAGATGGGGTGCCCGCCAATCCATACAGGCCGGCATCAAGAATGCCGCCCAAGGCAGTCACCGACCCGCCGGTGCCGATCAGCAGACCGAACACTGAACCCAGCACGATGGGCACACCGGCAAGCCGGATCGGTCCTTTCGTGGGATGCCGCCACATCCACCGATGCCATCCCCAGACAAGGCCCCAAGCCAGTGCCGTAGCGGCGGCCGAGTCCCACTTTGGTGCCTCCCCGCCGATGACCGACGCAGCCAGGCCGAGCAGAGCAGTAGTCCACGTAACGAGGGCAACTGTATAGACTCCGGCCACGTAAAGACCCCAGGCCAGGGATGACCGTTCCTCCGGCGAGGGCAGCCGCCGCCACACAAGCCACCACAGAACAGCGGCCAGAGACCCGCCGATCACGGCGAACGCCAGAGACCTGGCCAGCCCGCCGACGTCGCGCTCCGCCAGAGCTGAGCCGATGGACAACAGCCGTTCCAGCAGCCCGGACAGGCCGGATGCCCCGATCAGCACCAGGACAAAGAGGAGCAGGAAAACGATCAGGCGCCGGACAACGCTCAGGGCAGCGTGCGCTGGCTGGGCCGTTTCAGGCCGGCCAGCGCTCATGGCTTCACCGCACGGGCCGGGCAGATGGTGAGCTGCCACGGGGCGGCTTCAACGAGCCATCTCCCGTTGACCTTGACGAGGTCAAACACATCCTCTGTCTCGTACTCTTGACTCCCGAAAGGGCCGGCTCCGTTCGAGATCGAAATGGCCACTCGAACGTCCGCGGAGGTATCGCGTTCCGTCGTGGAAACGAGGGTGACCCGCATGCCGCCAGCGGTACGGCGGTTCGTCGGGCTGCACTGCCGTCCGGACCGCTCCGCCAGGTAGCCTGCTGCGGCAGCTTCGTCGCCGTCAAGGACGGCAGCCGCATACCGCTGCACCACCCCGGCGGGCGTGCCTTCATCGAGGAGCTCCTGCTGGCCGCTGAAGAAGACGGCGGCCAACGCCACAGCCACGAGGACCGCGATGATGGAAAGAATGACGATCAGGATCCGATCGGGCCGCCCCGCGGATGCGTTCATTCGTGAAGCTAGGTGGCGCGGTGCTCGACGGTGAAGTCGCCGCCGGGATACATAATCGTCTCGTGACCGTCGTCGAAGCGGACGAAGTACGGCGGGGTCCCGTTAGGGCCGCGGACTTCGAGAATTTCACCGTGACGGTCCGACGACTCCACGGTCCGCCCGTGGATGATGATGCGGTCTCCCTGGTTTGCCTGCATGGCAATCACCTCCCAGCCCTAGGGTACGATGCCCGCCCGATCTTCGGAACAGGGTGTGGACAGGATAATTCCGATCAGCTGGTCAGGCCTTGCCGCTCGCGTGCAGGATGCAAAAAGGAGTCCATGGCCGGGCCTCCAGCCGCCCCTCAGCGATCCCTTGGCCGCATACAGCGCAGATGCCGAACGTACCGGCCTCAATCCGTTCCAGGGCGGCCTCGATCTGGGCCAGGCCGCACCTGCTCTGGTCCAGCAGCGCGGATGCCTGGGACAGTTCGAACGCGATGGTGGCGCCTTCGGGATCGTGTTCGTCGTCCACGTTGGAGTTCTGCCGGGCAGCGTTGGCCGAGGAGATGTCTGCCCGGAGCGCTGGCAGCAGGGCGAGTTTCCCGGCGCGCTCCTCTTCCAGCAGGAGCCGGAACCGCGCGACATCAGTCATGTAGCACCGGGCGTTCGTGATCGAGAAGTTTCTCGCTGAGTGCGGGCCAGGATGCAGCGAAAGTGGGGTGCAGGTTGATGCCGGCCACTTCCTGAAGCGGGATCCACTTCAGTTCAATGCTTTCGGGGTCGGTGATGGCGGGCTCGAACGGCTCCACCACGCGAACGGCGACGGTCGTGTAGGACCAGTAGCCGACGTCGAAGACCGAGGTGAACAGGACCCTGACGTTCTGTTCCGGGACAGCGGCCTCCTCAAAGGCTTCGCGGAGCGCACCGGTGACCGCGTCCTCGCCCTGATGGAGCGCGCCACCCGGCAGCCCCCAGGTTCCGCCGTGGTCGCTCCACGTGGCGCGGTGCTGCAGCAGGATACCCTTCTCCGGGTCGTGGGCCAGGAGCCCGGCCGAGCCGAAGCGGCCCCAGAACCGGCCGCGCTCCCCCTCCACCCAAGCGTCCCCTGGATCGCGCGGACCGTAGGGGCGGCGGGGATCTCCTGGCGGGGGCAGAACCGTATTCTCCATCGTTCCAGTGTGCCCCATGGGAAGATGCCTTGATGAGTCTTCGGCTGCTTCTTGTTTCGGACACCCACATTCCCAAGCGGGCGCGGGCACTGCCTGATCAGGTGTGGGCCGCCGTCGCCGACGCCGACGTGGTGTTCCACGCCGGTGACTGGGTGACGGCGGAACTCCTGGACGACTTCGAGCGGCGCAGCCGGCGGCTGGTCGGTGTGTACGGCAACAACGACGGCGACGACCTGCGGCAGCGCCTGCCCGAAACTGTCAGCGTCTCGCTGGATGGAGTGCGCTTCAGCATGATCCACGACACGGGCCCGGCGAAAGGGCGCGAAGAGCGCTGCGAAGCGCTCTTCGCGGACGCCGACGTCCTCGTCTTTGGCCACTCCCACATTCCCTGGGACACGACGTCGGCCGGCGGGCTGCGTTTGCTCAACCCTGGCTCACCCACGGACCGCCGGCGCCAGCCTGTGTGCACGTACATGACCGCCGCCGTCGACAATGGCCGCCTGCTTGAGGTGGAACTGGTGGAGGTCCGGAAGCCATAAAGCGCCGAACAGCAGGAAGCCCCGCCTGCAACGGCAAGCGGGGCTTCCACTAATACACCTCGATCGCTTACAACATCTCAATCGCGCTTGAAGGCGTCCTTGACCTTTTCACCGGCCTGCTTGATGTCAGCCTTGGACTGGTCAGCCTTGCCTTCGGCCTCGAGGCGTTCATCGTCTGTGGCCTTGCCAGCGCCTTCCTTGGCCTTGCCGCCAATCTTCTCAGCTGCGTTTTCCATCTTGTCGTCCAGACCCATGACACACTGTCCTTCCGTCGGCGCAGCCCGCCGACTGCGGGCAGGCTCGTGTTTACAGTTTAGGACGGCGGGCCGCGTCGCGGGAGGGCCGAATCGCCGGCGTGACCTCACGCCTGCGACCTTGGGAAGACCCCCATTTTGGGGGGTCCGGCATGCACCACTACTTCTGGGCTGCAGCCCGGGTTTTCCCAAGACGCAATGGCGACAGTGGGTGTGTCCTGAAATTGAAAGGTAGCCGCGAACCTTGATTGAAGGACTGCCGGGCCCCAGGCGCAGTCCCTCCGATACGCCTGGCCCGGCACACCACTCCCGTACGGACTCTGTCAGTCCTCGACGCGAAGATCCCTCAACAACTCGTCGGTGGCCGGGTCAGGCTCCCCGTCGAAGAATCGGCTGAGTACCTGCTTGAACGCCGTCTCCCCCGGCTCTGCACGCAGGAACAGGGTCATGGATGAATGCAGCTTCTTCGCGTCGACGCCGCCAAAAATCTGGCTGGCCGTGACGTCCTTGAGCCTGCCGACGGTATCCGCACACTCGATAAGCCTCGGCCCGAGCACTGGATGCGCCAGATAGGCGCGCGCTTCATCAAGTGATGAGATGGCGTACTTTCTGGATGCAGCACTCTTCCCCAGCCCGGTGATCTGGGGAAACACAAACCACATCCAGTGGCTCCGTTTTCTGCCGTTCTGCAGCTCGGCCAGGGCCTGGTCGTACGTACCGCCGCTGTTCTGGGCCGTCAAAAAACGCCCTAGGTCATAGGGATCATCCACAGCTGCTCCTAGGTCGAGGCGTCTCGCTCAATCTCTTCCGCCAGATCATCAACATCCTCCGGGCGCATCTCGATTCCTGCTTTGTCGAGACGCTCCTCGAGGACATGGCTGACGTCGTCTTCAACGTGGCCCAACCGGATTTCGTCGCGGAGCTCGTCCGCAATGTGCTCAACGGTCTCGGGGGTTTCGGGGACCTCGGCGCCCGAGCCAGTCCCGGCGTCGCCGGAACCGCCGGCGGTCGTCCCGCCGTCGGGCTCGATGCCCACCTCAGCGTCGTCGTAGGAATATTCAGCACCGGTAGCTGCGGAATCGGTCATACCCAATCGTCGTCGCGCGGCGCGGTGCCGGTCAATATCCCTCGCGGTCTCCGCCCGCGCGTCTTTTCGGTGAGGATCCGTTCATGCAGCTGTAATGGGCCCTGTCGGCAACCCATTCACCGTACAAGGCGGCTGGCGGTCCGTGTTTCTGCGCCAAAGGCCTGGCTTCGAGCTGCATCCCCGCCGCCTGGAGCGGTCTCGTTAACATGCCGGAAACAAGCCGGTCATTGGGGCTTTACTTAGGCGTCCTTTCCGAAACGTTGACGTAACTTCTCTCGCCACGATTTGAAACAAACGTCCACAAGTATCGACCAGGGGGAAAAGCGGCGGGCATCAAAGGAGCCCGGGTGGCAAGGCTTGATGCGAAGGGAAACACCGGTGGAACTCACTGCGGGAAACGTCTGGGTCATGGTGTCGGCGGCACTTGTTCTGCTCATGACTCCAGGCCTGGGTCTTTTTTACGGCGGCATGACCCGTGCGAAGGCCTCGCTCAACATGATCATGATGAGCTTCATTTCGGCGGGCATTGTCGGAGTCGTCTGGGTCCTCTGGGGCTATTCGATGAGCGGCGGAGAAGGTTTCCTCGGCCTGTTCGGCAACCCGTTTGCCAGTTTCGGCCTCTCCAACATCGTCGGCACTGACTTGATCAAGGCCGGCTACAGCGGCACGTTCGCCATGGTCACCGTAGCCCTGATCAGCGGCGCCATCGCCGACCGGGCAAAGTTCACCGCTTGGGTGATCTTCGTCCCGCTCTGGATCACGGCCGTTTACTGCCCGCTCGCGTTCATGGTGTGGGGCGGCGGCCTGATGAGCCAGGGCGGAGCAGTCACTGCGGTGTTCGGGCAGGTCATCGACTTCGCGGGCGGCACCGTCGTCGAAATCAGCTCCGGCATCGCTGCCCTGGTCCTTGCGATCATTGTCGGCAAGCGTCACGGATTCGGTAAGGACCCCGGCCACCGCCCGCACAATGTCCCGTTCATCATGCTCGGCGCCGCCATCCTCTGGTTCGGCTGGTTCGGCTTCAACGCGGGCGCAGCCACCACCGCTGAACAGGCCGGACTGATCTGGATCAATACCCTCGCGGCCCCTGCCGCAGCATTGCTCGGCTGGCTCGTCACGGAGAAGATCCGCCACGGCCATCCGACGTCGCTGGGCGCTGCTTCCGGTGCCGTTGCCGGCCTGGTCGCCATCACACCCTCCTGCGCCAACATCAGCCCCGCCGCCGCAGTGGGCCTGGGCCTGGTCGCCGGGTTTGCTTCCGCCATGTTCGTGGAACTGAAGTTCAAGTTCGGCTTCGATGACTCGCTCGACGTCGTCGGCGTGCACCTTGGTGCCGGGCTCGTCGGGACACTGGCCCTGGGCTTCATCGCGCTCCCCGTTGATGGCCAGGGTGGAGGCCTTTTTTACGGCGGTGGCTTCCAGCAGCTCATCGCGCAGACCGTCGCCGTCCTCATCACCCTCGCCCTGTCCGGCGTCATGACGGCCGTCATCGCCATCGCGGTCCACAAGTCCATCGGCTTCCGCGTCAGCCACGAGGACGAGGTCAGGGGCGTCGACCTGTCCGAGCACGCCGAGACCGCGTACGAGTTCGGCGGATCGGGCGCCAGCCAGTTCCACCCGCTCCGTCAGCCCCTCCCGGCAGCCTCCGCCAAGACCGAGCCTTCCATTGAAACCGAGCCTTCCACTGGAACCGAGCCTTCCATTGGAACCGAGCCTTCCATACAGGCCGAACCGGAAAAGGTTAGCGCCTAGCGCCTATTGCGCTGCGTTCGCTTGGCCGTCAGCGCCGGGCGCAAGCCGCAGCTCCGGCCGGCTCTTCGCCACTTCGTCCAGGACCAGGGCGACCGCCTCGTGAGCTACATTGCCGTCAGGTTCCGGACCCGCAGGCTCCGCCAGAACCGATCTTGCCCGGCTGGAGAACCTGTCCCAGTCTCCGCGGCCCCGCCGAATGGCCTGCAGCGGCGCGAGGAGGGCGGCACGGCGCAGCCAGACGTCGGGCTCCCGCACCCATCGGTCCAGGACAGCTTCAGCTCGTCCCCTGCCCTGAGTATCCAAGCCCTCCATGAGAGGACCCACAACGTCAACGGCCAGCGGATCGACGAGTGCCCTTAGCCGCGCTGTCCGGACAAAACCTTCAATGCGGGTCAGGTCAGAATTCCTGAGCAGACGCACCGTGGATTGAAGGAGAACCACCGCGGCCAAGCGGCGCTCAAAAACCGGCGCCGCCCACAGTTCGGAACTCAGCGCGGTGACGTCGTCGTGCGCGAGGTCGGAGTGACGGCGAAGGGCATCGCGGACAGTTCCCCGCACCGCTCCCACCGAGGAGCCGTAGAACTGAAGGGCGCCGGGCTGAAGATCGACGCCGTGCCTGAGGCGCATCTCGTCGGCCCGGTACCACGCCCCTTCGCGCTGAAGGGCAAGGTCGATAAACTCGCCAGCCTCACTCACCCGTTTATTCTTTACGCCTCAGTGCCAGGGCGTCTAATCCCTAGGGCTTTCCGTCTCCCCCGCGCGAGGCCGGCGACGGACCCCGTGGAAGTGCCGCCGTCGGCCGATGCCTGCGTGAGTTCATTGCCCGGTCGAGCACTTATGCTGACCGGCGCCCGGGCCTAGACTCGTTGCACTGGCTCGTTCGCTGCCAGACTTCTCGCTGTGCTGATCCTTGGCAGCGTGGAAGCAGCGACGGAACGTTGGAAGGTCGAGGTGGCCGTGGTCAAGATCCCATTCGTGCACTCACACCCTGGGCACTCAGAATCGTCGAAACATCCCCGGCGGAAGGCCTTTTCATGGCTGAAGCGGGAAGAGAGTCAATTCACCCACGGCCATAGCAGCCTGTTCTTCCTCGCGCACGATACCCCCGACCCGCCCGTCGTCACGTGCATCCAGGGGCATGAGGTCCTGCCAGGCGAAACCACCTGCAACCACGGGCATCCCGTCGGCTGACTCGAGTTCCTCCTGATCCCGGCAGCGGTCCCGGGGTATCGACAACCGCGAGCGAACGGAGGAAGCTTGCACCGTATGCGATTCGGGGCCCGTTCTGGCGGCCGCTTTGCGGGGCAGCGCGGGCTGATCCTGCCGTCGGGTTTGCTGAGCCAACCCGACGGTCCTCTACCCAACCCATCGTGAAAGAAGCAGTGCAATGACCACGAACGTCGTAGCCCAATTGGATGTTAAGTCGCACGACAACCCTGACGAAAAACGCCGCCCGGACAAGGCGGAAGTGGATGTCGTCACGGTTGGCGATTACACCATTGGCCGTCTTACGTTCCATCCCGGGTGGCGCTGGTCCGAGTCGATAAAGCCTGTGGTGCAGACCGATTCGTGCCAGAACAGCCACGTGGGTTTCTGTGTCAGCGGCAACCTCGTGGTCGAAACGACGGATGGGAACCGCATCAACATCAGCAAAGGCGATTCGTACACGATTCCGCCGGGCCATGACGCCTGGGTCGAGGGGAACGAGGAGTTTACGGGCATCGAGTTTCTCAGCGCCGCCACCTTCGCGAAGGCCCCGGAATAGGCTGTCGGTCCCCGTCTTGCTGCCCTAGCTGTTGCTCCGGTACGCAGCCAGAAACGCTGAGATCCTGTGTACTGCTTCTTCGATGTCCTCGACAGACGGAAGGATGACGAAGCGGAAATGGTCCGGCTGGGGCCAGTTGAACGCCGTTCCATGTGAGACGAGGATCTTCTGGTCCCGCAGGAGATCCAGGACGAACTGCTCATCGTCCTTCACGGGATACAGCTCAGGATCAAGGCGGGGAAACAAGTACATGGCTCCTGCGGCGGGAACGCATGTCACGCCGGGAATGGCTGTGAGGAGCTTGAGCGCCCTATCGCGCTGTTCGCGCAGCCTTCCCCCGGGCTTGATCAGTGCCTCGATGCTCTGGTAGCCGCCCAGACATGTCTGGATCGCGTGCTGGGCGGGGACGTTGGGGCACAGCCGCAGGGAAGCGAGCAGTTCCAGCCCTTCACGGTAGGCCAAGGTTGCCGCATGCGGGCCCGTGACGGCGACCCAGCCGGCGCGATAGCCCGGCATGCGGTACGCCTTGGACAGTCCGCTGAACGTCAGGCAGCAGACATCTTCCGCTATTGAAGCCGTGTGGATGTGCTCGGCGTCCTCGTAGCGGATTTTCTCGTAGATCTCGTCGGAGAAAAGGACGAGGTTGTGTTTGCGGGCCAAGGCAGCGAACTGCTCCAAAACATGGCGCGGATACACGGCTCCAGTGGGGTTGTTCGGATTGATGATCACGATCGCCTTGGTCCGCCGGGTAATCTTCGCCTCGACATCCGCCATGTCCGGCCACCAGTTGTCGTCCTCGTCGCACAGATAATGCACGGGTACGCCGCCGGTGAGCGATACGGCTGCGGTCCACAGCGGGTAATCCGGAGCAGGGATCAGGACTTCATCACCGTTTTCCATGAACGCCTGCAGACTCATGGAAATGAGTTCGCTGACGCCATTGCCGATGAAGATGTCCTCGACACCAATCTGCAGAAGGCCCTTGGTTTGGTAGTACTGGGAGATGGCGGTGCGTGCCGAGAAGATTCCCTTGGAATCGCTGTAGCCTTGGGCCCCGCGCAGGTGATGGATCATGTCCACCACCACGGATTCGGGCGCTTCCAGGCCGAACTGAGCGGTATCCCCGAGGTTCATCTTGAGGATCCGATGGCCCTCGGCTTCCATCTGCTTGGCCGTCTGGAGCAGGGGCCCGCGGAGTTCATAGCGGACGTTCTGGAGTTTGCTGGAGAGCTGCATCGGACGCATGGTTGATCTTTTCATAAACAGCCCGGATGGGGACGTAGCCGCCGGACGATTTATTCGCGGTTAATCCGCCCGTGCGGTACGGGTGCTGGGCTGATTGACTGCACCGGCATTGCCATGCCGGTGTCTCCTCCACGCGCCGAACACCCGCAGCTTCATGCCCGGCCGCCATGGCCGTGTGCAGCGAACGGGTGAGAGACTCGGTCTCATGCGTGAACTGGTCGTCCTCGGCACCGCTTCTCAGGTCCCCACACGAACCCGCAACCACAACGGCTATATGTTGCGCTGGGACGGAGAGGGCCTGCTCTTTGATCCCGGAGAAGGCACGCAACGGCAGATGATCCATGCCGGCGTCTCGGCGTCCCAGATCACGCGCATCTGCCTCACGCACATCCACGGCGACCACTGCTTCGGACTGCCCGGTGTGCTGTCCCGCATGGTTCTGGACGGGGTGGAGCACCCGGTCCACCTGCACTATCCAGCCTCAGGGGAGGACGTGGTCCGGGCACTGCTGTCGGTCACGTCGCCCGGGCTGGATGTGCGGCTGCAGCCACATAATGGACCGGGAGAGATCGCGGACGGTCTTGAGGTGCGGCCCCTCCGGCACCGCGTTGAGACCTATGGCTACCGGCTTTTTGAGCCCGACAGCCGCACGCTCCTTCCGGACCGTCTCGCGCTTGCCGGGATCGTGGGTCCCGACGTCGGTATCCTCCAGCGCAACGGAAGCTTGCGGGGCGTGCGCCTGGACGAGGTGAGCGTGACGCGGCCCGGTCAACGTTTCGCATTCATCATGGACACAGCGCCTTGCCCGGGCGCCGAGGAGCTCGCCGTCGGTGTTGACGTGCTCGTGGCGGAGTCCACCTTCAGTGACGACGACAGCGATCTGGCGGCACAATATGCTCACCTCACCGCGGGTCAGGCAGGGGAACTGGCGGCCGCAGGCGGAGTGGGCATCCTCGTCCTCACCCACTTTTCCTCCCGGTATGGTGACGTGGACCTGCTCGCTGACCAGGCGCGGGCACGCGCGGGCGATGCGAGGGTTGTGGCTGCAAATGACCTGGACAGAATCGCGTTCCCCAAAAGGCAGCGGATTTCATCCTGACATTCAACGACTCGTTCTCGACCGGGGGCTGGAGACAGGGGCACCCGGTGGGGAAAAGTAGAATTGAAACGTCATGCATTGTTCCTATTTTGATGCCGCCCGTTGTCTCTCGTGCACACAGATGGGCCAGCCCTATGCCGACCAGTTGGCAGCCAAACAGCTGCACTGCCGAACCCTCCTAGCCGACCACAGTTCTCTGGAGTGGCTTCCGCCAGTGGAAAGCCGAAAGGCCGGTTTCCGGAACAAGGCCAAGATGGTCGTTGGGGGTTCAGCCAAAAATCCCACGATCGGCATTCTCGATGCGGAGGGACGTGGTGTGGACCTGCGTGAATGCGGTGTATGCGCGCCGGGACTGCTGGCCTGCTTCCCGGTGCTTGCCGCCTTCATCGGTCAGGCCGGGCTCACGCCGTACGACGTGCCCCGGCGCAGCGGCGAACTTAAACACCTGATCATCACGGAGTCGCCGGATGGCGAACTCATGCTGCGTTTCGTTCTGCGATCGGAAAACTTGGTGAACCGCATTCGCCGGCATTTGCCGTCGCTTCGGCAGGCGCTGCCGCAGCTGAAGGTCGTATCCGTCAACCTGCATCCGGAACATAAGGCGGTGCTCGAAGGAGAACGGGAGATACTGCTCACTGAGGAGTCAACGTTGCAGATGCGCGTTAATGACCTCGACCTCCATCTCAGGCCGCAGAGCTTCTTCCAAACCAATACGGAGATGGCGGCGGCCCTCTATCGGCAGGGCCGGGCGTGGGTCAACGAGCTGGCGCCGGCTTCGGTCTGGGACCTCTACTGCGGCGTGGGCGGCTTTGCCCTGCACAGCGCCGACGTGTCCCGCGAGGTTATCGGCATAGAAAAAAGCCGTGAAGCCATCGCCAGCGCCGAGTCAAGCAGCAAGGAGTCCGGCCTCAAGAGGGTGCGGTTTCAGGCCGGAGATGCCACAGCCTTTGCTGTGGCCACCAAGCAGGCAGCCGAATTGGTCATCGTCAATCCGCCCAGACGCGGGATTGGCAGCGAGCTATGCAGCTGGCTGGAAGACTCGACGGTGAAGCATGTGATTTATTCGAGCTGCAATGCCAAATCGCTGGCCCGCGACCTTGCCGCGATGCCTTCATTCACGGCACGACGCGTCCGTCTGCTGGATATGTTCCCGCAGACCTCGCACTACGAGGTCATGGTGCTGCTGGAACGGTCCTAAGACGCGGTGGCCTGCTGACGGAAGCTGCTCCCACCAGCGGGCGCACCCTCAGACGTACTTACTAAACCAGGCCAGCGTGTCGTTCCAGGCGGCGGTTGCCTGCGCCTCGTTGTACCGCTCGCCGGTGTCGTTGTGGAATGCGTGGTCGACGCCGGGATAAACCTTGAGCTCGTGGCGGACGTCAGTGGCGGCCAGAGCATCCCGAAGCGCCGGCATTGCGCCTGTGATCCTGTCGTCTTGTTCTGCATAGACGCCGAAGACTGCTGGCTTGATCGTGGGGACCTTTTCAAGATCTGGGGCGGGTCCGTAAAATGCCGAGGTTGCCTTGAGGCCGGTCAGCTCCGTCGCTGCCTGCCAGGTGATGCCACCGCCGAAGCAGTAGCCGGTCATGGCGATCCGTCCTGCGTCGACGTAGTCCTGTGCGTTCAGGTAATCGAAGCCGGCTTTGAAGTCGGACACGTGGCGCTGCGCTCCCGCCTTCGTCAAGGCTCCGGGGACGGCGTCCCGATCCATGCTCGCGGTGCCTCCCTCCCGGCTCAGCAAGTCCAGCGCCAAGGCTGCATATCCGGCTTTGGCAAAACGCCGTGCCACGTCCTGGATATGGGCGGTCAGTCCGCGGTTCTCGTGGCAGACCAGCACTGCGGGTCCTGGTTTGTCCCCTTCGGGCCGGGCGAGGTAGCCGGTGATGTCGGTTCCGCCCGATGGGAACCTCACGCTCGCCGTCACGATGCCCGCCGCACCTTCAGGAACGGACAGCGGGCTCTTCGCCCCTGGAACAGCACCTGCCGAGGCCGCTCCCGTGCCCGGCGAGGGTGTGGATGGCTCTGGGGTCGGCATCGGGTCCGTGCTGCGCGGGACTTCATTCGGTGTGCACCCGACGAGCAGCATTGCGGCCGCAGCGGCTCCCATGCTGCCGGTGATGAACGCCGCTCGACGGGTGAACGTCCGCCTGCTAAGGGTCCCGGCCCGGTAATCGTCAAAGAATTCCTCGATCAGGTACTTCTCAAACTTGCCGAGCTGCATCATGAAGGGCCTCCTGGAGTTTTGCCGATATCCTCCTCTGAAGTCGGTCATCCGGCAAGCGCCGCGCTGACGGACTCATTCGTCCGGTTCATAGCGTGAGTTGAATCGTTCAGCGGTCATCGCGTAGCCGTCGGTGCCGTCTTCGTTGTTGAACACGACGACGTCCCCCCTGTTGTAGTGCGTGCGGCCTTCCTTGGTGACCACGCTGCCGGCTTCCGGGGCAACTTCAGCCCAGACCGGGGTGGATTTCACATAGGCACCTCGGTGGATCTCGCGGTAGGTGGCGGCGAAGACGTCCGCGTCGACGGTGTGGATGTCGCCGTCGTCGTCCACCAGCCAGTCCCCGGGCTTGCACTGCTGTTCGCCACCCCACTTGCGGTAAGTGAACCCGTCGGTGTCCAGACGCAACGGAATGGCGACGACGTAGTGGTCCGGAAGGCGCCTGTAGCGGCGGAGCTCCCTCATAAGTGGTCCCTTTCCGTTCACGCCTGCGGCAGGTCAAAAACCGTGCCAAAATCAGTGTCCCGCACATCCCGTTCCCCGGCCAGCCTGCCCAGCCGGTGGAGGGCTTCCATATTCCCCGGGGCATCCATGGCGCTCAGAGAGGTGACGGTTTCCCTTGCGGCAAGGGTTCCGTCCAGGCTGCGGACACTCTCCGGACGCAGGTCCACGTTATAACGCAGGTAACTCATCAACGGGGCACCGTTGAGAAGATCGCCCTCCAGCTCCCCCAGTTCCCGGTCGATCACCCTGGCGGTAGGGCTCGCGGACATCCACTGCAGCATTGTCTCCTGCAGCACGGCGCAGTCCTGCAGCACGGACTTCAGCGCCCGCAGGGCGTGGCTTGCGGTCAGTTTTGCCATGCTGACGGCAGGGTCCGCTGCGCCGGTTCCCACCGATACAAGCAGCAGCCTTTCGGCGCCGGTCCCCCAGCCCACCCGGTAGCCTTTCAAGGAGGCGTACATGAGTGCCTGCAGGGCAGGGTTGTTGAAGGGACTGACACCACCGTCGACGAAACTGCCGGTCACGGGGCTCATATCGCTTCCGCCCGTGATAGTGATGGTTTCCGGTTCGAAATAGGCTGGCGCAGCGGTGGAGGCCCGGACAACCTGCCAGAGAGGATAGTCCCGGTTACCCATTCGGCCGTTGGCGCCAGCAACAAAATAACGGCCCCGGGGGTTGTTGCTCACCGGCCACGGACTGCCGCTGTCCAGGCGTTTGATGACCACCAGCAATCCGGTCAGCAGCTCGGGGCCTCCCAGAGTGGTGTCCACACCGAAGAGTTCCTTCAGCTCGGAAACCAGAGCCTGCTCGTCGTACCTGGCGCGCAGAAGAACCTGGCGGAGCAGGCTTCGTTCAAACACCCGCCGCCCGAGGCTGAAATACATGTCCCTGACTTCGCCGACGCTCCGGCCTTGGGCAAGAGCCGCCGCGATGATCGCGCCGGTCGACGTGCCTGCAATCATGTCGAAGTAGTGGCAAAGACGGAAGCCGTCGCCGGAACCATGGCGGTCCCGCAGCAGGTCCTCAACTTTTTCCAGAATTCCGAGGCTCAGAATGCCACGCAACCCGCCGCCGTCGAGTGCGAGAATGCGCTTCGGCCTGCCATCACTGCGGAAATGCTCGTCCCGGGTCAGTATCTGGTAAGGCATCTGGACGCCTCTTCTCATGTTGAGCTGCGTAACACCATGCTAGCCGTGCGCCGATTGCCCGTCAGGGCCCTGCGCTGGCCGGGACCATCGCCCGGATAACCGGTTGACCCGATCCTGCAGGGCGGAACCAGGGAGGGTCCTGCCGGATCAGTGACCTTGAAGTACGTGGTGCACGGGGTGGACTATTGACTATGGCTACCACCGGACTGCTGATATCCGGACAGGCGGGACAGAGGATTGCGGGCGGGACCGGGCAGAGCTGCGGACTTAAAACTTCGTGGATTGAATGATGTCACTTCCGCCGGCAGGAGACCTTGAATACGCAGCGGAGGGCAGCGGCCGCCCCCTTCGAGCTGTGCTGGTTCGTCGTGTGACCGGCCGGTTCATGGGCGTTGCTGATGCGAGCCCGCCTTTATTGACGGCAGTGGATTGTGGTGCAGCGTGTCACGCGTCTTCCTGAGTCATTCCAGCCGGGACACCTGGCAAGCGGTCGCGTTGAAGCGGTGGCTCGTCGAACAGGATCCGGGCCTGGCTGAGGAGATTTTCCTGGATCTTGATCCCGTGACCGGCATCGCCCCCGGTGAACGGTGGAAGGAGGCGCTGCTTCGGGCAAATGAGCGGTGCGAGGCGGTGATCTGCCTGCTCTCCGCGAGCTGGGAGGCCTCTCGCGAGTGCCTGGCCGAATACCGCACAGCGGAAAATCTGGGCAAGCTGATCCTTTGTGCCCGGCTTGAGCCTCTGGAGGATGAAGGTGTCACCGGGGAATGGCAGCGTTGTGACCTCTTCGGCGACGGCCCCACCACTGAAATTCCTATTGAAGGCAAAGACGACGGCCCCGTTGTTCTTCTCACGGAGGGCCTGCGGCGGCTGCACCAGGGTCTGGGCCGAACGGGGATCGGGGCGGAGCATTTCCCCTGGCCGCCGCCGCAGGATCCGGACCGGGACCCATACCGGGGGTGGGAGCCGTTCGAGGAGGCGGACGCGGCGGTTTTCTTCGGACGGGACGGGCAGATCGTGCGCGGCCTGGATGCGCTGCGCACGATGCGCAGCTCCGGCGTCGAATCGATGTTCGTGATCCTGGGACCGTCTGGGGCGGGCAAATCCTCGTTCCTGCGCGCGGGGCTGCTGCCGAGGCTGCGGCGGGAGGACCGACAGTTCCTGGTGCTGGACACCGTGCGCCCGGAGCGCCACCCGCTCACCGGAGACCGGGGACTCGCCCGCGCGGTTCATACCCTGCGCACCCGTCTGGGGCTGCGCACGCCCGCGCTGGGGGAGATCAAGGATTCCTGCAGCCGCGGCGACACGGGACAACTGCGGGAGTGGCTGGCGGAAGCGCGGGGAGCCGCCGCCGGACGGCTGTTGGAGGTTTCGGCCGGGACACCCCCGCCGACCTTGGTCTTGCCGATCGACCAGGCCGAGGAGCTCTTCAGCGCAGATGCCGGCCCCCAAGCCCCCCGGTTCCTGGACCTGCTCGCCGGCCTGCTGGACCACAAAGACGGGACCGTGCCCGCATTGATTGTTGCCGGGACGGTCCGTACGGATTTCTACGAGCCGCTCCAGACCGCGCCTGAGCTGGCGGGGCTGAAGAGTGTCGTCTTCGACGAGCTCAAGCCAATGCCGATCGCCCGCTTCAGGGAGGTCATCCTCGGCCCCTCTGCCCGAGCAACCGAAGCTGGAAGACCACTGGAAATTGAGCCGGTTCTGGTCGACCGGCTACTGGAAGAGAGCGTTCAGGGCGCGGACACCCTGCCGCTGCTCTCACTGACCCTGGCACGCTTGTACCAGGACTACGGCGGCGACGGGGACCTCACCCTGGCCGAATACCATGCGATGGGTGGAATGCAGCAGGTAGTGCAAAACGAGGTCGACACGCTGCTGTCCCCGGACCCGGCACGGCGGCGAGCGCAGCTCGAGCTGCTGAATTCTGCCTTCATTCCATGGCTGGCGACCATAAACCCGGACAATGATCAGCCGGTACGCCGGATCGCCCGCTTGTCAGACCTCCCGGCCGACGCCCGGCCACTCATAGATGCCATGGTGGACCGGCGCCTGCTGGTCCGCGACGAGCGCGGCGGGGAGACCGTGATCGAAGTGGCCTTGGAGAGCCTGCTGCGCCAATGGGATGACCTGGCCGGGTGGCTGGCCGCCGAGCACGAGGACCTCAAAGAGGCCGACAACCTGGAACGCGCGGCGGCCGCTTGGGAACGCAGCGGCCGAAACAAGGCATGGCTCCTCGAAGGAGAAAGGCTAACTGCTGCCGAGATCCTTTTCGGAAAACCCGGATTCCGGGACCGGCTCGACCCCGCCCGGGAGTTCCTCCGTGCCTCCCGAGCGCGGGAAGACGAACGGGTTGCAGCTGAGAAAAGACGGCAGGAGGCCGAACTACAGGCTGCCCGCGATATGCAGGAAGTGACCGAAACGCATGCGGCGGATATCCGGAAACGCTCACGCATTCTCAAGACGGTCCTTGCATCGGCGATCGTTATCACCTTGGTCGCCATCGCTGGCTTCGTATGGGCCTCCTTTGCCGAGCGTGAGGCCACCAAGCGCGACCGGGAAGCTGCCGCACTCCGCTTGGTATCGGAAGGGCTGTCCATGCTTGGAGGGAGCCGCACGGGCGGTGACGTGAACGGCCTAAAGCGCATCCTCGCAGCGCAGGCGATTGCCTCCACCCCGGAAGGCGAAAGCGCACTGCTGAATGTGGCCAATATGAAGCGCGACCTACAAAAGGTCATAGAAACGACGACCAAAATCAGCAGTATGGCGTTCAGCCCCGACGGACGCCAGATCGTCTCCGGCGGCAACGACGGCACGATCCAGCGATGGGACGCGCAAACGGGCCGCGCCGTCGGCGAGCCGATAACCGGGCATACAGACCCGGTGGAGAGCGTTGCGTTCAGCCCCGACGGACGCCAGATTGTCTCCGCCGGTCATGACGGCACGATCCGGCGATGGGACGCGGCCACGGGCCGCACCGTCGGCGAACCGATGACCGGACACAAGGGCAGCGTGAGCAGTGTCGCGTTCAGCCCCGACGGGCGCCGGATTGCCTCCGGCGGCAACGACGGCACGGTGCGGCTATGGGACCCGGCCACGGGCCGCGCCCTCGGCAAACCCATGACCGGACACAAGGATTTGGTCAGCAGTATCGCGTTCAGCCCCGACGGGCGCCGGATTGCCTCCGCGGGCAACGACGGCACGGTGCGGCTGTGGGACCCGGCCACGGGCCGCGCCCTCGGCAAACCCATGACCGGGCACCAGGGGCCCGCTTGGGAGGTGGCGTTCAGCCCCGACGGGCACCGGATTGCCTCCGGCGGCGACGACGGCACGGTGCGGCTGTGGGACCCGGCCACGGGCCGGGCCCTCGGCAAACCCATGACCGGACATGAATACGGCGTGTACGACGTCAAGTTCAGCCCCGATGGGCACCGGATTGCTTCCAGCGGAGTCGACGGCACGGTGCGGTTGTGGGATCCGGAAGCGGGCCATGCCCTGGGGGAACCCATGACTGGACACCAAGGGCCGGCCTGGCATGTGTCGTTCAGCCCCGACGGCCGCCAACTCCTTTCCGGCGGTAATGACGGCACCATGCGGCTATGGGACCCGGAGACGGGCCGCGCCCTCGGCAAACCGATGACCGGACACCGGGACGCGGTGACGAGTGTCGCGTTCAGCCCCGACGGCCGCCAACTCCTTTCCGGCAGCGGCGACGGGACGGTGCGGCGCTGGGACGGAGAAACGGGCCGCGCCCTCGGCAAACCGATAACCGGACACCAGAATGCCGTGACGAGTGTCGCGTTCAGCCCCGACGGCGGCCGGATCGTCTCCGGCGGTACCGATGGCACGGTGCGTCGCTGGGACGCGGAAACGGGCCGGCCCCTCGGCGAACCGATGACCGGACACCAGGACGCGGTGACGAGTGTCGCCTTCAGCGCCGACGGCGGCCGGATCCTCTCCGGCGGTACCGATGGCACGGTGCGTCGATGGGACGCGGAAACGGGCCGGCCCCTCGGCGAACCGATGACCGGACACCAGGACGCGGTGATGACTGTCGCCTTCAGCGCCGACGGCGGCCGGATCGTCTCCGGCGGTACTGATGGCAGTGTGCGTCGATGGGACGCGGAAACGGGCCAGCCCCTCGGCGAACCAATGACGGGGAACCAGTTTGGGGTGACGAGCGTTGCGTTCAGTCCCGACGGGCGTCGGATTGCCTCCGGCGGTACCAATGGCACCGTGGAGCGATGGGACGCGGAAACGGGCCAGCCCCTCGGCAAGCCAATGACCGGGCACCAGAATGGGGTGCACAGCGTCGCGTTTAGCCCCGATGGGCGCCGGATCGGTACCGGCGGTAACGACGGCACGGTGCGGCTGTGGGATGCGGAGAGCGGCCAACCTCTCGGCAAACCGATGACCGGACATGGCGGACCCGTGTACAGTGTGGCGTTCAGCCCTGACGGGCGCCGGATCGTCTCCGGCAGCGACGACAACACAGTGAGGTTGTGGCGCGCACCTCTGGCCTCGTCCGATACCTTGTGTACCAAGCTTTCCCAGAACATCAGTCACAAGCAGTGGCGTGACTGGGTGAATCCGGGCATCGACTACATCGAGGTCTGCCCCGGCCTCCCCATTCCTCCTGACAAACCCGGCCGACGACAAAAATAACCGGCGTGTCGAAAGCTATTAGCCGGCACCTGAGAAGGGATGCAGCCCGGCGGCATGAGCTGCACCCTCCTTGGCTCCGGCTTCAGCCCGGGCCTCTCCCTCAAGGGGCCGGTGGCGCCGTCCCAGGAACCACGGTCCAGGTCTGCATGCGGCCCCTCCCCCCAAAGCGGACGCCTGCGTCCGGAGGTGTGCTGATTCCCTGCCCAGCCTCGGGGACGAGCAGTCCAGCGCATTCATGATTTTCCAAATTGATGAAATCGTCAACTTACCGTCCGGTAGCGGATGCTGTGTGACGGAAGGCCGCCATGGTTCTGGAAGACGGCCATCTGGCGCTTTCGATACCCAGCCGTAAGACTGTGGGCAGTATAAGCACCAGCTAGGCCCAGAGGCTGACGCACCAAGGGCCGTCGGAGACGTGAAGGGAACCTCATATGGAACCGGGTATTCACTTCGCCGCATCCACCTGCCTGATTCTGGCGGTCGTCTGCTTCACCGCCGGTGCTTTCATCTCGCGTCAACCGCGTCAACTGCCGATTCGGAATGGTCATGGCACGGCTGCGGAGCACCTTCGATTCACGGTTCTGGCGGGAACGGTATTCAGTCTCACAGGGGCTGCTCTGATCTTCAGAACGCTCCTTTGATCTGATGCCATGGCGCGACGGACAGCGATCCAACATCAGGGCCGGCTCGGAAAAGTGACCGGCAAAGGCCGCCCTGGCGGCCGTAGAGTGAGGCGAACGCGATGACCGGAAGAACCAGCCAGGGCGGACCGCACTGGCGGCGAGTGATGGCAGCCCTCGCCAACAACGATGCGCGCACTGCCTACGCGCAGATAGTGCTCGGTGCCAGGCTCCCAGATGTGGTTGCCCATCTGAATGATGAACGGCGGAACCGGGCCATCGCTGCCCTGCTGGAGTCTGGCCTCGTTGAACGGGATGCAGCCAACGAACTGGAGGCGTCAGGAACGATCTTCCGCGACCTGCTCAGCCAACAGCCCCGCCGCCAGGCGCAGACTGGATTGGATCGCTTCATGCGCCTTGGCAGGATCGAGAGGTACCCGGCCAATATGGCTGAACGCCGCGAGCTCTTGGCCTGGATTGCCAAGGAAGCCATCGAACCGGGCGAAAATCTCACCGAAAAGCAGGTCAATGAACGGCTCCTAAGCTACACCGACGACGTCGTGATGCTGCGCCGCTACATGATCGACTTCGGGTTGCTGGAACGGACCGCCTCGGGATCCTCTTACTCCCGGCCGGAAGACAGATAGGCGGGCAGCGTCTCCCTTGCACACAGAACGAAAACCGGCTTCAGCCGAGGTGCCCGTAAATGTCCATTTGGTCGCCGAGTTCCTAGGAATACCCTGGCCCTGTCGCCGCCCACGCATGCAGGGTGATGACGAATTCCCCCGGGCAGCTTCGGCCCCGGGGGAATTCGTTGTTTGGGAGATTTACTCTGCCGACCCATCCTTCGGCGCGGCTTTGACGACAGTGGTCCGGGCTGGTTTCTTGGCCGCGCCGTCGCCGTTGTCCCGGGTGTCTGCGGCGGGGGTTGATTTGCCGAAGCCCTTGAGCATCTCGATCACGTCGAACCCTGTGCTGTCCTTGAGCATCTGAGCGGTCTGTTGCACGCCCGAGGAAACATTCTTGCTCACTTGGCCTGCTCCATCATTGGAGATGACCGTCATGTTGCTGATCGCACTCATCGGCGCGGCGATCTCCCTGGCGATGGAGGGCAGAACTTCCAGAAGCCTATTCAGGTATGCTGGCTCGTTGAACTCGCTGTACGCCTCTGCCCTCAAACCTTACGTCGAGTGTGCGAGACATGGCTCCGTCAGCTGCCTCTCAGATGCCGGCGGCGCGGGGTCCGGCCTTCCCATCGGATCCAGAAAGGTCTTCCGTGTCCCTCGTGTATCTGGTTCCCTGGACCTTGGCCCAAGCGTGAGGTGAGTACTCCCACACCACGCCCCAGTCCTGCTGCGGTGACGCGTTGGAGCGCAGAATGAGCAGCACCCCAATGGGGGTGACCTGGTAAGCGTGATGCCCGTTCTCGCCGTCGTCGAAGCGCTCTTGCCGGTCACTGCTGTCACGAACAGTCACAGCCATGTCATTGCTCCTCGCTACGCAGCCCCGCGCAGGAACTCCCGGGATATGGACGCCCATTACCGCACAGATTTTTCGATGATTCAATCCTTGAAGATGGCGCCAGCGGCGTGGGTGTGCCGATCTTAAGTAGATCCTGCGGCTCTGGGCGCCATTTCTTGATGTTGGTCGGGAAGATTGGAGTCAGAGCCGTTCAGCAGAGCGGTCGAAGCTACTTAACGGGACGGTGCTCTAAGTGGAACGCACAGATACGGCAGAACCATCCTCTGCGCTCCTGCGGGACGCGGCGCCGATCTTGGATGAGTCCCTGCCCGTCCTGGACCCCGCCCCTCTGACAGTCCTCGTTGACGACGCCGGGGACACGGCAGCACAAAGATTCTTTTCCGAGTATCTGGACCTGCTGCCGGCTCGGGTGTCCAAAGTCATTGGGGGCCTGACCAGCAGTGATGTGGCGGCGTCCAGGGATGCTGTGGTGAGCCTGAAGGTCACCTCCGCAATGGCCGGGGCCGTCCGGATGGAGCACTACTGCCGCCAGCTGGAGGAAAGGCTGGCGGCCCGGAGGCTTCCCGATGCGGCGGCAGTCCTCATAGGGATGTCCAAGACGTCAAGACTGATTCTCCACGAGGGTGGCCGAGTCCAGCCAGAGACCCCTACCGGCCATTTCGCTTCTGCTGACTAGCCTACGAATCGTGAAGGACCCGCTATCTCCGCTGGAGCCCTTCCGGTGTGGGAACACTTCCCGGTGCCATTTTCAGTGCCGGTGCCGGAGCGTAATCTGGACTCCGTCCAAGCAGATCCTGCCAGGGAAGTGATAGCAGTCATGACGCAGTCGGATATAGCTCAAGCCATCGCAAAGTTGCGGCAGCGCCTGGGGGACAGCCCGGAGGCGGCACGCTCCCGCGACTCCAAGGCCATTGCAGTATTGGATGATGGGCTCCGTGTACGGGTCTACGGACCCCGCGGTTGGTCCCAGCAGACGGACATGGCCCCATCGGTCGGTGGCCAGGGCTCCGCCCCATCGCCCGGTTGGCTGTTGCGCTCCGCAGCCGCTTCCTGTCTGGCGACACTCATTGCCATGCGTGCAGCCGAGACCGGAGTAATGCTGTCCCGTCTGGAAGTCGAAGTCGACAGCGAATCCGACGACCGAGGGCTGCTGGGAATCGGTCCCGATGTTCCTCCGGGACCATTGGGCATGCGCACCGTGGTCCGTCTCGCTTCCGCAAATGCCGACGAGGCGGACCTCGGAGATCTCGTTCGCTGGGCCGATGAGCACTCTCCGGTGGACGACGCGGTTCGTCGAGCAGTCCCCGTCGAACTTGCGATTAACGTCGTCTAGCGGCGGTTGTCAGGCGACGCCGCGAGGGGATGCCCTGGTGATTGACGGAAGCTCCCAAATTGGGGGTGGAACCGCCGTCGACATTGGCGCTGGCCCCGGCGTAGGCTGGCAGCATCGGCGCATGTGCCCGGTGACTCTGCGTCGATACCTCAATCGATGAAGGAGGACCAATGAGTGCTGTACGTGAATTCATGACTACGGATGCACGGTGTATTACGGAGAACCAGTCCCTCGTAGATGCCGCACGGATGATGCAGGATCTCGATTGCGGATCGTTGCCGATCTGTGGTGACGACGGCAAGTTGAAGGGCATGATCACTGACCGGGACATCGTGCTCAAGTGCGTAGCTGTGGGCCGTGATCCACGCGAAATGATGGCCCGCGACCTCGCCACCGGTACGCCCCACTGGATTGACGCTGATGCGAATGTTGACGCCGCTATCGAAATGATGGAGAGGTACCAGGTCCGGCGGCTCCCGGTCATCGCCGACCATAAGTTGGTAGGCATCATCAGCCAAGGTGACATCGCTCGCAACTACACTGAGGAGAAAGTGGGCGAGCTTGTGGAGCACATCTCCGAACGCAAGCGGATGCAGTCGAGCAGTTCATAAAGTCAAGCATCATCAACAAACCAGCGCCACGGAGTACTCCGTGGCGCTATTTTATGCCCGTTCATGGCCTTCTTCGCGGCTTACACAGGCAGCGGCGCCGGCCAGGGATGGGATGTCGACACACCCGATCCACCGTACTCGAGGAGAATATGATGACCGCTATCTACACTTTCGACGTCTTTACCAGCCTCGACGGCTTCGGCGCCCACAGCGGCAACTGGGGCGGCTACTGGGGCAAGCAAGGCCCCGAGCTGCTCGACCACCGCCTCGCCTTGTACAAACAGGAGCAGCGGATGGTCTTCGGGGCCAACACCTATCGGGCGCACGCGCAGATGCTGGCCTCGAGCACCGAAGAGTCTGACATGCCTGACCCATGGGTCACCCGGATGAGGAACCTGCCGGCAACGGTGGTATCGACCACGCTTAAAGGACCCCTCGATTGGCCGGACGCGACCGTCGTGAGCGGCGACGCCGTCGACGTCGTCGCCCGCCTCAAGGAGGAGTCCGAGGTGCCGCTGCGCTCGCACGGCAGCCTGTCGCTGAACCGGGCGCTGATGGCCGCCGGTCTGGTCGACCGCGTCCAGGTGACGCTCTTCCCGGTGATCACCGGTCAGACCGGATTGAACCCGATCTTCCAGGGTGGGGCCGATTTCGATCTCGAACTGATCGAGAGCCGGACGCTCGACGGCCACACCCAAGAGCTCATCTACCGGCCCACCCTGCACGTCTGAATCTGTCCATAGACTGCTTCACAGATGCCCGCAGAAGCGCACCATGGCGCTAACGCGAGCGCCGATCCTGTCCCCGTTCCCATGGGGTCCGCCGCCGTTCCTTCTGGCCCCCAGTGCGATGAGCAGGGAGATCAGCGTTGAATCGCTGACGGCCTGCCGCCGTCCCGTCACCATCCGCTGCGGGTCGGGGTGTGCCCCTGTCGGGAATCTTCGGGCATTGCCATTTCGGCCCGCAGCCCGAGGAGACGGATGGGGCGGTCCGGCTCGATCTTCGCCACAAGGTCGAGGGTCCGCGCGAGCACTTCTCCGGGGTCCGATGTCTCGGGGATCTTCCGGGCGTACGTCTTGGTGAAGAACGGGGCGTAGCGGACCTTGAGAGTCAGTCCGATCACCGGCCGCCCCTCGGCTGCGACATCTTTGAGGACGTGCGCCGCCAACTCCCTGACGGCGCCGTCAATCTGCCCGGATTCCGTCAGATCGCGCTGGAAGGTGGTTTCCCGGCTGTGCCCGCGTGCCACCCAAGGCGTGTCATCGACTGTCCGCGCGCCGTCACCTCGTCCGAGCTGCGCATACCAGGGGCCCATCTTCGGACCGAACTCGGGGACAAGGTCATCAGGATTGGACGCTGCAAGGTCCGCAACCGTCTCGATGCCGAGCTTGGCAAGGCGGCGCGACACCTTCGTTCCCACGCCCCACAGCTCGATCGTCGGCCGGCTCCCCATGACGTCGAGCCAGTTAGCAACCGTGAGACGAAAGATACCGGCCGGCTTGCCGAACGACGTTGCTACCTTGGCGCGGACCAAAGTATCACCGATGCCGACACTGCAGTGCAACCGGGTCTCCTCAAGTACGGCGTGCTGCAGTTGCCGGGCGTAGGCCTCAGGATTCTCCGCCAGCACACCAACGAACGCTTCATCCCAGCCGAGCACCTGGACCGTAGCTCCCGGTTGCGAGCGGAGCACCGACATGACTTTTTCGGACGCAGCGAGGTAGGCATCCTGGTCGACGGGCAGGATGACGGCGTCGGGCACTTTCCGTGCGGCGATGCGCAGCGGCATTCCCGAGCCGACGCCGTACACCCTGGCTTCGTAGGACGCCGTCGACACTACCGCCCGTTCGCTCGGATCGCCGCGGCCGCCAACAATCACTGCCTTGCCCGCAAGCTCGGGCCGGCGCAGCACTTCGACAGCTGCGATGAACTGGTCAAGGTCCACATGCAGCACCCACGGTTCGCTCACAGCCCCAGTCTGCCTCGGCCGAGCGCTCCGCACCACTGCTGGGATGAGGACGGCGTGAATCCCGTTGACTAGTTATGCAGGACAGCGTCCGCGGGACGCGGTGAGATGACCGGGTCAGCATGGCGATGCACCAGTGCCCAGGTGTCGCCCTCGGGGCGATAAACGCTCGTTACCCGCAGATCAAACTGCGATAATTCGTCTCCTCCTCCAAGCTTTGCCTGCCAATGTTCTATGTCGAGGAAGACGGCGAGATCGGAAGTGACGTGACTAGTGAGGCCATCAACAGCAGTGACACGTCCATCCTTGAATCGGGCAGCGGCTGAATCGAGGGCCTTAGATACCTGATCCCAGCCCACAACCGGAGGACCCCAGGGATTCGCAAGGGATCCATCGTGGCCGTGGGAGAAAACGGCCTTGGCGGGTTCCGGGTCTCCCTTAGCAAATTCATTCAACGTTTGATGAAACCGGCCGACGACCTCGTCAAGCTGCATTGTTCCCACCTTCTGACCGATTGTGGCGTTCCGAGAACCGAATCCTACGCCACGGGATCCAGCCCGTCACCTGTGCCGTGACGTCTTCAGACTCGTAAATGCTGCCGACTTGCAGGCGCTCAGAACGGGGTAAAAAAGTGGCACCGCGCCAAGTTTTTTTGTCGCGGTGCCATCTAGTTTGTCAATATCACACAGCAGGACTAGAAGTCCCAGTCCTCATCCTCCGTGTTGACGGCCTTGCCAATGACATAAGAAGACCCGGATCCCGAGAAGAAGTCGTGGTTCTCGTCGGCGTTCGGCGACAGGGCCGACAGGATGGCAGGGTTCACATCGGTGACCGAAGCCGGGAACATCGCCTCGTAGCCCAGGTTCATCAGCGCCTTGTTGGCGTTGTAGTGCAGGAACTTCTTGACGTCCTCAGCCAGGCCGACGCCGTCGTACAGGTCGTGCGTGTACTGGACTTCGTTCTCGTACAGCTCAAAGAGCAGCTCGAACGTGTAGTCCTTGATTTCCTGGCGGCGCTCCTCGGAAACCTTCTCCAGGCCCTTCTGGAACTTGTAGCCGATGTAGTAGCCATGCACAGCTTCGTCGCGGATGATCAGGCGGATCAGGTCGGCCGTGTTCGTCAGCTTGGCCCGTGAGGACCAGTACATGGGAAGGTAAAAGCCCGAGTAGAACAGGAAGCTTTCCAGGAGCGTCGAGGCCACCTTGCGCTTCAGGGGATCGTCGCCCTGGTAGTAGTCCATGACGATATGGGCCTTCTTCTGAAGGTTCTCGTTTTCGGTGGACCAGCGGAAGGCGTCGTCGATCTCCTTGGTGGAGCACAACGTGGAGAAGATCGACGAGTAGCTCTTGGCGTGCACGGCCTCCATGAAGGCGATGTTCGTGTACACGGCTTCTTCGTGCGGGGTCAGCGCATCCGGGATCAGGCTGACGGCGCCCACGGTGCCCTGGATCGTGTCCAGCAGGGTCAGCCCGGTGAACACGCGCATGGTGAGCTGCTGCTCCACCGGTGTCAGGGTGGCCCACGACTGGACGTCATTGGACAGCGGTACCTTCTCCGGCAGCCAGAAGTTGTTGACGAGGCGGTTCCAGACCTCGACATCCTTGTCGTCCTGGATGCGGTTCCAGTTGATCGCCTCTACGTGCGACAGCAGCTTGACCTTCTCGGCCATGTCTTCCCCTAAAAAGTTGGGTTGGTTCTTACTTAAAGCGTACGACGGCGGGCGGTTGCCCGCCGTCGTACAGTTACGATTTAGTTGAAGCTACAACATGCAGCTGACGCAGCCCTCCACCTCAGTCCCTTCCAGCGCGAGCTGGCGGAGACGGATGTAGTAGATGGTCTTGATGCCCTTGCGCCAGGCGTAGATCTGGGCCTTGTTGATGTCGCGGGTGGTGGCGGTGTCCTTGAAGAACAGCGTCAGCGACAGTCCCTGGTCCACGTGCTGGGTGGCAGCCGCGTAGGTGTCGATGATCTTCTCGTAACCGATCTCGTACGCGTCCTGGTAGTACTCCAGGTTGTCGTTCGTCAGGTACGGCGCCGGGTAGTAGACGCGGCCGATCTTGCCTTCCTTGCGGATCTCAATCTTGGACGCCACCGGGTGGATCGAAGAGGTGGAGTTGTTGATGTAGGAAATCGAGCCGGTGGGCGGAACGGCCTGCAGGTTCTGGTTGTAGATGCCGTGCTCCATGACGGAGGCCTTCAGCTCGCGCCAGTCATCCTGGGTGGGGATGTGGATGTTCTTGAACAGCTCCCTGACCTTCTCGGTCTGCGGAACCCATTCCTGCTCCGTGTACTTGTCGAAGAACTCGCCGGACGCGTACTTGGACTTTTCGAACCCGCCGAACGTCTGGCCGGTCTGGATGGCCAGCTTGTTGGAGGCGCGGATGGCATGGAACACCACCGAGTAGAAGTAGATGTTGGTGAAGTCCAGGCCCTCTTCGGAGCCGTAGTGGACCCGCTCGCGGGCCAGGTAGCCGTGCAGGTTCATCTGGCCCAGGCCGATGGCGTGCGACTGGTCATTGCCCTTGGCGATGGACGGCACCGAGGTGATGTTGGACATGTCGGACACGGCCGAGAGCGAGCGGATGGCCGTCTCGATGGTCAGCCCGAAGTCCGGCGAGTCCATGGTCTTCGCGATGTTCAGCGAGCCCAGGTTGCAGGAGATGTCCTTGCCCGTCTCGGCGTAGGACAGGTCATCGTTGTACGTGGTGGGCTGGGAAACCTGGAGGATCTCCGAGCACAGGTTGGACATGATGATCTTGCCGTCGATCGGGTTGGCCCGGTTCACGGTGTCCTCAAACATGATGTACGGGTAGCCGGACTCGAACTGGATCTCGGCGAGGGTCTGGAAGAACTCGCGCGCCTTGATCTTGGTCTTCTTGATCCGGGAATCGTCCACCATCTCGTAGTACTTCTCGGTGACCGAGACGTCGGAGAACGGCATCCCGTAGACGCGTTCGACGTCGTACGGCGAGAACAGGTACATGTCCTCGTCCCGCTTGGCCAGCTCAAAGGTGATGTCCGGGATCACGACGCCGAGCGAAAGGGTTTTGATGCGGATCTTCTCGTCCGCGTTCTCCCGCTTGGTGTCCAGGAACCGGTAGATGTCCGGGTGGTGGGCGTGCAGGTACACGGCGCCGGCCCCCTGGCGGGCACCGAGCTGGTTGGCATAGGAGAAGCTGTCTTCGAGGAGCTTCATCACGGGGATGACGCCGGAGGACTGGTTCTCGATCTGCTTGATCGGCGCGCCGACCTCGCGGATGTTGGTCAGGGCGAACGCCACGCCGCCGCCGCGCTTGGACAGCTGCAGGGCGGAGTTGATGGAGCGGCCGATCGACTCCATGTTGTCTTCGATGCGGAGCAGGAAGCAGGAGACGAGCTCGCCGCGCTGTTTCTTGCCGGCGTTCAGGAACGTGGGGGTGGCCGGCTGGAAGCGGCCCTCGATGATTTCGTCCACCATCTGCAGCGCCAGCTGCTCGTCACCGCGCGCCAGGTGCAGGGCGACCATGCAGACCCGGTCCTCGTAGCGCTCAAGGAAGCGGTTGCCGTCGAAGGTCTTCAGCGTGTAGGAGGTGTAGAACTTGAACGCGCCCAGGAAGGTTTCAAAGCGGAACTTCTTCTTGTAGGCGCGCTTGAAGAGCTCGCGGATGAAGTTCATCGTGTACTGGTCGAGGGTTTCGCGCTCGTAGTACTGGTTCTTCACCAGGTAGTCGAGCTTTTCCTCGAGGTCATGGAAGAAGACCGTGTTGTTGTTCACGTGCTGCAGGAAGTACTGGTGCGCGGCCTCGCGGTCCGCCTCGAACTGGATCTCGCCGTTGGGACCGTACAGGTTCAGCATGGCGTTGAGCTCGTGGTAGCCCAGGCCCTTGTAGGCGGCAGGCAGTGCCGGCTTCTCCTGCTTTTCAACAGCACTGGTGACCGACTCCATGGACGTGTCCCTTCCTTCGGGCCTGGTTACTTCTGTATCTGCGACAGTCGTGTCCAAAACTCTTCCAATCCTTTTTGTACACGGTCGACGTCTTCCGGCGTCCCCATGAGTTCGAAACGATATAAATGCGGGACCCCGCATTTGGCGGCGATGATGTCCCCCGCCATGCAGTAGTTGTCCCCGAAATTCGTGTTGCCCGCCCCGATCACGCCTCTGATCAGGCGCCGGTTCTGCGGGTTGTTCAGGAATCTGATGACCTGCTTGGGCACCGAGCCTTCGCCGCCGGTTCCGCCGTAAGTCGGCACCACCAGCACGAACGGCTCGGAAGCGGTCAGCGGCTGGTCCTTCGGATACAGCGGGATCCTCGCGGCGTCCGCACCCAGCTTCTCGATGAAGCGCTTGGTGTTCTCGGAGGCCGAGGAAAAGTAGATGAGGTGACTGCATGTCCTGTTCTCAGGCGTCGTGTTCGCAGCATGCGCTGCAACCGGCGCATCGGCAAGTGCCGGCGCTGCCATGGGAGTCACCTCACCTACTTAGAAATTCTGTGCCATTGGGCTTTTCCCAAGTACATCCTGACCCTGGGAATCTCCGCCCCGACAGTTCTCAGCCCGGAAATTCTCCGCCGGGCCGGCCTACGGCCCCTCCTGGGAACCGGCCTTAGGCCACGGAGACTGCTGCGCTCAGGGCCAGCTCCTCGATCTTGTCCGGGCGGAAGCCAGACCAGTGGTCCTGGTCGGTGACCACAACCGGGGCCTGCATGTAGCCCAGGGACTTCAGGCGCTCAAGGGCGTCCGCATCCTGGGAGATGTCGACGCTCTGGTACGTGATGCCCTTCTTGTCCAGTGCGCGGTACGTTGCGTTGCACTGAACACAGGCCGGCTTCGTGTAAACCGTAACGGTCATGGTCCCTGTCCCCTTTGTTGAAGTCACTGCTTCTGCTCTTCTGAGACTTTGGTTGAAGTCTCTGCGTCTAATCTGTGTATCTAAAAATCTGGCCATCGTCGCGGAACCTACTGCCCGGTACTGGCTTCGCCGGCGCCCCGCTCAATCTGTATGTCGATACTACATGTAGTGCACGGCTCCCAGCGGAACCCCTAGATGATGTATTACAAGTATGTCATTTAATGCACTTTTAATCCACAGGCCGGGGTCCCCAAAATGTCCGGATTTCCGGCTTTTTCGAGGACGAAATCCACACCCTGTGGAGTAGTTAGACACATTTAAACGCCAGCGTGTCGGGCTGAAGACGGCGTGTCGGCCCTGCCCGCGGGTGGCCACAAAGTGTGGTCCGGCGCACCCAAAAAGGGCCCGGAGGCAGAGTTCTTGTGATTAACGACTCCGGCGACATCCCGGACTCCGGCGGCAGGCGAGGCTCCGCGTGGCGCCATGCCAGGTTTTCGCGCGGTGAGCAGCCAGAGTAGTGTGGGCTGGTGGTCAATCCCCTACACCTGAGGACCCTGCTGGAAGTGACCCGGCTGGGATCCTTCGCGGCCGCGGCGAGCCGGCTTGGCTACACAGCCTCGGCCGTTTCGCAGCAAATGTCAGCCCTGGAACGCGACACCGGCGTTCGCCTGTTCCAGCGGTCGGCCCGGAGCGTCGTGCCCACTGACGCCGCCATGGTCATGGCCCGGCATGCGGCCAAGGTGCTGACCGACATTGAGGCCCTGATGGCGGCCGCATCCAAGACCCATGACACCACAAGCCAGGAGCTGCGGCTGGGGATCTTCCCCAGCCTTGCCACCTACGTCCTGCCGCGCATCCTGAAGAACCCGGCATGGAAGGGTCTCGGCATCGACCTCCGGGTCTCCGTGGCCGAGCCGGCGCAGACCATCCAGGGACTCCGCACGGGCGGCGACGTCGATGTGGCGCTGGTGTACCAGGTAGGCCAGTCAGGCCTCGCCTGGCCGCACACGATCAACCGCCAGTGGATCGGCGACGACAACTTCCGCGTGGTGCTGCCCACCGGCTGGGGCTTCCGCAGCGAGGCCAAGGTGGCAGCGGACCACCTCTCGGACATGCCCTGGATCATGCACCACCCCGGCACGAGCGACGCCACCGTGATCGAGCGGCTCTTTGCCAGCTGCAATCTGCACCCGCGCGTGGTGGCCTACAGCGACGACTTCCACGCCAGCCTGGAAATGGCCGCCGCGGGGCTGGGGGCCGCGCTGGTCCCGGAGCTGGCGCTGCGACACCGGCCGGCAGGCGTGGTGGTGCTGGATGTTCCGGAGATCAGGCTGGCCCGCAACGTCTTTGCTCTGCTGATCAACGAGAAGAAGACCGCCCGGGTTCAGCTCTTCGTGGACCTGCTGGCCGACACGCTCGGCAGCATGGGGTCTTCAGATAAATAATCGCCGATGCTGGAATGCACCGCTTTTCGGGTCTATGTTGAAGATATGACCACCAAGGTAGCGAGCAAACACTTCGGAGAGATTGAGCTCAATCACGGCCGGGACCACAGCATCGCCACCGAGCATGAACTCCGCGGCCAGCGCCTGGAGCTGGATCTGAACATCAATGCGCACGACCACTTCGATGAGGCGGCCATGCACAAGGTGGACTACCGCTTGCGTTACCTGCCGGAGCTTGTGGACGAGGTCCGCGAGATGATCGCCGAAGAGCTGGAGCAGGAAGGCACCAGTCCGCAGGAATATCTCCGCTTCCACTGCAACGCCATCAAGGAGGAGCACCTCCAGAAGGTCTTCGGCGTTTCGGATAAGAGCCAGCTCACCAACGCGGTGTTCCTGAAGGCCCTGAAGCTGGGCCATGTGGGCATCTATCCGGGCCAGCCCGAGCGCTACTTCGTCCTCGACTTCACGCTCGGCTCCCACTTCACCGACGAAGTGCTGGTGGCCTGCGCTGATGAAGACGGCGTCGTGGACGACGAAATCGTCTGGGAATCCTGATTCAAATCTCCATCGATTGCCGAGAAAACGCCCTTATGCAGGTCGAATAGGGCGTTTTCTCGGCAATCGA
>NZ_JAGGPJ010000020.1 GCF_018613875.1 Arthrobacter sp. ISL-28 | reverse complement strand
CACATCCGGCACGCCAAACAACACACACCATCAACAGGCTGTTCAAAAAGGGGAGTTGCCGCCTCAGTGACCAGCTTCCCGCCGGTCCCCCTCTCGGCGACTTAGAAAACAATACACCCACCACACCCCCACCGCAAACCCACCCCAACACCCACCACCACACCCCCAAAACCCGCGTAGTTCCGCGGAAAAATGGCGGGTTGCCCGGGGAATCCCGGGTGCCGGCGTCGTACTTTTCTTTCTGTGCCGTGCGTCACCCAGAACGACGGGTCGGGCGGAACAGGCTTTAACGCAAGAAGGGCCGGCAACCATATGGTTGCCGGCCCTTCTCAAGCAGCTGGAATCAGCAGCGCTGAATTACCAGGAAGACTTGGTGATGCCCGGGAGTTCACCGCGGTGAGCCATGTCGCGGAAGCGAACACGGGAGATACCGAACTTCTGGAAGGTACCGCGGGGACGGCCGTCGATGATGTCGCGGTTACGCAGACGGATCGGGGAGGCGTTGCGGGGCAGCTTCTGCAGGCCGAGGCGTGCAGCTTCGCGTGCTTCGTCAGTCGCATTGGGGTCAACCAGGGTCTTCTTCAGCTCGAGGCGCTTTGCAGCGTAACGCTCAACGATGACCTTGCGCTGCTCGTTGCGAGCAATCTTGGACTTCTTAGCCATGTGTTTAGCGCTCCTCTCGGAATTCGACGTGCTTGCGGATCTTCGGGTCGTACTTCTTCAGAACCATACGGTCCGGGTCGTTACGACGGTTCTTACGGGTGACGTAGGTGTAACCCGTGCCCGCGGTCGACTTGAGCTTGATGATCGGACGTACGTCCTTGTCCTTAGCCACTAGAGCTTCACCCCTCGTGCCAGGATGTCAGCGACGACTACGTCGATGCCGCGTACGTCGATGGTCTTAATGCCCTTTGCAGAGACCTGCAGGGTGACATTGCGGCGCAGGGACGGAACCCAGTAGCGCTTCTTCTGAATGTTCGGGTCGAACCGGCGCTTGTTGCGGCGGTGCGAGTGCGAAATGCTGTGTCCAAAGCCCGGCTCGGCTCCGGTCACCTGGCAGTGTGCTGCCATGACGACTCTCCTCTGAAAAATGATTGAAACGGCTGGCAGAGTTCTGCGTCACCGTGCGGCAGGCGGCGTCCGCATCCAGCCCCCACGCGTTCCGGCAATCCGCAAGCTTGGAAATAGCGGCCAAAAGCCATGATTTCCGTGCTGCGGCGAAATACGATGAGCCACGGGCATCGGGCAGTGGAAGCCACCGCGACGTGCCGGGATGCTGGGCGAATACAGGAATGCACGCAACTTGAGCCCCTAACTACCGGCCATTGGGACTGTCATTACTGCCAACAGTCGCCGCCAACCGGAGCAATTGCACACGCTCCGCGCCACCTAGCGCCTACCAAGTCTACGAGACGTGCGAATTAAAGGCTAATCCGGCGGCAGAGGGTGTATAAGCCGCGGGCACTTTTCGGAGTTGACCGAGAGCCGTTTCGGCAATGCTGCTAGCCAGGCTCCGTTAGAGCCGGATGAGTTGGCCGTACTTCGGCTGAAGGTTGTCGCCCGAGGATTTGCCGGTAATCCGCCGGACGACCCAAGGGGCGGCGAACTCCCGGAGCCAGCGTGCGTTGGCCCGTATTGCCTCTCCTCGGCTGAGTTCGGGCACCGGCGTCATGGGCGGGACCTCGATCGAGTGGTCATGTTCCAGGACGGTGAGGACCCGCTTGGCCATATTCGCGTGGCCGGCAGCGGACATGTGCATCCGGTCCTTGGCCCACATTCCCCAATCGTGGTACTCGCTGAAGCGCCAGTAGTCGACCAGCAGCGCGCCGTGGTCGCCTGCGATGCCTCGGACGAGTTCGTTGTAGATGGCGGTGCGGCCGCGGGTGGTCGAGAAGATCTTGGACCCTCGTGAATCGAATCCGGTGAACATGACCAACCTGGCGCCGGTGGCGGTGAGCTTGCGGATCCCTGCGTCGTACTCCACGAGCAGATCATCAATATCGACCTTGGGCCGCAGGATGTCGTTGGCTCCGGCGTAGATGCTCACCAGTGTGGGTTTGAGTTCGACGGCGGCGTCCACCTGTTCGGCCATGATCTGGCGGAGCTTCCTGCCGCGTATGGCAAGGTTCGCATAGCCGAAGCCGGGATCCACGGCGCCGAGCTGCTCGGCCATTCGGTCTGCCCAGCCGCGGACGCCGTTGGGACGGGTGGGGTCGTCGTCACCGACTCCTTCCGTGAAAGAGTCTCCTATTGCTACATACCGGGCCGTAAAATCCATAAAACCCAGTCTGCCAGCAGTTTGCGAGCAACCAAGACTCGCGGGATTGGGCCACCTGCTTGGGCGGATACTGCTTGAGCGAACCGCTACTCGGGCGGCTGCTCCCGGAGGATCCAGTGGTTGCCGTCCAGGCGCGCCACAATCTTCTCCCCGATGCGGGCGAGGTCCGCGACGTCGCGCTCCGTCAGAGCATCGAGGAACAGGGACCGGACGGATTCCACATGCCCCGGCGCAAGCTCCACGATGGTGGCCATACCTTTTTTAGTCAGATGCGCAGTGGTCACGCGGGCGTCCCCCGGGTGCGGGCGGCGCTCCACCCAACCCCGGTTCTGGAGCTTGGTGACTACGTGGGACAGACGGGAGAGTGACGCGCTGGTGCGGGCCGCGAGTTCACTCATCGGCAGGAAGCGACCCTCGGCCTCAGAGAGCATGGCCAGAACGTGGTAATCGAAGAGCGAGAGCTTTCCGGCCGCGTGCAGCTGGGTATCCAGGGCCGCCGGCAGCATCGTGTTGATGCTCACCTGGGCGAGCCAGGCACGGCGTTCTTCGGCGTTGAGCCAGCGCGGTTCCGTCATGGGTCCATACTAGAAGAAAAAAAGATTGACAGTTCAAGCGGCGCACCGCCTTGGAAGGCCGGGACTCGGCAGTCTCCCGGCAGGGCAGTCTACCGGGCAGGCTTCCGGAGCAGGTGCGTCTCGGCTCGTGGGCCGGTGGCACTGGATGAAGAAGCCTCAGCCGCGAAGGGCGGTAGGCTGGCGGGCATGTACGTAGTTTCCCTGACCTATAAAGTTGCCCAAGACATCGTGGACTACCACCTGGACGCCCATGTGGCCTGGCTCCAGGACGCCTTCGACGACGGCGTGTTCCTGGCTGCTGGCCGGAAGGTCCCGCGCACCGGCGGCCTGCTGCTTTCCAAGGCCGACAGGGAGACGCTGGACGCCTCCCTGGCCAAGGACCCGTTCTATATTAACGGTGTGGCCGAGTTCGAAGTCATGGAATTTGCCGCGAACCGGGTGGCACCTGGGTTCGAAAACCTGCTGGATCAGCCCGCGCAGCAGAACTAGCCCACTTTTGAGACCCCCGATGCACCCTCCGGGTGTCCTGCCGGGGAGTCTTGCCCCAAAACCGGGCCGGTTCAGCGGTCGGCTTGTTCCATCAACTTTTTCAGCCCGCCCTTGCGCGGCACTTCCACGGGGTTTGGCCAGCGAGGGGTGAGCTTGTCCCCGAGCGTGACGCCGCGGAGTTTCCGGCCGAACAACGGCAGCACCCAGTCATTCACCCAGCGCCGCTGCCGCCGCTCCCAGTCGCGCAGCGTTGTCCTGGCCGGGGGCTCCCACTCCTTGAGGCTGATCTTGTGCGGCACCCCGAGGTGGTCCAGGACCTGCGCCGCCAGATATTTGTGGCCTGCCTTGGACATGTGCAGCCGGTCCGCATCCCACATCCTGCGGTCGTGGAAGGCATCGAAGGCCCAGTAGTCCACCAGCACGGCGCCATACTTGGCCGCAACGCCCCGCACCCGTTGGTTGTACGCGCTGTTCCGCTTTTTCAGCGGCTCCAGCAGCGGGGAGACCTTGACGTCGAAGCCGGTGAACAGCACCAGCGTGGCGCCTGTCGCAGCGAGACGAGCCACAAGTACTTCGTACTGGGCCATGAGCTCATTCATGTCCGTCCCGAAATCCAAGATGTCATTGCCGCCCGCGTACAGCGTGACCAGGGTCGGCTCCATGGCGAGCGCCGGTTCCAGCTGTTCGGCGATGATGTGCCGCAGCCGCTTGCTCCGGATGGCCAGGTTGGCGTACTCCCAGCCAGGCTCTGCCTTGGCGAGCTTCTCCGCCACCCGGTCGGCCCAGCCGCGCACGCCGTTCGGCAGATGCTTGCTCCGGTCCCCCACCCCCTCAGTGAAGGAATCCCCCAAAGCAACAAACACCCGCCGCCCACCGGGACTCGAAAGCAAAGGAGAACCAGTCACCCAGCGAACCTACTCATTCGAGGAGACCGTCAGGGAAATTCGGCCTTAACGTTCATTCAAAAGCCGGCGAGGATGTTACCGCTCGGCCTTGCCCTGCCGCCAGTACCCCATGAACGCGACCTGCTTCCGGTCGATCCCGACGTCCCGGACCAGATAGCGCCGCATGTCCTTGATGACTCCGGCTTCGCCCGCAATCCAGGCGTAGAAAGGCATGGCACCTGCGGGCATGGCCGGGTTCTTGGTGGCGCCGATGGCCTCCGTGTCCATTCGTGCCGGCGTTTCCCACAGGATGTCCTTGTCCACATCGACGTCTTCCGGTTCCGGGCCGGCGGCGGCGTCCGGCGACTTGATGCCCACCCAGCCCGGTACCGGCACGGCCGAGCGCACCGCTTCCTGGAGCAGCTCGCCGTGAGGCCGGGAGCGGCCGATGGAGGCACCGCGGGCCAGCCAGGTGATTTCGACGTCGGCGGCTGTCCTGAGGTCGAGGAAGTCGCCGGCCTCCGGGACCTCAAGGAGGGCGTGGCCGGTCATGTACTCCGGCAGGTTTTCCAGGATGGCGCTGATCGCGGGAACGGCAGTCTCGTCGCCCGCGAGGAGGACGCGCTGGGCGAGGCCGGGCCGCCACTCAATGCCCGAGTAGATTTCCGCCGTGACGCAGTGGGCGGCACGGTTGTTGGGGCCTATGATCGCCAGGGCATCGCCCGGCCGTGCAGTGCGGGCCCAATTCGCGGCGGGGCCGCCGTTGCCGGCAGCGTCGAAGTGCATCACGAAATCGACGTCGATCTCGGGGTACACGGCATCCAGCCGGGCCTGCCGCACCGTGTACGTGCGCATGGAGCCGCGGGTTGCCGGCTCCATGGCCAGCCACTCCTTGTACCAGCCGGTATTCTCCATCCGGAAGGACGGCAGCGGAAGCTGCGTGCCGTCCTCGTCGAGGGAAGGGATCATCAGCTTGATGCGCAGGTCCATGGTGCGCCCGTGCACGCCGAAGTCCCGCAGCGAGTAGCCGCCGAACGTAATCCGGCGGAAGTTGGGCCCGAGTTCCTGGACAGCGCTGACCGTGACGTCGAACGCGAGCGTCATCGGCTCGGTGGTGAACTGGGGCCTTGCCGCAGCTTCTCCTGCCGCGGCCTTCGTCGCGGTTCGTGCCGGGATGTGTGCTGAACTCATGAGACCAACTCCAGGGTTGTGGTTGCGGCTTTTGGGGCAGCATGGTGGCGCCCGATCGGGATGATCAGCGGGGTGCCGGACACGGGATCGGGCAGCACCCGTGATTCCAGCCCGAAGACATCCCGGACCAGTTCTTCCGTGATCACCTGCGGCGCTGCCCCCTCGGCAACGATCCGCCCACCTTTCAAGGCGATGACGTGGTCGGCGTAGCGGGCTGCCAGGTTGAGGTCGTGCAGCACGATCGCCACGGTGGTGCCCCGCAGGCGGTTGAGGTCGGTGACCAGATCCAGGACCTCCACTTGGTGTGCGAGGTCCAGGTACGTTGTGGGCTCGTCGAGCAGTAGAACGTCCGTTTCCTGTGCCAGCGCCATGGCGATCCAGACGCGCTGGCGCTGGCCGCCGGACAGCTCGTCGACATTCCGCCCGGCGAGGTCCAGCGTTTCGGTCGCTTCCAGCGCGCGCTGCACCGCGGCGTCGTCCTTCTCCGACCAGCTACGGAAGAAGCCCTGGTGCGGGTAGCGGCCCCGGCCCACCAGGTCGCGGACGGTGATGCCGTCCGGGGCGGTGGGGTGCTGCGGCAGCAGCCCGAGCGTGCGGGCAAGTTCGCGTGCCGGGCGGGAGTGGATGTCCTTGCCGTCAAGGGTGACGGTGCCGCTGGCCGGCTTGAGGAGCCGGGACAGCCCGCGCAGCAGCGTGGACTTGCCGCAGGCGTTGGCGCCCACGATCATGGTCACCCTGCCTTCGGGGATCTCGGCCGTGAGTCCGTCGACAACCCGCCGCTGGTCGTACTGCAGCGTCAGATCCTTCGCTTTGAGAACGGCCATGTCAGGCATCCTTTCGGTTGGCCGTGACCAGCAGCCACAGCAGGAAGGGGGCACCGAGGGCGCCGGTGACCACGCCAACCGGCAGCACCGTGCCGTCCAGCAGGAGAGGGGCGATATTGGCCGCGAAGTAGTCCGCGGCCAAGACGATCAGGACACCGACAAGGGCCGACGCCGGGAGGCTGGCCTTGCGGGTGAAGCGGCGGGCAATGGGGCCGGACAGGAAGGCGACGAACGCCACCGGCCCGGCGGCCGCCGTCGCCACTGCTGCCAGCGCGACGGCGGTGAGCACCACCCCCAGCCGGGTGCGGTCCACGCGGATGCCGAGTCCGGCGGCGGTGTCGTCGCCGAGGTCCAGGATGCGCAGCGTGCCGGCCAGCAGGACGGTGGCCGGCACCAGCGCCAGGAGCGCCAGGGCCAGCACTCCGGCGCGGCCCCAGCTGGCGGAGTTCAGCGAGCCGTTCAGCCAGACCAGGGCGTCGGCCGCGGTGCGGATGTCCGTGCGGGTCAGCAGGAAGTTGACCACGGCGCCGAGTGCCGAGGCGATGCCGACGCCCGCGAGGATGAGCCGGTTCCCGGCAGTGCTGCCGCGGCTGCTGCCTCCGGCTCCTGCACCGGCTCCGAGTGAGGCGCTGCGCGAGATGCCGTAGATCAGCGCCGCCACGGCAAGGGCGCCTACAAGGGCAGCGCCGGACACCGCGGCGCCCGTCGCTCCGAACACCACGATGGCCGTGACGGCAGCCGCGCTTGCGCCGTAGCTGATGCCGATGACGTCGGGGCTGGCCAGCGGGTTGCGCAGCATCGTCTGGAAGAGGCCGCCGGACAGCCCGAATGCGACGCCGATCATGGTGCCGATCACGGCCCGCGGCAGTTTGCTCTCCATCACGATGAAGCTGGCACCGGGGATTTTCTCGCCGCCGGTGACGTGGGCTGCGAGGATCCGGAAGAAGTCGGGGACGGTCACGGTGTAGCTGCCCAGGAGGATGCTCGCGGCGAAGAGAACCACGACGGCGGCGGCCAGGAGCGCTGTCCGGTTCAGGAGCTTCCGGGTCAGGAATGATGCGCGAACGGGCAGATGATGCCCTGTTTTTGGGGTTTTGAGGGCATTATCTGCCCGTTCGCGCGCGGTTGCCTGCTGGGTGATCACAGTCCGGCCCCCTTGCCGCGGCGGACGAGCCACACGAACGCAGGGGCGCCCACGAGGGCGGTCATGATGCCTGCCGGAACCTCGCCTGGGAGCAGCACCACACGGCCGATCACATCAGCGATCAGCAGCAGCGCCGGAGCGAGAACCAGCGAAAACGGCAGGATCCAGCGGTAGTCCGGACCGGTCAGGAAGCGGACGGCATGCGGAATGACCAGGCCCACGAACGCGATCGGGCCGGCGAGCGCGGTGGCCGAGCCACATAGCAGCACGATGCCCAGCGCCGTCACCCCGCGGGCCAGGCCCACGCGCTGGCCCAGGCCACGGGCGATATCGTCGCCGAGGGCAAGGCTGTTGAGGATGCGTCCGGTGAAGATCACGATCAGCGCGCCAGCCGCGAGAAACGGCAGGCCTGGCAGGACCACCGACCAGTCGCGTCCGGCGATCCCGCCCACCTGCCAGAACCGGAAGCGGTCCAGGGTGTCCTGGCTGGAAACCAGAATGACGTTCATCAGCGAGTACAGTCCGGCGTTCAGGGCAGCGCCCGCGAGCGCGAGCTTGACCGGCGTCGCACCGTCCCGGCCCATGGAGGCAATCAGATAAACGACGACGGCGGCCGCTGCGGCCCCGATGAACGCGAACCAGATGTACCCGGTCAGGGACGAGACGCCGAAGACGTAGATTCCCGTGACCACGGCCAGCGCCGCACCGGCGTTGACCCCGATGATTCCGGGATCCGCCAGCGGATTGCGGGTCACGCCCTGCATGGCAGTGCCGGCCAGGCCGAGGGCGCCGCCCGCGAGCAGCCCCAGGATTGTGCGCGGGATGCGGGCGTGGACCACGGCGTGGTCGCCGTCGGCCGGGTCGAACTGGGTCAGAGCCAGCCAGACGGTGTCCAGCGGGAGGCCGCGGGCGCCGACGGCCAGGGAAACTGCAGCGGCAAGAATAAGTACGACGACGGCGGCCAGCAGCCAGGCGGCCTGCTTCCCGAGTGCGCTGCCCCGCTGCGGAGCGCGAACCGCCACGTGCGGCCCTGTTCCGGCCGCCATGGGGGCCTCAGCTGTCCGATCGCGTGGGGTGACCCGGCCGGAGGGCGAGCCGGAAGCCGTGCCGCGGGCCGCCGTCGTCGTACTTGGTGTCATGACTGGTTACTTGACTGCGTCGGCAGCTTTACCCAGCTGCGGAAGGAACGTGTCCAGCGACCACGGCAGGCTCAGCGGGGACGAGGCTGAGATGGAGAGGGTGAGCGTGTTGTCGGAATCTGCGACCAGGGCGCCCTTCTTGATCGCGGGGATCTGGCCCAGCAGCGGATCCTTCTTGATGGCATCGCTGGTCTTGGCATCGGGAACCCAGGTCACGAAGATGTCGGATTCGAGTTCGTTGGCCTTTTCAGCGGACCACGCCACGAAGAATTCCTTGGAACCCTTCGACTTCTCCTCCACCACCGGGGCCAGCTTCATCCCGATGGAGGACAGGAAGCGCGGGCGGTTGTCGTTGGCAGTGTAGACATTGACGCCATCGCCCTTGGCGGGCTCGAGGTTGCCGTAAATAAAGCTCTTGCCCTCGATCTGCGGGTACTTGGCGGCCTTCTCCTTGATGGTGGCCTCGGTGTCGGCGATCAGCTTCGCGGCCTCGGCGTCCTTGCCGAGAGCCTTGCCGATGATGCTGGTGGAGTCCTGCCAGGAGGTGCCGTACGCAACGTCCGGGTGGGCGACCACGGGGGCGATCTCGCTGAGCTTCTTGTAATCCTCGGCGGTCAGGCCGGAGTAGGCGCCCAGGATGACGTCCGGGTTGAGCTTGGCGATCTCGGTGAAGTTGATGCCGTCGGCCTCGGAATACTGCACGGGCGCCTTGTCGGAGCCGAAGCCGGCACCGAGCTTCTCGAGAGCGGCGTCCTTCCAGGGAGTGGAGCCTTTGTCGTTGCCGCCCCACTCATTCTTGGGAACGCCCACGGGAACCACGTCCAAGGCAATGGCGACGTCGTCATTGACCCAGGACACGGTGGCGACGCGCTGGGGCTTGGCCTTGATGGTGGTCTCACCGAAGGCATGCTTGATGGTGACGGGGAACTGTGAGCTGGCCGATTCAGAAGCGGACGGATCTGAGGCAGAGGCGGCCGGGCCGGTGGAGCAGCCGGTCAGGGCAAGGGCTGCGGCAGCCATGACGGCGGTTGCCTTGCCGGCCGTCTTGAGCAGGGTGCGGCGGGTGATGGAGGCGCCGGGCACACGGCCGGAGTCGGAAGAAAGGGGGGAAACCACGAAACTCCTTAGATGAATGAAGCGAACCCGAGTAAGGCTAGCCTATCCTCGCCCGAATTAGGAAAGCTTCGCGTCACGTAATTGCCCGAGTGACATAAAAAACGCCAGTAAATCCAGGCGAACCGTGGCGAACAGCGGCTCACTCGACGGACAGTAAACACGCTTCACCCCCTGCGGCCGCCTGCCATCAGTGATGCAGGGCGCATTCCGGCGGCTGACCGCCACGCCCTCACTCCTGCCGACGTCACCGTCCTGCACATCCGACGGCGGGTGCGCTCTTCCGCTGCCCGTCGCCGACAGCGACATCGTGACTATGCTTCATCCTGTGACTCATCAGGCCATGGCGCGGAAGCTCGCCGTCGACAACCGATCCGTAACCGCAGACCACGCTGCGTCCCTGCTGGAGAAACAGACCGCCGGAGAGCCGGTGAGTGCATGAGCGGCCCGAGCCATAAGGCGATCCTCAGCGCGGCCGGGCGCCTCTTCGGCGAGCGCGGTTACCGGGCGGTGACCGTCCGGGACATCGCCGGCGAAGCAGGCGTTTCGGCTGCCCTGGTGATGAAGCTGTTCGTCTCCAAGGACAAACTGTTTGCCGCCGTGCAGCCGGACGAGTCCCTGCTCGCCGAGCTGAACGTCCCGACGTCGGAACTCGGCAGTGCGCTCGTGTTCCGTGTGCTGATGCGCCGGGAACGCGGCACGCAGGAGCCCTGGGCCATGATCCCGTTCAGCGTCCACGACTCCCCTGACCCCGAGACGGCGCGGATCGAGATGCGCGAACGCTACCTCGGCTCCGTCGCAGGGCTCATCGGGGACAGCACACCGGACCGTCGTTTCGCTTCCACCGTGACCGCCCTGATGACGGGTTTCGGGGAGACAGTGCGCACCCTCGGCCTGTTCGAAGGCTGGGACTTCGACGAGCTTGTGGCGCATTACGGGAAAATCGTCCAGGCCCAGATCGACGCGTGCGCGGCCACCCCGGCCTAGGTCTCCATGCAGAAAATCACGCCCCAACAGATCCGCTCATCCTTCATCAACGCCAGCCGCTCTGAGGCGGCGAAGCTGAACCTGCCACGGGACTTCGATGCCCTGGACTGGGACCGGCTCGACTTCCTCGGCTGGCGGGACGAAAAGATGCCGCTCCGCGGTTACCTCGTGGTTCCCCGCCCCGAGGGCCTCACTGGCATCATGCTCCGCGCACCCGAAGGCGGAGCGAAGAAGAGCCGGTCGGTGCTGTGCGAGTTGCGCCGCGACGTCTTCTCCAAAGAGGACGTGCTGCTCTGGGTGGCCCGCCGGGCCGGTCAGTCCGGGCGCAACGGCAACACCGTTGGCATGCTGATCTGCGCGGACTTCCTCTGCTGCGGCAATGTGAGGGTAGAACCGCCGGCCAACGAGATCAATCCCGGCCGCCGTCGTGCTCCGCCAGATCGACGGGCTGATCGCGCACAGGGCAGTTCCTGGACCGTATCCAGGGCCGGTAGGCCAGGCATCCGTTGATCGGTCGGTCCGCTGGTTGAACTTGGGGCCACGCCCGGCTCCCAAGCTCAACCAGCGGCTCGGCTCAGCGGTAGGAGATGCTCAACAACAGCGCCTTGAGTGCCTGACCCTCGGCGCCCGCCAGCCAGGACTTGGCCGCGGCGTCGCTGGCGAAGGGCTTCTCGATGAACTGCACGTCAGCGACCAGCACGTCTTTTCCGACGCGAATGATGCCGTCCAGCGCCATGTCGGCGCCGGATGACGGCGCCCCCGCCGTGAGGTGCATACGGTACGTCGGGTTATCCTCCATCCGGTCCACGTAGAAGGAGTAGTGGGCGGTAGGAGCCGGCTGCTGTTGCAGGCCGGGAACCGGCTGGGTTTCGAAAACGTCCCTGGTGACCGGGTGGGTCACGCCGTCGGCAATGTGCCCCGAGTACACAGTGGCCTGCTTGTTGCCGTTGGCATCGTAGACGGTCGCCGTTCCCGACACCGGGGGCGTACTCGACCCGGTGAAGAGTTCCACTTTCCATTTGGCCGGGTACTTGAAGGACACCTTGCCACCCGGGAAGGTGAAGGTTGCCAGGTCAGCAGAACCGGGCGCGGCAGTGCCGGACCCGGCAGGACCCGGCGCACCAGCACCCGGCGCAGCATCCGCTGACGGTTTCGCACTGGAAGGTGCAGGCGTGGCTGTTGCAGCTGCAGGCTTGGCAGTCGCTGGCGCAGCGGCGGCCGTTGTTGCCGGCGCTGTCGCCTTGCTGGACGCCGACTCCGCGACCGCCCCGCAGCCAGCAAGGCTGAGGGTGGCTGCGGTCGCAAGGGCCACGATGAATGGTGCATGTGCAGGACGCATGATGGTGCCTTTCGTGAGGACGCCGTCAAGCTCAAAAGAGGGTGGCTCAGGCCCGCCGCGTGGAAGTGGTGATGACCCTGCTGGAGCGTGTGGCGAAGTGTTGGTGCTCAACACGATCGCATGCAGGAGCAGGCTCCCGGTAGCGATCGACGAATAAATCCATCGATTTGTTATTATTCCGCGCGCGGGGTTACGAAGGGGTCGCGGGAGGATCCGGTATTGGCAGCAGGAACTGCGGGAGGATCCGGGTACGCGCAGCAGGAACTGCGGGAGGGTCCGGTATTGGCGGCGCTTCAGCGCAGCACGATGTCCACGGGGTTGGCCTCGGACCGCCATTGCCCCTCGGACCCAGCCTTCGGGGAGATCACGGGAGCAGTCAGCACGCCGGAGCGGTTGGTGCGCTTGTCCCGGAGGATCTCCGTGACCGAGCCGAGGTGGCGGGACAGGTCGATCACGTTCTCCGGAGCGGCCAGGAGCAGCTGGAAGCCAAACTCGTGCAGCGCCTTGATGCCGGCCCCGGCGAATTCCTCGGAGGCCAGGACGAAAGCCTCGTCCATCATCACGGTGCCGTATGTAGTGAAGCCCTGTTCGGCGATGCCCAGCTGGTAACTCAGCGCCGCTGCCATAATGAACGCGGTGAACCGCTGCCGCTCGCCACCGGACATGGAGCCCGTATCGGCGTGCATGAACACCTCGGTCCGCTTTCCGCCCTTCTTTCCGGACGGGTCCTGGACTTCGCGGTGCTCCTTGCACTGGATGAACAAGTGCCCGCGCACGTCCAGCACCTCTGCGCGCCAGCGCCGGTCCTCCGGCGTCTGCGAACCCAGACGCTTCACGAGCGTTTCCAGGGACTTGTAGCGGTTGGTGAGCTCGGCGTCGTCGTCGGGCTCAGTACCCGACGCAGCGCCCGAAGCCGCGCGGGCCGGCCGTGAGTGCCGGGTCTTGAGCGCGTTCTGGATGGCGTCCTTGAATTGCTTGGCGGTGGCCGGCAGGGTCTGCTTGATGTCGAGCTCGAGGAAGCTGCCCTCGTGGAAATTGACCTTGGACAGGATGCCGTTCAGGGGCAGGATGCGGCTCGTGATAGAGCGCCGTTCCTCATCCAGCAGGTGCAGCAGCGTGCTGAACGACTCGTGCGTCCGCTGGTTGAAGAACTGTCGGAACTCGGCTTCCTGGGCGGGCAGGCCGTCGCTGACGATGGCGTGGTAGCGGGCTTCGAATTCACCAGCCGCGCCGATCGAGGTTCCGTGGTCAGCCGAAATCGCCGTGCCCCACTCGCGCACAAAGCCCTCGAAGATCCGGGTCAGCCGTTCGGAGGTTGCCTGGCCGCGGGATTCGGCGGCGTGCAGCTCGCCCAGCAGCTGGGTCCTGACCCGGGCGCAGAGGTTGTCCAGTTCATGCATTTCGGTCACGTCGCCGAAATCCGCGAAGTAGGGTTCCAGCGCTGCGACCGTGGACTCCGACGGCGGCGCCTGGCGCAGGCGGGTCCGCGCGGTTTCCAGCAGCGAATCGGCACTGGTGAGGCGCTGGTCCAGTGCCTTGTATTCGCTCTGCAGCACGGCGGCAGCTTCGGTGCTGGACTGGTGCTTCTGCCTGGCGGCCTCGATGTTGGCACGCAGGGGTTCGAGGTCCGCCTGCGCCGCGAGGGCGTCCTTGAGCCGCTGTTCAATCCGGGCCAGTTCATCCGCGGCAACGGCCGCAGAAACCTGCTCCCAGGTACGGTTGTCGTCGGCCACCCGCCGCAGCGCCTCAAGCTGCCGCGTCATGCCCTGGTGGGATTCCTCCCGGCTCTGAGCGAGTTCGGCGGCCTTGGCGAGCTCCTGCTGCAGGTCGGCCACCTGGGCCGCCACGAGTTCGAGCTTGGAGGCGTTGTCGAAGCCCAGCACATAGTCCTGGCGGCTGGTGAAGCGGTCGTCCTTTTCCACAGTGTGCCGGTTCCGCTTGACCACGCCGCCCAGGCTCAGGCCCTTATCGAGCCCGGCCAGTTCGTCCGGGTTTTCCACACACGGGTAGGAGAAATCGAGGGCGATGCGTTCTCGGATCCATTCGCTTGCTTGTGCGGCAGAGCTGCCCTTTGCCCCGGTGGTGAGGATGTCCAGCTTGGTCAGCAGGTCGCCGTCGGACACGTCCTCCACAGCCAGGGCGCCGCCGGCGAGCGGCTTGGACACATCGACCGCGCGCAGGGCGCCCCGGACCGAGTGGTCGTTCAGGTAACGCGTGACCGCTGCAAAGTGCTCGCCGGGGACAAGCAGCGTGGTGGCGAGGTTCCGCAGCGCCCGCTCGGCAGCCGGCCGCCACCGCTCCTCCCCCTCGGCGAGGTCGATGAGCTCGCCGCCGAAAGGCATCAGTTCCTCCGGCACGCCGGTGGCGGCCGCGATGGCCGCCCGGTTCTCGATGCTCGACGGCGGCAGCAGGGACTTTCGCGTCTTCAGCGAGACGAGCTCCTGCTCAGCAGCGGCGAGCTCGCGTTTCCTGGTCGCGTGCCCGTCGAACGCCTCGAAACGCAGCTCCTTCAGTGCCTCCGCATCATCCTTGAGCTCGGCGGACCGGGCGGCTGCCTGCCCGTGGGCCTGTTCCCAGCCCTCCGCCGTCCAGTCCAGCTGCAGGCCTGCGTCGGCCAGCGCCTGGCGGGCGGCTTCCTCCACCTGCTTCCGGAGCTTGAGGCTGACGCGGGCGTTCTCGAGGGACTGCTCGATGGACGAGATGGCGTTGCCGCCCTGGTTGTTGTACTCAGCCTCGAGCTGGCGCAGCTCCTTGGCGAGGCCGTCGCGGACCGCCCGTTCCGCTCCCAGTTCCTTGGCTTTGGCCTGCGCGAGCCCCTTGAAGCGGGCCAGGGTCTTCTCATGCACCGTGACCGCAAGCTGCTGCCGGTAGGCCTCGAACTCCTCGCCGGCGAGTTCCCGGAGCCGGTTCGCATGCAGCAGCGACTGGGCGTACTCCCGGTTCAGGTCCGGCACCGGAGCGAGCTGGTCGCGCTGCTGGCGCACGTCCTCGAGGCGCTGACGGATGGACATCAGGTTGCTGAATTCCTCGACGACGTCATCCGCCGCCGCCAGCGTGGCCGGCGCATCCAGCACCTGGTCGCGGAAGAACGTGTTGACGCTGCCGCCCAGGCCCTTGCCTGCCTGGATCACGCGGAGCAGCGGCAGGGCCTGGTCCGAGTTGATGCCAAGGAGGCGGCGGAAGCGTTCGGCGAAGGCCTTGTGGACGTCGAAGACCTGGGCATCCGGGAAGATGCCCTCCAGCGCAGCCTTGGTGAAACGCTTCTCGGCGATGTCCTCGATCGCGGGCAGGTCCAGCGGCTTGTGGTCGATCAGGTAATAGCGGCCGACACTCGATTCCGTACCGTTCTTCGGCAGATCAAAGAGGGCGGACACCGTTACCTTGGTCCCGGCCGCGTTGTCGAACGTCAGCGCGACGGCGGACCATGTGGCACCGGGGCGCTGAAAAGCACTGGCCGAGCCCTCGCCCACCGCCTTGTCGCCCACCTTGCCGCGCATGTACGTGAACGTCGTCCTCTTGTCCTCCACAGCCCCGCCCGACCGCTGGGCGGCGGCCTCATTGCTGCGCGGCCGGGCATCGAACACGCGGAGCATGGCATCGAACAGCGTGGACTTGCCCACCCCGGAGTTGCCCGTCAGCAGCGTGCCGTTGCGGTCCACGTGCATCGTGTGGGCTCCGTGGAACGTGCCCCAGTTGACCACCTGGACCAGGGCCAGGCGCATCTGGCCCGGGTTGGTGAGCTCGCCCATCGGCAGCATGGTTGCGATGCTCACTTGTCTGCTCCGTCCATGGCCGTGGCTGGGTTGGACGACGACGGCGATGCCACTCCCTGGGCGGCATCGCCGTCGCCTTCGCTCTCTTCGTCGGGAGCAGGCGACCCGTTGTCGTCGAGCTCTATCAGTGCTTCCGTGCCTGTGGGGTCTGCTGTGGCTGTGACCAGGGCTTCGATCTGGGCTGGGATGTCCCCTATGTTTTCGAAGGGGAGGGCCAGCGGGAGGGCGTTCGAGATGGTGTAGACGTCGTCCAGACCGGTGGTGAGGAGGAGTTGGCGGGCCAGGAGCTTGGTGATGGCGCGGTTGACGACGTCCGAATCGCGGAGGGCATCCTGCTGGCCTGCCGGCTGGTAGTGCGCCACGAGCTCGGCGATTTCCTCGCGGGTGATGGTGGGATCGGTCTGTGCCGTGACGTGGCGGTCCAGCAGCAGCCGGAGGCGCAGGAGCACGATCGTTTCCACCCGGCTCAGCGCGCGCTGCTGCCGCAGGATGCTGGAGCGGGCGCTGCCGCCGATGGCCTCCGGATCGACCGGGCGCAGCACCGCGATCTTGCGGTCGTGGTCCAGCTGCAGGGTGAGGAACATTTCTGAGAGCCTGCTGCGGAGAATGAGCTGGTGGTCCAGGAGGGTTGTCCAGAGCTTTTCGTCGCGGCCGCCGTCGACGTAGGGGCCCTTCAGCAGTTTCACGAGGGCCTGGCGCACCTTCATGGAGAGCACGCCCGTATCGCCCGGGAACAGCGCCGCGCCGTCGACGAAAGTGTCACTCGGGGTTACCCCGCGGGTGATGGGGCTTGTCGAACCCTCGGTCACGGTCCCCACCTGCCCCCTAACCTCGCAAGCTCGGTCAGGGAACCCGGCAGGCGTGGCCCCACGCTCGACCAGCGGGGCGGGGTCTTCCAGCGGGGCGTCCGCCGTCGTCATTTCTTCAGTCATCAGGGTCCTTCGTGAGGGTGACCACCGGAAGGTAGGCCTTGCGGGTGGTGCCGTCGATCTGCTCAAACTCGACGGCGTCCCAGGCTTCGCGGTCGAAGCCCGCGCCGTCGTGGAGGGCGTGCGAGAGGAGCGCGCGGATGGAGTTGATGTGCTGTTCCTCGGGAGGCAGCTGTTCCCAGGCTTCCCTCAGGGTCGAGGCGTCGGCAAATGCAGCCCGGATGGCCTCGGGGCGCGCCTTGCCGGTGCGCGGCGAGCGCAAGCGGTCAGAGTCGCTGAACGCGATGGGGTCGGCGAGCTTGGGCGGGGCCGCGAACTCGTCAGGGTCGAACAGCTTCACCATGGCAAGGGACTCGAAGCCGGCGTTAAACAGCACGGGGCCGCGGACCAGGCCGGGCCGTTCGCGCTCATAGGGCAGCGAGCGGATGGCCTGTTCGGCCTCGCGCAGCACCTTGCGCAACCTGACCGACTGGCGGAAGTCGTCGCTCTGCACGTAGGTGTTCAGGCTCTCGCTGAGCTTGCCGTAGATCCGCTGGATCTGGCTGTGCTGCTGGCGGAGTTCGGCCACGAGGTTCTTCAGGGTTTCGCGGTCCTCCGGCGAGAGGTCGTCCGCGAACTGCCGGCTGAGGACTTCGCCAATCGCCGAGCGGAAGCGCAGCTGCTGCTGCGGGTCCTCGAGAAAAGCGGTGAACGAGCGGAAGGTGCGTCCTTCCGGGCTTTGCCGGAGCCGCTTGTCGGCTTCCAGCACCTGGGCCATCGTGGCGCCCTTGGTCAGCGATTCCTCGATGATTTGGTTGCGCAGTTCGCCCACAAGCTCCTCGATGCGGTCGCGCATCTTCTTGTAGTCGGCGGGCAGGCTGGCCGCAAGGTCCAGGATGTTGCCGGCGGCTTCGACGGCTTCATCGTCATCGAGCAGCCCGTCGAAGTCCCCGGAGCTGATGTCCTGGATCAGCTGCTGCCGCTCCTCGATCTCCTCCTCCAGGGATTCCAGGCGGGCGCTTTGGTCTGGGTTGGTCTCATTCGCGAGCTTCTCCACATCGCCCAGCAGCGTGCCCAGCCGTGAACCGTTCAGGGTGGAGCGTTCGCTGGAAAGACTGTCCAGGAACGCCAGCACACGGGCGGCAGGTTCCGTGACTTCATAAACGATCTGCCCTGATTGGTTCCGTCGCGTCAGGAACTGCTTGCGCGTCCATTCGTCACCGAAGGTCTTGCCGTTTGCGCCGCCACCCAGCCCGGGCTCCTGGCGACGGAGCTGCTCAAGGAAGGAGTCGACGTCGGCGTGGAACTCTTCCAGCGGAAGCTGCGGCCGGGTGCGGGTAAAGGACGCCTGCAGCACCGCAATCACCCAGGGAGCGGAGCGCGTGAGCGCCCAGGCGGGCCCTTTGGTGAGGAGCTCGAGGTCCCGGAGCCGTGCGCTGATGGCGTCAGCGGAGGACGTGGTGGACCGGGGCACACACTCTCCTTCAGCTGCGTTGGGGATGGTTTCGGCAGGGGAAACCCGAAAACTGCCAAGTACAAGGTTAACGCAGTCCCCCTTTCAGCCTGCGTTGCCTGCATTCGGCTGCAAAGAATACCTGCATAAACCGCCTTCGAAGTAACGTTATGGCTGTTACTGCCGAGGTTTCTGAGACATAGCCGTGACCTACGGAGCAGTATGGTTTCGATCCCGTATCAACGCGCGCAACCGCCCCGCAGGCTGTGGATTGCACCAGCACCGCATCCTAGGCTCGTGCTACTGATTTCAACCGCAGCAAAGGCGCAGGGGGACACATGCAGTTCGACCTAAGTGCAGTGGAGACAGCCACCTTGGTATTCATCGGAACACTGGTTTTTGCCTTGGTGCTGGTTCTGTTCGTGATGGCCGCGGCATTTGCCGCACTCGTCCTGGTGGGGGTGGGGCGGCTGGCCTGGCTGATCGTCGCCGGCACGCTGCTCGCGATGGTCCATGGCCTCAATGATCTGTGGGACCGGCTGGTACACCACGCCTCCACTGTTGAATTGCCCGGAGATTTTCAGGGCCAGCCCTCCCCTAGCACCGGTACCTACCCGCGGGTAGCATTGAGGGACAGCTGAAGGGTTCTCCACCCGCGGCGGACCCAGGGCTTTAGCCGATCACCGGTTAGAGGAGATGCCCCGTGAGCTCTGCCACCGACAGTCCCGCCACTGAAAACCCTGGCGTCCGGGAACAGTCCGCCGGCACCGGCACCATCCCGACCATCGACAGCCCTGCCTCCGAGACGCCCGTAGCCGCCGAGAGGATCGGCGCGGGTGCTTCCGCCGAGGACGCCAGGGCAGTCGCGGAGGCCGCCCGCGAAACGGAGTGGGAGCAGCCGAGCTTCGCCAAGGGCCTGTATCTCGGCAGCTTCGACCTCGGCCTCATCCACCCCTGGCCCGCGGCCAAAGCCGATGACGTGGAGCGCGGCGAGGCCTTCATGGAGCAGCTCACAGCGCTATGCCGGACAATGTCCGGCCGGGTGATTGAGCGCGATGCCAAGATCCCGGACGAGTACCTTAAGGCGCTGGCTGACCTCGGCGTGTTCGGCATGAAAATTCCGCTGGAGTACGGCGGGCTGGGGCTGTCGCTGGTGTACTACGGCCGGGCGCTGGGGCTGCTGGGCTCGGTGCACCCCAGCCTGGGCGCGCTGCTCTCGGCCCACCAGTCCATCGGCGTGCCTGAGCCGGTGAAGGTTTTCGGTACCGCCGAACAGAAACGGGAATACCTGCCGCGATGCGCTGCCGGCGCCATTACCGCCTTCCTGCTCACCGAGCCCGACGTCGGCAGCGACCCCGCCCGGATGGGCAGCACCGCCGTCCCAACGGACGACGGCGAGGCGTACATTTTGGACGGCGTGAAACTTTGGACCACCAACGGTGTGATCGCTGAGCTTGTGGTGGTGATGGCCGTGGTGCCGCGGCACACCGGTTCCGACGGCACCGTCCACAAGGGCGGAATCACGGCCTTCGTGGTGGAGATGGACTCCCCGGGCATCACCGTGGAGAACAGGAATGCCTTCATGGGCCTGCGTGGCATCGAGAACGGCGTCACCCGCTTCCACCAAGTCAGGGTTCCTGCGGCCAACCGGCTGGGCCGCGAGGGCCAGGGCCTCAAGATCGCTCTCACCACGCTTAACACGGGAAGGCTTTCGCTTCCGGCCCTGTGCGTCGCCACGGGGCGCTGGAGTTTGAAGATCGCCCGCGAATGGTCCAATGCACGCACCCAGTGGGGCCGGCCGGTGGGCAAGCACGAGGCCGTCGGCAAGAAGATCGCGTTCATTGCCGCCACAGCTTTCGCCCTGGATGCCGTGTTTGAGTTGTCCGCGGAACTGGCTGACGCCGGGCAGAAGGACGTCCGCATCGAGGCCGCCCTCGCCAAGCTGTGGTCCACGGAAATCAGCTACCGGATTGCAGATGAGCTGGTGCAGATCCGCGGCGGCAGGGGTTTCGAAACCGCCGATTCGCTGGAGGCCCGCGGCGAGCGCGCCGTACCCGCGGAGCAGCAGCTGCGCGACCTGCGCATTAACCGGATCTTTGAAGGGTCATCGGAGATCATGAAGCTCCTGATCGCCCGTGAAGCCGTGGATGCCCACCTGGCTGCTGCCGGGGATCTGGCGTCCGCGGATGCGAGCCTGTCAGACAAGGCGAGGGCCGCCGTCGGGGCGTCCGGCTTCTACGCGAAGTGGCTGCCCAAACTCGTGGCGGGCGCCGGCATGGATCCGCGGTCCTACAGCGAGTTCGGCAGGCTCGCCAAGCAGTTGCGCTTTGTGGAACGGTCCTCGAGGCGGCTGGCGCGCCAGACGTTCTACGGCATGGGCCGCTGGCAGGCCAGGCTGGAGCACAAGCAAGCATTCCTTGGACGGATCGTGGACATTGGCGCCGAGCTCTTCGCCATGGCTGCGTGCTGCTCCCGGGCGGAGATGCTGCTGCGCACCGCGCCAGAGCGCGGCGCCACCGCGTTCGAACTCGCGGAGGCCTTTTGCGAGCAGGCGCGCGTGCGGGTGGACGAATACTTCGACCAGCTGTGGCGGAACACTGACGACGGCGACCGTGACCTTTCACGCAAGGTCCTGGCGGGTGATTACCAGTGGCTTGAGGCCGGGGTGCTGGACCAGTCAGAAGGTACAGGGCCATGGATCGCCGACGCTTCACCCGGGGCTTCGATCAAGGAAGACCTGCACCGGAAATACCGCTGAATGGGCGACAAACAGGCTTACCTTCGCCTGCGCGGCACGAAAACGAAATAGTAAGCATCCTTGCTATCGGCGATTGAACGGAGTTAGCTAGAAGTGAGGCCAGAGCCTCGGCTTCGGCATTGCGTTGCCCGGCTTAGACCTTGAGCCGGTCCGTTCAATGAAAGCGAGACGTTCGATGAGCAGCCCAATCGGTTCCGGGGACAGACGACCCCGGCATACCCAATCCGGGCACAGCGCCGACGACACCCCGGTCTACGATGCCACCCAGTCACGCGAGCCTGAACCGCGGAATAAGGACCTAAGGCACGGCGACCAACGGGATACCGACACTCGCGCCCTGCATACCCGGGACACTGCTGAGGCCCGGGACACTGATACGCACGACACAGAGACTCGTGCCATGAACACTCAGGAACCCTCCGCCGAGCGGGACTACACGCCGGACACCGACACGACCGCCGCTCCCCACACCGACCCGAGCCTGGCATCGAGGGAGACCGCCTCTGCCCGTGAAAAGGAGGCCTTCGGCGGGATCAAGGTTGGTTCGGCTTTCTTCGGCTGGCTGGCCGCTACCGGCATGGCAGTGCTGCTGACGGCCCTCGTGGCTGCTGCCGGAACAGCCGTCGGCCTGGCCACCGACACTGACGTCAACGAGGCAGTCGGCCGGGCAACGAGCAACCAGACCGTGGGGATCATGGGCATAGTCCTCTTGCTCGTGATCCTGTTCATCTCCTACTACAGCGGCGGTTATGTGGCCGGACGGATGGCTCGGTTCAACGGGGCCAAGCAGGGGTTCATGGTGTGGATCTGGGCCCTGATCGCAGCCATCGTGGTGGCTGTGCTGGGCATGATCGCCGGAGAACAGTTCAATATCCTGGCCCAGCTGAACAGCTTCCCGAGGATTCCGGTCAATGAAGGCCAGCTCAACACCACCAGCATCATCGCCGCCGTTGTCGTGGCGGCGGTAGCGCTGGTCGGCGCCGTGGTGGGCGGCATGGCCGGCATGCACTTCCACCGCAAGGTGGACCGTGCCGGATTCACACCCACTGCGGACTATGAGGAGCACTAGGAGCGCTGCCGTTAAGAAGAACCCATGCTGCAGAGGTCAGGCCTGGTGAAGAACGAGGGCGTCAAGGTAGTACCAGCGGCGGTCCACCCTGAGGAAGCGGCTGGTCTCGTGGTGGACGCCGCGTTCGCCGTCCTGCCTGAAATGTGCCTTGAACTCCACGGTTCCCTGGGTGTCCAGAGGGCCGCCGCGGTTCGTGGATACGATGTCCAGCCGGCGCCACTCGAGCCCGGGATCAAGCTCCAGCTCAGCAGGCCGGGTGTCCGGATGCCAGGTTTTCAGCAGGTAGCCGGCGTCCAGCAGGACGAACGCGCTGTAGCGGGAACGCATCAGCTGTTCAGCCGTCGCCGCCTCCGCCGTTCCGGCATGGAAACGGCCGCAGCACTCCGCGTACTGCTCCCCCGACAGGCACGGGCAGTTTCCGGCGAAGGGCTCTGGCTTGCTCACGGATTCCCCTGAAAATTGTGGAGGTTTACTTGCTGTTTCCGACTATATGCCTGCCGCGGAGCGGGCATCCGATAACAGGTTCGAAACAACACTAGGCGGGCCTTGTGATGAGTGCATGTCGGCAGTAAATAGTCCGTATGGTTGTTAGGGGCTGTTGTCCGCTGAGACTGTCGCGGTATGCGCAGAGGCGGACTGTTAGGAGGGTGACGTGGGAGATCCAGCAACGATTGCACTGAACCTGACGTTTTTTGGCACGGTGTTCGTAGCCTTTGTCATGTTCCTCGGGCTTTTCATCGTCTTCGTCGCGATGCTGCTGCTCGCCGGAGTCGGCCGACTTCTGGCGTTGGTCCTGATGGCGCTGTTCGGCAGGTTCCCCCGGAACGACACCATCGAGGTGGTGCGGCTGCCGGTCGATACCCAGCTCCAGGCGTCCCAGACCTCTTCTTCACGAAACACTTCCGCATCCACGGAGGCACCGAAAGCGCCCCTACCGGTTCGTGCGCCGCGTCCTCCCCGCGACTGGAAGAAGCTGCTGAGCCGCGCCGGCGTCCAAGAGGCGCTCCGCACCGCCGTCGAGCATCACCCGCTGGTGACAGCGGCGCGCCCCGTGCCGCCGGTTCTCGCGAAGGACTGGGCGGACGCTGTTGCCGCAGCGGATGCCCGCGCGGTGGCGCGGGCGCGGGCGGCTGCCGCTCCGGTAATCGATGCCCCGGTCCGGGACCTGCCCGGCAAGGGCCCTGCCACTGAGGTGGAGAAGGTTGCGCCGCTCGTAGAGACCGCGCTGGACCACAGCCCGCGTCCGCCGTTAACCCGAATCCCGGCCCCGCCGTCCCGCGCCCCCGGATCCAAGGGAGCCCAGGTTGCAATGGGATCGCAGGCCCCGGCGTCGCTGGCAAAGTCGGCCACCGAACCCCCGCTGCAGGTCCAGAAGCCCGCGGCCGCCGGGCACATGGCCATCCTTGACACCGGATCCTTGGTTTCGCTGGCGCAGCATACCGAATCCCACATCCGGTCCTGACGCAGCGGCAGGCCCGCCACCTGAAGGGTGCCCGGGCAGGGTTTACGGCAGGCAGATGACCTGCCAATATCCCTTACCTTGAGCAACCATGTCCGCTAGCGTGAAACCCATGGAATTCAGATACCTCGGTAACAGCGGCTTCAAGATCTCGGAAATCACGTTCGGCAACTGGCTGACCCACGGCTCCCAGGTGGAAAACGATGTCGCGACCCAGTGCGTGCGGGCAGCGCTCGACGCCGGCATCAGCACCTTTGACACCGCGGACGTCTACGCCAACACCGCCGCGGAGACGGTCCTCGGCGAAGCGCTCAAGGGCGAACGGCGCCAGTCGCTGGAAATATTCACCAAGGTCTACGGTCCCACCGGGCCGAAAGGCAAGAACGACCTGGGCCTGTCCCGCAAGCACATCATGGAGTCCATCGACAGCTCCCTGACCAGGCTGCAGACAGACTACGTGGACCTGTACCAGGCACACCGCTACGATTTCGAGACACCACTGGAAGAGACCATGCAGGCCTTCGCGGATATCGTGCGGCAGGGCAAGGCGCTCTACATCGGCGTCAGCGAATGGACCGCCGAACAGCTCCGGAACGGGCACGCGCTCGCCCAGGACCTGGGCTTCCAGCTGATCTCCAACCAGCCCCAGTACTCCATGCTGTGGCGGGTCATCGAGGAAGAGGTGGTCCCGGCGTCGGAAGAACTCGGCGTCTCCCAGATCGTGTGGTCACCCATGGCCCAGGGCGTCCTCAGCGGCAAATACCTGCCCGGCGAGCCGCTGCCCGAAGGCAGCCGTGCCACCGATGACAAGGGCGGTGCCAAGATGATCCAGCGTTGGATGCGCGATGACGTGCTCGCCGGTGTGCAGGAGCTCAAACCGGTGGCCGAGGAGGCCGGGCTGACGATGCCGCAGCTGGCGGTCGCCTGGGTGCTGCAAAACCCCAACGTGGCTTCCGCCATCATCGGGGCCTCCCGTCCGGAGCAGATTGCCGACACCGCGGCGGCGTCGGGCGTCAAACTTGAGCCGGAGACGATGAAGAAGATCGATGCCGCCATCGGCGAGTTGGCTGAGCGTGATCCTGCCCAGACGAAGTCCCCTGCCACACGCGAAGCCTAGGAGCGGCGGGCAGGACCCGATGGGACTCGAGGAGTGCCTGAAGCTGCCGCAGATCTAGGTCCCCAGGCAATTCCCGCGGCTCAAAAACGGCATTGACGGTACTGCGGGCGCGGCGTAAACCTGAGAAATGGGGGCCCGTCCGTCCGCAGCACCGAGCAGAATCGCAATGCCATGTCCAAGCTGATCTACAGACGCCGCCAGTCCGCCCGGCACAGACCGCATTCAGGGGAGCCCACCTACGAGGCGCTCACCCCTGAGGAGCTGCAGCTCGCGGCACGGAACCACGCGATGCCTCTGGAGGCGCTCCGGGAGGACATCACGCCGCCCGGGCTGCATTACATCCTGACGCACTTTGATATCCCGCACGTCGACCCCGGGGCTTGGCACCTGCGGATCGGCGGGGCCGTGGAGCGGGCACTCGAGCTGAGCCTCGCAGCGCTGAAGAAAGACCCGGCGATCAGCCTCCCGGTGACCTTGGAGTGTGCCGGCAACGGGCGCTCCCTGCTCAAACCGAGGCCGCTGAGCCAGCCGTGGACGCTCGAAGCCGTCGGAACAGCATTGTGGACGGGTGTTCCACTGGCCTATGTCCTCGCGCAGGCCGGAGTGGAGCCCGAAGCCGTCGAAGTCGTATTCACCGGGCTGGATGAGGGGATCCAGGCCGGCATCCGGCACCAGTACGCGCGGAGCCTGCCGATCGCGGAAGCGATGCGCGGCGACGTCGTGCTCGCCTACAAGATGAACGGCAGCGAGCTGCCGCCCCAGCACGGCTACCCGCTGCGGCTCGTGGTTCCCGGCTGGTACGGCATGACAAGCGTCAAATGGCTGCAGTCCATCCAGGTGGTGACCCGGCCGTTCCACGGCTTCCAGCAGGAGGTCGCGTACCGCTACCAGCACAACGCGGACGACGCCGGCACACCGGTTTCGCGGATTAGGGTTCGCTCGCTGATGATCCCCCCGGGCATTCCCGACTTCTACACGCGGCGGCGGGTCCTCCCCCGCGGCCCGGTGACGCTGCGCGGCCGCGCCTGGTCGGGCGAAGGCGCCGTGACGGGCGTGAACGTCGGAATCGACGGCAAATGGATACCCGCGCAGCTGGACACACCTGCCGGCGCCTTTGCCTGGCGCGGCTGGAGTGTTCCGTGGGTGGCCGATGCCGGCGAGCACGAACTGATCTGCCGGGCCACTGACGCCACCGGCGCCATCCAGCCACTCGAGCAGCACTGGAATTACCAGGGCATGGGCAACAACGTGGTCCAGCGGGTGAAGGTCACGGTGGAGTAGCCACTAGTGGATGTGGCTTCCACCGTTGATGTCGATGGTGGTTCCCGTGAGGTAGGCCGACTCCTCCGAGGAGAGGAAGGTGATGACGGCGGCGATCTCCTCGGTGGTGGCGTTGCGTCCGAGGGGAATGCCAGCGTTGATGGCGGCCTCCTGCTCCTCCGTGCTGCCCACCCGGATGTTCGTGTCCACGGCACCGGGGGTGATGGCGTTGACGGTCACGCCGGTGGCACCGATTTCACGCGCCAGGGCCTTGGTGAAACCAAGGATGGCTGCCTTCGCGGCGGAGTACGGAACCTTGCCGAAGACACCGCCGCCGCGCTGGGCGGAGACGGAGGACATGTTCACGATCCGGCCCCAGCCGCTGGCGATCATGTCCGGCAGGAAGGCCTTGGTCACGAGGTAGGTGCCGGTGGAGTTCACGGCCATGACCTTGTTCCACAGTTCCAGCGTGGTTTCCAGGAAGGGCACCGGCGAGGTGATGCCGGCGATGTTGGCCAGGGCGCCCACGGCCGGAAGGGTGCCGGCGCTGACTTCGGCTGCCACCGCCTTGTAGGCGGCCGTGACGGAATCTTCGCTGGCCACGTCGATCTCATAGCCGAAGGCCGGCACGTTGAATTCATTGCCGATTTCCGCTGCGACCTTGGCAGACTTCTCGCCGTCAAGATCCAGAATCACCACGGCCCAGCCCTCACTGGCGTAGCGGCGTGCGGTGGTGATGCCGATGCCCCGGTCCGAAGTGGCCCCGGTGAGGACGGCAGTGCGCTGAATGGTGGTGGTCATGATGCTCCTTGATGGTTTTTTGAGGTGGTCAGATGAAGTCGGTAAGGAAGCTGGCCGCTTTGGCTGCGGCAGCCGGGCGTTCGTCATTGGTGACGTCCCGGGTCTCAAGTTCGAGGGAGAAGTGGCCGGTATAGCCGTGCGCTGCCAGTGAGCGCAGTCCGGCGGCGAAGTCCGCCTGCCCGTTGCCGATGCTGAGGTTGATGTTTCCGGGAACGGCATCCCGCAGGTGGACATGGGCGATCAGGCCCTGGTGGCGTTCGATGTACTCCAGCGGGTCCTCGCCGGCCGCCACGATATGGCTGAAGTCCATCACGATGCCGACGCCGGTCCCTTCCAGCCGCCTGGACAGCAGTTCCGCGCGCTCCAGGTTCCAGCAGAATCGGAGGAAGTGCAGGGACTCGGTCCAGAGTTGGACGCCGAACTCACCTGCGCGCTGCCCGGCCCGGATCAGCTGCGCCGCGATCGTGTCCAGATCCTCGTCAACACTCCGGACCGGATCATGGCTGAGTGCGCCACAGGGAAGGACCAGGGCTTTCGCCCCGGTGTTGGCCGCCAGGGTGAGCAGTGCGTCAAGGTGCCGATCGCGTGCTGCCTGCCGGCCGTCGTCGAGCACCGCATTCAGATCTCCGATGTCGCCGTTGACGGACCGGGTGCGGAGACCGCAGGCGGTGACTTCCGCTGTCACGGCGTTGACGGCCTCCGCATCGAGCTCATACGGGACGTGGTCGCAGACGCCGGGGAGGGCGCCGAGATCGATTTCATCAAAGCCAAGCCTGGTGATGGTGCGGAGCGCGGCGGGCAAGTCCTCGTGGCGGAAGCTGATGGATGAGCACCCGAGCCGGGAGTGGAACATCGTCGTTGATCCTCTGGTCGTGCATTGCAGGCGGTAGTGATGAGGACCACAGTAGTTGGCGCCACTGTTAACAGTCAACCTCTGAAGTTGACCGTTGACAGCAGCTCATGATGCAGGTCACACTGGCATATCACCTGTTAACAGTCGACATCGCTGAGGCAAGGCTTTCAGCGCTCTTCGAAAGGAAACTCTTCATGAGCAAAGAAGCTCTGAAAATGCGGGGCCACGTCCATGGCACAAAGGACGCAAAGCGCGTCGCCATCGGCTCCGGTGTTGGCGCGGTCATTGAGACCTATGACTTCATCGGCTTCGGCACCGCCGCTGCCCTGTACTTCGGTACGGCCTTCTTTCCTACCGGGGATCCCGTGACCGGAACGCTGGCGGCCTTCGCCACCCTCGGCGTCGGCTTCGCCGCCCGTCCGATCGGCGGCGTCATCGGCGGACACCTCGGGGACAAGGTGGGCCGCAAGCCCGTGCTGGTCGCCTCACTGATCCTCATGGGCGTGGCCACGTTCCTCATCGGACTCCTGCCCACCTACGAGCAGGTGGGCCTGCTGGCTCCTGCCCTGCTGGTGTTTGTCCGGATCGTTCAGGGCCTGGCGTTCGGCGCTGAATGGGGCGGCGCCATCCTGATGAGCTACGAACATGCGCCCTGGAAATCCAAGGGCAAGTACACCGGCATGGTGCAGGCCGGCTTCCCTGTTGGTCTCCTCTTGGCGAACCTCGTCTTCCTCGTGAGCGTGAACCTGGGCGGCGAACTCGCGTGGCGCGTTCCGTTCCTGGCCAGCATCGTCCTCGTCGCTGTCGGCCTGATCATCCGCTCCAAGGTCCCGGAATCGCCGGTATTCGACGAGGTCAAGGAAAGCGGCTCCATCGTTAAGTCCCCCATCATCGAGGTCATCAAGACGGACTGGCGCAGCATCGTGCGCGGCATCGGCCTCCGCATCGCGGAAACTGCCGGCTACGCCGTATCGATCACCTACATGATTTCCTACCTTCACACCCAGCAGCTGGCTGACAAGGCCCAGACCCTCGTTGCCCTCTGCATCGCGTCGGCGATCGGCATTTTCGCCACCATGGCCTGGGCCCGGCTGACAGACAGGATCGGCCGCCGGCCCCTTTACGTCTGGTCCTGCGCCTTCGCCGCGCTGTTCGGCATCCCGATGTTCCTCCTGGTGAACACCGGAATGTTCATTTTCGTCATCGCCACCATCGTTATCTCGTACGCGGTCTGCCAGAACTCCCTGGCCGGGGCGCAGGGCCCATGGTTCCCGGAGCTGTTCCAGGCCAAGACCCGCTCGTCCGGAGCCTCACTCGCCTACCAGGTCTCCGCGATGGTCTCCGGCTTCACGCCCTTCATCACCACGCTCCTGTTCGTTTCCCTGGGCTGGATGGGCCCTGCGCTCCTCTTCAGCTTCTACGCAGCCATCGGGCTCTGGGCGGCTATCGTCACCCGGGAAACCTGGGGCAGGCGTGAACGGCAGCTTGCAGATGAGGCCACCAAAAGCACTCCGCAGACAGTGAACGTCTGATGACCTCCACGGAAGAAGTACACATGAGCACCACACAGGAAAACGTGGCTCCCACGACAGAACGCGTTGGCAGTGTCTCTGCCGCGGCGTACCGGATCCGGCACCACGCCGTGAACATGGGCGAGGTGCAGGGCCAGGGATATGTGGGCCAGGCCCTCGGCGCCGCTGACATGCTCGCGGCCGTCTACGCAGACCAGCTCCGCTTCCGGGCCGAGGATCCGGAATGGGAGAAGCGGGACCGCTTCCTGCTCTCCACCGGCCACTACGCAATCGGGCACTACGCGGCGCTGGCGGAGGCCGGCGTCGTTCCGGTCGAGGAACTCGAAACGTACGGCTCGGACGACTCCCGGCTTCCCATGTCCGGCATGTCCACCTACACCCCCGGGATGGAAATCTCCGGCGGCTCCCTGGGCCACGGGCTGACCATCGCCGTCGGCATGGCACTGGGCCTGCGGTACCAGGGGTCCGACGCCCGGGTCTACAACTTCCTTTCCGACGGCGAACTGGACGAAGGCTCCACCTGGGAAGCCGCCATGGGGGCCCACCACCACCAGCTCGGCAACCTGACGGCGATGGTCGATATCAACGCCCTGCAGGCCGACGGCAAGACAGACACCGTGCTCCGCACCGAACCCGTCACGGAAAAGTGGGAAGCCTTCGGCTGGTATACCCAGCGGGTGGACGGGAACGACGTCGCCGCGCTGCTGGCGGCGTTCGACAACGCAGCGAACCAGGCCGCTGCCGTCGGGCGCCCCTCCGTGATCCTGTGCGACACGAAGGTGGGCCGCGGCGTGCCCCTGCTGGAAGACCGCGAGAAGGCGCACTTCATGCGCATCGAAGAACACGAGTGGCAGCTGTGCCGCGAGCAACTGACCGCAGGATTCGAAGGAAGGGCCGCCCGATGAGCATTGCCACCACCCCAGCCACCGCTGCAGCGACGACCGCTGCACCAAAGACCGCCGCACCAAAACTGAAAACGTCCGCCATGATTGCGTCGTTCGCGGACCCGGGCCAGAAAACAGCATCGGCGCCGTTCGGGCACGCCCTGGTGAAGGCGGCCCGGGAGAACGATAAAATCGTGGGCCTGACCGCGGACCTGGGCAAGTACACGGACATGCACGTTTTCGCCCAGGCCTTCCCGGAGCGGTTCTTCCAGATGGGCATGGCCGAACAACTGCTCTTCGGCGCCGCGGCGGGACTGGCGGAGACCGGTCTGGTGCCGTTCGCCTCAACGTATTCGGTGTTTGCGGCCCGGCGCGCTTATGACTTCCTTTGCCTGGACAGCGCGGAGCCCAACCTGAACGTGAATATCGTGGGCGGGCTGCCCGGGCTCACCACCGGATACGGGCCAAGCCACCAGGCCACTGAGGACATGGCGATCTTCCGCGGCATGCCCAACCTGACCATCGTGGACCCCTGCGACTCGATCGACATCGAACAGGCGGTCCCCCAGCTCGCAGCCAGCGACGGTCCCACCTACCTGAGGCTGCTGCGCGGCAACGTTCCCGCGGTGCTGGACGAGTACGGCTACACGTTCGAGCTCGGCAAGGCGAAGGTCCTGCGCGGGGGCAACGACGTCGTGTTCGTCTCCAGCGGGCTGATGACCATGCGCGCCCTGCAGGCCGCCAAGGCGCTGGCGGCGCAGAACGTGGATGTCGCCGTCGTCCACACGCCCACCATCAAGCCGTTCGACGCCGCGACCGTCCTCGCGGAAATCAACACGGACCGGCTCGCCGTGACCCTGGAAAACCACAGCGTGGTGGGCGGGCTGTTCGAAACTGTGGCGTCCGCAGTAGTCACGGCCGGGATCGCCAAGCAGGTGGTGCCGGTAGCGCTGCCTGACGAGTTCCTGGACGCCGGGGCACTGCCCACACTGCACGAGCGCTACGGGCTCACAGTCCAGCGGATCGTGGCGAAGGTCCTGGCCCAGCTCGGCTAGCTCCACATCAGACCAGGAAGATATATGGCAGAAAGCGCGGGGCCGGTAGATACCGGTCCCGCGCTTTCTGACGTAACATCAACAGTTAACACATCGGCTGTAAACAGTCGACCACTGACATTGGGGAGAAGTACCGATGGCCGCAGCAACCGCTTCACTGCTGGGACTGCAAAAGAAAAGCCTCCGCGAACAGGCTGTGGCGGCGTTGCGCACCGCTATTACCAGCGGCGCGCTCGAGCCAGGCCGCCACCTGGTGGAAACCGAACTCTCGGACATGCTGCAGATCAGCCGCGGAACCCTCCGCGAGGCACTGCGCCAGCTGGAACAGGAAGGACTGTTGTCCGCCGGGCCCCGCGGCCGCCTCTCCGTACGCCATCTGGACGCGAAGGAAATCCGCGACATCTACTCTGTGCGGGCCGCACTGGAATCATTGGCCGCACGGACGCTGTGCGAACTGCCGGACCGGCAGCACGTTATTTCCACCCTGCGCGCCGCCATCGACACCATGACGGCGGCAACGAAAGGCACGCTGGAGGAGCAGATCGAATCCGATATGGAGTTCCACCGCACGATGTGCCGCCTCACCGGCAATGAGACGCTGCTCCATTCGTGGGAGTCACTTGAGGGTTCCATCCGGATGTCAATCATGTTCGCCGGGCTGGAAAAAGGCGTCAAGAACATGAGCGTGGACCGGCACCATGACATCGTGGCCGCCATCGAAACCGGCGACGCCTCACTGGCCCGCAAAACGATCCGGGAACACATGGACACCGCCGCCGACAACTTGGTGGCCTAGGCAGCCTTTTCCTTGGCGTCCAGGGCCACATTGAACCGCCCCGTCCCGGGTGGACTTACCGGCCGGACTGTCTGCTCACCGCTGGCCTCGTCCGCTTGGACTGTTTAGTGCTTCGCCGGCTGGGTACATGAAGCTATGCACTGTACGGACAAAGCTGGCCTCCATCCGGAAGGCGGTGAACCATGAATCGCACTATGTCCGCCGATTGGGCCTCCGGGCGGATCATGGAGGACGCAGCCCTGGATGTCCTCATCCCTACCTGCAACAGGCCCGCCGAACTGGCCGTCACGCTCGCCGGCCTCGCCGCCCAGGCATCACCGGTCTTCCGGCTGGTGGTCAGCGACCAGTCGGACGGACCGGCCCCCTGGGACAATGCGACGGTGGCCGCCATCCTGCGCGTACTCAGGGCACAGGGCGGGGCGGTTGATCTGCTACGCCACCTACCGCGGCGCGGCATCGCCGAACACCGGCAGTTCCTCTTTGAACAGGCACGCGCCGAGAAGGTGCTTTACCTGGACGACGACGTGTGGCTGGAGCCCGGAGCGCTGGGCAGGATGAACGATGCGCTGGACGAGCTCGGCTGCGGCTTCGTGGGGATGGCTCCTCAGGGGCTCTCCTACCTCGACGACCGCAGGCCGGAGCAGACCACGGCCTTCGAGCCCTGGGAAGGACCGGTGACGCCTGAACGTATCCGGCCGGACAAACCGGCCTTTCATCGCTGGCCCCTGCACAGCGCTGCCAATCTCAGCCATCTGAGCGCCGAGCTGGGACTGGAAGCGGGGACGTGGATTCCCTACAAGATCGCCTGGCTGGGCGGCTGCACCCTCTACCGCCGCCAGGTCCTTGACGACGCGGGCGCATTCCGCTTCTGGACACAGCTGCCGACGGAGCACTGCGGTGAAGACGTGGTGGCCCAGTGGCGGGTGATGGAGATGGCCGGGGGCGCCGGGATCCTGCCCACCGGAGCCGTCCACCTCGAATCCCCCACCACAGTGACCGACCGCCGGGTGGAGGCCCGCGACATAGTGCTGGCAGAACCAGACGAAAGAGACACCAGAGCAGTTGACAAGTGAAAGGTACTGACATGGCCGATGCACCTAACCCGATCCAGATCCAGAAATTCCTTGGCGGAGTGGACTACCCGGCAACCCGGGAAACACTCCTCTCCCACGCCAAGGACTCCGGTGCGGACAGCAACGTCCTGGACGCGCTTGGAAACATTCCAGACAAGGAATATGACAGCCCGACGGCGGTGAGTTCGGCGGTCTCGGACGCTAAAGGCTAGCGGGGCTGCTGCCGGGCGGCACCTCGGTCGGGGCGCTGTTGCACCGCTCTGCTAAAGGCGGCGCACCCCGCTATACTCGGCAGCAGTCATGAGCAGCCTTCCTTCAGCCCCTGCGACGGTCCGCGTTGATGCCTGGCTGTGGGCGATCCGCGCTTATAAGACGCGCTCCGCGGCCACTGCAGCATGCCGTGCGGGGCATGTCCGCCTCAACGGAAACCCGGCCAAGGCCTCACAATCGGTGGTGCCTGGCGACACCGTCCGCGTCCGCCAGCCGGGGTACGAGCGCATCCTCGAAGTGCGCCGGCTGATTGCCAAGCGTGTCGGTGCCGAGGCGGCGTCGCACTGCTTCACCGACCACACGCCACCCCGGCCCGTGGCACCGGCGCTCGGGCTGCCGCAGCGTGACCGCGGAGCGGGGCGGCCCACCAAGAAGGACCGGCGCGAGATGGAACGGTTGCGGGGCCCAAGCTAGTCCGGGTCACTCCTTGATCTGTTCCCGCCCCTCCCGCACTTCGAACTCCCCTACTTCCAGCTCCCCGGCACCGAAGGCGGTGGGCAAGAGCGTGAGATGCACGGCTCCTGCCGCCGTCGTCTTGCTCCCCGCCAGAGTGAACGCGGACGGCACGGCTCCGTTGTCGAAGAGCCGCTTGCCCTGGCCGAGCACCAGGGGAAAGACGATGACCCGGTATTCATCCACCAGGCCGGCGTCATGCAGGGCGCGGGCCAACTGATGGCTGCCGTGCACCTGGAGTTCCCGGCCAGGGCCGGACTTCAGGTCATCGATCGCCTCGAGGAAATTGCCGGAAAGGACGCTGGTGTTGGTCCATGTCGGGTTGCTGATGGTGTTGGAAACCACGTACTTGGGCAGCGAGTTGAGGGCGGCGGCCACGGCGTCCCCTGGATCGGTGACCTGCTCCCAGTAGGGCTGAAACATTTCGTACGTCGTGCGGCCAAGCAGGATCGCATCGGCCTCGGCGAACCAGGCGTCGACGAGGCGGCCAAAGTCGTCGTCCACGTACGGGACCAGCCAGCCGCCGAATTCAAAACCGCCGCTGGTGTCCTCTTCCCTGCCTCCGGGGCCCTGCATGACGTTGTCAAGGGTCACGAACGTGTGGACGGTGAGTTTCATGATTGGCCTTTCGGTTGGTTGAGGGGCTGGTTTTGACCGGGATCGGCCGGGCCCAAGTCGAGGCGGAACGGCGGATACTCGTCCCGCATGAGCGCCACGTACGCCGTCACGCGGTAGACCCAGCGGTTCAGGCCGAGCAGCAGGTCGAACAGGCTCCGAAGGTATCTGCCGGTGAAGAGCAGGATGGCGCCGGCGATGAGGACCAGGAGCGCGATCAGCGAGAGCCCGCCACCGGCCGCGTAACGGGCAGCGCCGCCCGCAAATTCATCCTCGGCGGCAACCCAGACGCGGGAGCTGCCGGCGAGCACGCCGACGATCAGCAGGTGCGGGATGGCCAGCAGCCAGGACTTCACCAGGACCAGGCCGCGCGAGAGGTGCTCGGGGTAGTCGACGTCGAAGTCGGCCGGATAGTCCGTTCGGGCCAGGGTGAAGGGCGGGTAGCGGTCCGTGCCGAGGGCGGAGAAGGCATAGAAGGACACCCGCCAACTCCAGCGCAGCACGCCGACGTTGAAGTTGAAAAGTGACTGCGGGTAGCGGGCGGTGAACAGGATGGCGAACCACGCCACGATGCTGGTGACGATCAGGGCAAACCACAGGAAGAACAGGACGATAATGTGCGGGATTGCCAGCAACCACTTGACCAGCCACATCCAGCGCGACACCGCGGGATCCAGTTGCCCGCTGAGGTGGGCCGGGTACGGCGAGTTTGAAAAGAGCCCGACGGCGGCGGGCGACGGCGTTCCGCCCGCAACTGGCCCCGCGCCGCCAAGTGTCGCGGCGGTGCCGGTGAGAGCGGCGGCAGGTCCCGCCGTCGGACGTTCCGGCAGTGGTCTCTGCCGGCCGAGACCCATGGCGCCTGCCACGATCAAGGGAACCCCGATGGCAAGCAGGACGAGGCCGCCGATCAGCAGCGCCAGGAAGAGGGGCCAGAGCAGGTCCGAGCGGATGCCGCCCTGAAGATCCGCCGCCACGGGGGCGCTGGCGTCGGCGTTCATGACCACGATCGCCCAGCTGCCGGGCCGCAGGTCCCACCTGAGTTCCTGGGTGCCGGCGCCTGCGGCGGAAGCTGCCCAAAAATTCTGGGCGCTGGGGCGGGCCGGAGTCCGGATACCGGGAACGTCGCGGTATTCAACCCTGAACGGCCGGAGCTCAAGCTCCCGGATCTCGGAGTGCCTGACGCCGTCCAGGTAGCGGGCGACGTCCTGCTGCGGGGCGATGCCGATGAAGATGTCTTTGCCCGCTGTCGCAGAGGCGCCGCGAAGGAGGATGCTGCCGGCACTGTCCGAGGGGATGACGTCGGGCAGTCTTCCGCCCGCCATGATGTCCAGTCCCACAGATGTGATGGCGTTGGAGCTGGCCTCGAAGCGCTCCAACGACGAGGTGAAGTAGCCTTCGTCGCGCTGCTGGAAGTTGAGCCATCCGACTCCAGCTGCGCCGGCGAGCAGCCCCAGACCCAGCAGCGCCGCGAGCGTGCCCAGGACGAGCATCACCACGCGCCCGGTTTTCATGCGTGCTCCTTGGATTTGGTGCTGCGGAGCCGGGCCGGGCGGGAGTGGGGGTCTTGCGCGTGGACGCCGTGGGAGTGGGTGAGCGAAATCGGCGGCGGATCCACGATGCGGAGGCGGCATGGCTTCGCCGATTTGCCTTCGCCGGTCAGCTCCGTGAGCTGGGCGGGATCGTGGAGGGCCGTGATGGCCTCTGAGACAGCACGTGCCCGGGTCAGGTCGATGACGATTTCGCGGCCGGGCAACAGAGCACCGGTCCTGCGGGCTATGACGTTTAGCGCCCGGATATTGGCGACCGTCAGCATTCCACGCACTTCGATGAGGGCGGTTTCCATGTTGGCTTCGATGTGGACATGGACTTTCAGCCGGTGGTGCATGGCCATGCGGTCCATGTCCTCACAGCTCCCTGCCCGGCAACGCCGCTGGCTGGAGAATCCGGAGCGGGTTCGTGAGTATGGTCATGTGGCCGTGATCTCCTGCCGTTCCAAGCTGGCGGGAAACGCCCGGTCCGTCATGCCCTTCCCCAATCTTGCCGGGACCGCGACGTTTAGCTGACGGCGGCCCCTCCCCCGGACTTCATTGTCGGGGACCGCGTCACGTCCAGAATGCACCCTTGGACTGTCGCTGGGAAGAGGCCGACCCTTCGGATATTTCGGCAGCCCACCGTGGATTGTTGCCTTCGCCCGATTCGCCCCTAGCCTGTTCGTATGTTTCCTGATGCTGTGGATCCTCTCGCGCCCGACATCGTGCTGGCGGCTGCCAGGCAGCCCGGAGACCTGGCGCCGTCAAACATCCACATCCGGGATGGTGTCGTTTCGCGGATCACTGCCGGGGATGAACAGCCGCATGCCCGGGTGCTCGATCTGGAGGGCAGATACATCATTCCCGGGCTGTGGGACGAACACGTCCACATGACGCAATGGGCCCTCGCCGCCAACCGGATCGATGTGTCTTCCGCTGGGTCGGCACGGGAGGCCGTTGAGGCGGTGCGTTCCCGTCTGGGTGGCGCCGACACGGGCCGTACAGTCGTGGGCACCGGGTTCCGGGACGCGGTGTGGTCCGACGCCCCCAGCCTGGAGATGTTTGACGCCGCAACCGGCCAGATGCCCGCCGCCCTGATCAGCCATGACCTTCATTGCATCTGGCTGAACTCCGCTGCGGCCTCGAAGTACGGCGTGGAGGTGGACGCCGGCGGCCTGCTCCGTGAGGACGCTGCGTTTGCCGTGACACGCGAACTGGGCCGGTTGCCGGATGACGTTGTGGATTCCTGGGTTCAGGATGCTGCCCGGGAGGCCGCCGCCCGCGGCATTGTGGGCGTGGTGGATTTCGAGATGACCTGGAACCGCGACGCCTGGCTGCGCCGCATGGCCAAGGGCTTCGACTCGTTCCAGGTGGATGCAGGGGTTTATCCGGAGCATCTTGACCGGGCGGCTGCCGCGGGCATGCAGACCGGGCAGAAGCTCGACGGCGGCGGCCTTTTGCGGGTCGGCCCGCTGAAGGTTTTGATTGACGGTTCCCTGAACACGCGCACGGCCTACTGTGTGGATCCGTACCCGCACGGCGGTCGAGGCATCCTGACGGTCAGCGAAGGGGAACTGCTCTCGCTGCTGGTGCGGGCGCGGGAGGCGGGGTTCGTTCCCGCTGTCCACGCCATTGGCGACGCCGCCAACCAGGTGGCGCTGGACGCTTTCGCCGCCGCCGGCATCCGCGGGCGCATCGAGCATGCTCAATTTGTCCGGAAGGAGGACTTCGGGCGGTTTGGCGAGCTGGGGCTGATCGCCAGCGTGCAGCCGGCCCACGCCTTGGACGACCGTGACACCGCCGATTCCAACTGGCCCGGCCGCACTGACCGTGCCTTCCCGCTGCGCTCCCTGCTGGATGCCGGGGCAGCACTGGCCCTCGGATCCGATGCCCCTGTAGCGGCGCTGGATCCGTGGCTGGCGATGTCGGCTGCGACGACGCGCTCCCGTATGGACGGTCGCGGCCCCTGGCATCCGGAACAGGCCCTCACACGGGAGGAGGCACTCGCCGCCTCGACACGGGGGCGTGGCCGGATCCGGGTCGGCGACCCGGCGGACATCGTGGTGCTCGACGGCGATCCTCTGGCAGTGCCCGATAACGTGTTTGTCGAGATGCCGGTTGCTGCGACGCTCCTGGCCGGACGGTTGACGCACAACTCGCTTGTGTCATGAGCAGGTCCGGATTTTCAAGGGGCCGGATTTTCAAGGAGCCGGGGCCAAGATCCGGGTCACCAAGGCTAGGTTCCCTTGACCCGTGCCTGGACGAGATTGGCAAAGGGAAGCCTGCCGTAGAGTCCGCGGAATTCCGCGTGGTACTTGGCCTCCGCCAGGTTCACCGCGGTTGCAGGCAGTTCTTTCCAAGCGATGATCAGGGACTGCGCTCCGGCAAGCTGCCAGATGAGCCGGCCGTCCCAGTGGCCTGGTGGCTTGCCCTTCCCGAAGTCGACAAACTCCTGGATCTGCCTTCGAAGACCGCGGTTGCCTTTGCTCCCGGGGCCTGCTTTACCTATGTAGAGAACGTCTGCGTCCTCCACCCACTCAGCATTGAGCGCTTCGGCCCGCAGCGAAGGGTCCTTCTTCTTAAACACTCCTGCCGTGCTCTTGGCCAGAAAGGCCGGCTCAAACCCTTCAGGGCGGAGCACCGCGAAAATCCCGGGCCGCTGCGGAATGCGGTTGATTTCGAGCTGTTCGATCGACCGGAACCCGGTAAACCCGTCGTCCTTCAGCCCTTGTTTGGTGATTGGCAATGAGTTCCTTGGAGTATCTGGAAGGTCTGTCCCGGGGGGGGCCAAGAGGCACTGCTCATTCTTCCTCACACGGACATGCCAGCTTTCTCCCCGCGGTCCGAGCGCGTCCGAGTATGTTCGAGCACCAGCGATCTACAAGCAAGCTCCCATCGACAGCCAAGCTCCTGTCTATGAGACAACTCTCGTCTAGGAGTTCGTCAAGTTGGCCGACGAGGTCAAAATCCGTGTTGTGGCCTGCCGTCGTCACTGCTGCGGCTAAACTCCCCGCGCACCCAAACCGCCAAACGCGTACAGTGGAACAAGACGCCTGATTCTGGACGCCGTGCTGCTGAGGGAGAGATCGTGACGATTGACTGGGACGAAAAAAAGGCCCTGCTACAAGAACCGAACATCGCGGCGGTAACGCAGCTGTGCGACGAACTCATGGAAAAGAAGCCGGGATCCATCGTTCCCTACATCGATCCGATCCATGACGAGGACGAGTGCCGAATCGTCAGCCTGCATGTCAGCCCCGGCAAGGGCACCGAATCGGGGTTTGTGTCCCATTTCAACGATGATGAAGCCGCCCGCCGTGCCACCCAGATTTACGGGCTGGCCGAGCTGGACCCCAGGTATGTCATGCCATGGAACGCCTACCCCTGGGTGCGGGATCCGGACATGCCGTCCGCGCTCAACGTCCAGGAAAAGACAGACGGACTGCGGCCCTTCCGCCAGTTCCTGAAGATCAACAAACGGGTCTCGGCCATCATCGCCCACGGCACCGACGCTTCCACATTCCTGACCCTCTTCGAGAAGACGTACCACTCCTCACTGAAGAACAACGGCATCAAAATCTACAAGGCCAGCGCGCTCGGCGGGCGGGCCTTCGCTGTTTCCGAGGCCAAGCAGGAAGAGCTCCTGACCAAGAGCGTGGACATCTACAAGGACGCCATGCAGCGAGCGGGCATCCAGCACCTCTAGTTCCGTACCGACTGAGGCGAATTCCGCACCAACAAAGGCCCGTCACCGTCAGCGCAAAGGCCCGTCTCCGTCAGCGGCCCGACGGCGGGACGTCACTTCCGGTGCCGGCTTATCCTTCCAGCAGCCTCCGCCGGTGTTTAAGCTCCTTGACCCACGCCCTGGTGACCATGTCCGGAAACGGCGAGGCGCCGTCGTCGTTCGTTGACGCAAAGGCCGTCCCCGCCTCCACGTCCGCGAGCAGCGGGCCTGCCGCTTTCAGCGCCAGCTCCACTGCCTGGACGGCCGCGCGCTCGGTCAGCCCGAGCCCCGTGGCCCAGCCCAGGAAATGCTTCCGCGAGATCCCGCTGCGCTTGCCGCCGAGCGTCAGGGCCAGGGTTTTGTCGCCGTAGACCACTGTGGAGGGGATGTCGTAGACGGGGGCAATGGACCACTCCCCCGTCGGTAGCTGGACCATGGACACGTTCTTGGCGTGCAGGTCGCCGTTGCCGCTTAACCACGCGAACGCCGCCTGGATGACCAGGTTCCGCAGCGCAGGCAGTGGCGCCGCACAGTACTCCACCAAGGCGTGGCACACCGTCCCGAACCCCACGTTGTACTTATCCGCCGGGTACAGCTTCAGCACCTGGGCACCGTCTTCAACGGCCAAACGCTGTACGCCGTCCGGGCCGACAGCAGTGTTCGGCACCCGGTCGAAGCGCTCCACCAGAAGCCCCGGCCGGCCGGCGACATCCCGCATGAGCTGCACCCGGCTCAGCGGGATCCGGAGCTTGGCGGCGTAGCGGAACATGATGAACTCGTTCTCCACGACGTGCGGGAATTCGGGCGCGTTGAGCTTGAGGATGAACCGCCTCCCGGCGCTGGCCACCGGCATCGAGATCATCCCGGCGGACAGCTTGTCCTGCACGCCCGCGAGCGCCACGGGATCGATCAGGCCGGAATCGCCCAGCAGCTCGTCGAAGTCCACCGGCTTCCGGGGGTCAACTTCCACGGCGTGATCCTCCGGATCCAGTGGCTCGCCGTGGCCCACGATCTGCACGTCGCCCACAGGATTCCCGCCCGCGGCGATGAGCAGTGACAGGTCGTCGTCCGCGCTGGTCTTGATGGATCGGCGAAGCGCATTCAGCCGTCGGCCCTCCGGCAGCAGCCCTGTGAAGTAGGGCGGTGCGGCGCCTGCCGCGGACAGTACGGGTTCCGCAGTGAGCGGCAGGGAACTGGCGACAGCGGGAGCGCCGGAGTGCAGGTACGCCGGCAGGTACGTGAACTTGGTGCCGCCGTCGTGCCGTTCCAGCCGCGCCGCGAGAACGCTCCTCTTGTAAATGTCGGCGACGCGATGCCTCATGGCCGGGCTTCCTCCGGCGTGTCAGCAGTGCCGCCGTGCAGCAGGGCGCGGGCCGCATCCCTGGCGCGGGTGGCAACATGCAGTTCAAGTCCCAGTGTCTCCAGGACCGCCAACAGGGAATCGAGTTGGACGCTCGGCTTGCCTTGCTCCACGAAACGTACAAAGCGTTCGGAGACTCCGGCCATGTCGGCGAGGTCCTGCTGGCTCAGCCGGAGCGCGGTCCGGCGGGCACGGACTTCTGCCGCAAGCATCCGTGGAAAATTGGTAGCCAAATGGGAGCCCCCTTATAGGCACGTTCGTACCGAATGCTGATACCTTTCAGCCTAAACCCACTTCATAGACATGAAAAGGGTCAAATCGGCACGAACGTGCCGAATGGATATGAAGCGCAGTGAACTCCTGGCCAGTGCCAGCAATCAAAAGAGCGGCGCAGTGTTCTTCTCTACCAGCGCCGGGTTCCCCAGTGATTCCCGCTTTTTCTTGAGGAACCCGGCTCGCTGATATCGCTGGGCCAGAATAAACCCAGCGGGCGTGCCTTGTTCGTAGGATTCAACGAAAACAGCCTCCTGCCGCCCGTCCTGGGTGGTCATGAAACCGTCCCAGGCAAGGGCTATGCGGTCAGGAAGGGGCTCGTCCCGGACCGATTGCCTGGCTGCGGCGACGCTTTCCTGAAGCTGGCCCGCGACGTAACGCTGCAGGTGCCGTTGATCGCCTTTCTCTCGAATAACAAATGGCACGAGGTCGACACCCGATGAGACGACGGAATCGATGGCGTGATCCAACGCCATGAATGCAAGGTTGACAAGTTCCTCTGAATATTCATCCATGGCAGGAGGGTATCGGGCAGTGGCGGCAGAAGGTAGGGCCTGGCAGCCGACTCACGGAAAGGTCATCCCCGACCTCGTTCGCCCGAATTGACACATTCTGTGACCCGTGCCATATTTTAAGCGTGAACCTGTCAGACAGCCGGACAGCCGGACAGCAAGGAACAGCTCCTTCGCCGCTTGCGCGCCTCAGCGCCGCCGAAGCTGTGTTCAACGCCATCCGCGGCGACATCGAGGGCGGCAAGGTGGCCGTCGGCACCAAGCTCAACTCCGAAGCCGGTCTTGCCCAGCAGTACGGCGTAAGCCGCTCGGTGATCCGTGAGGCTCTCCGCTCCTGCAACGCTCTCGGCCTGACCGTGACCCGGACGGGACGGGGGACCTTCGTCGTCTCCGACCACGTGGCCAACGACCTCGTCCTGGGCCAGTTCTCGGCCCGGGACCTCACCGAAGCCCGGCCCCACATCGAAGTCCCGGCTGCCGGCCTCGCCGCCGAACGCCGGACCGCCGAGGATCTGGACATCTTGCGCTCCATGGTGGCGTCCATGACAGTCGAGACGGATCCCGAGGCATGGGTAGTGCTCGATTCCGGCTTCCACGCCGCCATTGCCAGGGCAAGCGGTAACAAGGTCTTCGAAAGCGTGGTGGCCGACATCCGCGACGCCCTGACCCACCAGTCTGAAACGCTGAACCTCGTGACGGACCGCCAGCACGCTTCCGACGTCGAACACCAGCGCATCCTCGACGCCATCGAAGCCGGCTCCGCCGCGGATGCCAGCGCAGCCATGAGTGAGCATCTCCGCGCTGTCGGCGAAGCCCTCGACTCCATCCTTAACCAGTAACCAGTTCCACCCAACAGCCCAAGGACTCCATGCCCTCCCCTGCCATTCCGGCAAGCCTCCGGTTCTCCGCGCCTGCCGCCGCACTTAAGCCCCTGCCCCGGCACGAACCGCTCGCCTTCCAGACCCGCGACGGCCTCGTGGAAAGTGTCCACTACGGCTCCCTGATCGCCACCACGCCGGACGGCAGCACCATCCTTTCCGTCGGCGAGCCCCACGTGGCCTTCTACCCGCGGTCCTCGCTCAAGCCCCTGCAGGCCGTAGCCATGGTGCGCGCCGGCCTTAACCTCCCTGCCGACCTGCTGGCCCTCACCGCCGCAAGCCACTCCGGAGCGGCCGTGCACCGCGACGGCGCCGACCGGATCCTGCAGCTCCACGGGCTTACAGCCGCCGCGCTGGAAAACAGCAGCGACCTTCCTTATGGAGTCAGTGAGCGCGAGGAATGGCTGCGCGACGGCGGCCTGCCCACCCAGATCACCCAGAACTGCTCAGGAAAGCACGCAGCCATGGCAGCCACGTGCCTGATCAACGGCTGGTCCGTTCAGGGCTACCTCGACCCCCGGCACCCGCTGCAGAAGCTCGTCGCGGAGACCGTGACGGAGCTGACCGGCGAGGAACCATCCGGCATCAGCACCGACGGCTGCGGCACCCCGCTTTTCGCACTGACCCTCGCCGGCATGGCCCGGGCGTTCGGCCGGCTCGCCTCGGCGGAACTGCCGGATGGCGCGTCCGCTCCCGGAAGCCCGGAAGCCGTCGTCGCGCATGCCATGCGGAAGCACCCGGAAATGGTGGCGGGCGAAGGCCGCGACGTCACCGAGCTCATGCGGCTGATGCCGGGCCTGCTAGCCAAGGACGGCTTTGAGGGCATCCAGGTGGTCGGCCTGCCGGACGGCCGCGCCATCGCCCTCAAGATTTCCGACGGCGGCGACCGCGCCCGTATGCCCGTCACCGTGCGCGCGCTGGAAGCGCTCGACGTCGACACCGCACCGCTCGCGGGCATCGCCACCGCTCCAGTGCTGGGAGGGGGCCGCCCGGTTGGTGTCCTGACAGCCACAGAATTTCCCGCTGCCGGCTTCATCCCGGTCCAAGCCACCAACGCCCTGTGAGGACCCCCGTGACCATCATCGAAAACAAACCCGACGTCCGTTCCGAGCATGATCTGCTCGGCGACCGGGATGTCCCGGCGAGCGCGTACTGGGGTGTCCACA
>NZ_JAGGPJ010000019.1 GCF_018613875.1 Arthrobacter sp. ISL-28 | reverse complement strand
CTCCTTGGCCGGTTCAGCGAAGCCAGCAGGATCTACTGCGCCACCGACTTCTCCGGCGGCGGCTTCAAAAATGCCACAGGCTACGGCCAGATCGCCGCGCACGAAGCCCTCGGCAAACAGACCATAGAGGGCCTGGACTTCGTGCGGCCCCAACGATTCAAAACCAGCTAACCCGGCAACCCGTAGCCAGAACATCCCCGGCAATCTGAAAACAGTGAAGGGCCATGGCTCCAAGATGGCCTTTTCTCGCATAGTTTGGCGGGCGTTCGAAAGAACTCCTCATAAGGCGACCCCACGCCGGGGAGTCTCAGCGGCGTCGAGCTACGGTTCGCCCAGCCATTTGGCGGATGGGTCCGCGGCGCCTGCCCACCGCAATATATGGCCGGGCTCGGGCATCCCCGCCCTCCACACGTGTTGGTAAAGATATCCACAGTGTTGATAAGTTCGCGGCCGGCAGACGCAGATAGGCCCGCTTTGGCGGATTGCATCACCGGGAATGAAGCCCGAGTTATTAACAATTGTGGGAAAGTCTGTGGATAACCCTGCCGCCTAGTCCGTTTTCGGTCGGACGGGGTGCTGGCTGGTGATGGACACCCGGTTGAAGGCATTCATCGTGATGGCCAGCCAGCTGACCGCCGAGTATTGCTCGTCCGTCAGGTGATCGCGCGCGTAAGCGTCCTCCAATTCGCGCGTCCGCGCGTCAGGCAGGTTCGTAATGCTTTCGGCAAGGGCCAGTGCCGCGCGCTCTACGCCGTCAAACAGGGCAGTATCGCGCCAGGCGGGCAGAACCGCGAGCCTCTGAGCGGATTCGCCGCCCTTCAGGGCATCAGCAACATGCATGTCGAGGCAGTACGCGCAGCCATTGATCTGCGATGTGCGGACGTTCAACAGTTCAATAACCTTGCGATCCAGCCCGGACTCAAGAGCCGCTTCCCGGACTTTCAGACCCAAGCCATTCAGCGCCCGCCAGGACCCCGGGTGGTACTTGTCCAGGAAGATGTGTTCGGTAGTGCTCACGGTGTACTCCTCGGAGAAAACTGGCCTGCCGGCGGCGGCCGACGGACTCTCAAGCGGGCTGGCGATTAGTCCGAGACTACACGCGCACGCAGGGCCATTGCTGCCGCTGAGCATCGGGTCAAGGGGTCGAAAGCCGGCCAGACCTTCCCGCCGTGCGGCGATTATCCAATGCAGTGTTATCCACTTACCAACAGGCGGCTACCCACAGGTTATCCACAGGTGGGGATAACCTGTGGGGGAAAACTACAAAATTCACCGGGTTGTAGGGGTCAGGACGGTAGTCGGACATCCAAGCTACACAGCCGTAAGTTATTAACAATGTGAACAACCCTGTTGAAAATTCCGATCACCTCGGCCATCCTCTCCAAGATGCCACGCGTGCCCTCTGCTCGTCACTGCTTACCGACCAGTACATATACCGCTACAGCGGTGAGTGGGCTGTGGAACGAAGCGGAAGTTGTCCACTTAACCACAGGGAATGTGATCGCAGTTATCCACAATTGTGGACGTACTCAGCCGCGAGACCCCGCAATCCGCCAGTCGGCGCGGATTCCCGAAGAGATCAGCTTGAACTACACCGGTGTAAGTTACCAACAATGTGGATAACCCCTGTGGATAACTGGTCCTGGCTTCGAAGTTCATGCCCCTGCGTGCCGGCGGCATGCGGGGGCCATGGCGCTGCAGCACAGCAAAGTGCAGGACAACAAAGCAGGCGGAGTGAAAGCTGGCAGGATAAGGATGGTCCCGCGTAGTCGCCCCGGCAGGGGAAAGCGTCGTTCTCAGCCCTGAAAACGGCATGAGCTGCTACACAGTTGGGCAACGTAAAGGAAGGCGCGCGACAGCAAGCGCAGTATGGAAAGTGCAGGCACGGAGGGTCCAGCGAGGGGAAGAGAAGAAAGGCGCTGAGCAGGCTGTTAGCCGGCGAGGGAGAAGAAAGGCGCTGAGCAGGCCGTCAGCCGGTGATGACGCGGTACCAGGAGACCGCCGCCAGCAGGACCAGGACTGCCGCCAGCCCGGCAAACTGCACGAGGTGCTGCCGGGGTCCGCGGGGGGCGTAGGCGATAACCGCCGCGCACAGGGCTCCTGCTATCAGGCCGCCAAGGTGGGCCTGCCAGGCGATCTGGGGCACCACGAAGCCGATGACGCCGTTGATGGCGATGAGCACCCAGAGCTGTTTGGTCTCAGCGCGACGGTGCCGCTGGACCACCAGCATGGCGCCAAAGAGCCCAAAAATTGCTCCCGAGGCACCGACGACCGGCACGGGTCCGCCCTCAGGAAGGATAGGAGTGAGGAGAAGATACCCCACCGATCCGCCCACGGCGGAGATCAGGTAGACCGCCAGGAAGCGGATCCGGCCGAGCAACGGTTCCAGCGCCTGGCCGAAGATCCACAGCATGTACATGTTCAGCAGGATGTGGAGCAGAAAGCCCTGCGAGTGCAGAAAGGCCGCCGTGACCATGCGCCACGGCTGGAACACACCGTACTCGGGTGCGACAAAGACCGAGGCGTACGCCAGGTTCCGGAATACGGCACTGCCCGGAATAACCCATTGCAGCACATAGAGCACTGCACACAGCGCGATAATCCCGAACGTCACCACGGGCGTGCCGGTTGCGACGGCACCGCCGTACACGGTCCGGACTGCCGGCGTCGTACGTTTTGCCTCGTTGACGCAGTCAACGCATTGGAATCCGACGGCGGCCGCCCGCTGGCACTCGGGGCATGCAGGACGCCCGCAGCGCTGGCAGCTCACATAGGAGGGCCTGTCCGGGTGCCGGGGGCACACGGGAACCTGCGCGGACGGCTCGGCCGACGGAATTCCGTAGCTCATGGTGGGTTAGAGCTGCTCGATGTCGATGCTGTTGATCTTCACGTCTTCCACCGGGCGGTCACCCATGCCGGTGCGGACGCCCTCGATGGCGTCGACAACCTTGCGGGATTCCTCGTCAGCGACCTCACCGAAGATACTGTGCTTGCCCTGCAGCCAGTCGGTGGGAATGGTGGTGATGAAGAACTGCGAGCCGTTGGTTCCCTTGCCCATCTGGATGCCGGCGTTGGCCATAGCCAGCTTGTAGGGGGCGTTAAAGGTGAGCTCCGGGTGGATCTCGTCGTCGAAGCGGTAGCCCGGTCCGCCGGTGCCGCGGCCCAGGGGGTCGCCGGCCTGGATCATGAAGTCCTTGATGATGCGGTGGAAGATGGTGCCGTTGTACAGCGGCGTGCCGGTCTTGTCTTCGCCGGTCTCCGGGTGCGTCCACGCCTGTTCGCCCGTCGCCAGTCCGATAAAGTTCTTGACAGTCTTCGGCGCGTGGTTCCCGAAAAGGTTCACGACGATGTCGCCGAGGCTGGTGTGGATGGTTGCTTTTGCAGTTGCTATGGCAGTCATACGGTCATTCTTTCACGGCGGGTCAACGCGGGACGGGGCCGGAAAGGCAGTTCCGCGTTCGGTGAAATCCGCTGGGAATCCGCGGGAACGATAGCAGGGCGGGTCATCCTCAACGTAGGCTAGCGACAGAACCGTCACATTAATCGGGAGGTAGTTGTGAAAAAAACGGATCGTATTGCCCATGAACTGGAGTTGTCGGTCAGTTCCGCAGTAGAGAACGCAAAAGACCGGGTGGAAGCCGCAGTGGACTGGGCTGTTCCCCGGCTGCAGCATGGCATCGACACCGCTTCCCCCAAAATCCAGGAAGGGCTCAAGTCTGCCGCCTACAACCTGGCTGACGGCGTTGCCGTCGTGACGCCGCGGATCCAGGACGGACTGGCGCACCTGGCACCGAAGATTCATGACGCCGTTGAGGGCGCCACGCCCCGGCTGCACGAGGCCCTGGACAAGGCCACCCCCGTCATCACACAGGCCCGTGACCGCGTGGTGGTCGAATACCTGCCCCGGCTGTCCGACCAGATCGGCACGGCATCGGAAGTGGTCCACCGGACGCTGGAAAACGCTCCGGCCCGCGTGGACGCAGTGGCACAGAAGCTCGGCGACGTCGGCATCATCCACTCCCTCCAGGAGCAGGCACACGTGGCCGGTACCCAGTTGAAGTCGGCGGCCTCGGAGGCAAGCCGGGCAGTGACCGGCAAGCCGCTGATCCAGCCTGAGAAGCCCAAGAAGCGCGGACTCCTGATTGTCGGGGTGATCGCCGCTGCCGTGGCGGCCGGCATCGCAGCCTGGAAGGCCTCCAAGCCGGTCGAGGATCCGTGGAAGACGCCGGCCCCCGTTACTCCGGCTCCCTCTGCCGACGCCAGCCCGGAAGCCGTGACGCCGTCACCGGTGCCGGCCACCGCCGTCAGCGAGTCGGCGGCTGGTTCCGAGACCTCGCCCTTGGCCCCTGCCGAGGACACCTCAGCGGACAAGGCCAAGCACGTTGCGGAAGATGAAGACGCCGGCGCCGTCGCCACTGATGCGAAGACCGCTGTCAAGGACATGGCTGCCAACATCGAAAGCGATGCGGACAAGCCGGCAGACAAGTAAACAGCACATTCCGCGCCTGTCCGGCGTGTTATTGGAGGGGTTCCGCCTGGCGCGGGGCCCCTCCGGTCTTTTTAAGGTGCAGTTGCACGGCAGCTGGCACGTGATCCGACGCAATTGCACGGCCCGCGGGAAAGAAATCGATCGGTGCTAAATTTGAGGGGATGTCACCCGATAGATCCTCCGAGGATGCCTTGCATGACGCTCCGCAGCAGCCGGACGTATCAATCGTCATCCCGGCGTACAACGAGGAAAGCGTCATCCGGCAATGCCTCATCGCCGCCGTCTACCAGTCCGTTCCGGCGCACGAGATCATCGTGGTGGACAACTTGTCCAAGGATCGTACGGCGGACATTGTCCGGCAGATGCAGCAGGAATACCCCGAAAGCCCCATCATCCTGCTTCGCCAGGACAAGGAGCAGGGCCTTATTCCCACCCGCAACTTCGGTCTCGACCATGCCTCCGGCGACATCATCGGCCGGATTGACGCGGATTCGGTCGTCGAACCCGACTGGGTAGAGCAGGTCCAGAAGGCATTTGCCGACCGGTCCACCCAGGCGGCGACGGGACCGGTGGTCTACTACGACATGCCCATGCGCCGTTTTGGCCTTAAAGCCGATGACAAAATGCGCCAGCTGATGCTGAAGCTTGCCAAGCACCAGTACCACTTCCTGTTCGGCTCCAACATGGCGCTACGCCGCTCGGCCTGGGAAATCATCCGGGGCGAGGCCTGCCTCGACGAGAAGGACGAGATGCATGAGGACATCGACCTCTCCCTGCACCTCGCGGATCATGACCTGAAAATCCAGTACTGGCCGCAGATGGTTTCCGGCATGTCGGCACGTAGGCTTGAAGACTCACCCCGCGACTACCGCTACTACGTCACGCGCTTTGACCGCACGTACAAGGCCCACAACGTGAAGAAAATGGCCCTCAAGGCCCCCATGGTGGTGTTCTTCTCCGTCTACTTCCCAGCCAAGCTGCTGCGCGCCATCCACACGGTCAACAGCAGCCAGCCTGCCCGCCGCGGCGGGCAGTAGCCTCAGTCCGTCCCCAGCTCCGCCAGCGGCCGTTCCGCCGGTGTTTTGCCGCGCCCGGCCTTGCCGTTGCGCTGGCCGGTGACGACGACGGCGAGCCCCACCAGGATCAGCGCCAGGCCAGCATACGTCCCGGCTGGCAGGGTCTCGTTCAGGAAAATGGCCGCCAGCAGAGCTGCCCCGGGAATCTCCAGCAGGATGATCATTGAGACCAGAAGCGGACTCATCGTGGCCAGCAGGTGATTGAAGGCCGTGTGCCCCACCAGTTGCGCGCACACAGTGATGGCGGTGATCCCCATCCAGCCGGCGGCGTCGAACCCCACGAGCGGCTGGTTGGTGAAGAGCGCCAGCAGCGCCACTACGGCGGCGCATATGCCGTAGCACAGCGTTGTATAGGTTCCGGTGGTCATGCTCTGCCGGGCCCGGCCCCCGGCCAGCGTGTAGATTCCCGCCAGGAGGCCGCCAGCCATCGCCAAGAGGTCGCCAAGCAACGCCTCGGGCGACGCGCCCATGTCGAACCCCGTGATGGCCACAACGCCGCCGAAGGCGACACCGAGTCCCACGAGCACCTGCCACCGGTGCTTCACGCCCCGGAACAGCTGGATGACGGCGATCCATCCCGACTGGAGACAGACCAGGGCGGTGGCCGCGGCAACGGAGGTCAGCTGCAGGGAGGTGATGAAGCACGCGAAGTGCAGCGCCAGGGCCAGGGCCGCTACGAGGGACCAGCGGAATTCCCGACCGGTGATGCGCCCGAACTGTGCGGGCTCCCTGATGAGGGTGGGTGCGGACATGGCCGCAGCCCCTATCGCGTTCCGCCAGAAGGCGATAGCCAGGGCGCTTACCGTAGTGGCACCGAGCGTCGCAGCAATGAGGGGTCCGGACGAAGCCACGCCAAGGACGCCCAGGGCCGCGAGGAAGAAGTTCACGGTTCCAACAGTAATGTGCCGCAGCCGCGGTTGGTCCTGTCGAAAACGTACGCTGGCTGAGCCTGATAACGCCCGGATAAACTAAAAAGTCCCGGCCATCGCTGGCCGGGACTTTTCTTATGGTGGAGGCACGGGGACTCGAACCCCGAACCCCCTGCTTGCAAAGCAGGTGCGCTACCAATTGCGCCATGCCCCCATAAGAAGCAACCCGTCAATCATACCCTAGTTCCAGAGGCTGTCTGACCAGCCTCCGTACCGGGGATCCGGGCTATTCAACCGTATCGGTTGACTTGCTCCAGACCGTTTTCCGGGCTTCGGACTCCTGCACTTTCCTGTAGAGCAGAACGCCTGCGACCGCAGCTGCAATTGCCAGCAACTTCTTCACACGCACCCCGTTCCGGTCAGTTTTTACCTGATCCTTTACTTGAACCTGTGCAGGTTCCGTGGGCGTACCAGGACTTGAACCTGGGACCTCTTCGTTATCAGCGAAGCGCTCTAACCGCCTGAGCTATACGCCCCGATGCCTCATCGGGCCGAAACATGACTTTACAGCACATCCCGGCCCGATCTCAAATCGAGGCATTCCGCGGCGCTGTTGCCGCGGAATCACGGGTTTTTTAGTCGTCCGTGAGGGTGACGCCGATGCCGCCCACGAGGGTGGCGGAGATGTTGTACAGAACGGCGGACAGCATGGACAGGGCTGTCAGCAGCACAACGTTGACCACGGCGATGATGGTGGCAAAGGATGCCACCTGGCCGAGGGAAGCAACCTTCTTCAGTTCGAAGCCGCCGCCTTCAGAGCCGGCCAGCGTGCCCAGCAGGCTGTCGACCTGGTCGAAGATGCCGGTCAGGTCCAGGACCGTCCACAGCACGATTGCGGCGACCACGGTGACGATGCCAAGAGCCACCGAGAGCAGGAACGCCATCTTCAGGACGGACCAGGGGTCAACCTTGCTGACCAGGAGACGCGCACGGCGGACCTTGGCCTTCGGAGCAGGCTTGACCAGCCCGGGAGCGCCCTGGCCGGGGCGTGGTCCCGGGGTAGCAGGCCTCTGGCCGGGCATCTGGGGGCGCTGGCCCGGCGCGGGCGGACGCTGGGCAGTCTGTCCCGGCGCGCTCGGCGCTCCAGCCGCTGCGGGGCTCTGCGGCGGACGCACCGGAGCATTGACTCGTGGAGCGGCTGCCGGCTGCCGCATCCCGCCGGGACCATTGCTGCTCGGCTTGGGAAATGAGTCGGAATTACTCACTCGTTACCTCCGGTGTTGTCTTCGTTCAGCTCGGCGTCGCTGCCCTCATCCTCGGATGCTGACAGTGCCGACTCTGCCTCTGCTGTTTCTGGCTCTGCGGACCCGTCTGCTGATCCTGTATCTTCAGCCAACGTTACGTCATCCTCCGCAGATTCCTCTCCCTCAAGGCCGCGTTCACTGTTCCGCGCCACCTCGATGATGCGGTCGTTCTTGTCAGGTTTCGCGAAGATGACGCCCATGGTGTCGCGACCCTTGGCAGGGACACCGGCCACGGATGAACGCACCACCTTGCCGCCTTCCATGACCACCAGGACTTCGTCCTCCTCCTGGACAATCAGGGCGCCCACGAGGTCGCCGCGTTCCTCGGCAAGCTTGGCCACCTTGATGCCCAGCCCGCCGCGTCCCTGGAGGCGGTACTCCTCGACGGCGGTGCGCTTGGCGTAGCCGCCTTCGGTGACGATGAAGACGTAGGAGCCATCGGTGACCACGTTCGCGGCGAGGAGCTCGTCTTCCTCACGGAACTTCATGCCCGTCACCCCTGACGTGGCACGACCCATGGGGCGCAGCGCATCATCCGTCGCGGTGAAGCGGATGGACTGGCCCTTGCGGGATACCAGCAAGAGATCGTCCGTCTCGGAAACCAGCTGGGCAGAGACGAGTTCATCCCCGTCCCGCAGGTTGATGGCGATGACACCCGCGGACCGGTTGGTGTCGTAATCTTCCAGCCGCGTCTTCTTGACGAGCCCCCGCTTGGTGGCCAGCACAAGGTACGGCGAGTGCTGGTAGTCCCTGAGGTCGAGCACCTGGGCGATGTGCTCGTCCGGCTGAAAGGCCAGCAGGTTGGCCACGTGCTGTCCCTTGGCGTCACGGCCGGCTTCGGCCAGTTCATAGGCCTTCGCCCGGTAGACCCGTCCCAGGTTGGTGAAGAAGAGCAGCCAATGGTGCGTGGTGGTGACAAAGAAGTGTTCCACGACGTCGTCGCCGCGCAGCTGAGCACCCTTGATGCCCTTGCCGCCTCGCTGCTGGGACCGGTAGTTGTCGCTCCTGGTCCGCTTGACGTAGCCTCCCCGGGTAATGGTGACCACCATTTCCTCTTCGGGGATCAGGTCCTCCATGGACATGTCGCCGTCGTAGCCCATGAGGATCTTGGTGCGGCGGTCATCACCGTGCTTGGCAACGATCTCACCGAGCTCCTCGCTGATGATGGCGCGCTGACGTTCCTCCGAAGCAAGGATCGCGTTGTACTCGGCGATCAGGGCTTCGAGTTCGGCGTGGCGGTCCTGGATCTTCTGGCGTTCCAAGGCAGCCAGGCGGCGCAGCTGCATGTCCAGGATGGCCCTGGCCTGAAGCTCGTCGATATCCAGCAGCTCCATCAGGCCGTCGCGGGCGGCCTCGGTGGTGCTGGAGGCGCGGATCAGGGCGATGACCTCGTCCAGCATGTCCAGTGCCTTCAGGAGGGCGCGCAGGATGTGCGCTTCCTCCTCGGCCTTGCGGAGACGGTAGCGGGTGCGCCGCGCGATGACGTCCAATTGGTGCGTGACCCAGTGCCGGATGAAGGCATCCAGGCTGAGGGTACGCGGCACGCCGTCCACAATCGCCAGCATGTTGGCGCCGAAGTTTTCCTGCAGCTGCGTGTGCTTGTAGAGGTTGTTCAGCACCACCTTCGCCACGGCGTCGCGCTTGAGGACAATCACTAGGCGCTGGCCGGTGCGTCCCGAGGTCTCGTCACGGAGGTCGGCGATGCCCTGGACCTTGCCGTCCTTGACCAGTTCGGCAATCTTGATCGCGAGGTTGTCCGGATTTGCCTGGTACGGCAGCTCGGTGACCACGAGGCACGTGCGTCCCTGGAGTTCCTCAACGTTGACCACGGCGCGCATGGTGATGGACCCGCGGCCCGTACGGTACGCGTCCTCAATGCCCTTGTGGCCAAGGATTGTGGCGCCGGTGGGGAAATCCGGTCCCTTGATGCGAAGCAGCAGCTCTTCCAGCAGCTGCTCTCGGCTGGCGGTGGGGTTGGCCAGGTACCACTGGACGCCCTCGGCAACCTCGCGGAGGTTGTGCGGCGGAATGTTCGTCGCCATGCCGACGGCGATGCCCGAGGAGCCGTTCACCAGCAGGTTCGGGAACCGTGCCGGCAGAATGGTGGGTTCCTGGTTCTTGCCGTCGTAGTTGTCCTGGAAATCGACGGTTTCCTCGTCGATGTCCCGCACCATCTCCATGGCCAGCGGCGCCATCTTGGTTTCGGTGTACCGCGGCGCCGCAGCGCCGTCATTGCCCGGGGAACCGAAGTTTCCCTGGCCGAGCGCCAGCGGGTACCGCATGGTCCAGTCCTGGATCAGCCGGACCAGCGCATCGTAGATGGCGGTGTCACCGTGGGGGTGATACTGGCCCATGACTTCGCCCACGACGCGGGCACACTTGTTGAACGAGCGGTCGGGGCGGTAGCCGCCGTCGAACATCGCGTAGAGCACGCGGCGGTGCACGGGTTTCAGTCCGTCGCGGACGTCGGGCAGAGCACGGCCTACGATTACGGCCATGGCGTAGTCGAGGTAGGACCGCTGCATCTCCGTCTGGAGGTCGACCTGCTCCACGCGGTCAATCAGCAGATCGCCCTCCAACACCGGCTCCGGGAGGTCTCCGGACACTGCGGGAACCTCAGGGGTTTCGTCACTCATAGTCTGTATTTTCCGTTTCAGGTATATGTCAGCTCAGGAATATCAAGACGGAAAACGTCTAGATATCAAGGAATCTGACGTCCTTGGCGTTCTGCTGGATGAAGTTTCGGCGCGATTCGACGTCCTCGCCCATCAGCACTGTGAAGATCTGGTCAGCGGCGGCGGCATCCTCCATGGTGACCTGGAGAAGTGTGCGGTTGTCCGGATCCATGGTGGTGTCCCACAGCTCCGTGTAGTCCATTTCGCCAAGACCCTTGTAGCGCTGGATGCCGTTGTCCTTGGGGATGCGGCGGCCGGCAGCCTGCCCGGAAACCAGCCGAGCGTCGCGTTCACGGTCGCTGTAGACGTAGTCGTGCGGCGCGTTGGACCACTTGATCCGGTACAAGGGAGGCTGTGCCAGGTAGACGTAGCCGTTTTCGATCAGCGGCCGCATGTAGCGGAACAGCAGCGTCATAAGGAGCGTGGTGATGTGCTGGCCGTCGACGTCGGCGTCGGCCATGAGGACGATCTTGTGGTACCGCAGCTTGCTGAGGTCGAAGTCCTCGCCAATGCCTGTGCCGAAGGCAGTGATCATGGACTGGACCTCGTTGTTGCCGAGGGCCTTGTCCAGCCGGGCCCTTTCCACGTTCAGGATCTTGCCGCGGAGCGGGAGGATGGCCTGTGTCTCGGGGTTGCGCCCGCGCTTGGCCGAACCGCCGGCGGAGTCACCCTCCACAATGTAGACCTCGCACTTCGAAGGGTCCTTCGAGGAGCAGTCGGAAAGCTTGCCCGGCATGCCGAAGGATTCCAGCGGACTCTTGCGGCGGGCGTTGTCCCGTGCTTTGCGTGCCGCCATGCGTGCCTGGGCGGCGGAAATGGCCTTGCGGATGACGTCCCTGGCGGGCCCGGGGTTGCGTTCCAGCCAGTCGCCCAACTGGTCGGTGACCACGCGCTGGACGAATCCCTTGACCTCGGAGTTGCCGAGTTTGGTCTTGGTCTGGCCTTCAAACTGCGGCTCGGCGAGCTTCACGGAAATCACGGCGGTGAGGCCTTCACGAATGTCATCACCCGTGAGGTTTTCTTCCTTTTCCTTGATGATGCTCTTCTCCCGCGCGTAGCGGTTGATGAGTGAGGTCATCGCGGCCCGGAACCCCTCTTCATGGGTGCCGCCCTCGTGGGTGTTGATGGTGTTCGCGTACGTGTGGACGCTCTCCGAGTAGGCGCTGGTCCATTGCATGGCCATTTCCACGGCGATGCGGCGTTCCTTGTCCTCGGTTTCGAAAGCGATGACGTCCTCATGGACCACATCCACCTTCTTGCCGGAGTTCAGGTGCTTGACGTAGTCCAGCAGTCCGTCGTTGTACTGGTAGACCACCGTGCGGTGTTCCGCGGTGACTTCGCCCTCGGTGGCGACGGCGTCCAGGTCAAGGTCGCCGTTCTCGTCTGCCGTAACGGTGACGCGCTCATCCGTGAGCGTGATGCGCAGGCCCTTGTTGAGGAAGGCCATCTGCTGGAAGCGGGCGCGCAGCGTCTCGAAATCGAATTCGGTGGACTCAAAAATGCTGGCGTCGGGGTAGAACGTCTGCGTGGTTCCGGTGGTGTCGGTTTCCTCGCCCTTGACCAGGCCGCCCTGGGGCTTGCCGCCGTCGGCAAAGGACATGCGCCAGACGTGGCCCTGCCGGCGCACCTCGGTTTCCACCCTGCTGGAGAGCGCGTTGACCACTGAAATGCCCACGCCGTGGAGGCCGCCAGACACCGCGTATCCGCCGCCGCCGAACTTTCCGCCGGCGTGCAGGATGGTCATCACCACTTCAACAGTGGGCTTGCCCTCGCTGGGGTGGATGTCCACGGGGATGCCGCGGCCGTCGTCCACCACTTTGACGCCGCCGTCGGCCTGCAGCACGATCTCGATGTGCGTGCAGTATCCGGCCAGGGCCTCATCAACAGAGTTGTCCACCACTTCGTACACCAAGTGGTGCAGGCCGCGGAGGCCGGTGGAGCCGATGTACATGCCGGGCCGTTTGCGTACGGCCTCAAGGCCCTCCAGTACGGTGATATCGCTGGCACCGTATTCCCGCGGGGTCACCGCTTCAGGGGTCGCCGCATCCGCCGGTGTGTCAGGCGTCCGGGCATCCTCCGTGATGGTTTCCACTGCCTCTGCATTGTCGTTAGCCACAGGCGCTCTCGACTCCTCTGTAATTGATAATGGCCGGCCGATGCCGTCTCCCGAGGGAAAGGCTTCCGCCAACAGGCACGTCACTGATAGCGCCGGCACATCGGTTGACTGGCGGAACCGTCCTCCGCCCGCTGGAAAGCGTCGGAAAACGGACTCAGTCAACGTTTCACCGGCGCCCAGTTATCTACAGAGATTCTATCGTGAAACTGGGCCGATCCCCGCATTCCAGGGCTGCCGACGGCGGTCAATGTGCCCCTCGCTGGCCATTGGCTCCGCCTGCAAGGCCCCAGCGGTACCGTCTTCAGGTTCCTATACGGGTTACGGCGGTTTGAGCGGCCTACACGCCGTTTCCGCATTTTTCAATAGATCCGGCAGCGGGCAAGACGCTGCGCGCCCGCTGCCGGATCTATCCGTAGGTATCCCGCGGTCCGCGGCCGTTCACAGTGCGGCCACCCTTGCGCCAGCTCGGCGCGGCGGGTCCCAGCACATGGATGCTCGTCACGACGCCGTCGCCGAGCTCGGTGCGGAACTTTTCCAGCAGGCTGATGCTCAGCAGGCGCAGCTGCGTGGCCCAGGCCGTGGAATCGCACCTCACGTGCAGCGTGGTGTCGGTGAAACTTTCGGGCGTGCAGTGCGCGGCGATTTCGGGACCGACGAGCGTGGCCCACTGCGCCATGACGGAGCCGACCGCCACAGGCGAGGTCCAGCCGCGCTCGGCAACCAGCCGGCCCACGACTTTGCCCAGCCCGAGGGGATCACGTCCCGTGGCGTGGAACTGGCTGAAGCCGCGGGTGCCCCGCGCAGCAGTTCGTTGTTTTTGCGCGGTGCTGCCAGCGCGCGGCGCGGCGCGCCGGACCTCACCGCGTGCGGCCGCGGCATCACGCATCCGGTTCAGCGCCGCCTGTGCGGCATCGATTTCATCGGGGTCGCGGCCCGGTTGGAGGCCGCCGTCCTTATCCCTGTTCATCGATTCCTCCCGGGACAACCTTCACCCGCCGCCCGGCCAGTTCCTCAGGAATATCGGCTTCGACGGCGGCTGTCACCAGGACCTGTTCGGCGCCGGCGACTATTGCGGCCAGTTTACGCCGCCGCTGCACATCAAGCTCGGCAAAAACGTCGTCCAGAATCAGGATGGGTGCCGAGCCTCCAGTACGCGCGTCGTCGAGCATGACGTAGTAGGAGGCGAGGCGCAGGGACAGGCACATCGACCAGGTTTCGCCGTGCGAGGCGTATCCCTTCGCTGGTGCCTGACCCAGGACAAGCTCCAGCTCATCGCGATGGGGACCGACGAGCGAGATGCCGCGTTCGAGTTCCTTGCGGCGGGACGCCGCGAAGGCCTTCACGTAACGCTCGGTGAGTTCGTCGACGGACAGCAGCCGCAGGTCCTCCACTGGGTCTCCGTCCGGCGAAGGTTCCCCGCCCGCGCGGGCTGGCGCGCCGTCGTCGTCGATCGTGGTCTGGAGGGTGGAGCGGTATACGGCGTCAGCAGCCTTGGATCCGTCCGTCAACTGGGCGTAGGCACTGTTGAGATGAGGGCGGAGCCGCTCCACGAGCTCCAGCCGGGCATGCAGCAACTCGGCTCCGGCGCGGGCCATGTGCTGGTCCCAGACATCCAGCGTGGCTTCATGGCCGGCGGTGAATTTGCCCGCCCGCGCTGATTTCAACAGGGCGTTGCGCTGCTTCAGGACACGATCGTAATCGCTTCGGGTGGCGGCGTGCCGCGGCACGAGGCTCACCAGCAGCTCATCGAGGAAACGCCGTCGGCTGGATGGATCGCCCTTGACCAGGGCCAGGTCCTCGGGAGCGAACAGGACGGTGTGGCAGATGCCCAGCAGGTCTCGCGCCCGGACAGGGTTGCTGCGGTTGATGCGCCCGCGGTTGGCCCGGCCGCCGTTGATCTCCAGTTCCAGTACCGTGGACTGCTCGCCGCGCACGAGTTTTGCCCGGATCAGGGCCCGGTCGGTGCCGAAGCGCAGGAGCGGCCCGTCGGCGGTGACGCGATGGGAGCTCAACGTTGCCAGGTATCCGATGGCTTCCATCAGGTTGGTCTTGCCGATTCCATTGGACCCGACCAGGACGGTCACGCCGGGTTCCAGGCTGAGATCGACCTGGGCGTAGCTGCGGAAGTCGGTCAGGGACAGGTGCTTTAGGTACACGCGCTCTTCAGGTTTCTCGGGACCCTAGTTCCGGTGCCGGAGGGGCCCGGAACGGGTGCTACTTTGCCGGACGGGTGGCATGACCGCCGAACTGGTGGCGCAGGGCGGACACCATCTTCATGGCCGGCGAGTTGTCTTCGCGGGAGGCGAAGCGGGCAAACAGCGCGGCGGTAATGGCGGGAGCCGGAACCGCGTTTGCGATGGCCTCTTCCACGGTCCAGCGCCCTTCACCGGAGTCCTCGACGTAGTCATCGATCGAGGCCAGACCCGGATCCTCGTCCAGTGCCTTGACCATGAGATCCAGCAGCCAGGACCGGACAACCGTTCCCTTCTGCCAGGCGCGGAAAGTGCCGGGAAGATCGGTGACAATTTCCTTTGCGGCGAGCAGTTCATAGCCCTCCGCGTAGGCCTGCATCAGGCCGTACTCGATGCCGTTGTGGACCATCTTGGCGTAGTGGCCGGCCCCGACGCCGCCCACATGGACGAAGCTGTCCGCCCGCTCGCCGTCGGGACGAAGCGCGTCAAAGACTGGCAATGCACGTTCGATGTCCTCGGCATCTCCGCCGGCCATAAGCCCGTAGCCGTTCTGCAGGCCCCAGACCCCGCCCGACACACCGCAGTCGGCGAAGCGGATGCCCTTTTCGGCCAGGGCCGCCCCGTGTTTCTGGTCCTCAGTGAAGCGTGAGTTGCCGCCGTCGATCACCATGTCACCCGGCTGGAGCTTGTCGCCAAGTTCGAGAATCACTGCATCCGTGATCTCGCCGGCCGGGACCATCACCCAGATCAGGCGGGGCGCGGGCACGGCGGAGAGAAGCTCATCCATGGAGGTCACATCCGTCACGTCTGGATTGCGGTCAAAACCGGTGACCTCCACGCCGCCCTTGCGCAGCCGTTCGCGCATGTTGTAACCCATTTTGCCAAGGCCGATAAGTCCGATGTGCACGGGTGTGAACTCTTTTCTGCTCTGGTGTGGCGGGGCCGGGAGGGTGGCTTAGTTGGGGAGGCGAACCGGCATCACGAGGTAGCGGTAGTCATCCTGGTCTTCGCCGTCCGCATCGGTCTGGGCCGTGATCATGGCTGGTTTCGGCGCCGTGGTGAAGGAGAAGCGGACGAACTTGGTCTCGATCACGCTCAGGCCCTCCACGAGGTAGTGCGGATTGAACGCAACCGTGATGTCGTCGCCGGAGAGCTGGGCTTCGAGCTCTTCGGAGGCCTGGGCGTCTTCGCCGGTGCCGGCGTCGAGGTGGAGCTGGCCCTGGGTGAAGGCAAGGCGCACGGGAGTGTTGCGCTCAGCGACGAGCGAGACGCGGCGGACGGCTTCCACGAGTTCCTGCGTCTGCACAGTGGCGTGGATCGGCGTGGAATCCGGGAACAAGGAGCGGATCTTGGGGTACTCGCCGTCGACAAGAAGTGACGTGGTGGTACGTCCGCCGCTTTCAAACCCGATAAGCCTGCTCTCATCATCGGCAATCGCCAGATTGATATCGCCGCTGCCGCCGAGTGTTTTTGCGACCTCGTTGAGGGTCTTCGCCTTGACGAGGGCGCTCGTCGAGATGCCCGGGGTGACCGGCTTCCAGGGGACTTCCCGCATGGCGAGACGGTAGCGGTCGGTGGCCAGGAGGGTGATGAGGTCGTCCTCAATCTCCATCCGCACGCCGGTGAGGATGGGAAGGGTGTCGTCCTTGCTCGCCGCGATGATCACCTGGGATACGGCTTGGGCGAAGGAGTCACCTGCCACGGTGCCGCTGATGGTGGGCAGTGCCGGCAGCGGCGGGTATTCGGCCTCCGGCATCGTGGCCAGGTGGAAACTGCTTCGGCGGCAGGTGAGAGTCACTTTGCTGCCTTCGGTTTCGATGTCCACCGGAGCCGACGGAAGGCTGCGGCAGATGTCGGCGAGCAATCGGCCCGAGACCAGGATGGTGCCCTCAACCGTGATGTCTGCAGGGATTTCAAGTCTTGCCGAGGTTTCGTAGTCGAAGCTCGACAGGCTGACGGTGCCGGCTTCAGCCTTGAGCAGCAGGCCCGACAGGACCGGGACGGGCGGCCGCGGAGACAACGACCGGGCTGTCCAGGTGACGGCTTCTGCCAGGACATCCCGTTCGACTCTGAACTTCACGGAAGGGTGCCGCCTTTCATTGCTGCTGCCATTTTCTGAACGGGAACTCCCGCAGGGAGTTCACAAAACCTTTGCGCCCGGACACCCGAACCTGCATGGTCCGCACTTGCTGGACCACAGACAGACCCAGGGATGGGAGCGCTGCTGACAGCTTAGCCGGAACATTGGGGATTTCCCCATCCCCGGCAGGGCAACCGACCCTTCGGTGCCATGGTCGTCGGAGGGCCGTGTGGGTGGGGAAACGAGATTGTTGTTTGAGGGATTTCAATTTTTTGGGATCAGTAGTGTTAATAACTGCTGTGGAAACTGTGGATAACTCGGTTTCACGGCAGGAATCCGGGGTTAAGCCCTGTTCACGGATTGTGGGCGGAGCAGGTTTTAAACAGGCTGTGGATGGGGATAACATTTTTGGCCGTTCCGACGATCCACAGACACCTTAAGGGTTTTAAGCCCATTAACCGCGGTTGTCCCCTTAACTGTCCACAGGGTTATCCACACGTGCCTGTTAATAAGGTATGGATGCGCGGCTCAGGAGTCCCGCTGCTGCTGCTTGATCCGGTTGGTCAGCTCGGTCACCTGGTTGTAGATCACACGGCGCTCGGCCATGAGTTCGCGGATCTTGCGGTCAGCGTGGATCACCGTGGTGTGGTCGCGGCCGCCGAGTTCCTGGCCGATTTTGGGCAGTGACATGTCGGTCAGTTCCCGGCAGAGGTACATGGCGATCTGCCGGGCCGTCACCAGGGTGCGGGTCCGCGACTTGCTGCACAGCTCTTCCATGCTGAGCTTGAAGTACTCCGCGGTCTGCGTGAGGATCTGGCTGGACGTGATTTCCTGGGCGCCGTCGTCGGTGATGAGGTCCTTGAGGACCATTTCGGCCAAAGCGACGTCGACCGGCTGCCGGTTCAGGCTGGCGAAGGCAGTGACCCGGATGAGGGCGCCCTCGAGTTCCCGGATATTGCTGGAAATCTTGGAAGCGATGTATTCCAGGGCATCATCCGGCGCGGAGAGGCCTTCGCTGAGGGCCTTCTTCCGGAGGATAGCGATGCGGGTCTCCAGTTCCGGCGGCTGGATGTCCGTGAGCAGGCCCCACTCGAAGCGGGACTTCATGCGGTCTTCGAAGCCTGCCAGCAGTTTGGGCGGCTGGTCGGAGGTGATCACAACCTGCTTGTTGTTGTTGTGCAGCGAGTTGAAGGTATGGAAGAACTCCTCCAGCGTCCGGTCCTTGCCGGCGAGGAACTGGATGTCATCGATCAGCAGGACGTCAACGTTCCGGTAGGTGGTCTTGAAGCTGGCGCCTTCGTCGTCACGGATCGAGTTGATGAAGTCGTTCGTGAATTCCTCGGAGTTCACGTAGCGCACCCGGATGCCGCTGTAGAGACGGCGGGCGTAGTGGCCGATCGCGTGCAGCAGGTGTGTCTTTCCCAGTCCCGAGTCACCATAGATAAACAGCGGGTTGTAGGCCTTCGCCGGCGCTTCAGCCACGGCCACCGCGGCTGCGTGGGCGAAGCGGTTGGAAGATCCAATCACGAATGTATCGAAAACGTATTTGGGGTTCAGCCGACCGAATTCGTGGGAGGTGCTCGGCAGCATGGGCTGCGGCTTCAGCTCGACCGACTGGTCAGCTACGAGGGAAAGCTCGACGGCGGATTCGGGCTCTTCGTGGAGGGGCACCAGATCTGTGTCCACGTCGATGGCGCAGCGGATATCGTCCGAAAAGACGTTGTGCAGCGCGTCGTCGAGTGCGTCCTTTACCTGGGTCTGGAGTACTTCGCGGGTGAGTTCGTTGGGGACGGCGACCAGGAGCGTGGAACCGATGAGGCCCTGGGCTTGGGCGAGGATGACAAAACCGCGCTGCCGCGGAGATACGCGGTCGTCCTGCTCGAGAAGATTCACCACGCGGCGCCAGGAACTTCCGACAGTATTGGCGTGGTTTGCTTCGTCTACTGTCATCAATCGGGTTCCTCAAGCTTGCTTACCTGCATTACATGCAGCCACAAGCCCGGATCCAGGATGCTGGCCCGGCTTAATCCACAGGGTTATGCACAGTCCGTGGATAATCGGCTACTGGGACACTCTAGGGGATGAAAAGCCTAGAAGATAGCTGGGAAGTAGCTTGTGGATAATTACACGGCTGTGGTTCGAAAACAGGGCCAGTGACCCACTTCATCCACAGGTTTGGACCGCTAGTTAGCCACAGCTGGGGAAAGCTGGCAGCGGCCCCTCCGGTTTGACTCCAAGGTGCGGCCTGGCCTAACGTTGTGGAGTCCTTTGTGCCTGCTTTCTGACCCCATTTTGGACCTTCCAAACGCCCAGCGTCGCGGAAAACCGGGGGAAGCAGACACATACAAAAAACTTAGCGTCGGCCAGTTCTTCCCCTTTGATCGGGTGGGCGCACCTTTGATCCACTGGAGTAACTAACGTGAGCAAGCGGACTTTTCAGCCGAATAACCGCCGTCGAGCCAAGAAGCACGGCTTCCGCCTTCGTATGCGTACCCGCGCCGGCCGCGCCATCTTGGCTGCCCGCCGCGGCAAGGGCCGCGTCGAACTGTCGGCCTAAATACTGACTCGTCGGTGATCCTTCCTTTGCGGGTTTAACGGTGCTGGCCACCAGGAATCGTCTTAGGACCTCAACCGATTTTTCAACAACTGTACGTTCCGGCGTCCGCAATGGACGCCGGAACGTAGTGTTATATACGGCAACTATCGGGGCCGATGAACCAAGCCGGATCGGGTTCATTGTTTCCAAGGGTGTCGGGAACGCTGTTGCCAGGAACCTCGTTAAGAGGAGACTTAGGGAAGCCGGCGCCGCCTCGCTGCGCGAGTACGGTACCGGGTTCGCTATTGTGGTGCGTGCGTTGCCTGCATCGGCGACCGCCAGCTGGCAGGAACTGCTGACGGATTACAACGCTGCCTTGGAAACCACCATGAAGCGGCTGAAAGGCCGCCATGAACGGTCGACGGGAACTGGTTCGAACGGAACAACACGGGAAGGGACACAGCGTGCTTGACCTGACTGCCGCCGTCGTCCGTTCTTCAAAGTCCGCAGCAGCGGCTGCCGGCAGATTCATCTGGAACCTGCCGCGCAATATCCTCATTCTTCTGCTCCTGGCCTACCGCAAGGTGATTTCACCCTTGTACGGCCAGGTCTGCCGCTTTTTTCCTTCGTGCTCGGCATATGCGCTTGAGGCCATCACCGTTCACGGTGCCGTCAAGGGAAGCTGGCTCGCGGCGAAGCGTCTGGTGCGCTGCCATCCATGGAATGCCGGCGGCGTGGACCATGTCCCCGCCGGCCACCGGGAATGGCCTGAAAACCAGACCCCCACAATTGTTGTGCTGAACAACCCGGACAAGTACCTGGCTGCTCGGACTGATGAAGAAGGCCGCACTGCGGCCTGACGAATAGGGATATCGTATGGACTTCTTTGAAACAATCATGTTTCCGTTCAAATGGCTTGTGTCCATCATCATGGTGGGCTTCCATGAGGGCCTGAGCAGCATCGGGCTGCCCGAGGCCAGCGGCTGGACCTGGACGCTGTCCATCATCGGGCTGGTGCTGGTGATCCGTGCCGCCCTCATCCCCGTCTTCGTCAAGCAGATCAAGGCACAGCGCGGCATGCAGCTCCTGCAGCCTGACCTGAAGAAACTGCAGGAAAAGTACAAGGGGAAGACTGACCAGCTGTCCCGCCAGGCCATGGCCCAGGAACAGATGACCCTGTACAAGAAGCACGGCACCAACCCGTTCTCCGCCTGTTTGCCCATGCTTATCCAGATGCCGTTCTTCTTTGCCTTGTTCCAGGTGCTGTCGGGCATCAGCGGCGCCCGTGACAAGGGTCTCGGCATCGGTGCCATGAGCCACGATCAGGTGGCACAGTTCGATGAGTCCACCATCTTCGGTGCCCCGCTGTCGGCAACGCTGCTTCATAACCCCGAAGGCAACCCTGTCGCGGTTACGGTCCTGACCATCGTGATGATCCTGGCCATGACGGCCTCGCAGTTCATCACGCAGAAGCAGATCATGGCCAAGAACATGTCCGAAGAGGCCATGGCGAGCCCGTTCATGCGCCAGCAGAAAATGATGCTCTACATCCTGCCCGTCGTCTTCGGCGTGGGCGGCATCAACTTCCCCATCGGTGTCCTCATCTACTGGACCACCACAAACCTGTGGACCATGGGTCAGCAGTTCTTCGTGATCCGCCGTATGCCGACGCCGGGTTCCCCCGCCGCCAAGGCTCTCGCCGAGCGCCGCGCCGCCAAGGGCCTTCCGGCCCTCCCCATCCTGGGAAGCAAGAAGGTCGACGTCGAGGCAGAGGCCGCCGCTGCAGCTGCAGTAGCGCAGGCCAAGAGCCAGCGCATCCAGCCACAACGTAAGAACAGGAAGAAGAAGTAATGTCTGTTGAAAGCTCAGAGCACGCACTTTCCGCTGAAATCAGCGAAGACCAGGACAACGCAGCCGAGGCCGGGACTGCGGCCGATAAGGGCACAGCCGTGAGCCGTCTGGAAGAAGAAGGCGACGTCGCGGCTGACTACCTTGAGGAGCTGCTCGACATTGCCGACATCGACGGCGATATCGACATCGAGGTCCGCAATGGACGCACCTACATCTCCATCGTTACCGAGGAGGAATCGGCGAGGCTGGAAAGCCTCGTGGGCCGTGACGGTGAAGTTCTCGAGGCTCTTCAGGAACTGACGCGCCTGTGCGTTCTTTCTGCGACAGAAAACCGCTCCCGCCTCGTGCTCGACATCAACGGATACCGCAAGGAACGCGCCGGCCACCTGCAGAAAATTGCCGAGGATGCCGTGGCCACCGTCAAGGAAACCGGTGAAACCGTCGCTCTGGAGCCGATGAGTGCCTACGAGCGCAAGATCGTCCACGACGTCGTTGCTGATCTGGGATTCGTGAGCGAGTCCGAAGGCGAAGGTGCTGGCCGCCATATCGTCGTCTCTGCTGACTGAAGCGCCGGCTGACTGACTGATGGTTGAAATTACGGCAGCTGAGCGCCAGGCGGCGGAGAAGATCTTCGGCGACCGCCTGGGCTTGGCGGAACGGTACGTCGAGCACCTCGCAACGTCGGGTACTGAACGCGGCCTCATTGGCCCGCGGGAAATACCCCGGCTGTGGGGACGGCACGTCCTGAACTGTGCTGTCATCGAGAGTGAAATCGCGCAGGGAAGCCACGTTGCCGACGTCGGCAGCGGCGCCGGGTTGCCCGGCCTCTGCCTTGCCATCGCCCGTCCGGATCTGGAGCTTACGCTCATCGAACCGTTGGAACGCCGGGTGATCTGGCTCCAGGAAGTCGTTGACGACCTCGGACTGAGCAATGTCACCATCATGCGCACCCGGGCCGAGCTTGCCGTAGGTATGGTCAAGGCCGATGTCGTCACAGCCCGCGCGGTGTCAGCCCTGAGCAACTTGGCCGGGCTCACCATTCCGCTTCTTGACGGGGAAGGCGAAGTCGTTGCCATCAAGGGACGCAGTGCGGCAGAGGAAATCCAGAAGGCCGCGAAGGTCATTCGTAAGCTGGGTGGGGTAGAGACCTCGGTCGTCACCGTTGGCCAGAATCTGCTGGAAGAGCCCACCACCGTGGTGCGTATCGTAGTGAAGAAGTCCCAAAAGATCGCCTAGTCCAGGCCCGGTGCCGCAGGTCTTGATGATGAAGCGGTTAGGCTAGAGAGCGGCAGCAAAAGCCGAACGAGAGTGAGTGTGTCCCAGTGACCAGTAGCGAAACCTTCACACAACGGATCCCCCCGTTTGTGTCTTTGGGGTCGGCACGCGCCGTTGCTGGACCCACCATCGCTGCGGCCTTGAATCACCTGAATCCGGTTGCAGAAAAGACAAATCTCGCCAAGGTTCCACGTGAAACGCTGGACGAATCCAACGTTCTGGATACGTTGGACGACTCGAGCCCCATTGCCCGGGAGCTGGCGCACGAGAACAGACGCCGCGAAAGGCTGCTGGGCCGCGAGCTTCCGAAGCCCGAGAAGACCCGCGTCTTCACGGTTTCAAATCAAAAGGGTGGCGTGGGTAAGACCACCACGACCGTCAACATCGCTGCGGCCTTGGCCGCGGCTGGACTCAACGTTCTGGTCATTGACATCGACCCACAGGGCAATGCCTCCACAGCCCTGGGCATTGAGCACCACGCGGACGTGGACAGCATTTACGACGTCCTGATCAATGATGTTGCTCTTGAGGATGTCATTGCGCAGTGCCCCGATATCAGCAACCTCATCTGCGCCCCGGCCACGATCCATCTTGCCGGAGCCGAGATCGAGCTTGTCTCCCTCGTGGCCAGGGAACAGCGTCTCCGCCGTGCAATCGACGTGTATGCGAAGGTTCGCGAGAAAAAGGGCGAGCCGCGGCTGGACTACATTTTCATCGACTGCCCGCCGAGCCTTGGACTGCTGACCGTCAACGCCTTCTGCGCTGCCGGCGAAGTCCTGATTCCCATTCAGTGCGAGTACTACGCCCTTGAGGGGCTAAGCCAGCTCCTGAAGAACATCGAAATGATCCAGAAGCATCTGAACGCTGATCTGGTCGTATCCACCATCCTGCTCACCATGTATGACGGCCGCACCAACCTGGCAGCACAGGTGGCCGCTGAGGTTCGCCAGCATTTCCCGAACCAGGTGCTGGGAGCAGTTGTCCCCCGCTCCGTGCGGATCTCCGAAGCACCGAGCTACCAGCAGACCGTCATGACTTACGATCCATCCTCCAGCGGTGCCCTTTCGTATCTGGAAGCCGCAGCGGAAATCGCTGAGCGTTAGAATTTTCCAAACACTGCAACAGCCGGAGCCTGGCCTAGCCGGGCTCTTCCGATGGAGGGATTTATCCATGAGCGATAAGCGACGCGGGCTCGGTCGCGGACTTGGCGCACTCATTCCAAGTTCCGCCGCCAGCGCTTCCGTTGACGGGGCAGCGCCGTCACGCCCAGTGGATCTGTTCTTTCCGGAAGCACGCAAGACTGAGCGCGCTGCCGTGCCGGCCACAGAGGCCATCGACTCTGAAGCAGCTGCCGCTGTTGACGAACCCAAGCCGGCTGTAGCTGGCAAGGCCGATGAGTCGCCGTCAGCCAATACTCGGTCCGCCAGTACGAAATCGGGAGCGACGCCCACCAACGTGGCTGACAAGGAAGCGGATTCCGATTCGAGCGGGAAGCCACAGTCTTCCGGTGCCGCCGAAGGACAGGCTGATGTTGAAGCCAACACGCCGGAGGTCGCTTCTCGCAACGGCTCCGCGTCAGCATCTCGTGACGACGTCGAGCTCGTTGAAGTACCCGGAGTCCGGTTCGCAGAAATTCCGGTCACGGACATCCATCCGAACCGAAAACAGCCCCGTACCGTCTTCGACGAAGACGACATGGCGGAGCTTGTTCACTCCGTTCGGGAAATAGGCGTCCTCCAGCCAATTGTGGTCCGCACTTCAACCGAAAAAGGTGGAGAACCCTACGAGCTCGTCATGGGCGAGCGTCGTTGGAGGGCAGTTCAGGCTGCCGGACTGGCTACTATCCCGGCAATCGTTCGGGACACCACGGATGATGATCTTCTGCGCGATGCGCTGTTGGAGAACCTGCACCGTAGTCAGCTGAATCCGCTGGAAGAGGCCGCAGCCTACCAGCAGCTGCTCGAGGATTTCGGCACCACCCATGAACAGCTGGCGGACCGCATCGGACGCTCCCGCCCGCAGGTGTCGAATACACTTCGCCTGCTCAAGCTTCCTCCTCTAGTTCAGCGTCGGGTGGCTGCCAACGTTCTTTCCGCCGGCCATGCCCGAGCACTTCTTTCCCTGCCGGATGCCGCGGCCATGGAACGTCTCGCCCAGCGCATTGTGGCCGAGGGTATGTCGGTGCGCGCCACCGAGGAAGCAGTCACACTTCACCGGGATCCGGCAACCCCCGCTAAAAACAACATCCCGCGTCCCGGCGCGCGGCATGAGCGCCTGGACTACTTGGCCTCATCCCTTTCGGATCGTCTGGACACCAACGTGAAGATTTCGCTGGGAGCGCGTAAGGGCCGCGTCAGCATCGAGTTCGCGAGCGTCGAAGACCTCAACCGGATTATGGATGTTTTGGCGCCTGGATCCGAAAGTTAGACGCTGATCCGAAAGTTAGACGCTGAACAATGGAGGGGTTCGTTTCATGTGAAACGGACCCCTTTTTTGTGCGCCGGCTTATGCGGCGTTCTACCCTGTGATCGGTTCTGTGTGGCGTGATTCGCGCCGTGTTGGCTCGGTAGGTGGAGTTCCTGGCGTGGACTGCCGGTTCCCTAGGGGTTGATCTTCTCGGGTTCGGGAGCTGGTGCTGGATCGCTGGGTTTCTGCTACTTGGGTTGTTTCTGCGGTAAGAAGCGAGGCATGGGAGCTGAATAGGTGGATTTCCAAAAGCTAGACGGCATGAAGGAGGGGCCCCAGCCGGCATGGAAGACAAGGGAGATCCGCCCGCGCTGGATGTGCGTGGACGATTTTTCACGTCTGCTCTGGACTCCCTCGGTATGTGCGGATCGGGTCAGCTTGCAGCGCGACAACTGAAACAGGCGATGTTCCGGGCACTAGAATGCGGGTGTAGCGGCCTATAGCGATGGGCACCATGTAATGCCCATTTGGTTCGAATTCAGTTCCGTGATGGCCTTCTAGTGACGCGATGGCCTTTTATCGTAGTTGTTCGCTGGTCTTTTTGAGCGAAATGCATCGCTATGTAGATATTCCAACTCCTCCCTGGCAGCCATCCGGCGCTAGCAGGTACTCCAGGGATGCTGCGTTAATCGTTCTTCTGCAGCTCTGAGTGGGCCTTCTCGGCCTCTAACAGACAGAAGAGAGTGAAGTAGCGCTCAAGGCAGCTGCATGGACGTGTAGGCGCGCTCTCTGATCTGGGCAAGCCTGCCCGCTCATTCTAGGTCCAGATCGGTGCTTTCCACAGGTTTCAGGCTAAGAGGTGGGCGTGAATGTAGGCTTACGTCCTTTTGCAGCAAAGGGACATGTGGTTCCCCGTAACAAGTTCTTGCGCTAACGGCGTGGTCGCTGATTGAAACCCCCTTTGTGAGCGGAAACCACGGCTTTTCAGGGGTCCAAACACTCCTGCGCAGGGTCTTTTGTCCTGGAGGTAGGTTTCGGATCCTCATGCAGGGGCACGGTTTCACGTGAAACAGGGCAGAGTCCCCCGCAGGTGGTGTTGCTCGCCCGCTTCTGAGTGCAAGTGTGGAGTTCTCGGTCTGGACTATCGTGCTGTCTCTGCTCGTCGACCCAGATGCGAGCGATCTAATCGTGCAAACCATTCCTTCGCAGTGCCCGATCTGCGCTCGATTCGTTGGTGCTTTGTCCTGGAGATAGGTTTCAAATCCTCGCGCAGGTGCATGGTTTCACGTGAAACCGGCCAAGATGGCTGCAGGTAGTGTGGATTGCCCGTTTATCATGGCAAGTTGTTGTTCTCGGCCGGGACTATCATGTTGTTGCTTCTCGCCGGGCCACTGCAATATTCTCGTCGCGCCACGGATCAAACTCGAGCGATTTGACGGAAGAGATCAGTCCTGGCGCTGTCTGAAGTGCTTTGTGATGTGAAAGGATCACCTGTCCCCTTGACGCCCTTATCCCCGGCCTCCGCTGGGGCGTGCGGCAAGGTCCGACCGGACAAGTCCCCACGCCGCCACGCAGAGTGCACCGTTATCCATGTCCGCCAAAGCTCCCGGACACGATGGTGGACTGCTCACGATGGTGGACTGCTCCTCGGGGCGTTTGCAAAGTTTCTGACGCTGGCATTTTAAGGAGCGCTGAACCACTGAAGCGCCAGCCAAGCTTAGGCACCGCAACTGCTGAAATCTCTGAGGGGTAATGCACCGGAACCCCGTGGGAGGGTGTTTCACGTGAAACGTGCGCGGTTGGTACGTTTTCTGAAGTCTTGAGCGTGTTCACTCTGCGTCTGCGTTCTGGCAATTCTGAACGTTCATCGCTTGGGGAATGGGTCGTTCATATGTAACGACGCTGCTTAATTGGCATTGGGTAGGATAGGCCTCACGCCTAGCAGCAGCAGGGGTGTAATCACCGTGCGCCGATGCGGACGCAGCTAGTGCGCTGGCGTCGTATGTCCACCAAATGATCTCGGGCCGCCGTCACGCAGGGGCTCAAATGGAAACCCTCAAATTCCAAACTCTCAAGCGTAGGACCTAGCTACCCGAGTGCGATCCGCAACATCTTCCGCCGACAGATCCGAGGTTGAGGCTGCCGTGACTTCCCTCGCTTCTTCCCGTTCTTCTTGCTCCCCCGACCGCATTGAGAATCTTGGAACAGGGAACGTGGGTGGGCAGAAAGCATTCGAGGAGAGTGCGGCCGCTGAAGCCTGGTACGGCCTGGTGTGGCGCAGAAGGTAGGTGTGGCGCATAAATGTCACGAGTTATAGAGAAAATAGTGTGGGCCCACTTGTAGCTCGGCCGTATGCTACGTCCGAGGGTGGGTGCCTGCGGAGTCGCTTGAACTATCCGACCCGTGAACTTTAGGACCGATGAACACTATGTCTGCAGGACCTTTCTAATCGCTGCTCAGGGGCTGCCGACGACCACAACCTTGGCTGCATTGCCGTTTCACGTGAAACCAAGTCGTGGTCTGTTTCACGTGAAACAGGATGTGGGATGGTGAGATGAATAGTCTGCGCTATTGAAGGAGGAGGAGATTCGGTGCCCTCCCGTAGTAGGAGGGAAGAAGCTTCCCCAGAGCGCAGCAGCCTCCCCAGAACGAGGTAGCCTCCCGAGAATGCGGAGGGGAGCGGCGCCGGCGTGTGGCGGAGCTGATCTTCCGAACGGCGTGATCGTTCACGGCGCTTAGGTACTGTCTGGGCTGGTTACCGCGACATCGGGTCTTCCCTGCCGGACGTCGTGATAGCTGTCTATCACGGCAACGGGAGTAGCGCTCACTCCGAAGGGGCGTTGTGATGCGATGCCCGTTCTGACGCAACGGGAGTTCTGCTGGTTGCCCCAGAGCTGGACGATCGAGGGCAGGGGAATGTCTTCCTTATTCATGGCGTCTGTCCGATCTGAAGACCAGGATACTGCGCCCTATTTGTGTGGCTGAGTGCGCCCTACGTACCCGCGGCCTGTGAGAATCGGCTCCTCAGGGGATTGCAGGCACTTGGTGGTGAGCGTTCATACTACGGACCTGGTGTTGAATGCCTTATGGCTCACACCTCACGCAGTGGTGGCCCACCACTCGTTGACGATCGAGCTGTTGAAAGCACCGTGGCGGAGCAAGGCTGATGCCATCAAGACAGCCGAGCTGCCCCAGATCCTGGGACGCTCCCCAACCACCGGAACGGCAAGGACCTGGCAGATATCTTCCATGGCTGGGTCACTTTTCCGAGGGCTCTCCATGGAGAAGGGTTCTACTTCTTGCTTCCCTTCGACCGTGCATTCGAGCTTGGTCTGCGCTGGATGCACGTGTCTCGGGCAACGAGTGCATGTGGAAGGCAGCGACCGATTGTGGATATAGGCGTGGATAACGCGGTGGAAAATCCTGTGGATAAGTTTGGGGATAAGTGTGGGGACAACCGGCTCAACCGGCATCAATCGGGGTGGGATCCGGTTGCATGTTGATCCCTGGGCGACTCCCCATTTGAACCGCGAGCCGGACCAACGACGCGTTCGTTTCACGTGAAACGATTGTGACGAGCATCTCATCTCGAAAATGGGGAGAAAAACATCGACGGGCAGCCGTAGGTTGAGCGGAAAGGGTTTAATTTCTGCTTGAAACACGCCCACATTCGAGGACACGCGCCTGCCCGGAATCTGGGCCTCGGTTGGTCCGATAGCGACACCCACTTCAGATGGACCCTACAAGCTTCGGTAGACGCCCTGTCGAAGACGCACCCTATCACATCTGGTCTGTGGAAAAGACTGTGGAAAAGCCTGTGGCTTGTGCTGTGGATAACCATGTGAATAATCTCATGCTTGTGGGTTTGGCAATCGCCTCGAACCCCCACCTCGGCCCCATTCTTTCCGTCTCTAGCGATGCGTTCCGCGGGTTCCGTCTTTCCGTTTCGCTGTTTCGATGCTGCGTCTCAGGTCGAGTCACCCCCTCGTAGGGGATGGAACTGCATCCCGAGCTGGCTGGGCTCCATGACTCTGCGCCGTCTGTGTGCAGCCGCCGACCTGATGTTTGGCCTGATCTCGACCTGGGCTGGTGATTGACTGCTACACCCAGATTCTTCCAACTGTCCTAGCTCAGGAGTTGCCCGTGGTCCTGTTAGCGTCGGTGGACGCCGGCGGTGATCAACTGGATGTCTCCAGCGCACTGCCACCCGCGTTGTGGAATCCCATGGATTCCACGAACGACCTCGGACCATCTGCCTTGGAGGTAGGTTCTTCGGGACCCCGGGCCCCAGCTACATTTCCCTGAGTGTCTCCCAGAAGGGCGTTTCGCTGGAAGAGCCTCTTGCACCGCTCGGGGGTGATGGGCCCGAGTGTGTAAGATCTTGTCTTCATCAGGCCGCCAGCCCTCCACGCCCGAGTTCGGCCAAACAGCAAATCGATAGCCCTTGAGCCTCATTCTGTGAATGATGTTGGCGGTAACTGACGCCATCCTCGAAAGGGCGATTTAGAGGGACGGGATTTATGGGACTGCCTGATGACATGGGCCACCTGATGGCCCGCCGATAGCCGCGACCTATTCAGGCCAAGCGATTAGACAGCGGTGGCCTGATGCAGCAGAAAGCCCTCGATTAGGCAGCTCCCCCACAATATGTGCGGCTGTTGCAGGGTATGAAGGATCGTCTGGACGTATTCGTGGCTATTGTCGTCCGCGCCCGGCTGCGGAGCCTGATGGAGCGCTGCTCGGTACAGGCGCCCCAGCATACCTTCATTTTGGTATCGCAGACTCAGTCGGACAACAGAGGTCAGCATGCTTCCAATAACCCGATGGCCCCCAAACTCGGGCGGTGTGGCCAGATGACACCCCATCACAGACAAGACCGTGGGCCGGCTTCCCCTGTCAGCCTGTGGGCGTGGTAGTTCGCTGGAGTGTTTCACGTGAAACAGTTGCGTGGTCAGCAGCGCGGGCGAGACGGCGGCGTCCCCGTGGTGATGACGCCGTTATGACCAGCTCGCACGGTGGGAAAGATTGGTGCGTCCGGCTAGCTTTGACGTAGATCATTTGTTTCACGTGAAACGACCCCCCGTACTTTCTCACCTGGGTCGCCCCTCGAGGATTCGTGTGCGGCAATATCCGGCAAGATGCCTGCGTCCACCGATGACAGATGTATGCCCGTTTAGAACAAATAGGCACGCATACGCCGCACGTCATTGGGTAGCAACGGCGAACGTTTCCTCTATCGACGATGTCGATGGATGTGTGTTTCACGTGAAACGACCGGGCTCTTTCCGCTGCTCCGACAAACGGCATCATCGCACGCGGCATGCGGCGCCTGTTCGTGTGGGCCCAGGAGTCATCATGTTCAGTCAGTCAGGCATCACGAGTATGTGAATGACCCGCACGCAATTCAAGTGGAGGTGGGCATGTAGCCACCACGCTGCGGAGCACAGGCGCATTGAGGAGCCCGGTACGAAGGGCTCTTAGTCCTGGCCGCTCTTTGCCACGTAATGGTTTTCCGCATGAAGGGTACAAAAGGTGTTCGGAAGCAGGACGCCTACGATTTAGGTGAAACAGGCTCAGTGGCCACCGAGGCAGGGCGGTTCTGCCTTCCTTTACTCCTCCGCTCCCCGCTTACTCTATGCCAGTTGTTCTAGGCTGCTCCTCTGCCTATTCACGCGCGAGTGACTGCCCGGAATGCAGAATTTGCCGGAATGGAACATTGGTGGACTTGCCGGAACAGGAATGTTGGCGGACATTTCGGATGCGTTTATGGCCGAGGATTCGATTCTTGCCCGTCTGCAGGAGCCCGTCTGCAGGAACCCGTCTGCAGGAACCCGTCTGCAGGAAACTGGGCTGGGGGTCGGAGAGGACCCGTTTCGCTCTGTTGGCACAGCTAACTCAGACTCCTCTGGTCACCATCACGCGACCGAAGGCGCACTGTGGCCTTGTGCGGATAACTGACGCTCTATCCACTCGCAGATCCAGTATGCCGATTCCGCCGTGCTCGGCGTAACCACGTCCTGGAGCTGCGGGCTGGAGTGTATTTAAGAAACTGATATCGGTTATGAATACGGTTTGGGAATTGCCGTTGCCGTCATCATTGGCACTAAAACAGGTCCAACACCTATCACAGGACATGGGTTGTCACCATTTTTCCTGGGCATCTTCTCAAATTCTGCATTTGAAGGGATTCGTTTGGCTGAGTGGCCTGGCACCCCGAATAGTTCCGGGATCTGGTTGAGGATGCTCACGTCAAACTCGCCCATCTCGGCGAGGGAGCGGATCCAACGCTCCTATCCTCATGGATTTGTCTTGGTCGAGGGCAGAGTTTCTTGCTGAAGTGGCGGGTGTGCCGCCACCTGCTAAACGAGCTAGGCGCGTTGTTTCACGTGAAACATGACCGGCAACGCTGCCAGCGCCATCTGGAATCTTGATTGAGGCAGAGCCTCTCCTGACGCTAAAACCCGACGTTGGCTTGGCAGATTGCCTGGTCGTTGTGTTGGGTGGACCTGCTAAACGATCGTCGGTCCACGATTTTTCAGTGGTGGGCGGTCGACATCTCGTTATGCCGGTTGAGCTCGGGTACGCTGATTCGGCGAGGGCAAGGCTCTGCATGTCGGACCCGAGGCGTCGTCGCGTGATGCGTTGACTGGCCCCGACTGCCGCCGAGTGGGACTATGGCCACTTTGTGGCTACTCGAAGTTTTCCAATGCCGGTGACTGGCGGCTTTGGAGAACCGCCCTTGCTCTTCCGGACCCTCGGTGAACCCAGATGGGTTCCAAGCTTTCACGAAGCCAGGATGGGACAGTGGCGCCACAGAGTCAACCACGGCGAATCCACGGATTAGCGGTCGGTTTAGAGGGAAATGGTCAAACAGAAGGAAGGGATGTTTCACGTGAAACACCTTGCATGAGGGCAATCGGTGCGGGCCACCTCAAGCATTCGCCGACCACGTCTTGGACAGTCGTCGGCAGGCCCTGTCTGGGAGCAGGCCCGTTAATCTGGGAGCGGGCCTGTTAATTCTGCAAGGGACACCGAGCCCGCTCCGCCTGGCCCGTCCCAGGATATTTCTGCAGCGGGTCGCCGCATCGGGAGCGGCGTGGAAAACTCATAAGCAGATTTGGCCTGACTCCCCCTCGGACTCGCCGCTGGAGAGCAGGGCATCTGGGCGAAAGACACATCCGAATGAGCCGCGTGTTGGTTGATATCACGCTCCCGCAGACCTTGAAACCAACGCTTGAGGTGCAGAGCCAACAGAAGCTCTCCTCTTCAATCCCCCCGACCAATGCCCGACAGCAGCCCATCGAGGCAGCCAGCTCGGGTAGCCCGCTCAGCTAGTCGGCGGCGAAGACCACCGGAAAACAAGAGTGGCTACCACTCCCCTGGAGTGGTAGCCACGAGCCTGCCGCCATACGGCGGCAGGTGACGCGCTCTTGTTAGGACAGAACGTCCGCAAATTCCTTCTCGAAGAACTGCTTGGGCTTGGCCCCGATGACAGTGCTTTTCACTTCGCCGCCCTGGAACAAGTAGACGGCCGGGATGGAGGTGATGCCGTACTCGGCCGCGATGGCGGGGTTGTCGTCGACGTTTACCTTGACGACGTTCACCTTCTCACCGTACTCCACCGAGATCTCGTCCAGGATGGGGCCGAGCTTCCGGCAGGGGCCGCACCATTCGGCCCAGAAATCCACGATCACCGGCTTGTCAGCAGCGAGTACGTCCGTGCTGAAGCTTGCGTCTGTTACATCTTTTGCGTTGCTCATAACCCTTGTCTCTCTCTTCGAATGATGCTCAGCGCCGGTCAGGCGTGAAGGTCAGCGAGGTAGTGCTCGACGTCAAGCGCGGCGACACAGCCGGAACCGGACGCCGTGATGGCCTGGCGGTACGTGGGATCCACGACGTCGCCGGCCGCGAAGACTCCGCTAATGCTGGTCCGCGAGCTGCGGCCCTCCACAGCGATGGTTCCGGCGGCTGTCATCTCCAGCGTGTCCTTGACCAGTTCGGTCCGGGGATCGTTGCCGATCGCGACGAAGACGCCGGTTACCGCCAGCTCGGACTCAGTTCCGTCCAGCAGATTCTTGAGCTTGAGGCCGGTGACTTTGTCGTCCCCGAGTACGTCGTCCACGGCAGTGTTCCAGATGAAGCTGATCTTCTCGTGTGCCTGCGCCCGGTCGCCCATGATCTTCGAGGCCTTCAAGCTATCGCGGCGGTGAACCACAGTGACGGAGCGCGCGAACTTGGTCAGGAAGAGCGCCTCTTCCATGGCGGAGTCGCCACCGCCAATGACGGCAATGTCCTGGTCCTTGAAAAAGAAACCATCGCAGGTTGCACACCAGCTGACACCGTGACCCGAAAGACGCTTCTCGTTCGCGAGGCCGAGCTCGCGGTAGGCGGAGCCGGTGGAAAGAATGATGGACCGGGCGCGGAAGGTCTCCCCTGTTGCGATGGTCACGGTCTTGATGTCGCCGTCGAGCCCCAGCGCGGTAACGTCCTCAAACTGGATTTCAGTTCCGAAGCGGACGGCCTGCTTTTCGAAGTTCTCCATCAGGTCCGGACCCATAATGCCTTCTGGGAATCCAGGGTAGTTCTCGACGTCCGTGGTGTTCATCAGTTCACCGCCGGCAGTGACGGAACCCGCAAGAAGCAGTGGCTTTAGGTTGGCACGCGCCGTGTAGACAGCCGCTGTGTAACCTGCCGGACCGGAGCCGACGATAATGACATCACGTACTTCTGACGCGCTGTTTTCTGCGTTGCTCACTGAACGGTGAACCTCTTCCTTAATCGACGGGCCAGCCTCGCGGCCGGCCACATGGCACAACTGTTTGGTGATGCCGAATATTCCAGACGTGTTGGACGCTGGACGCAGCCGCTTCGGGGCCTGCACGGACAGATCATCACAAGACGCTCCCCAAGGTTACCGTCTTGACCTGTCTCAGGGCGCGCGCGTTACCTTGTGGTACGCCTTATCAGGCACCAGCCGGGCTGCGTGCCCAAACGCAGGCACCAATGCCTGAAGAACTGACGAACAGGGCAGGGCCAGGCACCCGTCTCCTTCAGGACTGGACTCGCTACTGGATGCGGATCTCCGCAAGGCGGAGGCCGAAGCCGTAGCGGGTCTTCGGGGCAGCGAGCTTGGGCAGGTTCTTGATGGACACGATCACGTACTGGGCCGTCACCGGCTCAGCGAGCGGCATGGTGAGGTCAGGCGAGGTGAAGCTGTTGGTGCCCACCTGCTTGGCCCCGTCCATCGACGGTCGGTCGTTGGTGAAGACGCTGATGCTTCCACCCGACCCGCCCAGCTGGTTGAGGGTGATCGAGGAGACCTTGGACGGGCCCTTCAGCTTGACCACAAGGGGAACGCCGTCGGGAGCCAGACCACCCCAGTTGTCCGTTGCGAACTCCATGTCGGACCAGTAGCTGGCAGCGTTGCCGTCGAACGTCTTGCTGAGATCGTTGTCGTAGGTGGAGGCGAAATCAAAGGTGCCCTGACGCGTGACACTCTCCACCGCGGGCGGGCCCACCGCCGGGGCCGTGCTTTGGGTGGGCGAAGGAGTGGCCGTCTGCGGAGCAGCTGACGATGCCGGTGGTGTCGACTGTGCCTGGGGCGTGGTCTTGAACAGGCTCCCGAGGTTGGTGACAGCGAAGATGAGCCCGACAATGAGGACGGCCGCCAGCAGGCCGCCAACCAGCCACCGCATGGAGCGCGGTTCACTCTGGGGGTTGTGATCTTCGTCGTGGTAGTCGCCTGCTGCAGCCGGACTGGTGGTCCTGGCGACCGCAGGGAAGTTGCCGGCCCTCCGGTCCGAGTGCCCGCTGTTTTCGTGCTGGGCGTTTTGGTCGTCGGCGTACTCGTCCGCAACTGGATAGTCGTAGTCGTCCTCGGACCATAGCGACACCCTGGGCTGGTCGTCGTCGACGCCAGCACCGGCAGGGGCGCTCTCTTGCGAGCCGACTGACGGATTGGCGGAACGGTTGCCTTCGCGCTGGAGCAGAGCTTGCTCCACGTTCTCACGCTGGACCGGCTGGGGTGCAGTCGTCTCGGGAGCTTCCGTCTGCTGGCGGCCACGGGTGGCGGCCGCGCCCCCGGCAGCGGCACCGGCTGCCGCGCCGGCGCCCGGCGGAACAGAGCCGGGGCGGCCAGGCGGAAGGGGCGGAACAATGGGAGCCTTGCGCCCAGGGACGCCCGGTGAGTTGGCGCCGGCAGGCTGCTGCGACGCGCTTGGACGGGAGCCGTGCTCACCGGAGTTGCGGCCCTGCATGGACGCGGGATACGAGTCTGCCTGCCGCGGGTGGGCATCGGCGTAACTAATGTAGCCGGCGTCAACCTCTTCCTCGTCGTCGTAAATTTCCGGTTCAAGGGAGCGTGCCTGGCCGAAGATCTCACTGCCCAGCGTGTCCGTAAAGAACGGTTCGACATAGGGGGGGTTGGAGGCAACCACAAGGTCCAGCAGGTCAACGGCGGTTGTGTGGTTGGTGATCAGGTATGTGGTGGAGTCGCTGACGCCAAGATCGAGGATCTGCACGTTGCCCGGGCGCTCCCCGGTGGCCACTTCACGGGCACTCTGAGCCACCTGGTCCGCGTTGTGCGGACCGGCCACCAGGATGCTGACCGGACGGTTGAGCACCTGGTCAACACCGTCGAGCACCAGATCCTGGTCATGCGAACTCAGTACTGTGGCCGTGACCTTATAGCGGCCGCCAAGTACTGATCCGACATCGATCGGGTGGGACACGTGTTCCTCCTAGGCTGTCCGGGAATTGCGCGGGCCATGGTGATTTCGTCACCGCGGGAAGACCTCCCGCAAGCCGGCTGACCCTGACCTGCAACTACCCTTGTTCTTTTTCGATCCTAGCCGATGCGGTGCAACGGCCGTGTGACACGGGCCTGGACACTACGGACAGACGGTCATTTTTTCTTCTTGCGCCGGGACTTGAAATAGGGGTTCTGGCCGGGTTTTCCCTGGAACGCTCTGCGGCCCGGGATGGGGATCTCGGCGCGCAGCCTGTTGCCGCGGGCCGTGCTGGGCACGTCTTCCCCGGGGAGGTAGCCGGAGGTGCGGTGGGCGTCCTGTTCCGGCATGGGCGCCGGTCCGACGCGGAAGGAGGCGGAGTCGAATTCGCCCGAGATCCGTGGAATCAGTCCGGTGTCCACCGAGATCGTGGCGCGTTCCGCCGTCGGCCGTCCCGGGGCGGCGGAAGCACCGGAGGCGCCGGCCGCTGAAGCGGTGCCGGCGGCTGTTCCGGCAGCGCCTTCGGTGGGTGGTCCGGCCGGGGCAGCAGGGCCGCGGCCAAGCCGCCCCAGCAGCGGACGCAGCAGGTCGCGCAACTCAGAGACGCGGAACAGCTTCAGCAGGAGCAGATAGACCGCCAGCATGACAGGCCCGACGACGATGATGGTCACCAGTGCGGCCAGGCGGCTGCTCCAGGCGAAGCCCACCGGACTGTAGCTGCCCAGCAGCCAGAGCGCGCCCACCCCGGCGACGGCCGAACCGAGGGCGGCGTAGCCCATGCGGATGTAGGAGTTGGCGATCCGCGGCCCGTCCAGATGCCCCAGAAGCCGGCGCAGGAAGAACGCGCTCACGATCACGGAGAGGATGTTCCCGCCGGTGTAAAGAATGGCGATGGCAAAGATGATCTGGTCGAACGGGAGGAACTGGATGAAGAACGCCGCGACGACATTGACCAGCGCCAGGACCAGCTGGATGTAGAACGGGGTCCGGGCGTCCTCATTGGCGTAGAAAACGCGGGACATCATGAAGTTCGCACTCATGAACGGCGTGCTGAGAGCCAGGATCGTGAGGGTCTGTGCCAGCATGACCCCGTCCGTGCGGAGCCCGCCCGAGAAGAACATGCCCAGCGGGCCGGCCAGGGCGAAGAGGGCCAGGGCTCCGAAGACGGTCGCCACAGCCATCGTGCGCAGGCCCTGGGAGAGGGCGTTGCGCAGTTCGTCGCGGTTCCCCTCCTGGGAGGCGTGGGTCATCCGGTTGAAGAGCACCGTGGCCAGCGAGAGGGCAATGATGGAGTGGGGCAGCAGATACAGCTGGCTGGCCACCTCCAGAACGGCGTTGCCGGGGAGCATCGCGGCGGCCGGGTTCCCTGCCTTCTCCAGGCGGAGCCGCTCGGCACCCGGGATGGTCGCGATGCGCATCACGTACAGGAAGGCGAGCTGCCCGACGGCGGCAGTCAGGAGCGTCCAGACGCTCAGCTTTGCTGCCTGGCCGAGTCCCACTCCACGCCAGCCGAAGCGCGGACGGAGGCCCAGCTTCAGCCGGAACACGGGGATGAGCAGGATGGCGGTTTGGGAGGTGACGCCGATCGTGGAGAACCCGGCGACAAAGAACGTCTGGGTGGGTCCCCAGTTGTCGAGGGAATGCGGGTTGGCCGCGTTGGCACCGAAAATCAAGATGAACATGCCCAGGCCGGCGATGGCCACGATGTTGTTCAGGATGGGCGCCCACATGGCCGGACCAAAGGCGCCGTTGGCATTAAGGACCTGGGTCAGGAGGGCATACAGGCCATAGAAGAAGATCTGCGGCAGGCACCAGAATGCGAAGGAGACGGCCAGGGACTTCTGCTGCGGCGAGTACCCCTGGGTGGTCAGCTCGATGACAGCGGGCGCCAGCAGCGTCACCAGCAGGGTCAGGGACAGCAGTACCAGCACCGCCAGCGTGAGGAGGCGGCTGATGTAGTCCGCTCCCCTGTCCGGGCCCTTGCTTGCTTTGATGATCTGCGGCACGAGCACAGCGTTGAAGACGCCGCCGGCCACGAGCAGGAAGATCAGGTTTGGCAGGTTGTTGGCGTTGATGAACGTGTCGGTGACCGTGGAACCCAGCCCGAGGGCGGCGCCCAGCATCCAGGTCTTGCCGAAGCCCAGGATGCGGGAAACCAGCGTCCCTGCGGCCATGATGGCGCTGGAGCGTGCCTCGCCGGGCTGGGCGGCGCTGGACGCAGCGTCGCCGGCCGGCACCGCACCCGGGGGTGTCTCGCCGGGCTGTTCGGATGGTGGATTGGCTGCTGACATTGTCTTCATCGTCTCACCCGCGCGTGCATTAAAGCGGTAACCCAGGGAGACAGGGAATGGGACCGGGGTGCGCTAGAGGTGCTCTGGCAGGACTTCGCGGGCCAGGTCCGCAATGCGGCGTTCGTTGGGAAAGGAGAGTTTCCGGGCAAGCTCATGGATCGGTACCCAGGCAACATCCACTGCTTCCTTGTCGGGATCGTTTTCGATCGTCAGCTCGCCGCCGGTAGCCCGGAGGAGGTAGTGGTGAACCGTTTTGTGCACCCGGTGCCCGCTGACCGTGAACCAGTAATCGATGCTGCCCAGCGGGGCCAGGATTTTGCCGTCGATGCCGGTCTCCTCGGCGATCTCACGGACGGCGGCTTCCTCGTTGTTTTCCCGACCTTCCGGATGGCCCTTCGGCAGGCACCATTCCAGACGTCCGCCCCTGTTAAGGCGGGCGATGATCGCGACCTTCAGTTCGTCGTCGGAGGTGTCCACCACGACGCCGCCGGCGGAGATTTCCTCGACCGTGGGGAGGGAGGCCGGAGCCGAGTGCGGGGCAGGCGCGACATGGGCACCGATTGCCGACGGCAACGGTGGGTTCGTCCTCCTGCCGGGGGCGCTCGGTACGGGATGGGCCATGCACTCCACTCTAACGACTCTTGCCCTGTGGTGATGACCGGAACATGGCTTGAAGATGGACTGCATATGACGCTCTTTCCAGCCCTATCCCCGCAAAGACCGTGATTTGGTGCGGTCGGGGATGGTTTTCTGACAAGCTTAAGTAACTATGGCGCACGCACATCAAAAGACTGATCTCCACACCGTCGACTTCCAGGTGGACCCGGTGGTCCTGGAGCTCGGCCAGCGCTTCGTGGACGCCGGTCACGAGCTGTCCCTTGTGGGCGGGCCGGTCCGGGACCTGTTTCTTGGCCGAACGTCCCCCGACCTCGACTTCACCACCGACGCCACGCCCGACCAGACCGTGACGCTGATTAAGAAGTGGGCTGACAACTTCTGGGAGATCGGGCGCGCCTTCGGAACGATCGGCATGCGCAAGGCCGGCTTCCAGATCGAGATCACCACGTACCGCGCCGAGGCCTACGATCCGGAATCCCGCAAGCCGGTGGTGGCGTTCGGATCGTCGCTCACGGATGACCTGCTCCGGCGGGACTTCACCATTAACGCGATGGCGCTCCGGCTGCCGTCGATGGAGCTGATCGACCCGTTCGGCGGCGTCCGGGACCTCCACGCCTCGGTTCTGGCCACCCCGGGCGCCCCCGAGGCGTCCTTTTCGGACGATCCGCTGCGCATGATGCGTGCGGCCCGCTTTGCGTCCCAGCTGGGCGTGTCCGTCCGTGACGACGTCCGGCTCGCGATGACCCAGATGGCCGAGCGGATCACCATCATCTCTTCCGAGCGCGTGCGCGATGAACTGGTCAAGCTCATCTGCGGCCGGCACTCGCGCGTCGGCATTGACCTGCTGGTGGACACCGGCCTGGCCGAATTCGTGCTGCCCGAAGTGTCCGCCCTCCGCCTTGAAGCCGATGAACACCACCGCCATAAGGACGTGTACCAGCACTCGCTCCAGGTCCTGGAGCAGGCTGCCAGCCTTGAGACCGACGGCGATGGCCCGGTGCCGGGACCCGATTTCGTCCTGCGGTTCGCGGCGCTGATGCACGACGTCGGGAAGCCGGCTACGCGCCGCTTCGAACCGGGCGGCGGGGTCAGCTTCCGCCACCATGACATGGTGGGCGCCAAACTCACCGCGAAGCGGATGAAGACGCTCCGCTTCGACAACGACACCATCAAAGCCGTGGCCCGCCTCGTGGAGCTCCACATGCGCTTCTACGGTTACGGCGACGCGGGGTGGACCGACTCCGCCGTCCGGCGCTACATCACCGACGCCGGCCCGCTGCTCGAGCGCCTCCACCGCCTCACCCGCTCAGACGTCACTACCCGCAACCAGCGCAAGGCCGAGCGGCTCGCGTTCGCCTACGACGACCTCGAGGACAGAATCGCCGCCCTCCGCGAGCAGGAATCCCTGGACGCCGTGCGCCCGGACCTCAACGGGGCCCAGATCATGGCCCTGCTCGGGCTCAGGCCAGGGCCCGTGGTGGGCAGGGCGTACAAGTTCCTGCTGGAGGAACGGATGGAAAACGGCCCGCTTGAGACGTCCGACGCCGAGGCAAAGCTGCGCGCCTGGTGGGCGCAGCAGCCCGAATCCTCGTCTGAAGCACCGCAGCCCACGGCATCCGCCTCCGTAAAGACCCCCGCCGACGTTGAACCTTCCCCTACTGAGGAGCCCTAAGTGCACCCCGCCAACATCGCCCGTCCCCAGCTCTGGATCCTGCGGCACGGTGAGACCGAGTGGTCCAAGAGCGGCCAGTACACGGGGCTGACCGACCTGCCGCTGACGGTGGAAGGCGAGCAGCAGGCTGTGGAGGCCCGCAAGGTCCTGGACGGCGTGGATTTTGACCTCGTACTCACCTCACCGCTCCGCCGCGCCCGCCGGACCGCCGAACTCGCCGGATTTCCGGACGCCGTCCACGAGCCGCTCGCGATCGAATGGGATTACGGTGACTACGAAGGCGTCAGCTCGGACCTGATCCGCAAGGACAACCCGGATTACCTGATCTGGACCCACGGGGTTCCCAACGGTGAGACGCTGCAGGATGTCGCGGCCCGCGCGGATAAGATCGTCGCCCGAGTCCTGGAGTCCGGCCTGGACAACGTCCTGATCGTGGCGCACGGACATTTCTCCCGGATCCTCACAGCCCGGTGGCTGGAACTCGCTCCGGAAGAAGGCCGGCATTTCATCCTGGGTACTGCAAAAGTCTGCACCCTGGGCTGGGATAAAAGGACTCCCGCCATTGTCCGCTGGGGACTCTAAGAATGTTCTTATTAGCGACTCCCAAAACTTGTTTGAGAATTAAGTAGTCAGCCGCATCATTCCTGGTGTACTTTTATTTCTGACCCCAGAGCGATTTGCCGGGGTCATGGCGCACGTTGGCCGGCCAGTCAGCCGATGCAACGGCAGAGCGGAAAAGGAGGTTGGGAAAATGATTACTTTGACTAGCAGATGGACGTTGATCATCACCGCGTTCCCGGCCTTCGCAGCTGTCCCGCGCCCTCATTCCGGACTCGCCGGCTCCTGACTCTGCTGCTCCCGGTGCTTCTACCGGGGCAGGGATAGCAGGACAATAATCCTGCCTCTTTCGAGGATTTCCTGACCACGGCGGTCTGACCTTGCGGAATCACGCGGTTGCGCAGCACCCCCATAATTCAGAACCCGCTTCCTGTTGGGGTCTGCAGCGCTGTCGGTTCAGGCCTTTCATCGCGAATGCGATGTTTCCTTATTCGCGCCGCGCATTTCCCTGTCTATTTGTGCCGCTCCTTGATGAATTCACCTGGGCTTATTTGTCATGCCCGGAATTGCATCTTGCCTGCCTGATGTTGCCCGTTCCCGTAATTACTCCTAAGGAGGTGAATGCCATGCTTCGCAAGCTTAAAGAGCTTCTTTCCAGCCGTAAACCTGAGGTGGACCGGCAGCCGCAGTTCGACGGCCGGCTGCTCGACCGGAACCGGGAAGACGTCGATGTCCTGATGCGCCAGCAGATGCCCCGGTAAGCTCGGAGCCATGCAGGAGATACAGCCGCCGCCCCACCGAAAGCGTGCAAGCTTGGTGGTGCCTAGCCGCAGCGACCGGCTTCTGAGCAACTTTACGGAACTGGTAGGCGGCCCCTTGGGCCGGCGCTCGGCCCCGGGGATCGTCTCCCCCGGGTTCTTCACAGTGGAGCGTGTCCTGATTATCCTCACTGTGATCGCAGCGCTGGCCGGAATTCTCATCAAGAACTACTGCCGTGTCAACGGCTGGCAAACGCCGTCCCAGTTTTACTCCACCTGCTATTCAGATTTTCCGGAGCTGTTCCGCAACCGCGGACTGGGTAATGGCGCCTTCCCCTTCTTCACGGAGGGCGTGCTGTTCGAGTACCCCGTCCTGATGGGCCTCATCGCGGGAGTAACGGCGCTGCTCGTCCCAGGGAGAGGCGTTACGGATTCGCGGGTCCTGGGTTACTTCGACGTCAACGCAACGCTGGTCGCTGCTGTCTGGATCGTCACCGTGCTCGCGACGGCCCGGATGGCCCGGCGACGCCCTTGGGATGCCGCCATGGTGGCGCTGGCCCCGGGGATCGTCCTGGCCGGCATGATCAACTGGGATATGTGGGCCGTGGCCCTGCTGGCGCTTGGCATGTACTTTTTTTCGAAGGAGCGGCTGGTCATGGCCGGGGTCCTGATAGGGCTGGGAACTGCCACGAAGCTCTACCCCGTCCTGATCTTCGGTGCGATCCTCCTGCTGGCCCTGCGCACCGGCAAGATCCAGGCCTTCGTGGTCCCTGCCAGTGCTGCCGCAGCGGCATGGTTGCTGGTCAACGTGCCCTTTGCAGCCAAGGACCTGGCCGGCTGGAAATATTTCTTCGAGTTCACCCAGGACCGCCCGGCCGGCTTCAGTTCGCCTTGGTTCGCCTACAACCTGGTGGCAGAGCGGATCGGCTGGATCATCCTCACGCCCGAGGCCATCAACACCCTTGCGCTGTACGTCTTCCTGGTGGCCTGCGTCCTCATTGCGGTGCTGGCGCTGACAGCACCGCGGCGGCCGCGTCTCGCCCAGCTGGCGTTCCTGATCGTTGCAGCCTTCATTTTGACCAACAAGGTCTACTCCCCCCAGTTCGTGATCTGGCTGATTCCCCTGCTGGCACTGGCGCGTCCGCGGTGGCGGGATTTCCTGGTCTGGCAGGGAATCGAAGGACTGCACTGGGCTGCCATCTGGATGTATCTTGGCCAAGTGACCAGTGGCGGCGTTTCACAGCACAACATTGATATGCCCTACTACGTGCTGGCAGTGACAGCACATATGCTCGCAACGACATATCTTATGGGCCGGATCGTTTTCGACATCTGGGATCCGCACTATGACCCGGTTCGCCGGCATTTTCTGGATGACCCCCAAGGCGGGCCCTTCGATGGCTCCGCTGACTGGCTTCGGCTCAATCCCCTGCGTCCCTCAGCGTCAGTCCTTCCTTGGCGGACGGCTGCCCGCGATGCCTGATGTCGCCGTCGTCGGCTCCGGACCAAACGGGCTCGCAGCGGCCGTGGTCATGGCCCGTGCTGGCCTGAAAGTGCATGTGTACGAGGCGGCGGAAGAGATCGGCGGCGGCACCCGGACCTTGCAGGTCATCGAGGAGGATCACTGGCACGATGTCTGTTCGGCCGTGCATCCCATGGCGCTTGCGTCGCCGTTTTTCAGGGCGTTCGAGCTTGCCGCACGCATCGACCTGGTCCTGCCGAAGGTCCAGTTTGGTTCGCCGCTGGATCGTGGGCGAGTTGCGCTGGCCTACCGCTCCCTGGACCGCACTGCCGATGAACTTGGACGTGACGGCCACGCCTACCGGAGGCTCATGGCTCCGCTCGTCCGGCGCCTCGGCGGCATTCTGGAGACGACGTCCGATCAGCTGCTGCGTATCCCGGCGCATCCGATTTCCGCCGCGATCCTGGGTCTTCGAACGCTGGAACAGGGATCGCCGCTGTGGAACCTCCGGTTCAGGGGGGATCGGGGACCTGCCCTGGTCAGCGGGGTCGCGGCCCATGCGGTGTCGCGCCTCCCGTCCCCTGCCGCCGCGGGGGCGGGCCTGCTGCTGAATACGCTGGCGCACGTGGACGGCTGGCCCATTCCGGTGGGCGGATCTTCGGCGATTGCCACCGCCATGGTTAAAGATATTGAGGCGCACGGAGGCGTTATCCAGGCGGGATACGCGGTGTCGTCGCTGGCGGAGCTTGAGCCAGCCAGGGCCGTCCTGCTGGATGTGGCGCCGCCCGCGCTTTCCCGGATTGCTGGAAACCGGCTCCCCGCCTCCTACCGCCGTGCGTTGGAGGCGTTCCGCTTCGGCAATGGCGCCTGCAAGGTGGACTTCATACTGTCCGGTCCGGTGCCGTGGGCAGGCCCCGGATTGGCGGATGCCGGCACCGTGCACGTTGGTGGCACCAGGGCCGAGATGGCCCAGGCCGAAAACGATGTCAGCGCCGGGAGGCACCCCGAGCGGCCCTACGTCCTCGTGTCGCAGCCGTCCCCGTTTGATCCCAGCCGTGCTCCCAGCGGCCGGCACATCCTGTGGAGCTATTGCCATGTACCTGCAGGGTCCACGGTGGACATGGGCGAGACCGTCATCGCTCAGCTGGAACGCTTCGCCCCGGGATTCCAGGACGTGCTTCTCAAATACAAGGTCACCACGGCCACCGAGCTGGCCGCCTACAACGAGAACTATGTCGGCGGCGATTTCAGCGCGGGACTGCTGGATGTCAGGGGCCTGCTGCAGCGCCCGGTAGTGTCCCCGGTTCCGTGGCGGACCCCTGCCCGCGGCGTCTACCTGTGTTCCTCCTCCACGCCCCCGGGCCCCGGCGTTACAGGGATGCCCGGCTTTCATGCGGCCAAGTATGCACTCAAGGACATATTCGGTCTCGACGTTCCGGCGCTTGGTATTTGAGCCGGCCGTAAGCTCCCTGGCTCCCGGTTCCCGGCCACGGACATTTGAGATCCCCGCCGAGTGGCGTGTCGCTTCCAAAATGGCCGAGGTACCCGGACTCGGCCTGGCACACGACCGCCTGGCAAAAAGGGCATAATAGCGCGGTGGGGAACTCTAAAAAAATTGCACTTGCTCTCATTGGACTCATTCTTGGTACATCTCTGGTGGCCTGCGATGACGGCCGCAGCGGTGCCCAGGCAGCCGCCAAGCAGCTGGCGTCGGCAGTGGCGGGCCTGGATCTACGCCCCGTCGCGTTTGACGGCCGGGCCTCCGACGTTGCCAACGATCAGCTGAACCAGGTTTTTAAGGCACTGGACCCGGTCAAGCCGTCCGTTGAAGCGGGTGATCTCAAGCTCGAGGCGGACACGGCCCGCTTCCCGCTGAACTACAGCTGGAAGATTGACTCCGCGGAATGGAAGTACACCGTTTCCGCTGAGCTCCGGAAATCCGGTGACAAGTGGCTGACGGTCTGGTCTCCCGGATTGCTCGTGCCCGACCTCGCCGAAGGGGAAATTCTCAGCAAATCCACGCAAACCCCTCAGCGCGCAGACATCCTCGGCGCCCAGGATGTCCAGCTCGTCACCTACCGGCCTGTGGTCAACGTGGGCATCGACAAGCCGCAGCTGGGCGGTGCGGATCCCGCTGATGCAGCGACCAAGCTGGCAAAACTGGTGGGCATCGACCCCGCGGCCTACGTCCAGCAGGTAAAGGCGTCGGGTCCGGAAGCCTTCGTTCCCGCAATCACGCTTCGTGACACCAGCAGCCGCTCTGTCACCGATGCCCAGATCGAAGCCATCCCGGGCGGCCGCGCCATCGCCGACAAGCTGCCCCTGGCCCCCACGCGCAGCTTTGCCCGCGCTGTACTGGGAACCGTGGGTGAGGCCAGTGCGGAACAGATCGAAAAGTCCGACGGCGCCCTGACCGCCGGCGATGTCATCGGAACCGGCGGATTGCAGCAGCAGTATGACGCGCAGCTCCGCGGCACAGCGGGCACCGTGATCCGCGTCCAGCGCGCGGACCTGACGAGGGAGGAAATCCAGGCAGCCCCGACTGATCCACGGCGCACGGTGTTCGAGATCCCTGCCGCGCCGGGCACCCCACTGAAGACCACCCTCGACCCCAAGCTGCAGCAGCTCGCCGAGGACACCCTCGTCGGCGTCAAGCCTGCCTCCGCCATCGTGGCCCTCCGGCCTTCCACGGGAGCCGTCCTCGCCGCGGCATCAGGTCCCGGTAGCAACGGCTACAACACTGCCATGCTGGGTCAGTACGCGCCTGGTTCCACCTTCAAAGTGGTGGACTCGCTGGCCATGCTGCGCAGCGGATTCACGCCTGATTCGAAGGTGGAATGCACCCCTACGCTCACCGTGGACGGGCGCAAGTTCAAGAACGCCGAAGGCTACCCCGAAGAATCGCTGGGTTCGGTCACGCTGCGCGACGCCTTCGCCCATTCCTGCAACACGGCCTTCATTTCGGTGCGGGACAAGGTGTCGCAGGCTCAGCTTGAGTCAGCGGCCACGTCGCTGGGTGTGGCAGTGGAGGCCCCGAAGCTGGGGGCAGACGCTTTTCTTGGTTCCGTTCCTGGCGAAGCCAAAGGCACCGAGCACGCCGCGGCCATGATCGGCCAGGGCACGGTGCTGATGTCGCCGCTGTCCGCCGCCATCATGGCCGCTTCCGTGGCGAAGGGTGCGCCGGTGTCGCCGGTGCTGGTCCTCAACCCGGACGCCGCCCAGGCTGCGTCACCCGGCGCCAGCGAAGCGGCGGGCACGCAGCCCGCCGAAGGTGCCGCGCCGTCGTCGACCGTTACCGCCGAAGCCCCCGCCCAAACAGCCGAAAAGCCGGTGACAAAGGCTGAAGCAGCCTCCCTCGCCGACATGATGCGCGCTGTGGTGACGTCCGGGCATGCAGGGTTCCTTGCCGACGTGCCGGGCGAACCCGTGGGGGCCAAGACCGGCACGGCCGAGTTCGGTGATGAGAACCCGCCCAAGACCCACGCCTGGATCATCGCTGCCCACGGTGATCTGGCCGTGGCGGTCTTTGTTGAGGAGGGCGGGCTGGGTGCCACCACGTCCGGGCCGCTCCTGAAGAAGTTCCTGGTGGCTGCCGGCTAGCTGGAACGCTCCTGCAGCAGCATCAGCATGAGAAAGCGGCTCCCCAGGCAGTGAGGAAGCCGCTTTCTCTATTCCGGAGGACTATTGGAGGACGACTCTTCCGAGGCGGCGCGCGCCGCAGAATGTGAACATTGACCGATGGCCAAGCCATTTACCCTGACCCAGCTGCGGTATTTCGCTGTGGTTGCGGAACTCGAGAACATGACGGCGGCTGCCGAACGGCTGCTTGTGACGCAGTCCACGCTGTCCACCGCAATGGGCCAGTTGGAGGCCAGCCTGTCCACCCAGCTGTTCGTGCGTCTCAGAACCCGCGGGCTGCGGCTGACGTCTTCCGGAAGGCAGCTTGCCCAGGACATCAAAGTCTTGCTGGAGCACGCCGATTCACTGTATGAATCCGCCCGCGGCCTTGCCGCCAGCCTCGTGGGCGAGCTGAAAGTGGGCGTGTTTGCACCCCTGGCCCCGTTCAGGCTTCCGGCGATCCTTCAGACCTTCGAGGTGCAGCACCCCGGGGTCGAGGTGTCCTTCCTGGAGGCTGATCTGGCCAGTCTTCAGACCGCCCTGCTGGACGGGCAATGCGACGTTGCGCTCATGTACGGACTCGGCCTGGGGCGTGGTTTCACCTACAAGGTGCTGGAGCGCGTTCCTCCTCACGTGCTGGTCGCCGCTGACCATCCCGCGGCAGCCCGTCCGGACCGGAGCATTGCGCTCAAGGACCTCGAGGGTGAACCCGCCGTGGTGCTGGATCTGCCGCACAGCCGGGAGTACTACGAGCAGCTCTATGCGTTGGCGGGTGTGGTGCCCAACGTCCGGCACCGCTTCGCGGGGTATGAGACAGTCCGGTCGTTTGTCGCGAAGGGCCATGGCTACGCGATGCTCAACCAGCGTCTGCACAGTGACATGACTTATTCCGGAGGCAAGGTGGTGGCGTTGACCCTGACGGATAGCTTCCCGCCGATCGAAGTCATGCTGGTCCGCCCGGAGGGCGTGCAGCCTACGCGCCGAGCTCTCGCCTTCGAAGAAACCTGCATCCGTCTTTATGGAGCCGCCGGCAGGAACTGACGGTGCATTGACCGCCCGATTCGGCATTGATGAAATCGATCGATTCGTCCAAAACAATCAATTGGACGGATGTGGCAGCAATCACAGACAGTTGATGCAGCGCGGGTGGTGTTGGATTCCGCGAGTGGCAAGAGCCGATGGCCCAGCTCGACGACTAAAGCGAGTTAACCATGTTGATCAAAGGAGATTCAGTGGTTCAGATTCACGCACAATATGTCCGGAGCATGTCCGGACAGCCGCAGCGCAGAAATGCTGCGGCAATGTCCGCAAAAATTTCTTCCCCAGGCCGTAACGCGGCATCGGCAGCTGGAAACACGGCATCCTTAGCGTGGCTTTCATGACCATCAACGACATTAATGCCCAGACACAGCAGACAGCGGGGACAGGCCTGAACACAGGGACGCCTCCAATCTTGGAAACCGAAACGTCCCGCTCCGGGCGCCCGGGCATCACCAAGATGCAGAAGCGGGTCCTCGCCGGTGGAAGCATCGGCCAGTTCATCGAGTTCTACGACTTCACCCTCTACGGCCTTACCGCGGTGATCTTCTCGCAGCTCTTCTTCCCCGGCAGCAACCCGGTCGCCGCCATGCTGGCAACCTTCGCCACGTTCGGCGTTGCCTTCGTAGTCCGCCCCGTCGGCGGACTGTTCTTCGGTGCCCTCGGCGACCGGATCGGCCGCCGCCGCGTCCTGACCATCACCCTGGTCGCGATCGGCGGCGCGACTGCCCTTATGGGGCTGCTCCCCACCTACGGCCAGATCGGCGCCTGGGCACCGGCCCTGCTGGTGCTCTGCCGCCTCATCCAGGGCTTCTCGGCCGGCGGTGAATCCGTCGGTGCGCCGTCGTTCGTCTTTGAACACGCCCCGGTCAGCAGGCGCGGGTTCTGGCTGAACATCACCATCGCCGCCACCGCCCTGCCATCGGTGGTGGCCGGTTCCCTGATCCTGATCCTCAGCCAATCGATGCCCAACGAAGCCTTCATGGCGTGGGGATGGCGCCTGCCGTTCCTGCTGGCGCTGCCGTTGGCTCTCTTCGGCGTCTGGATCCGCAGCCGTACCGTCGAAAGCGACGCGTTCAACGAGGCCAAGGCGGGCCGCACCAAGGAGTTCAGCCCCGTCCGTGAGGCCTTCCGTGAGAACCGTCTGCGCATGGTGCAGGTCATCTTCGTCATGGGCCTCACCGCCATGGGTTTCTACTTCCTGTCCGCGTATTTCGTCTCCTACGTCCAGACATCGGGCCACCTCAGCCGTGAGCAGTCACTGCTGGTCAACGCCGCCGCCCTGGCGCTGTATGCGGTCCTCCTTCCGGTTGGAGGCCGCCTTGGTGACCGCTTCGGCCGAAAGCCGATGCTCATCGCCGGTTCCCTCGCCCTGGCGCTGCTGTCCGCGCCGAGCTTCATGCTCGTCACCAGTGGCAGTCTTCCCCTGGCCCTGCTGGGACAATCCCTGTTCGTGGTGGCGCTGTGCATCTACGGTGGCGGCTGCTACACGTTCTTCGTCGAGATCTTCACCACCCGGACCCGGTTTACCTCCGCGGCGATCAGCTACAACGGCGCCTACGCCCTCTTCGGCGGCACGGCACCGTTCATCGGCACCGCCCTCGTGGGCGGGACCGGAGTGCCGCATGCGCCGGGCTTCTACATGGCCGCCGCTGCCGCCGTCGTGCTTCTCCTGGTGCTGTTCACCAGGGTGCCCGAGACCCGCGGCCGCATGGGCTGAACCCGCCGCCCGACACTCTTTACCGCAATACACAAAGGACTTCCCATGAATTCAGCAGCTTTCCTTTCCGACTTCCATCATGTAGCCACTATCGGCGCAACCTCGAACAACGGCGTGGACCGCCAGGCGGCCACGGCCGAGGACGCACGCACACGCGACTGGTTCGCCGCGTGGGTGAACGACGCCGGGTGGGAACTTCGGGTGGACGGCATCGGCAACATGTTCGGGCTGCTGGAGTGGGCGCCCGGGGCGCCGTATGTGCTGATCGGCTCCCATCTTGACAGCCAGCCCCTCGGCGGTCGCTTCGACGGAGCTTATGGCGTGATTGCGGCGCTGCATGCGGCACGCAGGCTGGACGCTGAGATTGCCGGGGGCGGCGGCGTGCCCCGGTTCAACCTCGCGGTGGTGAACTGGTTCAACGAGGAGGGCGGGCGGTTCGCCCCGAGCATCATGGGAAGTTCGGTCTTCGCCGGGCTCCTGCAGCGGGAGGACATGCTCGGGGTCCGCGATCTTCAGGGGATCTCCGTCCGTGAAGCGCTGGACGGCATCGGTTACCTCGGCACTGCCGAGGGGCCGGACGTGGCCGGCTACGCCGAAATCCACATCGAGCAGGGCCGGATCCTTGAGCGGGAGGGCATCAACATCGGCCTCGTGGACAGCAGCTGGTACACGCAAAAGCTCGATATCGAGGTGTTGGGCGAACAGTCCCACACTGGTGCCACTGCCATGGCGGACCGGCACGACGCCCTGGTGGCCGCCTCCAAGATCATCCTCATGGTGCACGACGTCACGGGGGACTTTCAGGACGAGGCCCTTGTCTCGTCCGTCGGCCAGCTGACCCTGGAGCCGAACTCCCCGATCGTCGTGGCACGCAGGGTGCACCTGGTGGCGGACCTTCGCTCCGGTGATCCGGAAATCGTCAAGGCGGCCCGGGCGACGCTGCTGCACCAGATCGATGAGCTGGCGCGTGAGCACGATATCAAGGTCAACGTCCGGGACTTCGATATCCGTCCTATCCGCCGCTTCCCCGAGGCTGGCCTTGAGCTGGCCGATAAGGTGGCCGCCAACCTCGGGCTCTCGGCCCGGAGGATCCAGACCATGGCCGGGCACGACTCCGTGGCAATGAACACGATGGCCCCCTCGGTCATGCTGTTCATCCCCAGCGTGGACGGCGTTTCGCACTGCGAACGCGAATTCACTACCGACGCCGACATGATTGCCGGTGTGGACATGCTCACCGGCGTGGCGCGGGAGCTAGTTGGCGGGGCCCTGGCCGATATGGCCGAGATCCCCACCCCTGCCAGGGCGGCCCTGGCATGACAGAGCTGCACTACCTTAATGCCGTCACCGCGCTGAGGCTGTTCCGGACCCGGGAGCTCTCGCCCGTGGAACTCATGGATGCCGTCATTGCCCGAACCGAGGCTGTTAACGGTGGGATCAACGCTCTGACGGAGACCCTCTTTGACGAGGCACGGTCCGCCGCCCGGCAGGCTGCCGCTAAGTACGCCCGGGGCAGGGACCTCACCCCGCTGCTCGGTTTACCGGTGGCTGCCAAGGAAAAGCATGGCCTCAAGGGGCGCACGCTGTCCCAAGGGCTCGTAGCCCAGAAGGATGAGGTGGCACCGGCGAACCATCCCGTGATTGACCGGATCCTGGGGGCGGGGGGCATCGTCCACGCCCGCACCACCACCCCGGAATTCAGCTGTGCGACGGTAACGCACAGCCCGCTCTGGGGAGTCACACGGAACCCCTGGAACCCGAAATTCTCGCCGGGTGGCTCCTCCGGCGGTTCCGGGGCGGCATTGGCAGCCGGGCTGGCGCCGCTCGCCACCGCCTCCGATATCGCCGGTTCAACCCGGCTGCCGGCATCCTTCACGGGAACCGTCGGTTTCAAGGCGCCCTACGGGAGGATCCCCGGACTGGCACCGCTGTCCGCCGACCACTACCGGGGTGACGGACCGATGGCGCGGACCGTAGCGGACACGGCCTTGCTGGCGGAGGTCATGGCGGGCCGGCACCCGGGAGACCATACCTCCCTCGCGGATATCCCGGGGGCCGTGTTGTCCGAAAGCACACATTCCGGGGCCTCCGTTGCGGGGATGAGGATCGCCCTCTGCATCCGCCTTGGCAACTACTCCGTGGCGCCGGACGTCGAAGCCAACACACGCGCCGCAGCTGCAGCTTTGCGGGACGCCGGAGCCGTGGTGGAAGAAGTCGAGCTGCCCTGGACCACAGAATCCATCAGCCGCACCATCTTCACGCACTTCGGCCATCTTCTGGGCCCTGCCATGGAGGATGAGACAGCTGGTTCCGCCGATCTTCTGGCCCCGTATACGCGCCGCTTCATGGCTGACGCCCGTCGGGCCGCCGAACAGAGCCGGTACCTGGACGGCATCCAGGCGGAGACCCGCCTCCAGGCCGAGCTTGCCGCCGCCATGGTGGGCTTCGATGCCCTACTCTGCCCGGTTTCGGCGGTAGCGGCACTGGACGCGGACGGGATGTACCTCGACGGGATCGACGCCGGGACGGAGCACCTTGAGCACTACTGGCAGGGGCACATGACGGCCCCGTTCAACATCGCCAACCGTTGCCCGGTCCTCGCCGTCCCCAGCGGCATGGCCGATTGCGGCATTCCCACCGGCGTACAGATCGTGGGCCACCCTTTTGACGACCCCACGGTTTTCCGAGTCGGGGCTGCCTTGGAGGCCGTGCAGCCCTGGTCGGCGCGGCATCCGGAGATCCTGGCACTGGCCTGATCCTGGCTGATCGGAACGCTCCTGCAGGTTTTGCGGATTTCTTCCAGGCGCTCTCGCACCTTCTGCGGGTTTTCTCCCGGCGCTCCTGCAGGTTCTGCGGCTTTTTCCCGAACCCTCTCGCTCGCACTGCGGGAGGGTTCGGCATTTACCGGCAGGATGTGAGGGAGCGTTCTGCATGTGGCACCGGGATGTGGGAGACCGTTGAATCGTGCCGTGGGAAGATGGACGGCGTGGCCCATATTGACGTTTCCGGCATCGACTACTTCCTCTCCGACGGCACCCAGCTGCTGAACGGGGTGACCTTCAAGGTCCCGGACGGCACCAAGACGGCACTGATCGGCCCCAACGGCACCGGCAAGACCACGCTGTTCCGCATCATCGCCGGCGACCTCACACCGGATGAAGGCGTGATCGGACGGTCCGGGAACATGGGCATCATGCGCCAGTTCGTCGGCCAGGTCCGGGACGATTCCACCGTCAAGGACCTTCTGGTCTCTGCCGCCCCCGCGGCGCTGGCGGCCGCTGCCCGCGCCGTGGATGACGCCGAGCTCGTGATGATGGAGCAGGACGACGAACCCACCCAGATGCGGTACGCCCAGGCCATCGTGGACTGGGGAGACGCCGGCGGCTACGACGTCGAGACCGTCTGGGACGAAGTCTGCATGGCCGCGCTGGGACTCCCGTTCGACCGCGCCCAGCACCGCCGGGCGTCGAGCCTTTCCGGCGGAGAGCAGAAGCGGCTGGTGCTGGAGGCGCTGTTTGCCGGCCCGGACGAGCTGCTGCTCCTGGACGAACCCGACAACTACCTCGACGTCCCGGGCAAGCGCTGGCTCGAAGGCAAACTCAATGAGTCGAAGAAGACGGTGTTCTTCATCAGCCACGACCGCGAGCTGCTGAACAACGCCGCCGGCCGCATCGTAACCCTGGAACCGGGTATCAACGGCGCCGGGGCCTGGGTGCACGGCGGCGGCTTCGGCTCCTATGTCGAAGCGAGAGCCGACCGCAACGCCCGCTTCGAGGAACTGCGCAAACGCTGGGACGAGGAGCACGTCAAGCTCAAGGAACTTGTCAACATGTACAAGAACAAGGCCGCGTTCCGCTCGGACATGGCCAACCGCTACCACGCGGCCCAGACGCGCCTCGCGAAGTTCCTGGAGATCGGGCCGCCCGAGGCGCTGCCCATCGAGCAGAACGTGAAGATGCGGCTCAAGGGCGGCCGCACGGCCAAGCGCGCCGTCGTCGCCGAAAAGCTCGAGCTGACCGGCCTCATGAAGCCGTTCTCCACGGAAATCTGGTTTGGTGACCGTGTGGGCGTGCTGGGCTCCAACGGTTCCGGCAAGTCCCACTTCCTGCGCCTGCTCGCCACCGGCGGCACCGATCCGGAGCGGGAACACCTGCCGGTGTCCGACGTCGAGATCGCCGAAGTGCCCCACGAAGGGACCGTGAAACTCGGCGCCCGAATCCGTCCGGGATTCTTCGCTCAGACCCATGTCCGCCCCGATCTACTGGGCAAGACGCTGCTGGAAATCCTGCACCGCGGCGACGAACACCGCTCCGGGCTCGCCCGTGAGGCCGCCGCCGGAGCCCTGGACGGTTACGGGCTCGCAGGCCAGTCCGAGCAGAAATATGAGTCGCTCTCGGGCGGTCAGCAGGCGCGGTTCCAGATTCTGCTCCTGCAGCTCTCCGGCGCGACGCTGCTGCTGCTCGACGAGCCCACGGACAACCTGGACCTGCACTCAGCCGAAGCGCTCGAGCGGGCCATCGACCACTTCGAGGGCACGGTCCTCGCGGTGACACACGACCGCTGGTTCGCCCGGACCTTCGACCGCTTCCTGGTGTTCGGCTCGGACGGCCGGGTCTATGAATCCCCGGAGCCCGTGTGGGACGAGAAGAGGGTGGAGCGCGTGCGGTAGGTGCAGGCACCCTCCTGCGGTTCCTGCCGCCTTTTGCCGGACGCTCCCGCACGTCCTGCGGGAGGGTTGCGGGATTTCCGGTGAGATGTGAGGGAGCGTTGCGGGATTTCCGGTGAGGTGTGCGGGAGGGTCAGGCTACTTGAACGTCTTCCGCTTCGTCTCCGTGCCGTCGGCCGCATAGGCGACCCATTCGCCGACTTTCCGGCCGGCGTCATAGCTCCCCTCGTCCATCAGCTCACCAGTGCTGTGCCAGCGTTGCCAAAATCCGTCCTGGACGCCATTGCGGAATGAACCTTTTTGCAGGAGGCCGCCGCTCTCCCGGTACCAGACGCAGTCGCCGTCGAGCTGCCCGCGCGAATATCCCGCGTCCGCCTTCACTTGGCCGTTCCGGTAGTAGAAGACCCAGCGGCCGTGTCGTTCGCCGTCGAGATACTCACCGGTGCCCGAAAGTGTGCCGTCCTTGAACCGTTCTTCAGCCATGGGGCCAGCCTACCGAGCGCCGTAGCGGCCCGGGTTTCGACAGGCTCAACCACCGGGCTCGACGGGGCGGGGTTTCGGCGGGCTCAATCCGCAGGCCTTGGCTAGAGTTGTCGAATGACTTCCACCCAGCAGCTTGCCGAGCGGCAGGTCTCCGCCGCAGCCGTTGCCACGTTCGTTATTTTCGGCGCCAACGGCCTGGTTTTCGCCAGCTGGGCGGCCCGCATTCCGGCCGTCACGGAGATCCTGCATATCTCGTCCGGCCAGATGGGCACGCTCCTGCTGTGCACCGCCGTCGGCTCACTGATCGCGCTGCCTACCGCGGGGCACGTCATCGGCAGGATCGGCACCGCGAACAGCGTTCGGGCGAGCGGCTTTCTGGCTGCGGTGGCGGGCGTGGCCATCGCGGTCTCGCTTCTAGCGGAGTCGGTCCCAGGCACCGCGGTGGCCCTCTTCTTTTTCGGCATCGGCATCGGGCTGTGGGATGTGTCCCAGAACGTTGAAGGGGCCGACGTCGAGCATCGCCTCCGCCGGACGATCATGCCCAAGTTCCATGCGGCCTTCAGCGGCGGTGCCTTTGTGGGTGCGCTCATCGGGGCCGGACTTTCCGGTCTGGGAGTCGGCCTGCCTCAGCACCTCCTGGTCATCGCTGCCGCCGTTGCTCTCTTGACGTTCGTCACGCCGCGCTACTTTCTTCCGCATGTGGCGCCTGAACAGCCAGCTGCCGGTGAACCCAAACCTGCCCGTGGGCCGTCCGCCTGGCGTGACCCGCGCACGCTGCTGATCGGCGTCGTGGTTCTCGGCGCCACGCTCACCGAAGGGGCGGGCAACGACTGGATCGCCAAGGCCGCCGTGGACGGTCTCGGCACGACAGAGTCCACCGGGGCGCTGCTCTTCGCCCTGTTTGTCCTGGCCATGACGGCCACGCGCTTTTTTGGAGGAAGTGTCATTGACCGGCACGGACGTGTGGCTGTGCTCCGGGCGAGCATGGCAGCAGCCGCCGCCGGCCTTGGTCTGTTCGTGTTCGCCGGCAACGTCTGGCTTGCCGCCGTGGGAGCAGCTCTCTGGGGGGTGGGGGCCGCCCTGGCATTCCCTATGGGAATGTCTGCCGCGGCGGACGATCCCAAGCATGCAGCGGCGCGGGTTTCAGTGGTCTCCACCATCGGCTACGTTGCCTTCCTCGCCGGGCCTCCGCTGCTCGGTTATCTGGGCGATCTCACCGGAATCCACCTTGCCCTCCTTGCGATCGGCGCTCCGATCCTGGTCGCTCTGGTTCTCGCCGGAGTCGCGAAGCCACTATCCTCCCGGGAATGAATCATCCTCCGTCCCCACGGCGGTAGGGTGGGGAAATGCGAAGAATGCTGCGGAGGGGGCCTGGCTGGGTGGCCGGTCTGGACCGTGCATTGGTGCGGGCGGTCTCGGCCTTTCCCGGCGGCCATCACGACACGTTCTTCCGCCGGCTCTCCGCTTCGGCGAACAAAGGCAAGCTCTGGTTCGGCGTGGCCGCAGCGGCCGCCCTTGTTCCCGGCCGCACCCGGCGCGCCGCCGTTCACGGGCTTCTCGCCCAAGGCGTGGCATCGGCCATCACCAACCTCGTGTTCAAGACCCTGCTGCCCCGTACCCGTCCGCTGCCCGAGCACCTTCCCGTCTTCCGCTTCGTGCATCCCCAGCCCACCAGCTCCTCCATGCCGTCGGGCCATTCGGCATCGGCAGTCGCGTTCGCGCTCGGCACCGGATTCGTCCAGCCGGTGCTGGGCATGGCAGTGGCGCCCGTTGCCGCCGGCGTCGCATACTCAAGAGTGCATACGGGGGCACATTGGCCGTCCGACGTTCTCTTCGGCTCCGCCATCGGAGCGAGCGCTGCGCTTATCACGAGGAAGTGGTGGCCCGTGCGCCCACCGTTTCCACCCACCACCAGGAGCCGGGTCAAAGGCGAGAAACTGCCCCAGGGCCAAGGTCTCAGCATTGCGGTGAATACACTGGGCGGTTCCTTTACCGAGGAAACCGCTGCGGCGCTGCACGAAGTATTCCCGCTGGCGCATATACTGACCATCGAGCCGGACCAGGACATCGCTGAACGAGTGGAGGCGGCCGCAACCTTGCCCGGCACGCGGGCCTTGGGCGTGTGGGGAGGGGACGGAACCGTGGGCACCGCGGCGGCCGCCGCCGTCGAACACGACCTCCCCCTGCTGGTACTCGCCGGTGGAACCCTGAACCACTTTGCCCGCGACGCCGGCACCCCCTCGCTCAAGGAAGCGGTGGCGGCGGCCGGCGAGGGCGAGGCCGCCCGGGCCGACGTCGGCATCGTGACCGTCGAACGGGGACTCGCTGACGATCCTGAAAAAGTGGAGCTCGTCATGCTCAACACCGCCAGCATCGGCCTGTACCCAAATCTGGTCCGCCGGCGCGAACAGCTGCAGCCGGCACTGGGCAAGCCGCTGGCCGGTGTGGTGGCGATGTTCCGGACCTTCGCCATCGAAAAGCCCACCACCCTCATAGTGGACGGCGTACGGCACAGGTTATGGATCATGTATCTCGGGCGCGGCCGCTACTATCCGCGGGACCATGCCCCACTGCTCCGTCCCGTGCTCGATGACGGCGTGCTCGACGTCAGGATGATCACGGCCGACGAATCATTCGCCCGCCTCCGCCTGTTGTGGTCCGTGCTCACCGGCACCGTGGCCACGTCCAGGATCACCCACCTCACCGAGGCCACCAGTGTCCGGGTCGAAGCCGGCACCGGGCCCATGGTGCTCGCCGTGGATGGCGAAACTATGCCGGGCGTCAGGGCCGTGGAATTCACCTTGAAGCGGGGTGCACTGACCTACTATTCTCCGGGCAAAGAGGATTGAGGCTCATCCATCCGGACTACTCCGGCTTACCCTGATTCGCCCCTGAATCATCCCTGAGACAGGCGAATTCAGCGATCCGGCTCGGTAGCGTGGACCGTGCACACCAATCAGCACTCCGCAGCTACGCAAAGGACCGCTTCCATGATTGAGGCACAAGGCCTGACGAAGGTCTACGGCGACAAAACCGCCGTCGGCGGCGTCAACTTCACCGTCCACGCCGGACGGGTTACCGGCTTTCTGGGCCCGAACGGGGCCGGCAAATCAACCACCATGCGCATGATTATGGGACTGGACACGCCGACGGCGGGAACGGTCACCGTCAACGGCGAGCCGTTTGCCCGGCATTCCGCGCCGCTGCGGGAAATCGGCGCGCTGCTGGACGCGAAGGCCGTGCACACGGGCCGCTCGGCCTACAACCACCTCCTCGCCATGGCCGCCACGCACAGCATTCCCAAGAAACGCGTTCACGAAGTCATCGAAATGACAGGCCTGGGGGACGTGGCCCGCAAAAAGGTGAAGGGTTTCTCCCTGGGCATGGGGCAGCGTCTGGGCATCGCGGCCGCGCTCCTGGGCGATCCGCAGACGATCATCCTGGACGAGCCCGTCAATGGCCTTGACCCGGAGGGCGTGGTGTGGGTCCGCAACCTCGTCAGGTTCCTGGCCTCCGAAGGCCGCACGGTGTTCCTCTCCAGCCACCTGATGAGCGAAATGGCCGTGACCGCAGACCACCTGATCGTGATCGGCCGCGGCAGGATCATCGCCGATGCCCCGATCAAGGACATCATCACCGGCAAGGGCCAGAGCCGGACCAGGGTCCGCACCGACCAGCCGGACCAGCTCATGAATGTTCTCGCCGGAAACGGGGTCTCCGTTGAGGTGCAGGACCATGAGCTGCTCGAGGTCAAGGGCCTGGACCCGCGCCAGATCGCACGCGCAGCACTTGACTGCCGCGTCATGATCTACGAACTCACCCCCCTGCAGGCCAGCCTGGAAGAGGCGTACATGGAGCTGACCAAGGATGAGGTCGAATACCACTCGATGATCACCACGGGAGCCCCTGTTCCCGCCCAGCCCGGAGGCAACTAGAGCCATGAGCACATCAACCACTGCCCGATCCCGCACCAGCCGCGCCGCCAGCCCGGGACCCGGGCCCAGCTTCTTCCGTGTTCTGAACTCCGAATTCATTAAGTTCCGGACGCTCCTGTCCACGCTGATCCTGCTCGCCTGCACCGCTGTGGTCATGGTGGGATTTGGCGCCCTCTCCGCGTGGGGAACCGGCCAGTTCGCTGATGCGGCCGCCTCCGACCCCTCGGCGGCGGAAGCCATGGCAGCCCAGGGCGGGGACCTGGCCGTTACCGTTCCCACGTCCGGCATCGCCTTCGCGCAGCTGATCCTCGGCTCACTCGGCGTGCTGCTGATGAGCTCCGAATTCACCACGGGAATGGCCCGCTCCACTTTTGCCGCCGTGCCCAAGAGGATCCCAGCCTTCCTCGCGAAACTCGTGGTGATGATGGTCAGCGCCTTCGTCCTGACCGCCGTGTCCACGTACATCGCTGGCCTGGTGTCGGTTCCCATCCTGGATAACTACGGACCCAACCTTGATCTGGGCAGTTCGCAGTCCGTCAAGCTGCTGCTCGTAAACAGTGTCTATGTGGCGTCCGTGGCCGCCATCGGCATGGCCTTGGGGACCATGGTGAGGAACTCGGCCGGAGGCATCATGAGCCTCGTGGGTCTGTTCTTCGTGGCACCCATCGCCTTCCAGCTGATCCCCGGCGACTTCTTCGTGGAGGCACGCAAATACCTGCCCGGCAACACCATCAACCCGCTGACTGCTGTGGAGCATGTCCCGGACACCCTCGAAGCCTGGCAGGCGGGTCTCGTGCTCGGAGCCTGGGTAGTGGTGCCCCTGGTCCTCGCCATGATCCTGTTGAAGATGCGGGACGTCTAGATCCTCCCAGGCTCGATCCATGACTGAAGCTCTTTCCCTGAAGGACGCGCCGGCCAACCAGGCCGGCGCGTCCTTCGCCGAGCTTGCCGCCAGGCGCCGAGGCCGCTTCCGCCGCTACCTGCACAGCCACCCGCGAACAACGGATGCCCTGGTGGCCGCCTGCTACATGCTGCTGGTGACCCCCACCATGGTCGACGCGGTGCGTGCGGGAGTCTGGCTGGCCGCCGGGCTGCTCGCCGCCGTCGCGGTGTCCTTGTTTCTCCGCCGCCGCTATCCAGTTGCCCTCGTGGCGTTCATCGCAGCGGTGGAAGTGGCCGTCACGCTGCTGCATCCGTGGGGGTCCAACGTTTCCGCCGGGCTCTGGTTCTCCCTCTACGCGGTGGCTGTGGTCCATACCAGGCGCTTCGCCCTGATCACCCTCGCTCTGGCCACCGCTCCGCTGGCCTTGCTCTACTTCTTCGCCGCCGTGGGTCCGCTGGAACGCGAACTGCCTGCCTCCGCGGCGTCACCGGAAGAGTTCCAGCTGATCTCCAGCATCGCCGCAGGAACCAGCATCGCGCTTTCCAACGTTCTGGCCACGGGCATCGGAATCTCCGTACGCCAGCGCCGTGAACACGAGCAGGAGGTCGCCGCATGGGCCGCCCAGGCTGCCCGGCTGGGGTCCGTCAACGAACGCAACCGGATTGCTCGGGAAATGCACGACGTCGTGGCCCACTCGCTGACGGTGATGGTCACGCTGTCGGATGGGGCCGGCGTCGTGGTCCGGAAAAACCCGGAGCGCGCGGCGGAGGTGCTGGCCGAGATGTCGCGGACCGGGCGTACCGCCCTGGCGGACATGCGGCGTGTCCTCGGTGTTCTGCGCGACGAAGCCGGTGCCGGGCAGGCGCCGCGGGAACCCCTTGCTGCCGGCGACAACCTCGCGAAGCTCCTGGACGGCTTCCGGACGGCCGGGCTTCCCCTGCACTACTCGCAGACCGGGCCTGCGCTGCCCGCGGACGCCGCCCTCCAGCTGACGGTCTACCGGATTGTTCAGGAGTCGCTGACCAATGTGCTGCGCTACGGCCGGGCGCTGAGCCGGGTGGATGTGGCGGTGCTACGGGAGGATTCCACGGTCACCATCGAAGTAGTCGACGACGGCAAGGCCACCTCCGGCGCCTCTGTCACCGGCGCAGGCATCGCCGGTTCCGGCACGCCGGGCTCCGGAGCGGCTGGCTCCGGCAACCACGGCAGCGGGCAGGGCCTGACCGGGATGAAGGAGCGTGCCGGGATCTACGGGGGTACGGTGGAGGCCGGGAGGACCAGTGCAGGAGGCTGGCGCGTGCGCGCCGTCCTCACGCTGAACGGCACCAAGGGGGAAGAATGAACGACGCCGGACGCATCCGGGTTCTGCTGGTGGATGACCAGCCGCTGCTGAGGATGGGCTTCCGGCTCATCCTCGAGGGCGAAGACGATCTCAACGTGGTGGGCGAGGCCTCCGACGGGGCCGAGGCCGTTCGGCAGGCGCGCGAACTCACGCCGGACGTGGTGCTCATGGACGTGCGGATGCCCGTCCTGGACGGCATCGAAGCCACCCGTGCCATCACCGGCTCCGGCTCGGGCGCCAGGATCATCATCCTCACCACCTTTGACATCGACGAGTACGCCTTCGCCGGGCTCCAGGCCGGAGCATCAGCCTTCCTGCTCAAGGACGTTGCCCCCGCCGAACTGGTCCAGGCAGTACGTGTGGTGGCCAGCGGCGACGCCGTCGTAGCGCCGCGCGTCACCCAGCGGCTCCTGGAGACCTACGTACGCGGCGGCGACGGCGGGGCTGCCGCGTCCGCTGCTGCGCCGGCCCACCGGGATCCGCTGCTGGAGAATCTCACTCCGCGGGAAACCGAAATGCTGGAGGCCATGGCCGAGGGTCTGTCGAACGCTGAGATCGCGCACAGGTACTTCCTCTCGGAAGCCACCGTGAAAACCCACGTTCGGCGGATTCTCACGAAACTTCACCTTCGGGACCGGGTGCAGGCCGTGGTCTACGCCTACGAAACGGGGCTCGTGACGCCCAGCAATCCGGACTACTGAGGACTTCGGAGCTGCCTGGGGGTTCCACTTCCACCGGCGCACAGCTTCTCCGCCGGCCCACAGCTTCTCCACAGGATGGCCCTATGCGGGCCATAGCTGCCTGGCGTTTCATGGAGCCATGAGCACATCAGGCACCGCAGCCGGGCAACAGCCCCCGCACGAACCACATCCCAACCATGACCGCGGTCTCGAGTTCGACCTCTCCACGCTGATGAGCCGCCGTTCCCTGGGCATGCTCTTCGGTGCCGGAACGGCGGCTGCAGCCCTTGCGGCCTGCACCCCCGGAGGCTCCGGGACTTCCCCCACGACGTCCCCCGGCCCCGCAGGATCAACGGCAACGACGACGGCGCCCCCGGCGTCCGCGACCCCCTCCGGCTCCGCGTCGCCCACCGTGACCCGCGCGATCGCCGAGTGCGGTGTGGAGATCCCCCAGGAAACGGCCGGACCGTTCCCCGGGGACGGCTCCAATGGGCCGAATGCCCTTGAAGCGTCCGGTGTGGTGCGGCAGGACATCACGTCCAGCTTCGGCACGTCCAGCACCAAGGTCGACGGCGTGCCCCTGACCGTCACCCTGACCTTGCTCGACAACGCCAACGACTGTGTGCCCCTGGCCGGCGCCGCCGTCTACGCCTGGCACTGCGACAGGGAGGGCAGGTACTCCCTCTACGATTCCGGGCTGGAAAACGAGAATTACCTCCGCGGCGTCCAGGAAGCAGACGCCAACGGGCAGGTCACCTTCAAGACCATCTACCCTGGTGCCTACAACGGGCGCTGGCCGCACATCCACTTCGAAGTCTTCGAATCCATGAGCAACGCCACGGCGGCCGGGCAGGTCTTGGCGGTCTCGCAGATCGCCCTGACCGACGCCGCCTGCCGGGAGGTCTACGCTTCCGAGGGATATGAAACCAGCGCCCGGAATTTTCCCAACACCACGCTGCAGTCGGACAACGTCTTCGGTGACGACGGCGGGATCTACCAGCTTGCCACCATGTCCGGATCAGTATCGGGCGGCTACATCGCGGGACTGAACGTCACCGTCTAGGGCAGCGATAGACTCGGAGCCATGCCACTCCACTCCTCTGCCGCAGACCACATCCGGGACCTGGGCGACTATGTCAGCGCGTCGCCGTCGAGCTTTCACGCGGTCCACGAAGCGGCGCGGAGGCTGGACGAGGCCGGCTTCACCGGGCTCGACGAACTCGAGCCATGGAACGAGGCGGCCGGCAAGTTCTACGTCATCCGGGACGGCGCGCTGATCGCGTGGGTAACCCCGGAAGGCGCGGGCCCCACCACGGGGTTCAACATTCTGGGCACACACACCGATTCACCGTCATTCAAGCTCAAGCCGAAGCCCACCACCGGCAAGTTCGGCTGGCTGCAGGCCGGCGTGGAAATTTACGGCGGGCCCCTGCTGAACTCATGGCTGGACCGTGAACTGCAGCTTGCCGGGCGCCTCGTTCTGCTCGACGGCAGCCATCACCTCACCGCCACAGGACCGCTCCTGCGCTTTCCGCAGCTGGCCATCCATCTGGACCGGACGGCCAATGAGGGCCTTACCCTGGACAAGCAGCAGCACATGAACCCGGTCTTCGGGCTCGGCGACCCGGCCGGCGAGGATCTGCTGGGACTGCTGGCCGAGCGCGTCAGCGGCAACGCCACTGTTGACCCTGCGCAGATCGGCGGGTACGACGTCGTGATTGCGGACACGCAGCCACCTGCGGTTTTCGGGGCGAAGAGCGAGTTTTTTGCCTCCGGGCGCCTGGATAACCTTTCGGCGACGCATGCCGGGCTGGTGGCTCTCATCGCGCATGCTGCTGATGCAGGTGGGCCTGCCCAGGCCGCGGCGCCTTCGACAGGTCCAACCAGCAGGACCGGTCACTCCAGCGGCCAGGCCCCGATCGCCGTGCTGGCTGCCTTCGACCATGAGGAAATCGGGTCTGCCTCACGCTCCGGTGCCTCCGGGCCCGTCCTTGAGGACATCCTGGCCCGCATTTCGGACGGCCTCGGCGCCTCGGTGAGCCAGCGGCGGCAGGCGTTTGCGGCGTCGGTCTGTGTTTCTGCCGACGCCGGCCACGCCGTCCACCCGAACTACGCGGAGCGGCACGATCCCGTCAACCGCCCGGTCCTCAATGGAGGGCCGTTGCTGAAGATCAACGCCAATCAGCGCTATGCCACTGACGCGGCCGGTGCTGCGCTCTGGGCGCGGCTGTGCGGTGATGCCGACGTTCCGTACCAGGAGTTTGTGTCCAACAACGTGCTGCCGTGCGGTTCCACGATCGGGCCGCTGACGGCCACCCGGCTGGGCATCAGGACGGTCGACGTGGGCGTGCCCCTCCTGTCCATGCACTCCGCCAGGGAACTGTGCGGCGTAGAGGATCCCTACAGTCTTGCTAAGGTGACAGAGCGCTTCTACGGGGTCGCGGCGTAGCTCGGCCCGTCCGGCACACATTTCCGCCCCGTTACAAAAGTGCATTCTAGAAAACAGGTGTTGCTCCCTAGTGCTTCATCTTGGGGAGGTGCCCGGTTTCCGCCTGCGTAAACTGTGCGACTGCCTAAGACTTGGAGCTCTGCTGCTCACCTAGTGTGAAACGCATCATGTGGGACGCGGCACACGCCTCTGCCGGCTCCGGCCCCACACCAAAAGACTGAAATCAACAAGAGGACGGCGCATCCATGCACGCTGACCAGCAACTCTCGAAATCCCTGAAACCCCGGCACCTGTCCATGATCGCCATCGCAGGCGTCATCGGAGCAGGACTGTTCGTCGGCTCGGGGGCCGCCATCCAGCAGGCAGGCCCCGGAATCCTGCTGGCGTATATGGCAGCGGGGATCGTGGTCATCCTGGTCATGCGGATGCTCGGCGAGATGGCCGCGGCCAATCCCGAGACCGGATCCTTCTCCACCTACGCTGACAAGGCACTCGGACGCTGGGCTGGCTTCAGCATCGGCTGGCTTTATGCGTGGTTCTGGATCATCGTTCTGGGAATCGAGGCTACTGCCGGCGCCGCCATCATGCATCGCTGGGTGCCCGGCATTGACCAGTGGGTGTGGGCCCTGGTCCTCATGGTGCTGCTCACGCTCACCAACCTCGGATCGGTGAAGTCCTACGGTGAGTTCGAGTTCTGGTTCGCCTCCATCAAGGTCGCCGCCATTGTCCTCTTCCTGGTCTTCGGCGTCGCAGCCATCCTGGGCCTTGTCCCCGGCGTTCCCGCCCCCGGACTCAGCAACCTGGTTGACAACGGAGGCTTCCTGCCGAACGGGCCGGGGGCGGTGCTCGCCGGCATCCTCGTGGTGGTCTTCGCCTTCTTCGGCGCCGAGATCGCCACGATCGCGGCCGGCGAATCCGAGAACCCGGTGGACGCCGTCAAGAAGGCCGTCAAGTCCACCGTCTGGCGCATCCTGGTCTTCTACATCGGCTCCATCGCCATCGTGGTCACCCTGCTGCCCTGGAACTCCGCGAACGTCGCCAAGAGCCCCTACGTGGCCGTCATTGAACTGTTCGGGATCCCGGGCGCCGGCACCATCATGGACGTCGTGGTTCTCACCTCCGTGCTGTCCTGCCTCAACTCCGGCCTCTACACTGCCAGCCGCATGCTGTTCTCGCTTTCACGCCGCGGCGACGCCCCCAAGTCCTGGACGAAGATCTCCAAACGCGGCGTCCCGGCTGCAGCCGTGCTTGCCTCGACAGTGGTGGGCTTCATCACCGTCGGACTGAACTACATCGCTCCCGACACCGTGTTTCTGTTCCTGGTGAACACCTCCGGCGCCATCGCCCTGTTCGTCTGGCTGGTCATCTCCGCTTCCCAGCTGATCCTCCGCAAGAGGATGGGTGCGGACGCCAAGGACCTCGCACTGAAAATGTGGCTCTTCCCCTACCTGACCTGGCTGGCGATCGGCAGCATCGTCGCACTCATCATCGGCATGGTCATTCTTGAATCCACGCGGGAGTCGCTCATGCTGTCCGGCGCCCTGGCTGCTGCCGTGGTGGGCATCGGTGTGTGGCGCTACCGCAGGGGCGACGCCGGTGCCGGACGAAGCATCGCCACCGCTCCTGAAGCCGAGGCCGCCAGCGTGGGGGCCGAGTCGACGTCGTAATTTGCGCAGAATGGTGTAACCCTGAACGTGAAACCGTCCGCCTGGAGGGCCGCATAGGCCCGCCGGGCGGACGGTTTTGTGCTTCCCGCTTCCTCCGCCATCCCGGATAGGACGCCAGGCCAGCGAACCTCCGATGAATGCCCGGCGTAGTTATCCACAACTGCCCGTCATGTGACTGGAAGCGTGGCCGTTTTCCCTCTAGATTCACAGCGACACGTAGAGTCCGACAGAAAATTGGGGAAAATGTCGAATCAACCGCCTGTATCCGCGCCCGCCGTGCCGGAACTGCCGCTGCACCAGCCGGGAACAACTCCCGAACCGCACGCACCACGTTCCACCTCGCTCGACATCCGCCGGCTGTGGGCGGGGGCAGTCGTCGCCGGGGCGTCCTACCTGGCGGTGTTGGTCTTCAGCCTTGCCCTGCTGTTGCTCACGCTTGCCGGCATTGCCGCCGGTCAGGGCACCTTCGTCCCGGCGCTTGACGGAGCCCTGCCCGCAGAGGAAACCCCCGATGCCTGGTCTCAGCTCGGCCAGCTCACGGCCCAACTGGTTGCCATGGCGCATTTGGGTGCCATCGATACCGCTGTCCAGGGCGTGGTCCCCTTCTTCGGAACGATCCGCGGGGAAGGCCTTGCCTATGCGGTTCCCCTGACAGTGCTGCTGGTTGGCGTGTTGTCTGTTTGCTTCGGCAGTCGCCTGGCAGAACAGAGAATTTCCGCCGGCTCCAGGCCACAGCTCCTGCTCCAGTCTGCTGTTACCGGTGTGGTTTATTCCCTGCTGGTGAACGGTGTGGCGGCAGCAGCCGCGGTCCGGTATCCCACCACCTCCTCCGACGGCTTCAGCGTTGAACCCATTTCCGCCGAAAATCCGTGGTCCGTTGCAGTGGCATTCATCCTCGCCGCCGGGCTGTCCGCGGTGTCCCGGCACAGCGTCTCTGCCCGCCGCCCGCCGTCCGCACGTCCGGCGCGCCTTCTTGGGGCACTGAACCTGCCCCTTGCCGCCCTCGCGGTCCACGCGTCCGTGTTTGCTGCTGTCGCGGTTCCCGCCGCATGGATCACGGCCACCGTCTCCGGGGGCTGGACTGCCCTGCTGTCCGGTCCCTTATGGATCGGCAACGCCGTGGGTTACAGCCTTGTGGAGGGGCACCTCGGAGGCCTGCGTGTACTCATGGAAACATCCCGGCTCATCGGCGGACAGGAAAGCCGGAGCGAGGATTACACGGTGTACGGATTCGGCGCTAATGTCGCCGGAAGCGGTGCCGTAGGCGCAGCGTGGGCCGCCCTGGCGCTGGCCCTGGTCTGCACCCCTATCACAGGCATTGCTGTTCTCATTCGCCGGGGACGGGTGGCCAGCACCGACGCCCTCTCCTGGCTTCCTATGCCCGCGGCCTTCCTTGCTCTGGGACTGCTGCTGCTGCCGCTTCTGACGGTGCAGGCGCGCTTTGACGTCCCGGGAGTCGCTGCGGGGCAATACGTTCTTGCCCCGACGTGGTGGTCGCCGGCGGTCTTCCTGGCCTGGGGGCTGCTGGTGGAAGTATCCGCCCGCTTCCTCGCCCCTTACCTGCTGCCTTTTGTTCCGGACAGGCTGCAGCGGTTCGCCCGCGTGTTTCCACCCGGGCCCGCACCAGTAGGCACGGAGTATCCCGGCACCCCGGGGGACGACGGCACTCCGGCCAGTGGCAGCCAGGAACTGGATCCCCCGTTTAACGGATGGGCTGGCGGCTCGGCCGCAGGGAAGAAGCGCGTGCTGGTGGCACTGTCGGCGGTCGGCGCCGTCATTGTGCTCGCCGTTGGTTCGGTGGTGGCAGTCAATGCGGTCAAAGCTGGCCCCGACAAACTGGTGCGGGAATACGTCCAGGCACTGGTGGACGGCGATGCCGAGAAGGCCCTGGCCATTCTGGATCCCGACATTCCCAATGGGGACAGGGTCCTGCTGACCAACCAGGTCTTTGGCGCCGCCGAGAAGCGAATCGAGGGCTTCTCCGTGCTTTCCAGCAAGGTTTCCGGTGAGTCAGCGGTGGTGCACGTCGAACTCAGGCAGGACGGGCGAAAGCACGAGCAGGCGTTCAGCCTCCACAAGAACCGGCCGGAATTCCTTGATGACCACTGGAAGCTCGGCTTCGTCCCGCTGCAGCGCGTTGCCATTTCCGCCGATGCCCCCGTGCCGTCCCTCTCGATCAACGGTGTGGCCGTGCAGACAGGGCAGGAGGACGGGAACGCCTTCGCCACCTACTTCAGCGCTCCGGCCTTCCCGGGCTCCTACTCCTTCAGCCTTCCCGATGACGAAAAGTATCTTGCGGCCGAACAACAGGAAGTGCTGGTAGCCATCGGGTCCGCACCCGAGGCCGCGGAGAACGCGAAGCTCACGGTGACGGCGTCGGAGCAACTGCGTGCCGAGACTTCCCGCCAGGTGGACGCCGCACTGGCCGCCTGCGCGAAATCCACCGAAATGGATCCGCAGGGCTGCCCGTTTTCACGGTTTGCCTTCGGCGACGTCCGGAACGTGAAATGGTCCATTACCTCCCAACCGGACTACACAATGCAGCGGTCCATAGACGGCGCCTGGCGGCTGAGCGGCGATACGCCCGGTGAAGCTTCGGTGACGTTCGAGCGGAATGCATCCTTCAGCAAGGCCAATCCCGAGTGGGAGAAGGAGACCGACCAGGTCGATTTCTACATCCGGGGCAGTGTCTCGATGGTTTCGGACAAGGTCCAGGTAAAGCTCTCCCAGTACTAACAACCCGGCCGGCAGCCGCCATTGTGCGTCCGGGTTCCCTGCGCTCCGGTCTTCGGCGGGACCGGTTTTCCACATGGGAGCGTCCGCTGCTGCCGCCCGGGTCAGTACCGCGCTAGCCTCGAGTCAGCGCACGAATCGCGGAAATCCTCCCCGATGCACTAGGATATTGAAGTCTGTGCTGCGCCCTGCCTCCGTTTTGGAGCCGGGCACGCACGGCACCGCAAATGAACCTCCTGTTACGGAAATGCCGTAACCGCTTAGCCCAAAGGAGGTGGGTTCACATATGCGTCCTTACGAATTGATGGTAATCATCGACCCCGAGGTCGAAGAGCGTACCGTAGAGCCGTCGCTTCAGAAGTTCCTGAATGTCATCACCAACGATGGTGGAACCATCGAAAAGGTTGACATCTGGGGCCGCCGTCGCCTCGCTTACGACATCAAGAAGAAGTCCGAAGGTATCTATGCCGTGGTGAACTTCACCGCCAAGCCGGAAACCGCCAAGGAACTTGACCGCCAGCTGGGTCTCAACGAGACCATCATGCGCACCAAGATCACCCGCCCCGAAGAGCAGAAGGTCGTTGCTGAGTAATTTCAGCTCCCGGCTTTTATTCTTTACCCCGCAGGAACGAACAAGGAGGCAGTAGATGGCAGGCGAAACCACTATTACGGTCATCGGTAATCTCACCAGTGACCCCGAACTGAGGTTCACACCGTCAGGTTCGGCAGTAGCGAACTTCACCATCGCTTCTACGCCCCGCACTTTTGACCGCCAGTCCAATGAGTGGAAGGACGGGGAAACCCTGTTCCTCCGCGCGTCGGTGTGGCGGGAAGCAGCTGAAAACGTCGCCGAATCCCTGACGAAGGGCATGCGGGTGATCGTTTCCGGCCGGCTGAAGAGCCGTTCCTACGAAACAAAAGAAGGCGAAAAGCGCACCGTTATCGAGCTCGAAGTCGATGAAATCGGCCCGAGCCTGCGCTACGCCAATGCCAAGGTCAACCGCACCCAGCGCTCCGGCGCCCCGGGTGGCCAGGGCGGCTTCGGCGGCGGCAACAGCGGCGGTGGCTTCGGTGGCGGCCAGGGTGCAAACCAGGGCGGCAACACCGGCGGAACATGGGGCGGCAACCAGCCCGCAGCGCAGGAAGATCCTTGGGCAACGCCCGGGGTCAGCAATGCCGGCGGCTGGGGCAACGGCCCGGATTCCGAACCTCCCTTCTAAAACAACAACATTAAAGGTCCGACGCCGGAACCGCCCAGGTGCCTCAGGCACCGAGGTGACCGCCGCCGTCGGACCACCACCATCCCGTGGATCAATATCCACGGGCTCCATAGAATAGGAGCTCCACGATGGCTAAGGCTGAACTCCGTAAGCCCAAACCAAAGTCCAACCCCTTGAAGGCCGCTGACATCACCGTCATCGACTACAAGGACGTAGCATTGCTGCGCAAGTTCATCTCCGACCGCGGAAAGATCCGCGCCCGTCGCGTCACTGGCGTCACGGTGCAGGAACAGCGCAAGATCGCCCAGGCAATCAAGAACGCCCGCGAAGTTGCTCTGCTGCCTTACTCCGGCGCTGGCCGCGGCTAAGGAAGGGATTAACTAACATGGCAAAGCTCATTCTGACCCACGAAGTAACCGGTCTCGGTGCTGCAGGCGACGTCATCGAGGTCAAGGACGGTTACGCACGTAACTACCTGCTGCCCCGCGGCTTCGCTCTGGCATGGTCCAAGGGTGGCGAGAAGCAGGTTGAGTCCATCAAGGCTGCCCGCGTCGCCCGCGAGCACGCTTCCCTGGAAGATGCTCAGAAGCAGGCCTCCGCTCTGTCCGCCAAGCCGGTCAAGCTGGTCGTGAAGGCCGGCGAAAGCGGCCGTCTCTTCGGCACGGTCAAGCAGTCCGACGTTGCTGACGCTGTTGAGGCCGCTGGCCTTGGCCGCATCGACAAGCGCAAGGTTGAACTGCCGACGCACATCAAGTCGGTTGGTTCCTACCAGGCCAACGTTCGTCTGCACGACGACGTTGCCGCTGTGATCGAACTCGACGTAGTCGCAGGCAAGTAGTCGTTTCCGGCCTGCCGGATCACTGCGCAGTCCTGAACTGCTGACTGCCCCCGCTGTCGGATTCCTCCGGGAACCCGGCAGCGGGGGCTTCCGCGTTAACCGCCGCCGTCGTGCGCTGGTAGCCTGCAGCAGTGACCCAGGAATCCCCTCCAGCAGCCCGCCGCCGTCCCTTTACCCAGGTGGATGTCTTCACCCGCGAGCCGTACCGCGGAAATCCGCTCGCCGTCGTGGTCGATGCCGAAGGCCTCACCGGGGAACAGATGCAGCGGTTCGCTAACTGGACCAACCTTTCGGAAACCACGTTCCTGCTGCCGCCTACGCAGCCCGGGGCGGATTACCGAGTCCGCATCTTTACCGGCAGCGAGGAACTCCCGTTCGCAGGCCACCCTACGCTCGGTTCCGCCCACGCCTGGCTGCAGGCGGGCGGCCATCCCCGGCAGGAAGGTGTGCTCGTGCAGGAATGCGGTGCCGGCCTGGTGCGGGTCAAGCACGACGGCGTCAGGCTGGCTTTCGCTGCTCCGCCCCTGACGCGCTCAGGGCCGGTGGATGAGCCGGATCTGCTGAGGATCGCGGCAGGCCTCGGACTGCCGCGCGAGGCGCTGCTGGATGCCTCCTGGCTCGTCAACGGCCCCCAGTGGATCGGCGTGCTGCTGGGGTCCGCCGAACAGGTCCTGGCCGTCAGGCCCGACTATGCCGCCATGGCGGGACTCACTGTGGGTGTCATAGGACCGTACCCTGAAGGAGCCGCCGCCGACTTCGAGGTCCGCACGTTCATTCCCGGCGACGCCGCGGCGGAGGATCCCGTTACGGGAAGTTTCAATGCGGGCGCGGCGCAATGGCTGATCCGCACCGGACGGGCATCGGCGTCGTACCTTGCCTCACAGGGCACCGTGCTGGGACGGAACGGCCGCGTCCATATTGACTCCGAGGGTGACGATGTCTGGGTGGGCGGAAGCGCCGTGACCGGCATCCGCGGCAACGTGGACCTCTGACCTGGAATAAATGCCGGGACGGCCCGGTTGAGGGAGTAGATGCAAACGCATGTACTATCGAAGGCAGTCGACCCTGAGGAGACCACCATGGAAACCCGCCGCATAACCGTTCTGTCCGCCGGCCTGGGCGTGCCGTCGTCGAGCCGGCTGCTGGCCGACCAGCTGGCCAGCGCCGCCCAGCAGCAACTGGCGGCATCCGGGTACGACGTGACCCTGGATGTGGTGGAACTCCGCGAGCTGGCCGTGGAGATCGCCAACAATTTCGTCACCGGATATGCGGCCCCGCGCCTCGCCGAGGTCATCGCCGGCGTGGAGGCATCGGACGGCATCATCGCCGTCACCCCGGTCTTCAGCGCCTCGTACAGCGGGCTCTTCAAGTCCTTCATTGACGTGCTGGACCCCAAGTCGCTGGACGGCAAGGCTGCGCTGCTGGGTGCCACCGGCGGAACCGACCGCCACCAGATGGTGCTTGAATACGCCATGCGGCCCCTGTTCAGTTACCTGCGGACCCGCGTGGCTCCGACGGCCGTCTTCGCCGGCCCGCAGGACTGGGGAAACACGGACGACGGCGGCACTCCCCTTTCGGCTCGGATCGACCGGGCAGCGGGCGAATTCGCCCGCCTACTCGAAGGCGTGCAGCCCGGCACGAAGCAGGCGCCCCTGGAATCCCTGCCCTTCGAACAGCTGCTGGCCGGGATCTCCGCGGGGCAGTAGCGGAACGGGCCGGCGAACTAATCGCCGCACCCGCACGTTGTGCCCGACATGAAATGTCCTGTGGATTCCGTTGACCTGATCATGAGCGAACGCAGCGGGGTGGAGATTGACTACTGTCCCCAGTGCCGCGGTGTGTGGCTTGACCGCGGCGAGCTGGATAAGATTCTCGACCGCGTGGCCGACTCACTGGGGGGAGCCGTACCCGCAGTGCCTCCGCCGCCCGCCCCGCCTGCTCCCGGCATGATCCCGCCGCCCCTGTACCAGAACCACCAGCCGCGGAGGGAACAGCCCGGCTACGATGGGCCCCGCTATGACGACCGCAGCTACGGCAAGGGCTATGACCGGGACTACGACCGCAACCGGCGGCCCAAGAAAAAGGAAGGCTGGCTGGGTGACCTGTTCGACTTCTGACCGGGACCCCGGCCTCTGTGCGGGTTCAGGCGCCCGAGTCGTCGAGCAGCGCGATGAATTCACGGGCCTGCTTCATAGTGATGTCCGAGTGCCTGGTGAGGGCGGTGGCGGCGGCCTCGATGTTGCCGCTCTTCGCCAGAGTCCGGATACGTCCGTAAATCTCGTCGTTCAGCATGTTGCTGCTGACTTCCCGCGTGACATCGCCCTTGCTCGCTATGGCGCGGTACCGGTAGGGGAACCGCTGCGGGGTTTCGTCGTCGGGGTCCGGCTCGCTGGGTTCCTCGGGCGGGGACCGGAACGGCTGCGGATGGGCAGCCAGAGCGGCCACTGCGTCCCGTGAGGCCCGAAGGCCGAGGCCGGACACCTCGTAGTAAAGCTTGATGGCGGCCATTGCCTGGCCCTGCGCGATCAGCGCATAAAGCCTCCGGTGTTCGTCCTCAGAAAGCTTGGCGGCAGCCTCCCTCGCCAGTTCCGCGGATTCCGGCGGGGGCTGGGCCGGGCCGCGTGGAGCCTGCTGCCGGCGGGTCCAGGCGCGTGCGGCCAGGGCCAGGGCGACGGCGACGGCAACGAGGATCAGGAGGGGGATCACGAGCGATTCCATGGTTCTACAGCCGATCTACATATTGCTTGGCGGTCAAAAGGTCGGAATGGGTTGCCTGGCGCAGGAGCTTGATGGCCTGAATCTTATGCCCGCTGCGCACCATTGACTGAAGCTGGAAGGCCAGCTGCGGGTCCAGCTGGCCCCCGGGCAACACCGCGCCCGGGTAGCCGTGGTGACCCGCGGGCGGGCCTGACCCTGGCTGGGCCAGGAGGGCTGCCCGGGCATGGTCCTGCTGCTGGGTCTGCTGCTGTTCGTTCTGGCTGGGGCGGGTGGCCGCGTCAATGCGTGCACGTGCAGCGGTGGCGGCCTGGACCTGGGCAGCGTAATGGGCCTGTGAGCGCCGTGCAAGATCCTTTTGGTACCGTTCTGCCTCCGACATGCCGGTGTTGCGGGGCTTCAGTGCCGTGGAGAGGGCCCAAAGGACTGCCGCGAGCAGGAGGACAGGCAGTATGAGTATCAGAACGTCGCCCATAAATAGAGCTTAGGCCAGATACGCGTTATCCACAGCATATGCAAAGTTGTGCATATGGGCGCCGTGAACGTCCCTGTGCTGGCCCTTGTACCGCTCCTGCACCACAGAAGACGGAGCAGCCGTCCGGCGGCACGCGGCCTGGCGCGCGAGGTTGATCACATTCCATGCATATTTGGGGCATTTGACAGGTTAGCTACCGGCCAGTATCCCCAGTCGCCCACTTCTGCCTGTGGATGAAGGTTCAAGAAAACTATTTTCAGTCCACAGGCATAAATCAGCGTTTCCGCAGGTCAGAGGCTACTTCTGGCAGAAAGAAATTTAATATCCACACCTTCCCCCACAGACTGTGCACAAGCAGGGATGGATTGTGCACAGGTTATCCACAGAGGTGCAAAACGTCGGGCTTTGTGCGTTGCCCGGCGGGCGCTAACGTAGCGGAGACACCGAATCAGGACATGCGATCCACGACAGCCACCCGGGTCGGGGCCCACGATTTCCGGGCTTCGGCTGATCTGTGCTGCCCTGTGGAAAAGCTGTGGATAAAGTGTCGGCCCCGGGGTTTACGGCATCCGGCGGAAATTGTCAGGGCCGGCTGGTAGAAGTTCCAGTAGTCGGCGCAACGGTTCCCGTGGAATGCACACTCGGGCGGCACACGGCAGATTTGCCGCAGACTCCGTTCAGGGGCCTGCGGACACTATGGAGGACGGCACCTTGTCAGTTACGCACCTGGACTCAATCGAGGGCACCCGCGGATCCGAAGCCAGCCGCAAACCTCCGCAGGACATTCCGGCCGAACAGTCCGTCCTGGGCGGCATGATGCTTTCCAAGGACGCCATCGCGGACGTCGTGGAAATCCTTCGGGGCCAGGACTTCTACCGTCCGGCCCACGAGACCATCTACGAGGCGGTCATCGACCTCTACGGCCGCGGTGAACCCGCGGATGCGGTGACGGTTTCCGACGAGCTGACCAAGCGCGGCGAAATCAACAGGATCGGCGGCCCGGCCTACCTGCACGAGCTCATCCAGACCGTCCCCACGGCGGCCAACGCGGGCTACTACGCCGAAATCGTAGCCGAACGCGCCGTCCTGAGGCGGCTGGTCAACGCCGGCACAAAGATTGTCCAGCTGGGCTACGGCCAGGACGGCGAAGTCGAAGACCTCGTCAACCAGGCCCAGGCAGAGGTCTACGCCGTCGCTGAGCGTCGGACCGCAGAGGATTACGTCGTCCTCAAGGACGTCATGGAGTCCACCGTCGACGAGATCGAGGCGTCCGGCCACCGCGGTGAAGGTATGGTGGGCGTTCCCACCGGGTTCTACGAGCTGGACGAGCTGACCCACGGCCTCCACCCCGGCCAGATGATCGTCATTGCCGCGCGCCCCGCCGTGGGTAAGTCCACCTTTGCCCTCGACTTCGCCCGCTCCGCCGCCATCAAGAACAACCTGGCCACTGTCATGTTCTCGCTCGAAATGGGCCGGAACGAGATCGCCATGCGTCTCTTGTCAGCCGAGGCCACGATCGGCCTTCAGGACCTCCGCAAAGGCACGATCAAGGACGAGCAGTGGTCCAAGATTGCCACCACCATGGGCCGGATGAATGATGCCCCGCTGTTCATCGACGACAGCCCGAACATGTCGCTGATGGAAATCCGTGCCAAATGCCGCCGCCTGAAACAGCAGCATGACCTCAAGCTCGTGATCCTCGACTACCTGCAGCTCATGAGTTCCGGCAAGAAGGTGGAGTCGCGCCAGCAGGAAGTCTCCGAGTTCTCCCGTGCCCTCAAGCTACTGGCCAAGGAGCTCCAGGTGCCGGTCATTGCCCTGTCCCAGCTCAACCGTGGGTCCGAGCAGCGCCAGGACAAGCGCCCCATGGTTTCGGACCTCCGTGAATCCGGATCCATCGAGCAGGACGCCGACATGGTCATCCTGCTGCACCGCGAGGACGTTTACGACAAGGAGTCGCCGCGTGCCGGGGAGGCGGACATCCTTATCGCCAAGCACCGTAACGGCCCCACCAAGGACATTGTGGTTGCCTTTCAGGGCCACTATTCCCGCTTCGCCAACATGGCAGCAGACGCCGGCGGCGGGTTCTAAGCCCGGCAGTATTGACTACGCCCCTTGCCGCAGCAGGTGGTTCGGCAGCCGGTTCCCCGGGGCGGCTGCACGGATCTCCAAGAGGTGGCGGGCATGCGCATGGAGCCGTTTGTCCTCGTCCGACACGGGGACCCATTGGGGAATCGGAACCGAGTTGCCCTCGGCATCCCGGGCCACCATCACCGTAAGGCAGTAGGTGGTCAGGTTAAGCTCGCGGCTCTTGGGGTCGCCCGAGCGGACATGGACCGCGATGTGCATGCCTTTGGTGCCGGTGTAGACCAGCCTGGCCTCCACCTCCACCACATGGCCGATCAGCAGCGGCCGGTAGAACCGCACGCCGCCCGAGAATACGGCCACTGTGTCCTTTCCGCAGTACCGCGAGGAACAGACGTACGCCGCCTCGTCGATCCACTTCATGACGATGCCGCCGTGGACTTTCCCGCCCCAGTTCACGTCCGTGGGCGCGGCCATGAACCGCAGGACAACACGCTCCGCCGTACCCGCGTCTGTATATTCCTGTGCGTTCATGGCTTCCACAATCTGTTCCCGGATCTTGATCCGGGCCAGGGCATGGTCGCGCTGTTCCAGCTCTTCTGCGGTGGCTGGCTCGAACTGCTGGACCGGGATAGGTCTGCCGTCCTCACCCACGGCCACGAAGATCACCATGCACTGGCTCCGCATGGTGGCAGGACCACCCTTGGGATCGCCCGAGGACACCACGGTGCGGATGTGCATCGAGGAGCGGCCCGTGTAAACGATGGTGGCCGTGACTTCCACCATGTCCCCGCTGTTCACCGGGTCAGCAAAGTGGATGTTGCCCACATAAGCCGTGACGCAATAGGACTTCGCCCAGCCGACGGCGGCGGCATAGGCGGCCTTGTCCACCCACTCCAGAACGGTTCCGGCGTCTACGGAGCCGCTGTGGCCGACGTCGGTGGGGGCCGCGAGGAAGCGGAGGGTCACTGAATTGGCGGCAATCTCGCTCATGCTGTGAGTTTACTGATGCGCTGGGCTACCAGGAGGTCGGCCTGACACAAATGCTGCCCCGTCCGGCATAAGCCCAACGAATGCGGCGGCTGCGCACCGAGGTGCGCAGCCGCCGTCGTTCATTGGGCTGGTGTTTGCCGGGAAGGCTAGGCGAGGACGCGCAGTTTCGTGCCGCTGCGGCCGAAGAGGGCACCGTCCACGGAGAGGCGGCCCGCTCCGGTGAGCGCCACGGCCAGGGCTGCAGCGGCGAGCAGGAGCACCAGCTCAAAGCCGCCGGTTTCGGCGAAGACGCCGGCGGGGGCGTGAACGAGGAAGAGGGCGCCAAGCATGTTGAGGGCGAGAAGGACTGCGAATACGCGGGCCAGCACACCGAGGATCAGCGCGATGCCACCCACCAGTTCAAGCGTGGCCACGATGGGCGCCGCGGCCTCGGCGGCAGGAACACCCATCTTGGAGAAGGCTGCCTGGGTGCCGGCGATGGTGAACTGGTTGAACTTCTGCCAGCCGTGGGCTGCGAAGAGGAATCCCACGATGACGCGCAGGATGGTCAGTGCGGTGGTGGTCAGGGCGGACTGGTTCATGGAAATTTCACCGTTCGTGGTTGCGTGGGATTTATGGGCGGGACGACCGGGGCCGCCGCTGTTGGTTCCCTTCCACTGTCTCCCGATTTGGTTGAACAGTCAACTAATTGTGACGGTTTGCACGCTCCGAAGGCCCTAGCCGCGCTTTTTCCTGAGCCAGGGACCCAGCAAGCGGGTGGTGGCGGGAAGGAAGATGTACGTCATGAGCGGCGTCAGGAGGCAGGTGGCCAGCAGCACCTGGAGGACAAGCGGCCAGTCCTGGGTGAGCGGGTGCAGCAGGAAGTTGGCCAGCAGGCTGAGGGGAAAAACGGCAGGAAGATGCTGACCATCTGCTTCCACCGCGGAGGCACCACGGTTTCCGGGACCGCGAGGCGGACATCGCCCGGCTGGGCGAACCAGCCCTCAATCCCGGTGCGGCGCTCTACCCGCGTGACCTCCACGAGGCCCGAGGCGCTGTCGATCCACCACTGCCGCTCCTCGGACTGTTCCCAGTCGTTGAGGAGGCCGGCATCGGCAAAGCGGTACAGCATGTGCCATTCATCCGAATCGGCGGACGAGCGGACCCATCCGGATCCGAGGTAGCCGGGCCATTCCCGGGCTAGTTCCTGGCCGGCGTGGGCCCAGGCGCTGGCCTGGCGGGTGCGGCCGGGGAGCACGGTGCGGGCAACGGAGACGGTTACGGGCTGGGGGAGGGAGTCAGTCAGGGACACTGCAGGAATCCTACCGGCAGCCCCGCCCGCCCCAGTATGGGACCGCACGGCCGGGAGGCGGCTAGGCTAAATCCGTGCCTGATTCACCTGCCGCCGCAGTTCCGGCCGTTAAACCTGCCGGCCATGCCCGCGAAATCCTGCGCCTCGCCGTGCCCGCGTTCGGCGCGCTGATCGCCGAGCCGCTCTTCCTGCTGGCGGATTCTGCCATCGTGGGACACCTCGGCGTGGCGCAGCTGGCCGGCGTCGGACTGGCATCCGCGGTGCTGCACACGGCGGTTGGCCTGATGGTCTTCCTTGCCTACTCCACCACCCCTGCGGTGGCTCGGGCGGTGGGTGACGGCCAGTTTGCCAGGGCCCTTGCCGCCGGACGCGACGGCGTGTGGCTCGCCCTGCTTCTCGGGATCGTGCTGGCCGCGGCTGGCTTTGTTGCGGCCGAACCCCTGGTCGGCCTCATGGGCGCCGGCGGCGACCTCCGGCAGTTCGCGGTGGACTACCTCCGGTGGTCCATGCCGGGGCTGGTGGCCATGCTGCTGATCTTTGCCGGAACAGGCGTGTTGCGGGGGCTTCAGGACACGCGCACTCCGCTCGTGGTGGCGACCGCCGGCTTCACGGTAAACATCGTGCTGAACCTTGTGCTGGTTTACGGGCTGGGATGGTCCGTGACCGGATCTGCAGTGGGCACCAGCATCGCGCAGTGGGCCATGGCCGCGGTGTACCTGGTGATGGTGCAGCGCAACGCCCGGCGGCACGGCGTTTCCCTTCTGCCCGACTGGTCCGGTATCCGGGCCATGACCAGGGTTGGCTCGTGGCTGATGCTGCGGACGCTCAGCCTGCGGGTCGCCATCCTGGCCACCGTGCTGGTGGTCACGGGCCAGGGTGCCGTAAACCTTGCGGCCCACCAGCTGGCAATGAGCATGTTCACTTTCCTCGCCTTCGCGCTGGATGCCTTGGCGATCGCGGCGCAGGCCCTTATCGGCAAGGAACTGGGTGCTTCCAATTCCGCGAAGGCGCGGTCTCTGACCAGCACCATGATCCGCTGGGGAACAGGCTTGGGCGTCGTGACTGGAGTGCTCCTCGCGGCAGCGGCTCCCTATACCGGAGCGCTCTTCACCTCCGACGCCGGTGTCCAGTCTGTGCTGACGTTCGCCCTGTGGATGCTGGCCGCCGGACAGCCGATCGCGGGTTACGTGTTCGTCCTGGACGGTGTGCTGATCGGCGCCGGCGACGCGAAATACCTGGCGATTGCCGGCGTCATCTGTCTTGCCGTCTACCTGCCGTTGCTGCTGGCTGTCCCGCTTGTCGGCGCCGATGGAGGGGCGGCGCTCGTGTGGGTCTGGGCCGCCTTTTCGCTGGGCTACATGCTGGCCCGCGCGGTAACCCTCGGCCTCCGGGCAAGGACGGACCGCTGGATGGTGCTCGGCTCCTGAACCCGGTCCCCGTCAGCCCGCGACAGGGACCCCTTGGGCGGCGGATTCGCCGTCACGCGCGGCCGCACTAAACTGGAGCGGTGACTTCCCCTGTGAACCCTGCCGAACCGGCGTCCGCCAGTGCCCCCCACGCGGAGCTGTGGAAACCTGTCCTGCTCCGCGCGCTGGCCGCGCTGGTGTTCGGCGCCGTGACCGTATTCTGGGCGGCTCCGTCGGAGGAGGGGATGGGCATTGCCGGCGGTCTGTACCTTCTGGCCACCGGCACGGTGCTTTTCTGGGGCATGCCCCTGGCGGGTCTTGGCCGCGAAGTATCTCCCGGCAGGAGTATGGCTGCTGCAGCATCCATCCTGACCGGCGCGGGCGTCACCCTGATGGTCCTGCACGGCAGCCTCGTGTTTGCCGTCATTGCCGCGCTCGGAATCGGGCTCCTTGGCGCCGCTGAGCTGTACTTCGGACTGCGTTTCAGGGGCGGCCATGTCCTCGCCCGGGACTGGCTCGCCTCAGGCGTCATCGGACTCGGGACGGCTGCCGCCCTGCCCTTCTTCGTGCCGCTGGGCCCGCATGCCCTGCTCGGGGTCGCCGGCGGGGGTGCCATCGTCTCCGGCGTGCTCTGGATCCTCGCCGGCCTCTCGCTCAGGCATGATGCGCAGACGGCCACCGCGAAGGCCGTAAACTAGAAGACAGGGTTCTACTCCTTGTAGAACAATCACATCAAATCGGGTCGGCTGATCGTTGCCGCCCGCATGGGAGGACACGCCGTGGCAAACCAGAAACCAGGAGAACCGCGCAATCTGCGGACCTCGGTTAAGGGACCGCTGATGTTCTCCGCGTTCTGGGCCGTGCTCGCGTTCTTCTCGGTTCTGGTCTTCGCGTCCGGCGGGAGCGCCCGAACGCCGCGGTTTGACCTCGCCTTTACCGCTGCAGGCATCGCCTTCATCGTCACGCTCGTCGTCGCGGCCATGTTATCCATGAGCTACAAGGACAATGCTGCGCACCTGGGCAAGGGATCCGGCGTCAACCTCAGCTCAGCCAAGAGGCCTTCGCATGGCCACGGCGGCCGCAGCGAGCAGACCCCGCCAACAGCCCCCGGCTCCGTGGACGGGTCAAACCCCGACGTGTCAAACCCTGACGGCGAAGCCCCCTAACAGCCGGCCGTGTAAGGCCTACTCCCCGCTAGCACGGCGTGCGCGATAGGCCGCCACATGCGCGCGGTTGGCGCAGTTTCCGGTGTCGCAGTACCTCTTGGAGCGGTTTCTGCTGAGATCCAGCAGCACGGCGTCGCAGTCGTCTGCTGCGCACACGAGCATGCGGTCCATTTCCTTGCTGCGGATCACGTCTGCCAGCGCCATGGCTGCCTCCGTGCCCATTCGATGTGCCAGCGGGGCCTCGCGGGTGGTGGCGTGAAGATGCCAGTCCCAGTGGTCATGCTTGAGGAGCTGGGGGAGGGCTTGGGCCTCGCGCAGCAGGCGGTTGACGCCTTCAACGGCCGCGTCCTCATCGGCAGTCCATAGCCTGGCAAGCTCCGTGCGCAGGGCATGCACGCTGGCCAGCTCGTCGGCGTCCCTCGTCCGTGATCCGCTGAAGCCTTCCTGCTCGAGGAACCGGTCCAGGTCCTCTGGAGTGGCCAGCTTCTCCTCCCCGTTGGCGGCACTGTTGATGAGGTTTACCGCAGTGCGCAGCGCGACCTCCGTGTCAGGGGCAAAAACCATCTTGACTCCTTACAGTCCCGGGCGTAGTGTCATGACCAATACCCCACTTTACTCCTGACAGGAGGCAGTCGTGCCTGCACCCAGCAACCGCACCAAGATGACCCACCAGGCGCGGCCCTCCACTTCCCGGGCGGCAGCCGCCACCGCGTCCGCGTCGACGCACGCAGCTGCCCCTGCCCGTGGCTTCATCGCTTCGGGTCTGGGCATCGCACTCTTTTCCTCCGCTGTTTTCGGCCTTTCGGGTTCCTTCGCCAAGGCGCTTCTGGAAACGGGCTGGACCCCGGGCGCCGCTGTCACTGCCCGGCTGACTGCTGCCGCACTGATCCTGGCAGTCCCTGCCCTTCCGGCGCTCCGCGGGCGCTGGCACCAGTTGCGGGAGAACTGGCTGACCATCGTGCTGTTCGGCCTGATCGGCGTGGCGGCCTGCCAGCTGTTCTACTTCAACGCCGTTTCCCGGCTGTCCGTGGGTGTGGCGCTGCTGCTGGAGTACCTCGCCCCGGTGCTCATCGTGCTGTGGCTCTGGGCGGCCAGCAGGAAACGCCCACAGCCCCTCACCGTCGCGGGAACACTGCTGTCGCTCGGCGGCCTCGTGCTGGTGCTGGACCTGACCGGTGCCGTGAAGATCGACTTCGTGGGCGTGCTCTGGGGGCTGGCGGCCGCCGTCTGCCTGGCCACGTACTTCGTCATCACGGCCAAGGAAAACGACACCCTTCCGCCGATGGTCCTCGCCTCCGGCGGCCTCCTCGTGGGCGCTGCCGTAATGTGGCTTGCCGCCGCCATGGGACTCCTGCCCATGGCCTTCAGCACGGCCGACACCAGACTGGGACCATGGACCACGCCGTGGTGGGTTTCGCTGGGCGGGCTCGTGGTGCTTGCCACCGTTCTGGCCTACGTTGCGGGCATCAGGGCGGCGCGCGCCCTGGGCTCCAAGGTGGCCTCCTTCGTGTCGCTGACCGAAGTGTTGTTCGCCGTGATCTGGGCGTGGCTACTGCTGGGTGAACTGCCCGGCCTCATCCAGCTGCTCGGCGGGGCGCTCATCGTGGGCGGCGTGGTGCTGGTCCGGCTGGACGAACTGCGGGGATTCCGCTGGCCGAGGGAAGCGAAGACCCGGGCGGCCGCACCGCTCGACCACGCTAACGACGTAGAGCCCGTCCCCTAAGGCTCGGGAGAAGCACGGCGCCGGACGCGCCGGGACTCTCCACGCGTGGATTGTTTGAACGCCGGAATTCCTAGAAAGGATCCCTAAACGCCGAGAGGGCCGGACGCAACTGCGTCCGGCCCTCTCTACGAACCATGCCCTAGCGGGAAGCTTCTTCCTGCTGGGTGGCGTTGCGGGAAGCCTGCTTGCCTGCCTCTTCGAGCGCCTGTGCAACCTTGGCAAGGGCGGCGGCGTGCTGGCCGTTCCATTCGCTGCGGAACTTGTCCGCGTCCGGACCCTTCCAGTCGGTGCCCTGCAGGATCTTGGTCAGCATGGACTTCTGCTTTTCGATTTCAGACGAACCCGCCTGAAGCTTGGTGCCCAGGTTCTTCAGCTGGGCAATGTCTGCACCCCAAATGGCCATTCTTTATCTCCTTCAATCAACGGACCCGATCCAGTCGGCTCCCCAGCGGCCTCCGGCTCGTCCGGAAGATCCATTGCCTCAAAGCTATCCTCGAACACAAAACAGTGTCGATGGGCACCGCTCCCCATGCAGTCCTCCCCATGGGCGCGGCGCCCCTCCTGAAGCATGTCCGGAGGGTCGATCCCAGGCGGTCCAGAGCCTAGCATGGGGATATGTGCCGGAATATCCATACCCTTCACAACTACGAACCGCATGCCACGTCGGAGGAGGTCCACGCCGCTGCGCTGCAGTACGTGCGCAAGATCAGCGGCAGCACCAAGCCCTCCAAGGCCAACGAGGAGGCCTTCGAACGTGCCGTGCACGAGGTGGCGCACGCCACCCAACACCTGCTCGACTCCCTGGTGGCGCACGGACCAGCGAAGGACCGGGCCGAGGAAGCTGCGAAGGCTAAGGCCAGGGCGGCAATCCGTTTCGGCACGGCCTGATTCGCCGGCACTGACTACTTTGAGCTGCCGAAGCCGCGCAGCCTCAGCGAATTGGTGACCACCAGCACGGAGCTCGCCGCCATGGCTACGCCCGCGATCATCGGATTGAGCAGGCCGAGCGCGGCCACCGGGATGCCCACGGCATTGTAGAAGAACGCCCAGAAAAGGTTGCTCTTGATGGTGGCCAGCGTGCGGCGGGACAGCTCGATCGCGGTTGCCACCTGACCGAGGTCGTTCCCCATGACGGTCAGGTCCGCCGCCTCGATGGCAACGTCTGTGCCGGAGCCCATCGCGATGCCCAGATCGGCCTGTGCCAGAGCCGGGGCATCGTTCACGCCGTCGCCAGCCATGGCCACCGTGCCGCCCCCGGCCTGCAGCCGGCGGACTGCATCCACCTTGCCCTCGGGCAGCACGCCCGCGAACACATCCTCCGCGGGGATTCCGACGGCGGCAGCCACCTGCGCGGCCACCGCACCGTTGTCACCGGTCAGCAGGATGGGCCGCAAACCCAGCCGCTTCAGCCGGCTGATCGCTTCCGCAGAGCCTGGCTTGACCGTGTCCCGGAGGCAAATGATGCCCGCGGCCTCGCCGTCCACACCGACCCAGATGGCCGTGCTCCCCGAGTCCTCCGCGGAGCGCAGGGCGCTGTGGTGTACGGGTTCCAGGGCAACGCCGTTGTCCTCGAGCCAGCTGGTCCGGCCGGCGATCACAGGACGCCCCTCCACGGTGCCCACCACTCCGCCGCCGGGTGCGGACCGGAAGTCGACGACGGCGGGGAGGCCGCCGCCGTCGTCCGTCCGGGGGCTCATGGCCGGGTGCCCCGCCCGGGCGGCAGCGGCGATGGCGTGGGCGATCGGGTGCTCTGAGGCGGCTTCCACCGCACCGGCGAGCCGCAGGACATCCGCCTCGCTGAACGGCGGGAAGGCGGCAGTGCTCTCGACAGCGAGCTGCCCGCTCGTGACGGTGCCGGTTTTGTCCAGCAGAATCGTGTCCACGGTGCGGGTGTCCTCCAGCACCTGCGGGCCCCGGATGAGGATGCCCAGCTGGGCGCCGCGGCCCGTGCCGGCCAGCAGCCCGACCGGAGTGGCCAGTCCCAGGGCGCAGGGGCATGCGATCACGAGGACGGCTACCGCCGCCGTGAATGCGGAACGCAGCTCGGATCCGGTGACGCCCGGGCCGGCAATCAGCAGCCAGGCGGCGAACGTGAGGACGGCGACAGCCAGGACGATGGGCACGAAAACTGCGCTGATGCGGTCCGCGAGCCGCGCGATCGGTGCCTTGCCGGTCTGGGCCTGGGCCACCAGCCGGCCCATCTGGGCCAGCGTTGTTTCCGCGCCCACGCGGATGGCACGGACCAGCAGCCGCCCGGAGGCATTAATGGTGGCGCCGGTGACGGGGCTGCCGGGGCCCACTTCAACGGGGACCGATTCTCCGGTCACCAGGGAGGCGTCGACGGCGGAACTGCCGCTGGTTACGATGCCGTCCGTGGCGATTTTCTCGCCGGGGCGCACCACGATGACGTCGCCCACTGCCAGCTGATCGGCCGGGATCTTCACTTCGGCGCCGTTGACCAGCACCGTAGCGTCCTTGGCCCCGAGATTGAGCAGCGCCTTGAGGGCATCCCCGGCCTTGGCCTTGGCGTTCGCTTCGAGGAATCGGCCCAGCAACAGGAAGGTCGTGACGACGGCGGCGACCTCGAAGTACAGCCCCCCGGAACCCTCCATCTGCTCCATGCCGGGGTGTTGAGTCAACCTCGGATCTGCGAGGAGTTGGCCGACGGAGAAGGCATAGGCGGCGATGACGCCCAGGGACACGAGCGTGTCCATGGTGGATGCCAAGTGCCGCGCATTGATGGCGGCCGCGCGGTGGAACGGCCACGCGGCCCAACTGACCACCGGCAACGCCACGGCAGCGGCAACCCAGCCCCAGTTCGGGAACTGGAAGGCCGGGAGCATCGAGATGAGGAAGACCGGGAGGGTCAGCATCGCGGCGACGATCAGGCGGGGCTTGAGTGCCTGGGCGGTGCCGCCGTGCGCCACGTGATCGGCGTGCTCTGCCGATCCGCCGTGTTCTTCCGTTTCCCGAGCCGGGGCCCGGGCTGGCTCATGCTGCGGCGGTTTGATTCTGGCCTTGTAGCCTGCCGACGCGACCTGGTCTGTAATCTGCTGGTCCGTGATGCCGGCGGGAACTGTGACGTGGGCAGATTCCAAGGGGAGATTGACCAAGGCCTGCACGCCGTCGAGCTTGCCGAGCTTCTTTTCCACCCGGTTGACGCAGGATGCGCACGTCATGCCCTCGATTTCGAGTTCGATCACCCTGTTCTCGGAGTGGCGGGGCAGTTGTTCGGTGCTCATCTCGGCTCCAGATCGGTTGTGCGTCGGTGATAAAAGTGGGGCTTAAGCCTCGTTGGCGACGACCAGGTAGCCGGCCTCGGCCACGGCTTCGCCGATTTCGGACGGCGAGAGCTCCTGGGTGGAGGTAATGGTGACCGTGGAGACGCCGCCTGCATTGAGGTCGATGTCAATCTCCTCGACGCCGGCGAGCGATTCCAGCTCTTCGCTGACAGCCGAGACGCAATGCCCGCAGGTCATGCCGGAAACGTGGACGGTGGTGGAGATGGTGCTCATTGCTGGCTCCTCTTGTCTCGCTGACGGGTAGGTCAGCTGTTGTGATTGGTGGTTGTGCCGTTACCGCAGCAGGCGACCGATGGCGTCTGCGGCTTCCTTCACTTTGATGTCGATGGCTTCTGCACGGAGATCCGGGTCCGGCTCGGCGGCTGCTCCGATCACACAGTGGCCGATGTGTTCCTCCACGAGGCCAAGGCTGACGGCGTGCAGGGCCTTGGTGACGGCCGAGACCTGGGTCAGGATGTCGATGCAGTACTTGTCTTCCTCCACCATGCGCGCGATTCCCCGCACCTGGCCCTCAATCCGGCGCAGCCGCCGGAGGTAGGCGTCTTTGTCGGCGGTGTAGCCGTGCTGGGGCGGTGAGTCGTCATTCACTGCCTGGGGAGGGGCTTCAGGAGTGTCCATACATTCAACATATACCCCTGGGGGGTATCAGTCAACGACTCGTCTTCCCAGGCAACCGGTCCGTGCTGGCCCGGTGAAAAGTCATGTGGACACAAAAAAGCTCCGGAGTGCGTTATTGGGGGATACGCACTCCGGAGCCGTCTTTGGGGCGGGCTCTGGATCAGCCCGCGATAAATAGCTTACGTGCCGGTAATGGAGTTCGCCACCACCTCGAATAACTACTTTCGCTTTACTTTCGGAAGCCCGGATTCGGCGGGTTCTCACGCTGCACCTGCCCTAGTCCGGCTGGTCCTGGTGGGCAGGCATCCTGTATGGCACCACCAGCACGGGGCGGCTCTGGTGGTGGGTGAGCCAGGCGGCAACGGACCCGTTCAGCATTTCCGTAAGCCGGTGCGTAAACCCACGCTCGGGCGTCCCCACGATGATCATGGGGGCGTCCACCTCGGCGGCGAGTCTTCCGAGTGCCCGGGCAGGGTCGCCGGCCAGCGTACGCAGCGTCCACTCAATGGGCGGCCCGGCCCGGAGTGCGGCGGCGATGCTGGATTTCAGGTCTTCCGTCACGGACCGGATGTCATCATCGTCCTTGTCCGGATGCAGCGAGAGGCGGTGGGCCGAACGCTCCGGGTCCCATTCCACGAGATAGCTGGCCTCATCAACGAATGCACAGACGAGCGGGACCGCGAGCTGCTGGGCCAGGGTGGCGGCCGTCTCCATGACTTCGGGATGCTGGCCGGGAACTACGCCGACAAGCAGGGGAGCCGGGCCGCTGGAGTGCTCTGAAGGCATGCTTCATTCTGTACCCCCGTACGGGCATTGACCAGCCTTTCAGCTGGGCGTTTACCGGCTGACGGCAGTTTGGCCAGCCTCATGGGCCGGAAACGAACGCCGTGATTTTCCCTTGTATCCGAGGTGCTGCACGCATAGCGTTGAGTCGTAGAGAGGCGGCGGGACATGCAAATTTACATGTGGTGGCTTGATCTGGACCTGAAGAGCAAGGAGTGGCTCCGGGAAAATCTCCGGGCTGAGGAACTTCCGCTCTTTGTCATGCAGGGAATCGCCGAAGCCGGGGGGCCGCATCCGGACACCCCGCAAATCGTCCTGGCAGACGCCGACTGGGATTTTATCGAGACACAGTCGGAATTCGTGGACTGACGGCGTACTCCGCCCTGCAAACACGTTCCCCGGACCCTCCGAGGGGCGGACATGACTATGCGTCCATCGCCCGGCTAGGTGCGGGGACCGTAGCCCATGCTCACCGGCCGTGCACAGGTCTGATTTAGAGTTGGGCTCGGAGCGCATTCTGGAATTGACTGACCATCTCCTGGCGGAAACCTTCGATGTCACCCTCCAAAGCAAGCGCAGCCAATCGCTCGTGCTCAACGGCAATGTCATGCAGATCGCTGTAAGTAGGATGGTCAACCGCGAGGTAGAGACGCAGCTTGTTCTCCCAACCGTTCCAAAGACTTTGCAGGGCGGCGTTGCCCGAAAATTCGTAGAAGAGCCGGTGGAAGCGAAGGTGAGCGTCAATGCTGGCCGGGATATCTTTGGTGTCCGTGGCCCTGTAAAGTTCCTCGATGGTTTGCTTCAGCCGAAGCCGCTCAGGTCCCCGCAACGTTGCGGCCGAGAGCTCAGCAGCGTAAGGCTCCACAAGTACGCGGATCGCTGCGATCTCGGCGATGTCGCGAGCACTCACCTCCACAACGAACGATCCCCGGAAGGGGATCTTCACGACCAGCCCCTCCTCCTCAAGCTTGGTCAGCGCCTCACGTAGCGGGGACCGACTGATCCCGAGATCCGCAGCAATGTGCGTCTCGCGCAGCTGTCCGCCCGGAGGCACAGTTCCGTCCAGGATGGCTGTACGCAGCACGCGGTAGACGCCGTCCGGCGTCGTCGACCGCTGTTCTTGCCACTTGAACTTGCGGTCCATAGCGCCGCCTCCTCTGTCGATTGTCGATTATACAGGCGCCGGATGTGTTACGGGGGCCTGGTCTCCTGGCATGTTGGGGCTGCGGCTAGGAGAAGTCTTCAGGCACGGATTTGCTTGTCCTGCTGTGCTGCGGTGAGGTCCTCCACGGCTTTTTGCGCGTGCCGCTTGATGGCGTTGAGGAGTCCATTCCTGTCGCCTGCTTCCAACAGATCGAGGATGTTTTGGTGTTCCTCTACCAGATCGTCCACCCTTGGGTAGGAGACTTCCAGGTCGAGGATACACATTCTTGATTCGGCGGCCAGTGTCTTGTAGATACGGATAAAACGAGAATTTCCCATACCGGCCACGAGGGCTGAGTGGAACTGCATATCAAGCCGTGCAATGGTCTGCCAGTCGGACGCTGCCACTTGCTTCGCCATTTCGCCCACAATTTCCTTCAGCATGTGGCAGGTGTCTTTGATCTGCTTCGGGCTGCCGTCCAGCAGCCTGCTGGCGGCGGCGGATTCGAAGGACTCACGAACCTCGTAGATCTCTTTAAGGTCAAGTTTTTCAAGCTCCATCACGAACACTCCGTAGTTGCGCCGGCTGATGAGGATCCCTTCCTGGCACAAGCGCTGCAGTGCTTCCCGAAGAGGACCTCTGGATGTGTTGAATTGGCGCGCCAGGAGTGATTCGTTGATCTGTTGCCCGGGCCGGATGGACCCTTGGGCGATTTGTTCCCGCAGGTGATCGGCGATCAGCTGAGGTGTGGGCCTTCCCTCCAGTACAAAGAGTCCTTCTGGTGCCGCCATTGACATCGCACTCATCTCACGCTTCGGCATGCTGCATATTTTCTAGATTGCTATTGCGGTGTACTTGTACTCAAGAAATTCTTCGATGCCTGCCTTGCCGCCTTCGCGTCCCAGCCCGGACTGCTTGACGCCGCCAAAGGGTGCCGCCGGGTTGGAAACCAGTCCGGTGTTCAGCCCGAGCATCCCGACCTCCAGTTCCGCGGAGACCCGCATGGCTTTGTCCATGCTCTCCGTGAATACGTAGCCGACCATGACGTCGATCCCCGCCAGTGCGCCGTAGCCTACCTGCAGTTCGGAAATCTTTTTGGCGAATTTCTCGCTGAATTCCTGCACCACTGACCGGTGCACGAAGAAGCGGTTCGCGGCGGTGCAGGCCTCTCCCATGTTCCGCATTTTGGCTTTCATGGCGCCATCGACGGCTTTTTCGATGTTGGCGTCGGCCAGGACGATGAACGGGGCGTTTCCGCCCAGTTCCATCGAGGAGCGCATGACGTTGTCGGCGGCCTGGCGCAGCAGGATCTTGCCGACCTCGGTGGAGCCGGTGAAGCTGATTTTCCGGGCGATGCCGCTGCTGGTCCAGTTCTCCACCACGGGCGCGGCGCTGGCGGTGGTGACGACGTTCAGGACGCCGTCGGGAAGGCCGGCCTCGCTGAAGATCTGCACCAGGGCGAGGGAGGTCAGCGGTGTCAGCTCGGCGGGCTTGAAGACCATGGTGCAGCCTGCCGCGACGGCGGGGGCGATCTTGCGGGCGCCCATGGCCAGCGGGAAGTTCCACGGGGTGACCAGCACGCAGGGACCGACCGGTTCCTTGGTGATCATGATCCGGGTGTTGCCGTCCACGGAGGTGGTGTGGTCGCCGCCGATGCGGACGGCCTCTTCGGAGAACCAGCGGAGCATTTCGGCGCCGTAGGCCACTTCGCCCTTTGCCTCGGCCAGGGGCTTGCCCATCTCGGCGGTCATGATGGCGGCGAGCCGGTCGGTGTTGGCGATGACCAGTTCGAAGGCGCGCCGCAGGATGTCCGCCCGCTGGCGGGTGTGGACTTGCCCCACTCCGCCTGGGCGCGGCCGGCGGCCTCGATGGCCAGCGCGGCGTCTTCGGGCCCGCCGTCGGCGACGTGGGCGATGATCTCATGGGTGGCCGGGTTCTCCACCGAGAACGTGGCACCATCGGCGGCCTTCCGCCAGGCACCGTCGATGAACAAGTCAGTATGAAGAGTGGTCGGATCAAATGAGAGACTCATGGCACGCTTTCAGAGTGGTTTGAAGGGAACTTTGCCGGAGTAGCTTGCTTGAGGAGAGGACTGAGCGGCCATGGCTTCATACTTTCTTCTGACATCTAGTTCGTCTTAAACCGTTCCGGGCGTACGAAGTCCAGGCCCTCTATGGTCTGTTTGCCGAGGGCTTCGTGCGCGGCGATCTGACCGTAGCCTGTGGCATTTTTGAAGCCGCCGCCGGAGAAGCCGGTGGCGCAGTAGATCCTGCTGCCTTCGCTGAACCGGCCAAGGAG
>NZ_JAGGPJ010000001.1:47133-170198 GCF_018613875.1 Arthrobacter sp. ISL-28 | reverse complement strand
AGAAACTCACCCTGGACGACCTCAAGGAGTTCAGGGACTATCTGAGGATTCCGATCTCTGATGCCCAATTGGAAGAGAACCCCTACAGCCCGCCCTACTTCCATCCAGGGCCGGACGCTCCCGAGATCGCGTACCTCCTCGAGAGAAGAAGGGCGCTGGGTGGCTTCCTGCCCGAGCGGCGCCCGAACCACGCTCCCGTAGAGCAGCCCGAGTCCAAGACCTTTGAGGTCGCCAAGCGCGGCTCGGGCAAGCAGCAGGCCGCCACCACCATGGCGTTCGTCCGGCTGCTCAAGGACCTGCTCCGCGACAAGAACTTCGGGCACCGGATTGTCCCCATCGTGCCGGACGAATCGCGCACCTTTGGCATGGACGCGTTCTTCCCCACAGCGAAGATCTACAACCCCGGGGGCCAGAACTACCTGTCCGTGGACCGCGACCTCGTGCTGGCCTACAAGGAATCCGCGCAGGGCCAGCTGATCCACCCCGGCATCAACGAAGCCGGCGCCGTGGCAGCCTTCACCGCCGCCGGCACCGCCTACGCCACCCACGGCGTGCCGCTGGTCCCGGTCTACGTGTTCTACTCCATGTTCGGCTTCCAGCGCACCGGCGACGCCTTCTGGGCCGCCGCGGACCAGATGACCCGCGGCTTCATCATCGGCGCCACCGCCGGCCGGACCACCCTCACCGGCGAAGGCCTGCAGCACGCCGACGGCCACTCCCCGCTGCTCGCCTCCACCAACCCCGCCGTAGTCACCTACGACCCCGCCTACGGGTACGAGATGGGCCACATCGTCCGCGACGGCATCGAGCGCATGTACGGCCCCGACTCCACCACGGGAACAGATGCCACGGGAACAGATACCGACCGGAACCTCATGTACTACATCACGGTCTACAACGAGCCCATCACCCAGCCCGCCGAACCCGAGAACCTCGACATCGAAGGTGTACTGAAAGGCATTCACCGTGTATCGACGTCGGGAATTGACGGTCCCAAGAGCCAGATCCTTGCCTCCGGCGTGTCCGTTCCCTGGGCCATCGAGGCCCAGCGGATCCTGGCCGAGGACTGGGGCGTCTCCGCGGACGTCTGGTCCGTGACGTCCTGGAACGAGCTGCGCCGCGACGGGCTCGCCGCGGAGGAAGAAGCCTTCCTGAACCCGGGCGAACCGGCACGCGTTCCGTTTGTCGCCCGGCAGCTCGCGGATGCCCAGGGGCCCGTCGTGGCGGTCTCGGACTACATGAAGGCAGTTCCGGACCAGATCCGCCAGTTCCTGCCGAACGAGTTCGCCTCGCTCGGCGCCGACGGCTTCGGCTTCTCCGACACCCGCGCCGCCGCCCGCCGCTTCTTCAAAAACGACACCCACTCGATCGTGGTGAAGACGCTCCAGCTGCTCGCATCCCGCGGCGAAGTCGACGCCGGAGTTCCGGCGTATGCGATGGACCGGTACAAGCTGCTCGATGTCAATGCAGGCACCACCGGAGGAGCCGGCGGAGACGCCTGACGGTGCTGGTTGAGCCTGTCGAAATTGGTTTTCGGCAGCCTCAACCGGCGGAGTTCCCCCTCCGCCCGCACGACCACGGCGGCCCCCACCTTCTGGTGAGGGCCGCCGTCGTCGTTTCCTGAAAGGGTCTTCCTGGGTCTATGTCGAGGTGAGGGATGTCCGCCGGTCCACGATGAAGCCGGTGGCTGCGTTCTCCCGCACCGCGGTGATGCCAGCAGTCACTGCCTTGATGTTCGGAAAGCTGGGTGAAACCGCTACCACAGTGCCATCGTCCGCCGTAAGCCGGAACCGGAATGTCCCCTGGCCCGCGCTTACAATTTCGAATGTTCCTGCCATTTACGCTCCTCCTGGCTGCGCCCTTGCAGCCGCCTGTGACCCCCAATTGCCAACACGACATTTACGAGGTTAGCCGCCATTCACTGGAGTAACTACCCCTACCAGCCGGTAATCTTTCTCTGCGGCGGGACGGCCTAAGGTGGAGCCCATGGAAGAATTTCCGGTCCCGGCCACCACCGCGGTCCTTCTCGCGGCAGGCGCGGGTACCCGCCTGGGGCGCGGCCCGAAGGCGCTTTTGCCGTTCCGGGGCCGGACCCTCGTTGAGGTGCTGGCCGACATACTGCTCGACGGCGGCTGCCGGGAAGTGGTGGTCGTGCTCGGCGCCGCGGCGGAATGGGCGCGGAAGGCCCCCGGGCTGCAACGGCACACCGTGGTGGAGAACCACGAGTGGCAAACTGGCATGGGCAGCTCGTTCAAACTGGGTCTCAACACCGCACGGCCCCAGGACCACGTGCTTGTGGCCCTCGTGGACCAGCCCGGGCTGACGGCGGAAACGGTTGGCCGGCTGCTGAAGGCACACCGTCCCGGCCGCGTCACGGCTGCCGCCTATCGGCACTACTCCGATTGTGAAGGCCCCCGGGAACTGCGGCGCGGGCATCCGCTGCTGCTGGATGCAACGCTGCGTGCCGAAGCCGCGGCCTCCGCAATCGGCGACGCCGGTGCCCGGCTTTTCCTGCAGGCGCGCCCGGAGCTGATCGACCTGGTGGACTGCACCCTGCCTCCGGGCTCAGGCCAGTCCGGCGGGGAAGACCTCGATACCCCGGACCAGTTGCACTGGCTTGACTAGTGCAGCTGCGGCAGCATGCCCGCTGCGAGAAGTTCCTGCAGCCCCTCTTTGAAGCGCGCCCTTCCGCCATGGGCGGGGTGCCTGATTTTCGGCACGTCGAGGCCGCTGCGGCGGAGGCTCTGGTGCGCGACGTTGCCCACTGCTACGACGGTTTCGATAGGAAAAAGCCCGGTCAGGTCCTGCCAGAAGGGGGTGCCCAACGCCGCCTCAGCGGATGTCGGCGTGCGGTTGGAGAGCGGCTGGCCCGGCACATGCGTATGCCACGGGCAGGCGCTCCACAGCACGGGGAGGACGTCGAGGTCGGCCAGGACCTCCCACATCACCGTCGCCGTCGGCTCCGCAGCGACGCCGGCTGCTTCCGGAGGCAGCGCATACCCTTTCCCTGGCCCGAACAGCCCGAAGGGATTGGCGGGGCCCTGGAACATGGTGCGGTTGGTAAAGGGAACGCCGGTAATCCTCATGCCGCGGAAACCTGGAGCTTCCCCCACCAGCAGCACCTTGGGTGCCCGGTGAAGCATTTCCCTGAAATACACCGCCAGGTTCTGCCGGCGCAGGGCATTCGCGGGAGCTGAGTGGTCAAAGAAGTTATTGCAGCCGGGTGGAGTTTCCACGGCGGCGAGCCGGTCAATAAAGGCATCCAAGGACGACGACGTCATGCAACGCCCACTTTCCCCTTAGTCTTACCCTTCACACAAGACAGGCCCACACAGACAGGTTCACTCACGACAAGCTCATACAGCAGAGGTCACCAGCGGGGGTGGATGGCCCCGCGGAAGTAGTGGTCGTAGATCCAGCGCACGCCCTCGTTGAAGTCCTCATTGATGGAAACGCCGGCGGCGGCAGCGTTGGACCGCGCCTGCTCCACAGTGCGGGCACCCGGGATCACCGAGGTGACGCCCTCCTGCGCTGCGATCCAGGCGATGGCGGCCTGTGCGGTGCCGGCGCCCTCCGGCACCAGGTTTTCAAACTCTGCCACCGCCTTGAGTCCCAGCTCGAAGTCGACGCCGGAGAACGTTTCTCCGACATCGAACGAGTCGCCGCTGCGGTTGAAGTTCCGGTGGTCGTCCTCGGCGAACGAGGTGTCCTTGGTGTACTTGCCGGACAGCAGCCCTGAAGCCAGCGGCACGCGGGCGATGATCCCGACGCCGGCAGCCTTCGCCGCGGGGAGCACCGCGTCGAGCGGCTTGAGCCGGAAAGCGTTCAGGATGATCTGGACGGACGCCGTCCCTTCGTGCCGCATCGCTTCGAGGGCTTCATCCGTCCGCTCCACGCTGACGCCGTAGTTGCGGATGGCGCCTTCGGCGACGAGCGTGTCCAGGGCGTCGTAAACCTCGGCGTTGCTGTAGACCTCGGTCGGCGGGCAGTGCAGTTGCACCAGGTCCAGGGAATCGGTGCGCAGGTTGCGGCGTGAACGGTCCACCCACTCCCGGAAGTTAGCGAGGCTGTAGTTCTCCGGACGCTGCTCCGCCCGGCGGCCCATTTTGGTGGCCACGGTGATGTCCAGTCCAGGGTTGTCCGCCAGGAAGGCACCGATGGCCTGCTCACTGCGGCCGTCACCGTACACGTCGGCGGTATCGAAGAAGTTCACTCCCGCCTCGGCCGAGGCGGCCAGGACGGCCTGCGCCTGCGCCGGGTCCACGGTGCCCCAGTCTGCGCCAAGCTGCCACGTGCCGAGTCCGACGACGGAGACATTCCGTCCGGTTCTGCCTAAAATGCGCTGTTCCATCCTCCGACTATATGACGCCGCCCACCGAACCCCGCGCTCCAACCCGCCCCACGGGTGTGCCGTGACAGCCAACGCAGGATCGTTAGGCACCCGCCGGCCGGACCCAGCGGGCCCCGTTATCCCGCGCTGCTTGAGAGAGTGGGGCTCGGGAGGGGCGGGACGAGCCCTGCTTCCTTCAGACCCAGGTAGATCTTGTCCCGCGCAATAGGAAGTTCGGCAAAGCGGAGACCCGTGGCGTTCCTGATGGCATTGGCCAGGGCCGGGGCCACCGGGTTGAACGGACTTTCGCTCATCGACTTCGCCCCGAGCGGCCCGAGTTGGTCGTTGGTCTCGGCGAAGTACACCTCACTGCGCGGCACGTCCGCGAAGGACGGGATGTGGTACTGCCGCAGAATGTCCGTGGTGACCCGGCCGCCGTCGTCCACCCTGACCTCCTCGTACAACGCTGCGCCCAGCGCCTGCGCGATCCCGCCCTCGATCTGGCCGCGGCACTGGCGCGGATTGACCACCACACCGGCGTCTGCCGCCTGCACGCTCTGCAGAATCCGCAGCTCCCCCGTCCCGGTGTTCACCGCCACCCGGAAGCCGTGGACGTTGAACGCGACGGACCGGGGCGTGCCGCCCCAGCGGCCCTCCGCAACAATTTCGACGCCGGCATCTGCGGCCGCTTGGGCAAGTTCCGTCAGCGGCACGCGCGTCCCCTCACAGACCACGGCATCGCCGTCGAGGACGCAGCCGGACGCCTGGACTTGGCGGATCCCGGCGGCAAAGGCCCTGATCCGGACGGCCAATTCCTCTGCCGCGGCGAGCGTCGCCTTGCCGCCCACCACGGTGCCGGCCGAACCGAAGGCGCCGGTATCATGCTCGATCAGGTCTGTGTCGGACTGCCGCACCGCGACCCGCGCCGCCGTGGTGGACAGCGCGGTGGCCGCGAGCTGGGCGTGCACCGTGGTGGTGCCGTTCCCGAATTCGGCGGTCCCGACGTCGGCCGCGTACGTTCCGTCCGAAAGGAGCCGGAGCTTCGAATGGGCAAAGTGCCCCCGCGGCGGGACGGTGTCGATCATGGACAGCGCCGTGCCCTCGCCGGTGACCCAGTCCGGCCTCAGGTCATCCAGCCCGGCGGCACGGTACCGCTCGCGGCCGCGCTCCAGGGCGTCCTGCACCAGCCGTGTGCACTGGTCCAGCCCGTAGCTGCCGTAGAGGACGTCCTCCTCCGGCTCGGCGTGGGTGGAGAGCATGTCGTCACCCTCACGGACCATGTTGCGGCGGCGGAACTCGAGCGGGTCCATGCCGATGCCGGTGGCCAGCTCGTCAATCCCGGATTCAATGGCGAAGATCATCTGGCTCAGGCCGTATCCCCGGAAGGCGCCGGAGGGAACAGTGTTGGTGTACGCGGCGCGCGCATCAACTTTCTTGTTGGCGCACTTGTACACGCTGAGGGATTCGCCGCAGCCATGGAACATGACACCCGGCGCGTGATTCCCGTACGCCCCGGTGTCGGTGAGCACCTCGAGCTGCAGGGCCGTGAGCCGGCCGTCCCGCGCGGCGCCGGCCTTGAGTTTGATGATGAACGGATGCCGGGTGGTGCTGGCGATGAACTGCTCGGTACGGGTGAACTCCAGCTGCACCGGCCGCTTCAGTTTCAGGGCCGCAAGCGCAGCGATGTCCTCGGTGAGCACCTCCTGCTTGCCGCCGAACCCGCCGCCCACCCGGCCGGCCACCACGTGGACCTGCTCCTCCGGCAGGCCGAACAGCCGGCACAGGGTTCGCCGGACCAGGAACGGGACCTGGCTGGATGTGCGGATGTGCAGCCGGCCGTCCCCATCCACGGAAGCGATGGCTGCGTGAGTCTCCAGTGCCACGTGCTGTACCCGCTGCGTCCGGTACGTCTGCTCGTGGATGAAATCGGCCTCCGCGAAACCATCACGCACGTTGCCGAGTTCGGAGTGCAGTTCGGCCACCACGTTCTGCTCCGGCCGTGCGATCCTCGCCGCGGCGCCGTCCTTGTCGCCGTGGATCGCCGGCGCCCCCGGCAGAACGGCTTCCTGGGGCGTGAACACGGCGGGCAGCTCCTGGTACTGAACGGTCAGCGCTCGGACGCCCGCCTCCGCCGCCGCCACCGATTCGGCCACGACGGCGGCAACCCGCTGCCCGCGGAACCGGACCACGTCGTCCAGGAGCCGCGTGTCGTCGGGATCATCGGTGTAGAGCTCGTGCTGGGCGCTGGAGAACAGCTGGGCGGGCGCGTCCTCATGGGTGAAGACGGCCACGACGCCGGGGACGTCCAGGGCCGCGCTCTTGTCGATCGAGAGCACCCGGGCATGGGCGTGCGGCGAGCGCAGCAGCTTGAGGTGCAGCAGCCCGGGCAGTTCCCCGGCCGGTACGTCCAGGGTGTAGCGTGCCTGGCCGGTGACCACGGCGCGGCTGGCCGGGGCCGGAACGTCATCGCCCAGCTGGCCGGGCTGGGGCTCCGGCTGGCCCTCGCCGGCGATGCCCGACCCCGGGCCTTCCGGGGCCGGATGTCCCGCATGGCCGCACACGGCATCCCCGATGGCCCGGTAGCCCGTGCAGCGGCAGAGATTCCCCTTGAGGTTCCGCGGCAGGTTGTCCTTCTGGGGACCGTCGAAGGTCGCCGCGGTCATGATCATCCCGGCGGTGCAGAACCCGCACTGGAAACCCTGGCGGTCCAGGAACTGCTGCTGCATCGGGTGGAGGGCACCGGCGGCTGTGCTGTTGGCCGCAGTGCTGTTGGACGCACTCCCGTTGGACGCACTCCCGTTGGCTGCAGCCAGCCCTTCGATGGTGGTGACCGTGTGGCCTTCGGCGCGCACCGCGGGGTAGATGCAGCTGTGTACGGGCGTGCCGTCCACGTGGACTGTGCAGGCTCCGCAGTCGCCGCCGTCGCAGCCCTTCTTCACGCCCAGGTTGCCCTGCTCGCGGAGGAAGGTGCGCAGGCACTGCCCCGGGCGGGGCTGGGAATCTGTGGCCACTCCGTTGATTTCGATGGTCATGCTCAGGCGCCTTTCTGCCCGTTGGAGTTCCGCGCAGTGCCATCGGCGCGCTTTTCCGGCGGCCAGAAGTCGCCGGAAACCGCCCGGGGCAGCGAGCCCTCCGGGGCGCTGAGCTCGTCGCGGATCTCCTCGGCCAGCCGGTAGGTCATGTCGCGCCGCCACTCCGGCAGGCCGTGGATGTCGTCATGGTAAAGATGGTCCGGGATGGCCGCGTCCAGGGCCTCCCTGAGTCCGGCCGCCTCGGGTGCGGGGCGGAAGCGCACTTGCACCGGCCGTTTCGTTGCAGCGGTGACGGTGAGGGTCAGCTGACCGCCGCCGTCGAGCCTTCCAATCAGCAGCACCCCCGACCTGCCGAGGTTGCTGAGCGACAACCGGCGGAACGCAACCCGCGCGGACAGCGCCGACGCCGGGAGGTGGACACTGCGCAGCAGTTCGCCGGGCGTGAGGGCGTTCTGTCCGTCTCCGGTGACGAAGTCGGCGACGGGAAGCTCCCGGCTGGATCCGCCGGGGCCGAGGACGGTGGCTGTGCCGTCGAGTCCGGCGCACAGCGAGATCAGCGGGCCGGCGGGCAGGGAGGTGCAGAGGTTGCCGCCCACGGTGGACATGTTCCACACCTTGAAGGACGCCACGAAGGAGTCACAGCAGGGGCGGATGAGGTCGAGGGCCGGCCAGCGCCCGGCAGGGCCGCCGCTCTCAAGTGCCGGCGAATCTGGCAGCGCGTAGAGCTCGGCCACAGTGCAGGTAGCTGCCAGCTCGATTTCGTCCGCGGTCACGGTAATCGCCGGCCAGCCTGCCGAACCGAGGTCCAGCAACCGCCGGAGGGGTTCAGGGCCGAAGGCGTAGCTCCCGTAGGAGAACAGGACCGTCCCGCCTGCGAGCCAGGCGTCGCCTTCGCGCCAGTCGGCCGGGTCCGTGGTACGGAGGACGGCCTCAATAGTGTTCATGTCCATGGGGTCCCCTGGTTTTCTGCGAAGGCGTCTGCGGTGAGGTGGTGAATGGGGCCGGCACCGTCCCGGAGCGGGCGGCAGGAAGATGCTCCGCTCCTGGCGGCGATCAGCTCGGCGGTAATGGACACGGCCACCTCGGCCGGCGTGACCGCTCCAAGGTCGAGGCCGATCGGCGAACGCAGCCGGGCCAGGCCTTGCGGAGCAACACCTGCGGCGAGGAGTTCGTCCACGCGCTGGCGGTGGCTGCGCCGTGAGCCCATGGCCCCGACGAATGCCACGTCCAGCTCCAGCGCCTTTTCGAGCAGCGGGATGTCGAACTTCGGATCGTGCGTAAGAACGCAGATGGCCGTGCGGGCATCGATGCGCCCGGCGGCGGCCTCGCCCGTCAGATACCGGTGGGGCCAGTCCGTCACCACCTCGTCGGCGCTCTCAAAACGGGCCTGGCCGGCAAACGCAGGGCGCGCATCCACCAGCGTTACGCGGTAACCGAGCAGCTTCGCCGCCGGAACCAGTGCGGCACCGAAATCATTGGCACCGACCACCAGCATGCGCGGCGGCGGCAGCCGGCTTTCGACCAGGAGGGTGACGGGCTCCGGCTGCAGCACTTCTATGTGTTCCGAACCCTGGACCCGCGGGAAACAGCCGCCCGCCGGCGCGAGCCGGACCAGGCCGGTGCGTCCGCCGCGCAGCAGGGGTTCCAGCTGCGCAGCGGCCGCGGCCATTGCCTCGCCGGCCGGACCTGCGAGTCCCAGAAGGGCCGCGAGCCCGGCGGACTGCGCCGCCTTGAACGTGGCCGGATCCGGGATGACGACGGCGCCGTTCCCGTTCCGGTCCACCCTGCGGATGAGTGCCACCGCGGTGTCCCCTGCCTGCCGGCGCAGCAGATCGGCCAGGCCGGGCCCGGCGAGCGCGTCGAGGGGTTCGATGTGGACTTCAAGCTCGCCGCCGCAGGTGAGTCCGACGGCGAAGGCGTCCTCGGCACCGTAGCCGAACAGCTCGAGCCGTGTGCCGCCGTCGTGCAGCGCCCCAAGCGCTGCCTCGACGACCGCCCCCTCCACGCATCCGCCTGAGAGGCTGCCCAGGACCTCACCGGACTCGGACACCATCATGGATGTCCCCATGGGCCGGGGCGCCGAGCCCCTGGTACCCACCACGGTGGCAATGGCGCACCGCTGACCGGAGGCCGCGGGCTGCCAGCCGGCGAGGGATGGCATTAGATCCAGCATGGCTGCACTTCCTTTTCCTGTGCGCCGATAGTGTCCATATTCTCGTTCCTATCCTTGGCCGGCGAAAGCACCGGCGGCGGTAGCGTCTGCGTCGATTTGATTGCAGTTGTCAAAGTTGGTGGACCGGGACAGGCCCCTCTGCCTGTCCCGGTCCGGTCTGTTGCGGCCACAGCCGCGGCTGCCGCCAGTGACTGCCGGCATTGACGGTGCGCTACCCGCCGAGCAGGGCGCTGACCGGTCCGCGGGCGAAGTAGACCATGAAGCCGGCCGTCACGACCCACATGAGCGGATGGATCTTCTTCGCCTTGCCCGACGCTGCTCCGATCACGGCCCAGGACACGAAGCCCACGCCGATGCCGTTGGCGATCGAGTAGCTCAGCGGCATGGTGACGATGGTGAGGAAGGCAGGCAGCGCCACGGCGAACTTGGTGAACTTGATCTCTCGGATCTGCGCCATCATCATCGCGCCCACCACCACAAGGGCGGCGGCGGCCACCTCGAGCGGCACCACGCTGGTCAGCGGTGTAAGGAACATGGAGCCCAGGAACAGGGCACCGGTAACCACCGAGGCCAGTCCGGTGCGGGCACCTTCCCCGATGCCCGCCGCGGAGTCGATGTAGACGGTGTTGGAGGACCCGGAAGTCGCGCCGCCCGCCACAGCCCCGACGCCTTCAATGATGAAGGCTGACTTGAGGCGCGGGAACGTGCCGTCCTTGTGGGCCACGCCGGCACTCTTTGCGAGCCCGGTCATGGTGCCCATCGCGTCGAAGAAGTTGGTGAAGACCAGCGTGAAGACGAGCATGGTCGCGGCCAGGGCTCCGATCCGGCCGAAGGCGCCGAACAGGTCGAACTGTCCCACGAGCCCCAGGTCCGGTCCGGAGACCAGGTGCCCGGACAGCACCGGCGTGTTCAGGTGCCAGCCGCCGGGATTGTCCTTGCCGCCGGGGCCGATGTGGAAGACCGCTTCGACCACGGCCGCCAGCACGGTGGTGGCCACGATGCCGATCAGCAGGCCGCCCTGCACCTTGCGGGCCACGAGGATGCCCATGACCAGCAGGCCCACGATGAACACCAGGGTAGGAACAGACGTGATGGAGCCGTTGTCACCCAGCTGGACTGGAGGGCCGCCGGCCGTGGGACGTACGAAGCCAGAGTCCACGAAGCCGATGAATGCGATGAACAGGCCGATTCCCACCGTGATGGCGGCCTTGAGTTCCTTGGGCACGGCCCGGAAGATCGCCGTCCGCGCCCCGGTGACGCCGAAGAGGACGATCAGGATGCCGTTGATGACCACCAGGCCCATGGCCTCGGCCCAGGTCACCTCCTGGATGACGGCCACGGCGAGGAAGGAGTTGATGCCGAGCCCCGCCGCCAGTCCGAAGGGTAGGTTGGCGACGAGTCCGAACAGGATGGTCATCACGCCGGCCGTCAATCCGGTGACCGCGCCTACCTGTGCTGCCGACAGCCAGCCCCCGGCAACGTCGGTGGGGGCGTTGTCCGCGCTGAAGCCGCCGAGGATCAGCGGGTTCAGGATCACGATGTACGCCATGGTGAAGAACGTGACCAACCCGCCGCGGAGTTCACGCGCCAGGGTCGAGCCGCGCTCGGTGATCTGGAAGAAGCGGTCCAGGAAAGCGTTCGACGCCGGTGGCCGGCCGTTCGTGTCCGGTCCGGACTGCTGGGGCTGCCTGGCTTTCCTGGCCTGAGAGGCAGGTTGAGTTTCAGGGGCCATGGTCTCGGGCCCGTCAGGTGTCTGGTTCAGGATTGTCATTGGAACCACAGGCCCTAGTAGTCAATCCTGGAATCGAGCGTGTTCCAGGTGGTGAACGGGTCAAGGATCGCCGGCGCCTGCGCGTCTTCGAGTCCCAGCTTGGAAACCGGCATGAGGGCATCCCGGTCGGCATTGTCGAAGTACTCGTAGAAGACGGCGTCGTCGAAGCCGACAGACGCGGCATCGTGCCGGTCGGCGGCGAACACCACGCGGTCGATGCGGGCCCAGAGCGCCGAGGCAAGGCACATGGGGCACGGCTCGCAGCTGCTGTAGAGGACGGCTCCCCGAAGGTCGAACGTGCCCAGTTCGCTGCACGCCCGGCGGATCGCCGTAACCTCGGCGTGGGCCGTGGGGTCATTGGTCGCCGTGACGCGGTTGACGCCGTCGAACGCCTGGCCCTCTGCGGTCACGATGACCGCGCCGAACGGGCCGCCGCTGTTAAGGACGTTTGCCGTTGCTAGCTCAATGGATCTGGCCAGGAATTGTTCGGCCGTGACGGTGGTACTCATGATGCGCTCCCTTTGAAGTGGAAGCCGGTACCCCCGGGGACGGGATCGAACACCAGTTGCGACGGATACCAGGCTTCAGCATGTGCTTTGAAGGTTTAGTTGCGCCTGGTAGATAGCTTCCCGGAGACCGGGTGCCCGCCTTTGGCAAGTTCGAGATTAGCACCCGGATGTGGCGCGCGCCATAGTTTCTGGAAAGTTAATTTCGTGATGTGAAATTCAGGTTTCGGGAATGTCACATTCCGCGGCGTTGACGGCGGCCCCGGCCGGCTCCTACGCTGGTGCCCACCCGGCGCCACAGGCAACGGGCACCTGGATCAGCAGACAGGACGCACTGAGCTGGAATGCAATGGAACGCTCAGACAAAGGATCCCGCAAATGACCCAGACAGCCCCGCACTCCTCCGAATCCCGACTCTGGATCCGGAACCCGCTCGCTGCTTTCTCCGCCAACAGCCTTGACGCCTCCGGCGGCGTGGTTGTCAGCGCCGGCAGGATCGTGGAGGTACTCGCCGCCGGCCAGCAGCCCTCCGTACCTTGCCGGGAGATCTTCGATGCCGGCAACCACGTACTCCTGCCGGGCCTGATCAACACCCACCACCACTTCTATCAAACGCTCACCCGCGCCTGGGGGCCGACGGCGAACGCGCCGCTGTTCCCGTGGCTGCAGAACCTCTACCCCGTGTGGGCCGGCCTGACGCCGCGGGACCTCGAGCTGGCTGCCACGGTAGCCCTCGCCGAGCTCCTTCTCTCGGGCTGCACGACCGCAGCCGACCACCACTACCTCTTTCCGGCGGGCCTGGAGGATGCCGTCGACATCGAAGTCCAGGGCGTCCGCCGGATGGGCATGCGGGCCGTCCTGACGCGGGGCTCCATGACATTGGGCGAGAAGGACGGCGGGCTGCCACCGCAGGCGACGGTTCAGGCGCCCGAGACCATCCTTGCGGACAGCGAACGGCTGATCGAGCGGTATCACGAGCGAGGTGACGGCGCCATGATCCAGATTGCCCTGGCACCGTGTTCGCCCTTTTCGGTAACCAAGGAGATCATGGCCGAGAGTGCGCTGATGGCGGAGCGACTGGACGTTCGGCTACACACGCACCTCGCCGAGACCATCGACGAGGAAGACTTCTGCCGTGAAACATTTGGCTTGCGCACCGTCGACTACCTCGAGAGCGTGGGCTGGCTTGGTAACCGCACCTGGCTCGGACACGGCATCCACTTCACCAGCGAGGAGATCGCCCGGCTGGGCGCCGCGGGCACCGCCGTCGCGCATTGCCCCACCTCCAACATGCGGCTCGCGTCCGGCACCGCGCGCGTCCTGGAACTTGAGGACGCGGGAGTACCCGTGGGGCTGGGCGTTGACGGATCGGCGTCGAACGATGCGTCCAACATGATCCTCGAAGCGAGGCAGGCGCTGTACCTGCAGCGGCTCCGGTACGGGGCGCAAGTTCCCGTGGAGCGCGCACTCGGCTGGGCCACGCGGGGGTCGGCGGCGGTGCTGGGACGGCCCGACCTCGGCCAGCTGGCCCCCGGCATGCAGGCGGACCTGGCCCTGTTCAGGCTCGACGACCTGCGGTTTTCCGGCAGCCACGATCCCGTGGCCGCACTTCTGCTGTGCGCCGCGGACCGCGCCGACCGCGTGATGGTGGCCGGGCAGTGGCGGGTGGTGGACGGACAGATTCCCGGGCTGGACATCGCCGGGCTGATCGCGGCGCACTCAGCTGCCGCGCGGAGGCTCGTCGCGGGGTAGGCGTTCTTCCCACAGCCAGTCAGCATGCCCCATTTCGACGGTTCCCTGCGCACTCGACGTTCGGCGACGGCGAACCTGCAGGGAACCGTCGAAACGGCGCACCGCTTGCCGCCTTCGGATTCAGCGCAGCCGCTCTGGCTGGGACATGCGATCGTTGCTAGCGTGGCGGCATGAACCCGTCGAAGACCCCGGCCGAGATCCTCACCATTGCGGGCACTGAGGTCCGCATCTCGAGTCCGGACAAGGTGGTGTTCCCAGAGCCCGGGCTGACGAAGCTCGACCTTGTCCGCTACTACCTCGCGGTCGCGGAGGGTGCGCTGCGCGGCGCCGGCGGTAGACCCATGGTGCTCAAGCGCTTCCCGAAGGGAATCGACTCTGAGCCGTTCTTTCAGAAGCGCGTGCCCGAAAACCACCCCGACTTCATCGACACGACGACGCTGCACTACGCGTCGGGGACGTCGGCGGAGGAGGCCGTCATCCGGGATGCCGCAGGGCTGGCATGGGTGGTGAATCTTGGCTGCCTCGACCTCAACCCGCATCCCGTTCGGGCCGAGGACCTCGAGCACCCAGACGAGCTGCGGGTCGACCTCGATCCGATGCCGGGAGTGGACTGGTCCCAGATCGTCGACGTCGCGTATGTCGCGAGTGAAGTGCTCGACGACGTCGGGCTGGTGGGATGGCCGAAAACGAGCGGATCGCGGGGACTCCACATCCTGGTGCGCATCACCCCGCAGTGGACGTACCGCGACGTGCGGCTAGCCGCGGAGACCCTCGCCCGCGAGGTCGAGAACCGCGCTCCGGGCCTCGCCACGGCACGGTGGTGGAAGGAGGAGCGCGGCGAGAGTGTGTTCGTCGACTTCAACCAGAACGCAAAGGACCGCACGGTGGCATCAGCATATTCAGTCCGGCCCCTGCCCGATGCCCGGGTCTCTACGCCGCTCGCATGGGACGAGGTCCGCTCCACCCGGCCAGAACAGTTCACGGTGCGCACGGTGCCCGAGCGGTTCGCCGATCTGGGAGATCCTCACTCCGGGATCGACGACGCGGTCGGCACACTCGACGGACTCCTCGCCTTGGCTGCCGAGCTCGGCCCGGCCGAGAAACCGCCGCGCCGGGGAGACGGTTCGGGCCGCCGGCAGTCGGTGATGCCGCTCATCGAGGTGGCCCGCACAAGGACCAAGCCCGAGTCGCTCGCGGCCCTCGACGAGTGGAAGACCCGGCATTCGGACCTCGTCCCCGTCCTGCACCCAGCCGATGTGCTCGTCGACGGAATGCGCGGATCGAGCTCGCTCTGGTACAGGGTGCGCGTGAACTTGCAGCACGTCCCCGAGGCGGAGCGTCCGCCGCAGGAAGAGCTCATCGCTGATTACGACCCATGGGCCGGCAAGGAGTGGCCGGGGCGCCCGGGGTCCTGACACCGGTGCCACCCATGTGCAGGACACGTAAACGGCGTGGGGACACGGGAATTTCCGCGTCCCCACGCCGTGGCGTGTCATGACGAAAGTTGCGCGTCGCGGTCGCCGCCTAGTCGCGGGCGCCGCCTAGTCGCGGGCGCCGCCTAAGGGCGCCGGCGACCGAACACCGGAAGGCGGTGAATCCAGCGCGAGATGGGCCCCGGTGCATGGATCCGGTCCGCGGGAAGGTAGAAATCCGGATCCGCTCCGCCCCCGCTGGGGAGGTAGAACTCCGGGACTGAGGGGGCGGCTGTCTGGGCCGGTGCAACAGGGAACTGGTCCTTCGGGTACATCTGATCCTCCTTTTCGGAACGTCAACGTGTGCGGGCTTCCGCTGGTCTACTTTTCGTATAGCGGAATTGAATTATTGCTACGTGAAAAGCGTAGGGCATTGACACCAGGGCCGTCAATGGCCTGAGGGCACCCCGGTCACAATCGGGATTTTCAGAAAGTGATGTACACCACCGGCGGTCCTGGGCTACGCTTTTAACTAATTCGTGGCGCAAGTCACGTAACCTGGGAGCAGCAGGCAGGGTCGTAATGAGCTGGCATCAATGGATGCCGGCTCTTTTTTGTTGGGTCGGCTCCACCGGAAATGCGCACGAAATACGCGCTTAATTTCAATGATGGAACCTCGGTTCCAGACACCGGAAGTTGGGAACAGACCATGAACAACAAGATCGTCCTCGGCCACAACCAGTACGGCAAAGCCGAAGTCCGCGTCGTCAAGATCACCAGGGACACTGCCCGCCACGAGATCGAGGACCTGAACGTCACCTCGCAGCTGCGCGGAGACTTTGCCGCTGCCCACCTCGAAGGCGACAACAGCCACGTGGTGGCCACGGACACCCAGAAGAACACCATCTACGCCTTTGCCCGTGAAGGAGTCGGCTCGCCGGAGGCTTTCCTGCTGCGCCTCGCTGAACACTTCACGTCCAGCTTCGAGTGGGTCACTGGCGGCCGCTGGGAAGCCGAGTCCTACAGCTGGGACCGCATCCAGGCCCACGGCAGCGCGCATGACCACTCCTTCGTGCGCAATGGCCAGGAGGTCCGCACCGCGGTCCTGGTCCGCGACGGTGCCGCCACCCACCTCATCTCTGGCCTCAAGGACCTGACCGTCCTCAAGTCCACGCAGTCCGGTTTCGTGGGCTATCCCAAAGACAAATACACCACGCTGCCGGAGACCACTGACCGGATCCTCGCCACCGACGTTTCCGCCCGCTGGCGGTTCAAGGCAGGAACCGACTTCAACTCCCTCGACTTCAACAAGAATTACGAGGACGTCAAGGCACTCCTGCTCGAAGGCTTCACCGAGAAGTACTCGCACGCCCTGCAGCAGACGCTCTTCGACATGGGCGCCAAGGTCCTTGAGGCGCACGGCGAGATCGAGGAGATCAAGTTCTCCATGCCCAACAAGCACCACTTCCTCGTGGACCTCTCGCCGTTCGGCCTCGACAACCCCAACGAGGTCTTCTACGCCGCCGACCGGCCCTACGGCCTGATCGAGGCCACTGTCCAGCGCGACGACGCCGCCTCAGCCGAAATCGCTTGGGCAGGCATCGCCGGCTTCTGCTAAGCCATAACCACCCACAGCGGTTGAGCCTGCCGATATCTCAGAGGTCTCGACAGGCTCAATCACCGGTGATTGAGCCTGTCGAAATCACACCCAAAACGTTTGCCACACCTGTTAGCCAGACATTGTTAGCCAGACGAAGGCGTCTGCCATGAACCAAGAAAGTCTGCAATGAACATCAAGAAAAAATCCCGCCCTGCGGGAGTCCGCCCCGAAGACCAGAGGCTGCCCATCGGCAGTACCTTCGCTTACGGGTTCCAGCACGTCCTCACGATGTACGGCGGCATTATCGCCCCGCCGCTGATTATTGGCGCCGCCGCGGGCATGTCTTCGCAGGACATCGGCCTGCTGATAGCGGCCTGCCTCTTCGTCGGCGGCCTTGCCACGATTCTTCAGACTGTCGGCATCCGCTTCTTCGGATCCCAGCTGCCGCTGGTCCAGGGAGTGTCCTTTGCAGGCGTCTCCACCATGGTGGCGATTGTCCACGGCGGCGGTGGCATCCAGGCCGTCTTCGGCTCGGTAATCGTCGCCTCGCTGATTGGCCTACTCATCACCCCTCTGTTTTCCAAGATCATCCGCTTCTTTCCGCCCGTTGTGACGGGAACGGTCATCACGACCATCGGACTCACGCTGATGCCTGTGGCGGCCAACTGGGCGATGGGCGGCAACAGCAAGGCGCCGAACTACGGCAGCGTGGCCAACATCGGCCTGGCTGCGGCCACCATGGCGATCGTCCTGCTGCTGAGCAAGGTGGGCAACGCCGCCATCTCCCGGCTTTCTATCCTGCTGGCAATGGTCCTGGGCACGGTCATCGCCTTCATCTTTGGCATGGCTGACTTCTCCAAGGTGGGCCAGGGCGACGTCGTCGCGTTCCCCACCCCGTTTGCCTTCGGGCCGCCCACGTTCGAAATCGCTGCGATCATCTCCATGCTGATCGTCATCCTCGTGACCCTGACCGAGACCTCGGCGGACATCATCGCGGTCGGTGAGATCGTGGGCACCAAGGTGGACTCCAAGCGGATCGGCGACGGCCTGCGCGCCGACATGCTCTCCAGCGCCATCTCCCCGCTGTTCAACTCCTTTACGCAGAGCGCCTTTGCCCAGAACGTGGGACTCGTTGCAATCACGGGCGTCAAGAGCCGCTTCGTGGTCAGCGCCGGAGGCCTGATGCTGGTGATCCTCGGCCTGCTGCCGGTTCTTGGCCGCGTGGTCGCAGCGGTGCCGACTCCCGTCCTGGGCGGGGCCGGCGTCGTCCTCTTTGGAACTGTTGCCGCCAGCGGCATCCGCACGCTGTCCAAGGTGGAATACCGGAACAACATGAACCTGATCATCGTGGCGGCGTCCATCGGCTTCGGCATGATCCCGATTGCTGCCCCGGCGTTCTACGACGAGTTCCCGTCCTGGTTCGGCACCATCTTCCACTCGGGCATCAGCTCGGCCGCGGTCATGGCCATCCTGCTGAACCTGCTCTTCAACCACCTTAAGGCAGGCAACTCGGAGAACCAGTCCGTCTTTGTTGCCGGCACCGAGCGGGTGGTCCGGGAGGAGGACCTGCAGTGCCTGGCCGACGGCGACCGCTTCGAAGGCGGGAAGCTGATCGACTGCGACGGCAAGGAAGTCCCGGTCCGGGCGTCAACAACCTCCGAGCACTGACCCCCCGCCCGGCGCGAACAAGCAGGTAATTGCCCTCAAATCCGAGATTTGGGGGCATTACCTGCTTGTTCGCGCTGGAGTGAAGCGCCGTCGTGGAAGCGCTGGAGTGAAGAACGACGCCGGCCGCTAGTTTTGGTTGAACTCGTCCGAGATCGCCTGGGCTGCTTCGCGCAACAGCGGCACGGCGCGGTCGGCGAAGGACTGGTCCACGCGCGAGACCGGCCCGGAGACGGAAATGGCCGTGGGCGTAGGGGCATTCGGCACGGCCATTGCGAAGCAGCGGACGCCGAGCTCCTGCTCCTCCTCGTCGATGGAGTAGCCGCGCTCACGGATCCGGTTGAGGTCGGCGAGCAGGGAATCGATGTCGCCGATGCTCTTGGGTGTGGGGGTCGGCATGCCGGTCCGGTTCACGATCCCGCGGACCACCTCGTCGTCCAGCTGAGCCAGGATCGCCTTGCCCACGCCGGTGTCGTGGGTGTGCGCGCGGCGGCCCACTTCGGTGAACATGCGCATGGAGTGAAGGGACGGGACCTGGGCCACATAGATCACCATGTCCGAATCGAGCACGGCCATGTTGGACGTTTCCCCGAGCCGGTCCACGAGGGACTTCAGCTGTGGCCGCGCCAGGGCGCCAAGCTGCTTGTTGGCGCCCTCGCCCAGCCGGATCAGGCGTGGCCCCAGAGCGTAACGGCGGTTCGGCAGCTGGCGGATGTAGCCGAGCGTGACCAGGGTGCGGAGGAGGCGATGGATCGTGGGCAGGGGCAAGTCGGTGGAGGACGAGAGCTCGCTGAGCGTGACGTCTCCCCCGGCATCCGTGATGAGTTCCAAAAGTTCGAAGACGCGCTCAACGGACTGCACGCCTCCCGCGGCTTTTTCGGCCATTCCGTCGTCTCCTGCAGGGGGTAGATTCCGACAACTCTTATCCGCATTGTGAAAAAAACTGCTTAGAAAGCCTAAGTTACAGCACTGCGGGGGTCCGCGTCGATGCGCCCACGCCACATCCCCGCAGGGGCTTGTGTGTTTCCATGTAGTAGATAATAATATCCATAATACGAAAACAATCAGCGGCGCAAGCCATGCCCAGCGATGGGCGCAACCAGGAGGACATTCAATGGCGAACCCGAGCCCCGGAAATTCGATCACCCTGCGCGTGGAAGCGCCGTCCAGCTTCACGGCCACCAGCGAACTCGCCGCCGCAGTCGGCGCCGCGGGTGCAGCCATCACGGCGCTGGACGTCACCGAGTCCCACCACGAGACGCTGGTTGTGGACGTCACCTGCAACACCACGGACGACGACCACGCCAACCGCGTGAAGGATGCCCTGAACGCGCTCGACGGCTTCACGGTCCGGAATGTCTCGGACCGCACCTTCCTGATGCATCTGGGCGGCAAGCTCGAGGTCGTCCCCAAAGTAGCCTTGCGCAACCGCGACGATCTCTCCCGCGCCTACACCCCCGGCGTCGCGCGCGTCTGCCTCGCCATCGCCGAAAACCCCGACGCCGCCCGGAACCTCACGGTCAAGCGGAACACCATCGCCGTGGTCACCGACGGGTCCGCCGTCCTGGGGCTGGGCAACATTGGCCCGGCCGCCGCGCTTCCGGTCATGGAAGGCAAGGCCGCACTGTTCAAGCAGTTCGCCAATGTGGACGCCTGGCCGGTCTGCCTGGACACTCAGGACACCGAAGAAATTATCAAGATCGTCAAGGCCATCGCCCCGGTGTACGGCGGCGTGAACCTCGAGGATATCGCTGCCCCCCGCTGCTTCGAGATCGAGAACCGCCTGCGCGAGGAACTCGACATCCCGGTCTTCCACGATGACCAGCACGGCACCGCCATCGTCACCCTGGCGGCCCTGGTCAATGCCCTGCGCGTGGTGGGCAAGAAGCTGGAAGAGGTCCGGATCGTCGTCTCGGGCGTCGGCGCCGCGGGCTCGGCCATCATCCAGCTGCTCAAGGCCCAGGGCGCCCGGCACATCGTGGCCGCCGGCCGCTCCGGCGCCATCCACTCGGGCGAGCAGTACAACGATGAGCACCGCAGCTGGATTGCCGCCAACACCAACGAAGAAGCCTTCTCCGGAACCCTGCACGAAGCACTCCAGGGCGCAGACGTGTTCATTGGCGTGAGCGCCCCGCACGTGATCGGCGAGGAGCAGGTTGCTTCGATGGCCGAGGACGCGATTGTCTTCGCCATGGCCAACCCCACGCCGGAGATCGATCCCGTCATCGCGTCCAGGCATGCCGCCGTCGTGGCCACGGGACGCAGTGACTTCCCGAACCAGATCAACAATGTCCTGGCGTTCCCCGGCTTCTTCCGCGGGCTCCTGGATGCCGGGGCATCGGACATCACGCCCGAGATGCTGGTGGCCGCCGCCGAGGCGATCGCCAACCGCGTGGCTGACGATGAGCTCAATGCCAGCTACATTATCCCCAGCGTCTTCGACCCCCATGTGGCCGCAGACGTTGCGGCAGCTGTCGCCGCCGCGGCCCACGCTGCCGGTGGCCGCATGCCGGCGCCGGCGAGGGACACAATGGAAGCAGCAGCACCCGCTGCCGGCACCACAGCAGCCTTAGCCACCGCCTGATTCGCAGCCCTGGAAAGGACCAACAATGGCTATCACAGTCACAGACCCCCGGCCGATCGAGCGTGCGGAGGAGATTCTCACCCCCAAGGCGCTGGCTTTCGTGGAGGAACTCCACAAGCGCTTTGCCGGCACCCGCGCCGACCTCCTCAAGGCCCGGGCCGCCAAGCGCGAGCACGTGGCCAGGACCGGCAGCCTCGACTTCCTGCCGGACACCCAGGACGTGCGCGACGGCGACTGGAAGGTTGCGCCGGCACCGGCGGCCCTGCAGGACCGCCGGGTTGAAATGACGGGCCCAGCGTCCCCCGCCAAGATGGCCATCAACGCCCTGAACTCGGGTGCCAAGGTGTGGCTTGCGGACCTCGAGGACGCCAGCACCCCCACGTGGGCCAACGTCATCGACGCCATCCTGAACCTCCGCGATGCCGCCACGGGGACACTGAGCTACACGTCGCCGGAGGGCAAGGAATACCGGCTCCGCACCGACGCCCCGCTGGCCGTGGTGGTGGCCCGCCCCCGCGGCTGGCACATGGAGGAACGGCACCTGCTGATCGACGGCGAACCCGCCGTGGGTGCCCTCGTGGACTTCGGCCTGCACTTCTTCCACATCGCCAAGCAGCTGGTGCTCAACGGCCACGGTCCGTACTACTACCTGCCCAAGATGGAGAGCCACCTCGAGGCACGCCTGTGGAACGACGTCTTCGTGTTCGCCCAGGACTTCCTGGGCATCGGCCAGGGCACCATCCGCGCCACCGTGCTGATCGAGACCATTCCGGCAGCCTTCGAGATGGACGAGATCCTTTACGAGCTCCGCGACCACGCCTCCGGACTGAATGCCGGCCGGTGGGACTACCTGTTCAGCATCATCAAGTACTTCCGCGATGCCGGCGCCAGCTTTGTGCTGCCGGATCGCGCCACGGTGGCCATGACGGCACCCTTCATGCGCGCCTACACGGAACTGCTGGTCAAGACCTGCCACCACCGCGGCGCCTTCGCGATGGGCGGGATGGCCGCGGTCATCCCGAACCGGCGGGAACCCGAAGTCACGGCCCAGGCCTTCGAGAAGGTCCGCGCCGACAAGACCCGCGAGGCCAACGATGGCTTCGACGGCTCCTGGGTGGCCCACCCGGATCTCGTCCCGGTCTGCCGGGAAGTGTTCGATTCCGTCCTCGGCGACAAGCCGAACCAGCTGGACAAGCAGCGGCCGGAAGTCTCCGTGACCGCCCGGCAGCTGCTGGACATCGCCTCCGCCGACGGGCAGGTCACGGAGGCCGGCCTGCGCCTGAACCTGTACGTCGCCGTGGCCTACACGGCCGTGTGGATCTCGGGCAACGGTGCTGTGGCCATCCACAACCTCATGGAGGATGCCGCCACCGCGGAAATCTCCCGCTCGCAGGTGTGGCAGCAGATCCGCAACGAGGTGGTCCTCGCGGACACCGGCAACACCGTGACGCGTGAACTGGTGACCAGGATCCTGGCCGAGGAGACCGAGAAACTGCGCGGCGAGGTGGGTGAGGAAGCATTCCAGCGCTACTACCAGCCGGCCAGTGCCCTGATCGCTGACATCTGCCTTTCCGAGGACTACACCGATTTCCTCACCACCCCGGCCTACGAACTGGTGGGCTGAGTCATGGCGGTACCCGAACCATCACTCAGCGCGGCCGATCTCTCCCGGATCGACTCGCAGCTCGCGGCTACCGACCATTTGCTGGAACGGAACTACCCGGGCGACGACGGCTCCCGCCAGCCCGTCCACACGGTCTACGTCCCCGCGGACCGGTTCACGCCGTCGTTCGCGGCGGACTGGGGAGCCCAGGCGCTCGCGCTGGCTGAGGCCCATGGCGGACTCGTCCGCCTTGGGCATCTCCTGGGCCAGGAGCGTGCCCTGGCAGCCGCCGTCGCAGCCCGCGTTGAAGCCAAACTCACCACCGAGCCCATAGAGGATCTCCGGCTGGACTTTGAGGACGGCTACGGGGACAGGGGCGACGACGCCGAGGACGCCGCCGCTGTCGCTGCGGCTTCCGCCGTGGCCGCCGCGGTTTCGGCAGGCACGGCTCCGCCGTTCATCGGGATCCGCTTCAAGTGCTTCGAAGCGCCCACCCGCGCCCGCGGCCTGCGCACCCTGGACCTGTTTGTTTCCGGTTTGGCGGCCGCCGGCGAGCTGCCGGACGGACTGATCCTGACGCTGCCCAAGGTCACCACCGTTGCCCAGGTGCAGGCGATGGATTACGCCGTCTCACGGCTGGAGGAAGTGCATTCGCTCCCCGCCGGACGGCTCCGCTTTGAGGTGCAGGTGGAAACACCGCAGCTCATCCTCGGCCCGGAGGGCACCTCCCCGGTGGCACAGCTCCCGCACGCAGTTCCCGGCAGGATCAGCGCACTCCACTACGGCACGTATGACTACTCGGCGTCGCTGCAGATCTCGGCCGAGTACCAGTCCATGGAGCACCCCGTCGCGGACTTCGCCAAGGAGGTCATGCAGCTGGCCGTGGCAGGCACGGGCATCCGCCTCTCGGACGGTTCCACCAACATCATCCCCGTGGGTGACAATGTGGAAAACGCCTGGCAGCTCCACGGCCGCCTCGTCCGGCGTTCGCTCGAACGCGGCTACTACCAGGGCTGGGACCTGCATCCGGCCCAGCTGCCCAGCAGGTTCGCTGCAACGTACGCGTTCTACCGGCAGGGCCTCCCGGCCGCCGCGGCCCGTCTCCGCAACTACGTCGAGCAGACGGAGGGCGGCGTGATGGACGAACCGGCCACAGCCCGCGCCCTGGCCGCCTTCGTGCTGCGGGGCGTCCAGTGCGGAGCCGTAGGTGCCGAAGAAGTACTGGCGCTTGCCGGCGTCGGGCTCCCCCGACTCAGGGGCCTGGCCCACCCGCGGCTGGCCGCAAACACGTCCCATCTTTCTGCAACCCCGCAAGGAGCGAACTCATGAGCAACTACTTCTCCCCCGAAGGCGGCCTGCCGCCGCAGACCCAGCTCCTCACGGACCGGGCCGTGGTCAAGGAGGCCTACACGGTCATTCCCAAGGGCGTGCTGCGCGACATCGTCACCAGCAACCTGCCCGGCTGGGAGAAGACCCGGTCCTGGATCATCGCCCGTCCCATCGCAGGCTTCGCCACCACATTCAGTCAGCTCATCGTCGAAGTGGCCCCCGGCGGCGGCAGCGAGAAGCCCGAGGTGGAGGCCGGCGTCGAGGGCGTCATCTTCCTCACCACCGGCTCGCTCACGCTGACGCTCGACGGCGAGATCCACCACCTTGAAGCCGGCGGCTACGCCTACCTCGCGGCCGGTTCGGACTGGAAGGTACGCAACGACGGCACCGACGCAGCGTCCTTCCACTGGGTCCGCAAGGCCTACGAGCCGCTCGAGGGTTACACCGCCAAGTCCTTCGTCACCCGTGACCAGGACGTTGAGCCGCGCCCCATGCCGGGGACCAACGGCGCCTGGGCCACCACGCGCTTCGTGGATCCGGACGACCTCGCGCACGACATGCACGTGAACATCGTGACGTTCCAGCCGGGGGCCTCCATCCCGTTCGCCGAAACCCACGTGATGGAGCACGGCCTGTTCGTCCTCGAGGGCAAGGCCGTTTACCGGCTCAACGACGATTGGGTGGAGGTGGAGGCCGGGGACTTCATGTGGCTCCGCGCCTTCTGCCCGCAGGCCTGCTACGCCGGCGGGCCGGGCAACTTCCGCTACCTCCTTTACAAGGACGTCAACCGGCAGATCCGGCTGACGTAGTTCGCCTTTTCGACGCCGACGACGGGGTCGCCGGAGGCCCGCGGGTTGGCCGCAGGCTTCCGGCGATCCCGCATTTCCGGCGCCGTCCGCGCGTTTCCGGGGCCGCCGCTGCTGTTGACCGGCCGGGAGCGTGCGAGGAACATGTGTGGTGCCGGCGGCGACCACCCTGGTGCACCTGCCGGTCGGCACTAAGGACTTAATGGCATGTCCGCGACCTGGCACCGCACCGCTGTCTGGAACTATTCCGCAATCCGGCACTGCTCCCTAATCCGGCACTCTTCCCCAATCCGGCACTCTTCCGCAGTGCGGCGCCTTCTGGCGTTCGTGGCGGCTGCAGCGCTCGCGGCCGCCACCGCAGGCTGCACCCCGGCACCAAAGCTGCCGGATGACGCCTCGTCCGCCGCCGTCTTTGCCCGGCTCCAGGAGTTCAGCCAGGACATGATGGATGAGGGCGCCCCGGCCCTGCTGATCCAGGCCCGGAACCGCCGCACAGAATGGACACGCTCCCTGGGCGTTCGGAACCTGGACAGCAGGCAGCCGGCGCAGCTCTCGGATGCCACCCACGTGGCCCAACTGACGACGTCCATGCTGGCAGTTTCAGTGCTGAAGCTCGCCGAGGAGGGTCGCATTCAGATCGATGAGCCGGTCAGCAAGTACCTGGCCAGGTTCAACGGCATCATGCATCCGCCGGAGCCCGTGACTGTGCGCCAACTCCTGGACCACGAATCGGGAATGCCGGATTACTCCAGGACGCTGTGGAGTTCCAAACCCCTCAAAGACGTGTTCGCCTCGAGGCTGGCCCCCGAAGACCGCCTTGCCCTGGCCGCGAAAACACCCTGGAAACGGAAGCTCGCGCAGGGCTTCGAGTGGTCCAACAGCAACAACGCGGCCCTGGTGCTGCTGCTTGAGGAAGTCCGGGGCCGTCCTCTCGCCGAAGTGCTCCGGGACGACATTATCCGGCCGCTGGGTTTGACGGGCACCTTCATGAGCAGGCCGGGGAACCCTCCCGAAGAGCTGCTTCACGGCTACATCACCATCGAGGATGAGCGGTTCGATGCGGCGTACCCGCCCGTCTATGCCGGTTCCTCCGTCGGCATGATCTCGACCGTGGCCGACGTCAACACCTTCTACACCGCGCTGGTGCAGGGGAAACTCCTGAAAGCTGAAACCTTCGACCAGTTGAAGGGTCCCGTGTTCACCGGCTTCAGGCTCGGCGTGTGGAGCTGGAACGACACGTGCACCAATGACTTCTATTACGGGGGCATCGGGGATGTGCAAGGCTACGGCACCGTGGCCCTCACGAGCGCCGACGGCACCCGCCAGATCGCCATGGCCCCGACATATCCGCCGGCCCCGTTCGTCGCCGACATCCATCCCTTGGTGTTGGAAATGGCGGAAGCTGCCGAACAGACGTTGAACAGGTGGTGCTGAACGAGCCCTTGCATCAGGGCTGGCCCCGGGGAAGCATGTAAGCATGCTGAGGATCGGAACGACTGTCCTGGGGGTCAACGACGTCACTCGCGCCACGGCCTTCTGGTGTGATGCGCTGGGCTATGTGACCCGGGAAGACGGCGACGAAACCTGGGTGGTGCTGGTCCCGCACAAAGGCGAGGGCGCCCATCTTGCCCTCATGCTCAGCGAGACGCCAGTCCAAGAGCACCCGCGCATCCACCTGGACCTCTACGCGGACGACCAGCCGGGTGAAGTGGCGCGGCTATTGGAACTGGGCGCTTCGAAGGTGGACTGGGATCTTTACCCCGAGAACGCCGATTTCATCGTTTTGGAAGACCCGGACGGAAACCGCTTCTGCGTCGTGGACGTGGGGGCATAAACAGGCAGGACCAGCGAAAGGACCCTCCCCATGGAATTCTCCCCCCGCACCGCCATCGTCACCGGAAGCGACTCGGGAATCGGCAGGGCCACCGCGGTGGCACTGGCGGAGGCCGGCCTGGACGTCGGCATCACCTGGCACTCGGACAAGGACGGGGCCGAAAAGACCGCCGAGGAGGTCCGCGCCACGGGCCGCAACGCCGTGGTCCGGCAGCTCGACACCACCGATCTCCTGGGCTGCGCGGGAGTCATCGACAGACTGGCCGAGGAACTGGGCGGGGTGGACGTTTTCGTCAACAATTCGGGGACCGGCGACGGCAAAAAATTCCTAGACCTGAGTTACGACACGTGGGCCAACACCATGGACACCAACCTCAACGGGGCCTTCCTCTGCATCCAGGCGGCCGCCCGACGGATGGTCGCCGCCGGACGCGGCGGCCGCATCATTGCCGTGACCAGCGTCCACGAAACCCAACCCCGGGTGGGCGCCTCAGCCTACGATGCCTCCAAGCACGGCCTTGGCGGCCTGATCAAGACCATCGCGCTGGAACTGGCACCTCACGGCATCACCGCAAACTCAGTCGCGCCAGGCGAAATCGCCACGCCCATGACGGGCCAGACGGACGAGGATCCAACTACCAAGGACAGGCCCGGAGTCCCGCTGGGCCGGCCGGGTGATGCCAGGGAGGTGGCCGCCGTGATCGCGTTCCTGGCCTCCGCCGCTTCGAGCTACGTCACGGGAGCTTCCTGGGCTGTCGACGGCGGCATGCTCCAGATGGGCCCGCAGGCAGGATCCCACATCGCAACAGACGACTGGCGGGAGAACTAGCCCCCGCCGGCCGCGCTTCCGGGCCCCCTGCTGAAGCCCGGAAAACTTCCGCCCTAGGGCTGAAGGACAACCTTGATGCAGCCGTCCTCTTTCTTCTGGAACTTTTCGTACAGGGCAGGCGCCTCAGCCAGCCCCGCGCGATGGGTGACCAGGTCCGTGACACCCAGCGGATCGGCGTCGTCCTCCACCAGCGGAAGCAGCTCATCCGTCCAGCGGCGGACATTGCACTGGCCCATCCGGAGCTGGATCTGCTTGTCAAACATCGTCAGCAGCGGCATGGGGCTGGCCATTCCGCCATAGACGCCGCTCAGGGAGAGGGTTCCGCCGCGGCGGACGGAGTCGATGGCTGCGTGCAGGGCCGCGAGCCGGTCCACACCGGCGGTTTCCATGGCCTTCTGTGCCAGCTTGTCCGGCAGTAGAGCCAATGCCTGGTGCGCGAACCCTGTCACGGGGGAACCGTGGGCTTCCATGCCGACGGCATCCACCACTGCATCGGGCCCGCGGCCGCCGGTCCGTTCCCGCAGCTCATCGGCGACGCCCTTGGAGTAGTCCAGAACGTCAATGCCATGGCGGGCCGCCATGGCCCGGCGCTCGGGCACAGGTTCCACCCCGATGACGCGCAGGCCGAAGTGCTTCCCGATCCTCGCCGAGAACTGTCCGACTGGCCCCAACCCGAACACGGCGAGGGTCCCGCCGTCCGGCGCATCCGCATATTTCACGGCCTGCCAGGCTGTGGGCAGAATGTCGGACAGGAATAGGTAGCGTTCGTCCGGCAGTTCCTTATCCACCTTGATGGGACCATAGTCGGCATGCGGAACGCGGAGGTACTCTGCTTGGCCGCCCGCAACGGAGCCATACATTTCCGAATAGCCGAACAACGCGGCCCCTGAACCCTTTTCCCTTACCTGGGTCGTCTCGCATTGGGACTGCAGGCCACGCTGGCACATGAAGCACTGTCCGCAGGCGATATTGAATGGCACCACCACCCTGTCGCCCTTGGCCAGGTTGGTGACGCCGGCGCCCACCTCTTCCACGATGCCCATCGGCTCATGGCCGATCACGTCGCCCTTGTGCATGTACGGGCCCAGCACCTCATAGAGATGGAGATCCGAACCGCAGATGGCAGTGGACGTGATCCTGATAATCGCGTCCGAAGGCTCTTGGATCACAGGGTCCGGAACTTCTTCCACCCTCACCGAGCGCTTGCCTTGCCAGGTCAGTGCCTTCACGACGCCCCTCCTCTAGCTGCACAACTTCTCTAGCTGCACAGCGGGTCGTTTCGACCGTAGCGCCGATCAGAACCGATGTGAAGATCAGCATGCTTAGCAATTTCCCGGATAGTCACACCGGTCCCTGGATACCCAGTCGCGAAAGGCAGCGCGGCTTGGTTTCTCTCTTGTTTCGGCCAGGGAAGGCTCCTAGCGTAGGAACTGTCCCGGCCCCGAAGGAAAGGCATCATCATGACGCTGTACCAGCCCGAACCCGTGGAGATTTCTACCCGGATGCGCCCCGGAGAGTGGACGGAGTCGAGCCTCGAGGAGCTGGTCACGACGTATCGTGCGAGGATCCTGGCGATGGGGGCAGCGGTTTCGGAGGTCGTCACCGAGGTCGTAAGGAACGACGACGGATCGGTTGCGGTTTCGGTGGCATGGAACAAAGGCGCCTACGCCGATGAGGCCGAGGCCGGCGCCCCGGCATCCGGCGAAACCACTCCCGGCCAGGCCAAAACCGGCTCAGGCGCCGTCTAGGCAATCAGCAGGTCGTCCTAGCTACCAGGTCGTCCTAGCCGGCAAGGAGCCGGCCAATCGCACTGTCCCTGAGGCCATTCAGCAACTCCAGGGGACCTGGGTACACTTCGATCGCGCCAGCCTCCCGCAATTCGGCCTCGCTGGTGCCGCCGCACGTCACCCCAATGGTGGGGATGTCGAGCCTGGCCGCCGCGTAAACGTCCCAGACGGCGTCCCCCACAAAAACAGCATCGGAGGCGTCGAGACCCACGGCATGCAGGGCCGCGATCAGGATGTCCGGCTCCGGCTTGCTTTCCTTGGCGTCATTGGCGCTTGTGGCCGCGTGAATGAAGGAATCGGCGGACAGACTGGAGCGCAGGGCCTTGAGGTCCTGGTCCCGGGCGGACGACGCAAGCGCGACCGCCAGACCACTCTCGCAGCACTGGGCCACCAAGTCCCGCGCCCCCTCAAAGGGCCGCAGGGAGGGCCAGTACGTTCCGAATATACCGGCATGGGCGGACAGGATATTTTCGTCGCCGTCCTTGTCCCGCTCCTCCGGCAGTAGGTGGTCCACAAGGCGCGCACCGCCCATTCCCACGCAGCGGTGGATGCGTGCCATCGGAACATCGAAGTCAGACTGGCGGAAGGCCTGCCACCAGGCGAGCGTATGGATGTAGTTGGAGTCGATCAACGTTCCGTCAACGTCGAACAGGACCCCCTTGCGGCGCAGGCCCGCGGCGTGATGGTTCGGCATCCCCGCAGCGCCTCAGCGCTCTGCCTGTGAGCGGGCGGGCGCACGTCGGGCAGGGGTGCCGATGGATCCGGACGCCGATGATTTACGGGCGGACTTGGTGCGCCGGTCGGCAGGCCGCATCACCGCGTCGCTGCAATTGTCACGGATGAGGCCGGTTCCGGCGATTTCGCGCGCCCGGGCTACTCCGGCGACGGCAGCGCGCTTCGTGGGGAAGGTGACAGACACTGCCATCAGCGCGCCCGTGCCGTCCAGCAGTCGGATCCGGTAGCCGCCGTCAGGGGCGTCGACAAGCTCGAAATATCCAGACATTGCACCGCTCCTCCTTCTTTCGCCGTCGGCGAGGTATTAGTAAGTATACTTACGGAAGTTGCCGAGTTACGAGGAAATCAGTAAAAAAACCGGTAGCTATGAACCAGTTCCAGCCTTGGAGGGCAGGGGCTTGTCGCTCTGCCGGGTGTCTTGCTGATGCAGTTCCAAGGCGCTGGTCACGAGGGCGAAGTGGCTGAACGCCTGGGGCGTGTTTCCCAGGTGTCGGGCGCTCTGGACTCCCCACTCCTCGCTCAGGAGGCCCACGTCGTTGCGGAGCGCCAGGACGCGCTCGAACAGTTCGGTGGCCTGCCGCTTCCGTCCGGCGCCGAGCAGCGCCTCGACCAGCCAGAAGGAGCAGGCGAGGAAGACGCCTTCTCCCCCTGGCAGGCCGTCATCGCTGTCCTGTGGATGATAGCGGAGCACAAAACCGTCCTCAGTCAGCTCCCGTTGGATGGCATCGATGGTCCCGATCACCCGGCGGTCATCCGGGGGCAGGAACCCCACGCGCGGGATGAGGAGCAGGCTGGCATCCAGCTCAGGACGGTCATAGGACTGGGTGAAGGTGTTCCGGTCCGCGTCATAGCCGTTGGCCATGACATCGGCACGAATGGTGTCCCGCAGCGCCTCCCAGCGGTCGGCAGGTCCAGGGAGCCCGGATTCCCGGACGCCCTTGACCATCCGATCCGCGGCAACCCAGGCCATCACCTTCGAATGGGTGAAGTGACGGCGCGGCCCGCGCATTTCCCACAGCCCGTTGTCTGGCTGGTCCCACGCACCTTCGAGATACTCCATCAGGGCCACCTGGACGTCCCAGGCCTCGTCTGTGTGCTTGAGGAGGGAATGGCGGGTCAGTGACAGGCAGTCCAGCACTTCGCCCCAGACGTCCAGCTGCAGCTGCCCCGCAGCGCCGTTGCCAATCCTCACAGGCGATGAGTTCTCGTAGCCGGCAAGCCAGGGAAGCTCCATTTCGGGCAGCCTGCGTTCTCCATGGATGCCGTACATGATCTGCAGGTCCGCGGGGTCCCCCGCAACCGCGCGAAGCAGCCAATCACGCCAGGCCGCGGCCTCTGCGGTGTAACCAGCGGCCAGCAGTGCCTGCAGTGTCAGCGTGGCGTCGCGGAGCCAGCAGAAGCGGTAGTCCCAGTTCCGCGGCCCTCCAATCTGTTCGGGAAGTGACGTGGTCACGGCGGCAACGATGCCGCCGGTAGGGGCATAGGTCAGCGCCTTAAGGGTAATAAGCGAGCGTTCGACCGCCTCCTTGTACGGACCGGTCACCTTGCAATGGCCGGCCCATTCCCGCCAGAACATTTCGGTGGAATCCAGGACCTGCTCCGCATCCACGGAGCGCGGCCTGTGGACGTGGCTCGGAGCCCAGGTCAGCACGAAGGGCACACGCTCCCCGGCTTTGACGGTGAAGTCGCTCACGGTGTGCATTCGCTCGCCCCGAAGCGGAGCCGAGGTCACCAGATAGGCGGAATCCGGGCCCGCAATGGCGTGGAGTCCGTGGCTGTCGCGCCGTACCCACGGCATGATGTGGCCGTAATCGAAGCGCAGGGCAAGCTCGCCCTTCATCCTGACCTGACCGCGAAGGCCCACCACGATCCGGACGATGTCCGCCACCTCGTCGCGCGGAGGCATGAAGTCGATGACCCGTACGGCGCCTTTCTCTGTTTCCCATTCTGTTTCCAGGATCAGAGTGTGGCGGCGATAGCGACGGCGCGTACATTCTGATGCCCCGGCCGGCGCCAGCCGCCAGCGCCCGGACTCGGGCGTGTCCAGCAGCGCGTTGAAGCAGGCCGGCGAGTCAAAGCGCGGAAGGCAGAGCCAGTCGATGGAGCCTTCGGTGCTGATCAGGGCCGCGGTGTGCAGATCACCCACTACGGCATAATCCTCGATGCGTACCATGCCCTTACAGTGCCACAGCTGACACGTCCGCACGAGAGCGGGCGGGGTGTAGCCTGATCTTAGGTGAGCAGTTGCCCCTGGAACCTGACCTTTGAACCTGTCATTCCGGCGTCGCCGAACGACAGGGCAGAACTGGAGCCTCCTTTGGAAAGTCGCCTGAACGAGACCGACGTGGTGGGGTACGTCCAGGATCTCTTGCTGGACACCCAGGACGTTGAAAATTTCCTGAATGAACTGGCCCGTTACTCGGCCGAGAAATTGTCCGGGCCGCACCAGGTACATTGCGGGATTACGCTCCTGAGGCATCGGACGGCGGGTACCGTGGCCAGCAGCAGCGAGCGGGCCCAGGCGGTCGACGAGATCCAGTACCAGTTTGGCGACGGTCCCTGCCTTCGCTCGTGCCGGGAAGGAGTCCTGGTTCACGTTCCGGACTTTGAACTGGATACGGAGTTCCCTGAATACAACGAGACCGTGCTCAAGAACGGCATCCGTTCAGTCCTGGCAGTCCCGTTCGACCTCCCGGGCGACACTGCCCGTGCCGGCCTCAACCTCTACTCTGATAAGCCGAATGTGTTTGATGCCGCCGCCGTGGAGAACGCCGTGAGCTACGTCCGCCAGGCCTCGAAGGGTCTCCAACTCGCCGTCCTGCTGGCCCAGCACAGCGACAACGCCTCGAACCTGAAGGCGGCAATGGAGTCGCGGACCATCATCGACACCGCAGTCGGCATCATCATCGCGCAGAACCGCTGCAGCCAGGACGAGGCAGTCAGGCTTATCAAATCCGCGTCGAGCAACCGCAACATGAAGCTCCGCGATGTGGCCGCCGCGATCGTCGAGTCTGCGGGCGGCGGAAAACTGACAACGCACTTCGAGTGATGACCTCCGTCCGGCGTCAGCGGATAGGCGGCTGGCTCGAACGCCGGAGATGCGAACAGGCCGTCGCCCCGCACACCTCGGAGCGGGCCGGCGAGGCCTAGGCGATGGCGGTGCATATCGGAACCTCCGGCTGGAGCTACGACCACTGGGAAAACGTGCTCTATCCGCCTGGGCTTCCTGCGCGGGACAGGCTGCAGCATTACGTGGCACGGTTCAGCACCGTGGAGCTGAACGCCAGCTTCTACCGCTGGCCGCGGGATACCTCCTTCGCCAGCTGGCGGCGGCGCCTTCCCGACGGCTTCGCCCTGTCTGTCAAGGCTCCCCGCGGCCTGACCCACGGCAAGAAGCTCTTCGGCCCGGAGGTCTGGATCGAGCGGATTTCCCGGTGCTGGCACGAACTTGGCGACAAGCGCGCCGTGCTGCTGGTCCAGCTCCCGCCGGACCTGGCACGCGACGACGCCCGGCTGGATCACTTCCTGACCGCGTTGCCGGACTGGATCCGCGTGTCTGTGGAGTTCCGCCATCCCAGCTGGGACCACGCTGACGTCTACGGACTGCTGGAGCGGCATAATGCAGCTTACTGCGTCATGAGCGGCGCCAACCTGCCGTGCATCCTGAGAGCCACCGCACCCTTCGTCTACATCAGGCTGCATGGTCCGGACCACCAGCACCTGTACGGCGGCTCGTACTCCGACGACGACCTGCGCTGGTGGGCCGACAGGATTCGAGAGTGGCGGGGCGCCGGCAAGGACGTGTACGCCTATTTCAATAACGACGGCGGCGGCAACGCGGTGCGGAACGCTGACACTTTGCGGGGGCTGCTGGGGGACGGCTGACGGCCCCGGCGGGCTCCCCGTCGGCCGCCCGCAGGTAACAAGAGGGGACTATCCGGCCCGCTGGCCCCGGCCTGTGGCAGAGTGAGGGAATGGACACCGCGTCAGAGGAGAAAACTTCCGTGTCAGGTACACACGTCTTCCGCCTGGCCCACCGGCTCTCGGACACGATCAACAACGCACGGCTGAAGCTTGCCCGGCGATGGAAGTTCCAGCCCAAGACCATTGCCTACCAGGGCTACGGTTCCACCGACTGGGTTCGGATACTTGGCAGGGTGGTGCTCGCCAGCAAGCCTGTTCCGGGAAGCCGGGCCGATCATGCCGCGAAAAACGGAACCCAGAACGTCCGCGGCTGGCGCGCCTTCACCAGCGTTCCCATCCCGGGATCCACGGTGGAGATTCAAGTCGGCGGCACCGTGACGAAGGTCCGGACCGACAGGGGCGGACTCGTTGACATTGATATCCAGGTGTCCCTCTCCCCCGGCTGGCATACGGCCGTACTGCGGGCGGAGGGCACGGAGCCCGCGGAAGCCAGCATCTTCGTCATTGGTCCGGAGACAAAATTCGGCATCGTCTCTGACATCGACGACACTGTCATGGTGACGGCGCTGCCCCGGCCGTTCCTTGCCCTCTGGAACACCTTCGTCCTGAACGAGCGCGCCCGAATGGCAACCCCGGGCATGGCGGTATTGCTGGACCGGCTGACCATGGAGCACCCCGACGCCCCGGTGATCTACCTGTCCACCGGACCCTGGAATGCGGCGCCCACCCTCGCCCGGTTCCTCACGCGCAACATGTACCCCTCCGGCGCGCTGGTGCTCACGGACTGGGGACTCACCCAGGACCGCTGGTTCCGCAGCGGGCAGGAGCACAAACGCCAGAACCTGGAGCGCCTGGCCGCCGAATTCCCCAACATGCGCTGGCTGCTGATCGGCGACAACGGCCAGCACGACGAGCAGATCTATTCAGCCTTCTCGCAGAAGCATGCCGACAAGGTGGCCGCCATCGCCATCCGGCAGTTGTCGGTCAGCGAGTCGGTCTTCGCCGGTGGACATTCGGAAACCGGAGACCACAGCGCCTCTTCGGTGACATGGATCTACTCGCCCGACGGCGCAGGCATTGCCAAGCGGCTCAAGCAGCTGGAACTGATCTGAGCAGTTTGAACTGATCTGGGCAGTTTGAACTGATCTAAGCAGTTTGCAGTGATCTGAGACTGATCTGAGCAGCTTGAACTGATCTGAGCAGTTTGAACTGATCTGGACTGTTTGCAGTGATCCAGGCAGCGGCGACGTCAGAGCCCTGGCGGCTGCGCACCGCCGTCGGACATTCCTCGTTCCCCGACCGTCGGAAGCTCCGGTTCAGCAGCCGCGCCGGCAGCCGACGGGACGGCGTCTGCAACGGCACCAGCGGGAACGGCACCTTCGAGGACGGCGCCTTCGAGAACAGCATCGTCGAGAACAGCAGCTTCGGGAACAGTTGCCGCCGCGACGGCGGCGCCTGCCGCGGCTGCCAGGTTCCGTTCTTCGAGAAGCTCCTGGAACCAGAAGAAGGACGCCTTAGGGGTCCGCTCCATCGTCTCGAAGTTCACATGCACCAGCCCGAACGGCTGTTTGTAGCCGCCGGACCACTCGAAATTGTCCATCAGGGACCACACGTAGTAGCCACGAAGGTCGACGGCCTCGGCCTCACCGCCGGGAGCCGTGGCGCGGAGCGCGGTACCGAGGTGGTCGGAAAGGTACCGCAGGCGCCGCTCGTCGGGAATGAATGAACGGTTCGTGGATTTGTCCCTCACGATGATGTCCTCGAAGCTCGCCCCGCCCTCGGTAATGATGACCGGCGGGAGGTTCGGATAGCGCTCGACCATTTCCTTAAGCGCAACGGCTATGTATTCGGGCTTGACGGGCCAGCCGTAGGCGGTGGTTTCGGTGTCCGGCCATGGCGCTATGTGCAGCGGAGCGCCATTCGTGGCTCCGGTCAGGTCATCCCCCATCGCCTCCGCCATGGCTGCCGGAACGGGGCTTTCCCCGCCCCCGGTGGCCACGCGAGTCGGCATGTAATAGTTGAGCCCGTAAAAATCCAGCGGCTGGGAAATGATGGCCATGTCCTCATCCGGATGCTCAAAGGACGAAAAGAACTTTCCGACGCGGACGAGGTCCGGGTACTTTCCTGTGAGGACCGGGTCCGCGTACAGGCGGTTTTGGGCCACATCCATTGCCCCGGCGCTCATCCAATCCAACGGGTTTCCGGAATTCGGCACCATGGGCGAGTACACGTTGGTCATGCCGATTTCACCCGGCACCTTGGCGGCCCGCAGCGCCTGGAGTGCAAGCCCATGGCCCAGCAGCTGGTGGTGGACGCTCGGCAACCCGTTGGCGAAGTCCGCCAATCCCGGTGAATGCAGGCCCAGGGCATAGCCATTAGTGGTCACCGTTGCCGGTTCATTAATGGTCACCCAGCGGGCCACGCGGTCCCCATAGGCGGCCGCGGCAATGGAGGCGAACTCCCCCAAACGGTATGCGGTATCCCTGTTGAGCCACCCGCCTGCCTCATCCAATGGCAGCGGCGTGTCCCAGTGGTAGAGGGTCACCATCGGCGAGATACCGTGGGCCAGGAGTTCGTCCAGCAGCCGGTCATAGAAATCCAGCCCGGGCCGGTTCACGGGCCCGCGGCCGCCGGGCTGGATCCGGGGCCAGGAGAGCGAGAACCGGTAGGAATCGATGCCCAGCTCCTTCATGAGAGCCACGTCCTGGGGCATGCGGTGGTAGTGGTCGCAGGCCACCGCGGGGCTATGGCCATCCACAATGTTGCCCGGCTTGGCGGCGAAAACATCCCACCCGGCTTTACCCCGGCCGTCCTCGTCGAGTGCGCCTTCGATCTGGAACGCGGCCGTGGCCACCCCGAGGATGAAACCCGGCGGGATCCTGGCGGCCAATTCTTTGGCTGAAGTATGCATCGGCTGGACCTCTAAGCTGGCTCGAAAATGTTGTCCCGAAAGGGGCAGAAGGACAGTTTGCCCCAATCTGCATGTTCAGGACAGCAGCCCGTCCGACTTGATGACCGAGATAACGTTTCCTGCCGGATCCTTGAACCATGCAATGTCCGGTCCCATGCCGCGGGCGATCCCCTTTTCATCGGTGGGAAGGTTCGGGTCGTCATAGATCTTGGTCCGGACGCCGGCCGCGTTGAGCGCCTCAACGGCGGCGTCGACGTCGTCAACCACGAGGTTCAGCACAGTGAACGTGGCCGCTTCGTGGTTGTCCTTGGGATAGACCACGATCTTGTGGCCCTCGGGCATGGTCACCTCCAGCGTGCCCATTTCGCCTTCGGATACCGTCAGGCCAAGCTTCCGCCCATAGAACTCTTTGGCCTGCGCCACGTCATTGACGCTGAAGCTGGAAAATGAACCCTTTGGCGTGAACATGGCCTTCTCCTTTGATGGCGCCGGTCCCTTCGGCTGAACCGTCCCCCTCGATGGACCGGCCCCCGGCTACGGGATTGCGGTATCTCCCAGAATGACACACCCCGCCCTGCCTGACGAGGGCATGATGAGACTGGACAGGCCAGCAGCCGGTCGCGTCCGCCAGCGTTAGCGAGCGCCACTGGTAGGGTCTGCGCATGGATGAAAACCTGGGGAAGTTCATCGACGATTTTGCCCGCCTCGTGCAGCTTGCGCAGTCGGGCCAGCACCGGGTGCAGGCAGGGACGCAGCTGCTGACCACGCTCACGGAGCATTTGGCGGTTCCCGCCGAATCATTGTCCGTGGTGGTGGAGGAGATACCGCCGCACCGGTTCGTGGATGCCGACATTCTGATGGCCGAGATGGCGAGCGAGAACAGGGACTGCCGTCTTGTCGGCATCGGCGGCGGCGACCAGCGCCATCACCATTCCTTGAGCGACATGCTGCAACAGTCCCAGTTCTTCCAGCAGTTCCCGTTGTCGCAGCCCGATTACACCAACGTCGCCGTGGGGCCCGATGAACAACGGCAGGCGGTAGCCCTGGGCCTGTGGCTGTTCAGCCACGGGGGCAGCCCGGTGGCCGTGCTCCAGCGCGACGCCCTCCCGCGGTACGGGCGGCAGTCAGCTTCCCTCGAAGTCCTGGCCGGTGGGACGGGCAGCGCAGCGGAATTCCTCGCGGAGTTCCGCCGGCGGATGCAGCACCGCAGCGTCCTGAAAGGCCAGGTCATTTCACTGGTCATGGGCGAGTACGGTCCCAGCGCTGCCGGCGTCACGTTCCATGCCAGGCCGGCCCTCGCGGCATCCGAGGTCATCCTGCCCGAGGGACTGCTGCAAAAGGTGTCGGACCATGCGCTCGGCATCGCCGAACACCGGGAGTCGCTCAGCGAATACGGGCAGCATCTCAAACGGGGCATTCTGCTTTACGGCAAGCCAGGGACGGGCAAAACCCACACTGTGCGGTACCTGCTCAGCCAAAGTTCGGGAACCACCGCCATCCTTCTGTCCGGCGGCTCCTTGGCCAGAATCTCCGAGGCCGCCACCATGGCGCGGGCACTTCAGCCCTCGATCGTGGTTCTTGAAGACTGCGACCTGATCGCTGAGGACCGGAGCTTCGGGCATGGACCGCAGCCACTGCTGTTCGAGGTGCTGGACGCCATGGACGGCCTGGACAGCGACGCTGACGTTGCCTTCGTCCTCACCACGAACCGGGTAGACATGCTGGAACGTGCCTTGGCGCAGCGTCCAGGCCGGGTGGATTTGGCAGTGGAGATTCCGCTCCCGGCACCCGCGGAGCGCGTCAACCTCGTGAAACTGTACGCCCGCGGGATTCCCTTCAGCCCAGACGCCGTCCGGGATGCCGCCGCCCGCGCGGAAGGGACCACGGCATCCTTTGCCCGCGAACTGGTCCGGCGGGCTGTGGTTGCTGCTGCGTTGGAAGGCGTCCCTGTTGCAGACGGGCACCTCGCCACGGCGGTGGAAGGACTGATGGCCGACGGCGAGGCCCTCACCCGGAGCCTCCTGGGCAGCGGCCAGGGCGGCGGGTTCGACGCCCCCGGCTTCGGCGGACCCGGCTTCCCGCCCGGCTTCCCTGGGCCGGGCGTCCCGGGGCCTGATTCCTTCCGTCGTGGGCCAGATTGACATGGACACGCCGTCTGTAGCGGCCGCAGCCGGGTTTTTGGCCGCCAATGTGCCCCTTACGGCGGGGTCCCAGGCCGGGGAGATGTCCGGGACGCTTGTGGACCTAGTGCGTCACTACGGGCGGGCCGAACAGAAAATCCTTGGCGTGGGCCACGGCCTTCTTGAAGGCGTCGTTCCTCAGGGCCACGAGGTGCTCGGTGGCGTCCTCGCCTGGCTCCAGGTAGCCGGTGAAGCCAGGCCGGAGCATCCAGATGTCCCCGGACGGCGGCAGGTAGAAGACGCCGAACGATCGATGCTGTTGGTCGTCATCCGTCCAGATGGGCACGACTGCCAGTGCGGCGCCGGTTGCGGGATTGATCCACTGCGCCCGGGGAAGCGGCTCCTCGTGGGCTTCCGGATCCAGGAAGGGTGCGGTGCCCTTTCCCCAGCGCTCTTCAAACCGTTCATGAAAGGCAGGAATCAGGTGGGAGTCGTATCGGCGCCAATCACTCATCGTCTTCGTTCTCCTCGGGGGTCATAACGGATAGTGGCCCAGGGCCCGCTTTCCCATCGGACAGGCGTTGCCCGCAGGGGCGGATCCTCGTGCCGGATGTGTCGGACAGGTACCTCCTGCGAACTGTTTTGACGGCGGCCCGGCACTGTCCGGCCTCCCGCGTCAGCATCATTGGTCCGTTGCCCGGTGTTGCTCCTAGCCTGTGCAGGAGGGCCTGCCCTGGCGGGCGGCTCTGCGGCCCGGCGTTCTTCCCGGACGGATTCGCGGTCGTAGGCCTGGCGCCGTTTCGGATCGCGCAGGACCTCGAAAGCCTTCATGATGAGCTGAAGCTCAGCCGGCACAGCGGTGGGATTGTCCAGGTCCGGGTGGTGCATTCGCATCAGGGACCGGTAGGCGCGCGAAATTTCCCGCTGCGTAGCTGTCCGCGGCACGTGCAGTACCGCGTAGTGGTCCGGGACATTCCTGGCCATTTTCTTAACTGCTCCTACGTTTCGCAGTCATCCCACGGCTGCCGCCTCGCAGGTGAGGCCGGTTGAGGGCGGCCCCGGCTTCCCGGAAGCCGCCCTCAGCAGAACCGGACAACCGGCCCTGTCCGAAGGAACGGACTTACTTTTCGATCTGGTGCAGCTGGCTCTGGCTCTCGATTTCGATCTTGCGCGGCTTGGCCTGCTCGGCCACGGGGATCCGGAGCGTCAGAACACCGGCATCGTAACTGGCCTTGATCTTCTCTGTGTCGAGGGTTTCGCCGAGGATCAGCTGGCGGCTAAAAACTCCGCGCGGCCGCTCGGCCACGACGAGCTCAACGTTGGGCTGCGTGGGGTCCTGGCGTTCTGCCCTGACGGTAAGCACGTTTCGCTCCACGTTCAGGTCCACCTTGTCAGGCATGACGCCGGGAAGGTCAAAGGCAACAACAAACTCGCCGTCTTCCTGCCATGCGTCCATCGGCATGGCGGCCGGACGGGCGGCGGTTCCGAAGACCTGCTGGGTGAGCCGGTCAAGCTCACGGAACGGGTCGGTACGGATTAGCATCATTTCCCACTCCTTCAGCACATAGATTACTCAGGGTGACCCACCCCATGATCTATGGTGGTGGATATAGATTTTTTATAGCACTGGTGGCAAACTGGTGCAAGAGGTAGTTCAAAAATTGTCGACCTAGGGAACAACAGTGGCAGATCAAGACGGCGACCGGGGACTGTACGCCATCTCAGTCGTGGCGGACCTGCTGGGAACCGGCCAACAAAACATCCGGCTGTACGAACGCCGGGGACTGCTGACGCCGGAGCGGACCGCCGGGGGCACGCGGCAATACAGCGAATCAGACCTGGCAATCCTGCGCCGGATCGGGGAACTTTTAGATGAAGGACTGAACCTGGCAGGCGTAGCGAAAGTGCTTGAACTCGAACTGGACAACGCCAGGCTCCGCCGCGAGCTGGAGCGAGCCCGTTCCCGCAGCACACGGCAAGGCAGCAGCGCATGAAGTGCAGCACCGGCACGCCTCCGCGCGCGTCAGGTCCGTCCGCCGGCAAGGAGGAATGACTCTTCCAGCAGCTCGGCGAGTTCATCGCCGTCGAGCCTTGAAAGCCGGACCAGGACCAACAGGGGCGAACGCTCATGGTGCGGCGACCAGAAGTAAGTTTCCGGGTCCGTTCCGGCCAGCGCCTCCCGCTCCGCTGTCTTGACCGTCAGCACACCCTCTTCCCAGATCCGGGCCATCAGGGTTTTCGCGAACCAGGCGGGCTGGTTCCAACTGGAGCGTTCGGTGACTCCTGGCATGGCAAGGCAGATCCGACGGACATCAGCTTCAGTGGCCATGCCCCACTGTGGCACCGGCCAGACTCGCGAGCAACCTGCTTTGTTGCAACGCACTTCGGCCCCCGGGGCGCTGGCCTCAGACAAATTGCCGCGACGAAAATCATCGCTCCAGCTTGCCGCACGGGCACCGGGCGCCCCTTACCAAGCAAAGCCGCCGCTGTTACCGTGAATTACCCACGTCCGACAAGGTCTCAGGAGATGACATGAGCACTGAAGAAACCGGCACCGGCCAGACCGATCGCTCCAGCGGTACAAGGAAGGAACCCGGCGCGATCCCGGACTCTGCCTCGGGAGACGGCGTAGGACTCGGAGCGGGGGAGGCCAACACCTTCGAGCCGGAAGAAGGAACCGACACCCAGGGCTTGGCAGGATCAGAGGCAGCATCCGGAGGGACCTCCGTAGGCAAGGCCGAGGACATGCCTGACGTGGACCAGACGCCGGTGGACACCACCGAGCCCAGCTGATGCTGCCCCGCTGCTTCGCGTAAGCCCTCGAGGAGTGAGATCCCGCCACCTTGGTTCAGCGGCCATGCGCCCGGATCTCGCTTCTCATTGCTGTTCGGAATTGCTGCCCCGAGTCTGTGCCCGACGACGCGCAGCGGCGCAGCAAACCATGCCGGATTACGGGCCCGGCTGCTATTCGGGAGCTATGTCCTGAAAGCCACACCCGGTGGATAATTGAGGCACTGGAGTGGCGACGGGGCTACGGAGGCTGTCATGAAGATCGTCGGAACATTGTTCGTCATCTGGCTCCTCATCGGCGTCTTCGCCGCTTTTCAGCGCGGGTATTTCGGCGGTTCACCGGATTCCTGCACCGAGGCGGGCACCGTGGCCGTGACCATCTTCGCCGGACCTCTGAACTACATGGGCGCTAATCCCAAGATCGCTTGCGAAGTTCCGCAGCCATCCAAGTAGCTTTGGCGCATCTGTGACTTGACCCACAAAACCCACGTGGGCTATTCTCGTATTTGTTAGCGCTCACATATGTGAGCATAAATTGCAGCACCGGGGAATTCCGAACCGCAGCTTGACTGTGCCGGGATCGCCAAAAGCCTTCTGGCGCGGACCGCAAAATCCGCACCAGGTGACCGGAACCCAGCTGCCGGTCCCCGTTGGCAGGCGCAGATGCCTTCCGACTCAGCACCAATTCGCGGCCCCAATCAGCCGCGGAAGGAGAACAACGTGCGTATCAAGAAACTCCTGGGCGCCGTAGCCGTCGCCCTGGCCGTTACGGTGGGGGCCACCGGTTGTGGCAGCCGGCCCGGCACCGCCGCCCCCGCAGCCAGCACCGATGCTGCCGGGTCACTGGTAGGTATTTCAATGCCGACGCAGACGTCGGAGCGGTGGATTGCCGACGGAAGCAATGTAGAAAAGTCCCTGAAAGACCTCGGATACAAGACGGATCTGCAGTTCGCCAATGACGACATTCCCACCCAGGTCTCGCAGATTGAGAACATGCTGACCAAGGGTGCGAAGGCCCTGATCATCGCGGCAATCGACGGCACCACGCTGACAGACGTCCTGGCCAAGGCCAAGGAGCAGAACGTCAAGGTCATCGCCTATGACCGGCTGATCAACGGAACGCCGAACGTGGACTACTACACGACCTTTGACAACTACACGGTGGGTGTCCAGCAGGCTACGTCCCTGCTGACCGGCCTGGGTCTTCTCGATGCCAGCGGCAAAAAGGTGGACGGCAAGGGCCCGTTCAATGTGGAACTGTTCGCCGGCAGCCCGGATGACAACAACGCCAACTTCTTCTGGACGGGGGCTATGGACACGCTGAAGCCGTTCATGGAGTCCGGCACCATCAAGGTTCCCAGCGGTCAGACCAAGTTCGAGCAGGCCGCCATCCTCCGCTGGCAGGCGCCCGTGGCGCAAAAACGCATGGAGGACATCCTCACGTCGGCCTACAGTTCCGGCAAAAAGCTCGACGGCGTGCTGTCGCCGTACGATGGCCTGTCCATTGGCATCATCTCCGCGCTGACCAGCACCGGCGGCTACTCCAAGGGCAGCCTTCCGATCGTCACCGGGCAGGATGCTGAAAAGGGATCGGTCAAGTCCATCATCGCCGGGGAGCAGTACTCCACGATCTTCAAGGACACCCGCAAGCTCGGTGGACAGGCTGTGAAGATGGTCGACGCCGTCCTGAAGGGCCAGGAGCCCGAGACGAACGACACCAAGACGTACAACAACAAGGTCAAGGTGGTCCCGGCCTACCTGCTGGAGTCCGTGATTATCACCAAGGACAACTACAAGCAGGAACTCATCGACTCCGGCTACTACACAGAGGCCGACGTCAAGTAGGCGCCGCGAAGGGTGCGGCCCGGCATCCCGCCAGGCCGCACCCTCCTCGGGGCCCTGCACCCGCAGGAGCCCGGCACCAACCAGTCAGCGGGAATGACCATGAACGTACCCATCCTTCAAATGCGGGGAATCACCAAGACCTTCCCCGGCGTAAAAGCCCTCCAGGACGTCACCCTGGACGTGAACCGCGGCGAGGTCCACGCCATCTGCGGTGAAAACGGAGCCGGTAAATCGACCCTCATGAAAGTGCTGTCCGGGGTCTACCCGCACAACACCTTCGACGGCGAGATCCTCTTCGAAAACGAACCGTGCGATTTCTCCAGCATCAACGACAGCGAAAAGCGCGGGATCGTCATCATCCACCAGGAGCTGGCGCTGAGCCCGTACCTGTCCATCGCGGAGAACATCTTCCTCGGCAACGAGATCGCCTCACGCGGCTGGGTGAACTGGCGCCAGACCAACCTTGAAGCGGCCAAGCTGCTCGCCCGGGTGGGCCTCAGCGAAAACCCGGTGACACCGATCCAGCACATCAGCGTCGGAAAGCAGCAGCTGGTCGAGATCGCCAAGGCCCTCTCGAAGGAAGTCAAGCTGCTCATCCTGGACGAACCGACGGCGGCGCTGAACGACGAGGACTCTGACCATTTGCTGGATCTCATCCTGCACCTGAAGGGCCAAGGCGTCACGAGCATCATCATCAGCCACAAGCTCAACGAAATCCGCAAGGTGGCGGACGCCGTCACGATCATCCGCGACGGCAAGAGCATCGAAACCCTGCGACTGGACCAAGGGCAGATAACGCAGGAACGGATCATCCGTGGCATGGTGGGGCGCGATCTGGAAAGCCTCTACCCGGAACGTACTCCCCGCATCGGCGAGGAAGTCCTCCGCATCGAGGACTGGTCGGTCCAGCATCCCCAGGACCACAGCCGCATCGTGGTCCACAACGCCAGCCTCAATGTCCGCAAGGGGGAAGTCGTCGGGCTGGCCGGCCTCATGGGTGCCGGCCGGACCGAACTCGCCATGAGCGTCTTCGGACGCACTTACGGACGTGCTGTCTCCGGGAAGGTGTTCAAGTACGGCGAGGAAATCGACACTTCCTCGGTGCCGGAGGCCATCCGCCATGGAATTGCCTACGCTACCGAAGACCGCAAGCACTACGGCCTGAACCTCATTGAGGACATCAAGCGCAACATCTCGATGGCTGCCCTGGGCAAGCTGGCCAAGCACGGCTGGGTGGACAAGAACGAAGAGACCACCGTGGCCAACCGCTACCGGAAGAGCATGAACATCAAGGCGCCTTCTGTCGCCGCCATCACGGGAAAGCTCTCCGGCGGCAACCAGCAAAAAGTGGTGCTGAGCAAGTGGATGTTCTCCGACCCCGACGTGCTGATCCTGGATGAGCCCACCCGCGGCATCGACGTCGGTGCCAAGTTCGAGATCTATACGATCATCGCCGGACTCGCCGCCGAGGGGAAAGCCGTCATCGTGATCTCTTCCGAACTCCCCGAGCTCCTGGGCATCTGCGACCGGATCTACACCCTTTCCGCAGGCCACATCACCGGTGAAGTCCCCATCGCCGAGGCCTCCCAGGAAACACTCATGCACTACATGACCCAAGAGAAGGAATAAGGACCATGTCCGCCCTACGAGACTCCCTCGGCTTCCTGGCAAGCCGCCTCCGCCAGGTCGGCATCTTCGTCGCCCTGATCCTGATCGTCCTGCTGTTCCAGGTCCTGACCGACGGCATTCTGCTGCAGCCACAGAACGTTACCAACCTCGTGGTCCAGAACAGCTACATCCTGATCCTGGCCATCGGCATGGTCATGGTCATCATCGCCGGCCACATCGACCTCTCCGTCGGCTCCATCGCAGGCTTCATCGGTGCCGTATCCGGCGTGATGATCGTCCACTGGGGCTGGGCTTGGTGGATCGCGATCCCCGCCTGCCTGCTCGTCGGAGCGCTCGTCGGCGCCTGGCAGGGATACTGGATCGCCTACGTCGGCATCCCCGCCTTCATCGTCACCCTCGCGGGCATGCTCATCTTCCGCGGCCTGACCCTGATCACCCTGAAGAACCAGCAGATCACCCCGTTTCCGGACGAGCTCCGGGCCCTGGGCGGCGGCTTCCTCCCGGACATCTCGGGCGGCACATCGGTGCTGGAATGGCTCACGGTGATCCTCGGCGTCGGCGGCACCGCAGCAATCCTTTTCCAGTCCATCAAGGAACGCCGGATCCGCCGGAAGTTCAATCTCGAAAACGAACCCATGGCCTGGTTCGCCATCAAGACAGCCTTCATTGCGCTGCTGATGCTCTCCATCACCTTCCTGCTCGCAAGCTACCGCGGCACCCCGATCGTGCTGATCGTCCTGGCCGTTCTCGTCATCGTCTACTCCGCACTGATGAACAACAGCATTTTCGGACGGCACACCTACGCGATCGGCGGCAACCTCCACGCGGCCGAGCTGTCAGGCATCAAGACCAAGGCCGTCACGTTCCGGCTCTTCGTCAACATGGGGGTGCTGGCAGCCCTGGCCGGCCTCGTGTTCACCGCCCGGCTGAACTCGGCCCAGCCAGCCGGCGGCACGGGCTTCGAACTGGACTCCATCGCCGCCGCGTTCATCGGCGGGGCGGCAGTCCAAGGCGGCATCGGCACCGTGGCAGGAGCAATGGTCGGCGGCCTCATCATGGGCGTCCTCAACAACGGCATGTCCATCCTGGGCCTGGGCACCGACTACCAGCAGCTCATCAAGGGCCTGGTGCTCCTGCTCGCGGTGGGCTTCGACATCTTCAACAAGAACCGCAGCAACGGCGGCGGATCCACCATCGGCAAGCGCTTCAAGTGGAAGACAACCCCGCCCGCCGACGTCGAGAAGCCCCAGCCAGCAGCCAAAACACCCGTTACCGTGGCATCGGTTCCGCACCCGGTGAACGCAGAGAACCACTGATCCCACCGGGAAGGAAAGGCACCATGACTTATCTCATTGACCGCATCGATATCCAGGTCACGAGCCGGCCAGCCCTTGACCAGCAGCTCGACGACGCCGTGCGGACCCTTCAGGAATTGGCCATGCAATCCGGGACGCACGGGATACTGATCACGCGCCTGGCACCCGGCCATTACACGGCTGCGCTTTCCGACCAGGTGCCTTTCGGAACGACGCGGGAACTCAACCGCTGACGCCACTCGCGTCCCACCACATCCCCACCAGGAAGCAGCTCGCGCCGTTCTGATGCTCAGGACGGCCCGAACCTGGGTGAGACCCCACTCTGCTCAGCCCCTGCTCATCACCAGTCGTGGACTGTTCCGTCGACGAGGCGGTTGTAGGGCAGGTAGGCCTGCTGGTACGGATACGCGGCGGCGGCTTCCTCGTTGAACCCGACGCCGATCCCCGGCTTGTCGCCCGGATGGAGGTAGCCGTCGGTGAAGGTCATGGACTGCTCAAACACCGTGTTGGTGGCGGCGGAGTGCTGCATGTATTCCTGGATGCCGTAGTTGTGGATCGCCAGGCCCACGTGCAGCTGTGCGGCGAACCCGACCGGGGAAATGTCTGTGGGCCCGTGGAAGCCGGACTTGATCTGGTACTGCGCGGCGAAGTCCATGACCTTCTTCAGCGGCGAAATCCCGCCAAAGTGCGTGGACGCAGCCCGCACGTAGTCGATGAGCTGTTCCTTGATGATCGTCTGGTAGTCGTAGACGGTGTTGAAGATCTCCCCGATGGCCAGCGGCGTGGTGGTGTGCGAACGGACCAGGCGCAGCGCCTCCTGGTTTTCGGCCGGGGTGCAGTCCTCCAGCCAGAACAGGTCATACGGCTCCAGCGCCTTGCCCAGCTTCGCGGCCTGGATCGGCGTCATCCGGTGGTGCCCGTCATGCAGCAGCGGCAGCTCCGGGCCGAACTCGTTCCGCACCGCCTCGAACACCCCGGGCAGGTGGCGCAGGTAAGCCCGCGTGTCCCAGTCCTCCTCCACCGGGAACGCGCCCCGCCCCGCCGGCTCGTAGTCGTAGCGCTCCCCCGACGCCTGCGCCTGCGCGGCCACCCCGTACACCGCCTTGATCCCCGGCACGGCGGTCTGGATCCGCACCGACTTGTACCCCAGCTCCAGATGCTCCCGGACCGAATCAAACAACGACGGGATGTCCGAACCCGAAGCGTGGCCGTAGGCCCGCAGCCCGTTCCTCGACGCACCGCCCAGGAGCTGGTACACCGGCATGCCCGCCATCTTGCCCTTGATGTCCCACAACGCCATGTCCACCGCCGCGATCGCGGCCATTGTCACCGGCCCCCGCCGCCAGTACGAGGACCGGTACAGGAACTGCCAGGTGTCCTCGATCCGGTGCGGATCCTTCCCGACCAGCAACTGCGCGACATGCTCCTTCAAGTACGCCGCGACGGCGAGCTCGCGCCCGTTCAGCGTGGCGTCACCGATACCGGTCACACCATCCTCGGTAGTGACACGAAGAGTCACGAAATTACGGGAGGGGCTCGTCACAAAGACTTCCGCGGCAATGATTTTCACAACAGGTCCAGGCTTTCTTTCAGGTCAGTCGATGTACGGTTTCCGGCCTTCCGGCCGGGCGTCTAGCGTTGGGTGCTGCCGGCAATGTGGTTGCCCAACAGCGCGAGCTCCCCGGTGCTCGGGAGGCCTTCCCAGTCACCGGCCGTGCTGACGGCGAAGGCTCCCGCGACGGCGCCGCGCTGCAGCCGCCCGGCCACGTCTTCGCCGTCGAGGAGCGCAGAGAGGTAGCCGGCGGTGAAGGCATCCCCGGCGCCGACGGTATCGATGCTGGTCACCGGCACGGCGGGCACCTCCCACCGCCCGTCGGCGGTGTAGGCGGCAGCACCGGCGGCACCCCGCTTGACCACCACCTCCCGCACGCCCTGTTCCAGCAGCCGCTTCGCGAGGAGAAACTCGTCGGCGTCGGAAAGGCCCGCTGCCGGGCCGGAATCCGGATCGGAATCGGGATCCTGACCCGGATCCGCACCCGGCGCCACAAGGTCCAGTTCATCCTCCGAGGCGATCACGATCGCTGCGTGCCGGGCGATCGGGGCGAGGGCGGCGCGCGCCTCATCCCGTGACCAGAGCTTGGCCCGGTAGTTGACGTCCAGCGAAACCAGGATGCCCTCGCCGGTGGCGCGTTCGGCGGCGTACTCCACTGCGCGCCGCGCCTCAGGGCTGAGGGCGGCCGTGATTCCGGTCAGGTGGACCGCTCTGGCGCCGTCCCGGAGCGCTGCGTGTACGTCGGGGATGCTGAGCGTGGACCCGGCCGATCCGGCCCGGTAGTAGAAGGCACGGCTGACGTCCGCAGTCCGCTGCTCCAGGAACATCACCCCCGTGTTGCGAGCGGCCTCTTTCCGGTGGTAGACCTCGACACCCTCGGAGCGCAGTTGGCGCAGAATGAACTCACCGTGCGGATCGGCGCCCACCACGCCGGCCCACCGCACACGGTGCCCCAGCCGTGCCGCCCCGACGGCCACGTTCGATTCGGCACCGGCCACGTGCATCGACAGGCTGCCTCCCGCCGACAGCGGACCGTCGGATCGCAGCGACACCATGGATTCACCCATAGTCAGGAGGTCGACGGCGGCCGTCACCGCAGCGCTGCCGTCCGGCTGCCGAAGTCGGCGGCCAGATTGACGAAGCCGCGGGCGCGCTCACGCACCGGAGCCAGGTCCCCGCCGGAGCCGGCGTCACCGAACAGCGGTCCGCCGAGTCCAACGCCGATTGCGCCGGCTTCCCAGTAGCTGGCCGCTTCCTCCAGCCCCACGCCGCCCACGGCGATGAAGGGAATGTCCGGAAAGGGGTCGCGCAGCGCCTTGAGGTAGCGCGGCCCGCCGATGGATGCAGGGAAGAGTTTGACCGCCGTGGCACCGCAGTTCATCGCCTCCAAGGCCTCGCTCGGGGTCAGTGCACCGGCCAGCACGGGGATCCCCCGCCGTGCTGATTCCACAATCGACTCCGTGAGGGCCGGCGTCACTGTGAACTGGGCTCCAGCCTCGGCGACGTCGTCAACATCCCGCGCCGTCAAAACCGTCCCCGCCCCGACAAAGCAGCCCGCGGGTGCCGCTGCGCGCACATCCCGGATGGCCCCAAGGGCGCCGGGCGTGGTCAGTGCAATTTCAACGAAGCGGAACCCTTCCTCCATCGCGGCGAGGGCAGCTTGTCCGGCGGCGGGGCCGTCGGTGCCGCGCACGATCGCGACGAGCCGCGTTTCCCTGATTCCAACCAGCAGGGACTTAGGGGTCAAGGTGTTCTCCATTGCGGGCCTCTCCACGTCTTGCTTGATCATCAGCGCTCTCCTTCCGGGTTCATCAGTCGGGGTTCATCACTCGGGGCTCCACCCGCTCACCACTCGGCGAACGACCCGTCCGGGTGCCGCCACACCGGGCCACGCCAGGCATGGCCCTGTTTGTCGGCCGCGCGGACAATCGCTTCGTCAATCTCAATGCCCAGGCCAGGTCCCGTGAGCCGTTCAATGTGCCCGTCCACGAACTTCAACGGCGTCTTGTCCACCACATAGTCCAGGACTTCCGCGCCCTGGTTGTAGTGGATGCCGATGCTCTGCTCCTGGATCAGGAAGTTATGCGTCGCGAAGCCCACCTGAAGGCAGGCTGCCAGGGCCAGCGGACCCAGGGGGCAATGCGGCGCCAGTTGCACCTCATACACCTCGGCGAGGGAGGCGATCTTGCGGACTTCGGTGATGCCGCCCGCATGGGAGAGGTCGGGCTGGGCCACCGCGATGCCGGCCTGCAGCGCGGGCAGGAACTCCTGCCGGCTGTACAGCCGCTCACCGGTGGACACCGGCGTCGTGGTGGACGATGTGAATTCGCGGAGCAGGTGGGTGTTCTCCGGCACCACCGGTTCCTCAAGAAAGAACGGCCGGTACGGCTCCAGCAGCGGCGCCACGCGGCGGGCGTTGGCAAGGCTGAAGCGGCCATGGAAATCAACGGCCACGTCCCGGTGGTCCCCCAGGACTTCCCGGGCGGCGGCCACCCGGCGGACCACGCCGTCGAGCTCTGCGACGGAGGCGACCGGGCTCATCCGGCCGCTAGCGTTCATTTTGACGGCGGTCAGGCCCACTTCCAGCTGGGCGCTGATCTGGTCGGCCACCTCGTTGGGTTCGTCCCCGCCCACCCAGCCGTACATCCGGATGCGGTCGCGGACCGGGCCGCCGAGCAGCTGGTGGACCGGGGCGTTGAAGTGCTTGCCGGCGATGTCCCACAGCGCCTGGTCCAGCCCGGACACGGCGCTGGCCAGGATGGGTCCGCCTCGGTAGAAGGAGCCCTTGGTCATGACCTGCCAGTGGTCCTCGATCCGGAGGGCGTCCTGGCCGATCAGGAGTTCGGAGAGCTGCCCGACGGCGGTGCGGACGGTTTCGCTGCGGCCCTCGCAGCTTGCCTCTCCCCAGCCCACGATCCCGCTGTCCGTCTCGACGCGGACGAACAGCCAGCGCGGCGGGACGAGGAAGGTTTCTACTCTGCTGATGCGCGTCACGGTGTACCCCTAGCCCTTGGTGGCGCCGGCGGTCATGCCGGACACGATGTATTTCTGCGTGAAGAGCGCAATGATCATGATCGGGATGGTCACCACGGTGGCGGCGGCCATCAGTCCGCCCCAGTCGATGCTGGCGTAGGAGACGAAGTCGAAGATGGCCACGGGCAGAGTCTTCGTCTTCGAGCCGGACAGGACCAGCGCGAACATGAAGTTGTTCCACGAGAAGATGAAGGACAGGATCCCCGCGGTGGCCATGCCGGCCACGGACAGCGGCAGGGTGATGCGGCGGAACGCGCCGATCGGCGTAAGTCCGTCCACCTGCGCCGACTCCTCGAGTTCCAGCGGCAGCGAATCGAAGTAGCTCATCATGATGTACACGATCAGCGGCAGGGCGACGAACATGTGGCTGAGGATCAGCACCTCAAACCCGCCCACCATCTTCAGGTTGGAGAAGACGTAGTACCAGGGCACCAGCAGGGAGACGCCGGGGATGACGCGGGCCATCAGGACCACCAGCGCCGAGCGGTGCATGGTGAACCGGCTCATGGCGTAGGCGGCCGGGACGCCCAGGACCAGCGACAGGGCCGTGGAAACGAAGGCCACCCAGAAGCTGTTGAGGATGAAGACGAAGTAGTTGTTGCGCTGCAGCACGTTGGCGTAGTTCTCGCCGGTGGGCGTGAATAGGAAGGACTTGCCGGCGTCGTAGATGTCCACGTTGGTCTTGAAGGAGGCCAGCAGCATCCAGAACAGCGGCGCGATCAGGAACAGCACCACCGCGATCAGGGCCACCACGCGGAAGGTCTTGTAGGCGCGGCTGCGCAGCGGCTTCCTGCGGCGTGCCATCTGTGGCCGTTGCCGCGCCGGTGCCTGGGGTTCAGTCAGGAGGGTCATTTGCTTACCGCTTTCTTGCGCATGGTCAGCAGCCACATGGAGCCAATGATGATCATGAAGAACAGGATCAGCACGGCCGAGGACAGCCCGTACTGGTTGTAGTCGAAGCTCAGTCCGTAGGCGTAGACGTTCAGGGTCTCTACCTCGTGGAAGGAACCGCCGCCCTTGCCCTTGGTGGCGTAGAGGATGTCGAAGGTCTTCAGGGCGTCGATGCCGCGAAGCAGGATGGCCGCGATGACCGTGGGCATCATGAGCGGCAGGGTGACGTAGAAGAAGCGCTGGAATGCGTTGGCGCCGTCCATGCGGGCGGCCTCGTCCGGCTCGTCGGAGAGGGCTGTCAGTCCGGCCAGGAGAATGAGGACCACCATGGGGGTCCACTGCCAGACGTCCATGAAAATGGTGGTGGGCAGCGCGGAATCCTGCCCGGAGAGCCACGGCTGCGGCGGAATGCCCACGAGGCCCAGCAGCTGGTTGGCGAAGCCGATGTTCGGATCGAAGATCAGGCGCCACATCATGCCGACCGCCACGGGAGTGGCCACGAGCGGCAGCAAAATGGCCACGCGGACCCACTTTTCACCGCGGAACGGACGCCACAGGAGCAGGGCAATGCCCATGCCGAGAATGATTTCGCAGCCGAGCGCCACGAGGGTGAAGGACAGCGTGCGGCCCACGGCCGGCCAGAACCGTTCGGTGTCGGTGAGGACCGTGGCATAGTTTTCGAAACCCACGAAGTCCGATGCCGCGCGCACCGACCCCTGGGAATCGGTCAGGCTCAGGTACAGGGTCCAGGCGAGCGGAAAGATGATGAGGACGCCCACGAAGATCATGGCGGGCGCTGCGAACAGCCATTTCCGGTGGCGGTTGGCCCAGGCGGAGAAATTCTCCTGGGCGCTAACCGTTCGTCCGGAGGTCCGTGCAGGGGTCAGTACAGACATGGTTCACCTAAGGAGTTGGGGGTGAAATCTTCAGCGGACGACGGCGGGACAACAGCCAGGCGGTAGTCCCGCCGTCGCGCTTAGTTACTTACTTTTCGTCGTCCAGGAACTTCTGGAACGCGGTGTTGGCCGTGTCGGCGGCTGCAGCCGCGTCGGCGCCGGTGATGGAGGCGACGATGGGGCCGCCGACGATTTCACGGGCCTTGCCCACGGTGAGGACCTGCGGGCGGTCGTGGCCAACGCCGTTTTCAGCGCTCACGGCGATGGCAGCTGCGAGGTCTTTCGGGTAGGTGGCGGTGCCGGCGGGATCGGCCCAGACGGACGCGCGGGGGCCGGGGACGCCGGCCTTCTGTGCCGCAAAGGTGCGCTCCTTGCTCGTGGCCCACTTGATGAACTTCCAGGCGTTGTCCTGGTTGGCCGAAGCCTCGTTGACGGCGAGGCCCCAGGACGGGATGTTGTACGGCTTGGAACCGGCCGGCCCGGCCGGCAGCGGCGCGAAGCCAACGGTGTCAGCGACCTTGGACTTGGCCGGATCCGTGGCGTTCTTGTAGAGGGAATCCGCCTCGGTGTAGAAGGCGGCCTTGCCCTGGGTGAAGATGGCCATTGCCTCGGGCCAGCTCATGTCCGTGCTGACGTTCTTGGGGCCGTAGTTCTTGATGAGGCCGCCGTAGAAGGCGTAGGCCTTTTTGGCTTCTTCGGTTCCGACGGCGGACTTGCCGCTTTCATCCATGAAGTCACCGCCGAAGCTGTACAGGAAGCTGGAGAACTGGGTGACGGCTGCGGACTTGCCGGTCCGGGCCACGAAGCCTGCCGTGTCTGCCGAGGAGATCTTCTTTGCCGCAGCCTCGAGCTCCTCCATGGTCTTGGGAACGTCGAGGCCGGCGGCCTTCAGCAGGTCCTTGCGGTAGTAGAGGACCTCACGTTCGGTGATGATGGGGACGCCCGTCACCTTGTCCTCGTAAGTGCTGGCCTGCACGGGCCCGTCTTGGTAGTCCTTCCAGTCCCACTCCGCGTCTTCGGCAACCTTGCTGGTCAGGTCGGCGAGGTAGCCGTTGCGGGCAAACGCCTTGCCTTCCTGCAGCGGGCGGTACATCATGACGTCGATTTCGTCGCTGCCCGCGTTGAGCTTGACGTTGTACTGGTCGGAGAGCTGGTCTTCACCGAGTTGGGTGAGTTCGACCTTGAGTCCGGAGGATTTCTCAAACTCGGGTATCGCTGCCTTGATTCCCTCGCTCCAGACGTGATTAGCGAGGGTGACCCGGACAGTGTCCGAGCCTTTGGACTCGCTGCTTCCGCCTCCGCAGGCGGTCAGCCCCAGCGAGAGGGCCGCGGCGACGGCCGCATACTTCATTACTGAACGTCGCTTCATTACGACTCCCTAAATCAGGGCCAGCTTGTCGCTGGCCGCCTGCAAACGCATCCTTGCATCTGCTCTGGAAGCGAGCATAGGTAAATAAAGCGGACTTAAACAACCCCTTGCGCCACACCAGTATGATTTATTTATGAAATCTCCAAAGGCGGAGCACTCCCACTACATGCCGAGTTCGTTTCTGGAGCGGCTGGGTCTCGCTATTGCAGACGGCACGCTTCCGCCGCACGCCGTCCTCCGGATCGACGAGCTGGAAGCCGAGCACAAGGTCGCCCGGTCGGTTGTCCGGGAAGCGACGAAGGTGCTCTGCTCCATGGGCATGCTGGAGTCCCGGCGTCGCCTCGGGACAGTGGTCCAGGAGGAGGCATGCTGGAACCTCTACGATCCCCAGGTCATCCGCTGGCGGCTGGCGTCATCAGCACGGCTAGACCAGCTACGGGCACTGAACGAACTCCGCGGTGCGATTGAGCCGCAGGCGGCCCGGCTCGCCGCGGGCCGCATTTCGCTGGAGGACGGAAGCGACCTCGTCTCCCTGGCAGCGAAGCTGTGGGCAGCAGGCCAGGGAGACAACCAGGAGCAATTCCTTCTGCTGGACATCGACTTCCACGCCGCTGTACTCAAGGCGTCGGGGAACCCTATGTTCTCCCAGCTCCATAACCTGGTCCGTGAGGTCCTCACCGGCCGCACCGAGCACGGCCTCATGCCGCACCTCCCGCACCACGAGGCACTGCAACTGCACGTTGAGGTGGCGAGCGCAATCCAACGCGGTGAAGCAGAACGGGCCCACGCCGCAATGAGCAGGATCGTGGAGCAGTCCACCGAGGAGATGGGCGATATCTGGTTCCGGCAGGAAGGCGATGCCAGGGAAGGGGCTGTTCCTGAAACCGCTGTTACAGAGCCTGCAGCTGAGGGCGGGCGGCGAACGGACAATTAAGTCCTAACAGTCCGGCACTCCAAACCAGGGTGCATCTTCAGTCTTCGGTTGGGGTGGTGCGGTTCGAATGGTAAGTCCGCCAGCTGTGCTCGGGCGCGAATCCGAGGAGCCGCTTTGCCTTGTCGATGGAAAGCATCGTTTCGTGTTCCCCCAACTCCTTGGTCACTTTGACGTTGGGAAATACTTCGGCTGCCAGGCTCGCGCTGGAACGGCTCATCACCGTGTCTTCATTGGCGATAATGAAGGCCTCGAACCCGGGCTTGGCGTTCTCCAAGGCGCGCGCCACCGCCTGGGCACCGTCGCGGCCGTCGATGTAGCCCCAGAGGTTCCATTTGCGCAGGGTCGCGTCAGCGTCGAAGGACGGGAAGGCCTCATAGTCCTCGGGATCCATCACGTTGGAGAACCGCAGGCCCGTGATGCTGAGCTCCGGGTCCCACCTCGTCATTTCGATTGCCATCCGCTCCTCCAGGTGCTTCACCAGCGAGTAGGTGCTTTCCGGCCGCGCCGGATATTCCTCATCCACCGGGATATAGGGAGGGTCGACGTCGAACGGCAGTCCCAGCAGCGTCTCACTGGAAGCGTAAACGACTTTCTTGATACCGGCCCTGCGGGCCGCCTGGAACACGTTGTACGTGGACAGCATGTTGTTTTCGAAGGTGGCGGCGTCCGGCACAAGTCCCGGAGCCGGGATGGCGGCAAGGTGGACAATCGCATCAAATCCCCGGTGCCGGTCATCCAGGCCAAGGATGACGTCCACAACCTGGCCATAGTCCCGCAGGTCCACCACGGCGAGCGCCGCACTCCTCTCCCCCGCCCGGTCCAGGTTCAGGATGGCGTGGCCGTCTTCGGTGAGCCTGCGGACTACGCTGCGCCCAAGCTTTCCGCTTCCGCCGGTTACAGCAATTCTCATGATGGTCTCCTCTGCCTGGTTCGCTGGCTGGCCCAGGTGCCAATGAGCCGCCTGTTTGAAGATTGCCGGAGCGGATTCCGCCGGTCACCTTCCTCCCCAGCCTAGGTGTGCCGGCGGACCGGCGCAGCCCTTTGGCAGGCCCTGTTAGTTCTAGGAAAAACAGAGCCGCATGGCGGACCTGCCGTTTTCATCCTCCGGACTTGCCGTCCTGATGACCTTCGAACTGGTGTATATAATTTCCCGGTACGGTTTAGCAGAAGGCCGTTGGATAGTTGTTCGATCCGGCTCTTTTGCTGCCGCTGCCCTCCTCTTCCGTGGAATGCGCTGCCCGCCGGCTCGTCTTGACCTGAGCGAAACGGTACTGGGAATCGTGGCCCGCGAGTCGACCGCAAAAACTGAAACATCAATCACAGAGCACCTGAATAAAATGGTGCTCGCCAGCTCGGATGTGGAGGATTTCCTCCATGAGCTCGCACGGGTTTCCGCCCGAAGCCTGTCCGTTCCCGGTGACGAAGTCCTGTGCGGCATCACCCTGTTGCGGCATCGCAAAGCCGCCACTGTGGCCAGCAGCAGTCCCGAAGCGCAGGCCATGGACGAAATACAGTACGACTTCGGCGACGGACCCTGCATGACAGCTTCGCGCGAGCAGGTGACCGTCCATATCACCGATCTTGAAGACCATGAACGGTGGCCGCAGTACGCGCGCACAGTGCTGGGCCACGGGGTGCGCTCCATTTTGGCGATCCCCTTCCGGCTCGAAGGCGAGACGCGCGCTGCCTTGAACCTCTACTCCCACCGTCGGGATCGGTTCGAGGGCAAAGTCCTGGAGCTGGCGGAAGACTTTGTTAGCCAGACCTCCATGGCGCTGCGGCTTGCCGTGCGGTTCGCCCACTACAGTGATACGGCAGCGAACCTCAAGGCCACACTGGAAACACGGACGGTGATTGATGTTGCCGTCGGGGTGATCATGGCGCAGAACCGGTGCAGCCAGGAGGAGGCGTTCGAGCTTTTGAAGGCAGCCTCAAGCACCCGGAACATCAAACTCCACAGCGTCGCGACGGCGATCGTCGATTCACTCGGGCAGGGCTCTGCAAAGACACACTACGAGGGGTGACGGCTAAGTACTCGGCCCCCGGCGCCCGGAGTCCAGGCAGGAACTCTTCCGGCAACTCCGCAACCGGGACGATGACGATGTCCTGCACCTTCCAGTCGAGCCCGGCACAGGCTTTACGTGCTTCCTCCATGATTTTCAGGGTTGGAAGCCTGCCCCCGGCCGGCACCACAAGGATTCGATATGGAAGACATGCCCCTCATCCCGGTTGCGTGAGGCCGCCTCGCTCACCAGGGAAGACCCTTCAGGTAGATGTCGATCCGCCGGTTGAGTGGATCGGGTGCGGAGTCATCCACCGTGTGCGCCTGGGTATCGATCAGGGCTCCCACAGCACCGCGGAAATTTCTCACCCCGTCCCGAAGAATGCTTATGGAAATCAGTATCGCCGCGGCATAGTCAGCCCACCAAAGGCCCGCGCCAATGCCGAGAACACCGATGGCGGCAGCTCCGGTTGTCATCCAATCTGCCTTGTTCATATCGGCGTCGGCATAGAGCACTTTGTCGTGGAGCGCCTGGGCCAGATTGAATTTGACCCGTCCAAGATAGACCGGAGGGGCCGCCGTCAGCAGCATCGCCCCGACCATGAGCCAGCCAAGCCAGATGGTATGCCCGAACAGCTCAATACCCCGATCGTCGGATGCTCCGCACTGAACAAACCGGCGGCGGAGTCTACGATCAGGAACGCGCCCATGGCCACCAGGGCCATTGCGGCAACCAGGTGTGCGATTCCCACCGAGCGGTGATAGCCGTACGGGTGTTTCTTTGTAGGAGGGCGCCGGATCAGCCGGACGGCCAGCAGGAATGCGATCGGCGGAAGGACCGAGAGGAGGTCCTCGATCCATCCTGCGAATTGCCCAGGACCAGGAAGACGAGCGTCGCGGAAACTGTCAGAAGGGCGAATGTTATCCACTCGAATTTGATTGCCTTCTGCAGGGCGTCTTTTTGCTTCTGGGGCAACTCGGTGTTCCCGAACCTGCCGACTGCATCCGTGCGGCTCATCCCTGCACGTCCTGTTCCAGAAGAAAGCGATCCAGTGCCAGCAGAAAGGCGTTTTCGCCCAGCCGCACCAGAAGTACATGCTCCACCGTCTTGCCAAAGGCGTCCTTCGATTCCGTATACGGCCGCGTAGTTCCCGCATGCGTAATCCACGGCGTCTCGGCGGCAAAGCCGCCGACCACCAGATCCAGCTCGCCCTCCTTGAGTGCCTTGGTCAGCTCCTGCTCACTTCCGGTCACCCACTCAGGGGTGGCACCGATGGTGGCGGCGAAGGAGCGTACCAGCGAGGGCTCGATTCCGCGAGGTTCCTGTCCCTGCCCGAGGCTGACCCACTTGCCGTTGGCTGTGGCGCCGACGCGCAGGGTCCCGCCAGAGACCCGCTCCAAGGTGCCATTCGGGTCCGCTGGCATTGAGACGCCGCAACCAACCATCCCTCCGGCCAAGGTGAAAACGGCAAGCATCACCGCCATACGCCGGGCGAGCGTATGTCTGATCCAACACACTGCGTCCCTTTCGCCGACCGGGCAGCCGCGCTTCCAGCGTGCGCGGCCGCGTCACGTGTAGGTCGACTCTATCCAACGCAGACTCAAGAGTGCGGAGACGCCTCACCGGCCCGCCAGCCGTTTGCTCCTAGACTGCGGAACCAGGCGTCGCCCCGGAACCTCGGGAGACAGGGATCTTCCGTGCCCCAGCGGCAGGTTCTTCGGGTACCGGGATCCGGACTTCCAGGATCCCGTCCGTGTAAGAGGCGCGGACGTCCTCCTGATTCACGGGAGCGGGCAGAGTGACCGTTCGAGCAAACGTGCCGTAGCGGAATTCCGTGCGGTACCCCTCTTTGCCCCTGTGCTCGCTTTTTTCCTCATGCCTGACTGAAATCTGCAACTGGTTGCCCACCAAGGTGATATCGACGTCGTTGTCCGGGTCGATCCCCGGGACCTCGGCCTTGACTACCAGAGTCCCGGCCTCGCGGAATTCCTCCACGCGAAGCCAGGAGTCGAGGTCTCCTTCAAGGAACCGACGGAAGGGCTCCGGAAAGTCCACACCGGCGCGGCGGAGAATGTTGGCCATCGCTGATACCTCCTGTCTGCTTCCGGCCCGGTTTCGGCTGACGAGGGAAGGGGCCGGAATGGGTCCCGACACCAATAAACTACGCCCGGGCCATCCGGATGTTAAGGGCGCAACTGTTAGGAGCACGGCGGTTGGGGCACGGCGGTTAAGGGCACGGCGGTTAAGGGAACAGCGCGGTCGCCAAACAACCTGCTTCCCCGGTTGCTTGTGAAAACCCCGGGATTTCCTGATGGAAATCCTGATACTCCCGCATATGGGGATGATGGCCCACCCCAGACCCCCCATTTCCCCGCTCGGCGACCGAAATGCGGGGGATTGGGCGACGAGGTTTTCACAGGAGGTCCGCGCGATATTGAGTCTGTCCGGCAGTGCGGCCATTGAAAGGGGAGCCCTGATGAAGAAGCTGTTACTCCTATGTCTGCCCTTGACCGCCGTTGCCGGGCTTCAGGCATGGAGCCAGGCGCTGGCAGCCGAGCCGGCGCCCGTCCAGGCACCAGGCATAGTGGTTCCTTATCTGGCCGGGGACCAGGGAGGCCCGAATGGCCGCTAACGTCCCGGCCCCGCAGGAGCGTGAACCGCGGGCGGGCTCTGGAGTCAGTGAACTCCAACCATCCGGCCGCCCTGTACAAAGTGATGCCTGTCCGGGCCATCCGGACCGGACATTGATGCGCCAGCAGGTCATCGACCTCATCCTGGACATCATCTCGGCCACGGATCCCCAGTCGGAGATACGGCAGAGATTGTTGCGCCATCTCTCCGCCCACCCAGGCTGCCCCGAACAGGCCCTGCTGTGCCACCTGCTCGAGAACTCAGGGCGGCCGATGGCCTCGGCCGAGTCAACAATAGAAGCTAAGTAGGCTTATGATTTATTCGGTTGCCGCTACAAGAACGGCGCCGCTTCGGCACCGAGGCAGGAACCCCTCAGCGGCGGAATCGACTGGCAAAGGCAAGGAACCATGGTGGATTGGCTGGACCGCAGACTTAGGCGGCTGCGCGTTGCCGTCAGGCTGTTGGCCGCCGCTCTCATCATTGCGATTGCCGGCTGCGCCCCACCCCCGGATCTGGAAGCAAAGACCGGCAGGGAGCTGCAATCCCGTGTCCTGGCTGTCACAACGGCGGCGGCTACAGGGGACCCGGCAACAGGACTGCGGACGCTTGACGAACTGGTCGAGCACCTGACGCGGGCTGCGGCAAACGGTGACGTGTCATTCAAGCGCCACCAAAGCATCATGAAAGCCGTCGAGGCAGTCCGGGCAAGCCTTCGGGCAGCCGCTGCCGCAGAGGCCGCCGCCAGCAAGGCTGCGGCAGAGAAGGCTGCGGCAGCAACGGCGGCTGCGGAAAAGGCCACGGCGGCCAAAGAGTCGGAAGCTGCTGCAGAAGGGTCCGACCAGAACCTGGCCACCAATCAGCCCACGGTTACCCTGGCACCCCAACCCGCCCAGACACCCCAGTCTGCCAAGGAAGCTCCGGCCAGGGGGTCGGACAAAGGCAAAGGCAAGAAGGATGGCTAACGTGCACATGAGCCGTCGGCGGAAGTACTGCCAGCGCCGTGCCCGCGTCAGCTCTGGTGGTGGGCGATCAGCCAGCCCGCCATCTGCTGGGCGCGCTTGGAGGCCAGGAAGTCACCCTCGGTGGCGGAGATGATGGAACCCTTCATGAGAATGTGCCACGAGCGGGCGAACTCTTCTGTGTCGCGCAGGCCTGCTTCCTCGGCGAGCGCCTGCAGGTGGCCGCGGATCCGGGCGAGGTAGCCGATGCTGGCCTCCCCCAGCGGATGGTCGGGGCCCATTTCCAGGAGAACGTTAATGAAGGTGCAGGCTTCGAAATCATCACGCTGGAACCAGTCACCAAAAACATCAAAGATGGCCAGCAGCCGTTCCTCGGGCGAGTTACCCCGGCGCCTGGCCTCGGAGATGATGAGATCCACGGTCCACACCTGATCGCGGAGTGAGAGGAAGGCAAGAACCAGGGCGTCCTTCGATGGGAAATGCCGATAGAAGGTGGATTTGGCCACGCCGGAACGCTCGATCAGCTCGTTAATGCCGACGTCGCGGATGCCTCGCCGCGAGAACAGCTCATAGGCAGCGGACAGTATCCGGTGCAGGGGTTCGTTCTGACCGGCACGAATCCCTTGGGGCAGCAGCGTGCTCCCTGTTGAATCAGGTGCGTTCATCAAACGGATACTCTACCTTGGGAACTTTGGGACTGGCAGAGACAGACCTGTCTGTCTTATGGTTTTATCAGCGTGAAGCAGCATTTCCGAGGAACCATCCCTCTGGTGCTGCCGGCGGTACTGCAATGGAGCAGAGACAGGAGCACACCGATGGACGATGACGACATCCGGGCAGTGGAAGAAGCCGTGGCCACGCTGGAATCAGCGACCACAGAGCACGAGCCTGCCGCAATAACCCTGCAGACAGCCGTGGCAGCAGCGGTGACGCATGGCAAGCCCATCAGGGAAGTGGCCGCCGCAGCCCATATGACAGCACTGGAAGTGCTTGACGCCGCTGACGCAGTCACCTTTCCGCAGCAGGCGCTCCAGCCCTCGTCGTTGGCTCAGTAGCAGGGCCGAAACTCAGCGGAGGCGGCAGTTCCAGAGGGGCGTTGCCTACCCCTGTAAACGATAGGCCCAGGAAATCCAGCGGCTCAGGGAAACCTGATCGGATCCTGAGGAAATCCCGCGCTAAGCCTGATCCGTCGACGCCACCCTAAATACATCGGCCTCTGGGGAGCGATCCTCTGGGGGACAGATGCATTAGGACCGCTAGGAGGCGGACGGCGCCATGAACGCAGCGACTCTCGAAGAAGCCACTGAGATCGGGGGTGTAATCACGGATCCGCAGCCCGTGGACTTCCACCGGCTCGGACTCGCTGGCTGCATTGACAGGCTGACGGCACCGCTGCGCCGGCAGGGCGCGTGCGTCCACTGGGAGACACCGCATCATGGCCTTGAAATCTCGGCCAGTTGCGCCACCCTGCTCTACAAGTCAGCGCAGATTGCGTTGAGCAACACGTTCAAGCATGCACACGCCACTGACGTAACGGTGCGGCTTTCACCCGTCTTCCACGGAATCCGGTTGACGGTAGCGGACAACGGCACTGGATTCGGCTCCCAGTCGGGAAACCCCTCCGGCCAAGGCGAGGCGTTGGGGCCGGCAAACGCCGACGGCGGGCGGCCCGGACTCGGGATAATATCCGCGGCAGTCCAGGAAGCCGGCGGGACGGTGGCCATAGATTCCGATCCCGGATCGGGCACGGCAGTCACCATTACGATCCCGCTCGACTGAGCGGCTCCTCCCGACGCAGCTCCTCTCGGTGGAGCCGCGACTGGACCGGCAAACATCAGGCGCCGCACCTCGCCTAGGATTCTTTCCATGACTATGCCCAACGTGCAGCCGCAGGCAGTCCGGGCCTTCGACTCCCCGGCCATCCGGCAGGCCGTTATGGAGCTACGCCTACGGCTGACCGGCGGAATCCGGGTCCTGCTCGGAGTGGCCGGCGCGCCCGGCTCTGGAAAGTCCACTTTCGCCGCCTGCCTGGCGGAATCTTTCGGTCCCGGGTCGGCGCTCGTTGTTCCCATGGACGGCTTCCACCTCGGGAACGCCATCATTGACGGCACCCCGCTCAAGCAGCGCAAGGGCGCTCCGGACACCTTCGACGTCGGCGGCTACTTCTCGCTGCTGCAGCGGCTTGCGCGGCGGGACGAGGACATTGTTTATGCCCCCGACTTCCGGCGCGCGATCGATGAGCCTGTGGCAGCGTCCATCGCCGTTCCGGCGTCCGTGCCGCTGATTATCACCGAAGGCAACTACCTGCTGTCCGACGACCCGAAATGGCAGCAGGTGCGCTCCCAGCTGGACGAAGTGTGGTTCATCGACACTCCCCCGGGACTTCGCCTTTCGCGTCTCGTCGAGCGGCACATGCTCTTCGGAATGGACCGGCCGGCGGCCGAGGCCTGGGCCGCCGGATCCGACGAGGCCAATGCGCGCCTCATCGAAGCCACCCGGCACCGCGCCGACCGGGTCATCCCCTGGTTCTGACCGCAGAACCCTGATGCCCGCGCCGTTGGTGAGGCATCACTTCTGCCGCCGCCATCCTTTCTGCCCGGGGGTAGTGGAGAGGTCCAGATCCCCAAGGGCGATATAGTTTTCACCATGCAGTCGGGTCTCATTTATCTGGTCGGCCCTTCGGGCAATCCCAATTTCGGCGACGAGTTCATCGCTGCCGCCTGGCTCAAGTATCTGGCCCTCGAGCGTCCCGACGCCGAGGTCTGGTTGGATTGCCCGCAGCCAGGCCTTGCGCAAGTCCTCTTCGACGGGCTGCATCCGCGCCTCCGGGTCACGAACACGCTGTGGCGGCTGGTTCACGAAAACGCCGACTTTCCGTTCGAAGCCGCCGCGGATACGATCCGGGCTCGTGTTACCGGGCTCGGTTCCCCTACCTACGACCTTGGCCTCCTCAAATTGCGGGAGGCGGAATCGCTCCATCTCATCGGCGGAGGCTACATCAACGAGAACTGGTCGCAGCATGCCGGACTCGTCGTGGGAATGCGCGCGGTCCGCGACATGACGGGTGCCCGCCTGATCGCAACCGGGCAGGGGCTGATGCCCCTGCTGACTTCCGCTCCTGCCGAAATGCCCCTGTTCCAGGGATTCAGCCATGTCACGGCGAGGGATGAAGCCGGGGCCGAGGCCTATGGAATCGACCGCGGGCTGGACGATGCGTTCCTGGGCGTGAACGCGGAAATCGCCCGTACCGAGGCAGAACCCGGGCTCTATGTCTGCATCCAGAGCGACACGGCAGATGCGGAACGGTTCGAAACTGCCGCCAAGCTGGCCCGGACGGCCGTGGAGAAGGCTGCCGGCGAGGGCGTCAAAGCCTTTTACGTTGAGGCCATTCCTGGCGGCGACCGCGCTGCCTACGAACTCATGGCCGACCTCATTCCCGAAGAACGGTTCCTCCCGTTCTCACATATCTGGACCCATGGCCTTCCCCTCTCCGACAGCCAGACCTGGGTCACGAGCCGCTTCCACTTCCATCTCCTCGCCGCCGCGGCGGGCGCCCGCGGCATCGCCGTCGGCATGAAAAAGGGCTACTACGACGTCAAACACGAGTCGGTCGCAGCACTGGGAAGCGGGTGGGCGCTCGCGATGGACGGTGACGAACCTCAGATGCCGCAGCATAGCGGTTCCCTCAAGGCGGACCTGGCCTCGTTCGTGGCCCAGAAGCGGGCAGAGGCCGCGAAAATCTACCCTCGGCTGGAAGCCCAGCCAGGCCAGCGGTCTTCCAACGCCACAAAACTCCTGGGCATGGCCTTGGGCACGACCCGGAGGAACAAGGTCCGGCACGGAGCAAGTTGACCGACCATGCATTTATGGCTTCCCGGGCTGGCATCTCCGGCTCTCACCACTGTGCTTCTCCTCGCCGCGTTTTTCCTTCCGGGAACCTTGGCGCTCCTCCCCCTGAAGCCCGGTTGGCCGGCTGCCATCGCGCTGGGCCCGGCCGTCACCTTGCTGCTCTACATGGCGGGAACGTTGGCCGCCGATGCACTTAACCTCCCCTGGAACCCGGCAACCGCCGTCGGGGTTGTTGCGCCGCTGATTCTGATCCCGTGGTTAATCGGCCGGAGATTCAGGCTCCGCAGCACGCTGGTTCCTTCCGGCCTGACGACAGCAACGAAGATTGCCGTGGCCGCCGGGGTGACCATCGGCTCCGCTGTCACCTGCCGGGCCCTGCTCCGCGGCATCGGGAATCCATCGACCGCCTCGCAGGGATGGGACCCGGTCTTCCACCTCAACGCCTTGCGATGGATCCAGGAATCGGGCAATGCAACACCATGGGGCATCGCCCCCATCTTCGGCGCCGGCCGGCCCACCTATTACCCCTCCGGCTGGCACAGCGCGGTGGCCCTCTTTCCCGACGTGACAGAGGCCGCAAACCTGTCGTCGGTCATCATCGGCGGCATCATCTGGCCGGTCGGACTCGCTTTCCTGGCCGCGATGATCCTGCCGCGGCATCCTGCGGCCTGGGCCGTGACGCCGTTGCTGGCCGCCTCTTTCATCAGTTTCCCTTCCGCCCAACTGCTGCGGAGCGGGCAGTGGCCCAATGGCCTCGCCACTGCCCTCGTTCCTGCCACCGTTGCTGTGGCCATACTGCTTCTGCGGCGACTTGCCGGTGGAGAACGCGGGCAGTCCCCGCGCACGGAATTCGTCCTCCTCGGGGCCGTCTGCGCGGCGGCTCTGGCAGGCTGCGTTGCTGCCCATCCAAGCAGCGTCTTTGCCGTGGCGGTCATTGTCCTTCCCTTCGCGGTGGCTGTTGGTGTTCCCTTCTTCCTGCGGGGACTTCGCCGCCGGCCCTGGATCACCGGGGCGGCCACCGGCGTCGCCGTTATCGCAGCCGTGCTTGCGTATTCTTCGCTGGCCGGCTCAAAACTCCTGGCGGGCGTCATGGCCTACCGTCGCCAGGTGCGGGCGGAAATTCCCGACTCCTTGAATCTTGCCCTGTTCGATCTTCCGCAGTTCCCCGCCGTCCATGCTCCGTCACCGGACGACTTCAACCTTCTGGTGGGTCTGCTGGCGATACTCGGCGCAGCCGTTGCTGTCTTCGTCAAGGACGCGCGGCCGCTTGCAGTCGCCTGGCTGGCCTTTGTGGCCCTGTATGTTCTTGCGGCCGGACCTGAGAACGGGCTGAGGTGGCTGACTGGCTTTTGGTACAAAGACACGCAAAGGATCGCGCCCTTCATCGCCATGGCCGGGAGCATTCTGGCGACGCTGGCCATCATTGTGCTCATTAAAGCCCTCACCCGCGCCGCGTCCGGCATGCTGCCGTCCCGCATGCTGCCGCCCAGCACGCTGCCGTCCGGCCCGGCGCCGCGCCGTTGGGACACGCAGTCGGTCCTCTTCGCCGGCTGCGTCATGGCCGTCATCGCTGCGATCTACCTCGGTTCGGCCGGCTACAGGTCTGCTGACCGGGTTGCCGTTGCCGGGCACAACTACATCACCTCCGGGCGGCCCGGACACGGCGTCCTGTCCGCCGGCGAACAGCACTTCATTCAGCAGGCCGGAGCCATGCTGCCTGCCGATGCCGTGGTGATCGGGGACCCCTTCAACGGGGAAACGTACTTTTATGCGCTCACGGGAAGGCATGTCGTCTACACCCAACTGGGGTCGCCGACGTCGTCGAGCGCAGCCAAAGAGCTGCTGCGCACCGGCTTCAGCCGGCTGCACACGGACACCTCAATCTGCGCCGCTGTGCGCAAGGTCGGGGCCACCCACTTCTACCAGGACGTCGCAGGGGGATCACACGGGAGCGCCAGCCTGAAAACGTGGCCGGGTTTCTACAACGTCTCCACGGAACGGGGCTTCGAGCAGATAGCCGCCGCCGACGGACGGGCGCTGTACAGGATCACCGCCTGCCGGTAGACCGCCCGCCTTCCACCTTCGGCTGCCAGCCAAGGGCTGGCGCGACGTTCGTGGCGATCGTCGCGAGCATTTTGGCGTTGTACTCCACGCCCAGCTGGTTCGGAACGGTGATCAGCAGGGTGTCGGCGGCCTGCACGGCTGCGTCCGTGGCCAGCTCCGCGGCGATGACGTCAGGCTCACCGATGTAACTCCGGCCGAACCGTGCCAGGGCCCCGTCCAGGGCTCCTACCTGGTCCCGGGCCTCGCGCAGGGCGCTGAGTCCGAAGTACTGGCGGTCCTCGTCGTCGGCAAGGGGCACGATGCTCCGGCTGACCGAGACGCGCGGTTCGCGGCTTTGGCCGGCCGCCGTCCAAGCCTCCCGGAAGAGCGCGATCTGTTCTGCCTGCAGCTCGTCAAACGGCACCCCGGTGTCCTCCGTCAGCAGCGTGGAGCTCATCAGGTTCATCCCGAGTTCGGCCGCCCAGACAGCCGTCTTGCGGGTTCCGGCGCCCCACCAGATCCTGTCGCCCAGTCCCTCCGAGCGCGGCTGGATGGGCAGCAGGCCGGTGACTCCACCGGCGTACCGCGGATCTGCCTCCACCACTCCAGCCCCTGCCACGGCCCTCCGGAACTCCGCCGTATGCCGGCGCGCCATGTCCGCGTCGCTCTCCCCCTCGCGGGGGACATGGCCGAAGGCAGCCGCACCATTCCTTGCCGGCTCGGGTGAACCGCGGCTGATACCGAGCTGCAGCCGGCCGCCGCTAATGAGGTCGGTGGCGGCAGCCTCCTCCGCCATGTACAGCGGATTCTCGTACCGCATGTCCACGACGGCGGTGCCCAGTTCGATCCGGTTGGTCCGGGCGGCGATGGCCGCGAGCAAGGGGAACGGAGATGCCTGCTGCCGGGCAAAGTGGTGCACCCGGAAAAAGGCGCCGTCGATGCCCAGTTCCTCCGCTGCGACGGCCAGGTCGATCCCCTGCAGCAGGGCCTCACCTGCCGTCCGGGTGCGCGAACCCTTAACCGGGCCCCAGTGGCCGAAAGACAGGAAGCCGATGCGTTTCATGCCCTCTCCAACGCTCCGGCAGGTGCTCCCATTCCTGCGCGAGGAGTTCCGCGCCGGCCGTTCCATTCCGGTTGTCACCGCCGGATCCCCGCCCGCCGGTCACTCCGGATAGGTTGGTAGCACCAGTAGAGGACGACCGTTCTCACCATACCGAAGGGACTGCTGATGGCTTACATCACTGTTGGACAGGAAAACAGCACCGACATCGAGCTCTACTACGAAGACCACGGCACAGGCCAGCCGGTGGTCCTCATCCACGGCTACCCCCTGGACGGCTCGTCCTGGGAAAAGCAGACCGCCGCCCTGCTTGACGCAGGCTACCGGGTCATCACCTACGACCGCCGCGGCTTCGGGAAATCCAGCAAACCGACCACCGGCTACGAGTACGACACCTTCGCGGCCGACCTTAACACCGTCCTCAACACCCTCGACCTGAACGACACAGTGCTGGTCGGGTTCTCCATGGGCACCGGCGAAGTTGCCCGCTACCTCTCAACGTTTGGTTCGGCGCGCATAGCGAAGGCTGCGTTCCTTGGCTCCCTGGAACCGTACCTCCTGCAGACCGACGACAACCCGACCGGAGTTCCGCAGTCGGTGTTCGACGGCCTCATCGAGACGGTCACAGCAGACCGCTATGCCTTCTTCACGGATTTCTTCAAGAACTTCTACAACACCGACACGTTCCTGGGGACACCCCGTCTCAGCCAGGAGTCCGTCAACGCCAGCTGGAACCTGGCGGCGAGCGCGGGCGCCTTCGCCTCGGTGGCGGCGCAGCCCACGTGGCTCACCGACTTCCGTGCTGACATCCCGAAGATCGACGTTCCGTCGCTGATCGTCCACGGCACGGCGGACAACATCCTGCCCATCGACGCCACCGGCCGGGAGTTCACCAAGGCCCTTCCGGACGCCGAATATCTGGAGATCGACGGCGCCCCGCACGGCCTGCTTTGGACGCATGGTGCTGAGGTCAATGAGGCGCTACTCCGCTTCCTCGCCAGCTAATCACAGGCACGTGATCGCCTAGGACAATGATGGGCGACGGCGGCGCGCTCCCGCCGTCGCCCGCTTCCTTCCCAGCAGGCAAGCCCAAAAGATTACAATCTTGGCCAAACAATCGCCCACACTCACTTCCGGGAGTAAAATCTGGAACTACCGGATCCAAGGAACTGCCTTGAAAAGGGATCCGTTTGACGGCACCCGCGTGCACGGGCGCCCCCTTCATAAAGCGGACAGGAACGGCTGATAAGCCTGCCACAAGCATCCTGATTGGCCAGCGCTGCCCGGACACAAACAGTACGTGCATCGTTATGCAGGAGAAAGATATGTCCATCACTGCGCCATCACGGGATCCCCGCTCTCTCGCGGCCAGGCTCGCGTTGGTTTCCACTGTTTCACTGGGACTGGTTGCCGGTCCCGTTGCTCTCGCTGGCCCGGCCAGCGCCGCGGGCTACGGCGATAAGCCCGACAAAAAAATTGAATGCTGGGTCCGCGCCCACGACGTGGATCATAAAGAGAAGAAAGCAGACTACGGCAGGTACTCGAAGGACAGCGCCGACGTTAAGTTCAAGTTCAGCGTCTGGTGTAACAAGAAAACGGACGTGAAGTTCGACCACTGGATCTTCCAAAAGAAACACGGTAAATGGGTACTGATCAAGGACCGCCATGGCACGATTAACAATGTCAAGGACAGGGTCACAAAGCACACCAACGCTGAGGTCAAGGACACTGGCCGAAAGGGTGGCGAGGAAAAGGTGTTCCATGTCGTTAAGATCAAGTACGACGACAAGAACGGCAGGCACTCCCACACGGTAACCAAGTATGACAGCGCTTATGGCACGGTCGATTTCGGACGCTACTAACATTCTCAGCCACTTCAGGCTGACTCGTCACCCAACTAACTGAACACCGGACAACGGCGGCACGAAAGTACCGCCGTCGTCCTCGTTAATGCTCCCTCAGAGAGAACCGGTGGTGAAGGTCCAACTGGCCGGCTTCAGCGGGTTGCCCGCCAGGTCGCGGATCGCTGCCGGTCCGCCGGTGACGGTGACTGTGTAGCTGGTCTTGGCGGCCAGGGTGGCGGACGGGTTCAGGATCCACTGGTTGGTGGTTCCGTAACGGGATACCGTCGCAGCCATGGTCGCGCCGGTGACCGAGTTCTTCACGTAGATGGTGCCAGTGCCGGCGCCCTGAACGGCTTCGCTGAACGTCACCGCAATGTTGTTCGCACGCCGGACGAGGGAGGCTCCGGGGCGGGGGGTTGTGCCTGTGATCACTGGCGCCGGCCCGGTGGTGAAGCTCCAGCTGGTCGTGGCCAGCGGAGTGCCCGCGGCATCGCGGACGGCTGCTGTCCCGCCGAGCAAAGTGGCCGTGTACTTGGTGTCGGTGGCAAGATCGGACGCAGGGTCCAGCGTCGCCGTGCGGGTGTCGGCGCTGTAGTTGACGGCCGCCGGGACGACGGCGCCGCTGGGGCTTTTCAGCACGAAAGTACTCCCGCTGATTCCCTGGACTGCTGTGCTGAAGGTGGCTGTGACGCTGCTGCCATTAGCCACGGCGGTGCTGTTCACCTCGGGAGTCCGGGCCGTGACGGTCGGGGCCGTGGTGATCGGGGCAGTGACAAGGCCTGCTGACGGGTCCGAGTACAGCAGGCGGTTCGGCGTGCCGGCCCCGCTGGCCGTGACTGTCCCAAGCGTCGAGCCGGCGACCAGCTGCGACGCTACCGCCGCGGGCGCCAGCCCCGGCGAGCGCGACAGAACGGCGGCAGCTGCGCCGGCCACGTGCGGAGTCGCCATGGACGTTCCGCTCATCGAAGCTGCAGCCGTCGTCGAGGTTATGCCGGCCGATGCGATTCCCACGCCCGGCGCGTACAGGTCAACGCAAGTGCCGAAGTTGGAAAAGGACGCCTGCCGGTCCGCGGAATCGGTCGCGGCGACCGTCAGGGCATCCGGCACGCGGGCCGGGGAGCTGTTGCAGGCATCAGCGGCGGAGTTGCCGGCCGCGACTACCGTGGTGACGCCGTCGTTGAGGAGGCCCTGCACTGCGGCATCCACCATGGCGCTGGCGGTGCTGCCCAGGCTCATGTTGGCCACGGCGGGCGTCCCGGCCTGGTGGTGGGTGGCCACCCACTCAAGGCCGGCAACGACGTCCGAGTTGAAACCGGATCCGTTGCAGTCCAGGACGCGCACGGGAATGATGGTCGCGGCCTTCGCCACCCCGTAGGTCTTGCCGGCAATGGTGCCGGCAACGTGGGTTCCGTGGCCGTTGCAGTCCCCTGTTCCGAGGCCATCGGCAACTGCGTTCCATCCGGCGGCGACCCTGCCCCCGAACTCCGTGTGGGAGGCGAGGACGCCGGAGTCGATCACGTAGGCGCTCACGCCGGAGCCTGGGTTGGCCGTGGTGTAGGAGCCGGACAGCGGCAGGGTGCGCTGGTCGATGCGGTCGAGTCCCCACGGTGCCGGCTGCTGGGTTTCGGCAACCGTCACGGGCGCGTCGAGTTCGACGCCGGCCACGCGTGCAGAGCGCTTCAGCTCCGCGGCCTGGCCGGGTGTCGCGGTCACAACGGCACCGTGCACCGCCTTCGAGAAGGTGCGACTGACGGCGATATTCCGCGAGCGCAGGCTCCTCGCCTCGGCCGCCACATCCGTTCCGGCCTCGTAGCGCACCAAGTAGCGGGCGGTACCGGCCTGCGATCCGGGGGTGTGGATACCGCCGGCCGTGGCAGCTGAGTCAGGTGCGGCGGTTGCGATTGATATCCCTGTGGACGTCACGGAAAGTGCTGTCAGCAGTGCGGTGGCAAGGGTTGGGCGGAGGCTGGACGAAGACCGAATTTTGGGTTCCTTCGAGAGGCTGGGACCGGCGAGCGAGGACCAGAAGACTGGCTAGATCCAGTGTATTTTCGGCCTTCGCAAGCGGTACCGGAACTGCCCCAAAGCTTCGGCGAACCTTGGAATCCTGTGAAAAGACCCGCGTAATCCTGCGCTTGTGCGGGTCACTCGGTGCAGGATTCGGCTGCGACGCGGGGTCACCGCCGTACCGGTTGAACGGCGTGCTGCCGCGGCCGAAGGCCGGGTACACGCCAGCCCGCGCGTTCCCGGGCGCCGGTCAGTCGGCCGTCCTTAAGTCAGTTGGGGTAGGTGCCCCGTTAGATCCGGGCGTGCTGCCCCCTGCTGGCAGGCCTTCCAAACGATGCCGCGCCCAGGAACTCAACGGCGACGAAAGGCTCGGAACCCACCACCCACTCGTCGTGGCCCGGCGGAATCGCATACGTGTCGTTGGCATGAATGATGGACTTCAATCCGTCTGGAGTGGAGATCTCCAGCGTTCCAGACAGGCAGAACCCGAGGTGGTTGTGCTCGCAGAAATCCGTCTGTTCCGTGGGTTTGGAGCACACGGACCAACGCCAGCCAGGGGCGAGGATGAGCCGGGCGACCGAGTAGTCGTTCACGGTGACGAGATCGACCTCGGCCTTGTCCGGGTACCGTTTCTTGTCCGGAACATCGAAGGATTTGACGGCGAAAGCTGTTACGAAATTGGCGGTCATTGGACGCTACCTGTGGCTAGAGTGAGACCTTATATTGTGGGCGCTCCAAAGCGGAGACAAGCTGTGGACTTGTGGGCTGCCGACCGTGGCCTGGCTTTGCGAACAACCCGCAATATGCGGCTGCCCCCTCAGCCCACCGCGTACAACAGATCCTTGTTGACGTAGTACAACGGTAGCCTTCCCCGGGCCGAAGTCAATGGGCAAAGATGGAGCCGGATGCGTTGCCGGTCAGCACTCTGAACCGGCCGGCGTGACCGCCAACTAAAGGGAGGAACAGGGTGGAGCTGCGGCAGATCGAGGCGTTCCCGGCAGTGCGTACGGCCTTACAGGCCTCGTCATCACGGGATCGCTTGTTTCCCAGACTTCCGATGATCGTCCTCATGGTCGCCATGCAACGGTATTGGCGCTGGGCGTCACCATGCGGTGTGAAGTAGCCCAGGCGCGATCGAGCATCACGCTAGCGGACGACGGCGGGGAAGCACTCGCCGTCGTCCTCTTGCGTGAGCGGCTACCGGCCGTAGATCTTCACGAAATTCCGCAGGATCTTCATGGGCTCGGTTGCGGTAAAGGTCCGGGCCGCTTCCATCAGCTCCTCTGCCGATTCCGGCGGGAAGTAGCCGGCGTGGCGGTAGATGTCAATCCTGGTGACGAGGCCCTCGGCGTCAAGCTCGGGGTGGAACTGGGTGGCGTACAGATTCTTCTTGATCCGGAACATGTGCACCGGGCAGGCCTCCGAACTGGCCAGCAGCACCGCATGGGAGGGAAGGACAGTGCAGCCTTCCTTGTGGCCGGTGAAGGCGGTGAACTCCGCCGGCATGCCTGCCAGCAGCGGGTCCTGCAGGCCCTCCGGGCTCAGGCTGATGGTCACGCCGCCCAGTTGCTCACCGTAGGTCCGGTCGATGACCGCACCCTGGTGCAGGCCCAGGGTCCCGACGCCGTAGCAAGCGCCAAGGAACGGGAAATCTTCTGCCACGATCCGGTCCAGCAGCCCGGACAGTTCGCGCTCCACCCGGTGCTGCGTTTCGGACTTCTTTTCTGGGGGGTCGCTGGAGGTGAAGGGGCTGCCACCGACGATCACGCCCGAATAGTCCTCAAGGTCAAGATGCGGGAGCGGCGCCTGCTCCAGCCGGATCCGCCGTAGCTGGTCCGGTTCCAAGCCGCCATAGCGCAGATAGGCCTCGTACTCGTCCTCGGCAGCAGTCTCCTCGGCCCGCGACGCGAGCAGCAAAAACGGTTTCACGGGCTTACTTCAGCAGGGCAACGTCGGAGACGAGATCAATATGCTCCAGCATCGCCGCCGCCGCCGCCTGGGAGTCCTGGGCCCTGATTGCGTCGGCGATTTTGCGGTGCGAGGCGAGTGACTGTTCGGGCCGGCCCGGCTGTCCGAGCGATTCAAGGCGCGTTTCCAGGATCATCCCGGCGATGAACGTCATGAGCTGGGCGAGGACCGCGGAATGGGCGGCGGCGGTGACGGCCTGGTGGAACAACTCGTCGCCCCGTGCCCCCTTGGCGCCCGAAGCCACTTCGTCCGCCATTGCCTCCAGCGCCTTGTCAATGTCTTCCATGTCTGCGTCGGTCCGGCGTGCAGCCGCGAGTTCCGCAAGCTTCACCTCGAGCGTGCTCCGCGCTTCAACAATCTCGGGGAGCCTGTTGCGGTGCTCTCGGAGGCCTTTGATCACCGACGGGACGTTCGGCCGGTAGACCAGCACTGCACCGGTGCCGTGCTGGACGTCGATCACGCCGAGCACTTCCAACGCCACGAGGGCCTGTGCAAGAGTAGCCCGCGAAACTCCCAGCCGTTCAGCGAGTTCGCGCTCGGCCGGGAGCGTGTCCCCCGGGCCCAGCTGGGCCGATTCGATGAAGTCCATGAGCTGCTCCACCAGCTGCTCATAAAGCCGCGGCCGCGACAGACGGGAGATCTGTTGCGTTGCTGTTTTCTTCGGCATTGCGCGTCCTTCCGGCGACGTCCTGCCACCTAGCCTACCGAAGAACTATTGACAAAGTCACCTAGTGTCTAGGAGGCTAGGCCAGTGAGCCAGTAATGCAAGTCACCTTCATCTCTTTGATCCGGAGGAACAACGATGTCCGCTCCCGTCCTATCCATCATCATCCTGGCGGTGATGTTCCTGCTGGCTACGGTGCTGCCCCTCAACATGGGCGCCCTGGCCTTCGTTGGCGCATTCCTGCTGGGTTCAGTCATTCTCGGAATGTCCACCAGCGATATCCTCGCCAACTTCCCCGGCGGTCTGTTCCTGACGATCGTCGGCGTCACCTACCTGTTCGCCATCGCGCAGAACAACGGCACCATTGACCTTTTGGTCCGGGGCGCCGTCCGGATGGTGGGCAACAAAGTGGCCCTCATCCCCTGGGTCATGTTCGCCATCACGGCGCTCATCACCGCAGTCGGCGCCCTATCTCCCGCCGCCGTCGCCATCATCGCCCCGATCGCCCTGAGCTTCGCGGCCAGGCACAAGATCAATCCCCTGATGATGGGCATGATGGTCATCCACGGCGCCCAGGCGGGCGGCTTCTCCCCGATTGCCGTCTACGGCGTCACCGTCAACGGCATCATCGCCAAGACCGATCTGGAAGCCAGCCCCATGGCGATCTTCCTGGCCAGCTTTGTGTTCAACCTCGCCATCGCTGTGGTGCTGTCGCTCGTCCTCGGCGGCAACAGGTTCCGCTCCACGAAGGCTGGCCGCATGGTGGAGCAGGCTGCAGAAAGCCGGATGTCCGTGAGCGTGGGCGCCCGCGCAGCCGGCGTCACGCTGCAGGGCTCCGGCTCGGACATTTCCCCCGCCGGCGTCTCCACCAATGGCACCGTCTCCACCAAAGGCACCGTCTCCACCAAAGGCACCGTCTCCTCCAAGGGCTCGTCCGAGGGCGCCGGCGCAGCCGCCACCTCCACTGAACCTGGAGCTGCGGCGTCCGCACCCGGCGCCCGTGGCTCCGTTCCCCAGCTCGTCACCATCGCCGGACTGATTGCACTCGCCGTCATTTCCCTCGGCTTCAAGGTGGACGTCGGCTTCGTCTCCATCACCATCGCCGTCATCCTGGCCCTCGTCTCCCCGGCAGCCCAGAAGGGCGCAGTCAACAAGATCAGCTGGTCCACCGTCCTGCTCATCTGCGGCATGCTCACTTTTGTGGGCGTCCTCGAGGAAGCAGGCACCATCACCTTCGTTTCCGACGGCGTGGCGCAGCTGGGAATGCCGCTGCTGGCAGCCCTGCTGATCTGCTACATCGGTGCCGTCGTCTCGGCCTTCGCCTCCTCCACGGCCATCCTCGCCGCACTCATCCCACTGGCGGTGCCGTTCCTGGCTACCGGCGAGATCGGTGCGGTGGGCGTCATCGCTGCCCTGGCTGTCGCAGCCACCATCGTGGACGTATCCCCCTTCTCCACCAACGGCGCCCTGGTCCTGGCCAACGCTCCCGAAGATGTGGACAAGGACAAGTTCTACAAGCAGATCCTGGCCTACAGCGGGATCGTGGTTGTTGCCGGACCGGCCATCGCCTGGCTCGTCATGGTGGTCCCGGGCTGGATGTAGCCCGCCCGGATACAGCCCTGCGCATTCCCCCGCTCCTGCACTCACCTGCCACCTACAGACTGCCTTGCACAGCCCGATAAGGAAGATCCAACATGAGCACTGAATCCACCCTCCGCACCGAAGGCCCGCTCTCGGGCTACCTCGTGGTGGACCTGAGCCGCGCCCTCGCCGGGCCCCACGCCGGCATGATGCTGGCCGATCTTGGCGCGCGCGTCATCAAAGTGGAGAGCCCGGGCACAGGCGACGATACGCGCGGATGGGGGCCCCCGTTCGTTGGTCCCGAGGACGATCCCCAGGCCACATATTTCCTGTCCTGCAACCGCAACAAGGAATCCATCGCCCTGGACCTGAAGAGTGATGATGGCCGCACGGTCCTGCGCGAGCTCCTGGAACGGGCGGACGTGGTGATCGAGAACTTCCGCCCAGGCGTACTGGACCGGCTGGGTTTCTCAGCCGCAGAAATGCACGCCCTCAACCCGGCACTGGTGGTCCTGTCCATCACCGGGTTCGGGCACGACGGGCCGGAATCCCGGCGCAGCGGCTATGACCAGATCCTGCAGGGCGAGGCCGGCCTTATGTCCCTGACCGGATCCGGACCGGAGGATCCGCAGCGGGTGGGCGTGCCAATCGCCGACCTCCTCTCCGGCATGTACGGGGCGTTCGGGACGCTCGCCGCGCTGCTGCAGCGCGAACGCACCGGCCAGGGGCAGATCGTCCGCACATCCCTGCTCGCGGCGCTGATCGGGGTCCACGCCTTCCAAGGCACCAGGACGACGGTCGCCGGTGAGATCCCGAAGGCGCAGGGCAACCACCACCCGTCCATCGCCCCCTATGGCCTGTTTCACTGCCGGCAGGGCAAGGTGCAGATCAGCGTGGGCAGCGAAAAACTGTGGACCACGTTCGCCGCGGCATTCGGGATCGACGCCGCCCGGCCTGAATTCGCCAGCAACGCGGACCGGGTGCGCAACCGGGAGAAAGTCATTGAAGAAGTGGAGCGGGTGTTCTCCGACTTCGAGGCCGAGCCCCTGCTGGCAAGGCTCAACGAGGCTGGCATCCCGGCGGGCAAAGTGCGGACGCTGGACGAGGTGTATGCCTGGGACCAGGTCCACTCGCAGGGACTCGTGATCGACGTCGACCACAAGATCCTCGGCAATGTAAGCCTGCCCGGCCCGCCGCTGCGGTTCTTCAGTGCCGCGGACACCGCCGAAACGACACTCAAGACGCATACCGCACCGCCGCTGCTCGACCAGGACGGGGAGCAGATCCGGCAGTGGCTCGGTCTGGTCCCCGGAGCCGGAGCCGGCGCAAGCGCAAGCGCAAGCGCCGGATACGCAGCCGCCGAAACGGGCCACCAGAACGAGGAAGGCCGCTGAGGATGCCGACACAACAGCAAGTCCGTCACCTGGACGCCACTGAACTCATCGCTGCCGTGCTGGATCCCGGCTCCTACCGGAGCTGGGACGCCCCGGTCGTGGACCCGGACCCGGGTCCGGAATACCGGCAGGAACTGGCGGCGGCCCGGGCTAGAACCGGCGTGGACGAATCCGTCCTCACCGGTGAAGGCCTCATCCGCGGACGCCGGGTGGCCGTCATCGTCAGCGAGTTCCGTTTCCTGGCGGGCTCCATCGGGCTCGCCGCTGCGGAACGCATCGTAAACGCCGTCGAGCGGGCAACGCAGGAAGGGCTTCCGCTGCTGGCGGGACCTGCCTCCGGCGGCACCCGCATGCAGGAAGGCACCATCGCCTTCCTGTCCATGGTCAAAATCAGCGCGGCCGTCCGGGCACACCGTCAGGCCGGACTGCCCTACCTGGTCTATCTCCGCCATCCCACCACCGGCGGCGTCATGGCCTCCTGGGGATCACTCGGGCACATCACCGTGGCCGAGCCTGGCGCCCTGCTCGGATTCCTGGGACCCAGGGTCTACGAGGCGCTCTACGGCATCCCCTTTCCGGAGAATGTGCAGGTGGCAGAGAACCTCTTCGACAAGGGGCTCGTGGACGCCGTTGTCCCGCCCTGGCAGCTGTCCGACGTCGTTGACCGCGCCTTGAGCATTCTGGTCAGCGGCCCGAACCCGCGCGTCGCTCCGCCTCGGACCCTGTCGGTGAAACCGTCGAAGGCAGGCGCCTGGGAATCGATTGAAATCTCCCGCAACCCGCGGCGACCGGACCTGCGTCAACTGCTGGCGCACGGGGCCCGGGACGTGCTTCCGCTCAACGGGACGGGCCAGGGCGAGAAGGATCCTGGCCTGCTGCTGGCCCTGGCCCGCTTCGGCCAGAAGTCCTGCGTGGTGATCGGCCACACCCGGCCCCGGCCCTCGCAGCAGACAGCCATGGGTCCGGCGTCGCTCCGCGAGGCACGCCGGGGCATGCGGCTGGCCGAGGAGCTCGGCCTGCCATTGCTGACAGTCATCGACACCGGCGGCGCCGCGCTGTCCAGGGAAGCCGAGGAAGGCGGCCTGGCAGGGGAAATCGCGAGGTCCCTGCACGATCTGATCGGGCTCAACTCGCCCACAGTTTCCGTGCTGCTCGGCCAGGGAGCCGGCGGCGGTGCGCTGGCCCTGCTGCCGGCAGACCGGACCATCGCGGCCCAGCACGCCTGGCTGTCCCCGCTCCCGCCCGAAGGCGCCAGCGCCATCGTTCATCGGAGCACCGACTTCGCGCCAGCCATGTCCGAAGCCCAGGGCGTCAGCGTCGCGTCCCTCTACGCCAGCGGGCTTGTCGAGCACATCATCGACGAGCGCGGCATTGGCGATAACGGCGACGCCGCGCTGGAGGCCAAGGCTTTCTGCCAGCGGCTTGGACAGGCAATAGAGTATGAACTCGCCACCCTTTCCTCCGCCGGCATCGGAGAGCTGCTGCCGCAGCGGCTGGACAAATACCGCAACCTCGGCGGACTCGCTGCCCCGTCCTTGATCTCACCGTCATCGCCGGACACTTTCGGTGCTGTGACGCCTGGGCTTCTTGACAGCCCGCGCATGCAGGAGCTAGATGAACATTGAGGGATGGCCTACAGCACACAACGCCAGTAGAGGAGCGGCAGTCATGAGTGAAAATCTGGAAGGGATGCAGCGCATCCACAGTGAGGCTCCTGCCGAAGGGGACGAAACAGCCGACCCTACCGACCTCCGAATGCACTCGCAAGACCCCGCCGAAGGCGCTGATTCCGTGGACGAACCCCTCAGGAAGACGTAGCGGGGTGGCGGGCCGAAAAGCAGGTAATTAAGCCATGCGCTGGCAGTGCGTGGACAATCTGCTGGAACGCATTCCATAGAAAAACAGGTATTAGCTCTCCCGTCATCACGCGCTAACATGTCCGCGTGAGACCAGATAGCGAGAGTCCATACGACTGGCCCTCAGCACAGAGGGCAGCCACTCGACGAGGAGTCATGTAGGCATGAACAGTCACGAGTACGGCGATTCCCAAGCCAGCCGCCCGCAGGACCACAGCCGGGAACGGGCCGACCTGAGAACTGGCCACGTCCGCGAAGATGTTGCACGTTCAGGCCGGTGCGGCAACGTCCACTTGGCCACCGGCCGGACCTGCATCCTCCCTGCACGGCATCACGGTTCCTGCGAATTCGTGGGGTCACGCGAGGCCGGGGAAGCTGCGGGTCACTAGGACGCGTCAAACGGAAGGCAAGAGCAGCCTGAGCGGCGGCAACCTCAGATTTTATTGAACATCTATGCGCTTTGCGTCGTCAGTCGTCACTGCCGACGCCGATAGCGCGCGGCGAGGGGCCGAAGCCGAGCTCAGCGCGCTCGCCGCGCCATTCGCCTCCGGCCTTAATCCCGGGCAGTTCCGCGCCGGAGGGCTCGGCGGCGACGGGCTCCGCACCGGCGGGGCTCCGCACCGGCGGGGTCGGCGCCGGAGAGCCCAGGACAGCGGACTCCATGACCGGCGACTTGCAGCTCGTCGCTGATTGATACGAGCGGCTGGCATCTCAGGGCGGAGCCGGCTCGCCTGCCAAATCAGCCGCCGCCGTGAGGATCCAGCGCTCGCTTTCCGGTGCATGGCTGATCACCATGGATGCACCCATGCTGCCGGCCGCGTCTATTGCCGACACCAGCGAATCCTGCATTTGCTGCGCCTGGTCAAGCCTCTGGGCCATAGTGCCCGGAAGGTCGCTGTTGTCGATGAGGACGTGGGGCCTGCCGTCGATGACGACCTTCAACGAATAGCCCTTCTCCTCGTGGACGGATCCACGGGAGCATGCGATTTCTGTTATCTGGTCCGCACGGACCAAGCTGTGGCTGATCGTGCGAAGCCACACGCCGCCCATTGAAACTCCTTTGCTCGCCAGCGCGGAAGGAAAGTGTTCCACAGTGAAACCGTAGCCCGCGAAGCCCCGGTTGTAAGCCCCCAATTGTCCCCGTGTTCCGCCAGTGCAGCGGGGCGTACTCTCGGATTGTGGACATTGTCGAATTCCTGTCCGCGCGCATCATGGAGGATGAGGCCGCGGCCCGGAAGCTGCTCAGAGACAAGACACTGTCCAAATCTGCCCGGTGGTACGAAGAGCGCCTCCTCATGGAGTGCGCGGCAAAGCGCCGGATCATCGGCATCATCGAGGCAGCCCGGCAGAACGCCTTGGCAACTCTGGTCAGCAAGCCCTTTGGGGAGGACATCCAGTGGATTCCGGAGGCCCTGGAATGGACCACCTTGTCCCTGAATGCCTTGGCGCTGCCTTACGCCGACCATCCTGAGTTCGAGCCGGTCTGGCTGACCACGGGCAGGGATTAGCAGGATACGCATGAATTAGGAGGATCCGCTCCAGATGCGCCGCCACCACGAGCGAGTGGGCTCCGGCTCAGGGGGTGGCGCTGCCGCAGCAGCGGCCGACCGGCGCTCCTGCCATCGTCGCACTTCATCATCGGGGTCGCGGGTTTTGGTAATCACCGGAGGGCCGCCCTGGAGTTGGCGCCGTGCATCGATGACGCGTGTGTTGAAGTCCTCCACGATGTCGCGTACCTGCTTTTCCGAGTACTGGGAGTCCAGCCGGGCATCCAGCTCTGTGTCTTCGGTGCGGAGGAGGATGGCTTTCGGACCTATGCCGGTGATGTTTTCACGCTGAATCAGGCCCTTCACCCACCAGTCCGGGTCATAGCCCTCCCCGAGGCCGGGAATCGGCTTGCCGGCGTACTTCAGGTTGTCGAACTTCCCCTGGGCCATGGCGTCGCGGATCAGGAATTCAACCCTGGCGGCGTCAGAAACGTTCTTCCGTCTTTGTCGCTCTCCGTCCTCGGCGGCATCGAGCTCGGCCTGTTCCTCCGCCGTGATGCCGGCGCCCCGGACGGCGCGCAACTCGGACATCCGTTCCATCCGGCTATTGAACTCGCCGGCTGTCCCGCCGCTCATCATTCACCCTGCCTTAGGCCCGGATTTTCCCTGGCTTCCAGTATTGCGGCGGGCAGCTCGCCTTTCAACGGGCGCTAACGGGAACCGACGACGGCGGGCGCCTCCCGCCGTCGTCGCCCTGCGTAACAGTCCAATATCTGCGGCGGACAGCGTTGGCCCGGACATGACAACCATCGGAATCATCGGAGCACGGACACTTGGGTGGCCAACTGTCGAACTGGCTCGTAGGGCCCAGGGATCTGCGGGCAACCCCGCACTACATAGGATCGGGCCAGTTTCCGATAGCCTCGCGGACATGGCTGACTGTAGCCGGCAGGTCAACGGCTACGTGTCTGCCTTTGCGGATGGGACCGGCGGGCCGCGGCGCGGAGGGGGTGACGGAGGCCGCCACAGCGTCATCTTCATCAGCATCTGCCATGGCTTCAGAGGTGGCTGGAACCTCGGCCCTCGGATTCTTCATGGTTGGATCGTTCCCTCCGGCAGTTTTCCGTGGCGGCCGCCCAGTCCGGTGTGCGCGGATCCATCGCTGTTTCCGCAGACACTCGACCACCTGATGCACTAACAGTAGGGTTGCGCGTGCTCTGAGGAACCCGTAGCCACTACGCGATTATTTAGCTGAGTAGCTACTTACCCACTCGGCTCAGCGTCCTGCTGTCAATGGCGAGTTGTTTCTGCCCACGGGCGGCCACTAAAGGTGCCCGCTGGTGGCCAGCAAAAACCGCCCGGTGATGGCCAACAGATCTGCCCACTGAGTCGTCACCCTGGCCAAATCGCCGGACATGTCTGCCGGTTTTGCGTCTTCGGGATTTCCGTCGCTTGCGTGCCCGTGGCCGCGCCGCCGCAGGCAGTCAGGGCCAGCAGGACAGCAATCAAGGCAACGCCCGGCATCGTCGATGCCAACAACCAGGAGAAATCGATGGATTTTTAGTTCGATCCTTCCTGAGATCGGGCTCCACCCAGCAGCTCAAGCACCTGCCGAACGTCTCGAAATGGACCTGCGAGGAAAAGGGCAAGCCGGCCATCAACGGCATCACACTGCCCAACGTCCAGGAAGCCCTGACCCAGCTGGACTCCAAGCGGATCGACGGCGTCTTCTACGACGCCAGTGCCCTGGCCTGGGCACAGGTCCAGCAGCCCGACTACTTCACTGTCCTGGAGGGTGAACTTGATTGTGGAGACCAGTAATTCCGCAGAGGGGCCATTGCGCCAAATCGTCGCCGCGCTGCCCGGCTGTGTCCAGAATGGCACTACGTGGTCGGGGACACCAGAATCAAGGAAGATTTTCATGGATTCTCTTCTCAAGGATTCTATTGAAGATCGATTGAAGGCTCCCGTGATCCTTGAGAGCGATGCCAGTGCGTCCCTCCGGGGCATCCTGAAGGATGATGCGAGCATAGGGAATGCTGTTCTGTTCATGCTTAGTACGGTGCTGAGCTTCGCTAGTTGTACTGATCATGAGATCGCCCTGGGGCGGACCTCTACTTTCCGTGATCTTGGTGGTGTTCTCTTCTGCGGCGTTGGCAACGAGACCCTCGATGGGCTGTTGAGCACAAAGGGTCTCCTCCAATTCGCCGGGGGGCGGGGACTGGACCTGGAGGGCGTCGAAGCGCTCTGGTCCCAGCCGCAGGAGGCGGCGTCCCGCGCGGAAGTCGTAGAGGCGTTTACGACGGCGATCGTGACCGCTGTCGGTGCCGTTGCAGCTACGCTGGACCCGGAATCCGTGTATTTTGTGGGCCGCTTGAGTCCGCTCGTGGACGAAGTCCTTCCCGAGGCGCGCTGGACTGGCGCAAAGACTTCCCATCGTCCGGAGATCAGGGTCGTCTCGCAAGTGATCGGACTATCGGTGGCCCGGGGAGCGGCGTATGCCGGACTTGCCTTGGCCCAGTCCCGGCTCCGGGAATCGATGCTCGAGGACCGTCGCGAGGGTCAAAGCCTGTGGCAGGCAATACATCGGGACTTCCAGGGGTATTACCTGAGAGGCTGGTGTGTGGTTGGCTGCAGTTTGACGCTGGTGCCCTTAGGGAAACAGCTCTTCCCATCCATCACGTGGCTGTGTGTGCAAAGGTCCCGCTCCTGGCGGCAGCTGGTCAAGGGTGAAGCCGCAGAAGCACCGGTACGTTGTTCCGGTCCCGGCCGTGCCAGCGACGGAGGCTCCGGCTCGTTCCCCGTCCCGGGGACCCACCATTCGCATTGGTTCACCGCAGTGAATGTGTTCCGCGATCATCCGTTCGAGCCCTGCGTCAGATTCGATGCCCCTGGGCGTGACGGACTTTGCAGACATGCGCATTAATTCACCTGTTCATTTTTGAGTTGGTGGAGTGGGATGCGGGTACGTGCAAGATACTCCCGCGTCCACCGTAGGAACCGCGGTGGGGTGCGGTCAACGGACGTGATGGAATCGAAAGCCTCATCCCCACGTCGTTACGCCACTGTAACTGCCCCTCAAGTCCTGTGTCCGATTTGTGCAAAAACCTGAGGCTTCCTTGCGGTTTTCCTGAGATATGCCTGTTAGCGTGGCTCACTCGCGCAGTGCGACAGCCACTCTTCCATTGGGGGAATACATGCTTGCTAACTTCGGTCCGTCAGCCCGTAAAAACCGGCTGGCGCCGGCGTTCTGTTAGCCCTTACGAAGAGATGCAGAACTCGGACTCCGACCGATGGTCCAGCCATCCCGCCGACCAGGCAATGGTTACGGTCGGCGGGAGGACGGTAGCTGTACGGCGTTCCCCCAGTGGGCGTATTCCACAGTGGGCCATCGATGAGGCGTTGGGCAACACGGATGACCCTGCGCTGTGGCGCACGGGCACCTATCCCGGACAGCCGCTATCTGGTCGCCCAGTCGGACGGCCTCGCGGGATCCGCCCCTGGCGCCGATGGTTGGTCATCGGGCTGAGTTTGGCCCTGCTTGCAGGCCTGTACTTCACTCCGGCGCTGTTCGACCGCTATGTGCTGCCGGCCATCCTTCCCTATCTCCCGGGCAGCCCTGTGCCGCCTTCAGGAGTAGAGGCCTCAGATATTCCGCTGGGGCAGGCCCCGGCCAGCACCGGGTCGCTTGCCTACAAGCTGCAGGAATCACCCGATCCTGGACAGCCGTACGCCGCGTATGATCCCTGCCGCCCTGTCCACTATGTCGTCCGGCCGGACAATGCACCCCCGGGGGCAGACCGGCTGATCGAGGAGGCCGTCGCCGAGGTGTCCGCCGCAACCGGGCTACGGTTCGTGTACGACGGCAACACCACCGAGGCTCCCAGCGAGGAACGAGAGTCGTACCAGCCCGACCTGTACGGCAAGAGGTGGGCGCCGGTGCTGATTGCATGGTCCACGCCCGATAAAAGCCCCGACCTGGCCGGGGACGTGGACGGGCTCGGAGGAAGCGCCTACGCCTATATTCCCGGGCAGCCCTACGTCCTCGTCGCCGGCCAAGTAGAACTCGACGCTCCTGACTTCAAAGAGACGCTGGAGTGGCCCGACGGTCACGCCTACGCACGTGCCGTCATCATGCACGAACTCGCTCATGTTGTGGGGCTGGACCACGTAGACGACCCAACGCAACTGATGTATCCGGAAGGGACGGGGGTAACCACATTTGCGGACGGCGATCGTGCCGGCCTGGCGCTCCTGGGCAGTGGACCATGTGTCCCCCAGCTGTGAGCCGGCGCCAAGCCCTCACATGTTCTCTGTCCGGGGTTCCTCATCCGGTGCCGTCTCAGGCTCTTCGCTGCGGTCCAGGACTTCCCATACGATCACCGACACAGTGACGGCGGCCGCCACAACACCCGCAATGAGCCAAGCGGTCCTGGAGACGCGACCGGTCGATCGGAGCTTCCGCTCCGCACGGCTCAAGGCCTCCCGCGCGTCAATTCTCTTCGCAGCCCTGTTCAATCTGATCATCTCCGCCTTCCCGGACTCTGGTGTTTTCGGCCAGCCTACTGGCCCTCAGAAAATACCCAAAAAATAACAAAGCGCCACATCACCTGGGCATTTCCATCTGGACCGGCATTAGTCGCCGGAGCGGTCCAGTACGGTGGCAATGAAGACTGCAGTTGTGGCCAGGACGCGGGAGGCGCCGCACTTCGAACAGTGGATGGCGGCGGCCAGGGTTTCCCGCCGACGGTCCATCATGGCGATGGAATCGACAAGGAGGTGCTGGTCTGTGTCGCAGTCCGCGCACCACGGGCGTCTCCCGCGGGGCTGGTGGGCGTCCAGCGGGAGATAAGTGCTGGAGACAGTGCTCAACGGTCACACCAAGCCCGGGTAGCTCGCCAGAATGTAATCCGCCGCGGCTGGCCCCTTCATGCGCAGCCCGTTGGGCCCCGGATGAATCCGCTTCTTCCTCATGGCAGTCCAAAAGACGCCCTCGGGGCGCGGCACTGCCTGTCGCAGGAAACACCAACTGGTGTACAAGCCGTAAAGGCAGTCCCGGCCGAGAGTTGAGTCGGATCGGTCGCCGGTAGTCGTGGCTTCTTCAAGGAATTGGTCGAACTGCGAATTTGCCATGGGATGGCCCTTTTCCGCGGGGTGCGTCATGTGCCGCCATGTGGCTACAGCAGCTAAAGCTTCAATGCAGTGCACAGGGCACTGAAGCGGGTCACCCGGATCAAGCATGTTCGGGAAACGTGTGTAGAAACATGTCTACGCCGTAGACTTTACGCGTAGACTAGATGGGAAGCAAGCTTCCTATCCTCGCTGACAAAGAAGCGACTGGACAAGAAGCGACGAGGCGAGCAGGCCAGGATGGAAACAGTGCAGCCCCCAACGAAACGGGACAGTTCCCCCGCCTCGGGCGCGAAAACGAGGCTCAGCCGCGAGATCGTGCTGACCACTGCACTGGCACTCGTGGACTCCGAGGGACTCGATGCACTGACCATGCGCCGCCTGGGGCACGAACTCGGCCGGGACCCGATGAGCCTCTACCGCTACGCGGCCAACCGCGCAGCGCTGCTGGATGGAGTGACGGAGCTGGTCCTGAACGAGCTTGCCATCTTTCCGAACGACCCGGACTGGCAGGCGCAGCTCCGGAAGATTGCCCATGACCTGCGCCTCCTGGCGCTGCGGCACCCGAACGTCGTGCCGTTGCTGGTGACCCGTCCGCTGTCCACGCCTTTGGGCCTGCGGCCGCTGGGGACGCTGCGCCCGCTGGAGCAGATTTTGTCGTTGCTGACCGACGCCGGGTTTGAACCTGCCGACGCACTGCATGTCTACCGGGCGTACTACGGGTTCCTGTATGGCCACATCCTCAATGAACTGCAGGAGTTCATCGTTGACCCTGAAGAAAACGAAGCCCTGCTCCGCCTGGGCCTCCACCGGTTGCCGGCGCGGGACTTTCCCCGCCTCCGCGCCCTGGGCCCGGTACTCGCCGACTACGACGGCGCGGCTGAACTGGACCAGGGCATCAGCATCCTGCTCTCGGGCCTTGCAGCTCCCCTCGCCCACGCCGAAAGCTCAACCGACGACTGATCGGCACCCCAGAAAGGGCACCACATGTTTATTCTCTTCGGGCTCAAGACCGCGCTGCACGCCCTGCCCGGCCGGGCCGCGACGTGCCAGCGCTGCCGGTCTTTCGTTCACCACCATCTCGAAGAACGCGCCACGAAGTTCACGCTCTTCTTCATTCCGGTCTTCACCACTTCCAGGTCCTACCGCATCACCTGCTCCAATTGCGGCCAGATGTCCTCCATCAGCGCCCGCCAAGCCAGGGCGCTGGCCCGGTAGGGAGAGCGAGCCAGCAGGTTTCCCGGTTGGGACCGGGCCGGCGCGACAGTGCCGTTCATTCACGAGCAGACGATCTGGCAAACGGCCCGAGCAGATGGTCTGGGCGCCCTTGTGGACGGCCAAGGGCGGTGCTATAAAAATTTGTATCAGCGGAGGATTGAACTCGAGGCGAAGGAGAGTCACCGAAAACAGATCCACGCCTAATGGACCGGGACGGGATGCCGGAACACGCTAACGCTGCCTCTCGGGGCGGTTAAGTATCTGCGACGCCACAGCGCCTTGTAGCGCATAATGCAGCAGCAGCGCGCGGACCAACCCTCCCGCAAAGTGGTCCCCGGCCGCCCAGGCGGTCGGGGACCGCACTGTCCGGGGGCACATGCCCGAGGTAGGGGAATCGGCAGTTCCCGGAGCCTCGCGAGTGAGTGTTCATGGCGGCGGACGCCCTGCCGCCCCTCTCGATTGTTGTCGCATTGAACATGCGGGCCTGAAAATTCGAAAGAGCCCAGACCGGTCTCAGCAGAGGGCCGGCGTCAATTGCTCCGCTCAGGCCTGTGCGGGGTTGTGCCACCAGCCTTCCCAGGCGGAGGATGTCAGCTGGCCTTGGGGGAAATCAGAACTGGATACGGCCCCGCCGAACTGGGATGTTCCGTCATTCTGGCGGGAACTGAAAAACAGGCTCAAGCTACTCCGGAGCATTGTCATTTCCTTTCGATGTCGGATCACGTCTATCAAGTAGGAATTAGCGTAGCCAGCGGATGTTTCATTGCGACGACTGAACGTTTCTGTTGTGTATCCAGAAGCTCACACAGCAAGACAAGAGGACGACGGCGGGAACTTCCCGCCGTCGTCCTCTGGCCTTTGCGAGTGGCGGCACTAGCCCAGGAGCGAAGTGATGAGCCGCAGCGAGGAGGCCACAATGGCGATGAGTCCGATGGCGCCAAGCAGGTTGTGCCACCAGCGGTTGCGGAGGTCTCCCATGAGGGCGGTCTTGTTGCTCATGATGACGATCAGAATGCCCAGCAGGGGTGCGATCAGCACGGTGAGGGATTGGGCGATGATGATCAGGCCTACCGGCGACGCCTGGAACGAAAGGGTGATGGCCAGGCCGAAGGCCAGGATGACGGCCGTGAAGATGCGCGCCGTGGGCGATCCGGCTGCGGCTCCACGGCCGAGGGCGTCGGAGAACATCGTGCCGCCGGCGGTGGCGTTCGCGATCATGGATGAGAAGGCCGCCCCTGACAGGCCGAGGGCGAACAGCATGGACCCGACAGGCCCTGCCAGGGGCGCGAAAACGGAGGCCAGGGCGTTGATGGTTCCGGCCTCGGCGCCAGTCTTGCCGAGCACGGAGGCGGCGACGATGATGACGAGCGCGGTCATGATGCCGGGGGCTACAATGCCGGGGATCGTGTCGACCAGCGTGATGTCGCGGTAGTCGGCTCGTGAGCGGCGGTGTTCCTTAATGCCGTAGGAGTTGTAGAAGGCTGCGTTGATGGAGAAGTTGGTGCCGACAAGTGCCACGATGAGGATTTCGCTGCCGGCGGGCAACTGGGGAACCATTCCTTCAAGGGAGCCGTACCAGTCGGGCTGGGCGACCACGGCGCTGGCGACGAAGGCGAACGCCATGAGGGCCACGATGGCCAGAAGGACTTTTTCTACGATTCCGTAAACGTTGCGGAAAGCCAGCACGAAGGCGACGGCTGCGGTGCAGACAACGGTCCAGAGGACGGGGGACCCGCCGAAAACCAGCGACAGCCCAAGACCCGATCCGACCGCGTTGCCGACGGAGAACATGAGCGTGATTCCAAAGACGCCGAAACCTGCCAGGACGCCCACCCATTTGCCCAGATGGTCCTTGATGGAGGTGATCAGGGACGTGGGTGTGGTGATGCCCAGCCGAACGCTCATGTCGGTGAAGGCGATCATGAGGATGGTTGATAGGGCGATGACCCAGACGAGCGTGTAGTCGTAGCGGCTGCCGGCCTGCACGGCGGTGGTGAGGTTGCCGGGGCCGAATTGCCAGGCTCCGACCACGAAGGCCGGGCCCATGAGTGCGAGGTATCCGAGGAAGCTTCGGCGCTTGGCCCTTGGACCCGACGTCGAACTGTCCTGATGCGTGTCCGCCTGCCGTCCATGTTGGTCAGGCAGCGGAATGGTGTTGTTCGGCTGGCTCATTTTCGAGTCCTCCTTCTACAGCGGCGTTGCTGTGGGTCGTCGTTGACCGGATTGGAGTAAACAGCTGGGGAAGGATGGCGGGCTGCTGGGCCCGCCATCCTTGGATATCAGACAGGGACGGTGACGCTGCCCAGCTTGGCGGACTTTAGGGCCAGTGCGATTTCGTCGCTGGCGCCTTCAGCCAGGGGAAGCAGGGGCGGACGCACGGTGGCGTGCTCCAGGATGCCTCGGGCAACGAGTCCTTCCTTGAGGGCAACGGTGCCTTCCATGTGCGACCCGCGGTGGTACACGTTCTTGGTCACCGGCAGGAGGCGGTCGTGAATGGCGCGGGCGGCTGCGTAGTCACGGGCTTTACCGGCCGCGATCAGCTCCACCAGCGGCTCGGGGGCGAGTCCGCCGTAGCCAACAAGTGCACCGTCCACATCAAACATCGTGTGCAGCAGGTACTCGTCATGGCAAGTGAGGATCTGCAGGTCGGGGTAGGTTGCCCGCAGCACCGGGATTTCCGTATCCCAGCGCTTCATGTTCCTGACGCCGTTCTTCGTGGCGAACACGCCTTCCTGCCCGGCAATCTCAAGCTGCGTCTCCAGGTCGTAGGTGGCCTTCGTGGCATCGGGATACTGGAACAGAATCAGCGGCAGCCCGGACGTCTCGTAGATTTCCTTGTAGCGGGTCTGCGGGGCGCCCTTCTGGTATCCGAACCGGAGCCATCCGTGCGAGGGGTAGACGAGGCCGGCCGCGGCGCCGGCAGCGACGGCGCGCTCGGCTTCAAGCGCTGCCACCTTGTTTCCCTCACCGGTGATGCCGGCGATGATCGGCACATTGCCGTCCACTGCGTTACGGAAGGCGGAGATCACCAGCGCCTGCTCGTCCTGGGTCAGGAAAGTACCCTCGCCTGCGTGCCCGAGGACCACCAGGCCCTTGACGCCCTCGACGCTGGCCAGCCATGCACCCAGCCGGTGGATCGCGTCAACGTCGACGCTGCCGTCCCGGGTGAACGGCGTTACAGGGGCGGGAACCAGCCCGCGAAGATCAATGGTCATGAGAACTACCTCTGTCTAGTTGGTCGTCGGTCCCGCCTATGATGAGAACGTTTGCGGGAACGTTTTCATTCTGCGGCGTGGCGCAGCTCACTGTCAAGACCCAGTTACGGGCGGGGAGGAAATAGAGTGTCTTCTAGGACAATCTTGAACGGGAGAATTCACATGGAACCGGCGGCAGCCCCAGGCACGAGCGTCACCCTCAGGGATGTTGCTGCTGCCAGCGGGGTGAGTATTTCCACCGCGAGCCGGGCTCTTGACGAACGCGGCACCGCCTCGCGCTCCGCGGCGGCAGCGCACGTCCGAAAGGTAGCTGAGGAACTGGGCTACCGCCGGAACTCATTCGCATCAAGTCTGCGGCGGGGCGAGACGCGGACCTTGGGAGTGCTGGTGCCCCGGCTCAGTGACACCGTCATGGCGCTGATGTTTGAGGAACTCGAGCGCGCCGCGTCGGACCGCGGCTACTTCGCCATGGTTGCCACCAGTGGCGATGACCCCGAAGACGAACGCCGGGCCGCTGAAACACTCCTCGACCGCAATGTGGACGGACTGATCCTGGCGACGGCCCGCCTCGACGACGAACTGCCGCGCCAGCTGCGCCAGCGCGGCATAGCGCACGCACTGGTACTGCGCACGGATGGTGTGAGCCCCTCTGCAGTCGGAGACGACGAAGTGGGCGGATATCTCGCCGTGCGCCATCTCATCGACTTGGGCCACCGGGACATCGCGGTCATCACCGGCCCCTCATTCACGTCCAGTGCGATCGCCCGCCTCGCCGGCGCCCGGCGGGCTCTTGACGAAGCACGCATCACTCCGCCCGAGGAATGGCTGCTCGCCGCTGGCTACGGCATAGAAAATGGGTTCAACGCCGGGGAGGCCCTGCTGGGCGACAAGGCAGGGACGCGACCCACGGCCATATTCGCAGCGAACGACAACATAGCACTGGGCATCATCGCCGCGGCCCACCGCTTCCACATCACCGTCGGAGAAGACCTGGCGCTCGTCGGCTACAACGACACTCCGCTCTCGGCGCGGCTCTCCACGCCCCTGTCCTCCGTGCGGGTCCCTCTTGACCAGATCGCCGGCACCGCGATCGACCTCATCGTCAATCCGGGCAAGGAACCACGCATCCGCAAATCCATGCCGACGCTCATCCCCCGCGAATCGAGCGGGTCACCGAGACAAAGCGGGCCACCGAGACAATCTGCGGGGCAAGGCCGCGCTTAAGCGCAGAGGACGACGGCGGGAGGTCCCGCCGTCGTCCTCTAGCGTTTTGCGTGCCAACCGGTTGCCGTGGTCTGCGGTCAGGCGGGTCAGCCGATCGGTTCAGCCATCTGCTCCACGACGTACTGGGCCTCCACGGCCTTACCGGTCACCGGGTCTGACATCTCGACTTTCCAGCTGCGGGCGAACTGGTCCACGCCGCTGGTCATGGCTACGGTGCCGGAGATGAGGACGGTTCCGGGTTGGTTCAGCCCGCGTTCGGTGAGTACGTCCAGCCAGTAATCAGGAGTCAGCAGGGCTCCCAGCGAGCTGTCCTGGATCAGGGTATCCGGGGTGTCACCGGCCCCCACCCATCCCTTCAGGGTGATCTGGTCCAGGTGGTCCCGCACGTCATCCAGACGCCAGGCCTTGCGGCCCAGGACGTCCGGGCTGGCGTTCTTGCTCCAGGCCACTCCATGGACCTCGAGTTCGCGGTCGGTGTGGTCGCACGCAACGGTGAGAAGCACGCCGTCTTCCGTGATGACAAGGGCCCATTCGGCCTCCCCGGAAGTCCTGCCATGCTGCACGCGGACTTCGGATACCTGCTGAGCCAGATAGGGGGACACTGGATAGAGGGCCGGAGTCGTGGTGGGACCCGGAACGCCGAGCTCGGCCAGCTCGGCAATGTGGGCCTGCACTTCCTCCTGCTCCCGCCCTGCGTAGCCCGCATTCAAGAGGTGCTTTACCTGGACATCCTGGGTGCGGCCGTCGGGAAGTTCGAAGCTCAGAATCGTCGTCATATGGGAGCCCATCCTTTGGTTGTGCTGGAGAAATTTACAAACCGGAAACTAGAAACAGTCGCCAATGTACATCCAGTATGCGTAATGTATACATTTAACGCCAGCGTGACAGGCGTCACCGTAAGAATCTCGTGGAGGACAACACCAATGGCCAACGTCCCAGTTCCGGCTTCCGGCGCACTGCCGCACCCGGACAAGCCGCTTCACCCCAAGGGTCTCTACAAGGCCTTTGCTGCCAGCCTCACCGGCACCGCGCTCGAGTGGTATGACTTCGCCGTCTACTCGGCGGCAGCCGCCGTCGTATTTCCCATCGTCTTCTTCCCCTCGTCCGACCCCCTGACCGGAACCATCCTGGCCTTTTCCACCTACGCGGTGGGCTATGTGTCCCGCCCGGTAGGCGGCATCATCTTTGGCCGGCTCGGCGACCGGATCGGTCGCAAGAAGGTCCTGGTCACAACCCTGATGATCATCGGCGTGGCCACCGTGCTGATCGGTGTGCTGCCGGGCTACGACAGCATCGGCATCACCGCCCCCATCATCCTGGTCCTGCTGCGGTTCGCCCAGGGCGTCGGCGTGGGCGGGGAATGGGGCGGCGCCGTCCTGCTCTCCAGCGAATACGGCGATCCCCACCGGCGCGGCTTCTGGGCCTCAGCAGCCCAGGTGGGCCCGCCCGCCGGCAACCTTCTGGCCAACGGCGCCCTCGCCGTCCTCACCCTGGTCCTGACCGAGGAACAGTTCATCGGCTTCGGCTGGCGCATCGCCTTCCTGGTGTCCGCCCTGCTGGTCGGCTTCGGACTCTGGATCCGGCTGAAGCTTGAAGACACCCCTGTCTTCAAAGCGATCGAGGCCCACGGCGAACAGCCCCACGCCCCCATCCGTGAGGTCTTCAGCCAGGAACTCCGCCCGCTAATCGCCGCTATTCTTTGCCGCGTGGGCCCCGATGTGCTTTACGCCCTGTTTACGGTCTTCACTCTCACCTACGGCATCCAGGCCCTCGGCTATGAACGCAACCAGGTGCTGACCGCCGTCCTGATCGGCTCCGCGTTCCAGCTGTTCATGATCCCGCTGGCCGGCTTCGTCTCCGACCGCGTCAACCGCCGCCTGGTCTATGGCGCGGGCGCAGTGGTGGGTGCGGTATGGACGTTCGTCTTCTTCGGCATCCTCGGCGGAAACAACGAGCCGATGCTCATCGCTGGCATCGTGCTGGGCCTGATGGCGCACTCCTTCATGTACGGCCCGCAGGCCGCCTTCATCGTGGAGCAGTTCTCGCCGCGGCTCCGCTCTACGGGAAGTTCGCTCGCATACACGTTCGCCGGCGTGATCGGCGGAGCCATAGCGCCGCTGATGTTCACGCTGCTGCTCTCCCAATTCGGCACTTGGATTCCGGTGGCCATTTACGTCGCCGTTGCCGCCGCCGTCACCGTGGTGGGACTGGCCCTCGGTCGGGATTCCAACACTGTGGAGGACGAGGACTACCGACTGCTCCTCGAAGGATCAGCAGCAGCGCGCCAGCAGGCCGGCCTCGGGGAATCCCGCTGAACAACTGAACCCTCTGACCAGCTGAACACTGCAGAACAAGCGTGCTAGGTGCGGAGCAGGATGTCCCGGGTAACAGCGAGATGATGGTCAATAGCCTTCTGCGCCTTCGCAGCGTCGCCGGCCACCAGGGCATCAAGGATGTCCTGGTGTTCGGCGCAGACCTGCTCGCGCCGGCCGCCGGTGCGGAACAGGGCCGATACGCCCACCAGGATCTGCCGCACGTGCAGCTTGCTGTAGGTGCGGGAGATCAGCTCGTTTTCGGCCGCGTCAATGAGTTGCTGATGGAACAGGGTGTCCAGTCGAATGAACTCGCGTGCCGCCTCCGGGACGAGGTTGTCCGGCAGCTCAGCCTGCCGGTTGAGTGTGTCCTGCATCGTCTCGGCCGGCACTCTCCGTTGCTCGATGACGAGGCGAGCGGCATGGCTTTCGAGCACCCCGCGCAGTTCCATCAGCTCCGAAATTTCGCGGCCGGTCACCGGCGGAACATAGGCACCCCGCTGCGGAATCAGTTCCACCAGGCCGTCGGACACCAGGAGCAGGAGGGCTTCACGGACCGGGGTGCGCGAGACGCCAATCTCGGCGGCGAGCTCCTGCTCATTGAGGAACCGCCCCTGCATCTCCGGGTCAATCAGGATATTTTCACGGAGGTACGCGTACGCCTTCTCCCGGCCAGACGCCGCGGTCCCCGACATTTTTCGCATACATTATGTATACAACAGACTGGAGTAAATTAATGCGTTTAGCAGTGGCCCAAATCATCAGCAGCGCCGATCAGGCGGCGAATCTGGAACTCATCCGAGACTACGCCACCCGCGCCAAGGCAGCAGGGGCTGAGCTTGTGGTTTTCCCCGAGGCCGCGATGCGCGCATTCGGCAACACGCTGGCGGACATTGCCGAACCGCTGGACGGCCCATGGGCCACAACCGTCCGCGGCATCTCCCGGGACCTGGACATCGCCATCGTCGCCGGCATGTTCACGCCGGGCGCCGACGGCCGCGTGCGTAACACGCTGCTGGTGACCGGTCCCGGGCTCGACACGTCGTACGACAAGATCCACCTTTTTGACGCTTTCGGTTTCGCCGAGTCCGATTCAGTGGATGCCGGCGTCTCCCCTGTCACCTTCGAACTCAACGGCACAACAATAGGCCTTGCCACCTGCTACGACGTGCGCTTTCCCGCGCTGTTTACGGCCAATGCGCGGGCGGGCGCCCACGTCAACCTTGTGTGTGCGTCCTGGGGCGCAGGGGATGGCAAGGCAGAGCAGTGGGACCTGCTGATCCGCGCCCGCGCGGTGGACAGCACCACCTTCGTCGTTGCCTGTGGCCAGGGTGACCCCGCCAGTATCGGACTGCCGTCTGCAGGCGCTGCCCCTACGGGCATCGGCCACAGCGCAGTGATATCCCCGCTGGGCTCTCCCCTGGCCACCCTGGGCCGCGAACCGGAATTGGCTGTCGTCGACATTGACCCGACCTCCATTGATGACGTCCGCGGGAAACTGCCGGTGCTGGCCAACGCCAGGACTTTCTAGACCAGCGGTGTGGTGAACCTCACCCGCCTTCCGCTTGAGGCGTCAGCGCCCCGCCGTGCATGATGAAAAGGAAGGGTTGAGGATACGATTTCCCATCCCAAGCGCTGACATCCGTTCCTGCGGGAAGGATGCGGTGGCTGAGAAACACAATTAAACCCAATCTGGTGGACGCAACGAGGCCAAACCAGTGAGCTCCCCGAGCTCCACACGGTCTCCGAGCGCTCACGGATCGACCGTTCCGGACTCCGCGCTGATGCGAAAGTCCGGCCGAATTATGAATGAGGGCACCGAATAATGACGTTCGAAACCACTGACTCCGTCACCCTGAAGATCTGGGACCGGTCGGCCATCGACCACACCCTGGACACAGTTGTGCAGGACCTGTCGGCACGGGCAAACGCCCCCAAGCACAGCATTGCAGTCACCTGCAGCGGACCCAACACCTTTACGGTCAGCCTGAACCGCAACGCCTCCGTTGGCGCCGCACTCTAGGTAGCTGCCCAACGCAAGCGGACGACGGCGGGATAAACCGCCGTCGTCCGCTTTCGTTTTTCCTGCTCCCGGAGCATTTTTCTTACCGGAGCTTTGATTTTCCTAACCTTTATGCTTCACATCTCATCGCTTTTCCTTATGTGATTTTTCTTCCATACTGAGCAGGACTTACAACGACGTGAGTTTGGTCCAGAACTCCCGTCGTACAGCCACTCTCGACAAGAATGCGACGGATCCATGGCCAACCTCATTGCGTACCAAGACACAAATCTTCACAACGGGCAGACGGAACTCCCCCAGACCGTATCCGAGGCTGTGACCGACTGCAGCGGCGGGGCGGACTGCTTCTACTGCGCCTGCCCTGAAACCGATTGAGACCGGCAGCCATGGGAGCGACCACGGAAATGACCCTGACCACCACCGGCAGGCCGGTCATGCAGCCTTGGAGCGTGCGCGACTTTCACCCTGATGATCTCGACCAGCTCATCAGCGTCTGGCAGGATTCCAGAACACCTGGCGCACATCCGGTCTACAGCCTCGCCGAGATCATCGACGCATGCTCCAACGGGGTGGCTGTCGTCGCTGTACGGGAGGGAAGAGTCGTTGGGGCAGCGGCCTGCAAAATCCAGGATGCCCGCGCCTGGATGGTCTTGCTCGCACAGGCCGCGGACTGGCGGGACCAGGGACTTGGCAGCGCCCTCCTGGCCGGAATCGAGGACAGGCTCACAAGCCAAGGAATACAACGGATCTCCGCTCTCCTCCCTGCATCCGAGACCAGGGTCCGGGCCTTCCGGAACAGCGAATACAGGGTGGAGGAAGACCTCCACTACTTCGAGAGGATTATCCCGCTTCAGCCTCAGGAGATCGGCCCCCTGAGCCAACTGGGAGGCCGGCTCCTCCCCCACGGACTCTGGGAAGCCCTTGCCGGGATGCAGCGCGAGAAAACCCTTATCGAACAGCGACTGATCCTGCCGCTGGCACGCACGGAACTCGCCAAATCCCTGGGCGTAACCCCGCCACGCTCCGTCGTCCTCTTCGGTCCCCCCGGCACGGGCAAGACCACCTTCGCCAAGGCAGTTGCCTCCCGCCTCGAATGGCCCTTCATCGAGGTATTTCCTTCCCGGCTGGCCTCCGACCCCCAAGGTCTGGCCGGCGCCTTGCGGCAGGTCTTCCTGGACATCGGCCGCCTCGAACACGCCGTCGTGTTCATCGATGAGGTCGAAGAGATAGCCTCAGCCCGCACGGGCGAAGCATCATCACCCCTCCAGGGCGTCACCAACGAACTCCTCAAGATCATCCCGGCCTTCCGCGAGAAGGAAGGCCGCATCCTCATTTGCGCCACCAACTTCATCCGCTCACTGGATAAAGCCTTCCTCCGCCACGGCCGCTTCGATTACGTCATCCCGATCGGACCTCCGGACCTAACCGCACGGACGGCCATCTGGAACCGCTACATCCCGCCCGCGGTGTCCCCGCGGATCGACCTGGATGCCCTGGCCCTGGCCAGCGAAAGGTTCTCGCCCGCCGACATCGAATTCGCCGCGCGAAAGGCCTCGCAACAGGCCCTCGAACACGCTGTGCAGAACACCGGGCAACCCGCCCCGGAGGACCACTCGCTGACCACCCGCGCCTACCTGCAGGCAATCGAAGGAACCCGCGCGACAGTCACGGAAACGGTGGTCAAGGACTTCCTCGAAGACATCGAACGGATAGCGAGGGTCTAAGCCCAAGGGGACGGCTCAGCGCCCGGGGACGACTAGGCGCTAGAAGACGATGGCGCAAGAGGACGGCGCAAGAGGACGACGGTGGGAGCTCCCGCCGCCGTCCTCTTGCTGCATTTGACTCGCCCCTCACATCCGCTGCACCAGTTCCTCGAACCGGCTCCTGTAAGCCAGCGTGTACGGGTACCCGCCATGGGTTGCCACTTGCAGCATGTATGTGTGCCGTTCCAGCTCATCAGCGCCGCGGTCCACCGGGTTCATCGCATAGGAATTCGCCGGAAACCCGAGGAAGTCCGTCCTCCTCCAGAGATTGATCCACGCCGGCTCCGGCGTCGTCACCTCGTTACTCATAAGACCGGCAATAATTATGAAATTGGCACCGTTAGGGCTTGCCGGCGTCAGGACCTTGGCGAGGGTCAGCACGCCGGACGCCGGCGGGAGGGCACTATGCGCTGCATCCTTCCGTGCTGCTTCGTTCCCTGTTGCATCCTTCCCTGTTGCATCCTTCCCTGTTGCATCCTTCGCTGTTGCATCCTTCGCTGTTGCATCCTTCGCTGTTGCATCGTTCCCTGTTGCATCCTTCGCTGTTGCATCGAAGTCGTCCTTCACCTGCTTGTACCAAGGGTCGGCCGAAATCAGGGAAGGACCCCGGCAATGTCGATTTCCCAGCGCGCAGGGACCTAGAAGTTCTGGGAAAAACCTGCCGAAGTAAGGCCGTACCTGCGTGCCGTAGGTGAGGAGTCCGATCTTGGCGGAGGTCCGCCACTTCTCATCAATGTTCAGGATTACGGCGATGGCCAGCACGGCCCCGAGGCTATGCGCAGAAAGCACGACCTGGCGTTTTGCCACGTCCTTCTCCCCCAGCGGGGCCTCATTCTCAGGCACTTCTCCGGACAGCCATTCCTGGACCCGGTCAGTAATTTCGGGAACTACGCGGTCCGCGTAACATGGCGGTCCGAACGGATGCCCTGCCCGCGGCAGGAAACAGATCAAATCCCACAGCAGTGCCGCCGGCCGGTCGGCGGGAACAAAGATCCCGGCAATGATCGAACCCAGGATGGCGATTCCCACACTCGCCAGCATGAAGATCGCCAGGGCCTCAGCGCTGTCCTCGATGAATGTCGGCAGCCAAGGAGCAAGATGTCCCGATCCCCCGTCACGGCTGCCGGTGGTGCTGATCGTCAGGGCGGCGGTCACTCCCAGGGCAAGCAGTCCGGCCAGGATGGCAATGAACGGTTCAGCGCGCTGCGCCAGAGCCGCCTGCCTCCGGCGGAAAACAACCGATTTCTCCAGCGCCCCATTGAACGGCCGCCGTACCCGGATGGTCCTGCCGGCGCCATAGTCTGCGAGCTCCGGCCTGAAGACCGGAGGTGGCGGTTCCGGTGTCGTGAGTGCCTGGGGAGCCCTGACAAGGTGGCCCGCCACGACGAGGACTACCGCTGCCAAGGCAGCCCCGACAATGGCGGTGAGGATTACTCCGAACTCCAGGTACGGTGCAGGGATAACTATCTCCTGCCCCACGAGTGCGGCACGGTCCACCGCCGTCCGCCACAGCCCGCTTCCGACTCCTTCATAGAGAGGCCAATTGAGGTACGACGCCGTACCCACCACGAGCAGGCTCGAGAGAAACATGGCGGTTCCCACTGCCAAAAGCATCATGACGCCGGGGCCGCATCCCCGCCAGCCCTCATAGCGTTGGCCGTCGCCTTTGCGCCTCAAGAGCAGCACGAGGAACAGCGCTGCCGAGACCGCCGCGGCCGTCCACAAGACGGCATCCGGCAGGCGGACAACATCACCCCATCCGACCAACAGCAGGGACGCCGCCATTACTCCAAGAAGCGGCAGGGAGTACACATTCCTCACTCCGCGGCGCCATCCCAGCGCCGAGAGGCTTAACACCAGGAGCACTGCCACCAGCACGGTGGTGACGAGACCGGCCACGAAAGGACGTCCCGGGTCAGAACCGGAGGCCCCAGCCGAATTCACGATGCCAAGCACAAAGAGCAAGATCGCCCCGGCCAACAAGACGCCGGCTACCGTCCCCGTCGGCCTGTCCCTGCCCTTTTCCTTTTCCGGATGCTTCCGGCTGATATCCGGGCAGGCTTCACTGTCAATCACCACCTGGGCCGCGATCACGAGCAGGAGCAGGATGGCCGCAGCGGCGATGGCAACACCGGCCCACGGCAACCAGACGGTAAACAGCGGGAAGCAAGCCGGCGAAGCTGAGGGCGCGGTGGAGCATACCGGGACTTCGCCATTGAGCGCGTCCCACGCCAGCAGGCCGGCCAGGAAACTGAAGGACGCCGCCAGATGCAAGCGCTCAGTGTTGGACGAGAGCAGCGCATGCCGCCAAAACCCGGCGGTTGAAAGTATTGGAGCGTTCGGGGAGCCCAAGCTGCCCTCGTCAGGGTCCAGGTCCGCCCCGTTAAGCTCTTTCGCGTAGACGTTCTCCTCATACACGACGCGGCTCCGCCTCGATACAAAGTAGAGCAGCAACACCGCAGACAAAGGGACCAAGGACAGGAACGCCAACCGCTGGCCCCTGGTCCAGTCCGCCAGAAGATCAAGAAAGCCCGGCAGTTGGCTGCAGACCTGGCGGGCATCGCGGAAGCACTGGATGCCCACCAGATCGAGGCTGACCGCCGCCAGCCCGATGGCGAAAAACAGGGTCAGCCCGAGAGCAAACACGCGAATGGATGCCGCGCCCTCCCCATGCATCCAGCCGCCTTTCCTGGCCTTGGCCGCTGGATCCAGACTGCCCTCCGGAACGGGAAGTTTCCTGGCCCAGTAGGCGACATTGCAGAACCCGAACGGCAGCAGCAGGGTCCAGGCGATTTGGGTGAGCACCTGCCCCAGCCGTCCGAAAATCCATGTGCCCGTTGCGTCCTTGCGGTTTAGCGTGCCCCAGGAATAGGCCTCCCTGCGCACGCCGGGAGGAACACTCTCCGGTAGCGCATCCTGCGCTGTCCTGCTGACTGTGGGCTCCTTCAGGATCCAAAAGTTGCCGTAGACATCGCCACGCACGGGTTTGATGGATTCCGGCGAGGTGCAGAGCATTTCAGCAGGCGGTGTGTTCCTGATCCCGTGGATGCGCAGCTCCAAAATATGCGGCTGGACTTCCCTGTCCTGATTCCGGCGGCCATCGGTGGCGTTTACCCATCTCATGGATACTCCTCCTAAGAGGCAATGGTGGCGTCATCGTACGCCCGTTCCGCACGCAGGGAATAGACGGCAAGCCACGGCAGGAACGGCGCCACAATCTGATCCCTGAAGCAAAGCGGACGACGGCGGGAGGTCCCGCCGTCGTCCGGCGCTTCTACGCTTTGCACGCCGTGGCTGCATTAGAGCAGTGTCCGCCTTTGGATGCTTGGCGCCATGGCTGCCTTTACCAGTCGAGGGCAACCTGGCCCAGGGCGGCCGCCGCAATGAATGAGGCACTGTAGGTCAGAAGTGCCACGAGCACGATCTTCCAGCTCAGGGACTTCAGAGCCTTGACGTCCCGGCCGACTGTCAGCCCGATCAACGTAAGCGCCGGCAGGCCGATAAGGATGACGTCGAGGTGTTCGGTGATCCCGGTGAGCAGGGCCGCCGTGGGCACGAAGGGAGCAGTCAGGATGGTGGTGATCGCGAGGACCCACACGCTCGAGGGCACTGAGGGCAGGATCTTCGCCAGCCGGAACGACAGTCCGGTCAGCAACAGCAGCACGAGCAGGCCCAGCGCATCCGTCCCGGTCAAGCTCTTCGTTCCGACCACGTTCATCACGAGGGCGGAAACCCCCACAATCGCGTAGGCCAGAATGGCGATCCAGGGGGTCACTTTCAGGGTCGGATCCACGTCCACCGCCACAGGAAGAGCCTCCTGCGAGGTGGAAGTTTCGGCCGCCTTCCTGCGCTGCTGGCTGGTCGATTTGCCTTCGTCGTCCCTTCCGAAGAGGCGGCTCCAGAACCTGTAGAGGCTCCGGCACAGCGGCAGGGAAAGGAAGACACCGGCGTAAAACCCGACAATGTTCGTGACGAGGTTGGACAGTGCTGCCAGCGCCATGATTTCGCCGGCCTGTTCCGGGTACAGCAGGGACAGTGCGCCAACGCCCCCGAGCATCATGGATGCAGAGCCGAGCCCCAGTCCGAGGGCGAGTGCACGCGGATCGAAGATCTCCAGCCCGCCCAGGAATCCCGCGAGCAGGGAGATGAACACCGCACCGAACAGGCTTCCGAGCAGCCAGACGGAGAAGACGCCCCGGTACTCGCCGGACTGGACACCGAAACGCTGGATGGCGAAAGCAAGGTAGGACTCCCGGTCGATCGACCAGGTGGCCCCCACGGCCACCCGGCCCAGTCCCAGTGCCACAGCCACCGGCAGGGCGAGGATCACGGTCCCGAAAATATGCCCCGCCTCTTGGAGCAGGATGGCCGGACCCAGCTCAGTGAATTTCACCAAGGAAGGCCCGATCTGGGTCCCGAGCCTTGCCAGGAACACGATGATGCCGATCTCCAGGAGGAGTGTGGCCACGGCACGGCTTGATCCTGAGAGGCGGCGGACGCGCTGGGTTCCGATGATTCCGCCAATGACGACGGCCCAGATGATGGGAAAGAGAACGACGGCTGCCGGTCCCATCTGGAACTTGTGCGTGCCGATCAAGACGGCCGCTACAGACACAACCAAGGAGACCACGACGACGGTCAGCCAGTGACCGCGGGTTATCTTTTGGTCCTGGCCAGGGGCATCGGTTTGAGCGATGAGCCGGGCATCTGAAGCCATATGAGTCACTGTCCTTCGAACGAGGAGACCTCCCAGCCTGCAGACTGCTGGATGGTCGGGGTGTAGGTGCGTTCCAAGACTGAGGCACCTTTGTTGTATACCAAACGAAGCTACGTGAATCTTTGTGCGATGTAAATCACTTTTATTTCCGCTGTCTTTACCGGTCCTGATACCAGCTGGTCGGTGAAGGGTCTAGTTTTGGTATACCAAAGTCGCTAGGATGGCACTGCGGGATCATCTTCAGGACCCTGCATCCCATCGTCGAATTGGAGGTTGGTTTGCGCACCAGATTCAGCGCGGAATTTGTGCTCGGGCATGAGGCCGGTCATCACGTCCTGATCCGCAACGGCGACGTTGTCTACGAGGACGGCCGCATTATCTACGTCGGCCAAGGCTACGACGGAACCGCAGATGAAGCGTTCGACTTGGGCCGCTCGCTCATCACCCCGGGATTGATCGACCTCGATGCCCTGACCGACATTGACCATCTACTGATCGACTCCTGGGCATCGCCCGACCGCGCCGGGGGCCTTCAATGGTCGGAAGATTACTTCCACCAGCGGCGTCGGGACGTCTTCACCGCCCAGGAGCGCCAAACCGTGCGGAAATATGCGCTAGTGCAGCTGGCCCTTCACGGCATCACGACGTACATGCCGATAGCCGCGGAGACTCATTCCGCCTGGGCAGAGACCTTCGACGAACTCGTGGGGATGAGCGAGACGTCCCGCGAGATCGGCCTCCGTGCTTACCTGGGACCCGCTTACCGGTCCGGCGTCAACATCACCCGGCAGGACGGGCAGCGGGACGTGGCCTTCGACCAGGAACGCGGACGCGCGGGGCTCGCCGACGCCCTCCGGTTCCTCGACTATGCGGAGCAGCTCGCCGACCCCCTGGTCACCGGTGTGCTGCTGCCGTGCCGGATCGAGACAGTCAGCGAAGAACTCCTTCGCGCCACGGCCCTTGCCGCTCATGACCGCCAAGCAATGGTCCGGCTGCACTGCCTGCAGGGTGCCCTGGAGCGGGAACTGCTGCAGCGCTGGTATGGCCTGACTCCCCTCCAGTTGCTCGAAAAGACCGGGCTGCTCCGCGAGCAACTGCTCATCCCGCACGGAATCTTCGTGGACCGCAACGCCCTCGTGGACGGTGTAGACCGGGGAGACCTCCAGACCCTGGCGGCGGCGAACGTCTCCATCATCCACTGCCCGCTCACTTCCTTCAGGTACGGCATGGCATTGGACTCGTTTGCCGCTTTCCGTGAAGCAGGCATCAACATATGCCTCGGAACGGACTCGTTCCCACCGGACCTCATCCGCGGCATGGACACGGGCGTGCATCTGGGCAAGCTGATCAGCCGCCGCCCGGACGCCGCTCCGGCCGAGCACTATTTCGAGGCGGCAACAACCGGGGGTGCCCGCGCCCTGGGACGGCCCGATCTTGGAAAGCTGGAAGCAGGCGCCCAGGCCGATCTGGTGGCTTTCGCCCTCGATGACATCCGGGACGGGGTCCTGGACGATCCCGTCCGCACCCTCCTGCTCAACGGGACGGCGCGGCAGGCCACGCATTCTGTAGTCGCCGGACGTGTTGTCATGCGCGACGGCGTGATTCCGGGCGTTGATATCCAGGGCCTGAAAACCGAGGCGCAACGTCTCTTCGACAAGATGCGCGACGCTTATGCGGACCGTGACATCCAACGGCGTCAAGCGGATGATCTCTTCCCTCCTACGTTCCCCTACGCGGGCGCCCTGCGCGCTCGTCTTCAGGAGGTCAGCTCATGACACTCATGCTGAAGGCCTCGGAGCTCGAGGCGTTGGCCGACATGCCAGGGACCATCGCCGCCGTGGAACGCGCCTTTGTGGAGCTGAGCAGGGGCGCTGCGGTCCAGCCTGCTCCGGATTCACTGATCCTGCCGTCCTCCGATGCACGGTTCCTGCCCATGGCGGCGCTGTCCGACATCGACGAGCTGGCCGCCGTGAAAATGCTGGCGGACATCCCGGGGAACAGGGCCGTGAGCCTGCCAACTCAGCGGTCCACCATCATGCTCGTCTCCCGGCTGACTGGTGAGACCCTTGCCATCCTTGACGGAAAAGTCCCCACCAGGGTGCGGACCGCAGCTGCGAGCGCCGTGGCAACGAAGCTGCTTGCGAGGTCCGGCAGCACGACGCTCGGGCTGGTCGGTGCGGGAGCCCTCGCGGTGGCACACGTCGAAGCGATGATCGCTGTCAGGCCGATAGAGAAGGTCGTGGTCTGGTCACGGTCGCCTGAAACGGTGGAGGCATTCTGCCGCGAGATCGCCCATCATGGCCTCGCGGTCGGACGCGCTGTTAGCGTTCAGGAAGTCGTGGAGGAGGCAGACGTGCTGTGCACCCTGACGCCGGCAGTCGAACCGCTGGTGAAGGGAAAATGGTTCAGGCCGGGCCTGCATGTGAATGCCGTCGGTTCACGTCCCCGCGCGGACCACCGGGAGATCGATTCAGAGGGAATGGCCAGGGCAAAGGTGTTTGTGGACAGCCTGCCCACAGCGAAAGCCAAATCCGGCGGACTCATCATTCCCGTGGGCGAAGGCGTGATGACCTTTGACGACGTTGAAGCGGAGATCGGCGATGTTGCGGCGGGCAGCAAACGTGGGCGCACCAGCGACGAGGACGTAACCTTGTTCAACTCGGTTGGTATCGGCCTGCAGGACCTGGCCATCGGACGGATCCTCTACGACGCGGCGCTCAGCCAAGGGCTGGGGACCCGCGTGGAGATGGCCGGCTGACCGGGACCGCCTCACCTGATGGAGACACGAATGATTGCCGACGAAACCTGGGCCCCGAATGCAGCTGATAATGGGCTCTCATCCAGCGCTGACAGTGCGAAGTCCCGTCTGCGGCAGCTGATTATCGCAGGGGAATACGCCCCCGGTGTCCGCTTGCGGGAACGGGAGCTTTCGGAAGCCCTGAACGTGTCACGTGTCCCGGTGCGGGAGGCGCTGCAGCAGTTGGAGGCGGAAGGGTTCGTTGTCACCTCGCCGAGGCGCGGCGCCACGGTCAAGCAGATCACGCTCAAGGACGTGAACGAGCTCTTCGATCTTCGGCTAAGCCTGGAGGTCCTGGCGGCCCGTCTTGCCGCGCAGGTAGCGGCGGGCGGCCGCGCCACAGGCCGGCTGCAGCAGCTCATGGACGAGGCAGCGGAAGCCACCGCGCGCCACGACCACGAGCAGATCCCCCTCAGCAACACAGCCCTGCATACAGAAATCGTGGCAATGGGCGGGAACTCCCTGCTGGAATCGTCGATGAAACCGCTGCTCGGCCGAATGCAATGGCTGTTCACCCTGACCGGTGAGAGGGACCCGCAGGGGCAGTGTGAAGAACACCTGGGCCTGTGCAAGGCGATCTACGATGGCAAGCCGGACCTGGCGGGGGCGCTGGCCTATGCCCACGTCGAGCTGGGGCGTGAACCCTCCCTGCAGGGCCTCGCCGGAATACTCCCCGCGAGCTAATTTGACTGCGCGCTACTCAAACTCGCGCGCTGCTTCAACCCTCCAGAAACGATCAAGAACGAGAGAACGACATGACGCTGTTACAGGCAGTCCGTCCTTGGGGCGGAGCACTCAGTGACGTGACCCTGAGCAATGGCAAGATCACTGCCATAAACAAGCATGAACCCGGAACGGCGCAGACGCCGCCCGAAACCGAAGTTGTGGACGGCCGGGGACGCATCCTGCTTCCGTCCTTCTCCGACGTTCACGTGCACCTGGACTCCACCCGGCTGGGCCTGCCTTTCCGCGCCCATACCGGAAGCCCGGGAATCTGGCCCATGGTCATGAACGACCGCGCCCATTGGCGCTACGCGGAAAGCAGCATTGAGGAACGGGCAACGCATACTCTCGGCATGATGATCGAGCGCGGAACCACCAGGGTGCGCAGCTACGCGCAGATCGATGCAGACTGCGGGCTCGAGCGGTTTGAGGCAGTAATGGCCGCCCGGGAATCACACCGTGGCCGTTGCACCGTTGATATTATTGCCTTCCCGCAGGCCGGCCTCCTCCTTGAGGACGGCGTCGTCCCGCTCATCGAGGAGTCGCTCAAACAAGGAGCAGCTGTCATGGGCGGCATCGACCCCTGCCAGCTGGACCGCGATCCCGTCAGGCACCTCGACATCGTGTTTGGACTGGCCGAAAAGTACCAGACGCCCGTGGACATCCACCTGCATGAGCCCGGCGAACTGGGCGTATTCAGTGTGGATCTCATCCTCGAACGTGTCCGCGCACTCGGAATGCAGGGCAAAGTGACCATCTCGCACGGATACTCTCTGGGCAGCGTCTCAGAATCAACCACGCGTCGACTGATCGAAGGGTTCGCAGAGTTGGATATCTCGATGGCCACGGTGGCACCGGCAATAAATACCGCCTTGCCTTTACGGGCCCTGACGGATGCCGGCGTGCGGGTTGGACTGGGAGAAGATGGTCAACGCGACTACTGGTCCCCCTACGGCAACGCTGACATGCTGGACCGCACCTGGCAATTGGCCTTCACGAACGGCTACCGTGCAGACGAGCTTATTGAACACTGCGTGGCTGTGGCCACAATCGGCGGTGCCTCGGTCCTGAACGCCGACCTCAGGCTCAAAGGCATTTCGGACCGGCCCGGCGTGGCCGTCGGCGACGCCGCGGAACTGCTGCTGGTCGACGGCGAGACAGTCACGTCCGCTGTGATGGACCGGTCAGCGGACAGGACCGTAATCCATGAAGGACGAGTCGTAGCCGACGGCCTGCACCTCTCAGCCGGGTTCACACCTCGCAACCGGGCAGGGGCCCATTAATCGCGCAATTCGCCCATCACCCAGGTAGCAGCCGAAGCTGGCGTCAGCACAGCCACAGCCGGCCGGGTCCTCGGAAATTACGGTTACGCCAGCGACGACGTCGCCGTCAAAGTGCAGGCTGCAGCCAGAAAACTCAGCTACAAACCGAACATGCTCCGCCGCAGCCTGGTGACCGGCAAGAGCCAAACCATAGGCGTGGTGGCCGCCGACATCGATAATGCCTTTTACGCCAGGGTTCTGCGCGGTATCAGGGACGTGGCCAGGTCCCGAGGGTTTGGCGTTATCTTGACGAACAGCGACGAGAATCTGGATCGTGAAAGGGAAGCCGTACAGCTTCTTCTTGAAAAACGGGTGGACAGCCTCATCGTCGCGCCCTGCGATGTTCAGGCCTCGTCACATCTCCGCAACCTTATCGCCGGCGGGTGCCCCACCGTCCAGATCGACCAGGCAGCCTACGATCTGGCAGCAGACTCAGTGACAGTCGACAACCGAGGATCGGCCCGTGAAGCAGTCGATCATTTGCTGAAAGCTGGACACCGACGGATTGGGATTGTCGCCGAGCTTGAGCAAATCGACAAGGGAACCCTGGACGACTTCGTCAATCAAGCCGCCTACTCTCCCGTCACGGAGAAACCCTGTATCCTAGCTGGCAGCGCCTGCAGGGGTACCTTGATGCCCACCGTGACGCCGGCGTTTCCGTGGACCCGCGCCTCATCCGCCGTGTCGGAGCCTACTCTTCCGAGGCCGCATGCCAGGAGACTACCGAGCTCCTCCAGGCCCCGGACCGACCATCCGCCGTCTTCGCGGCCGACGGAACCATGTCCGACGGGGTTATGCAAGCGATCGCGGACCTGGACCTTCAGGTCCCGGACCAGCTTTCCCTCGTGTGCTTTGATGACCTCGACTGGATGAAATTCATGCGGCCGGCCATAACATCCGTACACCAGCCTGTGCACCGGATCGGCTCCATGGCAGCCGAACTTCTCCTTGCCAGAATCGCGGGCGATTCCTCTACGCCGAAGCACAATGTGCTGGAGGCCCGCCTCCACGTCCGCGGTTCTGTAAGCCGTCCCCTCCCATAATTCACGGGAGCAGGTCATCGTTCCCGCCGGGCATGAGATGGTCAACGTCTATGCCATCCAGCAACACGGCATGATCAGCGATAAGACGCCGGTGGCATCTCCACCACAACGTCTCGCTGCACATGATCGTCACCCGCTGCTCGCCTGCCTGCCTGATCAAATCTTCGAGAGCAAGAGCGAAGCCCGAAGACCTCATGTACGCGGCGTAAGCCCGGAACGATTCATTTCGGAGCGCCACATCGGGCGAGTCTGGCGGGAGCTTTCGAAACCCGCCTAACCGCTTTTCCCACCGGTATTCGATTCCTGCAGCGGGGAGCCACCGTTCCAGGAGATCCCTGCCGAAATGCGGGAATTTGCGACTCCCCGGTGCGATGCGGACATCCACAACCGCCCTGATCCCGGCCCCCTCCAACAGTTTCCTGAATTCAGGTTCGCTGGCGGTTCCATGACCCACTGTCACCAATCGCGTCGGATTCTCCGCCATGGTGCCAACCCTACGCAGTGTGCCAACCCTACGCAGTGTGCCAACCCTACGCAGTGTGCCAACCCTACGCAGTTTGCTGACCGGAGGACGTGCCGTCCGCGGAAGATCTTCCCCCTTGCAGGCACACGGCACGAATGTTTCGCTGTAAATATGACTGAGAAAGAATCGCCCAAAGAGCTCCCAGATGACCCGCACCTGCGGGATGACGTTGCGCCCGGTGCCGGCACGGAACCTTTGGGAACAGGGGATGACCGGTTTATGCCGGGCCAAACCAACGCCGGCCAGCAGGTTGCAGGGCTTGCACCGGCCACCGATTATGGGGCCGAAGAAGACCCGGATGCCCAGCAGGATTCAAACCACCCCATCTAAACCAGGCTCCCCGGAGCCCTCGTGAAGGTGAGCCCCACGTCGTGAAGACCGGTGGCGCGCACGGAATATCAGTGCCTAAGGAAGGCCAGCACGTACAGAAGGTCAACGCCCACGGTTAGCGCCCACAGAAGACCAGTGCCTACACAAGGTCAACGCCCACGGTTAGCGCCCACAGAAGGCCTGTGCCTACGGGAGGTAGCGGAAAACAAAGGCCAGCGGACGACGGCGGGAGGTTCCGCCGTCGTCCGCTGGCCTTTAACTTTGGTGGAGTCGTGTCTGCAGTGGAGTTGCGTCTGTAGTGGGTTGGTGGCTGGGGTGGAGTGGTCAGGCGTGGGATGGCTAGGCGAGCAGGGCGTCGATCTGGCCCGCCGCCTCCTTCATGCCGTCCTCCATGCCCATCTCTAGCATCTTGTTCATCTGCTCTTCGGACTCGAACATGGACCTGACCGTCATCCGGGTCCGGCCGCCGATGTCCTCGAGCTCGACGGTGGCGTGTGTCGTGCCCATCGCGGCGACCGGTGCGCCGTTATCGTCGACGAAACCGTCGTCAAACTCGAGACGGTTCGGGGCGTCGATGCTGGTGATGCGCCACCAGCCGCCGGCCTTCTCGCCCTCAGGGCCGGTCATGTAGTAGCTGGCCTCTCCCCCGGGGGTAAATTCATGCTTCGTGAATGTGGCTGGCCAGGTGGGCGGACCCCACCAGCGCTCCAGCTGCCGCGGATCCTCCCAGATCTGCCAGACGCGCTTGACGTCGGCATCAAACTCGGCCACGAGAGTGAAGCTGAGCGTCTCGGTGCTCTTGGTGGAACTGATAACCGTCATTGCCGGACCTTTCCTATTCTTCAGCGAGGATGTCTGCGATCTGGGCGACGCGCTGCCGCCAGATCGCCTCGTACTCATCGAGCAGCCGCCGGGCTTTCTCCAGGCCTTCATGATTGCCCCGCACGATCTGCTCCCTTCCGCGCTTCTCCTTGGTGACTAGGGACGCGCGCTCCAACACCGCCACGTGCTTCTGAACGGCGGCAAAACTCATGGCATAGAGGGCCGCGAGGCCGGAAACCGAGTACTCCCCCAACGCCACGCGGCGCATGATGTCCCGCCGCGTGGAATCTGCGAACGCCTGGAAGAGGCGGTCAAGTTCGGCATCGCCCAGCTGATCTACAACCATTTGGTTGTAGGATATGCCTGGCATGGAGGGGTGTCAATGGGTCGAAGGGCGACACTAAATGGAGGGTGTCTCTGGGTGGAGGCGCTCGGACTGGACCGTATCCGGCTGACTTGTGAGGGTGAAACAGCGGCTCGGTGAGAAGGTCGCCCGTCTGAGATAGGTTCCGCATGAGCTAAGTTTCAGCAGCGAGCTAGCTATGCAGGGGCAAGTTAACGAGAGAGCTCGTTGGAATCGAAGAGGCCGGTAATGAGGCCTGCGGGGTGGGACCAATGTTCGCCTGACATGATGGCGGCTGCTTCGGCGTTGCCTTCTTCGCAGACGCGGATGAGTTTGTCATGGTGATTGATGGTTTCCTCGCCGCCCAGGGCCGCCAGAGCCGCCGGCTGGTCCAAGGAGACGTCTCATATGCCAAGGGTTCCGAGACGCAAACGATGTCGCAAGTAAGGCCACCTCGCGGACAGGTTGACCGTGCGGGACTACCGCGGCAGCATGATGAAGAGGGTGCGACGCTCGATCAAGGGAACAGCAATGCGGTGTCCGACTATTAACGGACGGGACCCAGCCGGCAATCTTCTATCTGACCATGATTCCCCCTGCCCCCCGCAGTCCGGGTCTGTGGACCCGGGCGGCAGGATTTGGCTTTCTCTTATTGGGCTGCGGCGTTACCGGCGGATATCAGCTGTCCCTCAGGTTCGTGCGGGGCGGTGGGGGTGATTTCGCCCGCAAGGTCGGTGAGGATCCATTTTCCGAGGTCTGCCCGGTCGATGTCCTGGCTGAGGAGGAACAGGATCTTGGTGTAGAGGGCCTCCAGGGTCATGTCCGCGGCGCCCAGGGCTCCTGCCCTGTTGAGGAATCCCGCTGCGGCGTACTTGGCAAGATCGATTCTGGCTTGGACGCATTGGCTCATGACCACCACCGGTGTGCCGTTCTCGGTCAGGTTCCGGATGGCTCCTTCGAGTCCGGGCTCGTCGCCTGGGCCCTCACCGGCCCCATACGCGCGGTAGATCACTGCGTCCGGTGCGGGGGTGGTCATTGCACGAAACCGTTCAGCACTCATGCCGGGGGCGGCAGTAATGACTGCGACATCATGCCGGCTGTAGGGTCGGGGGCTGCCCCAGCCCCGGGCGTTCGTTCTAAACGGTTCTTCCCGCACGGCGTCCGGGGTAACGGCCCGGACGTGTGGGCTGATGAAGCCGTGCCTATCGATGGTGGAGACCTTGCTTGCACGCACTCCTGACATCAGGTCCCCGTCGAAGAATAAGGTCACCCCGGTGGCGAGGCCGGAGCTGGCGACGTCGAACGCGCCCCGGACGTTGCCAGGCGCGTCAGTGCCCGGGATTCCGAAGGGGATCTGGGATCCGGTGAACACTACGGGTTTGCCGAATCCCTCGAGGGCGTAACTGACGGCCGCTGCCGAGTGCGCGAGGGTGTTGGTGCCGTGCAGAACGACGAAGCCGTCGAACTCGTCCCGGCGGGCTTGGAGGTGGTCGATGATTTGTTGCCAGTGCGCCGGGGTGATGTTGGACGAGTCGACCGGCTCGAAGTCGGCGAAACCGAACTCGGAATGCCTGCCATTGCGGTTGAGGGTCGCTGCCACTTCGGCTTCTACGTTTCCGCCGCAGTCAAAACCGTTCGGTCCGGCGATCATTCCGATGGTCCCGCCGGTGTAGATGAACTGGATTTTGGGAGTGGTGCTCAAGGTTCTCCTTGCGTGTCCGGGGCCGGATTCTCCGGCCCCGAGCATGACTCGTTGTTAAGGCGGGGGCTTGTGGCGGGCTTAGAGTCCGGCCTCGTACGGATCGCCGACGGTCTTCCGGATGCGGCTGCGGACGCGGAACCAGTTGAGGGTGAGCAGGACGCAGATGCCAAGGAAAAGCAGTATAGTCGGCCGACCGATTCCATCGGCAAACCACATTCCACCGACGACGGCGACGAGGAAGGCCACGGTAACGAAGTTGACGTACGGGGCCCCCCGGAGGCGATAGGCAGGGCGCTGCACCAGTCCCTGCTTGGCGCGCCGGACGAACATCCAGTGGCTGACCATGATCGAGATCCAGGTGCCGGCGATGCCGATGGCTGCCAGGTTCATGACGATGTCGAAGGCCTGTGAGGGCCAGACGTAGTTGATCAGGATGCCGATGATACCCAGGCCGGCGGTGAAGAGGACACCGGCGAACGGAACGTTGTGCCGGTTCAGCCGGGTCGCGATCTTAGGGCCGCTGCCGGCCATGCCCATCGAGCGGAGCGTGCGTCCGGTGGCATAGAGCCCGCCGTTCATCGAGGAAACGGCGGCCGTGATGACGACCAGGTTCATGATGGCGCCCATGTTGGGGATGCCGAGCGCGGAGAAGAAAGTGACGAAGGGGGACTCCGTGCCGCTGTAGGCGGTCCATGGCATGACCAGGGTCAGGAGGATCACTGAGCCGACGTAGAACAGGGCGATCCGCCAGAAGGTGGAGTTCACTGCCTTGGGGATGATCTTGTGTGCGTCTTTGGCCTCGCCTGCTGCGACCCCGACCATTTCGGTTCCGCCGAAGGCGAAGACGACGCCGAGGGTGAGCGTGATGGCCGGCAGCCAGCCGTTGGGGAACAGGCCGCCGTGGTCGGTGATCAGGGCGGGCCCCGGGGTGTGCCCGGCGACCTGGTTGCCGGTGAGAATGACCACCACGGCAACGACCATGAAACTGACGATGGCGGCGATCTTGATCATCGCGAACCAGAACTCGGCCTCGCCGAAGAACTTCACGGCAAGCAGGTTGAGCACGAGGACCAGGGCGAGCGTGATAAGGGCGAGCAGCCACTGCGGGACGCTCTGGAACAACGTCCAGAAGTGCAGGTACAGGGCTATGGCGGTCGTCTCGGCCATGATGGTGCAGCACCAGTCGATGAAGAACAGCCAGCCGGTGAAGTAGGCGGCCTTTTCGCCGATGAATTCGCGGGCGTAGGAGACGAAAGCGCCCGAGGAAGGCCGGTACACGGCCATCTCGCCGAGGGCGCGCATCATGAAGAAGGTGAACAGGCCGCACACGGCGTACACGATGGCCAGGGACGGGCCGCCGATCCCGAGGCGGCCGCCGGCGCCGAGGAAGAGCCCCGTGCCGATCGACCCGCCGATAGCGATCATGCGCACGTGCCGCGCCTTTAGCGATCGTGAATAGCCGGCGTCAGCGGCGTCGACCGTCTGGCTCGTGCCACCGGCAGTTGTCGTCTCCGGCGCCGCCGCGGGTGCGCCAGTGTCCGCGATGTTCTCAGAAGGGAGCTTCATTGATGCCTCCGATTGTTCTCCATTATCCTGCCTCCAGTATATTGCGTATTGCATGTGGAACACCGACAATCTTAGTGTGGCCGGCGACACTGTCAACTCAGCAGCGATTGACCGAACCACTCATCAGAAAGACAGGAGCATCAACGTCCATGGAGACACGCAATGAGAAGGACCTGCTTGGCAGCCTTGCTGTACCGGCTGAGGCCTACTACGGAGTACATACGGCCAGAGCGCAGCAGAACTTCCGAGTCACAGACACCTCGATTTCGCAGTTCCCGGAGCTGATCTCGGCTCTGGCCAGCGTCAAGCAGGCCGCCACCCTCGCAAACTCAGACTTGAAGGTCCTGAACCCGACACTCAGTGGCGCCATCGTCCAGGCGTGTGAGGAGATCCGCGAGGGTGCGCTGCACGGGCAGTTCATCCTCGATCCCATCCAAGGCGGGGCAGGGACTTCAACGAACATGAACGCCAACGAGGTCATCGCAAACCGGGCGTTGGAGATCCTCGGCCACGCCCGAGGCGACTATCAAGTCTTGTCCCCGCTTGAACACGTTAACCGCGGGCATAGCACCAACGACGTCTATCCCACGGCCCTTCGCATTGCGACAATCCTGGCGGCGCAGACGCTGCTGATCGAGATGGACACCCTCCGCACGTCCTTCGAGCGCAAGGCCGCGGAGTTCGCCCCAGTGGTAAAGATGGGCCGCACGCAATTGCAGGACGCCGTCCCGATGACGCTGGGACAGGAGTTCTCCACCTACGCCGTCATGGTGGAGGAAGACCAGCAACGGCTCCGGGACGCCATGGCGCTCCTACACGAGATCAACCTCGGGGCCACCGCCATTGGCACCGGCATCACTGCGTCTCCGGGTTATGCCGAGGCCGCATGCATGCATCTCCGCCAGATCACCGGCCTCCCCCTGCAGACGGCCCCCAACCTGGTCGAGGCCACGCAGGACTGCGGCTCCTTCGTTCAGTTCTCCGGGGTCCTGAAACGGATCGCGGTCAAGCTCTCCAAGGTCTGCAACGACCTGCGCCTGCTCTCATCAGGGCCCAGGGCCGGATTTTCCGAGATGAACCTGCCCCCGCGCCAGGCCGGATCCAGCATCATGCCCGGCAAGGTGAACCCGGTCATTCCCGAACTCGTGAACCAAATCGCCTTCGAAGTCATCGGCAACGACCTCACGGTCACCATGGCAGCCGAAGCCGGACAGCTCCAGCTCAACGCATTCGAACCCGTCATCGGATATTCCATCCTCAAGAGCTGCCGACGGCTCGCAGCTGGTGCGAAGACCCTCGCCGAGCTTTGCATCGATGGCATCACCGCCAATGAAGACTTCCTCCGTTCGCAGGTCGAGAACAGCATCGGAACAGTCACCGTCCTCAACCCGTACATCGGGTACGAAGCCGCAACTGCCATCGCCAAAGAAGCCCTGGTAACGGGGCGCACCATTACCTCGCTGGTCCTTGAAAGAAAGCTCCTCGACGCCCAACAGCTCACAGCGCTTCTGAGCCCGTCGTCGCTGGCCAGCCCGCCGCGCGCTCTCGACCAGAACGTTGCAGGCATTGGCTGAGGCAGGGAAAGGAAGATGATGCATCCACAAGAGCAGGTCATCGGCATCCTCGGCGGGATGGGCCCAGCCGCCACGGCGGACTTCTACACCAAGCTGGTCGGCCGAACCCAGGCCCGACGGGACCAGGATCACCCCTGCACGGTCATCTGGTCCGACCCCACCATCCCCGACCGAACCCAGGCTATTCTGGGCCTGGGAGAGGATCCGACTCCATGGATGCTGCGCGGAGTCAGGCATCTGGAAGATGCAGGCGCCACCCTCATCGCCGTCCCCTGCAACACAGCGCACGCCTTCGTCCCGGCCCTCCAGGCCAAGACCAACGTGCCGATCCTGCACATGATCGAGGAGACAGTAGAGCTCCTCTTCGCAGCCGGCATCCGCAAAGTGGGCCTCCTGGCGACAACGGGCACATGCCGCATGGGCCTCTACCAGGGATTCGCAGATGCGCGAGGCCTCCAAGTTCTTGTCCCGGATTCCACCGTCCAGGAGAAGGTCATGGAGGGGATCCTGAAGATCAAGGGTGGCAACGCCTCATCGGAGGTCGGCAGGCGTCTGGCCGGGGCAGCGGCCCGGCTGCAGACCCAAGGCGCGCAGGCAGTCATCGCTGGCTGCACCGAGATACCTTTAGCCCTATCGCAGGAGATGTTGAGAATTCCCCTCATCGATCCCACTGGCGTATTGGCTGATGCCGCACTGCGGCAGTCCGGCTTCCCCCTGCAGGGACCGGGGCCGGAAACCGGCTCGGCCGTCCTTCGAATGTGAACGCAGTATCCAATGTATCGTGTACATATGTCGCCTATTGATCGAGTTGACCGCCGCCTGATGAGCGGCGAGGCATACGACAGGATTCGGGCTGCCATCGTGACCGGCGATCTCGCGCCCGGGGAACGGGTCAAGGATTCGGAGCTGGCCGAGCGCATGGGGCTCAGCCGGACTCCGGTCCGCGAGGCACTCGCGCGCCTTGCGGACATGGGCCTGGTCGAAGCCAAACCCGGGGTCTACACGCGGATCGCCACCCTGGACAAGGACGAAGTAGCCCGCACCCTGGCTGTCCTCAAGGCGCTCGACGAACTGGCCGTCCGGACGGGGACACCCAACCTCACAAAGGGCGACCTCAACCTCATGCGCGATCTCAACACGGAATTCGAGGCCGCAGTGGCCCGCAATGACGTCCAGGCGGCGCTGGAGGCAGACGAACGCTTCCACAGCGTCCCCGTCACGGCGGCCCAAAATCCACTCATCGCGCGCGTCATGGACCAACTCCACCCCCAAATCCACCGCATCCTCTACAGGAAGTTCTCCACTCTCTACGGAGCGCAGAACACGGGAGGCCACCACCGCGAACTCATTGAAATCCTCGCATCCGGGGACGCCGAAGAGGCGGCCAAGCGATCCGGCGCCCACTGGAATGAACTAGGCGGCCTCATCGACCAGCTTTTCGCCAACGCTGAGCTGACCGCCTGAAGCGCGGGCATGCGGGGACCCCCTGCGGGGTCTTGGAGGATGTTGCCCACGGGCCTCGGAGACGCTGCCAATCAGAACCGTGAATGACGAATGCGCAGAGGAGTTCTGACATTCTGTGCAGCCAACTTCTGAAACTGACACTCTGGGTGATCATGATCGCCAACCCGGAGGTCCTGGAAAGGGCCGAACTGACAGCCGTCAGATAACCCATCAACAAGCAAGTCAGGGATTGGGAACCGTTTTGCGGATCCCAAACCCCTGACTTATTTAACCCAACTGACTTTTATCCAACTGGAAACGCTGTTAACCATCCGGAAGGCAGCCAGCCCTGGCTGTGCCCGTCTAAACCTTGGCCATCACCTGGATCGTCGGCGTCCGGCGGGACCGCGGCACTGCTATGAGCAACGCGGCAAGGGCGACGGCTGCGCTCAGGATCAGGCCGGGGCGGTACTGTTCCAGCATTGCCGCCGCATCTACGGCACCGCCCGCCTCGGACGGGCTGCCGTGACCGCTGACGATCGCCGTGGTGACGGCAAGCACCAAGGCGGCACCCACCTGCGTGCTCGTCTGGATCAGGCCGGCAGCCAAGCCCTGTTCGGAATTTTGGATGCCCGCTGTTGCCTGCACGTTAATGGACGGAAATGCCAGGGCGAAGCCAACGCCCAGCAGCAGAACGGACGGCAAGATATCCGTCATATAGTTGGGCGCTGTGCCCACGCGAAGGAACAGCACATAGCCGAGCGTCAACGCCGCCAGGCCGGTCAGGATGAGCCGCGGGGCGCCGAACCGGTCGATGAGACGGTCCCCGAAGGGTGCGCTCGAAGCCACCAGGAGGCCGGTGGGAAGAAGCGCCAACGCCATGCCCAGGGGGCTCCATCCCAGCACGGACTGCAGGTAGAGCGTGAGGATGAACTGGAAGCTCAGATACGAACCGAACAGCCCGACGGCGCTGAGGTTGGCCCGGGCAACCCAGCCTTCCCTGAGGATGCTGAACCGGATCAGCGGGTGCCGAACGCGGTTTTCGATCACGGCAAACGCCGCCAGCACCGCTGCGGAGGCCAGGAACCCGGCGATAGTTGCCACAGAACCCCAGCCGTTCCCGGGGGCCGAAACCAGCGTATAGACCAGTCCCAGCATGCCGGCGGCGAGTGTGACGGCTCCCCAGACGTCGTGCCCGCCGTCCTTATCCCGGTCGGCGGCGTTGTCCCGGGGGATGTACTTCAGGCCAAGAATGACGACGGCGACCGCTATCGGTACCGAGACAAGGAAGGTCCAGCGCCAGCTCATGGCAGTCATGAGTCCTCCGACGACCAGACCGAGTGAGAAGCCGCTTGCGCCGAAGGTTGTGAAGATGGAAACAGCGCGGTTTCGTTCGCGCCCTTCCGGGAACGAAGTGGTGATGATGGAAAATCCGGCAGGAGCCGTAAATGCCGCGGCCAGTCCTTTAACGAAACGGGTGGCGATCAGCAGGGCGGGGTCATCGACCAAACCGCCGATCAGGGAAGCAGCGGCGAAGACGCTGAGCGCAATAAGGAAGATGCGGCGCCTGCCGAGGAGGTCCGCCATCCGGCCACCCAGCAGGAGCAGACTTCCGTAGCCGAGCACGTAGGCAGAGACGATCCATTGGAGGGACTCGGTTCCAAGGTTGAGTTCGTTGCCGATAGAGGGCAGCGCCACGCCGACCATGGAGACGTCGAGCGCGTCCAGCGCCAGAACGGTGCACAGGACCAGCAGCAGCATCCACTGCGCACGGGTCCAACGGACAGGGCCGAGCAGTTCTCCGGCAGTTCTTTCAAGGGCTGAAGTTGCAGTCATGGCATCAACTTATATGACACGTCATTGAATGACAAGGAATATTATGACGTGGACTTTTAATATTTCCTGAACTAGAATCTCTGCATGGCAACAACGCAGGACCGCCAGCTGGTTGAGCAATGGCGCAGCATCCAGAGCACGTACTTCCGCACCGCCGGCATGATCGACCGTGCCCTGGAGTTGAAGTTCAGCATCGGCCTGACCGAGTTTGAAATCCTTGACCTCGTGGCCGAAAGTGCAGACGCAGCCTGCAGAATGAAGCAGCTGGGTGAGCGCACGCCCATGACGCAGAGCGCCATGTCCAAAGTCGTGGATAGGCTCGAAAGAGCCGGACTCATCTCCCGGCACTCCTGCGAAGATGACCGGCGCTCATTGTTTTTGGAACTTACCGACGCCGGCCGTGAACTCCACCGCAGGGCTGCCGTCGAACACCGCGCCCTGCTGAAGGAAAATCTGGCCTGAGGCCCCGAATTACCACATAGTGGCCACCGAGCGCGAGGCGAGCCATCGCCCGTTCACACGGATCAAGTCCATCGTGAGCTGCAGTGGCCAGTTCGCCCGCGCCCCGTAGACCGTCGCATCTGTGACGATCCTCCCGACCAGCCGGGCAGTGTCGCCGTCAACATGGAGGGACACGTTCCTCTCCAGGGCATCGTGGTAGTCAAACTGTCCGGCCTGCATCTGGGCCAGCCACTCCTCCTTGGGCTGGAGGAGGCCCGTCATGTGCGTCAGCGTAAAGTCCTCAGTCAGCAGGTCACCCAGCCTCTCGGTGTCGCCGTCCAGCATGGCGCGCAGCTGGGCCCGGTAGTTGTCAAGGATGTCCGATCGGTCCTGTTCGTCTGCATCGACGGCCACGGCCTGCCCTTCGTTGTCCATGCCATCAACGCTATTGGCCCCGGCACCGCTGTGGGAGGCCCTGCCGTTACCTGTAGCGAAGCCGGGAACCGACTGATCTGCAGAAGCGGACGACGGCGGGACCTCCCGCCGTCGTCCGCTTGGGAAGGCTCTCCCAGCAGTTGAAAGGTGTTCCCACCCCGGTGAGGAAGGATAGTTTTATGGCATGACCGGAAGCTACAGATATGACGTGGAGGTCGTGCATCTCCTCGTGTCGCCGGAACACGCCTATTTCGGCCGCGCCCGCGAGGGGGCAGCGGACGTCCGCAGCACAGATGCCGACCGCGTCGAACTGGTGGCCGGAAAGGGCATCGTCGGTGACCGGTTCTTTGGCAAGGCCGCGCACATGGATGCCGCCGTCACCCTGATCGCAGTCGAGGCCCTCGAAGCGATGGCCGCTGAGCTGGGGGTCCCGCCCCTTGACCCGCTGCTCACCCGGCGCAACGTGGTCCTCAGGGGCGCCCACCTCGCCCCGCTGCTTGGCCAGGAATTCGCGCTGGAGTCACGCGGAGAACCGGTGCGGCTCAGGGCCGGACGGCCTGCCCACCCTTGTGTCTGGATGGACCAGATGCTTGCCCCGGGCGCACACAAGGCCATGCGCGGGCGGGGAGGAATGCGGTGCCAGGCGCTCTCCGACGGCATTCTGCACCGCGGGCCGGCCGTGCTGATCAGCCCCGTGCCGCTGGACCCCGAAAGCGCTGGCGTCCCCACCCTGCTTCGACCGTCACGGCTGCCCTAGCACGGGGGCTAGACAACTCCGGCGCGACGTGGCACCATCGCGCAGGTGACCAGCAGACCCGCCGAAGCGCAGCACCTGAGCGATCTCGCGCGGCTGCGCCGCGTTCGCGACCGGATCGACCGGGAGTACGCGCAGCCGCTGGACGTCGAAGCGCTCGCCCGAGGCGTCAACATGTCGGCCGGACACCTCAGCCGCCAGTTCCGGCTCGCCTTCGGCGAACCGCCATACGGCTACCTCATGACACGGCGCATCGAGCGCGCGATGGCGCTACTGCGTCGCGGCGATCTCAGCGTCACCGAGGTCTGCTTCGCGGTCGGCTGTTCGTCGTTGGGCACCTTCAGCAGCCGCTTCACCGAGCTGGTCGGTATGCCGCCGAGCACCTATCGCCGCCTGGCTCGTGCGGACGCCGCGGGCATGCCATCCTGCGTGGTGAAACAGGTGACCAGACCGATCAGGAATCGAGAAGCGCCGGTCACGAGCCGCGCCTAGACTGACTGCCATGAACCTCACCATTCACTGGACTTTCCTCCCACACAACGACCCGGACGCCTCTCTGGCCTTCTATCGTGACACCCTGGGATTCGAGGTCCGCAACGACGTCGGATATGGCGGGATGCGCTGGATCACCGTAGGACCGGTGGATCAGCCGCAGACGTCGATCGTCCTTGAGCCGCCGTTCGCCGACCCCGCCCTCACCGAGGACGAGCGCCGTACGATCGCCGAGTTGATGGCCAAGGGCAGCTACGCCCGCATCGTGCTCGGCACCTCGGACCTCGACGGCACTTTCGAGCGGGTACAGGCAAGTGGCGCCGAAGTCGTCCAGGAGCCGACAGACCAGACGTACGGCATTCGCGACTGCGCTTTCCGCGATCCGGCAGGCAACATGATCCGCATCAACCAGCTCCACTAAACCGCCAGCCTTAACGCGGGTCGCTGACGCGGGCCGCTGGTCCGCCGCCTTGGCGGCCCGCCTAACAGATGCCCCGCCTAACAGATGGAGACACAATGACCATAACGACGAGGACGGATACGCAGTCGCCAGCACTGCACGTTGCCGACGGCCATGATCTGATCCGCGTCCAGGGCGCGCGCGTGAACAACCTCAAGGACGTCAGCATCGAGATCCCGAAGCGCCGGCTGACGGTGTTCACTGGCGTCTCCGGCTCGGGCAAGAGCTCGCTGGTGTTCGGTACGATCGCCGCGGAGTCGCAACGGATGATTAACGAGACCTACAGCGCCTTCGTGCAGGGCTTCATGCCGACGCTGTCGCGGCCCGACGTCGATCTCCTCGAGGGCCTGACGACGGCGATCATTGTCGACCAGGAGCGGATGGGAGCCAACCCACGCTCCACCGTCGGCACGGCGACCGACGCCAATGCAATGCTGCGCATCCTCTTCAGCAGGCTGGGAAACCCCCACATCGGCTCGCCCAACGCCTACTCCTTCAATATCCCTACAGTGAAGGCCACCGGCGCGATCACTATCGAGCGCGGCGACAAGACCAAAGCCGAGAAGGCGACCTTCAACCGGCTCGGCGGCATGTGCCCGCGCTGCGAGGGCATGGGCTCGATCAACGACTTCGATCTGACGGCACTGTACGACGACAGCAAGTCGCTTAATGAGGGCGCGCTCACCGTCCCCGGCTACAGCATGGACGGCTGGTACGGCCGCATCTTCAGCGGCTCCGGCTACTTCAACATGGACAAGCCGATCAGCAAGTACACCAAGAAGGAGCTTCACGACCTCCTGTACCGGGAACCGACCAAGATCAAGGTCGAGGGCATCAACCTGACCTACGAGGGGCTGGTCCCCAAGATCCAGAAGTCGATCCTCTCGAAGGACGTCGACTCGCTACAGCCGCACATCCGCGCCTTTGTGGAGCGGGCCGTAACGTTCACGACCTGCCCCGACTGCGGCGGCACACGGCTCAGCCAGGAAGCCTTGTCATCGAAGATCAAGGGCAAAAACATCGCCGATGTCTGCGCGATGCAGATCAGTGACCTGGCCGGTTGGATCCGTGACCTGAACGAGCCCTCGGTGGCCCCGCTGCTGACCGGGCTGCAGCACCTCCTCGACTCGTTCGCGGAGATCGGCCTCGGATACCTCTCGCTCGACCGGCCGTCCGGCACCCTGTCCGGCGGCGAGGCCCAGCGCACCAAAATGATCCGCCACCTCGGTTCGTCACTCACCGACGTCACCTACGTTTTCGACGAACCCACGATCGGCCTGCACCCGCACGACATCGAGCGGATGAACCGGCTGCTGCTGCAGCTCCGTGACAAGGGCAACACCGTACTCGTCGTGGAGCACAAGCCGGAGACCATCGCGATCGCCGACCACGTCGTCGACCTCGGTCCCGGCGCCGGCACCGGAGGTGGCACCGTCTGCTTTGAGGGCAACCTGGAGGGGCTGCGGGCGAGTGACACCATTACCGGCCGCCACCTCGACGACCGGGCGCGGCTGAAGGACTCGGTGCGTTCATCCTCCGGTGCTCTGGAGGTCCGCGGCGCGTCGACGAACAACCTGCAGAATGTGGACGTCGACATACCGCTCGGGGTGCTCTGTGTGCTCACGGGTGTCGCCGGCTCCGGCAAGAGCTCGCTGATCAACGGTTCGGTGGCTGGACGCGACGGCGTGGTGGTGATTGACCAAGGTGCGATCCGCGGTTCCCGACGGAGTAATCCGGCAACGTACACCGGGCTGCTCGAACCGATCCGCAAGGCGTTCGCCAAAGCCAACGGCGTGAAGCCTGCGCTCTTCAGCTCCAACTCCGAAGGGGCTTGTCCCACCTGCAACGGCGCCGGCGTCATCTACACCGACCTGGGCGTCATGGCCACCGTCGAATCCACGTGCGAGGAGTGCGAGGGGAAGCGCTTCCAGGCGGCGGTGCTGGAGTACACGCTGGGCGGCCGGAACATCGCCGAGGTTCTCGCGATGCCGGTGGCCGAGGCCGAGGAGTTCTTCAGCGAGGGCGAAGCACGCACGCCAGCAGCCCACAAGATCCTGGACCGGCTGGCCGACGTCGGGCTCGGCTACCTCACCCTGGGCCAGCCGCTCACCACGCTGTCCGGCGGCGAGCGGCAGCGACTCAAGCTGGCCAGCCAGATGGCCGAGAAGGGCGACGTCTACATCCTCGATGAGCCGACCACCGGCCTCCATCTCGCCGACGTGGAGCAGTTGCTGGGTTTGCTCGACCGGCTCGTCGATTCCGGCAAGTCGGTGATCGTCATCGAGCACCACCAAGCGGTCATGGCGCACGCAGACTGGATCATCGACCTCGGTCCCGGCGCTGGCCACGATGGCGGCCGGATCGTTTTTGAGGGCTCGCCCGCCGACCTCGTCGCCACCCGCTCCACCCTCACCGGCGAACACCTCGCGGCGTACGTCGGCAGCTGACCCGGCTGCGCCTGAGTAAGGCGGTGGCGGACCCGAGGCTGCACCTGACGAAGGGCGTGGCGGATCAGTGCGCTGGCGGACCCACGCTGCACCTGACGAAGGGTGTG
>NZ_JAGGPJ010000001.1:0-47018 GCF_018613875.1 Arthrobacter sp. ISL-28 | reverse complement strand
GGCGGATCAGTGCGGTGGCGGATCAGTGCGGTGGCGGACCCAAACCTCCGCCAGCGAAGCCGCGATGCCGGGTCGGTTGGTGCGAACCATGGTGGACGATCGCTTCTCCCAGGTAGTCGTTTCAGCCCGCAGGGCTTCAGTCTGCGGGGTTCCGGCCTCCGGGGTTCCGGCCTCCGGGGTTCCGGCCCGCAGGGCTTCAGTCTGCGGGGTTCCGGCCCGCAGGGCTTCAGTCTGCGGGGTTCCGGCCTCCGGGGTTCCGGCCTCCGGGGTTTCGGCCCGCAGGGCTTCAGTCTGCGGGGTTCCGGCATGCGGGGTTCCGGCCCGCAGGGCTTCAGTCTGCGGGGTTCCGGCCTGCGGGGTTCCGGCCTCCGGGGTTTCGGCCCGCAGGGCTTCAGTCTGCGGGGTTCCGGCCTGCGGGGTTCCGGCCCGCAGGGCTTCAGTCTGCGGGGTTCCGGCCTGCGGGGCGCTGCAGGATAAGTCCTGCCATGGAGCGATGTAGCGGAACTTCATTATGCGTTGGTCTCACCAAAGCGGGCCATCCGTTATTGTCACACCCTGCTGAGATGCTTTTCTTATGGAAAGCACGGGTGCTTGGACAGTGGGGAACGGGGAGGCCTTGGAGGCCGCCGCCGGGCTTGGGGCCGCCGAGGCCCTGGCTGCTGTCGCAGCGTCCATTGCTGTTCTCGGCCGTATCATCGGGCCGGATTTCCGTGACCGTGCAGATGGCCGTGACGTTGATAGCGACCGGGACTCCGACCCGTTGCGGCGCCGGCGCGATGCTTGTCTGGACGCCTTGGCCGAGGTAGGCCGGTTCGAAGCTAAAGCTGCCGTGTTGAAGGTGCAGCTGGCAGCTGAGTACGTCGAGGCCGCTGAGGCCATCGCTTCCCCGGCTGTCACCGTGCAGGAGGCGACCGCGCAGGAAATGTCCACAATCGCTGAGGTCGCGTGCGTCCTCACCATCAGTGAACGCTCCGCTGCAGCGCTCCTGGACCAGAGCCGTCACCTGACCATCGGGCTGCCGCTCACCCTCAACGCACTCCGGGACGGGGTGATTTCGTGGCAGCATGCCCGCATCATGTGTGATGAAACCGGCAGCCTGGACGGTGCCGGGGCCGCCGCCCTGGAAGCGCACTTCCTTGACCCGGATTCGCCGGATGCTGCGCGGGGCTGCCCGGCCGGTGAGCTCGTCCCGTCCCGGTTCCGCGCCAAAGCCCGGAGCTGGCGGGAGCGACACCATCCCGTCTGCATCGAAGTGCGCCACCGCAAGGGTGTCCTGGACCGGCGGCTGGAATACACACCGGACCAGGACGGCATGGCCTGGCTGTCGGCCTATCTGCCGGCGGGGACCGCCGCCGGGATCTGGGACCGGACCACCACCGCCGCCAGAGCCCTTCAAGGCCCCACGGAGCCCCGCACCCTCACCCAACTCCGCGCCGATCTTGCCGCTACATGGCTCCTCACCAGCACCGGCAGCACCGGCAGCATCGCCACCGGCGGTAGTTCGATCGCTGGCCTTGGTGCCATCGGCGAGAACGACCGGCTTGCTGACGAGGTGAATAAGGGCGCTACTGAGTTCCTGGCTGATGGCACGGCCGACGCAGTGACTGACAGCGTGGGGCTGGGTGTCGGGCGTGTGGGCGTTACGTCTCCCAGGGCCCAAGTGCTGGTCACCGTCCCTGTCCTCTCCCTCCTGGGAGCCACGGATGAACCAGCTATTTTGGACGGGTACGGGCCGATCCCGGCGTCCATGGCCCGGGATCTTGTCGCCGATGGAGCCGAATCCTTCCACCGCGTCCTGATCGACCCCCGTGATGGAGCACCGCTGGAAATCGGCCGTACCAGCTACCGCATCCCCAAATCCATGCGCCAATGGCTACGCCTCCGCGACGGTAAATGCCCCTTCCCGGGCTGCCACAACCACTCCCTCGACAACGAAGCCGACCACCTCCTGGCCTGGGCCGACGGTGGAACCACAGGCATCACCAACCTCGGACAACCCTGCCGCAAACACCACCACCTCAAACACAGCACCTCCTGGACCCCCTCCGAAGCAACGAAAAGCCAACCACCTGGCTGGACCGCGCCGTCAGGCCGCCACTATCCGAGTGAACAACAAGACTGGCAACCACCCGCCTGGCCCGATCACATCGGCATACCCGGCAGCGCCCCCAACCTAGCCGAGAATCTGGACTTGGAACCGGATCTGGATCAGGCGCTGCCCGTGGACCCTTTCACCGAATGGTGCCCTTGGCCGGCAACGGAGACGGAAGATCAGGGCTGTCCACTGCCTGAATACCCAGGCCCAGACGAACTCCCGCCTCCGCAACTGGAGCGCCTTGGCGATCCCTTACACGACTGGTACCTCTTGCAAGCTGCTTAAGTTCCGGCTCGCCGTAGTTCCGCCTCGCCTCGGTTCCAACCCGCCGTAATTCCGACTCCCCTCGGTTCCAACCCGCCGCAGCTCCAACCCGCCGTAGTTCCGACTCCCCTCAGTTCCACCGTTCCAGTAGGCAGTATGGTGCCCAGCGTTCAGTCAGGGATCGCCCCCGCAGCGAGGACGGAGTGCCACTTTTGGCTAGATGCTGTGACGTTCTACGAGACGCCCGTACCGCTTAAACAGGAGCCGAAACTGAAGGGGAAGTCGACGACGGCGACGCCTCCCACCGTCGTCGGCCTGCCTAGCGTGCCGCTCCCCTACAGCAGCGACCGGCTGCCCCCGTTGCATTCAAAGCTGCAGTTGAAGCCACACAAGAGTGCGGGCCACCTGAATCACCGGTATGACTCCTATGACTGCTGGGAGCCATGCGCCCAACACGGCCAGCGCACTAATCCAGGTTGTTCTCCGCCGTTTCCGGCCCACACTTTTGCACCTTAAATGTTAGGAGGACAAGCCCGTGTTCCCCAGCACCAAAGAGGAGTAGCCCGCATTCCCCAGCAACCAGGCGGAAGCGGCCGGAGGCCGCGGCCCTATTCGTCAGTAGCCATGCTGCTCTAGTCAGCTGCCCTGCTGCCCAGATCTACTCCCCGAGGACCCGCAGCAGGAACGGGACCGTGGCGTGCATCATCCGCAGATCCCCGCCGCTGGCGGCTTCCTCGCCAAGGTAATCGCCATGCCCGCCGGGGACGATCAGCAGGCGGGCACCCGGGATGAGGCCGGCCATTCGAGCGGCATAATCAGGGGTGACAATCTCGCGGTCACCGCTCACCACAAGTGTTGATGCTGTGATGGTGCCCAGCTCTTTGTCGGACCATCCGGGGAAGTCCAGGATGCGCTGTCTGTCCAGCTCGAAGAGCCTCTCCAGGTGGCCGGGTTCAGGGTTGAGAAGGCGGTCGGCGTCCTTGTAGGTGTCCGGCATGTCGTCCACGGTGGCCCTCGCCATGCTGGCCCAGAACTCGTCCGGCACGGCATCGCGGCTCACAAAAGTGGAGGCAATAATGAGGGACCGCACCACGGCGGGATTCCCGAGTGCCAGCGCGACGGCGGTGTGGCCACCGGCGCTGAATCCCAACACATCCACAGTTTTCACGTCGAGCTGGTCCAAGACAGCGAGGATGTCGCCGGCCGAGTTCTCGGCAGTGAGGGGGCGGCTGGTCGGCTGCGTGCGACCGTGGCCCTCCTCTTCAACGGCAATCACCTGGCGCTGTTCAGCCAGCAGCGGGATGAGTTCGGCGAAGTTCGTATCGATGGTGGAGCCGCCGCCCGGAATGAGGAGCAGCGGCGGTTGGCCGGGCACCTCCCGGCCGTGGACCTCGTAATACATACGAAGGCCGTTGTTGTCCGCGTAGCCGTGGGTGAAAGTCACACGGCATCCTAACCCCGGTCATTCCAGACGAGAAGAGCCCAGGTCTTGGCGGACCTTTCGTCGCAGAAGGCGACGTTCTGAGGCAGCTCCACGGTGCCTAAAGCAATCAAATTGAGTTCAGATCTATCCAGTTCCGGCTTTAGGCAATTGAATATTCCCAACTGAATTCGGAGAGGAGCTAGAAATGCCCAACGACCTTGAGGACATGGTAAGTGTCCGATACATGGTGGACGACGTCGAAGCGGCGGTCGACTTCTACACAAGGCATCTCGGATTTACCCTCAGGATGAGCGCCGCGCCGGCGTTCGCCGACGTCGCCCGCGGCCGGCTTCGGCTTTTGCTGAGCGGTCCCAGCAGCTCTGCGGGCCGGCCAATGCCGGACGGCACGGTGCCGGCACCGGGAGGTTGGAACCGGATCCACCTCATCGTGAGCGACATTGCGGCCGAAGTGGACCGGCTCCGTGCCGCGGGCCTGACGTTCCGAAACGACATTGTCACCGGTCCGGGCGGTCAGCAGATCCTGCTGGAAGATCCGGCCGGCAACGTCGTCGAGCTGTTCCAACCCGCCGGCGGGTGAGCACTGCGGGGAAAGTCGCGGGCGTCCTAACGCCGGACGCCTCCAAGGAACGGGGTCTGTGCGGCTTCGTCCCGGTCTACATTGCGGCCTCTTCCTCGGCCAGTCTGATCATGCGGAGTTCGTCCAGTACCGCATGGGAGGGCCAATAGTCCTTCGCCAGCTTTATTGCCCGGTTTCGGTCCGCTGCAGGGAAGAGCTTGCCCAGCAGTTCGGCGGCCTCAAGCAGGGCGATAAGTGCAGTCATTCGGGAATCGCTGGGTCCACCGCCTTTAAGTGCCGCTTGGACCTTTTTCAGGATCGACGCTTCGGGACCATGGTCCTTCTCCGGGTAGCGCACGGTCCGGAACAGGCCGAGGTGCTTCTCGCCGACCTGATCCACGATGCCCAGTGCTGCCATCCCCTCGTAGACACGCTGCACTGCGGCGCGGCCCTCCAGCATGGAGACCCACCGCTTGGGAGTGTGGGGTCGTGATTTGTGACGGATGAGCTCCAGTTCATGCTGGAAGTCGGTTTGCGGGGCGGCCTCGGTGGCCCTGACATGCTTCCCCTGCAGCTCGATTGCACCGATCAGGTCCAGCTCGGCCAATATTGCCCCTGCCAAAGTGGTCCTGAGTACGTAAGCCGGCACTGAAGGTTCGCCGTCCGTGTCGTTCGTTGCCAGAAGGAGGAAAGCCTGGGGAAGGTTCAGCTCCTCCGCCTTAGGTGTTTCAGCATCCATACGCTCATGGTGGCGCAGTTACGCAGCCACCACAACGGACGACCGTGAGGGCAGGACGACGGCGGGGCGCGAGGCATCGACGGACGACAGCGATGGTTGGGCAGTACAGCTCGCGGGTACGACGGCGGACTGCAGCGTGGTGCCCGGCGGAGGTGGCTGGATAAGTTCTGGTGAGCCGCCGCGGCGGGGAACGGACGACGGCGGGTGCCTCCCGCCGTCGTCGTCTCGCTAGCGGTCTTGCGGGCCCAGTGACCCAGAAGAGTTCCTTCGGTCCGCTGGCCAGCTCGGCCACTGGAATTAAGGCACACGCGCGATAACAGGCCTAACGTCATACAACGCGAGGCATCCGGATCCGGGCAAGCAACGTCCTACCCTTAACACGTGACGTTCACTAAGATCCGTACCGCCGCCGCGAGCTCCCTCGCCGCCGCAGGTCTCCTGCTTGCTCTCGCCGCCTGTTCCACGCCGGCCGCCACCCAGCCAACTACCTCTGCACCGGCTTCCCCGGCAACCGCTTCATCCAGCGCCGCCTCCGAACCCTGCGCCGGTGTGAAGGTCATCGTCGACTCGGGCGCCCTGAAGCAGGCTGCCGCTGATAAGTCCGTTTGCGTTCCCGTGGACGCGCCGACTCCCGCTTCCAAGGTGCTCGACGAGGCAAACGTTAAGACCGAGGGCACTGCCGCATATCCCAAGGAACTGGTGTGCCGTGTAAATGGTGTGCCTGCCGCAGATTTCGACATCGCCCACAAGGGCGGCACGTACCGGGAAGAATGCAAAAATACGCCCGCGGCCTTTGCCTACTGGGCTCTTTGGGTTAAGCCGGCCTCCGGTGACTGGGCATACGCTCAGGAGGGCCTCGCCACCCTGAAGGTGAACCCCGGAGAGAGCCTGGAACTGCTCTTCACGGTCGACGGCGAACCGGCCGCCCCCACGGCATGACCTTTCGACCCGCGCCGTTACGTGCAGCGGCGGCTCTCGCCGTCGTCTTCATCGCGGCGCGGGTCATCTACCGCATCCTTTTCAACGGAGCGGGCATTGGTGAGCCGGTTCTACTCAACCTGGCGCCGGTGCCGCTGCCTGCCCCGTACGCCCATGTCGTCCTCCTGGGTCCCGTAACGGCATCTGGTCTGTGGGTGGCGGTCCTGTCCGCCCTGCCGATTGCCGGGATCATCCTCGGTTTCGGTGTCCTCAACGCCTGGGTGGACGTGGCCCGTGGCTTCGTGCACCTAGCCCGCCGCGGCCCCGTGCAGGGCATTGCCAGGACACTTGTGGTGGCTTGGGCGGCGCTCCCTGCGCTTGCCGACGCCGTGACCTCCGTACGCCTGGCTTTTCGATTGCGGGGCGAACGCTTCGGTCCCCGCGCCCTTATTCCCGTGCTCGAGCGCACCCTGGAGCATGCAGGCCGGGTTGCCGCGGCCCTGGAACTGCGCGGCTTCGGAAGCCGGGCAGCACACCAACCTGGCCAAGGTATCCAAGCACCGGTCCTCATCCGGGACGCACAATTCCGCATTGGTGACGCGCAGGTGCGCCTCGCAAGCTTCACGCCGTCGAGCGGGTCCATTACGGTCATTACCGGGCCGACGGGCTCCGGCAAGTCCACCATCCTGCGGGGTATCGCCGGCCTCCTCTCACACGTTGACGGTGGAGAAATTTCCGGCACCGTCCGCGTCGCCGGAACAGACCGTGCCACCGCGCCACCGCGCGAAACCGCCCGCCTCATCGGCGTGGTATTGCAGAATCCGCGCGCAGCATTCGCCACCACACGGGTCCGGGATGAAATCTCCCTCGCCCTTGAGCTGCACGGCATGGCATCCGGGACCGCCAAGGCCCGGGTGCTGGAGGTCGCGGAGAGTATCGGGGTGTCGGCGCTGCTGGACCGGAACGTCAGCACCCTCTCGGCTGGTGAGGCAACGCTCGTAGCCATCGCCGCAGCGGTGGTGGACCATCCGGTCCTGCTCCTGGTTGATGAGCCCCTGGCCGACCTCGACACCGCAGCACGCCGCCACGTCATCGCCGTGCTCGACGCCCTCGCCCACGACGCCGGCGTCTGCGTCATTGTGGCGGAGCACCGGGCGGAGCCGCTCGTACCGGTTGCTGACTCGTGGTGGACCATCGACGACGGCGCCCTGGCACCGGGTGCCGCGCCATCCGCACCTGCGCACCGTGCTACTGCGCTTCCGACGCCGGCAGAGCCAGCGGAGCTCGTGCCAGTGCCAGTGCCAGTGCCAGTGCCAGTGCTGACGGCAACAAAGCTCGCGGTGCACCGCAAGGGCACGCCGCTCGTGCGCAGCGCATCCCTGACCCTGTACCGCGGTGAAGTTGTCGCCCTGGTGGGGCCGAACGGGGCCGGAAAGTCGTCCCTCCTGGTGGCGCTCGCCCTTGGTGAAGGTACTGGCGCTGAAGGCACTGGCAGTGAAAGCACGGTCGACGGCGGCCGCGTCGCCCTCGTCCCGGACGCGTCGGATGACCTCTTCACGAGGGATACGGTCGCAGGAGAGCTCCGAGCGGCCGACCGGCGCCAGGCGCGCGCTGTGCGTCAAGCCGGGCGGCATCAAGCGGGCCGGCGTCACTCAGACCGGTGCCGCTCACATCGATATAGCCCGGGCGGTGACCAGCTTGCCCCAATGCCTGCAGCGTCACGCCTGGCCCGTTTGCGGGGAGACGCTCGGATTCCCATTGGGCACGAACATCCCCGGGACCTCTCTGCAGGAGAGCGCAGAATCCTTGCCATCGCGCTTCAGAGCATGGACGACCCACAGGTACTGCTGATCGATGAGCCGACCCGCGGACTTGATCCTGCGGCGCGTGCAGCAGTCTCGGGGGCGCTGCGGGCCGCAGCGGACGCCGGTGCGGCAGTCCTGATCGCCACACACGACCTCGACTTTGCCCACGGCCTCGGCGCCCGAATTCTCCCGATGCGTGACGGCGTCGCGCCCTCTTCCGTTGCTGCCAATGCGCCCGAATTGGCACTTCCGTCTCCCCGGCGAGCAGGTGCCGGACCAAGACCAACAGTGATCGGTGAACCAACAGATCCGCAGGGCGCGGGAAGACAGCGCCGCATCCGGATGCCGCGGGGCATTGAGCTGGCAGTTCTTTCAGCTGCTAATCTTCTGGCCCTCGCGGCATTTTGCTGGCCGTTGCTCGCCGCTGCCCTCCCGGAGGATGCCGCCGCGGCCCTCCCCTACGCGGCGTTGGCTATTGCGCCGCTCGCCGTCGTTGCCGTCGTCGTGTCCGTCGACGGCTCGGTCCGCTCCGCACACACGGTAGCGTTGCTCGGCGTCCTGGCCGCCGTTGGCTCGGCAGTGCGGGTGGCCAGCACCGGCGTCGGGGGCGTGGAGGCGGTCTTTATCCTGCTGATCCTGGCCGGCCGGGCCTTCGGTGCCCGTTTCGGCCTGCTCCTGGGCGCCGCCACGATCGCCGTCTCAAGCGCCTTGTGGAGTGGCATCGGGCCTTGGACTCCGTTCCAGATATTCGCCTGTGCGTGGGTGGGCGCCGGGGCCGGCCTGCTCCCCCGCCGGGTGCGTGGAAGAGCGGAGCTGTGGATGCTGTGCGCCTACGGCGCCGTAGCGTCCTACCTGTTCGGTCTGCTGACCAATCTGTGGTTCTGGCCCTTCGCGGTAGGCGCCGGCACCGGCATCTCCTATGAGCCCGGCGCGCCGCTTGGCACCAACCTCAGCAGCTTCCTGCTCTACTCGCTCGTGACGTCGACGGCGGGCTGGGACACCCTGCGTGCCGTCACCACGATCATCGGAATCGCTGTGGTGGGGCGGGCAATTCTCGCCGCGTTCCGGCGGGTGAAGCCGGTCTCCAGCGTGGGCGGGCAAGAGGCTCAACCCACTCAGGCCAGGGACCGGCTTCAACTCACACCTTGAAGTACTTCGCCTCCGGGTGGTGGAACACGAATGCGTCGGTGGACTGTTCAGGGTGCAGCATCAGCTCATCGCTCAGGACTACGCCCATCCGCTCGGGTTTCAGCAACTCCGTCACTTTGCGGCGGTCCTCCATGTCAGGGCACGCGGGGTAGCCCAGCGAGAAGCGCGCACCGCGATAGTCGAGCTTGAAGTACCCTGCCTTGTCCTTCGGCTCCTCGGCCGCGAAACCGAGCTCGGAGCGGATGCGCGCATGCCAGAACTCCGCAAGCGCCTCAGTGAGCTGCATAACCAGGCCATTGAGCTCGTAGTAGTCGCGGTAGTGGTTCCCGGCGAACAGCTCGGAAGTCACCTCTTCGATCTTCGACCCGGCAGTAACCAGCTGGACTGGCAGCACGTCGATCTGGCCCGATTCGCGCGAGCGCACGAAGTCGGCCAGGCACAGGTGCCGGTCCCGGCGCTGGCGCGGGAAGTCGAAACGCAGCCGCTCGGTGCCGATCGGACCGCCTGAACCGCCATCAGGGGCGAGAAGACCGGCCGTGCCGAGGACGCCGTCGTGATCCTCACCGTGGTGCAGCACCACCACCTGTTCGCCCTCGGAGACCACCGGGAAATAGCCGTACGCGACGGACGCATCAAGCATTCCCTCGGCGAGGATGCGGTCCAGCCAGTACCGCAGGCGCGGCCGGCCCTCACGCTCCACCAGTTCCTCGTAGGAGGCGCCTTCGTCGCCGCGGCCGGGCTTGAGCCCCCATTGCCCCATGAACGTTGCGCGCTCATCGAGCAAAGCAGCGTAGTCGTGCAGCGCCACGCCGCGCACAATGCGCGTGCCCCAGAACGGCGGCGCTGGCACGGCGTTGTCGGCGGCCACATCGGAACGCCCGGGCATCGCCTCCGGTTCGGTCACCGTGAACTTCGCGCCTCCCTTATGGATCCGCTTCTTCAGCGGCGGAAGGCCGACGGCGTCCGGGGCAGCGCCGCGGGCCACCTGCACCAACGGTTCCATGAGCGCGAGGCCCTCGAAGGCGTCCTTGGCGTACCTGACGGTTCCCTCAAACTGCTCCGCCAGGTCCTGCTCCACGTAGGCACGGGTCAGGGCTGCGCCGCCGAGGATGATGGGCCACTTCTTCGCGAGGCCCCGGGACTGGAGCTCGGCGAGGTTTTCCTTCATCACCACGGTGGACTTCACGAGCAGGCCGGACATGCCGATCACGTCGGCGTCATGCTCCTCAGCTGCGGCCATGATCTCGGCGATCCCCTGTTTGATGCCGATGTTGACGACTTTGTAGCCGTTGTTGGTGAGGATGATGTCCACCAGGTTCTTGCCGATGTCGTGCACGTCGCCGCGCACGGTGGCGATCACCATGGTGCCCTTGCCCGAGGAATCCGACTTCTCCATGTGCGGCTCGAGCAGGGCAACCGCGTTCTTCATCACCTCGGCGGACTGCAGCACGAACGGCAGCTGCATCTCGCCGGCGCCGAAGCGCTCACCGACCACTTTCATGCCCTCGAGGAGCTGGTCGTTGATGATGCCGAGCGGGGTCATGCCTTCACTACGTGCGAGGTCGAGGTCCTCTTCGAGGCCCTTGCCTTCGCCGTCGATGATGCGCCGCTGCAGGCGTTCGCCGGTGGGCAGCGCCGCGAGTTCCGCCGCGCGCTGGTCCTTGAGCGCCGCGCTGTCGACGCCGGCGAACAGGTCCAGCATGCGGGCCAGCGGGTCGTACGTGATGTTGCCGTCGGCGTCGTATTCGCGGCGGTCCCAGACGAGGTCCAGCGCCACCTGGCGCTGCTCCTCCGGGAGCGATGCGAGCGGCACGATCTTGGCCGCGTCGATGATGCCGCTGGACAGACCCGCCTGCACGGCCTCGTGCAGGAACACCGAGTTCAGGACCATGCGCGCGGCCGGGTTCAGGCCGAAGGACACGTTCGAGACGCCGAGCGTGGTCTGGATGCCGGGATACTTCGTGGTGATCTGGCGGATGGCCTCGATGGTTTCGATGCCGTCGCGGCGGGTCTCTTCCTGGCCGGTGGCGATCGGGAAGGTCAGGGCGTCGACGATGATGTCCTCGACGCGCATCCCCCATTCGCCCACCAGGGCGTCGATGAGGCGGCTGGCGATGGCCACCTTGCCCTCGGTGGTGCGTGCCTGGCCCTGTTCGTCGATGGTCAGGGCGATCACGGCGGTGCCATGTTCCTTTACGAGCGGCATGATGCGTGCGAAGCGGCTGGCCGGGCCGTCGCCATCCTCGTAGTTGACGGAGTTGACCACCGGGCGCCCGCCGATATGTTCGAGCCCGGCTTGCAGTACGGGCGGTTCAGTGGAGTCGATGACGAGCGGGAGGGTCGAGGCCGACGCGAAACGTGAGACGATCTCCTTGATGTCCGTGACGCCGTCGCGCCCCACATAGTCGATGCAGACATCGAGCAGGTGCGCGCCAACACGGACCTGCTCGCGGGCAATATCGACGCAATCGTCCCAGCGCTCTTCGAGCATCGCCTGGCGGAACGCCTTCGAACCGTTCGCATTGGTGCGCTCACCAATGGCGAGGTAGGCGGACTCCTGGTCGAACGGCACATGATGGTAGAGGGACGCGATGCCTGCTTCACGCTCGGTGGGAACGCGGGCGGCGCCGTTGCTGCCATTCCCGCCGATGGCGAGGGTGCCGCTGGTGCGGAAGGGCGCAAGACGCTCGACGACGGCGGCCATGTGTTCCGGCGTCGTACCGCAGCATCCGCCCACCAGGCCCAGGCCGAATTCGCGCACGAACTGCTCGTGCGCGGTGGCGAGTTCGGTGGGTGACAGCGGGTAGTGCGCGCCGTTGGCGCCAAGCACTGGCAGGCCTGCGTTGGGCATGCAGGCGATGGCCACGGAGGACTGCTTGGACAGGTGGCGCAGGTGCTCGCTCATCTCATCCGGCCCGGTGGCGCAGTTCAGGCCGATGGCGTCGACGCCGAGCGGTTCGAGCGCGGTGAGCGCGGCGCCGATTTCGGATCCCATCAGCATGGTTCCGGTGGTCTCGACGGTTACTTCGACGAAGATCGGGAGCCGGACGCCGCGGGAGACGATGGCCTGCTTGCAGCCGTTGACCGCGGCTTTGGTCTGCAGGAGGTCCTGGCTGGTCTCGATGAGGAAGGCATCCGCTCCGCCGTCGATGAGGCCCTCGGCCTGCAGGGCGAAGGTCTGCTTGAGGTAGTCGTAGCTGGTGTGTCCGAGGCTGGGGAGCTTGGTGCCCGGCCCCATCGAGCCGAGGACCCAGCGCATCCGGCCGTCTGTTTTTTCAGCCGCTTCGGCACGTTCGCGGGCGATCTTTGCACCCTTCCGGGCGAGTTCTTCGATCCGGTCGTCGATGCCGTAGTCGGAGAGGTTGGACCAGTTCGCGCCGAAGGTGTTGGTTTCCACCGCGTCGATGCCCACAGCGAAGTACGCGTCATGGATGTCCGCGAGGACATCCGGGCGGGTGTCGTTGAGGATCTCGTTACAGCCCTCGAGCCCCAGGAAGTCAGCCTCGAGCGACAGGTCCCGGCCCTGCAGCATGGTGCCCATCGCGCCGTCGGCAATGACGACCCGGTGGTTCACGGCATCCAGGAGTTCCTGCGAACGCGCAGGGCGGGGGACGGGTTCTATATCAAGTGCAAAACGCGGCATCTAAATAGGTTACGGGCGACACGCCGAAACATTGCTTCGTATTTCCCTGTACTACGACGGCGGGGAGTGGCGGGAACGCGGTAAATTTGACGCGATGATTCACATTGACCGGGACGATCCCGCACGCGGCGATGTCCACCAACTGCTGAGCGAGCACCTGGCAGACATGTTCGCCACCTCCCCTGCTGATAGCGTTCACGCCCTGGACCACTCCGCGCTGTCTGCACCGTCGATCTCGTTCTGGACGGCCCGCGAGGACGGCAATCTCCTGGGGTGCGGCGCACTCAAGCTTCTGGATTCCCCGCCCGGCTCCGCAAGGCACGGAGAAATCAAGTCCATGCGCACCACGGCAAGTGCACGGGGACGGGGCGTGGCCACACTCCTACTCCGGCATATCCTTGACGACGCCCGGACCCGAGATCTCAAGCGCGTCTACCTTGAGACCGGAACCCAGGACTACTTCGCTCCCGCGCGGCGCCTCTATGCCCGTCACGGCTTCATCGAGTGCCCACCCTTCGCGGACTACGTCGTGGATCCCAACAGCGTGTTCATGGAACTCCGCCTCTAGGGAACGGGCCGCCGAGGCTCACAAGGAAGCGAACGACGGCGGGACCTTCGGTACGTCGGGCAGTATGGGTAATCATTGCCCCTTGAATCCCGATTTTCTTTGATGTCACCGGCTCGAGCAGGAGCCGCCCAACAACGTACTCAAACCCCCGCCACAGGCAATGCGAACTGCGCCGCACAAGCTCCGAGCGAGCCCCGCCCGCGGCCAGCAACTCAGCGTGCGTCCCCTGCTCTATGATCTGCCCGGCCTCCATCACCAGGATAAGGTCGGCGTCGCCATGCGCGACGCCGATCCCATCTCTTCAACCGAGTTTCATCCCGGATTGAGTTACCAATTTGAGTTCAGTGATTCGATCATTTTTGTCCTGGTGATGAGTTACGGTTGGCAACACAACATTTTTCTTCAGGGGGACGAATGGAATTTGCAGAAAAACTCTCGGCTTTGGCAGCAAAGGTGCGCCAGCAGCGAGGAGCGATTCAAACCGAAGAGGCAACAAAAAATGCGTTTGTCATGCCCTTCATTTCAACGATTCTTGGCTATGACGTGTTCAATCCGATGGAGGTCGTTCCAGAATTTATCGCGGACGTGGGATTGAAGAGAGGCGAGAAGATTGACTACGCCATCGTCAAGGACGGCGTGGTCCAGATCCTGATCGAGTGCAAGAAATCCGCAGAGCCGGTGAAAATCGAGCATGCATCCCAGCTCTTCCGGTACTTCGCTGTGACGAACGCTAGGATCGCCATCCTCACAAACGGCGAGGTCTACCAATTCTTTACAGACCTCGATGCCCCCAATCGCATGGACGCCAAACCATTCCTGGTTCTGGATTTGAACGACATCGACGAGTCGCTCATTCCTGAACTCCAGAAGCTGTCCAAGGATGTTTTTGACCTTGACTCGATCATCAGTGCCGCAGGTGAACTGAAGTACATCGGCGAATTGAAACGGACTCTGGCCGTTCAGTTCAAGGAGCCGGAGGACGAATGGGTCAAATTCCTAACTGGTCGTGTCTATCCTGGCCCGTACACCCAGAAGGTGCGTGAGCAGTTCACGGCACTGGTGAGCAAAGCTTCCAAGCAGTTCCTGAATGACCAAGTGAACGAGCGGCTCAAGAAGGCCCTCGGCGCTCCAGGTTTCCCACAGACTGAAGACTCCGCGGCAGCCGCGAGCGTAACTAGTGCCCCTGTGGCGGACGCGGATTTGGCCGAGGCGGATGGTCTGGAGACGACGTTGGAGGAGATCGAGGGATACCAGATCGTTCGAGCCATTGTTTGCAGTGAGGTAAAGCCGGCCCGCGTAGTCCAGCGCGATGCCAAGTCCTACTTCGCCGTGCTGCTCGACGACAACAATCGCAAGCCGATCGCCCGACTGCACTTCAACCGCACTCAGAAGTACATCGGGATATTCGGCGCTGACAAAGAAGAAACGCGTGTCCCCATCAGCTCGCTTGAGGAGATCTACGAACACACAGAAGCACTCCGCGCGAGCGTGAAGAGCTACCTGTGAAGTCCTCGGAGCGACGATGATCAACAAAATGGCACTAGTCATCGTCTTGGTTGGGACGGTTCTTGTCGTATTTGCAACTGCATACATAATGGGGGCGTTGGGTGCTACCCCAAACGCGAGTGAGACAGTGAGTACCGACGAGAGAGCCGAAGTGGCAAAGGTAACTACGGCACCGGACATCTTCGATCGAATGGGCGAGAGGTGGGAGTACGGGCTTGGCGAAGGCTGGGAAACCTCCCCGGTCTTTTTGGTCGTGACACAGGACACCGATAAGGCAGCAGCAGCTCTGCGGGCTGCAAGTCCCCGGCTTATGCGGGTGAACGAGCGCGGCCAGGAAGTGGATCTCGACGCCAGCCCCGACGAATACACGCCGGGCTACGTATCGGAGGTCGATGTCACGAACAAGGGCTTGGAAATTTACGTCGACACCGATGGAGAACTACCGAAAGCCATGGCAGATGCGATGCTGCGCATCGTTGTGGAGGAGCTCTCGGCGGCCCGCATAACGGCTCATGTGACCGCACCTTCGTCAGCTTCGGATACCGATGTCGAAACATATGAGCCGCCCGTAAGGAGCACCTAAACCTCCGCCACAGGAGCCGCGAACTGCGCCTCGTACAGCCGCGCGTACGCCCCGCCGGCGGCGAGCAGTGAGGCGTGCGTCCCCTGCTCCACGATCTGGCCGGCCTCCATTACCAGGATGAGGTCGGCGTCGCGGATGGTGGACAGGCGGTGCGCGATCACGAAGCTCGTCCGGTCGGACCGCAGCGCGCTCATGGCCTGCTGCACCAGCACCTCGGTTCGGGTATCCACCGAGCTCGTGGCCTCGTCCAGGATCAGCACCGAAGGCCGGGCCAGGAACGCCCGCGCAATCGTGAGCAGCTGCTTCTCACCGGCCGACACGTTGGAGCCCTCGTCATCCAAAACCGTGTCGTACCCGTCCGGCAGGGAGCGGGCGAACCGGTCCACGTACGTCGCCCGGGCGGCTTCCAGGATCTCGTCCTCGGTAGCCGAAGGCCGCCCATAAGCGATGTTGTCCCGGATGGTCCCGCCAAACAGCCAGGTATCCTGCAGCACCATCCCCATCCGCGAGCGCAGCTCGTGCCGCGTCATCGAGGTGACGTCCACGCCGTCGAGCGTTATCCGCCCCGCATCAATCTCGTAGAAGCGCATCATCAGGTTCACCAGCGTGGTCTTCCCCGCCCCGGTTGGCCCCACAATGGCCACCGTCTGGCCCGGTTCCGCCACCAGGGACAGAGAGGAAATCAGCGGCTTGTCCGGCGAATACGAGAATGACACGTTCTCGAACACCAGCCGTCCCCGTGCCGCACCATCTGGAGAAGCAGCAGGCAGCGGGTCCGGCGATTGCTCGTCGGTGTCCAGCAGCTCGAACACCCGCTCGGCTGACGCAACACCGGACTGCAGCAGGTTGGCCATCGAGCCCAGCTGCGCCAGCGGCATGGTGAACTGCCGCGAGTACTGGATGAACGCCTGCACGTCGCCCAGCTGCATGGCCCCGGACGCCACCTGAAGCCCGCCCACCACCGCAATCCCCACATACACAAGGTTCCCGATGAACGTCATTGCAGGCATGATGAGCCCGCTGATGAACTGCGCCCCGAAGCTCGCCTCGTACAGCTCCACGTTCTTCTGCCGGAACCGCTCCTCCACCTCGCGCTGCCGGCCGAACACCTTCACCAGCGCGTGCCCGGTGTACGTCTCCTCGATCTGGCCGTTCAGTTCGCCCGTGTTCTTCCACTGCGCCACGAACAGCTTCTGTGAGCGCTTCGCAATCAGCGCCGTGGTCACGAGCGTCAGCGGCACCGTCACCAGTGCAATCAGGGCAAGCGTCGGCGAGAGCAGAAACATCATCACCAGCACACCCACGACCGTGAGCAGGGACGTGACCGCCTGGCTAATCGACTGCTGAAGGCTCTGGGAGATATTGTCGACGTCGTTGGTCACCCGGCTGAGCAGCTCACCGCGCTGGATCGAATCGAAGTACCGCAGCGGCAGCCGGTGGATCTTCGCCTCGATCTGCTCCCGCAGCCGGTATACCGTCCGCTGCACGACGCCGTTGAGGATGTACGCCTGCGCCCAGCCGAAAGCAGAAGCCAGCAGATACAGCGCCAGCGCCCACAGCAGCACCGTGGACAGCGCTGTGAAATCAATTCCGACGCCCGGCGTTAGCGGCATAGCGCTGAGCATGTCGGCTTTTTGGTTGTCTCCGGCCGCCCGCAGCCCCGCAATCACGTCAGCCTTGCTGGTCCCGGCCGGAAGGTCCCTGGAGACGACGCCGCCGAAGATCAGGTTGGTGCCCTCCCCCAGCAGCCTGGGACCGATCACCGAGAACGCCACGCCCACAACCGACAGCACAAGCACCAGCACCAGCCACAGCCGCTCCGGCCGCAGCGTCGCCAACAGGCGCTTGGCCGAGGGCAGGAAGTTCATCGGCTTCTCGGCGGGGATGTTCATCCCCGCGAACGGTCCTCCACGGCCGGGTCCGCCTGCCGGGCGGGGCACGCGAGCGGGACTGGACACCGCCGCCGTCGGGGTTCCGCCGCCACTCATGCCGCGTCCTCCACAGCCAGCTGCGAGTTCACAATCTCCTGGTACGTTTCCGAGGTTTCCACCAGCTCGTCGTGCGTTCCCTGCCCGACGATCCGGCCGCCGTCGAGCACCAGGATCTGGTCGGCGTCGACGATGCTTGACACCCGCTGGGCGATGATCACCAGGGTGGCGCCGGAGGTGTTGTGCTTGAGCGCCTGCCGGAGCCGGGCGTCCGTGGCGGTGTCCAACGAGGAGAACGAGTCGTCAAAGATATAGAGCTCGGGCCGCTTCACCAGCGCGCGGGCGATGGCCAGCCGCTGCCGCTGCCCGCCGGAGACGTTGGTGCCGCCCTGCGAGATGGCCGCATCCAGGCCGCCCTCCATCTCCCGGACGAAGTCCTGCGCCTGGGCGATAGCGAGGGCCTGCCACAGCTCGTCCTCCGTGGCATCGGGTTTCCCGTACAACAGGTTGCTGCGCACCGTGCCAGAGAACAGGTAGGGCTTCTGCGGGACCAGGCCGATGTGGCCCCAGAGCAGGTCGGGGTGCAGCTCCCGGACGTCGACGCCGTCGATCCTCACTGAGCCGCTGGTCGCGTCGAAGAGCCGCGGCATCAGGTTCACCAGGGTGGTCTTGCCGGAACCGGTGCTGCCGATGATCGCTGTCGTCTGCCCTGACCTGGCCGTGAAACTGATGCCGCTCAGGACCGGCTGCTCGGCACCAGGGTAGGCGAATCCGACGTCGTGCAGCTCCAGTTCGCCGCGGCGCTTGCCGTTGACCGAAACAGCACCGGTGCGGTCAGCAAAGCCAACGGGGCGCACTGGCGGCCGCACGCTCGTCTCCGTCTCCAGCACGTCCCCGATCCGGTCCGCTGAGACAGCTGCCCGCGGAATCATGGCCGCCATAAACGTGGCCATCATGACCGACATCAGGATCTGCATCAGGTAGCTGAGGAAGGCAATCAGGGTGCCCACCTGCATGGACCCGTCCTCGATCCGGAACGAGCCGAACCAGATCACCGCCACGCTGGAAACGTTCAGGACCAGCATGACCACCGGGAACATCAGCGCCATCAAGCGCCCGGCGCGCAGGGCGGTGTCGGTCACGTCCTCGTTGGCATTGGCGAAACGGTCGGTTTCTATGTCCTCCCGCACGAAGGCCCGCACCACCCGGATGCCGGTGAGCTGCTCGCGGAGCACCCGGTTGACCGTGTCGATCCGGGTCTGCATCTTGCGGAACAGCGGAATCATACGCCGGACGATCAGTCCCACACCGATCAGCAGCACAGGCACACTCACGGCAATCAGCCAGGACAGCTGCACGTCCTGCCGGACGGCCATAATCACCCCGCCGATGCTGAGCATGGGCGCCGCGACCATCATCGTGGCGGACATCAGGACGAGCTGCTGGACCTGCTGGACGTCGTTGGTGGAGCGGGTGATGAGGCTTGGCGCACCGAAGTGCGTGACCTCCTGCTCGGAAAACTCGCCCACCCGGGTGAAGATGGCCCCGCGGAGGTCCCGACCGACGCCCATCGCCGCCCTCGCTCCGAAGTACACGGCCGTCACCGCGCAGACGATCTGGAGCAGCGTGATGAGCAGCATCACGCTGCCCATCGACAGGATGTAGCCGATGTCCCCCTTCGCCACGCCTTGGTCAATGATGTCGGCGTTCAGGGTGGGCAGGTACAGGGACGCAATGGACTGCGCCAGCTGGAACACGACGACGGCGAGCAGCAGCCGCCGGCGCGGCCGCAGGTATTCAACGAGCAACTTCCAGAGCATCGCGGGCTCCATCTCACTAGCAGCTTCATGCGGTCCCGACTCCTGGCAGGCCCGTGCGAAGAGATTCGGAGTTCAGTCTACGACCGGATTCTGGTGGAATCCCGAAGATCGTTTGCCCGTTCCCGGAGAGCGTATTTCTCCCGGGACGCATGAGGACGACGGCGGGATGCCCGCCGTCGTCCGCCTCACCCAATGACCGTCTAGCTCGCTGGCCGCAACGAGGTGATCATCCGTTTGATGTCCTGGTACTCGGGCGTGTCCGCGTACTTCTTGGCTTTCTCCAGATACGGCAGGGAGTCGTCTCCGGGCGTCTCGTTATTCGCGGGGTTATAGAACGCGCCGAACATGGCAGCGTTGGGAGGCCAGGTGAAGAAATGGAAGATGGGGCACGCCGACTCCCCCGTAGGCGCCGGAACGGACGTGATGCCATAGGCCGCCGCGGGAGTGTCCGCCGGACCCGGATCGGTGGCGTCACCGCGGGTCTCGAAAACGTACCGTGGCGCCACCCCTTTCTGCGCCAGCGCCGCCAGCTCCTGCGACTCCAGGACCGAGTAGGGGTACCGCTCCGTGCAGGTGGAACCCGTCGCCATGTTGGTCCGGAGCGTAGCCAGCGGCTTGCCTGCCTGGTTGGTGACCTCCGCGAAGGTACCGCCGCCTTCGGCCAGTTCTCCCGCCGGGTCTTTGACGCTCCAGGCAGAGGGAAGGTCGAAGGCCAGCTGGCCGTCCGCCGTCGTGTATGTCTTCCAGGAGGCCGACGGCGCGGCAGTGCCAGTACCGCCCGGCGTCCCGGTAGCCGTCGGTGCAGTTTCAGTTGCAGTTGCAGTCGCGGAGGTGGCGGAATCGCTCGGGTTCCCAGGCGTCGGTGTGGGCGGCCCTGCTTGCGGACCGCATCCTGCGAGCAGCACAGCGACGAGACATACTGCGGGAATTACGCCGGACGAGGCTGACCGTCGCATCTCACCCTCCTGGGGGCTGGGGATAATTCTTCAATTGTGGCGCCGCCGGCTGCGCCGGGACCTCCTACGGATTGATTGCCGCTGAACTGTTGCATGGTGTAACGATCCGGCCCTACGCTCTGGCCCCGCACACGCACATAAAGGAGGAGGTGCTGCCTTGGAGGGTGCTGCGCCTGCCTGGACTTAACCCTGACCTCGGCTCAAACCCTGACCTGGGGTCAAATGCCGGCCTGTAGGCTGAGAATTGCCGGCGGCATACCGCGGTTAATCGCATGACGCTCAACCCGCACGTTCAATCGGAGGAGAGAATCCCGGTGACGGACACGATCCTGATGCCCGAAGTAGCCGATGCCTTGGCCGCCCACGGTGTCGAGCACGACGTTCTTGGGTGCTCCCCTGACCTCGCGGACACTGCCCAGTTCTGCCAGCACTACGGCTTCACTCTCGAGGAGGCGGCCAACACCATCCTCGTAGCGTCAAAGAAGGTGGACCCGCCGCGGTATGCGGTGTGCGTCGTCCTCGGCACCACCCGGCTGGATGTGAACCGCTCCGTCCGCGGACTGCTGAACGTCAAGCGGGCCTCCTTCGCCGACGCTGAGACCACCACTGCCTTGACCGGGATGCTGGTGGGCGGAGTCACCGCACCCGGGATCGAGGGGCTCCCGATCTACGTGGACCGTGCGGTACTGGACGCGGAGCGGGTTGTCATGGGCGGCGGCAACAGGTCCAGCAAGATTGTCCTGGCCCCTGCCGAACTCCTGAAACTGCCCGGCGTCGAAGTCGTGGACGGGCTTGCCACCCCCAGCGAACCTGTGGAGCTGCTGCAGGAATGAACCTGACGCAAGGGTTCGGGGGCGGACTAGCGGCACGACCCATCCACTTTCTGGGATTGACTATGGCATGGCGGCGCGCGCCTGCCCTAGGTTGATGAGGCCCGACACCTTTGAGAAGAAAGAGCGAGCCATCATGGAGAACGAGTATCCCTTTTCGCAGATAGACGTCTTTGCTCCCGGTCCGAAGCCCGGCAACCCGGTGGCCGTCGTGCACGACGCCGACGCCTTGTCGACCGAGCAGATGCAGACGTTCGCAAACTGGACGAACCTGTCCGAAACCACATTCCTCCTCAAGCCGTCCCATCCGGACGCGGACTACAGGCTGCGGATCTTTACGCCCCGCGCCGAGCTCCCTTTCGCCGGACATCCCACGCTCGGTTCAGCCCACGCATGGCTGGAGAATGGCGGCCAGCCGGTCCGCGAAGGACAACTCGTCCAGGAATGCGGAGTGGGGCTGGTCAAGATCCGGCGGGCAGGCGCGGAGCTGTCCTTCGAGGCTCCCCCGCTGCGCAGGTCCGGCCCGGTTGAACCCGAGGTCCTGGAACAGGCGGTCTCGAGCCTCGGCGTCGGCCCCGAACAGGTTTTGGAAAGCAGCTGGGTGGACAACGGGCCCGGCTGGCTGGGCGTCCGGCTGGCCTCGGCCCAGGAGGTGCTGGACCTGAAGCCCGATTTCTCAGCCATGGGAGACCTCCTGGTTGGCGTCATCGGCGCCTTCCCGGCGGGCGGGCCGGCAGACTTTGAGGTCCGGGCCTTCGCCCCGGGACTCGACGTCCCCGAGGACCCGGTAACCGGCAGCCTCAACGCCGGCCTGGCGCAGTGGCTCTTAGGCGATGGCGTCGTCGGCGGGAACTACACCGTCCGGCAGGGCACGGTGCTGGGGCGGGGAGGCCTGGTCAGCATCACCGGCGAGGCGGACAGCATCTGGGTGGGTGGCGCCAGCCGCACGGTGATCAGCGGCAGGGTTTCGCTGTAGGCAGGGCGGCGCCTAGTTTTGTGGCTCGCTGTGGCCGCTGCCGTGCGGCACTGTAGGGCGGCGCCTAGTTTTGTGGCTCGCTGTGGCCGCTGCCGTGCGGCACTGTAGGGCGGAACCCAGGTGGCGCGCTACAGTCCGCCGGCACGCTGCCTCCTTCAGCCCGATCAGCCGCCCAGCACCACGTTGGCCGGGGGCTCTCCTGCCAGCATGAGGTCGATCTGCCGCTGCAACAGCCGGCCCATCCGCGGGCGCATTGCGGAGCTCGCCCCGCCCACGTGCGGGGTGATGATGACGCCGGGTGCGTTCCAGAGCGGGTGGTCCCGCGGCAGCGGTTCGGGGTCCGTGACGTCGAGGGCTGCCCTGATGCGTCCGGAGCCGGTGTGGCGGACAAGGGCGTCAGTGTCGGCCACGGGTCCCCTGGCCACGTTGACCAGCAGCGCGCCGTCGGGCATTGCCGAAAGGAACGCGTCATCAATGAGGTGACGTGTGGCGTCGTTGAGCGGAACCGCCACGATCACAATGTCGTGCTCCGGAAGCAGCGCGGGCAGCTCGTTAATTCCGTGGACGACGCCGTTCTCATCCGTCCGCTTCCCGCTGGCCACCCGCGTGACGCGGGTTTCGAACGGAAGGAGCCGCTGTTCGATCGCTTTGCCGACGCCGCCGTAACCCACGATGAGGACGCGCCGGTCAGCAAGGCTGGCTGTGGGCCGCGCTTCCCACAGGCCCTCCCGCTGGTTCCGGATGTGGCGCGGCAGCTCCCGCTGGCTTGCCAGCACCATGGCCAGGGCCAGTTCCGCGGTGGACGTTTCATGCACCCCCGCTGCATTGGCGAAGACCCGTCCGGACGGGAGCGCCTCCGCCACCCCGTCGTACCCGATCGACTGGCTCTGCACGAGCCCCGTCTGCACTGACTCGAGGTTCCGCAGGACCTGCGGCCCGCCCATGTACGGCGGCACCACAATGTCGATCTGCCGCTGCGGCGGGTCGCCCGCGAGGTCCCACTCGAGCACCGTGACGTCAGCATGCGGCTTCAGGTACTCGCGAAGTGCCGAATCCGGCAAGCTCACAGTTATCTTCCGGGTCATGGTTCTCCAACTGCTCCGTTGGCTCGGGGCAGGGCCTGTCACAAGGGAATGCGCCTGCCGGGTGAGTGTTCACCTGCCAGCCTAATGGAGCATCGGGGCGGGCAGCCGGCGCCGCACGCCAGTTGACACGCACGACGCCGTCACCCACACGCAGCGTAGCGACGAGCGCGTGGGGCGGGTCTGAGTATCTCCCTGGTCGGATCCCGGTCGTCACCGTGCCGGTTCAGGCACCTCGCGTTCGCCGGCAAGAGGGGTCAGGTTGCCGACGGCGGCAGGAACCTCAGGCGAGCCGGGCGCCGTCGTAATTTCTTCGGTTTTCCCCTGGAAGGCTTCCAGCATCGCCTCGCGGTCAAACTGGCCCTCCCACTTCGCCACGACGAAGGTGGCCACGCAGTTGCCCAGCAGGTTTACCACGACGCGCATGGAATCCATGGCCCGGTCCGCGCCGAGCAGCAGCGCCACGCCCGCCACCGGGAAGATGCCGAGCGCGCCCGCGGTGGCGGAGAGCGCCAGGAAGGCCGAGCCCGGCACGCCTGCCATCCCCTTGGACGTCAGCATCAGGATGCCCAGCGCCGCCAGCTGCTGGCCGAAGTCCAGGCTGTGCCCGAACGCCTGGGCCAGGAACAGCAGGGAGATCGAAAGGTACAGCGCGGCACCGTCAAGGTTGAACGAATAGCCCGTGGGCACCACGAGACCGGTGGTGGCACGCGAGCAGCCGGCGTTTGTCAGCTTGGTCATGATGCGCGGGAGCACTGATTCCGTGGAAGCCGTTCCCAGCGCGAGCATGAATTCCTCCCGTGCGTACCGGATGAACTGCCACAGCGGCACCCGCGGATAAACCCAGGCCACGAGGAACAGCAGGGCAATGAAGATGATCGCTGCGCCGTAGCAGGCAGCGATCAGTACGGCGTAGGTGCCCAGCGAACTGATGCCGTACTGGCCGATGATGAAGGCCATCGCACCAAACGCCCCGATCGGCGCCACGCGCATCACCCAGCCCATGATTTTGAAGAACAGCTCCAGCACGGTCTCCAACAGATTCACCACCGGCAGGCAGCGCTCCCGTCCCACCACCACGATCGCGGCACCGAAAAACACCGAGAAGCAGAGCACCTGAAGGAGGCTGTTGGAGGCAAAGGCGCCCACCACGCTCGTGGGGATGACGCCCAGCAGGAACTGGCCGGCGTCCTTGGGCGGCGCCGTTCCGGTCTTGGCCTCCAGCGCGTCCTGGGAGAGCGAGGTCGGATCGATGTTCAGCCCGGCGCCAGGCTGGACCACGTTGCCCACGATCAGTCCGAAGACCAGGGCGAACAGCGTGGCGCCGGTGAAGTACAGCAGGGCCTTCACGCCGACGCGGCCTACGGCCTTCACGTCGCCGACCGCGGAGATCCCGGTGACGATCACCAGGAAGATCAGCGGCGCGATGATCATCTTGATCAGCTGGATGAAACCGTCGCCCAGCGGCCGCAGGTTCGAGCCGAGGTCCGGCCAGAAGTGCCCGATCAGGACGCCGAGGCACACGGCCACAAGAATCTGGAAAAACAGCTGTCTATAGAACGGCTTTCTGGCCGGAAGTTTCGTGTCGGTGGAAATGGCCGCGGCTGAGGAGAGGTTCATCGGGGTGCCTGTCGGTGTGAGGGAGGCACGCGGGTGCCTTCGGTCACAGGCAACGCTAGGCAGCGTTTGTTTCCGGAACGCTAAATCCGCAATGCGGAATCGTTTAACCGCTAAATGAAACTGCCGCCGCCTGTTTGGCCGTAGATTACTTGGCCTCCCGGCCTTCGCGTCGGGACTCCTTCACGTGACTCCACGCACGTTATTTTGATCTAGTCGGAATAAGCGCCTAGACTTGTTGCCAGGCCACTGAAGCCCCTAAGTGCCTCGTGGTGAAGCAACGCCTTAGTTTGCATCCACCGCGGCGGCCCCACCGGAGTCGGCGCCGCGCGGGAACACCTGTTTGAGCCCATCAACCGGCCTGGATCCTATCCGCCGGTTTGGCTTCCGCAGCTTCATTCCCCCGCAGCCGAGATCAACTTCGGCCAAAACGGCAGCCGCTGGGAGGAACGGGCACTTAACTACCGGCAAAGAAATGACGGCAGATCCCGCACCGCCCAGGGCCAGGCCGCAGATCATCCAGCTCAACCCGCGACCCATCAGGAGAACACCATGCGACTGCAGACCGAACGCTTCACGGCCCCCGAAGCCACCCCCGCCCGTACCCTCTCCACCCACAAAGCACCTCGTGGCGGCAGCTACGTGACGCTGCCCGAGCGCAGGCATGACCTCCCCCGCACGGAGGGGACCTATGTCACCACGCCCGGCGGCAGCGCCGGCAACGGCGAACGGGTCCACGGCCGCTACGTCACACTACACACGCCGCTCCTGGACGAAACCGAAGGAAGCTACACCCGTCGCGCCTAGCAGTTTGGCGCTGGCGGGCGCCGCGGCTCGCGCGGCAAATCCTCAGGATCACATCAAGATGCGCCAAGGAATTACCAGAGGCCGGAAGAGCCACCCTAGGTCGGTCGCCGCGGCGCCGGTAAGGCACGGCAAGAACTGACCGGGGACGACGGCGCAACGTCAGGTGCCGCCGTCGTCCTCCTTTCATTTTCGCCCTGTATAGTTCACAGCCCGCGCGTGACTTCGGCCTCAGGCAGGGACGATCCTCCGGCGGCTGTCGTTGGAAGGGAGTGGAAGGAGACCATTTGCTTATTGTTCTGACCGGTATCGACGGTTCAGGAAAAACCACGGCCGCCCACGCCCTTGTGTCTGCTGCCCTTGCCGAGGGGAGGGACGCGTTGTTGCTGAGCAATTACGCCGGCCGGCGCCGGATGTCGTTGCTCAGTGCCAGGTTCGGGGTGCAGCTTCCCCCGAGGCTGGGCGACGCCGTGGAATCAACCATCCGCGCAGTGAACGTTCTGGCGTCCCATGCCCGGGCCAGCCGATTCCGCGGCCTGACGGTCATGGACCGCCATCTTCACTGTCAACTGGCCCTCCGGCAGGCCAGGGGCCTGCCGCGGGGACGCGTTCTCCCCCTGCTCCTGCGGATGCTTCGTCAGCCGGACCTCGTCATCTACCTGGACGTCGACCCGGAACGTGCCCACGAGAGAATCGTGGCCCGCGGCACTGACGAGGAAACCCTGGCAGACCTGGCGTCGCTCCGCCACGCCTACCGCTCGCTGCCCGAGTTCACGCAATTCACTGTGCTCGACGCCGACGCTTCGCATACTGATGTCCTCGCCGAACTGGCACGCATCCTCGCCGGGGCTGCGGTGGCCGATGCCGATGCCGATGCCGATGCTGCGAGCCTCAAGGTTTAGTCAAGAATTCCTAATACGCCGCACTTTCGCCCCGCTTCGTCCCGGCCCGGCTGTACATTATTTCCAAGCTCTCCGCGTTCCCCAGACGGAGAGCCAGGGAGTCCCTGCACTGGAGTCACAGTACTCGCGCAGGGGCTCCCTTTCAGTTTCCCGGTACCTCGTCCGCCCGCAGCCACCCACTGGCCAGGTGGCGACATCACCCGATATGGTAAGCATACTGACGAATTGAGTTGTGGTTCGTCATCGTCTGTTCAAGTCGACGAAGGAGACACTGTGAGCACGAGGATAGAAAAACGAATTCTGGTCAATGTGCCGGTCAGTACGGCCTACAACCAATGGACCCAGTTCGAGGACTTTCCCCGGTTCATGAGCGGCGTGAAAAGCGTGACGCAGCTAAGCGATGACCGCCTCGAGTGGGTTGCCGAGATCGCTGGCGTCAAGCGGAAATGGGAAGCGAAAATCCTGGAACAGATCCCGGACCGCAAGGTCGCCTGGGCCGCCACCGAAGGAGCCACGAACGCCGGGTCGGTCGAGTTCGAGGACGTGGGAGGTGGGCAGACGTCCGTCCGGCTCTTCATCGACTACGAGCCCGGGGGCCTGGTGGAGAAGGTCGGCGACAAGCTCAACGTGGTGGAGCGCCAAGCCGAGTCCGATCTCCAGAAATTCAAGGAATTCATCGAAGACGAACGGTATGCCAGCGGCGCCTGGCGCGGCTCCGTCAACGAAGGCGGGTCAGTGGGCACGCCCGGCGTGGAACAGGCTGCCGAGTCGCGCGGGGACAGCGGCAAGGCCGGTGTGTCAGGCAAGCTCGCCGCCGGAGTCGGTGTTGCGGCGGCAGCAGCGGCCGGAGCCGTGGCCGCCACCCGCAGCAGCTCGGACACAGGCACGGACACGGACACCACACTGCCGGTCGCGGGCGAGACCGCAACTCCGGCGGTAACGCCGGTGTACAACGACACGGCGGGCGCCACGGAGACCACAGGCGCAACCGGAGCGGCTGGAACCGTGGGCGCTGCCGGCGTCGGAACGGCGGCCGTCGGCGCGGAAGGATCGGCCCTGACCGACGAAAGGATCGCACATCCCTTTGACCAGACCAACGACCTCATTGACGATGAAGGCGATTCAGACGAGACCGCGGCCAGTGACACCCTGAGCGCGGCCGATCGCGATGAGGCTGCGGACCGCGGCCCCGGCGGCATCCCGCCCGCAGGAGGCTCGCTGGGGCAGCACTAGCGGTCCCCTAGGCTGGGGACGACGGCACTGACGAGGACGACGGCGGAACTTCCCGCCGTCGTCCTCTTGCTTTTCCCTGCACCGGGTCCCTTAATGGTTCTCACTCAACGGTCTTCGTTGAACGCCGGACCATCAGTTCTTCCCCGCGGGGAAGGGCAAGTAGCGGAGGCCCCGTGGAGAGTTTCAGGACGCCGTTGTATCCACAACTTGCCGCTGAGCGAGGGTCCGAAGCCCCGTGACGATCGCGGAGTCCGGGTTCAAAAATCCGGACCGGTCCATTGCCTCCCGGGACCCAGCCCTTCCGGGCCTGCCCTATCTGCTCGACAACAGCCGCCTCTCGGACCTGCTCGGTGAACCCGTCCGTGTCACGCGGGTCCGCTACAAGCCTCACACCTCACTGCTGGTGGCCTTCCGCCGCGCCCGAAGGGGCACTTTCGACTACGGCTGGGCCATGACCACGGCAGCCAAGTCCAACGGCAAGCTCCTCCGGCGCGAGCAGACTTCCAACTCCCGCGGCGGGGACATCCGCATCCTCCATATTGACCCGCAACTGCCGGACACGCTGGTGGCCGTGGGCGGCGTCGAGGATGACTGGGCGCTGCAGGAAAACCTCATGTGGCTCCGCGAGCACGGCTTCGCGAGGCTTGGCCTCCGGCAAGCGGTACCGGGCAGCCTGCTCAGCGGTTCGACGACTCTGCTGGGCTACAAGCCGGAACGCCGACTCGTCCTGCTGCTTCAGAATGGCGGCTCCCCGGTCGTGGTCACGGCCGCGGCCAAAGCGCTCGGCACCAAGCACCAGCATCTCCACGACACGCTGCATCTGAACGGCGTGCCTGTCCTGCCCCAGCTGGGCGACTCAAAGTGCGCGGAGCACGGAATCAGCGCCTGCGTGGCCTGGGGCGGAGGGGACCTTGCCGGGCTCGTTGACACCCACGGAGCGTGGCGTGCCGGCGGGGCCCTGGCACGGGTCCATCACATCCCGGCTCCGGCGGATTCCTCCGCCGAGAGACCCGCCTTGCACTGCGACGTCGCTGAACAGCTGACCGCAACGCGCTCCATGGTGGCGTCGCTCGTCCCGGCCCTGGAGACCTCCACCCGAAAACTGGAGGATACTCTGAGCACCTTGCTCGCAGCCCGCGGGTCACGCGCGACCCGCGGGCCCGGGGAACCCGTCCTGGTCCACGGCGACTTCTCACCGGAGCAGGTGCTGGTGAAAGGTTCGGAGGTCCGCATCATCGACTTCAACAACGCCCAAACCGGCCCCCCCGAGGCCGACTTGGGCTCATTTGCCGCAGCAGAAGAGGCCAGCCAGCCGCTGCCCGCATCACGGTCCGCCGGCGGTCCTCTGACTGAACGGCTGGCCGAGGGCTACACGGAAGCGGGAGGCCGGTTCAGGCAGACCGGGGTTAATGCCTGGGCAGCCTTCCGGTTGTTCATGAGCTGCCTGGAACCCTTCAACAATCGGGCGCCGGAGTGGGCCGATGACATGTCCTGGCACCTGCGCAGGGCGCAGGACCTGACCTCGTCCTGATCTCCCCCTGACGACAGTCTCCTGACAGCAGGCGGGCACGGAAAACGGCCACCCAAGCGCCACAATGCGCCTGGGTGACCGCTGGTTTCGTGGCGGCTCCCCGACCGGTCAGTGCACCGGGTCAGGTTTTCCGGCCACCTTGTTGTGGGTTTGCATCAGGTGCAGTTGCAATTTCGCTTCTGCTTCCCGCCGCCGCCGAGCCTGCTCGCGCAGCTGCCGTGTTGCCTCGGAGCCTTCAGGATGAAACATTCCGGCCGTTCGATTTCGGGACGCGCCACCGCCGGAGGGTGCCGCTGCCATCATCTCTTCGCTCATGCCGGTATCCTCACACGCTCCATGGCCGGCCGGGAAGAGCCGAGACCGTAGTGTGACCGGATCGGAACCTGGTGCTGTGCGCTGAATAAGGGCCGGCGGCGCTTTTGGGAAGGCACCCCGGGCTCCCGGGGCTCTTGCCGTCGGCCCCACACCAATTCTACGGAGGAAAAGGTTCTGCGGACAGGGTAGTTTCCAGCATTTCCCGAGGCCGGCCCGGCAAATCTGCACCACTTTGGCCCATGGCTTGGCCGGCGTGACCATGAAAACCGCGGGTGCGGTAGCAGGGTAGCCAGGAAAGCGGTGCAGAACGTGCGCGCCTGACGGCCAGGCAGACCCAGCTGAACCACGCCCCCTTGACGCATTGCCCACCGCTTCCCTACACTTTTCATAAAGCAGAATCTAAATTCCACAAAGCGGAAACCGTAAGATGCCGCGATGCACAGGAAGATAGATCAAAGCCCCTCCTCGGAAGGACCTACAATGACGTACACCGTGAACTGCTCCATCCTGCTGACGGAACTGCCGCTCCTGGAGCGTCCCGCCGCAGCGAAGGCTGCCGGCTTCGACGCCGTCGAATTCTGGTGGCCCTTCGAAATCTCCGTCCCCACCGACGCCCAGATCACCGAATTCGAGAACGCCATCACCAGCGCCGGCGTCCAGCTCACGGGCCTGAACTTCAACGCCGGCAACATGCCCGGCGGCGACCGCGGCCTCACCTCATGGCCCGCACGCTCCACCGAGTTCCAGGACAACATCGACGTTGTCGCGGGCATTGGTGAACGCCTGGGCTGCAAGGCCTTCAACGCCCTCTATGGCAACCGCATCGACGGCGAATCCCCCGAGAAGCAGGATGCCATTGGCGCCGAGAACCTGGCCGCTGCAGCCAAAGGCGTCGCGCGCATCGGCGGCACCGTCCTCCTCGAGCCTGTCAGCGGCGCACCCAAGTACCCGCTCCTCACCGCTGCAGACGCCCTCAAGGTGATCGCGCGCGTCAAAGAGGAATCCGGCGCGGAGAACATTAAGCTCCTCGCGGACTTCTACCACCTGGCGGTCAACGGCGATGATGTCGCCGCCGTCATCGAGAACCACGCCAAGGACTTCGGCCACATCCAGATCGCCGACAACCCCGGCCGCGCGGCTCCCGGAACCGGTGAGCTTCCCCTCGGCGAATGGATCGCCCGCAGCCGCGAACTCGGCTACGAGGGCTACATCGGCCTCGAGTACAAGGAACCGGCAGAGACGGCCTTCAGCTGGGCCATCAGGGAACACGCCTCGCGCTGACCGGTGATCGAGCTTGACGAGATCTCGGTTTCGACAGGCTCAACCACCAGCTTCCACCGCATCACCACAGACTTCAGTAAAGGAACCACAATGAGCAACGTTGCAGTCATCGGCCTCGGAATCATGGGCCTGCCCATGGCCATCAACCTCGTCAAGGCCGGCCACACCGTCACCGGCTTCAACCGCAGCCAGGACAAGATCGACAAGCTCGTCTCCGAAGGCGGCAAGGGAGCCACCAGCATCGCCGACGCCGTGAAGGACGCCGACGTCGTCATCACCATGGTGCCCGACTCCCCCGACGTCGAGGGTGTCGTGAGCGGCCCCGACGGCCTCTTCGCCAACGCCCAGCAGGGCACGCTCTGGATCGACGCCAGCAGCATCCGCCCCGACGTGGCCAAGCGCCTCGCCGACGATGCCAAGGCCGCCGGGATCCGCGCCCTCGATGCCCCGGTCTCCGGCGGAGAACAGGGCGCCATCGACGCCGCCCTCTCCATCATGGTCGGCGGCGAGGCGGCCGACTTCGAAGCAGCGCAGGACGTCCTGAACGCCGTCGGCAAGACCATCGTCCACGTCGGCCCGTCCGGCTCCGGCCAGACGGTCAAGGCAGCCAACCAGCTGATCGTCGCGGTCAACATTGAGGTCCTCGGTGAGGCCATCGCCTTCCTCGAGGCCTACGGTGTGGACACCGACGCGGCCCTCAAGGTCCTCGGCGGCGGCCTGGCCGGCTCCAAGGTCCTCGACCAGAAGGGCCAGAAGATGCTGGACCGCAACTTCGACCCCGGATTCCGCCTGGCCCTGCACCACAAGGACCTCGGCATCGTCACCTCAGCCGCCCGTGAAGCCAACGTCGCCATCCCGCTCGGCGCGGTCGTCGCACAGCTCGTCGCCGCCACTGTTAACCAGGGCGACGGCGGACTCGACCACTCCGGCCTCTTCAAGCAGGTCCTCCAGCTCAGCGGCCGCAAGTAACCCAGGCAGCGAGTACGAACAGCTAAAGTCGGCCGCAGCTGAGCGATCACAACTGCGGCACTTCGACACGAACACGCCGGCCGCCGTCGTAATTTACGACGGCGACACCCCCAAAGTGCCCCGCGACAGTCCGCCGGGCCTCCCTTCAGCACACCCTGTTTCAGGGTTTCGACAAGCTCAACCACCGAGCACAACCACAGACTTTCAAGGAGCACACCATGACGAAGATGCGTACCGTAGACGCAGCCGTCGCCATCCTGGAAAAGGAGGGCGCCACCGAGGCGTTCGGCCTGCCAGGCGCGGCAATCAACCCGTTCTACTCGGCGATGAGGGCCCACGGCGGCATCCGCCACACCCTGGCCCGCCACGTTGAAGGCGCCAGCCACATGGCGGACGGCTACAGCCGGGCAGCCGACGGCAATATCGGCATCTGCATCGGCACGTCCGGCCCCGCCGGCACCGACATGATCACCGGCCTGTACGCCGCGTGGGCCGATTCCATCCCGATGCTCTGCATCACCGGCCAGGCGCCCGTGGCCAAGCTGCACAAGGAAGACTTCCAGGCCGTGGACATCGAGTCCATCGCCAAGCCGGTCACCAAGATGGCCATGACCATCCTGGAGCCGGGCCAGGTTCCCGGCGCCTTCCAGAAGGCCTTCCAGCTGATGCGCTCCGGACGCCCGGGTCCCGTGCTGCTGGACCTGCCTATCGACGTGCAGATGGCCGAGATCGAATTCGACATCGAGACCTACGAGCCGCTGCCCATCGAGAAGCCGAAGGCGAGCCGCAAGCAGCTGGAAAAGGCCCTGGACATGCTGACCGCCGCGCAGCACCCGCTGATCGTGGCAGGCGGCGGCATCATCAACGCCGGCGCCTCCAAGCAGCTGGTGGAACTGGCCGAGCTGCTGAATGTTCCTGTCATCCCCACCCTGATGGGCTGGGGCGCCATCTCGGACGACCACCCGCTGATGGCTGGCATGGTGGGCCTGCAGACCTCGCACCGCTACGGCAACGAAACCTACCTGCAGAGCGACTTCGTGATCGGCATCGGCAACCGCTGGGCGAACCGCCACACCGGCGGCCTGGACACCTACACGGCCGGGCGCAAGTTCGTGCACATCGACATCGAGCCCACGCAGATCGGCCGCGTGTTCTCCCCGGACCTGGGCATCGCGTCCGACGCCGGCGCGGCGCTGGCCGGGCTCGTTGAGCTGGCCCGCGAGCGCCGCGACGCTAAGACCCTGCCGGACTACTCGGGCTGGGTTGCCGAATGTGCCGAGCGAAAGGCCACCCTGCACCGCAAGACGCACTTCGAGAACATCCCCATCAAGCCGCAGCGCGTGTACGAGGAGATGAACCGCTCCTTCGGACAGGACACCACCTACGTGTCCACTATCGGCCTGTCCCAGATCGCCGGCGCCCAGATGCTGCACGTCTTCGGCCCGCGCAAGTGGATCAACGCCGGCCAGGCCGGCCCGCTGGGCTGGACCGCCCCCGCCGCCCTGGGCGTGGTGCGCGGCAAGCCGAACGAGACCGTTGTGGCCCTGTCCGGTGACTACGATTTCCAGTTCATGATCGAGGAACTGGCCGTGGGCGCGCAGTTCAACCTGCCGTACATCCACGTGGTGGTGAACAACTCCTACCTTGGCCTGATCCGCCAGTCGCAGCGCGGCTTCAAGATGGAACAGAACGTGTCCCTGGCTTTCGAGAACATCAACAGCCCCGAAACAAATGGCTACGGCGTTGATCACATCAAGGTGGCCGAAGGACTGGGCTGCAAGGCCATCCGCGTGGCGGACCCTAGCGACCTGGGCTCCGCCTTCGACAAAGCCAAGGCCCTCATGGGCGAGTTCCAGGTTCCCGTGGTGGTTGAGGTCATCCTGGAGAAGATCACCAACATCTCCATGGGCACCGAGATCAACGCCATCAACGAATTCGAGGAGCTGGCCGAGACCCGCGAGGACGCCCCCACCGCAATCCTCGCCATGCAGCCATAAGCTGCTGGGCAACTTCGAAAGACAGTGCAACCAGGAAAGACAGGCACCGCAATGCGCATTGTGATCGCGCCGGACAAGTTCAAGGGCTCGCTCTCCGCCCCGGACGTCGCCCAGCACCTTGAGAAGGGGCTGCAGGCCGCCGCGCACGCGGCGGGGCGCGGCACCTTTGAGGTACTCCGGATTCCCGTGGCCGACGGCGGCGAGGGCACCTTGGATGCCGCCGTCGGCTCCGGCTTCACCCGCCGGAGCGCCGTGGTTAGCGGGCCTACCGGGCAGCCGCTGACGGCCGAGTTTGCAGTCCGCGGCCGGGCTGCGGTCATCGAGATGGCCGCCGCATCCGGTCTCGCCGTCCTGCCGCACGCAGCTGGGAACGGTACGCCCGAGGACCGCACATCCGGGAACGGCGGCACCGGAACCGGCGCCCCGGACTCCGCCACCGCTAAGGCAGCCACCAGCCTGGGCACCGGCGAACTCATCCGGGCCGCCCTCGACGCCGGCTGCCGGCAGATCATTTTGGGCGTCGGCGGCAGCGCCAACACCGACGGCGGCGCCGGAGTCCTGCAGGGACTGGGCGCCCGGCTGCTCGACGCCGAGGGCAACGACCTGGCCCCCGGCGGCGCCGCCCTCGCCAACCTGGCAAGCATCGACTTCTCCGGCTTCGACTCCCGGCTGGACGATGCCCGGTTCGTCCTGGCCAGCGACGTGGACAACCCGCTGCTCGGCGCGGAAGGAGCTGCGGCGATCTTCGGGCCGCAGAAGGGCGCCACGCCCGAGGACGTCGAAACGCTGGACAACGCGCTGGCCAACTTCGTCAAGATCCTCGCTCAGGAGATCGGTCCCCGCGCGGTGAAGGCCGCGGACGCACCGGGCGCCGGAGCGGCCGGCGGCGTCGGCTACGCGGCCATCGCGGTCCTGGCCGCGACACGCAGGCCCGGCATCGACGTCGTCCTTGGATTCACTGAACTTGCGGACCGGCTGGCCGGCGCCGATCTCATGATCACGGGCGAGGGCAGCCTTGACGAGCAAAGCCTGCTGGGCAAGACGCCCATGGGAGTCGCCCGCGCGGCGGGCCTGGCCGGCGTGCCGGTGGTCGCCGTCTGCGGCCGCACCACGCTGACCGCTGAGCAGCAGCAGGAATCCGGCTTCCGGCAGGTCTACCCGCTGACCTCGCTGGAGGCCAAGGTAGAAGTATGCATAGCTGAAGCAGGACGGCTGCTAGAACAATTGGGACAGCAGATAGGCCTGGCGGAGCTTGACCCGGCCGGGACCGCCCCGGCGAACAGTGCACGCACAAAGGAGCCCTTGAATGTCTGAAGAAAGCTTTGACCTCGTCATCCGGGGCAAGCGCGTCCTCACCACCGCCGGCATCGCCGCGCGTGAAGTGGGCGTGCGCGGCGGCAAGATCGTCGCCCTTGAGCCGCTCGGCAACGGCCTCTCGGGCCGTGAGATCGTGGACCTCGCCGACGACGAAACACTCATCCCCGGCCTCGTGGACACCCATGTCCACGTCAACGAGCCAGGCCGCACCGAGTGGGAGGGCTTTGCGTCCGCCACCCGCGCAGCCGCGGCCGGCGGCGTAACCACCATCATCGACATGCCGCTCAACAGCATCCCGCCCACCACCACGGTGGAGGGCCTCAAGCTCAAGCGCGAGGTGGCCGAGGACCAGGCGTTCGTGGACGTCGGATTCTGGGGCGGCGCCGTTCCCGGCAACAAGTCCGAGCTCCGCGGGCTGCACGACGAAGGCGTCTTCGGCTTCAAGTGCTTCCTCCTGCACTCGGGCGTGGACGAGTTCCCGCACCTTGACGCGGACGAGATGGAGGAGGACATGCGCGAACTGAAGTCCTTCGACTCGCTCATGATCGTCCACGCCGAGGATTCGCACGCGATCGACCATGCACCCCACCCCGGCGGGGACAAGTACGCCACCTTCCTGGCCTCCCGCCCCCGCGGCGCCGAGAACAAGGCGATCGCCGAGGTCATCGAACGGGCCCGCTGGACCGGTGCCCGCGCGCACATCCTGCACCTGTCGTCCTCGGACGCGCTGCCGATGATTGCCTCCGCGAAGCGTGACGGCGTCCACCTCACCGTGGAGACCTGCCCGCATTACCTGACGCTCATGGCGGAGGAAATCCCCAACGGCGCCACCGCGTACAAGTGCTGCCCGCCCATCCGCGAGGCTTCCAACCGCGAGCTCCTTTGGCAGGGACTGCAGGACGGCACCATCGACTGCATCGTCTCGGACCACTCCCCGTCGACGCTTGACCTGAAGGACCTGGAAAACGGCGACTTTGCCGTGGCCTGGGGCGGCGTCTCCTCGCTGCAGCTGGGGCTCTCGCTGATCTGGAGCGAAGCCCGGCACCGCGGCATCCCGCTGGAGCAGGTGGTGTCGTGGATGGCCGAGAAGCCTGCCGCCCTTGCCCGGCTCTCCAACAAGGGCCAGCTCGCCCTCGGATACGACGCCGACTTCTCCGTCTTCGCGCCGGACGAGGCCTTCGTGGTGGACGTGTCCAAGCTCAAGCACAAGAACCCGATCACGCCCTACGACGGCAAGTCACTCTCCGGCGTCGTTCGCCGCACGTACCTGCGCGGCAACGTGGTGGACGGCCAGACCCCCAGCGGCAAACTGATCCGCCGCGGCGGCGTCTGAGGAATTCTGGCATGGCTGTCCATGTCCACACGCCAGCCCCGAGGGGACGGTGCGCCCCGGTCGCCTTTAGGTCACCTGCTTCTGGCGGACCGTCCCCTAAGGCGCCGTCCGTTAAGCCGCCGTCCCCTAACGTGCCGTCCCTCAAGGCGCGGGGCCTGGCCGTCTGGGTGACGGTCGGGGCGGGGCAGGACATTGATGAAGCTGCACTGGCCAGCGCCGCCGAACTCGTGCTGGCCCGTGCCCTGAAGATCGCTCCGGAGGCGGAAGTCCACTGGCCTGCGGCCGGAGCTGCAACGTCCGACGTCGGGACCTCCCCCGCCGGTGCGCCCCCTGGGGAGGGGGCGCAGGCCGGGGCCGAGGGCGGCACTCCCGCGCCGCCCTCGTCCTCTTTGGAGGACTCCCCGCACACGGACGACGGCGGTGCCTCCCCCCTTCCACCCTCACCCGGTCCCGTCAGCCGTGTCGCCGTAGACCTCGCCAAAGGCGAGGTGCTGCTGGACGGTAAAGCAGTGTCACTTACCGGCGTCGAATTCACGCTCTTGCGCTACCTCGTGGAGAATTGTTCACGAACGATCAGCCGGGAGGAACTGCAGCGGTTCCTGGAGCGGTTCGACAACCCCGGCGCTGCGCCCCGCTCGATCGACGTGTATGTGGGGCGTGTGCGGCGGAAACTGCTGGGCGGCCGGCACGCGATCGCCACTGTCCGCGGCGGCGGCTACCGGTTCGTCCCGAGCCCCAGTGCGACAGTGCGCGGACCGGCGGAATACAGTATCTAGCCGGGCCGTTAACCACTCCAGCGTCATTGTCCTGCCGGCTTTGTTTTGCACAGCTTGTAGTCCCTGGGTTGAATTGCCTAACTTGTTTTTGCCCGATCCATCCGAAGGAAATGCCATGAGCACCTACCTGACCACGAAGCTCCAGCCCGGAATCCAGGCGCCGGACTTCACCCTGCCGGACGCCGAAGGCAAGCAAACCTCGCTGGCCGACTACCGCGGCAAGAACGTCATCGTGTACTTCTACCCCGAGGCCGCCACCCCGGGCTGCACTACCGAGGCCTGCGACTTCCGCGACAATCTGGCCTCGTTCCAGGGCTCCGGCTACGAAGTCCTCGGCGTCTCCCCCGACGCTCCGGAAAAGCTGGCCCACTTCACCGGCGACTTCTCGCTGACGTTCCCGCTGCTTGCCGACGAGGACCACGCCGTGGCTCTGGCCTACGGCGCCTGGGGCGAGAAGCTTGTGGACGGCGAGGTCCGTGAGGGCATCGTGCGCTCCACGGTGGTTCTCGATCCTGAAGGAAAGGTCCGTGTCGCGCACTACCAGGTCAAGGCGCAGGGCCACGTCCAGGCGCTGAAGGACGAACTCGGCATCTAACCCTCCCTCACATCCCGCGCTGTTTGACGGGACCCTCCCTCACATCCCGCGCTGTTTGACGGGACCCTCCCTCACATCCCGCGCTGTTTGACGGGACCCTCCCTCACTTTCCACAAAAAAACCAAGACGCTCCCTCACGCCAGTGTGAGGGAGCGTCTCTGTTCGAGCCGCCGAATGTGAGGGAGCGTCCCCGTTATATCGGTAAAAGGTGAGGGAGCGTACCCATTAAGTCGGTAAAAGTTGAGGGGCGTTGGTGGTTGGCTGGGTCATGACGGGCCTGCGGTCAGCTCCGGGTGACGGACACTGGCCGGGGTGAAGCGGGCGCCGGGCGTCGGGAAAACCAGGGACTTCAATGCGCGCGTGGCTGTGCACCTCAGTGACGGTGTCCCTTGTCTGCTCGGCGATCCTGGCCATAGTGGTGACCCACATGCCATCCATGGCTTTGACGCGGCTGATCAGCTGTTCGAGGGCCACCGCTTTGGACGGCCGGCCGGAGATGGACGGATGATTGCTCAGCACGAAGCAGCTTCCGGCGGCATGGTGCGCCTCTGCTTCCAGCGTCCACATTTCGAGGATTTTCGCCGGGCTTTCGATGACTCCGCTGCCGGTGACTCTGGGGGAGAAGGCGTACTGCTCCCAGTCGTCCAGCGCCCAGTCAACGGGGATTTCGACCAGGTCCCGGGAGTCGCCGTCGGCGACGCTGAAGCGGTACGGTGCATCGCCGTCGAGCAGGCTGGAGTCGTAGAGGAAGCCGCGGTCCGCCAACAGGGCCGGCGAGTTTAAGCTCCCACCAGGGAGCGCGGTAGCCGCAGGCCCGCGACGTTGGCCAGTGCTTCCAGCCCCCGGTCGATGTATCGCCCCTCGGTGGCGGCGTGGATGCCCTGCATGGGTTCGTGCAGGTAGCCGTGGTGGGCGATCTCGTGGCCAGCGTCCACGATGCGGCGGACGACGTCGGGGTAGCTTTCGGCGGTGAATCCGGGGATGAAGAATCCGCGTGGCACAAGCCGCCTCGTTGCTCTGCATCTTGCCACTCGGCTAGCCCGCTTATAACCTCACAAGCTGCCCCCTGCCCGGTCGCTCCCTCACCTTTGACCCGTTTAACGCCTGACGCTCCCGCACTAGAAGTGAGGGAGCGTCAGGCGTTAAGCAGCACTAAGTGAGGGAGCGTCAGGAGTTAAACCGCAGGACGTGAGGGAGCGTCCTGTTAGCGGAGGACCACGGTCCTGTTGCCCTGCAGAATGACCCGGCCTTCGCAGTGCCAGCGGACGGCGTTGCTGAGGGCCTTGCATTCCGTGTCGCGGCCGGCTGCCACCAGCTCCTCAGGCCCATAGGTATGGTCCACTTCAACCACCTGCTGGGCGATGATCGGTCCCTCGTCCAGCTCGGCGTTGACGTAGTGCGCGGTGGCCCCCACGGTCTTGACCCCCCGGGCGTAGGCCTGGTGGTACGGCTTGGCGCCCTTGAAGCTGGGCAGGAACGAGTGGTGGATATTGATGGCCCGGCCGTCCAGTTTCCGCGCCAGCCCGTCGCTGAGGACCTGCATGTAGCGGGCCAGCACCACGAGTTCGACGTCGAGCTCGTCCACGAGCTCCAGCAGGCGTGCCTCGGCGGCCGGCTTCGTGGCGGCCGTGACGGGGACGTGGTAGAAGGGGATGCCATGCCAATCGACCAGAGTCTGGTGGTCCGTGTGGTTGGAGACCACGGCCACGATTTCCACCGGCAGTTCGCCGATCCGGGCCCGGAACAGCAGGTCGTTGAGGCAGTGGCCGAACTTCGACACCATGATCAAGACGCGGCGCTTGGCGCCGTGGGGCTCCAGCCGCCAGCGCATCCCGAAGCGTTCGGCCACGGGGGCAAAGGCGGCACGCAAGGTATCCGCGGTGGAGGCATCGCCGTCGGACGCAAAGTGCACCCTCATGAAGAAGTGCCCTTCGGAGCGTTCGCCGAACTGCTGGTTGTCGATGATGTCGCAGCCGTGTTCCAGCAGGAAGCCGGAGACGGCGTGGACGATGCCGGGTGACTCCCGGCAGTCGAGTGTGAGAACGTGCTCCACGGTGGTCGCGGGGGCAACAGGGACAGTTTCAGGCTTAGTGGCGGTCATGGCTCAGCACTCAATCACATTCACGGCGAGTCCTCCTCGGGAGGTTTCCTTGTACTTGGTTTTCATGTCGGCTCCTGTCTCGCGCATCGTCTTGATGGCTTTGTCGAGGGATACCTTGTGGCTGCCGTCCCCGTGCAGGGCAAGGCGGGCGGCGTTGATGGCCTTCACGCTGGCGATGGCGTTCCGCTCGATGCAGGGAATCTGCACCAGGCCGCCCACGGGGTCGCAGGTCAGGCCAAGGTTGTGTTCAATGCCCACCTCGGCGGCGTTCTCCACCTGCGTGGCGGTGCCGCCCAGTACTTCACAGAGACCGGCGGCCGCCATGGAGCAGGCAGAGCCCACTTCGCCCTGGCAGCCGACTTCAGCGCCAGAGATGGAGGCATTCATCTTGAAAAGAATCCCGACGGCGGCTGCCGTAAGGAGGAAGCGCACGACGCCGTCGTCATTGGCTCCGGGAACGAACTTGATGTAGTAGTGCAGCACCGCCGGGACGATCCCGGCCGCGCCGTTGGTGGGGGCGGTGACGATCCGGCCGCCAGCCGCGTTTTCCTCGTTGACTGCGAGTGCGAACAGGTTCACCCATTCCATCGCGAGCAGCGGATCTGCCGGTGCCTGGACCAGCGACTGCGTGGCAGCCGCCTCTGCGGTGGCAGCAGCGGCTGAGGCGGCGGATTCCGTCAGCGTCCGGAACAGCGACGGCGCGCGCCGCTTGACCATCAGGCCGCCGGGCAGGATGCCCTCGGCGCTGCAGCCGTTCTCCACGCATTCGCGCATGACTGCCCAAAGGCCCAGCAGCTTCTCCCGTAGCTCCGATTCGCTGCGCCAGACCAGCTCGTTGGCGAGCATGACGTCCGAGATGGACATTCTTTCCCGCCGGCAGATGTCGAGGAGTTCGTCAGCGCTGCTGAATGGATACGGGAGCACCGTGTTATCCGCCACGATCCTGTCGCCACCTGCCGCGTCGCCGTCCACCACGAAGCCGCCGCCGATGGAATAGTAGCTGCGTTCGCGGAGCACGGCCCCGGTGTGGTCCAGTGCCCGGAAAGTCATGCCGTTGGGGTGGGCCGGGAGGGACTTTCGCCGGTGCAGGACCACGTCCTCGTCCCAGTTGAAGTCCACCCGGTGGTCTCCGGCGATCAACAGTTCGGCGTCAAGGGCAGCGGCGGCCACCTGGTCATCCGCTGTGCGGGTGTCCACGGTTTCCGGGTCCAGGCCCTTGAACCCCAGGACCACGGCCTTGTCCGAGCCGTGGCCCCGCCCGGTGGCACCGAGTGAGCCGAAGAGTTCGGCCTGCACACGCGTGGTGGAGCTGAGGAGCCCGTCGCCTTTCAGACCGTCGGTAAACAGCTTCGCTGCCCGCATCGGGCCGACCGTGTGTGATGACGACGGCCCGATGCCAACGGAGAACAGGTCCAGCACACTCAGTGCCATTAGGGAACCTCGGGGGAGCCGTATTCCCGCATGGCGTCCAGGAGCCACCGGCCCAGGAAATCTGCGAACGAGGCGCGCGGGAAGATCCGGTACGTTTCGTCCCCGGTCTTCCACAGGATGGCGGGGATGTTGCCGATTTCCGTGGACAGTGCCGAGCCGGTCTTCAGGACGCGGGGGTGCAGGTCCAGCGAGCAGCCCTTCTCCAGCACGGCCCGGGCCCGCGGTCCGGTCAGCTCGAAGGTGGTGCGGTTGGCGGACAGGTCCACTACCTGGCCTTCGCCGTCCGACAGAGCCGCGCGAAGTGCCTGGATCAGGTCGCCGCCGAGGGACTCGTGGGCTTCCGAAGGCGCCACCACGAGGAATTCGGCGGGTCCCAGCCAGAGCACCGCAGTCTCGCCGTTGGCGTAGACGTCCCCTGACCGGGCAGGCAGTCCGCCAGTAACGGAGGAGATGCGCGTTCCCGCCTCAGTGTTCGGGTCCACCCGGACGCCGACCATGGTCAGGAAAGCCAATTCGTTCAGCTCCACGACGCCCGCAATGGACCCCGACTCAAACGCTGCACGCAGGAGGGACGCCGGGCTTTGCCGGGCCATCCGGGTCTTCTTGGAATTTTCGAGTGCTGCTGTTTCAGCCATCTTTACGGGTCCCTTCGGGGTCAAAAAGTACGGTTTCTGCCACGACAACGTCGACGAGCTGGTTCCCTGCGGCGGCCACCAGAGTTTCGCCGATCCGATTGCGGCCGTTCTTGATCAGGGCCAGCGCGAAGGACCGGCCCAGTGCGGCGCTGTGGTAGCTGGAGGTCACGAAGCCCTGCATGGGCACGGGGCCGTAGGCCGAGGTCACCGGGATGCCCTTTTCCACCAGCTGGGTGCCTTCCGGCAGCCTGAGGCTGCCGTCCACCGGGAGCACGCTCACCAGGTGCTTGCGGTCCTCGCGCTGGGCGTCCACCCGGGAGTAGGAGCGCTTGCCGATGAAGTCCTTGGCCTTCGAGACAATCCATTCCATTCCCGCGTCCTGCGGGGTGACCGTGCCGTCCGTGTCCTGGCCGACGATCGGGTAGCCCTTCTCTGCACGCAGCACGTGCATGGTCTCCGTACCGTACGGGGTGATGTCGAACTCCGCTCCGGCTGCAGCGACGGCTTCCCACGTGTTCAGCCCGTACCAGGACGGCACGTTGATCTCGTAGGCCAGCTCGCCGGAGAACGAGATCCGGCAAATCCGCGCCTTCACGCCGGACGCAAGGGTAGTTTCGCGGAAGGTCATGAACGGGAAGGCCTCGGCGTCCAGGCCGCCGTTGGCGGCGAGTTCGGGGGCAACCTTCGCGATCACCTCACGGGACTTTGGCCCGACGACGGCGATGGTGCTCCACTGTTCGGTCACCGACGTGCAGTGCACATCGAGTTCCGGCCATTCGGTCTGCAGCCATTCCTCGAGCCAGTCCAGCACCTTGGCGGCGCCGCCGGTTGTGGTGGTCATGAAGTAGCGGTCCTCATCGAGACGGAGGGTCACGCCGTCGTCGAAAATCATGCCGTCAGGAAGGCACATGACGCCGTAGCGGGCGGAGCCGGGAGCGAGCTTCTTGAACGCGTTGGTGTAGATGCGGTTCAGGAATTCGCCGGCGTCCTTGCCCCGGATTTCGATCTTGCCCAGGGTGGTGGCGTCCATGAAGCCCACGGAGTCCCGGACTGCGGCGCACTCGCGGAGCACCGCTTCATCCATGTCCTCCCCGTCCTGCGGGTAGTACCAGGGCCGCTTCCACTGCCCCACGTCCTCGAACAGTGCGCCGTGTGCCACGTGCCAGGGGTGGATGGAAGTGACGCGGGCGGGGTCGAACAGCTCGCCGCGCTGGCGTCCGGCGAGTGCCGCAAAGGCGACCGGTGTGAACGGCGCCCGGTAGGTGGTGGTGCCGATGTCGCCGATGCCGCGGGAAGCCTCGCCGGCGGTGCGAAGCGCTGCGGCAATGACACCGATGGCGTTGACGCCGGAGGTCTTGCCCTGGTCGTTCGCGGTGCTGATGGAGGTGTAGCGCTTGATGTGCTCCACGGACCGCATTCCGGCTCCGGTGGAGCGGAGGACGTCAGCCACGGACTGGTCCCGCTGGAAGTCGACGAAGTGGTGGTGCCAGTCATCCGGGGTGCCGGACTGACCCGGCACCAGCCACAGTTGGCGGGTAGGCGCGGACGCCTTAGGCTCAACGAGCGCGGAAGGCTCGATGGGGGACGAGAAGCCGGCGGCGATGGCGGCTGCGGCTCCGGCAGAGGTGCCTTCGGCGAGGCAGTCTGCGGTTTCGAAGCTGCCGCGGCCGGAGCCGACAATCTGCTGGTTGGGAACCACGGTGCTCGGCACGAAGGCCGCCAGGTCTTCGTCCCAGCGCAGCTTGCCCTGCCGCTGCGAGTGGAGGTGGACCAGCGGGCTCCAGCCGCCCGAGACTGCCAGCAGGTCGCAGGCGATCTCTTCGACGCCGGAGGTGAGTTCGCCGTCGTCGTTGATGCTGCGGACGGTCACGCTGCTCAGCCGGCCGTCTGCAGCGGCGGCGGTGTTGGCCACCGCGCTGCCGATCAGCACCCGGGTGCCGGCTTCGACGGCGGCAGCGGCCACTTCCGTGAGCCGGGGACGGGCGTCGACGACGGCCGCGACCTTGACGCCGGATGCCCGCAGGTCGGCTGCCAGGGCGTAGGCGCTGTCGTTGGTCGTGCTGATGACCACGCGCTGCCCGGCGGCCACTGCGTAGCGGTTGAGGTAGCTGCGGACGGCCGAGGCCAGCATGATGCCTGGGCGGTCGTTGTTCTCGAAGACCAGCGGGCGTTCGTGGGCGCCGGGTGCCAGCACCACCTGGTTGGCACGGATGTGCCAAATCCGCTGCCGCGACACGCCTGGGGCGGCCGGGCTGGAAAGGTGGTCGGTGCGGTTCTGGACCGCGATGACGTAGTTGGCGTCGTAGGCGCCAAAGGCGGTGGTGCGGTTCAGGACGGTGCATTCGGCCGCGGAGATGAGCTCAGCCTCGATGTCCGCCACCCACTCCAGGGCGGGCTTGCCCTCGATGGTTTCCGTCAGTCCGGAGGCGGTGGATCCGGACAGGAGCGTCCCGCCCAGTTCGGGCTGGTCGTCCATAAGGATCACGCGGGCGCCGGTGCGCACGGCTTCGCGGGCCGCGGCCAGGCCGGCGGGACCGCCGCCGATGACCAGGACATCGGTGTGGACGTACTTCTTGTCGTATTCGGCGCGGTCCTCCTCCGGGTCCAGCCGGCCCAGGCCGTTGAGCAGCTCCGCCTTCAGTCCGTCCACGAGAGTGACCGTGGTGGCGGGGAGCATGGACTCGGCTACGTGGCCGGGGAAGCGTGCCGCGACCTTGACCAGCGCGTTGGCTTCCTCCACTCCGGCGGACATGATGCCGCGGGGGCGGTCCTCGTAGAGCGAGTTACCGACGGCGATCCGGCCGTTGGCGAGCAGGGCCGAGGCGAGCGTGTCGCCGGGGTGTCCGGTAAATTCCTGGCCGTCCACGGTGAAACGCCAGGAGATGCTGCGGTCGATGCGTCCGCCGGCGGCGAGGCGGGCGTTCTGGGAAGTCACTTTGTTGCTCCTTCCGGGGCACTAATGCTGGATGCGGGGGTGCTGGAGGCGGCGTCGCCGAGCGTGATGGTGCTGTTCGCGGCGGTGGTGGCAGTACCGGATTCAGCCGCGGCCGGCACGGCCGTCGCAGGCCGGGGCGAGCCCATCTGGTAGACAGCCTGGATGTCGTACGTGACCGTGTCGCGCACCATGTTGAACCATTGCCGGCAGCCGGTGCTGTGCACCCACCGCTCAGCGAACGTGCCCTTCGTGTTTTCGCGGTAGAACAGGTACTCGGCCCATTCCCGGTCGTTGAGCTCGTTGGGATTTTCGGGGTACGCCACGTGGGCCTGGCCGCCGTAGTGGAATTCGGTCTCGTCACGTGGCCCGCAGTTGGGGCAGGGAATCAGGAGCATGTCCTTACCTCTTTCTAGTGGGCCACGGCAGCAGCGCCGTGTTCGTCGATCAGGGCACCGGTTTCGAAGCGTTCCAGCGCGAAGGGTTTGTTGAGCTTGTGCGGCGCGCCGGTGGCGATGGTGTGCGCGAAGGTCAGGCCGGCCGCGGGGGTGCCTTTGAAGCCGCCGGTGCCCCAGCCGCAGTTGACGAACATGTTCTCCACCGGGGTGGTGCCCACGATCGGTGAGGCATCCAGGGTGGTGTCCACGATGCCGCCCCAGGTCCGGAGCACGTGGGCCCTGGCGAAGATGGGGAAGAGTTCGACGGCGGCCGCCATCTGGTGCTCGATCACGTGGAAGGAGCCGCGCTGGCCGTAGCCGTTGTAGGAGTCGACGCCGGCACCCATCACCAATTCGCCCTTGTGCGCCTGGGAGACGTACACGTGGACGTGGTTGGACATCACGACGGTCGGGTGGACCGGCTCGTGGAGTTCGGAGACCAGTGCCTGGAGGGGGTGGGACTGGATGGGGAGCCGGAACCCGGCCATCTCCGCCAGGACCGAGCTGTGCCCGGCGGCGCAGAGGCCCACCTTCTCGGTGTTGATGGTGCCGCGGTTGGTCTTGACGCCCACCACGCGGTTGCCGTCCTTCAGGAAGCCGGTCACCTCGCAGTTCTGGATAATGTCCACGCCCATTTCGTCGCACTTGCGGGCGAAGGCCCAGGCGACGTGGTCGTGCTTGGCGATGCCGGCCCGGGGCTGGTAGGTGGCGCCCATGACGGGGTAGCGGATGTTGTCGCTGATGTTCAGGATGGGGCAGAGTTCCTTGACCTGCTGTGGGTCCAGCCATTCCGCGTCCACGCCGTTGAGCTTGTTGGCCCCAACGCGGCGGACGCTTTCGCGGACGTCGCCCAGGGTATGGGCCAGGTTCATCACGCCGCGCTGGCTGAAGAGGAAGTCGTACTCGAGCTCCTCGGGCAGCACCTCCCACAGCTTCAGGGCGTGCTCGTAGATGGCGGCGCTCTCGTCCCACAGATAGTTGGAACGGATGATGGTGGTGTTGCGGGCCATGTTGCCGCCGGCCAGCCAGCCCTTCTCCAGGACGGCGATGTTAGTCATTCCGTGGTTCTTGGCCAGGAAGTATGCGGTGGCCAGGCCGTGCCCGCCGCCGCCCACGATCACTGCGTCATAGGAGGACTTGGGCTCCGGGTTGTGCCACAGGAACTCCGGGTGTTCCGGGAGCTGGTGGGTGCTCACTGGGCTGCTCCAATCATGTCTGCTTCAAGGCTGGCGAGTTCCTCGACGCCGGTGCTGCCGCCGTCGAGGTGCGGGTAGAGGGGGAACTGTTCGGCGAGGGCCTCCACGCGAGCACGGAGCTCGACGGCGGTCTCGTCGTCGAGGGTGCCGCTGCCCGCCGCGGCGATGAGCGCCGTCGCAATGATGTCTGCAACTTGGGCGAACTCCGCCGCGCCGAAGCCGCGGGTTGCGAGGGCGGGCGTGCCGATCCGGAGGCCGGAGGACACCATCGGCGGGCGGGGGTCGAACGGCACCGCGTTGCGGTTCACCGTGATGCCGATCTTGTGGAGCGCGTCCTCTGCCTGCTGGCCGTCCAGTTCGGAGTTCCGCAGGTCCACGAGGACCAGGTGTACGTCCGTGCCGCCGTTGACCACCGTGATGCCGGCGGACCCGACGTCGGGCTGAAGGAACCGCTCGGCCAGCAGCTTGGCGCCCTGCAGGACGCGCTCCTGGCGTTCCTTGAATTCAGGCGTTGCTGCCAGCTTGAAGGCCACGGCCTTGGCTGCGATGACGTGCTCCAGCGGCCCGCCCTGCTGGCCGGGGAAGACCGCGCTGTTGATCTTCTTGGCGTACTGCTCCTTGGCGAGGATGACTCCGCCGCGCGGTCCGCCCAGGGTCTTGTGGGTGGTGGTGGTGACGACGTCGGCGTAGGGCACCGGGTTGGGGTGCAGGCCGGCGGCGACCAGGCCGGCAAAGTGTGCCATGTCCACCATCA
>NZ_JAGGPJ010000018.1:645-112970 GCF_018613875.1 Arthrobacter sp. ISL-28 | reverse complement strand
AACGCCTGGCAAACCTCAGCAAATAACCGCCTTCCCGTCCCCAACCGGAAACCAAAGGATCCCCCATGTCCAACCCCCAGCAGGGCAACGCGACCCAGGCGGCCATCACGGACCACACCGTCCCGGCCCAAGCGCATGCCACCGAAACGCTTCTCCACGCCGAAGATAAGGGCTACCACAAGAGCCTGAAGCCCCGGCAGATCCAGATGATCGCGATCGGCGGGGCCATCGGCACCGGCCTATTCCTCGGCGCGGGCGGCCGGCTCAACGCCGCAGGCCCGTCCCTGGTCATCGCGTACGCCGTCTGCGGCTTCTTCGCCTTCCTCATCCTGCGGGCGCTCGGCGAACTCGTGCTGCACCGGCCGTCGTCGGGCTCGTTCGTGTCCTACGCCCGTGAATTCTATGGCGAGAAGGCAGCCTTCATCTCCGGCTGGTTCTACTGGATCAACTGGGCCACCACCACCATCGTGGACATCACCGCGGCCGCCCTCTACATGAACTTCTTCGGCAAATACGTCCCTTGGATGGCCGATGTGCCGCAGTGGGCCTGGGCCCTGATCGCCCTGGTTGTTGTGCTGTGCCTGAACCTCGTTTCGGTCAAGGTCTTCGGCGAGATGGAGTTCTGGTTCGCGCTCATCAAGGTCGCCGCGCTAGTGGCATTCCTCGTGGTCGGCACCTACTTCGTCATCTTCGGCACCCCGGTGGGCGGCCAGGAAGTCGGCTTCAGCCTCATCACCGACAACGGCGGCATCTTCCCGAACGGCCTGCTGCCGATGATCATCCTGATGCAGGGCGTCCTGTTCGCCTACGCCTCGATCGAGCTCGTGGGCACCGCCGCAGGCGAGACCGAGAGCCCCGAGAAGATCATGCCCAAGGCCATCAACTCCGTGGTCTTCCGCATCGCCGTCTTCTACGTCGGCTCCGTCATCCTGCTGGCGCTGCTCCTGCCCTTCACCTCCTACGAAAAGGGCGTCAGCCCCTTCGTGACGTTCTTCGGCTCCATCGGCATCCAGGGCGTGGACGTCATCATGAACCTCGTGGTCCTCACCGCAGCGCTGTCCTCGCTCAACGCGGGCCTCTACTCCACCGGCCGCATCCTGCGCTCCATGTCTGTGGCCGGCTCCGCCCCGAAGTTCGCCCAGCGCATGAACAAGGCAGGCGTCCCCTACGGCGGCATTGCCATCACCGCGGGCGTCTCGCTGCTCGGCGTCCCGCTGAACTACCTCGTCCCCTCCCAGGCCTTTGAGATCGTGCTGAACGTCGCCTCTGTGGGCATCATCGTCACGTGGGCCACCATCGTGCTGTGCCAGATGCAGCTGAAGCGATGGGCGGACAAGGGCTGGCTGAAGCGCCCCTCCTTCCGGATGTTCGGCGCCCCCTACACCGGCTACCTCTCGCTGCTGTTCCTCGTGGGCGTGCTGGTCATGGTCTTCATCGACTCCCCGCTGACGCTGCTCGTGACGCTGGTGGCCTGTGGGCTGATGGTGGGCGGCTGGTACGCGTGCCGTAAGCAGATCCACGAGATCGCCGAAGCCCGCGACGGTTTCACCGGCATGTCCCCGGTGGTCGCCAACCTCCCCGCGCCCGGCGCGGCTGACCGTATCTAGCCCATCCGGTTAGGCGCCGATTAAGCGCAGACGGCGGTACGTCAGGTTCTGTTTCCACGGAACCCGACGTGCCGCCGTCGTTGTTAACTCCTCTTGACGGTCGATAAGTGCAGGTCTATTCTCAGCCGCATCCGGGACTCATCGTCCGCCCATCAAACCAGATAAGGGAGGGTTACCATGCCGGAATACATGGATGTCCATCACAATATGAAGGGACTGACCAGGGAAGATCTTAAGGCTGCCCACGAGGCCGACCTTGCCATTCAGAATGAGGAAAACGTCAATTTTAAGAGTGCGTGGGCTGATCCCGACGCTGGGGTTGTCTACTGCCTGTCCGAGGCTCCTTCGGCCGATGCAGTCAGGCGCATCCACGAGCGCACCGGTCACCCTGCAGACGAGGTTCACCCGGTTCCCCTCTCGGTCTGAAATAGTCGGTCTGGCATCGTAGGCCGGGCATTTCTGCACCGCTTTCGACCGGTCCACGACGCACCGGGTCCGCGATTCCGGGCCCGGTGCCTCCATGTGGCCGGGCAAAGCGGTACAGAAGCTGCGGGATTTCACGCGCTGACTCCGGCGAACGGCCTACGATTGAGGCACGGGGCACGGCGGGCGATCGGCCGGCGCCGCCCCGACCGTCGAAGGACCGGCTCATGGACGTTGTTGTCATTGAGACCCCGCAGCTCGGGGACCGAAGCTATCTGGTCCACGACGGCAGCGTGGCACTTGTAATCGATGCCCAGCGGGACACTGACCGCGTTGAGGAAGCCGCGCGCACCGCCGGCGTGCGCATTACCCACGTTGCCGAAACCCACGTCCACAACGACTACCTCACCGGCGGTCTGATCCTGGCCCGCGCCCACGATGCCAAGTACCTGGTCAACGCGGCGGATTCCGTGGCCTTTGAACGGGAGCCGATCGCGGACGGCGAGACCGTGCAGATCGGCAGGCTCTCCCTCCGGGCCGTGGCCACTCCCGGCCATACGCACACCCACCTGTCCTATATCGTCACGTCCGACGACGGGGACCAGGCAGTGTTCTCGGGCGGGAGCCTGCTCTACGGCTCGGTGGGACGGACCGATCTCCTAGGCCCCGCAGCCACGGACGGCCTGACCCGGGACCAGTACACCTCGGTCCGCCGGCTCGCCGAGGAGGCATTACCCGAGGCCGGGCTCTTCCCGACGCACGGTTTCGGTTCGTTCTGCTCGGCCGGGCCCTCCACCGGCGCCGGCGCCTCAACCATCGGCGAGCAGCTCGCCAGCAACCATGCGCTGACCGATCCTGATCCCGAACACTTCGTCGCTGAGCTCATGGCCAACCTTGCGGCCTTTCCGTCTTACTACGCACACATGGCCCCGATAAACCTCACCGGCCCGGAGCCCGCTGATTTGACTCTGCCGGAATCACTCGAGCCCGCGGAACTGACGGACCGACTGGCCAAGGGCGAATGGGTCGTGGATCTCCGGCGGCGCATGGCCTTCGCCAGCAACCACCTGCGGGGAACCGTCAGCTTCGAATACGGCTCGGGCTCGAGCTTCAGCTCCTACCTGGGCTGGGTCCTTCCGTGGGGCGAGAAGCTGACGCTGGTCGGCAGCAGGGAGGACCTGCAGAATGCCATCCGGGACCTCTCGAGGATCGGCATCGACCGGCCGGACGCTGCGGTCGGGACAGACCCGTCGGCGCTGGCTCCCGGGGTCCCCGTGGCGTCGTACCCGCGGGCCGGCTGGGCCGCCGTCGTGCATGACAAGCTGGCCGAGGAGACCGTGCTCGACGTACGGCGCGCGGACGAGTTTGCCGCCTCCCACGTGGCGGGAGCGGTGAACGTGCCGCTGCACGAACTGCTGGGGCGCCTCGATGACCTTCCGGGCGGCAGGATCTGGGTGCACTGCGCTTCCGGATACCGTGCGGGGGTCGCAGCCAGCCTGTTGCAGCGCGCCGGGCGGGACGTGGTGCAGATAGACGCCCGGTTCCGCGAGGCCGCAGCGGCGGGTGTCCCCATGTCCCGGCAGGGCCAGGTCAGGGATCCCGATGTCAAAGGAGAAGAATGATGGACACGGAAGGCAAAGTAGTCGTCGGCGTCGACGGCTCGGAATCTTCGATCCAGGCGCTGCGGCTTGCGGCCCGGTTGGCACCGGCCCTGGACGCCCGGATCCACGTTGTTGCATGCTGGGACTTCCCGCAGATGTATGCCGGCTACATTCCCCCGGACTTTGCGGCCTTCGAGGAGGCCGCAGCGAAGAACCTCGCCGAAGCGCTCACCAAGGCGTTCGGACCAGAGGCACCCGAGGGCCTGAGCCAGGACCTGGTCCGCGGCCCCGCAGCGTCCAAACTCGTGGAAACCGGCGCCGGCGCCGCCCTGTTGGTTGTCGGGCGGCGCGGCCACGGCGGCTTTCTCGGCATGCACCTGGGATCGGTCAGTTCAGCCTGTGTGTCGCATGCTGACTGCCCGGTCCTCGTGGTGCACTCGGACGGCAGCCACCGCACACACCATCTCTAGCGGGGGTCCAAGTCCAAGGACCAGGACACGTCCACGCCTTAGATCTGGAGATTGGCCTGACGTAATGCAACGCGACCGCAACCCCTGCGGCTGCACCATCACTTATGCTCAGCAGAGCACCTCGGTCCTGGCTCAACGACGCACCATACAGGAGAAACTTCATGACCAACTGGCGGATCAGGGACTTTCACTCAGCGGACCTGGACGGCATTCTGCACCTGTGGGAGTCGCTCAAAGCCACGAATGTGGAACCCGTTTACGCACTCTCCGAAGTGCTGGCATCGTGCGAAAAGGACCACGCCGTCGTGGCCGTGCAGGGCGACCAGGTGGTGGGCGCCGCCGTCGGACGGGCCGCCCATGACCAGGGCTGGATCGTCTTCCTGGCCACCCTCCCCGAGTACCGCGGCCGCGGGATCGGTACCTCGCTGCTGGCCGCCGTCGAAAAGCGGATGGCGCCGCACGGGCTGAACAAGCTGTCGGCCCTCATGCCGGAGGCGGAAACCCGGGTGGAGGCGTTCCTGAGCCGGGGCTTCGCGCTGAAGAAGAACCTGCGCTACTTCGAGCGGACCATTCCCGTCCAGCGCCAGGAGCTGGAGCCGCTCAGCCTGCTCGGCGGGCGGGTCCTGGCACGGGATCTGTGGGAGAACGTGGCCGGCATGCGGCGGGAGAAGGAACTGCTGGAGCGGCGCCTGGTGCTCCCCCTTGCCGAGGCCGACCTCGCCGATGAATACGGGGTGGTGCCGCCTCGCGCCGTCGTGCTGTTCGGTCCTCCGGGCACCGGCAAGACCACCTTCGCAAAGGCGATCGCGTCCCGGCTGGAGTGGCCGTTCGTGGAGGTCTTCCCCTCCCGGCTCGCCTCCGACCCCAAGGGCCTCGCCGGAGCGCTGCGCGAAACATTCCTGGAGATCTCCGAGCTGGAACACGCCGTGGTCTTCATCGACGAGGTGGAGGAGATCGCGTCCCAGCGCTCGGGCGAGCCGCCGTCGCCGCTGCAGGGCGTCACGAACGAGCTGCTCAAAATCATCCCGGCCTTCCGCGAACAGCCCGGCCGCCTGCTGGTCTGCGCCACCAACTTCATCCGGGCGCTGGACACGGCTTTCCTCCGCCACGGCCGCTTCGACTACGTCATCCCCATCGGCCTGCCCGACCGCCAGGCCCGTGAAGCCATGTGGCAGCGCTTCATCCCCGCCCCCGTGGTGGACGACGTGGACATTGAGCTCCTCGTCGACCGCACAGAGGGCTTCTCCCCCGCGGACATCGAGTATGCGGCCCGCAGCGCCTCCCAGCGTGCGCTGGAAAAAGCAGTGTACGACGACGGCGGGCTGGCTTCGGGGGGCGCCGTTTCCGTTCGCGCTGCGGTCCGGAAGGGTCCCGCCACGGAGGACTACCTCGACGCCATCGCCGAGACGCGCACCACGGTGAGCCAGGAGGTCCACGAGCAGTTCCTCGAGGACATCGACGCCCTCGGCCGGGTGTAGCGCCCCCGCCATTTCGACGGTTCCCTGCACCCTAGACGTGCGCTTCCGTCGTATTGGCAGGGAACCGTCGAAACGGCGACAGGAAGGAGGAAGCCGTGATCCTGTTCCTGACGATTGTGAGCGGGCTGGCCTGGTCCGTGGCGTATGTGGAGGCCATCCGGATCGGGTTCAGGGACCGGAGTTATGCCATGCCAGCTGCGGCCCTGGCGCTGAACTTCGCCTGGGAGGTCCTGTATGGCTCGCGGTCAGCTGTTACGGGGATTTCCGCGCAGGGCTTCTTCAACATCCTGTGGGCGCTGGCTGACGCTGTAGTAATGTACACGTTCTTCACGTTCGGCAGATCTGAACTTCCGCCGCGGGTCACACGGAAGCTGTTCATCGGGTGGGCCGTGTTGCTCGGCGTGACGGCCTTCGCGGTGCAGTGGCTTTTCATCGTGGAGTTCGGCTGGGACGACGCCGCGAAATACGCAGCATTCCTGCAGAACCTGCTGATGTCCGGACTGTTCATCGCCATGTTCGTGGGCCGCGGCGGTCCCAGGGGACAGTCCTTGGTGATTGCCGTGGCGAAGTGGATCGGCACGCTCGCACCCACCATCGTGTTCGGCTGGTACGGGAACTCGCCGCTGATCCTTGGCATCGGGGCGCTCTGCAGTGTCTTCGACCTGGCGTACATCGGTCTGCTGTGGCGGGCACGGAGTCCCCTGCTACGACACTGACACCAGCCGGAGGGCCTTAGTCCTTCCTGGTCTCGGCAGGCTCGGCCGGCGCAGTGGGCTCGGCGGGCGCAGTGGGCTCAGCCTGCGGGGCGATCGGCTCGACCACCGGAACGGTCTCATAGGACAGCGTCTCATAGTCCGTCTGGTCCGCTTCATCAAGCATGTCGTCCAGTTCTTCGATCAGCCACGGGTTGATCCGCTGAAGGATCTTCCGCACTTCATCCTCGGGGACGGCGGCGTACAGCACCGGCCGGGCCTTGGCGTACCGGGTGACCGGCGGCTTGTCCGGCCACTTTTCGGCCAGCGCCTGTACGCGCTCCGGGAGCGAGTTGTGAGCGTTGTCGGCGATCTTCACGAGGGTGGCGTCGTGGTCCTCGGCGATGAAGCGGATGCCAGCCTGGTAGTCGTCCGGGTCATCGTGGAGCCGCTTCGTCACTCGCTCGATGATCCCTACGGCGCGCTCGGAGACGCCCATATCGAGCAGGGCCTGCCGCGTCATGGGCGTGTCCTCCGCAATGTCGTGGAGGTAGCCGGCGATGCGGATGTCGTCGTCGAAGTCGGCGAGGGCATCACCCACAGCAATCACATGCTCGCGGTACGGGCGCTTGAGCTTGTCCTTCTGGCGGTTGTGCGCCACTTCGGCGAGGACCTTGGCGGTCTCTACGGTGAATCGTGCTTCGGGGAATCGTGCGTCGGGCAATCCTTGTTCTGGCATACCCTCAGCGTACCCACCGCCACCAACTACTCTCCCTGCCAGACCCATGGTTCGCGCGGGAGGGCAGCGGGATCGAACTCCGGCAGCGCGCCCGCCAAGGAGGCGGCCGGCAAGTTCAGCGACTCCAGGATGATCCGGCAGACCGCATCCGGAGGAATCCCGGCGGCGGAGAGGTCCGCCAGGGTGACAGCACCGTCCCGCTTTGCGAGCCGCGCGCCGTCGGCGTTAAGCACGAGCGGCACGTGGGCATATTCCGGTGCGGGAATATTGAGAAGCGAGGCGAGATATGCCTGCCTGGGCGTGGACGGCAGGAGGTCGTCACCGCGGACCACCTGATCTATGCCCTGCTCGGCATCATCCACCACCACTGCCAGGTTGTACGCTGTCACGCCGTCGTTGCGGCGCAGCACGAAATCGTCCACCACGCCTGTAAAGGTGCCGTGAAGGGCATCCTCCACGGACCACTCAGTCACGGAGGACCGGAGGCGGATGGCGGCCGGGCGCACTGACCGCTTGAACTCACGTTCCGCCGTCGAAAGCTTCCGGCAGGTCCCCGGATAGGCGCCCTGCGGGGCGTGGGGCGCGGACGGCGCCTCCTGGATCTCCCGGCGCGTACAGAAGCATTCATAGGTCAGTCCCGACGACGCCAGCAACGCGATCGCCGCCGTGTACAGCGGCTCACGGTCGGTCTGGCGCACGACGGCGCCGTCCCAGCTCACGCCTATTGCCGCCAGATCGCGGAGCTGCTTCGCCTCGGCTCCGGCGCGGGCACGGTCCAGGTCCTCGACCCGAAGCAGGAACCGCCGGCCGGTGGAGCGGGCGAACAGCCAGGCGAGCATTGCCGTCCGCAGGTTGCCGACATGCAATTCACCGGACGGGCTGGGGGCGAAACGGCCGGCGCTGCTCATGCCTCCAGCCTATGCCGAACACCACAAGAGCCCCTCAGCCACAGTGCACCCGATGAATTCGGGACTCGGTGGCTCAGGGGCTCTTGCCGTGCCGGCTGCGGGCTTGGAACTCATCCGCTCGGAACCTGGGCAATGCTGCGGAAAGACGATGCGTGAACAAGTGTCAATCAGCGGGCGGCGTCCTTGCGGGAAGCCTTGTTCAGGGACCGGGTGGTGTGCCGGGGGGCCTGTAGCCTGGCGGGTCGGGCGGTAGCCGTTGCCTTGTTGCCACTATTCGAGCAGAAGCAATACAGTAGGCGCAACGAGCGATCCGGGCGATGATCAATCTGATCAACCGGGCTGCATCGGATGGACAGGGAGTGATCAGATTGCAGCAGCTTGATGCTACGGACCGGCGAATCCTCGCCGCGCTCGACGACGATCCGAGGCTGCCCATCATGGTGCTCGCGCAGCGCCTTGGCCTGGCGCGGGGCACGGTGCAGTCGCGACTGGAGCGGATGACGGCATCCGGGGCTCTCCGTCCGAACAGCAGCCGGGTGCTTCCCGCCGCGCTTGGCCGGGGAGTGGCGGCCGCAGTCAGCGCTGAACTGGACCAGAGCCACCTCAACGAGGCAATCGCTGCCCTCCGGGAAATTCCGGAAGTGTTGGAGTGCCATGCACCCGCCGGTGATACCGACCTGCTGATCCGTGTAGTGGCCACCAGCCCGGACGACCTATATCGGGTTTCCGAGGAGATCCGGCTGTGCCCGGGAATAGTCCGGACGTCCACGAGCATGTTCCTGCGCGAAGTCATCCCCTATCGGACCACCGGATTACTCGGTGGCTGACGGCACCCCGGTAGGCCACGCCGTTCCTGCGCAAATCATTGGCGAAAACTGCGGCTATTCTGCCGGTTGTCCTGCGGTGCCGGCTGTAGCCTGATTCAGCATTTGCTTGCAGCTGTCATCACCGGCAGCGAATGCACCTCCATCCCAGGGTCTCCGCCAGGGTTCGGTCTCAATAAGGAACTCCATGCGCTCTTTCTCCCGTTCAATCACCACAGCGACCGGGCTGCTGGTCCTCGCCGTCGGACTGGTTTCCCTGCCGGCGCACCCCTCATTCGCCGCCTCGGATCCCGCCGCGGACGGCGCCGCACCGACGGTGGAATCCATCGAAGACTTCGAGCACCACTCGTATGAATCGGCGCCTGGCGTCCCGATGGATGGTCCGCCGGAGGGGCTGGCCCTTGAAACAGAGGCTCTGGCGAGCGCCCCCATCGAAGTCAAATTGGTCACCGCCAAGCTTGCCGACACGGGTACCAGCATCGTCGACATTGAAGCAGGGAAACGTGCAGTAGCCGCCACCAGCAACTATTGGAAGGCGATGTCGGGCGGCCGCGTCTCCATGACGGTGAATCCGGAATTGACGAAGGTTGGCCATGTATCCAAGGCCAAGTCCACGGAGCCGTACTGGGACGTGATTAACACGATCACGGCTGAATTGAAGTGGTCCTACAGCACCAACAAAGCGCTGGTGATCTTCATCCCGACGGAGAGACTGGGAGGCTGGGCCCTCGGCGTCACCTACAGCAGCAGCGGCAACAGCGGCCGGGTCCTGATGCCAAAAATCAGCGGCTTCACTAACCCGGTGATGGCGCACGAGTTCGGACACGTACTGGGCGCCATGCATGCTGACTCTTTGCAGTGCGGCAGCGGCGTTTCGGATGTGGGCACAACGAGCACAGGGCAGTTCCAGGATGCGACCTGCTCCATCCGCGAATACGGCGACAGCACGGACCTCATGGGCATGTCCAACTTCACCATGCCGGTCATCAGCTCGCCCACCTGGGAAGCGCGCGGGCTGGGACAGGGCACTGAAGTGCAGAACATCGGTGTGGCCACGGGCATCAAGACCTACACCCTCCTGCCTTGGGGCGGAACCGCTCCAAACCGCGCCCTGAAGTTCACGGACCCGGTGAGCAGGGAGGTCTATTACCTCGAGTTGCGCCAGCCTGTGGGCTACGACAACTACCTGAGCAGTGACTATGCAGGAAACCGGGGCGTCAAAATCGTCCAGCGCGGCGGCGCCACCCCTGCGTCCTCGCTGATCCTCATGCCCTCGACGCGGCCGTTCACCGGTACGTACGCAACCAACCATGCCTGGCAGGCCGGACAGACTTTTGTGACCCACGCGGGCACCCGCGTCACCGTCAATTCCGTGTCCGCCACGTCCGCCACCGTGACGATCAACGCTGATCCAGGCACGAGGACAAAGATCCAGTTCTCAGCGGGTGACTTCAACGGCGATGGCCGCGCGGACATGATCTCGCGGGAATCCGAGGGATCGCTGCTCCTGCACGCCGGCCAGCCCGGCAACAAGATCGCGGCCCCGGTCAGAATCGGGTCCAGCTGGAACGCCTTCAACTCCGTCTTCGGCAATGGCGACTTCAACGGAGACGGGCTGACCGACCTTATCGCCCGCACCTCCGACGGCGGGCTGTGGCTTTACCCCGGCAACGGTACCGGCGGCTTCCTGACACGGGCAGAGATCGGCTCCGGCTGGTACATCTTCAAGCGCATTGTTCCCGCGGGAGATTTCGACGGCGACGGGCACACGGATCTGTTCGGCGTCCGCAGCGACGGGGCATTGTGGCTCTATCCCGGCAACGGCACGGGCGGCTTCCTGTCGGCCAAGCAGGTTGGGTCAGAGTGGCAGGGCTTCGCCTCCCTTGCCCCTGCCGGCGAACTCGGCGGCAGCACGTCCGGCCTCCTGGCGCGCACCAGCGGCGGGACCGTTTACCTCTACCCCGGCAATGGAACCGGCGGCTTCGGGGCAGCACGGACCCTTGCCACTGGGTGGAGCAATGTCTCGGACCTGATTGGCGGCCAGGACTTCACGTCCGACGGGACCACCGACGTCCTGGCGGCCAGCACCTCCGGCTCACTGACGTCCTACCCCGGCAGCGGGACGGGCTTCGCCTCAAAACTCGCCATCGGAAACGGCTGGGGCTCGTTCAGCCAGGTCTGGGAGGCCGGCGACTTCGACGGCGACGGCAAGCCTGACATCCTGGCGATCTCGGCTCAGGGCGCCCTGATCCTCTATCCGGGCAACGGGTCCGGCGGGTTCCGTGCAGCACGGCAGGTCGGGAGTGCTGGCTGGCAGACCTTTGACCAGGTGCTCTCCGCCGGCAACTTCAACGGCGCCGGCGGACCGGACATCGTAGCGCGTACAGCGGACGGATCGCTCTGGCTGTACCCGACGGATGGAAAGGGCAACTTCCAGACGCGGAAGGCGATTGGCAACGGCTGGGGCATTTTCACGCAGATGCTGGCACCGGGGGACTTCTCCGGCGACGGCCGCAACGACATCATCGGCATGACGGCGGACGGCAAGCTCTGGCTCTACCCGGGCAACGGAACCGGCGGCTTCCAGAACAGAAAGCAGATCGGATCGGGATGGGGCATCTTTGACAAGGTGATTGCTGCGAACGACTTCAACGGTGACGGAAAGGCCGACATCATGGCACGGACCGAAGCCGGCGAGCTGTGGCTCTACCCCGGCAACGGAACGTCTGGCTTCCTGTCCCGCAGGCAGCTTGCCACCGGATGGACCGACCAGGAATCGTTTGCGAGCGTAGGCCGCTTCGGCGGAACAGCGAACCCCAATGTCATAGCGGTAACAGCTGATGGCAAGCTGTGGCTGTACACCGGCACGGGAACCGGGGCCTTCCAGAACGTCGCCCTCAATCCCCGCTAGTTCCTGGGGCACGAACAACTGATCCGGCCGCGGAAGAATCCCTTCCGCGGCCGGATCAGTTTAAGTCCGCTAGAGCGGCGGCCCTGCATTGGACTTCAGGTTCTTCATGACGAGCGTTGAGGTCAGCCGTTCGACGCCGGGCAGCACCGTCAGCTCGCTGTCGTAGAAGCGCTGGTACGACGGCAGGTCCGCGGCGATCACCTTGAGCAGGTAGTCCGGGGAGCCAAACAACCGCTGGGCCTCAACGATGTTAGGGTTCCCGGCCACGCGGTTCTCGAAAATTTCCATCGTTGACTGGTCCACCTGCCGCAGAGTCACGAAGACGATCGCCTCAAAGCCAAGCCCGACGGCGCCCGGGTCAATATCCGCCTTATACCCGCGGATCACTCCTGAAGCCTCAAGGTCACGGAGCCGGCGGTGGCACGGCGCCACGGTCAGGCCGACCTTTGCAGCGAGGGCCGTGGCAGTCATCCGCCCGTCCTCTTTCAGGTGGCGCAAAATATTTCTATCAATATTGTCGATCACGCAAAAATCTTACCCCGAGCTGCGAGTGCCGCGCGAAATCAGGGAACACTTATGGCGGCAAATCTCCTAGGCTTCTCGCATAGCCCATCGACGAGGAGTCCGCCATGAATGTTCAGCTTTTCCTAGCCTTCGTGGCCGTTGCTATCGCGCTGGCGTGCACCCCTGGCGTGGACTGGGCGTACTCCATTACCGCGGGGCTGGGCCGCCGGAGCTTCGTGCCGGCGGTGGCGGGCCTGTGCAGCGGTTATGTCCTTCACACCGTGCTCATGGTCGCCGGGCTGGCGGCGATGCTGGCGGGAATGCCGGGCGTGCTGGAGTGGCTGACCGTGGCCGGGGCCGGCTACCTGCTCTGGCTTGGAACGGCGACCATCAGGTCCTGGCGGGGCGCGAGCTTCACCCCAGCCGCCGGCGTCGGACATCCCGGGCAGAACCAGTTCCGGACCTTCCTCCAGGGGATGGGGACCAGCGGGATCAATCCCAAGGGCCTGCTGTTCTACGTAGCCCTGGTGCCCCAGTTCGTCAGCCCGGAGGCGCCGCTGCCCGTGCCGGTTCAGTCGGGACTGCTGGGCCTGACGTTCGTGCTCCTGGCCGCCGTCGTCTATACCTGCGTGGCGCTACTGTCCCGTAAGCTGCTGCAGTCCAGGCCCGATGCAGCCCGCCGGGTAACCCTGGCCAGCGGCATCATCATGGTAGGCCTCGGCGCCATCCTGCTCGCAGAGCAGCTTCTCCCCCTCGCGGCGGCACACGCCTAGCACGGGGGCACGCCTAGCCCTGGACGCCAAGCACGCGGGCACGCCAAGCAGCTTTCAGGTCTTGCGCTCCATAAACCACTCGGTGAACGCCGTTGCCCGCCCGTCCGGGCCAAGCCGGATCACCCAGAGATTTTCGTAGCTGGGCCGGTCATCGAGATAGGTAGTGCGTCCCTGCACGAAAGCGAGGTCACCGTCGGTTCCAAGCACGGACCACTCGAACCTCCAGTCTTCGGGCTCATCCGCGGAGGCGATCCACCGATCCACGATCTGCTCCCGGCCGCGCCAGGCGTCGGGGTCGTAGGGCCGGGTGGCGTAGACGGCGTCCTCGGTGAAGAGAGCCTGGATGTCTTCCGGCTCATTCGTTTCCCACGCGGCGATGTACTTTTCCATCCACTGCCTGATTGCGTCAGTCATTTGTCCGTTCTACCCCGGTGGCCAGCGGCCCACAAGAGGCCGCCAGCCAGCAGGCGCGGCGTCAGTCCCCGTCCAGCTTCTTCCACTCCTGCTCCCAGAGCCTGCGTTCCGCGACGTCCTTACGGATGACCTCGAAGGTTTCCAACTCGGCGCGCCGGCGCAGCCAGTCGCGCGGGTTCAGGGATCGGCGGCCGTTATCCAGCGCCAGCAGGGCGCGGTCGGTCAGGGCATCATTGCGCAGGGCCATGCTGGTTCTCCGCCGCCGCAGGACCTCCTTCAGCGCCCGCTGCGCATGATCATGGGCCCCGAGGCGGCGGAGCGAGCGCCCCCGGACCAGCAGCAGGGCAGCGGAGAGGTCGTCAGCGTTGAGCAGCCCCTCCGTCCAGACCACAACCTCCTGGTCCCGTCCGAGGGTGTAGGCCAGCGCGCACCGTGCCAGGGCGGTCGGCAACGACGGCGGCAGCATGGCCAGCGCCTCCAGCGCAGCTTCCGTCTGGCCCGTCTCCCGCAGAGACTGCGACAGCGCCAGAAACACCGACTCCTCGCTGAACAGCACGGGCACCTCCACCCGTTCGGCGACCTCCACCCGGGTGACCACCCGCGTGAGGTAACTGGCAGCGAACTGGTTCGCTTCGTCGTCGTTCTTGGTGCTGAGGCCGCGCTGGAGCAGCTCCACGGCGCGCAGGTAGCCGCCCTGTTTGTGGGCGAGCAGCCCGGCTATCACCCAGCAGAGGCCGGCCCAGCCGGGGTATTCGCGGCCGACGGCAACCAGCCGGTTGGGGTCGGTGCTCGTGAAGATTGCGTCATATACTGCCTTTGCTGCCTTGCCGGTGAGTCGCTTGAGCCTTGGGACGCTGCCGTCCACGCTGATCAGGGCCGCATCCCTGCCGCCCAGCACCCCGTGGATAATCCCGCCGACGCCGTCGGCGATTTCACGCACGGGCGTCCGGACCAGGCCGGGGCCAAATGGAGTCAGGTCGCGGGTGTCGCGGTAGATCGGTCCTGGAATCTGCCCGGCGGTCATTCCTCCATGCTAGTAGCCCCGCGAATCTAGCCCGAAGCCGCGCCCACCCACACGCCGATCACCCATGTGCTGGCGGCGAGGCAGGCGAGGCCGAATTCCACGAGGATGCCAAGCCCGGTGGCCTTGAGCGCGGCCCAACTGGTAGTCAGCGCGGTGCGGAAGTTGTGCGTCCGCTGGACCTCGCTAAGCAGCAGCCCGGCGGCGAAGCCCACGAACAGCCCCACCACGGGAATGACGAACATGCCCACGACACCCAGCACGACGCCCGCCACGACGCTCCGGTTGGGGATCCGGTGCTCCCTGAGCTTGCGTCCGGCCAGCACGGCACTGGCGGCCATGCCAGCCAGCACGAACACCATGCCTATGCTGAAAACCACCCAGCCGATGGTCCCTTCCCCGCCCCAGATGGCCCAGGCGAGGAGGCTCAGCCCGATCAAGAAGCTGCCAGGCAGCACGGGAATGACGGTGCCGGCCACGCCAACAAGAATGGCCAGGCCGCAGAGGACGGTCACAACAGTCTGGGCGTTCATTCCCCCAGTCTAGGCTCGGGCAGGCCAGCGTCCGGCAGGCTCAGGTCCGGCAGGCTGGCAGCCTTTGCGGGCGTCCCGTACGAGACGGACGCCTTAACCGAGAACGACGGCGGCGCCTCCCCAGCATGGGAGGCGCCGCCGTCGGACTTTCAGTCAGCCGTTCTCAGCCGCCGCTGACCGATGGCAGTTGAACAGCGACGGGTCAGAGGCGGGTCTTCCTCAGACTGCGTCGGCAGCCGCTGCGGCCACGGCTGCAGTGACGGCCGGTGCAACGCGCGGGTCCAGAGGGCTGGGCACGATGTAGTCTGCGGACAGGTTCTCCTCCGCCAGCCCGGCGATGGCCCGGGCGGCCGCCAGCTTCATGGCCGGGGTGATGCGGCGGGCACCGGCGTCGAGCGCGCCGCGGAAGATCCCCGGGAAAGCCAGGACGTTGTTGATCTGGTTGGGGAAGTCGCTGCGGCCCGTGGCCACGACGGCCGCGTACTTGACGGCAACTTCCGGCAGAACTTCGGGGTCCGGGTTGGACAGCGCGAACACGATGGAGCTGTGGTTCATCAGCTTCAGGTGCTCTTCGTCCAGCTTGGAGGAGGAGACGCCGATGAAGACGTCCGCGCCGAGCAGGGCTTCACCGGGGCCGCCGGCGATGCCGCGGGGGTTGCTGCGCTGAGCCATCTGGAATTTCTTGCTGGCGGGGTCGGCGGCGATGTCCGCACGCTCGGCGTTGATGATGCCGCGGGAGTCCAGCAGCACGACGTCCTTGATGCCTGCCGTGAGCAGGATTTCAGCGACGGCGATGCCTGCGGCTCCGGCGCCGGACACCACCACGCGGAGACCTTCGAGCTCGCGGCCGGTGACCTTCGCGGCGCCGGTCAGTGCCGCGAGGACCACGACGGCGGTGCCGTGCTGGTCATCGTGCATGACGGGGCAGTCGAGGGCTTCGATAAGCTTTTCTTCCAGCTCGAAGCAGCGCGGGGCCGAGACATCTTCGAGGTTGACCGCGCCAAAGCTGGGGCGCAGGCGGACGAGCGTTTCCACGATTTCGTCAACGTCCGTAGTGTTCAGGACCAGCGGAATGGAGTCCAGCTCGCCGAACGCCTTGAAGAGGGCGGACTTGCCTTCCATGACCGGAAGGGAGGCGCTGGGACCGATGTTGCCGAGGCCAAGCACAGCGGTTCCGTCGCTGACCACGACTACCAGGCGCTCGGCCCAGGTGTGCGTCTTGGCGAGTTTCGGATCAGCGTGGATGGCGCGGCTGACCTCGGCGACGCCCGGCGTGTAGGCGATGGAAAGATCGCGCTTGTTGACCAGGGGGACTGTGCTGGAAATCGAGAGCTTGCCGCCCTCGTGCGCTGCAAAAATTTCCTGCTCCGTCAGAGCTTCGGCGGCGGTGTTGTCGGTGGGGACGATCGTTTCAATGGACACGTCGTTGTCTCCTGGGCTAGCCGTGGGCGTACGGCACAGTATGGCTCAAGCATTGGAGGCTCAAGATGGTCAGGTGCGCGCTTCTCTGACGGCCCAAAGGGTGGCGGGTCCGTCATAAAGCCCGCGGGTACGGGTTGCTAGCGACTCCGGTCCTGCAATGGTAAACATTCTGGGAGCACCTCCGTTGCCGCGGACGGCGCAACTTGACAAGAGAAAACGTTTTCTCGGATCGTCATGTGCCCGAGTTCACCGAAATCGGCCTTAAAAACCGTCAGTGGTCTAGGCCAGTTACGCGGTATGCCGCATAGTGCGGGGCTTGGGAACCAGCAGGGAGCATGCCTTCTTGAGGTCTTCTTCCGCCTCGAACAGCGATAAACGTCGACAGCGGAGCGACTGGACTAGACCACTGACCGTCAGAAGCAGCACCCGGGAGATGGCGGTGTCGCCGCTGGCAGCGGTCACGGCCCGCTCGGACAGGGCGTCGATCTCGCGCAGCAGCGCCGTGGTGTCACGGTCAGCGATATATACGCCCTTGCTGAGGCACTGCTCCACAGCGGGTTGCATGACGCGCATGTGGAAGATTTCCATCACCACACCGGACAGGGCGTGGATACGCACCGTTCCGGCCCCCGGCCAGCTCCCCACTTTGAGTTCACTCAGCTGGTGCCGGTAAAGGGCAAGCATTAGGTGCGTGCTGGAGGGGAAGTAGCGGTAGAGCGTTCCGAGTGGGACGTTGGCCTTGGCCGCGACCTCGGACAGGGTGACGGACTGGAGGCCCTTGCGCGCGAAGGCGGCTGCCACATCGAGGATGCGGGCGTAGCGGGCCTGCTGCCGGGGCAGGGACGGAGGGGCGGCCATGGGCGGAAGATCTGGATTAAATTCAAGCATCATCAGTCCGGGGGTTGAGATTCCTGCGGCAGCGAGGAGAGGCCCCATCCCGGTCCTGCCCGCAATTCGGAGTCAACTATACGCCACTGGTCTTTCGCCTCCCCTCTAGTCTCCGGAGCAGGCCAGCAGCACTACAGTCAGTCAACGCCCTTGATCTTGACCACGAACACAGCGCCCAGCAGGCCGATCACCGCCGCGGCTACATAGAGCGAGACGTAGCCGCCCCAGAGCGTGACGAAAGGCCAGGCCAGTGCCGGGGCGATGACCTGGGGCAAGGAGTTGGCGATGTTGATCACACCCAGGTCCTTCGCCCGGTCCCCGGCGCTGGGCAGCACCTGGGTGATGAGGGCGAAGTCCACCGCGAGGTAGGCGCCGAAGCCGATGCCCAGGACGCTGGCGCCGATGATGCCGCCGGTCCAGGTGGGAGCAAAGGCGAGGATCAGGGACGCCAGCGCGATGATCGCGGAGGACGCGATGACCAGGGGCTTGCGCTTGCCCGTGCGGTCGCTGAGACGGCCGCCGATGATGCTGGTAATAATGACGAACACGGCGTAGAGCCCGGTCAGCACGAGCACGCCGAAGGCCGGCTCAAGCCCGGCGGTTTCCTTCAGGTGCACGGCGTCGGCGAGGAAGAACAGCAGGTACAGCGTGACCATGTGGTTGCCGACGTTGACGAGCAGCCGCGTGATCCATGCCCAGGCGAAGTCGGAGTGGCCCAGCGGCCGGATGAAGCCGAGCAGGAAGTCAGCCCAGTTCAGCTGCGGCCTGGCTTCGGCCGGGAGCGGAGCATCGTCGCTCCTGAACAGGTACATCACCACGCCGGCCACCAGGGCAGCGGCGCAGACAAGGTAGCCCAGCGCGAAGTTCCCACTGACGACGGCGGCAATCACCGCGCCGATGAGGATGCCGACCGTCTGGCCCATGGCGGCGAGGCCTCCCACGGTGGCCCGCTGGGGTACGGGGACCCGGTCGGGAATGGCTGCGGTGATGGCGGCGTAGGCGCCGTTGCAGCCCGCCTGCACGAGGCACCAGAGCAGGGTCATGAAGGCCACATTCGGTGCCCCGGCCAGAGCTATGAGTGCGGCGGCGCCCAGGAGTGCCCCAATGAGGACCCACGGCACCCGGCGGCCGAAGCGGGAGGTGGTTCTGTCACTGAACGCGCCGAAAAGAGGGTTGGCCACGAGCGATACCGCCGCACCGGCACCGGTTACCAAGGCGAGAATGGCTTCCTTCTGGCCGGGGTCGAAATGCTCGGCCTGCTGGCCAAGGAGGACCTGGATGGGGCCGAAGAACGCCGCGTTGATGCCAACATTGACCAGCACGACGCCCGTGGTCCACAGGGGCCTGACCCGGACGGTGGGTTCGGCGAACGCCGTGGCTGATCGCGCCCCCACCAACGCGGGATCGGGAACTGCACCGGGAATGTCAGACAGACTCATGGCAGGCTCCCCCTGGAACGCTTTTGATCGTGTGCATTCAGACTATCGTGGGAGCCAAGAGCGACGCGGAATCATTCGACGCCAAGTTCAACGCGGTTACTGGGCGTTGAACCACCCCGTGATCGCTCGTACCGAGCCAGTCAGACGCGCTTAGGAGAACCAATGACCGCTTCCCCTGCCGGCAATTCCCCGGCTAACCAGACTGCCGCGGTCGTCAACACCGCCGATCTCTACGACGAACGGGGTGAGGAACTGGCCTCTATCGCCCTGCAGTTTCAGTCGCTCGGGGGCCACTCCCATTTCAGCGGTCCTGTCCGGACCATCCGGTGCTTTGAGGACAACGCGCTCGTGAAGTCCACCCTGGCGTCCCCGGGCAACGGCGCCGTGCTCGTGGTGGACGGCAGCGGCTCGCTCCGCACAGCACTCATGGGGGACATGATCGCGGCGAGCGCCGTGGCGAACGGCTGGGCCGGCGTCGTAATTAACGGGGCCATCCGCGACCGTGAGGCGATCGCGGAACTGCCGCTCGGCGTCAAGGCCCTGGGCAGCAATCCGCGCAAGAGCGCGAAGGCCGGCGCCGGGGAGACCGACGTGGACCTGCTGATCGACGGGGTGACCATCCGCACGGGTGCGACCATCTGGTGCGACCCGGATGGCATCCTCATCGAGCGGTGAAAGGTGCGCTGGTGAAGGGTGCGCTGGTAAGAAGTCGGCGGTGATGCGTGCGGTGTCGGCACTGAGAACGTCCCTGAGCGCCAAGATCTAACCCCCTATGCCGGTCCGAGCCAGAAATTTCTGCAGGCGGGGAACAAAGCGGCCCGTAAGATAGTTACTGAAAGCAACTATTAATCGCAATCCCCCCATTTCCCTTGGAGCCACCATGTCCAAAACCACCGCCGGCCCCGCACCGGGAGAGGCCCTGACCAAGCGCCAGACCATCACCGTCATGGTGGGGCTCATGCTCGGCATGTTCCTGTCGTCGCTGGACCAGACCATCGTGTCCACATCCATCTACACCATCGCCAACGACCTCGACGGCCTCTCACTTCAGGCCTGGGCCACCACGGCCTACCTCATCACCTCCACGGTGAGCACCCCGCTGTACGGCAAGCTCAGCGACATCTTCGGGCGCCGCCCGCTGTACCTGGCCGCGATTATGATCTTCCTGGCCGGCTCCCTGTACGCCGGCTCGGTGCACTCGATGACCGAGCTGGCCATTGCCCGCGGCATCCAGGGCATGGGCGCCGGCGGCCTGCTGGCCCTGGCGCTCACGATCATCGGCGACATCGTTTCGCTCAAGGACCGGTCCAAGTTCCAGGGCTACTTCATGTCCGTCTTCGGCATCTCCTCGGTGCTCGGGCCCGTGGTGGGCGGGGCCTTCGCGGGCTCCTCACACATCCTCGGCTTCGACGGATGGCGCTGGGTGTTCTTCATCAACCTCCCGATCGGTCTGGCAGCGCTGGCGGTCGTTTTCCTCTACCTGCACCTGCCCGCCAAGCACGTGAAGCAGAAGATCGACTACTGGGGTGCCGCCGCCATCACCCTGGCCATCGTGCCGCTCCTGCTCGTGGCTGAGCAGGGCCGGACCTGGGGCTGGACCTCGGCGGCCTCCCTTCTCTGTATCGGCCTCGGAGTCGTCGGCATCATCGCGTTCCTGCTGGCCGAGCAGCGCGCCGGCGACTACGCCCTCATCCCGCTTCGCCTCTTCCGGAACCTCACCTTCGGCCTGTCCTCGCTGCTGAACTTCATCATCGGCATCGGGATGTTCGGCGCCATCGCCATGCTGCCCATGTACCTCCAGCTGGTGAAGGGCCTCACGCCCACCGAGGCGGGCCTGATGATGATCACCTTCACCGTGGGCATCCTCACCGGTTCCATCACCGCCGGACGGACCATCTCCGCGTCGGGCACCTACCGGATTTTCCCGGTCCTGGGCACCGCCGTCCTGACCGCGGCCGCCGTCGCCATGGGGCTCTCCCTCGGCGTGGACACCGGCCTCTGGGTTCCGGGCCTGATCGCAGTGTTCTTCGGACTCGGTCTGGGCTTCTGCATGCAGCCGCTCACCCTGGCCATGCAGGTCTCCGTCCCGCCGAAGGACATGGGCGTGGGCACGTCGTCCGCGGCGTTCTTTCGCTCCATGGGCGGCGCCGTGGGAACCGCGGTGTTCATCTCCATGCTCTTCAGCCTCGCGGCCGACAGGATCGCTGGCGGCATGAAGGACGCCATGCAGAACACCGCGTTCCTCAAAGTTCTCCAGGACCCCGCCGTGGCCGCCGATCCAGCGAACGCGAAGCTGTACGAGTTCTTCAGGAACGGCGCCACCAACGAGTCCCTGAACGACACCAGCTGGCTCCACTCGGCCAACCCGGTGCTGACCCGGCCCATCACGGAGGGCTTCGCCCAGTCCATCGACGCCGTGATGCTCACGGCCGCGGCGCTCACCGGCATCGCGTTCCTGATCAGCTTCGCCCTGCCCAACAAGAAGCTCACGGACCCGACGGCGGCAGCAAAAGAGACAGTCGCCGCCCACTAGCGGCCACACCCAACACAAGACGACGACGGCGGGATGTCCCGCCGTCGTCGTCTTGTGTCCTGAAGTGGAACAGCAGCCGGTGACATGGCACACTGTTAGGCGCGTGTGCGCCGGCAGTCTGGGCCGGTATCCGCAGCCGACGACGTCCGCACCGCATCCACCCACCCCCAAACCCGAGGGAGATCCATGTCCACCGCCACCGAGCAACCAACCGCCAAGATCCCGCAGCGGGTCATTTGGCTGGCGCTTGCCGGCGCCGTGGGCGGCTTCCTGTTCGGCTTCGACTCGTCCGTAGTCAACGGCGCCGTCGATGCGATGAAAGACGAATTCGCCCTGAGCGAGGGCGTCACCGGGTTCGCCGTGGCTGTCGCCCTGCTGGGCTGCGCGGCAGGCGCGTACATGGCGGGCAAGGTGGCGGACCGGTACGGCCGGATTCCCGCCATGAAGCTGGGATCGCTGCTGTTCCTTGTCAGCGCCATCGGCACCGGCTTCGCGTTCAGCGTCTGGGACCTCATCTTTTGGCGGCTCGTGGGCGGCCTCGGCATCGGCCTGGCATCGGTGATCGCGCCCGCCTATATCTCCGAGATCTCGCCGCGCCACGTCCGCGGACGCCTGGCCTCGCTCCAGCAGCTCGCCATCACCACCGGCATCTTCGCCGCGCTGCTCTCCGACGCGCTCTTCGCCACCTCCGCAGGCGGCGCCAACCAGCCCCTCTGGCTGGGCATTGAAGCCTGGCGCTGGATGTTCCTGGCGGCCGCCCTTCCTGCCGTGGTCTACGGTGCCATCTCCTACACCCTTCCCGAGTCCCCGCGCTTCCTGGTCTTCCAGGGCAAGGAAGACCTGGCGCGCAAGGTCTTCGACTCCATCGCACCGAACGAGGACACCGACCGCCACCTGCGTGAAATCCGCGAGGCCATCGAGGAAGACCAGCTGGCCGGCAAGAAGGGCTCGCTGCGCGGCAAGGTCCTCGGGCTGCAGGCGGTAGTGTGGATCGGCATCATCCTGTCCGTGCTGCAGCAGTTCGTGGGCATCAACGTGATCTTCTACTACTCCACCACGCTGTGGAAGGCCGTGGGCTTTCAGGAGAAGGACTCGCTGGCCATATCGGTGGCAACCTCCGTCACCAACATCCTGGTGACCCTTGTGGCCATCGCCCTCGTGGACCGGATCGGCCGCCGGCCCATCCTGCTGGTGGGGTCGATCGGCATGGCGGCCTCGCTGGCCACCATGGCCGTGGCCTTCGCCTCATCCACCGGCAGCGGCTCGGAGATCTCCCTTCCCGGCGCCTGGGGCCCTGTTGCCCTCGTTGCCGCCAACGTCTTCGTGGTCAGCTTCGGCGCCTCCTGGGGCCCGCTCGTGTGGGTGCTGCTGGGCGAAATCTTCCCGTCCCGGATCCGCGCCCGCGCCCTGGGCCTGGCGGCCGCCGCCCAATGGATCGCCAACTTCGTCATCACCCTGAGCTTCCCCGTGATGGCCGCCGGTTCACTGCCGCTGACGTACGCCATGTACGCGCTCTTCGCGGCAGCCTCCTTCTTCTTCGTCATGTACAAGGTGCCGGAGACGAACGGCATGTCACTGGAACAGGCCGAAACCCTGTTTGTTCCGAAGGGGTCCGTTAAGGTCTAACCGGCCCTTACCCCCTGGACATGCGGAGGCGCCAACGTTCCATTGGAACGTTGGCGCCTTCTGCCGTCCTGCCGGGTCTAGGCTTGTCCACATGAGCAACACCGAAGCCGTCCCCCGGGAAATGCTTTGCGAGGCCGCGCAAGGCGCCGCTTCCGACATCGAGATGCTTGCGCCCCGCGCCGTCCCGCTGGGCGGGCCGCGTGCCATGGACGTGCGCCGCACCCTGCCGCAGCGGCAGCGCAGCCTCATCGGCGCATGGTGCTTCCTCGACCACTACGGGCCCGACCATGTCCGCGCTTCCGGGGGAATGAAGGTTCCCCGGCACCCCCACACCGGCCTGCAGACGGTCAGCTGGCTCTTCACCGGAGAGGTCGAGCACCGGGACTCCGCCGGCTTCCACGCCATGGTCCGGCCCGGCGAAATCAACCTGATGACCGCCGGCAAAGGCATCAGCCACTCGGAATTCTCCACCCCGGACACCGATGTCCTGCACGGCGCCCAACTGTGGGTGGCCCTGCCGGAGGCGGCCCGCCACATCGAACCGACGTTCGAGAACTACCGCCCCGAACCTGTCACAGGTGAGGGATGGACCCTGCGCGTCTTCCTGGGCTCCCTCTCCGGAAGCACTTCCCCGGTCACGACACACACCCCGCTCCTCGGGGCCGAGATCCTGCTCGAGCCCGGCGCCACGCTGGAACTCACCACGGATCCGACTTTTGAACATGGCATTTTGCTGGACTCGGGCATCCTGCACTTGGACGGGCACTCGCTGGCCGAGGACCATCTGGCCTTCCTGCCGGTGGGCCGTCTGTCCCTGACACTCACTGCGGGCGACGAGCCGGTGCGGACGCTCCTCATCGGCGGGGAACCCTTGGGCGAGCAAATCCTCATGTGGTGGAATTTCGTCGGCCGGAGCCACGAGGAAATCGTCACCTACCGGGAGCAGTGGCAGGCCGAGATCGGCGCGGACAATCCGCCTGGCAGTCCCGCATGGAACACCGGCGACAGCCCGCGCTTCGGCACCTTCCCTCCCGGGCAACCAGCGCCCCTGCCGGCCCCGGCATTGCCCACCACCCGCCTCCGGCCCCGGGACTGAGTGACGGGCCTCACACCGTACTGACCGGGAATGATCCGGTCCTGAGCAAGTGCCCGAAACTATCCCAGGAGACTCCATGAGCAACATCATCATCCGGAACAACCCGGAGCGGTCCCGGTTTGAAGTGATCAACGGCGGCAAGGTCATTGGGCAGGCCGCCTACAGGGAGTACAACGCCGGGGAGGCCCAGCGCATCTTCTATCACACGGCCATCGACGACGAGTACGGCGGCCAGGGGCTTGCGGCACGGCTCGCCACCCAGGCACTGGACGAGACGGTAGCGGACGGCATCACCATCGTCCCGGTCTGCCCCTACATCAAGAAGTTCCTCACCAAGCACCCCGAATACGGCCCGAACACCACGAAGCCAACCCCGGCCCACTTGGAGTTCCTCAGCGCCGTCCTCGCCCGCCGCTGATCGGGCGCGCGGGTGGGAGTCAGGAATCTCTGCCCGAACCAGTGCCGATTATTTCCGTTGCGTGCCCCGCTATCCAGGCCACCAACGGCAACATCAGCGCGGCGAGCTCCTGGCCGCGGTCACTGAGGCTGTAGTCGACCCTGGGAGGAATGACCGGCTGGGCATCGCGCCGTAGGAAGCCATCACCTTCAAGGGTTTTCAGTGTCTGGGCAAGCATCTTCTCGCTGATGCCTTCGGCGCGCCTTCTCAGTTCACTCCAGCGCTGCGGGCCCTCGGCAAGTGCCATCAGGATCAGGACGCCCCATTTGCTCGTGACGTGGTCCAGGACGATCCTGCTGGGGCAGCCGGCCGGGAAAATGCCGTCAGGGAAGGGTGAGACAGGCGCACTGGCTGGGGGACTTACTTTCATGCCAGTACCTTACCTTAAAGTGCGTACTCTCTTTTGGGAAGCTACTGGCTGCTCCCCGGGTTGCAGAGGGTGACAGTCATTCCACTTCTGAAAGGACAATCATGACTCTCGTCATCACCGGCGCCACAGGCAAGCTGGGCCGCCTCGTCGTCGAAGCACTTCTCGACCACGACGTTCCCGCCGAACAGATCGTGGCTACCGGCCGGGATCTCACCAAGATCGCCGATCTCGCGGGGCGCGGCGTTCAGGTACGCGCCATCGACTACAACGACCCCGACTCCCTGCGCCAAGCGTTCAAGGGAGCCGAGAAGGTGCTGCTGATTTCAGGAAATGAAGTGGGCCAGCGCGTTGAGCAGCATCAGAATGCCATCAATGCCGCAAAGGAGGCCCGCGTTGCGTTGATTGCCTACACCAGCGTGGCCAAGGCTGACAGCACGGGCATGCAACTTGCAGCAGAACATCAGGCAACGGAGGAGGCGCTCCAAGCTTCCGGCGTGCCGTTCACCCTGCTCCGCAACGGCTGGTACCTGGAGAACTACACCGAGCAACTGCCCGTGCACCTCCAGCACAGCACAGTGCTCGGCAGCGCCGGTAACGGCAAAATCAGTGCCGCCATCCGCGCAGACTACGCCCACGCTGCCGCAGTGGTGCTGCTCCAGGACGGCCAGGCCGGGAAGGTCTACGAACTCGGGGGCGACGAACCGTTCACCCTCAGTGAGCTCGCCGAGGAGATCACCGAAGCCACAGGACAGCCGGTGAAGTACCAGGACCTGCCGTCGGCAGACTACGCCCGGGTGCTGGTGGACGCCGGGGTCCCGGAGCAGTATGCCGCCATCCTGGCCGACAGCGACCTCGGCATTGCCCGCGGGGACCTGCTCGTGACCAGCGGCGACCTCAGCGCGCTCATCGGCCGGCCCACCACCCCGATGCGCCAGGCAGTGCAGGCAGCCGCCGGAACCCTCTCTGGCCGCTAGCGCACGATCCCAGCGGCGGAGTACCAACCCTCCCTCACATCACGCAACCAAACCCCCAACCCTCCCTCAGTAACTGCCCCAAGTGAAGCCCTTGTGAACACCGACTGCGGGAGGGTCCGGAAAGTAGCGGCAGGAAGTGCGGGAGGGTCCGGAAAGTAGCGGCAGGAAGTGCGGGAGGGTTTGTACTGGGCGGCCACTTGAACACCACGCCTTATGAACACTAAAAGCACGACGCCGGAACTCGAGGTGAGTTCCGGCGTCGTGCGTTGCCAGTGGTTTCCGACCCGCTTTCTAGACGAGGATTTCTAGACTGCGCTTCCTGGACTGCTCTTCCTAGACCGCGGCCGTGATGCCTTCCGCTTTACGCTCCTCCACGAGGCCGCAGATGGCCGGGAACAGCGGATGGGCAGCGGTGAGGCCGGTGATGCGTTCCGTTGCCTCCTCGGCAGGGATACCGGCCAGGATCTGCCCGAGCTCCACCGCTTCGGCGTCGGCGGGATCGTTGAAGCGCAGCGCGGAGGCAATCGCCCCGAGCAAGGCCTCCGGCACGATTCCGCGCTCAGCCAGTTCAGCGGCCGGACCGATGAACCGTTCGTGCCGGCTGAGTTTGCGCAGCGGCGCCCGGCCCACACGATGCACGGTGTCCGGCAGATGCGGGTTGGAGAAACGGCTGAGGATCTTCTGCACGTACGCTTCCTGCTCGTCGTGGCTGAAGCCGTGCTTGGCCACCAGCAGGTGCTTGGTCTCGTCGAGCACCGCCCGCACATCCGCCGCCACGTCCTGGTCGGCCATGGCATCGGAGATTTTCTCCAGCCCGGCCTCGAAGCCGAAGTACGCGGCGGAGGCGTGGCCCGTATTCACCGTGAAGAGCTTGCGCTCGATGTACGGGCCGAGCTGGTCCACGAACGTCGCTCCCGGAATGACGGGTGCGGCGCCCCCAAAGGGCGTGCGGTCAATGACCCACTCGTAGAACGTCTCCACCGTGACGTCCAGGCCCTGGCCGGGTTCCTGGTTGGGCACGATCCGGTCCACGGCGGTGTTGGCGAACACCGCCGCGTCCGCCAGCTGCCCGGCGGCGTCGTCCCAGGAGGAGACAATCGCCTCACGCAGGATGTCCGTGGCATTGATCGCGTTCTCGCAGGCCATCACCTGCAGCGGTGCCAAACCAGCGCTCCGGGCGGCGATCCCCTTGGCGATCGCCGGGGCCACGAACTTCAGGATGTGCGGCCCCACGGCGGTGGTGACGATGTCCGCCGTCGTGATCTCCGAGATCAGCACGTGCTCCTGGGTCCCGGAGTTGATCGCGCGGAAGTTATCCACGGTGCGCACGGTGGGGTTCTCCCCCACCTCGTGGACCTTGTAGCTGTCCGCTGCGGCAAGCTGGGCGATGAGGTCCTCCGCAACATCGGCAAACACCACCTCGTACCCGGCCTCGTGCAGCAGCAGCCCCACGAATCCGCGGCCGATATTTCCGGCTCCGAAATGTACTGCCTTCACTATGCGTTGACCTTTCCGAAGAGTTCCAGCACTTCGTCCACAGATGTTGCGGCCTCAAGCTGCGCCACCTGGGCCTTGTTCGTGAAGACCTTCGCGATGGAGGACAGGATGTGGAGGTGCTCGTTATTGATGCCGGCCACGCCCACCACGAACTTGACCTGCTTGCCGTTCCAGTCGATGCCGTCCGGATAGCGGACCACGGAGACAGCCGACTTCATGATGTGGTCCTTGGCGGCGTTGGTGCCGTGCGGGATCGCCAGGTAGCTGCCCATGTAAGTGGAGACGGATTCCTCGCGCTCGTGCATGGCGAGGATGTAGTCGTTGTCCACGGCCCCGCGCGCCAGCAGCAGCTGGCCCGCTTCGTCGATCGCGGCATCGCGGGTTGTCGCCGTGCCGTTGAGGATCACGCTGTCCGCCACCAGGATGTCCGACGGCGGCACGGCAGCTTTCGCGGGCGTCTCGGCAACGTGCGCCCCGTGGGCGCCTGCGGCAGCAGCGGCGGGAGCGGCAGCGGCGGGCGCACCGCCGTCGGCCGTTTCCGGTGCGTTGCTGCTCTTGACCAGTTCCACGATTTCGTCGTACCGCGGGCTGTTCATGAAGTTGTCCACCGAGACGTGGAAGGCACTGGCCGTGGCTGGCTTGGCGCGCTCGGTAAGGTCCTGGTGCGTGATGACCACATCGTACGCGTCGCTGAGGTTTGCGATGGACGCGTTGGTTACCGTGACGTCCGGGAAGCCAGCCGCCTTGATCTTGTTGCGCAGCACCGATGCGCCCATGGCACTGGAACCCATGCCGGCATCGCAGGCGAACACGATGTTCTTGACGGGGCCGGCCATCACGCCGACGCCGCCACCACCCGCCCCGGTCAGCGCGGAGGCGACCGAGCTCCTCTTGCCCTTCATTTCTTCCATCCTTGAGGTGGCGGCGCTGAGGCTTTCCTCCTCGGTTTCACCCACAGGGGTCTTGCTGGCCTTCAGGATTACCGACGCGATCAGGAAGGACACGGTGGCGGCGAGCAGGACCGAAAGGATCACGCCGACGTAGCTGTCCCGGGCGGTCTGGGCGACCACCGCGATGATGGATCCCGGGGCCGCCGGCGCCACGAGGCCGGAGTTCGTGAGGGCCAGCGTCGCGATCCCGGTCATGCCGCCGCCGATTGCGGCGAGGATGAGGACCGGCTTCATCAGCACGTAGGGGAAGTAGATCTCGTGGATGCCGCCGAGGAACTGAATAATGGCGGCACCGGGAGCCGAGGCCTTGGCCAGGCCCTTGCCGAAGAACATGTAGGCGAGCAGGATACCGAGGCCGGGGCCGGGGTTGGCTTCGAGCAGGAACAGGATGGACTTGCCCTGCTCCAGCGACTGCTGGATGCCCAGCGGCGTCAGCACGCCGTGGTTGATGGCGTTGTTGAGGAACAGCACCTTGGCCGGTTCGATGAAGATGCTGGTCAAGGGCAGCAGTCCGTTGTTGACCAGGAACTGAACCACGTTGCCCGCGGCCGTGCTGAAGGCCGTGACCAACGGGGAGATGCCGTAGAAGCCGAGCATGGCGAGCAGCGCACCCCAGATGCCGGCGGAGAAATTGTTCACCAGCATCTCAAAGCCGGGCCGGATCTTGCCGTGCCAGATTGAGTCGAGCTTCTTCATGGTCCAGCCGCCGAGGGGGCCCATGATCATGGCGCCAATGAACATCGGGATGCCGGCACCGACGATCACGCCCATGGTGCCGATGGCGCCAACAACGCCGCCCCGGACGTCATAGACCATCCGGCCGCCGGTATAGGCAATCAGGAGAGGCAGCAGGTATTTGATCATGGGACCCACGAGCCCCGTGTTCGCAACCCCCTCCGCGTTGGTGCCGAAGCCGCCAAGCTGCGGGACCGGGATCCAGCCCTTCTCGATGAAGAGCGCGGTAATGAGGCCCCAGGCGATGAAGGCGCCGATGTTGGGCATGATCATGCCGGACAGGAACGTCCCGAACTTCTGGACGCCTACGCGCATGCTGGTGCGGGGTTTCGCAACTGTCTCTGTTGCCATGTGATTTCCTAACCGTGATTCCTGCTGCATCGCAGGGTGGTCCGATGATTCGTGGAGTTAGCCGGAGGAACTGCCGGAGATCCGGTGGAGCCATTCGAGGAAGAGCTTGAGTTCGGAGCTGGAGAGCTGGTCCGAGTGCGAGGCCTGCAGCGCCGCATTCAGGGCTATGGCCGCCACCACCACCGATGATTTGCCGGAATCATCCGGTGACGCGGCCTTTGCCTGGTCGGTGGACACCGCGAAGATCATGGCGTCCCTTGTCATTGTGGAGAGTTCGAGGTTCCGGTCCGTGGCCGGCTCCGCGATCAGCATGAGCGTGACGCCCACGTTGGCTGCCAGAATGCTTCTGGCAGCTTCCCTCGGCTGGACGTTCAGCTGCCCGGCCGCGGCGGCCTTGTTCAGCATCTCCTCCATGAGTGCCTCGGCATCGGCGACGATGGACGGGCGGCTCTCGGGCCGGATGTTACCGAACATGACCAGATACAGTTCCGGCTGGTTCAGCCCGAACTGCACGTGGTTGTCCCACATCCGCCGGATGTCTTCCAGCGGCTGTCCGGACGGGGCGAAGTCCCGTTCGCCCGCCACATATTCTTCGAACCCCGCGGATACAACAGCGTCAAACAGGCCTTCCTTGTCACCAAAGTGGTGGTACAGGGTAGGCGCAGTCACCCCGGCCAGTTGGGTGATCTGGCGGGTGGAGACAGGTGCTCCCGCGGATTTGGCCAGCAACTCGGCTGCCGCACGCAGCAGCCTCGTCTTAGGCGGTAGCTGGCCATCGAAACTCATAACCGCTACCCTAGCACCTATAGCAACGCTATATGAACTGCATCACATACACTTTTTTCAGGCACCGCAAAAAACCACCGGACGTAGCTGTTCCGGATCGCCCGGACCAGTCCGGGTAGAGACCGGCGGGCCTGGCTACCGGCAGAGAACGAGGACCTTCAGTGCAGAACTTCCCAGGAGTTGGCGTCAGCCCCGGCCGCATCATCGGCACCATCCGCCAGATGCCCAAACCCATCAGTGAACCTCCGGCCGGCGAGCAACTGCCTCCGGGCACCTCGCCGGAGGACGCGACGGCGGCGCTGAAGGCAGCGGCGAATGCAGTCCACGATGAGCTGAAGGCGCGTGCCGACCACGCCACTGGCGACGGCAAGGCCGTCCTGGAAGCCACAGCACTCATGGCCAAGGACACGATGCTGATCAAGGGCGCCGCGAAGCTCATTGCCCGCGGCATGTCCAGCCAGCGTGCCATTTGGGAATCCGGCTCCTCGGTCTCCGAGATGCTCCACAACCTCGGCGGCTACATGGCAGAGCGCGCCACCGACATCCTGGATGTCCGCGCCCGTATCGTGGCGGAGCTCCGTGGGGTTCCCGCCCCCGGCATTCCCACCTCGGAGACGCCGTTCATCCTTGTGGCCGAAGACCTGGCGCCTGCGGACACTGCCACCCTGGATCCCAACAAGGTCCTCGCGCTTGTCACGGCCGGCGGCGGCCCCCAGTCGCACACGGCTATCATCGCCCGCTCGCTCGGCCTGCCGGCCGTGGTCGCCGCCGTGGGCGTGGACGAACTGCCGGACGGCACGGAGGTCTACGTGGACGGCGCCGCAGGCTCCGTCACGGCCAGCCCGGACGAATCGCTGCATGCCGCAGCAGAGGCATGGGCGGCCACGGCCTCCCTCCTCGCCGAGTTCAGCGGCACAGGCGCGACGGCGGACGGCCATCTGGTCCCGCTCCTCGCCAACGTGGGGGGCGCCAAGGACGCCGAGGCCGCAGCCAAGCTCGGCGCGCAGGGCGTTGGACTGTTCCGTACCGAATTCTGCTTCCTGGAGCGCGACACCGAGCCCACCGTGGAGGAGCAGGCTGCCGCCTACAAGGGCGTGTTCGACGCCTTCCCGGGCAAGAAGGTGGTTCTCCGGACACTGGACGCCGGCGCCGACAAGCCGCTGCCCTTCCTGACCGACTCCACGGAGCCCAATCCCGCCCTCGGCGTCCGTGGCTACCGCACGGACTTCACCACTCCGGGCGTCCTCGACCGCCAGCTGGAGGCCATTGCCCTCGCCGAGAAGCAGTCCGAGGCTGACGTCTGGGTCATGGCCCCGATGATCTCCACAGCCGAGGAGGCTGCCCGCTTCGCGGCGATGTGCGCCGATGCAGGCATCAAGACCCCGGGCGTCATGGTGGAGGTGCCATCCGCAGCACTCACCGCCGACACCATCCTGCGTGAAGTGGCCTTCGCCAGCCTCGGCACCAATGACCTCACGCAGTACGCCATGGCCGCCGACCGCCAGCTCGGCCCGCTTGCCGGGCTGAACACGCCCTGGCAGCCCGCGGTGCTGCGCCTCGTGGGGCTGACGGTGGAAGGCGCGGCGGTAGAGGGCCACAACAAGCCTGTGGGTGTCTGCGGCGAGGCAGCAGCGGACCCGGCCCTCGCCGTCGTGCTGACCGGACTCGGGGTGACCACCCTGTCCATGACTGCCCGGTCCCTGGCTGCGGTAGCCGCGGTCCTCAAGACCGTCACGCTGGCCGAGGCGCAGGAGCTCGCGAAGCTGGCCCTCTCCGCTCCCAGCGCCACCGAGGCGCGCGCGTGGGTCCGGGAAAAGCTTCCCGTCCTGGAGGAGCTCGGCCTGTAGCTCATCAGGCCATTCACCCTAAGTTGAAGCCGGTGCCCGGATCCTTCCGGGTGCCGGCGTCGGCCGCTACGCGGGCGGATCCCGCTTAGGCCGTGACATCGTCGGCCGCCGTGCTGGCCCAGTGCACAATGGCCTGGGCCACGGCCTCCGGGGCGCTGTCCTGGACCACGTGCCCGCGTCCCAGCACATCCACAAACGTTCCATGCTGCGCCTGGGAGGCGAGGAACTCGCACCAGGGACGGCGCGCGATCGGATCCCTGCTGCCCCGGAGCACGAGCACAGGCTGGTCAACGCCGCACACCCGCGTCTCCAACGGGTATGCCAGCATCACCGGCAGCTCGGTCAGGTACCAGCGGAGCCCGGCCTTGAAGTAGTCGCCGAACACCACGAGGTTGGTGGACGGGCTTTCGCTGAGCAGTGCATCGCGCGTCAGGGCCAGCGCATGCCAGGCCGCGCTCCTCCGGGCAGGATCCACGACCGGTCCCATGAGCACCACGCGGCTGACCAGGTCCGGCTCCTGAAGGGCGAGTTCCACCGCGAACTGGACGCCCATGGAGTGGCCCACCACCACGCAGGACTGGACACCGGCGTCGGCGAGGACCGCGGCGACGAAAGCCGCATATTCACCTACCGACACCTGGCGGCCGGGTCGCGGCGTGTCGCCGAACCCCGGCAGATCGAAGGAATAGACGACGGCGTCGCGCGCCTGCCTGCCGCTGGCCAGTTCAAGGTGCAGCCGGGCTAGGTAACGGTGCGAAACCCCGATGCCGTGGAGCAGCACGAAGACCTGCCCGCCCGTCTTGGACGGCCGTTCCGCGTTGCCGAACTCTTGCTGGGAGGAGCCGGGCTGAGAGGACCGGGGCTTAGAGGATCCGCGCTCCTGCCCTGGAGCGGCGGCCGACAAGTACAGGCGGCCCGTCAGGCCGTTCGCGGACACGTCCGTCCCGTCGCCCAGTTTCATCCGCTGAGCATACCCCGCCAGGGCCGCGGCCCGGGGCCATCACCATGGCAGCAGTTAGGCTTCTGCCATGGCATTGATAGCTCCCAGGGTGGCGGGCGCCCTTCCCGCCGAGGATGCGCAGAGACTCCAGCACGCGCTCGAAGGCGGCACTGATATCACCGTGTTCGTGGACGGCACGGTCCACCGCCTGCCGCCCCAGGCGAGGGACGCCGTCGTCGACCTCCTGGCCAGGTTCAGCCGCGGCGAAGCCGTGACGGTAAGCAGCGTGGAGGAGATGCTCACCACCTCCCAGGCTGCGGAACTCGCCGGAATCTCGCACACCTACCTGCGCAACATGACGGACCGGGGCGAAATACCGGTGGAATACCGCGGAACGCACCGCCGGATCCGGCTGGCCGCGATCATGACCTGGCTCGAAGGGCAGAAGAAGAAACAGGCCGCCGCAGAACGGGACGGCCATCTCCCGGACGACGAAGCGGACAGGGGCACCGGACACAACAGCGACATCGGGCACAAGAGGGGCACCGGACACAACAGCGACATCGGGCACAAGAGGGGCACCGGGCAAAAATGACGCGCCGCCGCTCCTCAGTGACGGCGGGATAAGGATCAAGCAACGATCCCCCGAATCACGGGAAATGGGCCTGCGGCCGGGGTTACTCTGTACTCGTGTTGAGATTCCGGGGGTTGCACATTGTGGCGGGCATTGCCGCCATGGGCGTGTCTGCCGTACTCGGAATGATCGTGCACCTGAACAACACGGCCATCTTCACGTCCAGTTGTGTGGCCTACGTTGCGGTCTCAATGTGGGCCGAAGGCAAGATTTCCAAGCGCCGGAGCCAGCTTCAGGGCCGGCCGCAGATTCCCAACCCCGCAGCGTCAGACCACGTTGTTGACCAGCCCGCTGCTGAGCAACCCGCTGCTGAGCAGATCGGCGAACAGCGCCAGCCGGATCACCATGCCGGTCAACGGCGCACGCGCCGCGAAGGCAATGCGGCCTGACCTTCCGGGCTAGATCCGCGGCCGTGCCGCCCAGCGCCGCGCTTTGAGGGCGGCATGCAGTTCCAGCCGGGCCATCCCTTTGAGCGGGTCCACCCCCACGATCTGACGGATCCGGCCCAGCCGGTTGTAGATGCTGCTGCGGTGCAGGTGCAGTTTCGCGGCAACGTCCTGAACGGAGCCGTCGTTGTCATAGAGGAGCTCCAGCACGGGCAGCAGTTCCCCGTCGCGGTCGTGGTCCTCCAGCGCGCGGAAGTTCACGGATCCGGCGTCGCCCCAGACGCCGGCGCCGCCGCCGGCTGATGCGAGGAGCTGGTAGACGCCGGTGGCCCGGCAATCCACGAGTTCACCGAGCTGGGCATCCACCGCCGCAGCCTGGGCAGCCACCTTGGACTGGCGGTACGCCTCCGCCAGCTCCTTGGTCCGGGTGAAGCCCTCGCTGATTCCGAGGATGATGCGTTCGACCGGGCGCCCCGAACGTTTGGCGAGTTCGAGCTGGTAATGCACCAGCACCTGGGCGTGGTTGGCCCGGCCGGTGGATTCCCGGAAGAGCACCACGGAGTGGGTTTCGGCCCCGGCACTGAACAGGGCGGCGTCCACGCCGATGGTTGCCTGCAGTGCGGCGGCCCGGTGGATGAGCGTGGAGGCGATCGGATCCGGGCCGGCCGACCAGCCGTCGGCATCCAGGACCGTCACCAGCTGCCACGGTCCGCGGTCCTGCACTTCCTTCCAGCCCGCCACGGCAGCCACGGCATTGGCCTCGCCGGCGCAGGCCGCCAGGAATTCACGTTCACGGCTGCGCCGGAATTCAGACTCGGCGGTGTTGGAATCCAGCAGCAGCCCAGAGAGCAGCTCAAGCTCATCCCGGACGTCGGGCAGCTGGGTGAGAATCGCCGTCGCACTTTCCTCCTCAACGTCCTGCTGCACCCAGAGGTACCCCACGCGGAAACCGCGGACCATCAGCGGGACGCACACCCGTCCCAGCATGCCCAGCTCCTCGTTCGCGGGAACGACGACGGGACGCACCGCCGTGGCGATCCCGTGCGAGAGCTGCCACGCCTTGACGTCCACGGGCACGCGTTTGCTGAGGAGGAAGTTCACGCGGACCCTGTCGGCGTGCGACTGATTGGAGCTGTACGCGAGCAGAAGCCCGTCCAGGTCCTCAAGCGACAGCCCGCGGCCCAGCTTCTGTGCCACCCGCTCCACGAGCTGTTCCACGTCGTGCTGCATGCAGCAAGACTACGTCCCCGAGGGCGTTTCCGGCGAACGGACAGCAGGCGACACTTGACGCTTCCAGACTCGACAAACGTCGAGATCATTCTCGAAAAAACCCCGGAATTCCGGGGTTTCCATTGCTCCGGCAGGAACGTTTCCTGTCACCTGCCTCACAGCCGGATCTATTCTGGAAACACAACTCCCCAGCAACTTCCGGCCCACAAAAGCCATCGAACATGGAGCCCAAAAAATGATCATCGGTGTCCCCAAAGAGATCAAAAACAACGAATTCCGCGTCGCCATCACTGCCGCCGGTGTTCACGAATTCCGCACGCACGGCCACACGGTCCTCGTGGAGCGCGGCGCAGGCCTGGGCTCGGGCATCACGGACGAGGAATACGCCATTGCCGGTGCCGAAATCGTCGCCGACGCCGACGAGGTCTGGGCCCGCGCCGACATGGTCATGAAGGTCAAGGAACCCATCAAGGCCGAATACCACCGCTTCCGCAAGGGCCTGATCCTCTTCACCTACCTCCACCTCGCTGCGGAGCCGGAACTGACCCGCGAGCTCATCAACTCCGGCGTCACGGCCATCGCCTACGAGACCGTCCAGGAAGGCCGCACCCTTCCCCTGCTGGCCCCGATGTCCGAGGTTGCCGGCCGGCTGTCCGTCCAGGTCGGCGCGACCTCCCTGATGGCGCCCGCCGGCGGCAAAGGCGTTCTCCTGGGCGGCGTTCCCGGCGTCCGTCCCGCCAAGGTCGTGGTCCTGGGCGCCGGCGTGGCCGGCACCAACGCCGCCGCCATGGCCCTGGGCCTGGGCGCGGACGTCACCATCCTGGACATCAACATCAACCGCCTGCGCGAACTCGACGCCCAGTACCAGGGCCGGCTCAAGACGGTCGCGTCCAACAAGTACGAGATCGAAAAGTCAGTCGTGGACGCGGACCTGGTCATCGGCTCCGTGCTGATCCCCGGCGCCAAGGCTCCCAAGCTCGTCACCAACGAACTCGTGGCCCGCATGAAGCCCGGCTCCGTACTCGTGGACATCGCCGTGGACCAGGGCGGCTGCTTTGAGGACACCCACCCCACCACGCACCAGGAACCCACATACAAGGTCCACAACACGATCTTCTACTGCGTGGCCAACATGCCCGGCGCCGTCCCGAACACCTCCACGTATGCGCTGACCAACGTCACACTCCGCTACGGCATTTCGCTGGCCAACCTCGGCGTCAAGGCCGCCTTCGAGAAGGACCCCGCCCTTGCCGCCGGGCTGAACATCGCCGCCGGCCACGTGGCACACCACTCCGTCTCCGAGGCCCACAACCTGCCCCTGGTAGCGGATTGGCACCAGCTGGTCTCCGCGTAACACCCCACCGCGCAACACCCCACCATCGATTGCTCCGTAAGCGCCCTTTTGACCCCTCATAAGGGCAGTTACGGAGCAGTCGATTGGTGTTTAAGCGAGCTCCCGCGCCTTTTCGATGAGTTTCAGGACTTCGACCGGGCCCGCCGGGTCAACCGGGACGGGCAGCGCCGAGGCGGTGCCGCCGTCGGAAATCTTGTCGGCGAGGATCCGGTAGAACTCCGGATAGGCGCCGCGTTCGGTGGACACGCGGTCGAGGTGGCCGTTGCGGCCCAGCGTCCCGGCCCATTCGGGGTCCTCCACACCGTATTCCTCGTCCAGCGGACCTCCGCCGGCCACGATGTACGGCTCCTGCGGGTCCACACCGTGCTTGGTGAAGCCGCCCTCGGACCCGAGAAGCCGGTAGCGCGGACCCTGCTGGGCGCAGAGCATGTTCATCCAAAGGTGGCTGAGCACACCGGACTCGTGGCGCACCACCAGGAAGCAGTCATCATCCACTTTTTCGTCGGGCCGCCGGGCCTCGAGCTCCGCGTGAACCACTTCGCCGGGTCCGAAGAGTTCGAGGGCCTGATCCAGCAGGTGGGTGCCGAGATCGAACAGGACGCCGCCGCCGTCTGCCGCCGTGGCCTCCGCCTTCCACGCCTTCGACACTTCGGGAGACCACCGCTCGAAGCGTGATTCGAACCGCGTCACCTGGCCGAGCGCGCGGCTCTCCACCAGTCCCTTGACGGTCAGGTAGTCGCCGTCCCAGCGCCGGTTCTGGAACACGGTCAGGACCCGGCCCAGCCGCTCGGCCAGGCCGATCAGCTCCCGCCCCTGCGCGCTGGTCACCGCGAACGGCTTGTCCACCACCACGTCCAGCCCGGCCTCCAGGGCGGCCTTCGCCAGCGGGTAATGCGTGGCGGGCGGGGTTCCCAGCACCACAAGGTCAAGGTCCGCCGCAAGGGCGAGGACGGCGTCGCCGTCGGGCACTGTCCTCACCCCCGGATAACGCTCGACGGCGGCCGCCTGGCGCCCGGCGTCCGACGTGGCAATGACGTCCAGCGAGTATCGGAAGTCCGCCGCGATCAGCGGCGCGTGGAAGACGCTGCCGGAGAGCCCGTAGCCCACCACGGCGGTGCGGATGGTATGTGCGTCGTTCGGCTCCGGCCGGGAGGCCGCGGAAAGGGGCGAGGAGGAGGAATCGGTGCTCATGGTGCAACGCTACTCCGCGGATCCGACCACGCGCGTCACGAGTTCGCGCCACGTTTCCTCGAGCCGCTCCGGGGAAACGCCGTGCACCCGGACGGCATGGAGCAGCCGCTCCGGGTCGAGGGTGGCGCTGAGTGACATGGCCATCAGCCACGGGTCCGCGTCAAAGCCGGCGGCGCGCAGGAGGTACTCGATGTGCCGGTGCCAGAGCACCACAGCGGGAACCTCGAAACGGTTGTAGAGCGAATGGTCTGCGGCCCGGGCGAGGTCACCGTACTCCAGGACGTAGCCGATGCGTCCGGCACCGAAGGCGATCAGCCGGTCAAGGGGCGGCGCCCCGGGACCCAGCGGCGGCGGACCGAACATGAACCTGCCCTGGAACTCGGCCTCGGCATCACTGAGCAGGGTCATCATGAGCCCCGCACGGCTGCCAAAGCGGCGGAAGACGGTCCCCTTGCCCACCCCGGCGCGTTCAGCGAGTTTGTCCATGGTGAGCCCGTCCGCCCCGCATTCGTCGATCAGCTCCCGGGCGGCGGCGAGCAGCAGTTCCCGGTTCCGGGCGGCGTCCCTGCGTTCCGGCGGCCCGCCACCGGACGCCGATCCTGGGCGGATTGGGATGAGGCTCACAAGAAACATTCTAGTCCGGGGAATAACATCCGGACCGTAGTCCGTTTAGTATCAGTGAAGGCACCAAACGCCTCCACAACCAGCAGCCGGCGGACCGTTCCGCGGCCTGACACAAGGAGTTCACATGTCCAAGAGCACCGTACTCGTCCTGGTCGGCAGCCTCCGCGCCGACTCCACCAACCGCAAGCTCGCCGAGGCCATCCAGCTGAACGCTCCTGAGGATCTCGACATCGTGATCTACGAGAGCCTGGGCAACCTCCCGTTCTACAACGAGGACATCGACATCGAGGGCCAGGTCCCTGAAGCCGCCGCAGCCCTGCGCAGCGCAGCGAACGAGGCCGACGCCCTCCTCCTGGTCACTCCGGAGCACAACGGCACCATGCCCGCTTCCCTGAAGAATGCCATCGATTGGCTGTCCCGCCCGTACGGCGCCGGCGCCCTGACGGGAAAGCCCACCGCCGTCGTCGGCACCGCCTTCGGCCAGTTCGGCGGCGTCTGGGCACAGGACGAGGCCCGCAAAGCCGTCGGCATCGCCGGTGCCCGCGTCCTTGAGGACGTCAAGCTCGCCGTCCCCGGCTCCATGGTCCGCTTCGCCGAGACCCACCCGAAGGACGACGCCGAGGTTGTCGAGCAGATCAACGGCATCTTCAGCGCCCTCGCAGCTGCCGAGCTGACCAGGGTTGCAGCCTAGTCTCGACTCGACGCCTCATCCCCCAAACGCCCCCGGCAGCCGACCTGCCGGGGGCGTTTTCTGCCCAGGCATTTTGCCGGAGACGTTTTGCCGGGGCTGTAGCCTTTCCGGCAGGCATGGATCCTCACTGGCTGGTGCAGCCCGGCGCAACCGTTCCGTGACTGAGCTGCAGCCGAACTGTCACCGGCATCCCGTTCCACCCCGACTTCCGCCGCCGTAACGTTGAGTTACGGGACGTACCGGAGCAGGAAGTGCGGTGCAGTCATGAAGACCAGCCAGGGTGGCAGGGCACGTACGACGGCGTTTGCCGCCTTCTGCCTGATGCTTCCGTTGTGGCTCGGGTCCTGCATGCCCCTTCCGGGCTCCCCCGGCGCCGGGCAGGCACCAGCCGCGGCCCCCGCCCCCCAGCCTGCTCCCGCCCCAAGTCCGTCCGAGGCGGCAGCACCCCCGCCGACCGTACTGCCGGTTCCGGAACCCGGCCGGATCTCCGGCGCAGAACCGGGATCGGGGTCCGGAGCCGGCTCAGGCATTGCGGCCGTCCCGCCACGCGGTTACGCACCTGCTTCCCCGCCTGAAGCCGAAGTGCCGGCCGGACAAGATTCGGAACGGCCTGCCAACGCACCCGCCGTCCGGGAGCTTCCTGCCGCCGGAACGCCAGCCTCCCCCGCGCCGGAAGCAGCGCCGGGTGCGGGGCCCGGATCCGGCGCTGAATCCAGCGGTGGGTTCGCCGCCGGCCCGGTCGGCAGCGCCGTCGGAACAGCGGTGTACTACGTGGCTTTGGATGACGGCGGCAGTTCCGGTGTGCGGTTCGGCTGCAACGACAGCCTGGTTGCCGTCCACACGGCCGATCCTTCGATCCGCGAGCCGCTCCAGGCTGCCATGAGCCAGCTGCTGTCCGAAGGCCGGACTCCGACGCCCGTGGGACTGTACAGCGCGCTGGACGCGTCCGCGCTGCAATACGTTTCCGGATACTTTGATGGCGCCACGGTGGTCGTCAACCTCACGGGCTCGGTGCAACCGGGCGGCGCCTGCGACATCCCGCGGATTGAAGCGCAGCTCACCCACACCGCCGTCACGGCGGTGGGGGCCATCCGGGCGGAGATTTACGTCGACGGCGTCAGGCTGGCCGACGTTCTGAGCCTGCGCTAGGTCCTGAGCCCGCGCTGGGGACGGGCCTGCGATAGCGACGGGCTCTGCCTGCGCTAGAGGGGGCGCTGGCCGCCGCGGGCGGTGCTCGTCACTCGCGCGGCCTGGCCCGGGTGAAAAGCGCGTCCATTTCGGCATGACTGCGGGCTCCGGCGAGTTCCGACCAGTTGCCGTCGCCCAGGACGTCTGCAGCCACCCGGGATACCGTTGCGTAAGCAGCCTTCGCCGTGTTGCCGCCGATGCTGATCCGCCGCACACCGGCGTCATGAAGTTCCCCGACGGAGGGCGCGCCGACGCCTGCCAGGGCGTTCAAGGGTGCTGGAATCCTGCGCGAGAGCTCGTGCAGGATGTGCAGGTCCGTCACGCCGGGAACGAAGATCCCGTCCGCTCCGGCCGCCAGATAGGCCGGCGCCCGCCGCAGCGTTTCGTCGTAGGCCGAGTCCGGAAAGCGCCCCGAAAGGAATGTGTCCGTCCGGGCGTTAATGAAGAGCCGCACCCCTGCTTCCTCAGCGACGGCCCTGATGACGCCAATCCTTCTGGCCTGCTCGGCCACGTCCGTCAGCGGTTCCCCGTCGGAGTCCTCGATATTCACGCCAATGGCCCCCGACGCCAGCACGGCCACGATGGTCTGCCGCAGCATCGCATCGTCGAAGGCGCCGTCCGAGCCCGCGTACCCGGTTTCGATGTCTGCCGTCACCGGCAGGTCCGTTGCCGCTACGATCCGGCTGAGTGCCCCCATGGCGAGGGCCTGAGGCAGCTGGTTGCCGTCCGGAAAGCCCAGGCTCCATGAGATGGCCGAGCTTGACGTGGCAAGGGCGTGGGCTCCGGCCTCCTCCACCACCTTTGCCGACGCCGCATCCCACACATTCACCAGCACCAGGGGGGCCGGTCCCTCCGCGTGGAGTTCGCGGAAGGCAGCTGCCTTCACGGGCTGGGCGGGAACTGGGGCTGGAAGTGACTGGGAGGTGGTCATGCTCTATTCCATGCCCTGGGCGGTCTCAGGTAAAGCACCACAGGTAAAGGACTGCAGGCAAGCACAGACGCCCGAAGCGAGCGTGAAGGCAACAAGTGTTGTTCCACTGGCAACAGTTGGATGTATCCTAGGGACTGTGACCCACGAGACACTTGACGCCGCCGCAGCCGTCCTGCCCGCCGAAGCCATTGACGCGATCGAGAGGGCTGCAACCTCAGCCCACCGCCACGAGGGACTCTTCTCGGAGCGCGCAGCAAACATCAAACAGTCAGCTGTCCGGGACGTCTTCGACATCTCCATGCGCCCGGGGCTCGTCTCGCTTGCGGGCGGAAGCCCGTACCTGCAGTCCCTCCCGCTGGACAGACTGGCCCAGACCGCCGCGCGGATCATCGCTGAGGACGGGCTGACCGCACTCCAGTACGGCGGGGGCCAGGGCACGGAAGAGCTGCGCACCCGGATCTGCGACGTCATGGCCGCGGAGGGCATCCTGGACGCCGCACCCGAGAACGTGGTGATCACCGCGGGCTCGCAGTCGGCCCAGGACGTGGCCGCCAAGGTTTTCTGCAACCCGGGTGACGTCGTCCTCGTGGAGGATCCCACCTATGTGGGCGCCCTCAATACGTTCGAGGCGTACCAGGTGCAGGTTGAGGCGGTGGTCATGGACGACGACGGTCTGGTGCCTGACCTTCTCGAGGCCAGGATCGCCGCGCTGCAGACCGCAGGAAAAAACATCAAGTTCCTCTACACCATCCCCAGCTTCAACAACCCCTCCGGGATCACCTTGGCGCAGGAGCGGCGGCAGCAGGTGGTGGACATCTGCCGTCGGGCCAACATCCTGGTGCTTGAGGACAACCCCTACGGCCTGCTGCGCTTCGACGGGAAGCCGCTCGAACCGCTCCGGGCCGCCAACCCGGACGACGTCATCTATATGGGGTCGTTCTCCAAAATCTTCGCCCCTGGGCTGCGCATGGGCTGGGCGCTCGTCCCGGCCCACCTGCAGCGCCGCTACTACCTGGCCGCCGAAGCCGTGACGCTGTGCCCGCCCACGCTGAACCAGATGCTGGTTTCGGCGTATCTGCGGGACTACGACTGGAAGGGGCAGATTCAGACCTACCGCGGGTTGTACGCCGAGCGCTGCCACGCGATGTTGGAAGCGCTGGAGAAGCACATGCCTGACGGGCTGACGTGGACACGGCCCGAGGGCGGCTTCTTCGTGTGGGTGACCCTTCCGCAAGGCGTGGACACCTACCCTCTGCTGCGGAAGGCGATCGATGCCGGCGTCGTCTTTATTCCCGGTGCGGCCTTCAGCCACTCGGACGAACCGTCCAACAAGCTGCGCCTGGCGTTCAGCGCCGTACCCCCGGAGGCCATTGACGAAGGCGTGCGGCGGCTCGCGCCCGTGCTGCAGGAAGCTATTGATGCAGCCACCGGAGGACAGGCGGAAGCCTGACCTGCTGTGGGCCCGGGTTGCGCTGTAGCCTGAGAACGGGCCCGGCCGGGCTGACGCAGGATGCACAGAGGCAGCGCGCACCCGGCTGTGGCGAACGAAGAGGAGCGGGACCATGAGCGGAATCATTGTTGTGGGTGTGGATGGCAGCGGAACCGCCCGCAAGGCTGCGGAGGCAGCCCGGGATCTGTCCGTAGCGCTGGGCGCGACGCTGCACGTGGTGTCGGCCTTCGAGACTGACCGGACCGAGGTGTTCGGCAGCGGGAGCGACAAGTGGATCGTCTCCGATGCCGGAGAAGCTGAAAAGGTCGCCAAGGACGTTGCCGCGAGCCTCGCCGTCGGCGGCCTCCCGGTCACGTATTCGGCGGCGCGGGGCAAGCCGGCCGACGCCCTCATCAGGGAGGCGGAGCGTTTAGAGGCACGGATGATCGTGGTGGGAAACCGGCGCATGCAGGGCCTCGGGCGGGTGCTGGGAAGCGTGGCCAACAGCGTCGCCCACAATGCACCCTGCGACGTCTATATCGCCAACACGTACGGCGCCGACTAGGTCGGCCGGGCTTCGGCCCGAGTTGACCCGCGTCACGGCTGCTGGTGGGCAGTCTCACCCGGTTTTCGGGGGATTGCCGGCGTTGCAACGGTAAAATTGAAGGTGCCCCCGATGGTGCGGACAGTCCAGCACCCACTACGCCAGGGAACCGAAAATGCTTACGCTTCAGCGACGCCAGCTCGTCGGCCACGACATCCTCCTTGCTCGCCACGGCAACCACATCTGCTCCATGCGGCTGGATCGGAGTGTGGGCCGGGTCGTCGCCCTGCTGGACGACGGCTCGGTGGACAGCGCCCCGAACCTCATTTCGCCGGACCTCCGGCTGCCCGACACGGTGGGGAGCGTGATGCGCGATGACTGGAAGTTCCTGGCCACCGTGTCCGGCTGCATTGCTGGGCTGACCGCAGTCATGATCACGGCCGCGGTCAACCTTGCAGGCCTCGCCGCCGATCCCGCCCTCGCCGAGCTGATGTCCACCTACCCGGCCTACTGACCGGCGTTTGCTGGACCGGCCCTTCCGCCGAGGGAGCTGACCCCGCCTGGCGGCGGTCCCCGTCAGCCAGCGTGGACCGTTAGCTCCGTCAGCATCCACCAGAGCCACGTGATGAGGCCGCCGCAAAGGAGTGCGCCCGCGACGACCTGGGCCAGGGTGTGGGCACGCACAACCACCCGCCACCAGGCGACTGCAGGAATCAGGAGCAGCAGCGGGCTCCACGCTGTACCCAGCATGAGGACGGCGATGGCGGTCGACGCCGCAATCGCACCCGCGTGCCCGCTGATCTTCCAGAAAAGGCTGACGACGGCGGTGACCACCACCCCGCCCACGATGGCCAGAACCATCACGACGACGCTCTTCGGGGCATTGATCGCCGTCAGCACTCCCAGCCCCAAGAGGAGCGATCCGAAAGCCATGGCAAGCACCGGAGCCCGCTGCTCCCGCCTGCTGACATGGTGGTCGGTGACCTTTCCGAGCTTCACCAGCACCAGGACGGCCCCCAGCGGCAGCACGCACACAAAAAACGCCGCGACAGCGCCGAACCAGGCGTTTCCGGGGAAGCCGGGCTCGAGGGCAGGACTCACCAGCAGGAGCACCGTCACCACCACGGGTGGCTGGAACACCTCGGAAAGCAGCCTGGCGGCCCGATTTTTTGCGCAGATCCCGATGAGGGGAGGATCCGGGTGCGCTGGGCGATTCCGCATCTTGCCGTCAACGGGCCCGTTCATCTAAGGGAGCCTAGTCAAGGAGCAGGGCGGGCTCTTCAAGGATGGCGGCGACGTCGGCCATGAAGCGTGCAGACAGGTCACCGTCCACCACCCGGTGGTCGAAGGACCCGCCGAGCGTCGTGATCCAACGCGGGATGACCTCACCGTCCAGGACCCAGGGCTTCTGCTTGATCGTCCCGAAGGCCACAATGGCGACTTCACCCGGGTTGATGATGGGCGTGCCCGTATCGATGCCCAGGGCCCCGATGTTCGTGATGGTCAACGTGCCGCCCTGCATCTGGGCCGGCTGCGTCTTGCCGGCGCGCGCGGTGGTGGCAAGGTCGTTCAGCGCCAGGGCCAGCTCCTTGAGGGAAAGGTCCTGGGCGTTCTTGATGTTCGGCACCATCAGGCCGCGCGGGGTGGCCGCGGCAATGCCGAGGTTCATGAAGTGCTTGACGTGGATTTCCGCGGCATCGCTGCCGGCCGGGTCGTCCACCCAGGTGGCGTTCACGCTGGGGTTGCGGGCTGCAGCCCAGATGACTGCCTTGGCGAGGATCAGGAGCGGGGAAACCTTGATCCCCTCGAAATCGCGCGAAGCCTTGAGACGCTTGACGAATTCCATGGTGCGGCTGGCATCAACATCCACAAAGATGCTGACGTGCGGCGCCGAAAACGCCGAATCCACCATAGCCTTCGCGGTGGCCTTGCGGACGCCCTTGACCGGGATCCGCTCGATCCGCTGGTCCTGCGGCCGGCCCGACTTGCCCCAGAAGGTGTCCGCCTTGTCCAGCTCCGCGTCCCGCTGGGCCTGGTAGCTGACCAGGTCTTCCCGGGTCACCTCGCCGCGGGCGCCGGTGGGCACCACATCGGCCAGGTCAATGCCCAGGTCCCGGGCGATCTTCCGTACCGGCGGCTTCGCCAGGACCTTGCTCATCAGCCCGGTGATGGCGCCACCAAGGGTGGGCTTCTCCTGACCGCTGATTGAGCCTGTCGAAATCCCGGGCTCGGCCAGCGGAGCCGTACCGCTGATTGAGCCTGTCGAAATCCCAGGCTCGGCCAGCGGAGCGGGACCTCCGGTCTCAACAGCCTGGACCACGGGCCTGGCGGACGCCTTCCGCGGGCGCGGCTTAACGGCGTCGGCCTTCGGGCCGGAGCCCACCAGCGGGCCGCCCGCCGGACCGCCTGCGGCAGCACCGCTGTGGGAAGCCGCTTCGTGGGGGTGCTGGTGCAGCTTCCCATACATGAGCGGCTCGGGCTCGGCCTCCTGCAAGGGGGGCAGCGGGACGTCGGCCGGAGTGGGGTCACCGGAAACGTCGTCGGAAACGCTGATGATGGCCGTCCCGACGTCGATCGTCACGCCTTCGGGAACAAGCAGTTCCGTGACGGTGCCGGCGAACGGGGACGGCAGTTCCACGAGGGACTTGGCCGTCTCGATTTCGCAGAGGACATCGTTGATGGCCACCGTGTCCCCCGGCTTGACCTTCCAGGAGACAATCTCGGCCTCGGTCAGGCCCTCGCCCACGTCGGGGAGGTTGAACTTGTTAAGAGTCATGGGTTCCTCGGGTTTCAAAAGCTCAGGCTGGCCGGCCGGTGCCCGGAGGCGACTGCAGGCGGAAACGTCAGTAAGCGGAGGGGTCAGTAGCCGAAGGCACGGTCCAGCGCCTCAAGGATGCGGTCGATGTCCGGGAGGTAGTCCTCTTCGACCTTGGCCACCGGGTAGGGCATGTGGAAGCCGCCCACGCGGATGACTGGCGCCTCGAGCGAGTGGAAGGCACGTTCACCGATCCTGGCCGCGATTTCGCCGCCGATCCCGCCAAAGGTGGGGGCTTCATGGGACACGATCAGCCGGCCGGTCTTCTTCACCGAGGCTTCAATGGTGTCGAAATCGATCGGCGAGATGGAGCGGAGGTCGATGACCTCGATGCTGCGCCCGTCCTCTGCGGCGGCGTTGGCCGCTGCGAGAGCCACGGGAACCAGCGGACCGTAGACCACCACCGTGGCGTCGGTGCCTTCCCTGACAACGTGGGCCTTGAAGGGATCCTGGGCGAGGCCTGCCGTCTCGGTGTCCACCTCACCCTTGAGCCAGTAACGGCGCTTGGGCTCGAAGACGATCACGGGGTCCTGGCAGTCGACGGCCTGCTGGATCATCCAGTAGGCGTCGTGCGGGTTGGACGGGGTGATGATGCGGATGCCCGCGGTGTGCGCGAACAGCGCCTCAGGAGATTCCGAGTGGTGTTCGATCGATCCGATGCCGCCGCCATAGGGGATGCGGATGACGACAGGGACAGTCAGGTTCCCGTTGCTGCGCGAGTGCATCTTTGCGAGCTGGGTGGTGATCTGGTTGAAGCCGGGGAACACAAAGCCGTCGAACTGGATTTCACACACCGGCAGGTAGCCGCGGAGCGCCAGGCCGATCGCCGTGCCGATGATTCCGGATTCAGCGAGCGGAGTATCCACCACGCGGTCGGCACCGAACTCACCGATCAGGCCGTCGGTCACGCGGTAGACGCCTCCGAGCGGTCCGATGTCCTCGCCCATCAGCAGTGTCTTGGGGTTGTTTGTGAGCGTGGCGCGCAGGCCCTCGTTGATGGCCTTGGCAATGGTCATGGTGGTCATCAGTGGCCAGCCCCTTCCGCGGTGTCCTCGCCGGCAAATCCCGCAGCGTACTCCTCGAACCAGGCCAGTTCCTCGGCCACGAGGGGATGTGCCTCCACATACGTATTGGCGAAGGCCGCCCGGATGTCCGGGGTGTCCGAATCATAGGTTGACTTGCGGATGTACGCCGCAAGTTCATCGCCGTCAGCGGCCACCTTCTCAAAGAAGGCGTCATCGGCCATGTCCTCGGAGCGGAGGTACTTCTCCAGCCGCTCCAAGGGGTCCTTCGCCCTCCACAGCGCTTCCTCGGAGGACTCCCGGTACTTCGTGGGATCGTCCGCGGTGGTATGGGCGCCCACGCGGTAGGTGAAGGCCTCGATCAGCACCGGACCGTTCCCCTGGCGCGCGTGCTCGAGCGCCCATTCAGTGACGGCGTGCACGGCGATGACGTCGTTGCCGTCCACGCGGATCCCCGGGAAGCCGTAGCCCTTGGCGCGGTTGGACAGCGGGATTCGGGTCTGAACGGCCGTAGGCACGGAGATGGCCCAGTGGTTGTTCTGGCAGAAGAAGACCACGGGGGCTTTGTAGGAGGACGCGAAGACCATGGATTCGTGGACATCGCCCTCGGAGCTGGCGCCGTCGCCAAAGTAGACCATGACGGCGGCCTTGGGCTCGGCTGGCTGGGAGTCGGACAGGCGGTTGGCCTCAGCCAGCCGCTGGTCGCGCTGGATCCCCATGGCATAGCCCACGGCGTGCGGCGTCTGGGCCGCCAGGACCAGCGTGTACAGGTGGAAGTTGGTGTCCTTGGGGTTCCAGCCACCGTTGGAGATGCCGCGGAACTGCCGCAGAAGCTCTGCCAGGTCCACGTTTCTTGTGAGGGCAACCCCGTGCTCGCGGTAGGTAGGGAAGATGTAGTCTTGCGGCTGGCTGGCCCGTCCGGAGCCGATCTGGGCGGCCTCCTGGCCCGTCAGCGGGACCCACAGCGCCAGCTGGCCCTGACGCTGCAGGGCGGTGGCTTCCTGGTCGAAGCGCCGGATCGCCGCCATGTCGGCGTAGAAACCGCGGAGCTTTTCCGCATCCAGCCTGGCGGCGTACTCGGAGAACACGGAATCCGTTCCGAGCGTGCCGTCCGGCCCAAGCAGTTGGACCATCTCGGCGGAGGGCTCGCCCAAGGCAGCCTCGGCCTCGGCCTCTAGCTGGTCGTCCAGCTCTGTTCCGTCGAACTCGGTGGAGGGCAGATGTGTTGCGCCCATACCGTCTCCTTGCTTGCCGCATCCGGATGCTTGCAAATTCGCTGGGATATATGCCGCATAAGGAATACATTCCCGATACGGCATATATTTCTGGCTTACTGTTCCTTACTTTATCCGGCGTAGGTTGGGCCGGGCGTTTGTTAAGCGCTAGGAACGTCGTGGCGGTTTTGTATAGATCGCACAGAGCTCAAGGAAGCGGCTATTGGCCTCGGGTTCGCCGATGCTGACCCGCACGCCCTCAGTGCCAAACGCACGGACCGAAAGCGCCCGCTCCCCTGCCAGCTGGGCGAATTCAGCGCTGTTCTCCCCGAGATCCAGCCACACGAAATTCCCTTCCGCCTCCGGAATAAACCAACCCAGGTCACGGAGACCGGCGGTAACGCGGTCCCGCTCATCCACCAGGCTTTGTACCCTTTCTACAACCTGGTCGAAATTCTGGAGCGACACTACGGCGGCCTGTTCAGCAATCTGGGAGACTGCAAACGGCGTGGCGGCGACCCGCAGATACTGCGTGAGCCCAGGCTGGGACACGCTGTATCCCACCCGGAGGCCAGCCAGGCCGTGGGCCTTCGAGAAGGTCCTGAGGACCACGACATTGGGGTATTTCCGGTACATCCGGATGCCATCTACCGCGTCTTCCGCCCGGACGAACTCCTGGTAGGCCTCGTCGATGACCACCACGACATCCGAGGGGACGCCGTTGATGAACCGCTCGGTCTCCTCGGCCGTCACAACGGGGCCGGTGGGGTTGTTCGGAGTGCACAGCAGGATCACCTTGGTACGCACAGTCACTGCTGCGGCCATGGCGTCGAGATCGTGCCGTCCGTCCGGAGTAAGGGGAATCCGGACGCTGTGGGCACCCGACAGGCCGACGCAGATGGGATAAGCCTCGAAGGACCGCCAGGCATAGATGACTTCGTCGGCCTTGCCGTCGTCGTTCTGGCCGGCGAACGCGGCCAGCAACTGATTGAGGGCCCCGAGGCTGCCCGCCCCGGTGACTATGTCCTCGGCCGGCACCTCAAGGAAGTCGGCCAGCGCGGTCCGGAGCTTGGTGCTGAGCGGGTCCGGGTAGCGGTTAAAGTCCGTCTGCGCCGCAATGGCTTCGACCACCGCCGGAATCGGCGGCAGCGGGTTTTCGTTGGACGACAGCTTGTAGCTGGCCAGGCCGTCGACGGCGACCGGCGGCTTGCCTGCAGCGTAGCGGGGCAACCGGTCAACTACCGGTCTCGGCCTGACGCCGCCCGCCATGGTCTCAGATGAAGTCATGCCAACTAGCCTACTTCGCCCTCTGCGTCCGCGGTTCTGCCCCCTTACCGCAATGTGCGGGCATGCGGCTGCCGCTGTGCGGCCAGTTACGAAGATTGGACCGTCTTCGCGTGGTGCGCGCCGCCGCCGCTTCTTCGCTAGGCGTTCAGCTTGGGAGAGGGGGCAGCAGCATGGGGTCCGCCAAAGTCGAGGGCTATCGCGCGCGCAGTTTCCTGAAGCCGTGGCACAACGGTCTCTTCGATTGCTTCCGCTGACGCCCGATGCGTCTGCAGGGAGACGTTCGCCGCCGCGACCATCTCGTTGCCCCGCCAGACGGGGACTGCCACACCGCGCAGGCCGTCCTCCAGCTCCTCTGAAACCATGGACCAGCCCCTGGACAGTGCTGATTCCACCTCGGACCGGAGTTGTTCGGGGCTGCTGATTTTGCGCCCGGTGAACCGCTGCAACTGAACCTCCTGGAGGTATTTTTGGAGTTCCGGCTCCGGCAGCCCGGCAAGGAGCACGCGGCCCATGGAGGTTGCCCAGGCCGGGAACCTGGTACCCACGGTAATGGAGACGCTGAGCAGCCTTGGGGACGGTACGCAGGCTACGTAGACCACGTCAGGGCCCTCCAGGATGCACAAGGCTGTTGTCTCGTTCAGGCTTTCGGCCAGAGCCTTCAGGTGTGGTTCCGCCACCCTTGGCAGCGTCAGGCCGGCCAGGAAGGACCTGCCGACGTCCAGCGAACGTGCCGTCAATTCGTAGGTGGAGCCCTCAGCCCGAAGATAACCGAGATCCGCGAGGGTCATCAGGAAGCGCCGGGCGGACGCCCGGGTCATGTCCGTCCGCGCTGCAATCTGCGAGACGGTGAGCTGCGGGTGTTCGGTGGTGAAGGCGAGCAGGACGTCAAACGCCTTCTCAACCGACTTCACAAAGTAGGCTGGCTGCTCCTCCATGGACTTCGCGTTCCTCTCCGAATGCGCTGGCTGGCCCGTACGGCGTGCCGGGTCTCAGAGCCTTTTCGATCATATCGGGGCAGTGGCCTGAAGCGGCGGCCGTGGTCCCGCCCCAGATTCAGTTCCCCTCCTCCAGAAGCACCAAGGTCTCCCGCATCAGGGATCCAGCCCATTGATCCAGTCCCAAAATGGGAATCATGGCCACGGCCTGCTCACTCCACGGCCCGGGGGACATCGCCTAGGGAGGCAGCAGAACCGATCAGGAACAGACGCGGCGCTTCATCGCGGTCTTTCATGTGATGCCTTTCGTTGACGAGTGGCCGCCTGGTTTCGTTGAGAACTCCTTAGCAGGCACGAGCGTTGTGATCCGACTCACTGCCTAGTATGCTCTTAAGAAATCGCATTTCGCACAGTTGTGCGGCATGCGCACAATCTCCAAGACCCAACGCCTTCAGCGTGGAAGGAAGTCCATGACGAACATCGCAGCAAGGCCAGAGGCCCCATCGCCCGCCGAGGCGCAACGGCGGCTCAAGCGCGCCAAGAAGGCAGCCCTGGCCGCGTTCCTTGGCGGGGCCCTGGAGTACTACGACTTCTTCATCTACGCCACGGCAGCGTCGCTGATCTTCTCGAAGATCTTCTTCCCGTCCGGTGACCCCACCATTGCCTTGCTGGCTTCCTTCGCCACCTTCGGCGTCGCGTACGTCGCGCGGCCGTTCGGCGCCGTCGTCTTCGGGCACCTGGGTGACAAGATCGGCCGCAAGAACACCCTCGTGCTGACCCTGGTCTTCATGGGGGCCGCGACCTTCCTCATCGGCGTCCTGCCCGACTTCAACACCGCCGGCTACTGGGCACCGGCCCTGCTCGTGCTGCTGCGCCTCATGCAGGGACTCTCCGCCGGCGCAGAGACAGCCGGCGCATCAGCCCTGTCCACCGAGGAAGCCCCCGAAGGCCGCCGCGGCTTCTTCGCCAGCTTCGCCATGAGCGGCATCTCCGCCGGCATCGTCCTGGCCTCCCTGGCCTTCCTCCCCGTGGCTGCAATGAGCGAAGCCGACCGTCTGGCCTGGGGCTGGCGCATCCCGTTCTGGCTCTCCATCATCGTGCTCATCGTCGCCTACCTCGTCCGCCGCTCCCTGGACGAACCGGAAGTCTTCGAGGAAAAACACGACCACGGCGAACTCGTCAAACTCCCCTTCGCCAAGATGTTCAAAACCCACCCGGCACAGTTCTTCCAGGTTGCCCTGATGTCCTTTGAAACCGTCACCAACACCTTCATGCAGTCCTTCGGACTCGCCTACGCCGTCACCGTCGGCGTCCCGGCCTCCACCATGCTCTGGGTCAGCATCCTCGGCAACATCCTCGCCATCGGAACCCAACCCCTCATGGCCCGCCTGTCCGACAAACTCGGACGCCGCCCCGTCTTCATCACCGGCGTCCTGGGATCCGGAGCCATGATCTTCGTATACTTCTCGGTCATCTCCACCGGCAACATCCCCATGATCTTCCTCACGAGCACCCTGATCACCGCCGGCACCTACGCCATGTCCAACGCCATCTACCCCGCCTGGTTCTCCGAACTCTTCAACGTCAAGGTCCGCTACTCCGGCATGGCCATCGGCCTGCAGGTCGGCATCCTGTGCGCAGGCTTCACCCCCCTGCTGGGCACCGCCCTCGTCGGCGCGGACAAGGCCAACTGGGGCCCCGCGGCCTGGATTGTCGCGGGATCCTCGGTCCTCGCCATCGCCGGTGCCCTGTGGGCGCGTGAAACCAGCAAGACACCCCTCCGCGAACTGGGCAACCCCGTGCAATAAACCGGCCTTCCCGCACCATAAGCAACGGAACGAGGGTGATGGCGAAGCCTTGTGCCATCGCCCTCTTTCCGTTGCTTGATGATGTGTCGTGATCGGCGAAACACCAGCATCGCGGCCCGGGCCTGTGGCGCGGCAGGTGATCAGCCCGGCCCGCCTGTGGCGGGACTCCATGACAGGCCGGTATGACAGCATGGGCGCATGCGTTCTTTCATCATGCGGGTGCTCATTAATGGACTGGCCCTGTGGATTGCCAGCTGGATTTTGCCCGGACTGGACATCTTCACCCCGGCAGCAGGAGAAGCGGTGGCACAGACGGGTGTCCAGTGGACAGACGCTGCTGGCATTATCTTGGCGTACTTGTTTGTCGGACTGATTTTCGGGGTAGTCAACGCCTTCGTGCGGCCGATCGTCAGCTTCCTGTCCCTGCCGATCACCATCCTCACACTGGGACTGTTCACGATCGTCATCAATGCGGCCATGCTGTACCTGACGTCCTGGATCAGCAGCTACACGCCGGTACATCTCACGATTGACTCCTTCTTCTGGACGGCTGTGCTGGCCGCCATCATCATCACCATCGTTTCCCTGGTGGCAGACAGGATCCCGGGCGCCCGCCACCGGTAGCGGCGTCCTCGGCAGCATCCTGCCGAATGCAGCGGCGCCAGCGGCAGCATCCTACCGGCCACCCGCGGGCCGAATGTCCGACTGCTTGGCCGGGCGCGGATCCACGTGATAGCGCTGGGGCTCCGGCACCTTGGCCGTACGGACCAGCTGGAACCGGGTTGCCGTGGCGGCTCCCCCGGCGCCCACCACGCCGGCGAGCACGCCTGTTGACGCCATCAGCGAGGGGTCGCTGCTCGCGGCTACCGCGCGGGCACCGGCTTCATAATGGGTAAGCCGGTGCCCCGGACCCAGCCCGGATTCCTCGCCCGGAGGCGTGAGTACGCGGTCCTCGAGCGTGACGGTCACACGGTCCCGGGTATCCGGGTTGGGCGCCCCTTCGCTGCCCGGCACCCAGTCCTGCCGGTGTTCCAGATGCAGGCTGCGGATGCCCGGTTCCGGCATTATGTCGCCCACCGGGGACCCTGCCGTGAGCACGTATTTGAGGTCGTATTCCGCGAGGAAGGCCTTGTCCTGGCTCAGGTTCATGGCGTGGATTCCGCCCTGGCTGTAGCCAACGGCCACCACTTGGGCGCCGGCCTCCGCTCCGGCCTGCTGCAGCGCTGCCCGGATGGCGGAGCTCGTGTACTGGGAGCAATACCCCAGTCCTTCGGCGATTCCTGCCTCATCTAATGGGTTGGGGCCGCCGGCATCTCCCGGCTGGGTGCCCGGAACAATGACAATGAATGCCTCGCGCCCCGCGCCGGCTGTCCTGATGATTTCGATCTTGCCCCGGCCGTCGGCATCCACCGCCCGTGCCCTTGCCAGCAGTCCCGCCGGTGAAGTGTCAAGGGTGATGTCGGAGCTTAGCTCCGCGGCTGCGGTGACCCGGCGCGGCTTGAGATGGGGCATCACGCCGTTGGCCAGCATGCGGACCACGTGGGGGACACCGGACCCCTGCATTCCGGTTGCCGCCGCCATGGTGACTGCCTCGAGCACCAGCTTCGGTTTCGCCCCCATCAGGCTGAGGATGACCGGATAGTTGCCGGCGAGCGCCTCCATGCTGTCCCTGTTGAACAGCCGGCTGAGATCCGGGCTATACGGGTTAGGGAATCCGCCGAGAAGCAGATCCAGAAGCTGCGGCGGCAAGAGCCTCAGCGAATCGCTGCCGAGGCGAAGATGAGCCACACCTCGCTGGTCGGCGTCTTCATAGTCCCGCTGGCAGGCACGCACCAAGCTTCCCATGCCCTGGAGCTCCTCCCTCACCGCCGCCACCGCGCGGCGTCCCTCCCAGACGGCGGTGAGTGCTTCGACGCCGCTTGACCGCGGATCGTTTTCATACGGGCACAGCTCCGACCAGATTCGCTGGACCGACAGTTCCACAGAGGCCAGATCCGCGGCGAATCCGTCCAGATCCTTCGCGCCGCCGGCCAGCTCCTCCAGCTGGAACGCAATTCCACCCACTCCGCCCCGAACTGAGAGGTGGCCGTCCGACGCCGGCCCTAGGGGCCGTACCGGGCCGCCGCTCCCAGACGGCGTCACCTCAGCCATCAGTAGCCACCTGCCGCTGTCCGCATGGACGACACCGACACGTTCTGGGCATGCCGGCGGACGGCCACCGCCGCCGAGTTCAGGCGATCCCTCGCCCTCGCCAGGGCGGCGGCCTGCAGCCCGATGCTCGTCCGGTAGGCGATGCCGGCAGGCGACTGCCAATCCATCAGCTGCAGCTGCGACAGGCTGGCCAGAACGGCGTCCAGCTGGTCCGCGCAGGCCTCGACGCGGCCCGCCAGCAGCTGCACGTCAAAGCTGCGTGACGAACAGGCCGCGGCCTCCGCTGCGGTGACGTTGTCGCTCATTCGCTTCCCCTTCTTCCCCGTCCGGATTTCCGCCCGCCGGTTTCCCGCGTCCGGTCCGGCCACGCCCGCTACCCCGCCGGCGCTGCCATCCCAGCCGCGTACGTCGTGTCCTGCCCCCGACGCTACGGAGCATGGCAGCGCTCCGGAATGTCGGCCGTCGGCTATGTGGACAGCCGCCTAAGGCGGATCCTGTGGGGGAGAAGTCACAAGCAACCCAGTGCTTCAGCGGCGTGCAGGAGTTCATGAAAGAATCAGGGCATGCCTGAAACTGCCGCCACAGCTGATACCCGTACGCCCTCCGGACGCCTGGCCCTCGCCGCGTCACCGGAACAGATCGCGCTCGGCCCGCTGGATGGCCGCTACCAGTCCGCCGTCGCGCCCCTCGTTGACTACCTTTCCGAGGCCGCCCTCAACCGCGACCGCGTCGCCGTCGAGGTGGAGTGGCTCATCCACCTGACCAGCAACAACGTCCTTCCGGGCGCCGGCCCGCTGACCGCCGACCAGCAGGAGCAGCTCCGGGCGATCGTCACCGAATTCGACGCCGCCTCTGTGGCTGAACTGGCCGAAATCGAGGCCGTCACGGTTCACGATGTGAAGGCTGTTGAGTACTACATCGGCCGCCGCCTGCCGGCGATCGGCATCGAAAACTTGACCGCCATGGTGCACTTCGGCTGTACCTCGGAGGACATCAACAACCTGTCCTATGCGCTCGGCGTCAAGGGTGCTGTAGAGGACGTGTGGCTGCCGGCCGCGCGCGCCCTCGTGGCCCAGATCAGCAAGATGGCCGAGGACAACCGCGCCGTGCCTATGCTGTCCCGCACGCACGGCCAGCCGGCCACGCCCACCACGCTGGGCAAGGAACTTGCCGTCATTGCGCACCGCCTCACCCGCCAGCTGGACCGGATTGCCAGGACCGAGTACCTCGGCAAGATCAACGGTGCCACCGGCACTTACGCTGCCCACGTGGCCTCGGTCCCGGGGGCCGATTGGCAGCAGGTCTCCAAGTCGTTCGTGGAGGGACTGGGCCTCACCTGGAACCCGCTGACCACCCAGATCGAAAGTCACGACTGGCAGGCCGAGCTGTACGCCGACGTCGCGCGTTTCAACCGGATCCTGCACAACGTCTGCACCGACATCTGGAGCTACATCTCCATCGGCTACTTCGCCCAGATCCCGGTTGCAGGCGCCACCGGCTCCTCCACGATGCCGCACAAGGTCAACCCGATCCGGTTTGAAAATGCCGAGGCCAACCTGGAGATCTCCTCGGGGCTCCTGGACGTGCTCGGATCCACACTGGTCACCTCCCGCTGGCAGCGCGACCTCACGGACTCCTCGAGCCAGCGCAACATCGGCGTGGCATTCGGTCACTCCCTGCTGGCGATCTCCAACGTGGCCAAGGGCCTGGAGCGACTGGACGTTGCGGAAGACGTGCTCGCCGGTGACTTGGACACCAACTGGGAAGTCCTGGGCGAGGCCATCCAGATGGTCATGCGGGCCGAGGCGATCGCCGGCGTCAAAGGCATGGAAAACCCGTACGAGCGGCTCAAGGACCTCACCCGCGGGCAGCGCGTAGACGCAGCCCGGATGCAGGAATTCGTCCAGAGCCTGGGCCTTTCCCCCGACGCCGAAGCGCGGCTGCTTGCATTGACTCCGGACAGGTACATCGGCATCGCCGACCAGCTGGTGGACCACCTGAAATAAGTACGACGGCGGTGCCGGGCTTCGCTGCCCGGCATCCCTTCCGTTTCCGGCCGCTTTTCGGGAAAGCGCCGGGACCGCCTACTTTCCCGACGATGACAAGGACACACGAACCATGAAGCTCCTGCTCATCCGCCACGGCGAGACTCCCGGAAACGTGCTGGGCCAGCTGGACACGGCCCACCCCGGCCCCGGCCTGACCGAGCTGGGCGAGCGCCAGGCCGAGGCTCTGCCGCGGGCGCTGGTGAACGAGCCGATCGGTGCGCTGTACGCCTCTACGCTGGTCCGCACCCAGATCACTGCCCGGCCGCTAAGCCGTGAGCTCGGGCTGGACGTCCAGATCCTGGACGGCATCCACGAAATCGAGGCCGGCGCCCTGGAAAAGCTGACGGACCACGAGTCCCACCGCCGGTACATGAGCACCGTCTTCGCCTGGACGGACGGTGATTTCGACCGGCGGATGCCTGCCGGCCCCAACGGACATGAGTTCTTCGAACGCTACGACGCCGCCATCGCCAAGGTGGCGGCCGAAGCCGCCGGCGCTCCGGACTCCGCCGCTGTCGCCGTCGTCAGCCACGGGGCGGCGATCCGCGTCTGGGCAGGGCACCGGGCCGACAACATCGACATGGAGTTCGCCGCCCGGCACGTCCTCGCCAATACTGGCATCGTGGCACTCGATGGCGATCCCGACGCCGGCTGGAACCTGATCCACTGGGATGCCAGCCCCGTGGGCGGCCTGGCCCTGACGGACCCCACTGCCGAGGACCCGATGGGGCGCTCCACCAAGTAGCCTCGCGGTTGACCGGCAGCACTGGACGTGCCTCGCGGCTGCGGCCATGATGAAAAGAGGTGCGGGCAGGAGGAACGGCCGCTTTTGGCGGCAGCACGACCGCGCTGTGGAGGCGCATTGGCATGGCACGCAGATCGGGGCCCTCGCAGTCCGCGGCGGCGAATGCCCTAGAGCCCGACCGGCATTTCCTTGCCGGCTACTATGCGCACGTAGCCGCGGAGGACCTCCAGAACTACAGCGCCGAAACCCTCCGGGCCAGGGCGATGCACCATCTGGAGGTGGGATCCCGCCGGCAGCCCGGGCAAGCGGCTGTGGGCGTCCTGCACGAGCTGGATGCGAGCGTCGTGGCCGTGGTCATGGAGGACCTGCCATACCTGGTTCACTCCGTGACGGCAGAACTCACGCGCGAGGACGCCTCGATCGGGCTGCTCGTCCATCCGATTTTCCACGTGCTGCGCGATCCTGTGTCCCACCAGCTGCTGGAGGTCCGGCCCGGCCCCGCCAGGGAAGGCCTGAGCGGTGAGCCCGAGCCAGCAGCGGGCCCCGATCGGGAGCGGCCTGGTCCGGAAGGGCCTGATCCGGCGGGGCCAAAGGGGAGCGGGGCCGCCGAGATCTGGCTCGCCGTCGAAATAGGCAGGATGGCTGACGAGGCAGCAACCGACGAGCTCATGGAACGGCTGCAGGGAGTACTCGACGACGTCCGCGTCACTGCAGAGGATGCCGCCGCGATCAACGCCCGGGTATCCGAGGCCGTCGCTGACCTCGACGGCTTTCCGCCCGCTGCGGTCCCGCCCGTCGATCAGTTGCGCGCCCTGCTCCTGTGGCTCGCCGACGGCAACTTCGTCTTCCTCGGCTATCGCGAATATGAACCCACGACGGTGGGCGGCCGGGGGCTGTTCGCCGAGCGCCGGGGTTCGGCGCTGGGCCTGCTGCGGCAGCCGCCGGGAAACGGTCACCGGCCGCCGGATCCTGGGGAGCCGGAGCCTGGGGAACGGGAACCTGGGGAGCCCGGGCCGGGGCGGCCGGAAGCCAGTGAGCCCGGCATCCCGGGTCCGAGAGTGTTGACGCTTGCCACGTCCGACCTCCGCTCCACTGTCCTGAGGCCCTCGTACTTGGATGAACTGCGCCTGACGGTGTTCGGGCAGGACGGCGAAGTCACCGGGGAGAGACGTTTCGTGGGACTGTTCACGCCCGGCGCGGCACACCAGTCCGTCCGCCGGATCCCGGTGATCCGCGAAAAGGTCCGGGATGTCAGGGAACGCCTTGAGCTGTCGCCCCGGTCCCATCAGGGCAAGGATCTGCTGGCCATCCTTGAATCCTTCCCGCGCGATGAGCTTTTTCACATCGAGACCGATGACCTCGTGCGGCTCGCGGCCGATGTCCTCCGCGCTGAGGAGCTCCGGCGCACGCGGCTGTTCCTTCGGCCGGACAGCTTTGGCAGGTTCATGTCCGTGCTGGTGTTCTTCCCGCGCCGCCGGTACAGCACGGCGGTCCGGCTGCTCATGGAGCAGGAGCTCCGGCAGGCCTTCAAGGCGAAGTCCATCGAGTTCGAGGTCCGGCTGACCGATTCCCCCATGGCCCGCGTGTTCTTTCGGATCCTCATAGCCAGGGCCCCCTCCAGTACCCGGGCAGCAGGTGCCGCCGGCGCCGAAGCCGGCCCTGCCGCCGTCGACCCTTACCAGCTGGAGCGGCGCCTGATAGCCGCCACGCGGTCCTGGACGGAAGGGCTTGATGAACTGATCCGTGACCGTTTTCCCGCACAGGACGCTGCCCGGCTTTCGCGGCTGTGGGCGGAGGCCTTTCCGGCGAGTTACCGGGCCGATTACGAACCGGAAGCTGCGATCAGGGACATCATCAGTTTTGAAGCCTTCGACCTCGACGGCACCGGCGGCCGCTCCTTGGATGACCCGCTGTTGACGGTGCAGGTCCCGCAGGGAACGTCGCCTACCCCGGCCGAGCCGGCCCGGATCCGCCTGTACCTGACCAAAGCCCGCAGCCTTACCCAGATCCTGCCTTTCCTGCATCATCTCGGCCTTGAAGTGCTGAACCAGCGGCCCTTCGACATTCGGCGCGGGAACGGCCAGGACCTGTTCCTGTATGACCTTGGCGTGAAGTACCCCGGCGGTGTGGATCCGGAAGCTACCAGCGGACTGCTGGCGGACGCATTCTGCGCTGCCATGCGGGGCGACGTCGAATCGGACCGGATCAATGCGCTGGTCATCCGGGAGGGCGTGGGCTGGCGGCAAGCCTCCATCCTGCGAAGCTATGCCAGGTACCTCCAGCAGCTGGGGACAACCAACTCGTACGGCTTCATCGCAGACACCCTGATGGCCAACGTCCGGGCAACGCACGCGCTGCTGGCCCTGTTCGAGGCGAAGTTCGATCCGGCACTGGACGTGAGCGGGCGTTTCCGCGACTCCGCCACGGCGCGGGCTGAACTTCTGTCGGCGATAGACGAGGTCCCCGTCCTCGACGCCGACCGGCTGCTGCGCACGTTCATGAACCTGGTGGAAGCCACCCTCCGCACCAACTACTTCCAGGACAAGCCGCACCTGAGCTTCAAACTGAATCCGGCGGCGATCGCCAACGCCCCGTTTCCGCGGCCAAAGTACGAGATCTGGGTCTACTCCCCGCGGGCGGAAGGCGTCCACCTCCGCTTCGGGGAGCTTGCCCGCGGCGGGCTGCGCTGGTCGGAGCGGAGTGAGGATTTCCGGACCGAGATCCTAGGCCTGGTCAAGGCGCAGAACGTCAAGAACTCCGTCATTGTGCCCACCGGGGCCAAAGGTGGCTTCTACCCCAAACAGCTGCCGGACGCGGCCGCGGACCGGGAGGCGTGGCTGGCCGAAGGGCTGGAGTGCTACCGGATCTTCATCCGCGGGCTGCTGGATCTCACGGACAACTTGGTCACATCGGCGGACGGGGAAGCGGTGGTGCCCCCGGACCGTGTTGTGCGCCACGACGGCGACGACTACTACCTCGTGGTTGCGGCCGACAAGGGAACCGCAACCTTCTCAGACGCCGCCAACGCCGTGGCGCAGGAGTACGGCTTCTGGCTCGGGGACGCGTTCGCCTCGGGCGGGTCCGTGGGATACGACCACAAGCAGATGGGAATCACCGCGCGCGGGGCGTGGGAGTCCGTCAAGCACCACTTCCGCGAGCTTGGCATGGACCCTCAGCGGGAAGAGTTCACTGTGGTCGGCATCGGAGACATGAGCGGGGACGTCTTCGGGAACGGAATGCTGCTCTCGCCGCACATCAGGCTCGTGGCGGCCTTCGACCACCGGCACATCTTCCTAGATCCGGCCCCTGACGCCGCAGCCTCCTTCGCGGAACGCCGGCGCCTCTTTGGCCTGCCACGCTCCTCCTGGGCGGACTACGACCTGTCACTCATCAGTGAGGGCGGCGGCGTCCACTCACGCCAGGCCAAGACGATCGACATCACCGAACAGGTCCGGACATCCCTCGGTCTGGACCCGGGAACGGTGGCGCTGCCGCCCCACGGACTCCTGCAGGCCATCCTGCGGGCGCCCGTTGACCTGCTCTACAACGGCGGAATCGGAACCTACGTCAAAGCTTCGTCCGAGAGTCACACCGACGTGGGCGACAAGGCGAACGACCCCCTTCGGATCAACGGCAACGAGTTGCGGGCCCGGGCCGTGGCCGAGGGCGGGAACCTCGGTGTCACCCAGCGCGGCCGAATCGAGGCAGCCCTCACTGGCGTCCTGCTGAACACCGATGCGATCGACAACTCGGCGGGCGTGGACTGCTCCGATCACGAGGTCAACATCAAGATTTTCGTTGACAGGATGATCGCGGCGGGAAAGATGCAGGCCTCCGAGCGCACCGGCTTCCTGCAGTCCCTCACCGACGAGGTGGCCCGGCTGGTGCTGGCCAACAACGTGGACCAGAACGTCCTCCTGCTCAACGACCGGCATCTGGTGCTCGAATGGAGCCCCGGCTTCGAACGGACCATGGACTGGCTGGAAAATGCCACCGACCTGGACCGCGGCCTGGAGGCGCTGCCCAGCACGGAACAGCTCCGGGAGAGACTGCGCTCGGGCAAGGGCCTGACCACTCCGGAGCTGTGCGTGCTCGCCGCCTACGCGAAGGTGGAGCTGGCCAGGGAACTGAACGCGAGTGACCTTGCGGATGACCCCTGGTTCAAGAAGGTTCTTCGCGGCTACTTCCCGCGCCAGCTGTCCGAGCGCTTCGATGCCGAGCTGGACACCCACCCTCTGCGCCGGCAGATCGTGTGCACAGTGGTGGCCAATGACATGATCAATCTGGGCGGGATCACCTACGCCTTCCGGGCAATCGAGGAAACCACCGCCACGGCCGCCGCTGTGGCCCGCGCCTTCGTCGTGACGCGGGAGGCCTTTGACCTGCCGTGGTTCGTGCGCCAACTGAGCGCCCTGCCCGCCGGATATCCCACTGAACACGCCGCGCAAGTCGCCATTCACATGCGCAGGGTCCTGGACCGGGCCACCCGCTGGTACGTCACGCATGACCATCGGGACCAGCCGGTGGCCGAGGCACTGGACCGGATCATGCCCACCCTGGACCTGCTGCGCACCAAAACGGTGGACTACCTGCGCGGATCCGACCTTGACCGCGTCCAGGACCGCCTCACGCACTGGGACAGTGTCGGGCTTCCCCACGAGCTGGGCAAACGCGCGGCGGACATGCTGGAGAGCTTCGGGCTGCTCGATATTTCGCTCGTGTCCGAGCAGGTGCACGAACCCATCACCGCCATCACCGATCTGTATTACGCCGTCTTCCAGCGCATTGGCGCAGCGAGCCTGCTGCTGCGCATCACCGACCTGCCGCGGCACAGCCGGTGGGAGACCCTGGCACGGGCGGCGCTGCGGGACGACGTCTATTCCGCGGTGGCGGACATGACGATCTCCGTCATGCAGATGACTCCGGGCACCGGCCCCGCACGGACCGACGTCGTGGAACGCATCGTGGCATGGGAGCGCGGGCACCAGGAGCAGCTGGCGCGAATCAAGGACACCTTTGCAGAAGTGACCAAGCCGGGGCAGGTGGACATCGCCTCGATCTCGGTGGCCCTGAAACTCCTGCGGACGCTCGTCCGGCGCTAATCTCCCGGCGGCTACCTCCCGGCAATATCCCGCATCGCACTGCCCCGCGGTGTTCTCCGGACGCTTACCCCCGGGAAACACTGCGGTAACGGGGCGCTCCTAGGCTTGACATGCATAACCCTTCGGCGAATCGAGGCAGAGATGCAAACCAATCCCAGGCTCAACATTCGGAAAGTCAGCTGGTCCAACCCGGTGGGTGCCGACCTGCGCGCGGCGCAGCAGGCCGAACTCGATGCCCGCTTCGGCCGCCCGGACCACGAGCCCGGGCCCAAGCCGTCTGAAGTGGACACCGCCGTCTTCCTCGTGGCGTATGACAAGGGATCCGGCCAGCCGGTGGGTTGCGGAGGACTGCGGCTTCTCGATTCAGCCACCGCCGAAATTAAGCGCCTCTACGTCCTCCCGTACACGCGGGGCTCGGGTGTGGCCAGCTCCATCCTGGCGGCCCTCGAAGCGGAGGCGTACGCACTGGGCATCACCCGCGTCACGGCCGAAGCCGGCTCCGCCCAGCCCGACGGCCGGAACTTCTACGCGAACTCCGGCTTCGACCAGGTGCCCAATTTCGGTCCCTACGTCGGCGTCGAGCACTCCTACTGCTACGCCAAGTCCATCGACTCCCACAGCGCGGCGCATACGGCCATGGCATGAGGCTTCCGCGCCTCGGCGGGTTCCGCGGGCTGGGGGGCTAGGTTCGGCGGCTTCCGCGCCTCGAGCGGCCCTGCCCCGCTTGACCGGCCCCGGCCAGGGCCGCGTGTGCGGGCCAGGGCCGCGTGTGCCGGAGGGACAAGGCGGCCGTCATACTGGGAGCCGGGCGGCCGACGTCGGCTAATCTCGCACTATGGCAACCGCAGACATCACTTTCCGCACGCGTAAATGGGTGCGCCCCGAGGACCTCAACGCCAACGGCACGCTGTTCGGGGGAAGCCTGCTGAAGTGGATCGACGAGGAAGCCGCAATCTATGCCATCCTCCAGCTGGGCAACGGCCGGGCCGTCACCAAGTACATCTCCGAGATCAACTTCGTCAGCTCCGCCGTGCAGGGCGACCTGATCGAAATGGGCCTGACTGCCACGCGCTTCGGCCGCACCTCGCTGACTATGCGCGCTGAAGTGCGGAACATGATCACGCGGCAGAGCATTCTCACCATCGAGGAGATCGTGTTCGTGAACCTCAGCCCCACCGGCAAGCCGGAACCGCACGGCTACACCGAGATCACCTACGACCGCGACCGGATCCCCACGCACCACCTCACGGAAACCCTGGCACGGGACTGAACAGGCGCCGTCGGCCGTTTCACGCCCAAGCCGGCCCTCCCCCGCTTAGGCGGCCCGGGCCAACGCCGGTTGTAGGGGGCCGCGGCCGGTTGTGCGCCTGAGAAGCCACGGGTCAGGAACGCCCGACGGCGCCTGCCGGGCTTCGTTGGGTGGCGATCCGGAGCAGGCGGTCGCGCAGGGGCTGGGCCCGTTCGGCGAGCGCAAGCCGCGTCATGGCCGAGGAGACCAGGCGCAGCAGCTGGGTCCGGACGATCCGTTGTTTGTTATAGGCCTTGAGGGCCTCTGGAGCGGATTCCGAGTTCAGCAACTCGGCGAGGGTGACCGCGTCCACGAGCGCTTCACAGGCTCCGCGTCCAAGGTTCGGCGTCATCCCGTGCCCGGCATCTCCCACGAGAACGGCTCCCGGCCGGACGTAGCCGGCCAGCGCCGGCACGGTCCAGATCCGCTGGGCGAGGGTCGCCTGCGGAGTGGCGGACTCCAGTACTTTCCTGATCGCGCCTGCCCCTCCGGAGAACCGTTCCCGAGTCCGGCTCAGCGCTTCGGCGACGTCGACCCCGGCCGGACCCAGATCCGAACGGAATGAGGCGTACCAGTAGGTCCCGCCCGCTGCTGGCGTGATGCCGAACAGCTTCCCCTTGCCCCAGTACTCGCCGCCGCTGTCCGGGTCGACAGGTTCGGGGAGGACTCCCCTCAGCGCCAGGTAAGGGGTCAGCGTCGCGTCGGCCGGTGCACCCCAGAAGGCGCGGCGGACCGTGCTGTGCACTCCGTCGGCGCCCACCAGCAGGCCCGACGCCAGCGGCCCAGTGGCCGGGATGTCCTCCACTCGGCCCGCCACCCGATGCACGGAGCGGGGCACGGCCGCATCGAGCAGCCTGATCAGGTCGGGCCGGGAAACGCCGATCACTCCGCGCACCTCCGGCGAGACCCAGACCTTGCCCGCACCGTCGCGCAGGGCCATAGCGCCGAATCTGGCGGCCACCTTGCGGATTTCGGGCAGGATTCCGAGAACCGCCAGGGCACTTTGCGCTTCCGGCCACATGGCGAGCGACGTTTCCACCGTCGGCGTACCGGGTCGCTGCTCATGGACAGTGACGTCAAAGCGCTGCGGGTCGAGTCCGGCGGCGAGCGCCAGCCCGGCTATGCCGCCCCCGATGATGGTTATGGCTTCCATGGACTGATGCTAAGCCCGACGGCTGTTAAGCCCGACGGCGGCCCGCGGCTCTTGGGCCCAGCTTCCCTTGGGCGGCCCACGACCGCATGACCGGCCCCGACCCGCTTAACCGGCCCTGGCCAAGAGCGGTTATGCGGGCTAGGGCCGGTTGCGCAGAAGGATCACCCGATGTTCATAAAATCGATAGTGATAATCCGCCAATTCCGCCAATTCCCGCTATAGGCTTACCGGATAACGCTCTGGTTCCATTTCAGAAATGAGTCTCATCGTGCACAAATTGAAATCTGTTGCTGCCGCAGCCATCACCGTCCTGCTCTTGGCCGGATGCGCCGGCGGGGCGGGGTCACCAGCGGCCTCCGAAAGCGCTTCGAGTGGAACGTCTGCCGGCTCGTCCAGTGAAACGCTGATTGTTTATACAAATTCGAATGGTGAGGGCCGCGGTGAATGGCTGACAACGAAAGCAGCAGCTGCGGGCTTCAAAATTGAAATCGTCGGAGCCGGCGGAGCAGATGCCACGAACAAGCTGATCGCCGAGAAGAACAATCCGATTGCCGACGTCGCGTTCGGTTTGAACAACATGTACTTTGAGCAAATTAAAGCAGCTGACGCCATCGAATCGTTCACCCCCTCCTGGGCGGCAGAAGTGGAGGCCGGACTCGGCGACCAGGGTGACAGCAAGGCCTACTGGCCGCTGGTCAAGCAGGCCATTCTTCTCGGCTACAACTCCGACAAAATTCCCGCGGACAAGGCGCCCCAAGACTGGACCGACCTGTGGACAAAGGACGAATTCAAGGACCGCTATGAGCGAGTCACGGGGCTCGGCACCGCTACCGCCCAGTTGGTCTTCGCCGGCATCCTCACGCGGTACAAGGACGACAGCGGCGAGCTCGGGATTTCGGACGAAGGCTGGCGCCAGATCGAACAGTATTTTCAGAACGGAAACCCCGCCGTTGCGAAGACCGATCTATTTGCGCGCATAGCGGCCGGAGACGTGGACACGGGACAAATGCCGTCGTCGATCATCCCGGAACGCGAAAAGGCATTCAAAGTAAATGTGGACGTGGTCAAACCCTCGGTCGGCGTCCCGTTCGCGGTTGAACAGGTCGCTTTGGTCAAGGGAACAGATAAGAAGGATCAGGCGCTCAAATTCATCGACTGGTTCGGCAGCGCTCAAGTCCAGGGTGAATGGGCCCAGGAATTCAGCTCCATGCCCGCTAACAAAGCCGCAGCCGAAAAAGCCAGGCCGGAAGTCGTCGAATTCAGTAAAACGCTCAAGCAGCAGGAAATCGACTGGAACTTCGTCCAGGAGAATATCGGAGCTTGGGTGGAGAAGATCGAGCTCGAGTACATGACTTAGCCGGCATTGGGCGGGGCCGTTCATCGCCGCCCCGCCGGAAGGCCGACTGCCGCCAGGACCACCGAGGACAGGTACCCATGATCCGCCTGGAGAACATAGAAGTTACTTTCGGAAATTTCACTGCCATCCCGCAGCTGAACCTGGAGGTGGAGCGAGGAGAGTTTTTCACGCTTCTCGGACCCTCGGGCTGCGGAAAGACGACCGCCCTGCGCACGTTGGCCGGATTCATTGATCCCGCGGCCGGCGAGGTCTTCATCGATGGCAAGGCGGTGACAAGGCTTCCCAGCGATAAGCGCCAGGTGGGCATGGTGTTCCAGAACTACGCCCTGTTCCCCAGCATGACGGTGTGGGAAAACATCGCCTTCGGCCTGCGCGTGCGCAAGGAAAAACCGGCTGCGAGTGACCGCCTCGTGCGCGACATCGCACAACGCGTGGACCTGTCCGCGAGCCAGCTGCGCAAGAACGTCGCTGAGCTCTCGGGCGGCCAGCAGCAGCGGGTGGCCGTGGCCCGCGCCCTGGTCCTCCAACCGAAAATCCTGCTCCTCGATGAGCCGCTTTCCAACTTGGACGCCAAACTGCGCCACCAGCTGCGTCAGCAGCTCAAGGAACTCCAAAGCGAATTTGGCATCACCACCGTCTATGTGACGCACGACCAGGACGAAGCATTGGCAATGAGCGACCGGATCGCCGTCTTCAACAAGGGTGTGGTGGAGCAGGTGGGTACGCCCCAGACGATCTACGACGCCTCGGCCACGGAATTTGTCTGCACGTTCATCGGCGACAGCTCGGTTCTCACCAGCGACTTCGTTTCCGAACTGAACAGGCACTCGGACGGCACCCTTGCCCCCGGCGCCAACTCCTACCTCAGGGTGGAAAAGGCATCGTTGACACCGCCGGCTGGCAATACCGACGCCGTACCAGTACGCGGAGTCGTGGTCTCACGGAGTTATCACGGCCTGCACAGCCGCTACACAGTGCGCTGCCACGGCTCGGAACTGCGTCTGCTCGTCAAGGAGGATGGCGGCGTACACCCCGTGCCCGGCGCCGAAGCCACGGTCTATGTCCGGCCCGTCCACGTGCTGCAGTACGACCCCCAGACCGGGGAAGCCGTGGGCAACCCCGCTCTGGCAGCCTCGCGGCCATGAACCCCACACCGGCCCGGACCATGGTCCGGTCACCGTTCGTGCTTTTCGTGGGCGTAATCCTGACATGGTTCATCGCCGCGTTCCTCGTCTGGCCCAACGCCAATGTCCTGATCGAAACGTTCTTTCCCGACGGACGTTTCTCCGGACGTGCCGCGGAGAAACTCCTGTCCTCCGAACGCGCCATGAAATCCCTCGGCAACAGCTTCCTGCTGGCGGCGGCGCTCTCCGTCACGGTGAACGTCGTCGGGATCTTCATCGTGCTCGTCACGCACTACTTCAGGATCCGTGGCGCCCGAATTCTGTTCCTGGGGTATGCGACCACCTTTATCTATGGCGGCATTGTCCTCGCGGCCGGCTACAAGTTCATCTATGGGGACAAGGGCATCGTCACGGCCCTCTTGAGCGACGCCTTCCCCGGCATGGACCGCAACTGGTTCTCCGGGTTTTTGGCAGTCCTGGTAGTCATGACCTTTGCGACCACCACCAACCACATGCTGTTCGTGGCGAACGCACTCAAGGGAGTGGACCACCAGACGATCGAGGCCGCAAAGAACATGGGGGCCTCCACCTGGACCATCCTCCGGCGCATCGTACTGCCGATGCTCAAGCCCACCCTGTTCGCCGTCACCATCCTGTCCTTCCTGACTGGACTCGGCGCGCTCAGTGCACCGCAGGTCCTGGGCGGCCGGGAGTTCCAGACCATCACACCGATGATTCTCACCTTCACCAACAGCCCGACGTCCCGTGACCTAGCCGCCCTGCTGGCCGTGATTCTCGGCGTGGCCACCATACTGATGCTTACGGTCATGACCCGCATGGAAAGGGGCGGCACTAACTTTTCGGTGTCGAAAGTTTCCTCGGCCCTGGAGAAGCAGAAGATCACCCATCCTGTGGGCAACGCCCTCGTGCATGTTGCGGCGTACGTCCTGTTCGCCATCTACACCCTGCCGGTGGCCCTGATCGTGATTTACTCCTTCGCGGACAGCGCAGCCATCCAGACCGGGCAGATATCCCTCGACAGCCTGACCGTGGACAACTACATCCGGGTACTGACCCAGTCCTCGGCGCTGCGGCCGTTCGTCGTGAGCATCGTGTACAGCGCAGTGGCCGCCGCGATCGCCGTGGGTGGACTGCTGTTCGTCGCCCGCCTGCTGCAGAAGCACCGCAACTGGCTCACGGCCGTCTTCGAGTACCTGCTCCACATTCCCTGGATCCTGCCCTCTGCCCTGCTCGCCCTCGGCCTGATCATCAGCTACGACCACCCGAATCCGCTTGTGGGCGGCGCCGTCCTGACCGGCACCACCGTCATCCTGCTGATCGCGTTCGTGACAGTGAAAATCCCCTTCACGCTGAGGATGCTGAAAGCGTCCTTCGCCTCGGTTAACTCGTCCCTCGAAGAGGCCGGGGCCATCATGGGGGCCGGGACGCTGTACATCTTCCGCCGGATCCTGCTCCCACTGGTGCTGCCAACGGCCGCGGCCATCGCCGCCCTCAATTTCAACAGCATGCTGGACGACTACGACACCGCCATCTTCCTGGCCCATCCCCTGGTCCAGCCCCTTGGCCTGGTCATCAAGGCCAACACGGACGGTGCCGAGGGGGCGGAAGGCGTCTCCAACACTTTCGTCTACACAGTCCTGCTCATGATCATCACCGGCCTGACCATGTACCTGGTGTACGGAAGAGCCCGCAGGCGTGATGCCTCCACGGCACCCAGGAACGGAGCACCCAAGGACGCGGCTCCCAAGGATACGGTGCTGTCGAAATCCTAGACGGAGGGCCAGCCTGTGTAGGCCTCGGCGAGGTAGGCCCGGCCGTGACGGGAGGACACGACCGAGTTGAGCTCGCCGAGCTGGCGTGCACGGGAGAAGTCATCGGCATCCACTGGGGTGTGCAGCATGGAGGTCATCCAATAGGAGAACTGCCGTGCCTTCCACACCCGGTCCAGGGCGCGGTCGCTGTACGAATCAAGGAGCGCGGATGAGCCTGTCTTGTAGAAGCTGTCCAGGCCCTCGAACAGCACCTTGACGTCGTGGATGGCCAGGTTCAGGCCCTTGGCCCCCGTCGGCGGGACGGTGTGCGCTGCGTCCCCTGCAAGGAACAGCTTGCCATGGCGCATGGGCGTGTGCACGAAGCTGCGGAACTTCAGGACCATCTTGTCGAGGACCGGCCCCTCCTTGAGCTCGAAGCCGTTGCCGTTGACCCGGTTCCGGAAGGCGTCCCAGATCCGTTCCTCGCCCCAGGTGTTCACGTCCTCGTTGGGGTCGCACTGGAAGTACATCCGCTGCACGGTCTCGGTGCGCTGGCTGATGAGCGCGAAGCCGTTCTCAGAATTGGCGTAGATGAGCTCGTCGGAGCTGCGGGGAGCCTCGGCCAGGATGCCGAACCAGGCGAACGGGTATTCGTGGAAATACCATTTGCGGTGCGCTTCAGGGATCTGGAAGCGGCAGTGGCTGCGGGACCCGTCGGCCCCGGCGATGAAGTCAGCCTGCAGTTCGTATTCGGCGCCGTCCGAGTCCGTGAACCGGACCTTCGGCGATCCTTCCAGGTCGTGAACCGTGGTATCCGTGACGCTGTACCGGACGTCGCCGCCGTCAGCCTCGCGGCATGCGGCGAGGTCCATGAAGACATCGGTCTGCGGATAGAGCCAGACCGATTCCCCCACGAGGTCCTTGAAGTCGATGCGGTGGCTTTCGCCGTTGAACCGCAGCTCGATGCCGTCGTGCCGGTCCCCTTCGCGCAGCACGCGGTCGGAAACGCCGCTGTCCACCAGCATGTTGACCGTTCCGTGTTCCAGGATGCCCGCCCGGACGGTTTCGGAGATCTCCTGGTGACTGCGGACCTCGATCACGGTGGATTCGATGCCGGCCTTGGCCAGCAGGTGGGACAGCATGAGTCCGGCCGGGCCGGCGCCCATGATGGCGACCTGGGTAGTGATGATTTTGCGTGTTGCCATGACGTTCCTCGCTTCGTCGCGGAGGCCCTCTGCAGGAAAGGTGGGGCCGGAAGTTTCTGCTGGCTAACAGTGTGCGGCGGGCGGGGCATCGAGCGTTACACCAATTCCGCTCAATGGAACCAGATGCCGGAGTCAGCTTGAGGTGCCAGCTTGGTTCAGCCGCCGACCGATCCCCCGGGCGGCAGTCTGCAGCGCCGGCACCAGCGCCTGCAGGCGCACCTCCTGCAGGGGAACGACGACGCCGAGGGCCGCTACCGCGCGCTTCTTGCCATCCAGCACGGGAACCGCAATCCCCCACGTGTCAGGGTCGATCACGCCTGCCAGCTGGGCATATCCCTGATGGGCGGACTCAGTGAGCAGGGATCGCACGTCCTCCCGCGTTACCGTCCCGGCCGGATCAGCGAACTGATCGAGATACTCTGCCTGGACGGGCCGCGGCTGGTGCGACATCAAAGCCAGTCCAGCCGAGGACACGTGCACGGCCAGGCGCCCGGCAATCTGCGCACGGTTCACGGCGGATCCGCGGCGGGAAAGCCGTTCCACGAAGAGCGCCTCCCAGCCGTCCAGCACTGCAAGGTTCACGTTCTGGTTGAGCACGTGCTGGATGTCCTCCATGAAGGGCATGGCAGCCTGCCGCAGGGCCAGCGTGGGTGAATTGCGGTTGACCAGCTCCCACAGCCGCAGGCCCAGCCGGACTGAACCGCCCGCCCCCGTTTCGAGGAGGCCGTGCTGAGCGAGCTGCCTGACCAGGCGGTGCGCGGTGGTGAGGGGAAGCTCCGCGCGCGCCGCAAGCTCCGAGAGTTGGAGGACGCTCACGCCCTCGGGGAAGGCCGCGATAACGCGCACCACCCGATCCACCACAGAGTCGCCGGAGACTGAGTTCGCCATGTCTTTCCGCTTCCATTCAATGGTCTGACTGGTCCCAGATTACACCTGCGGTTGATACAACTCTCATGTCAGCCGCCGGCCTCGGCTCCGCGGAAGCACCCCCGGCTCGCTGCCGGTGTGGGACGCATTGGCGCCAGCATGGGACTGGCCGGGACGGGGACACTAGTGGCCGAGGGGATCGCCTACCCGTGGGGCTTCTACGTGTCGGCGCAGCGGCTCTGCTGGCGGTGGTCGCCATGGTGACCGTCCCCCACGCGATCACTCCGGCACCCGGCCGGCACCCGCCGTCGGCATTCCTAGTCCCATCGTAACCGTCCCTCGACCGCATAACCGGCCCTGCCCAGGGCCGGTCGTGCGGGGCAGGGCCGGTCATGCGGGCCAGGGCCGGCCGGGCGGGCCAAGGCCGGTTATGCGGGGCAGGGCGGTCACGCGGGGCAGGGCGGTCACACGGGGCAGGGCGGTCATGCGGGGCAGGGCGGTCAGCGAGGCAGGGCGGGTAACAAGGTGCAGCTAGCTGCGGGCCTTGACCAGGACGACCTCGAACGTCTTCGCATTCGGGACCATGAACTTCGCGTTAACCGCGGCGAGCGTACCGTCGAAGAGGGCCGCCGTCGTCGGGATGTTGAAGTGCCTGCTCTTAATGACTTCCTTGACCTCTCCGGAACGATCGGGGAAGTCCACGCGGAGGCGGCTGATCTGGTTGGAGAAGTTCTGGACAGCCCAAATGGTGTCGCCCTTGACGACTATGCCGTCGACATTCGGAAGCGTCACACCCTTGATCTGGGCGCTCGCTCCGGTCCGCGGGTTGACGGTGTACAGGGCCTGGTTGCCCGAGTGTGCCACCACGAGGGTGCGATGGTTCCGCGCACTGGCGATGCCGTTCAGGTTGAACTGATCCCCTGCATCAGCTGCAGGCCCTGTCAGTTTCAGTGTCCGGACCATGCCGAGTTTGCCCTCATCGCCCACTGGCACGAAGTACAGCTCCCCCTGCAGGGAGTTGGTGAACCAGGCGCCGCGGTCAGTGAGCGCGACGTCGTTGATGAAGGCTGCCTTCCTGGTCAGCTGGATGGTCTTGACGGTCTTGCGGTCCTCGGTGTCGTAGACGTACGCCTTGCCGCTGGCACCGCCGGCCACAAAGAGGAGATCGTTCTCGTTGTCCGCCTTCATGCCCACGGCGACCCTGCCGTCGGGCACATCAATGAACTTCTTGGCAGTCCCCTTGCGGATGTCCCCGCGGAAAATGTCTCCTGTTGCGAGGTCACCGGCGAAGAAGGTGCTGCCTTCGCCCGCGGTGATGCCTTCCGCTCCCTTGGCGCCGGGAAGGACGATGACCGAGTGCCGGTCCTCTGAGTCCTGGTGGCCGGCGGATGCCGCGGGGGCCGGGACCAGAAGGGCCGCGAGGGCAATCAGCCCGATGGCGGCACGGCGTGAAGAACCTGATTTTCGTATGCTGTGGCGCATGATGCTCTCCGGAGTCTGGCCGATTTTCCGTGCGAGCCGACCGGTGTACGGAAGGCTCCGCACGATGGTCTCTTCAGTGTAGATTCGGCCCCTAAGCCCCGCCATAGCCCGATGCTCCGGGTGGCCTTACCGGCAGGAAAATCCGTTCCCGCGTTCGGAACGCGGGGGCAACGCGCCCGTAACAGGGGCCCGGCAGGATGAAGCCATGAAGCGTAAAGCACCGACTCCTGCCTCTGCTGAGTTGAGCTGCGAAGTCTGCGGCCAAATGCCCGAGCCCCCCAAGAGCCGCCTCACGGCGGCGAATGTGGCCGTCATGCTTCCCATCGAGCTGCTGGTCCACGCTCTGGTGGTTCAGACGCACCTGCCTTATGTGGCAAAAGTCCTGGTTCTCACTCTCACGGCCACCGTCCTGGTGATCTGGGTGGCGGAGCCTTCGGCCGCGCGGATTCTGCGGCGCTGGCTGCATGCACCGGCACTGCGGCACCGGCGGCGGCTTGGCGCTGCCCCTGCGCTGTGGCGTGCCCGGACCCTGCTGCGGGACGAGCCGGGGTCGCTGAAGAAGATCACCCGCTCCCTGGCGCTGCTGGACGCCAACATCCTCAGCATCCACGTCCACCCGGTGCGCGGCGGCGTCATGGATGAGTTTGTGCTGTCCGCGCCCGGTGAACTGACCGAGCGCCAACTGGTTGACGCGCTGAAAGACGCGGGCGGACGCCAGCCGCAGGTGTGGCCGACCACCGCACTGGCGATGGCCGACGGGCAGACGAAGGCGCTGAGCCTTGCGGCGCGCATTGCCGCGACGCCCGGAGAGCTCCCGCTGGCTGTCGCGGAACTGCTGTCCGCACGGATCCTCGACCCGGCTTCTGAGTCAGCGCAGCTGCCCAGGGAAACGAACGACGCCGGCACGCTCCTTAAGATTCCCACCGCCTGGCACGGACCCATCACCTTCTACCGCCCCGGCGAACCGTTCACCCCCGCAGAGTCCGCCAGGGCACACCGGCTTGCGGAGCTCGCTGAGATCCTGGCCCACGTACCCGCCTCCACGACCGGAACCTATCCGGGGCCGACACACGCAGCATCAGAGGCAGGATCATAGTCACAATCGGTTATTAGCGGCGGCCCGGTCCAAGTTCGCGAAAATCCTTGACAGTGCGCCGGGTCACTTCTAACTTTGATTTTGGGATCCCAAATAGGGATCCCAAAAACGCCCAGGCGCCTCCGGAACTGCCGCTACAGGCTCCGCTCAAAGATTTCCGCCGCCCAACCCGCGGCCGCTCGTCCGAATCATCAAGCTCGTCTCCCAGTCCGTAACTTCCCCGTGAAGGAGAAGCTGTGTCTATCCCCAATACCGAAACAGCGACCACAGAGGCTCAAGGCACCGCCGAGGCCCCGGCCGCCCACAAATCCGGCAAGGACGGCGTGCAACGACGCACCAACGTCCGCTGGAAGTTGTTCCTCCTCCTCCTGGTGCTTGTCGCCGTCAACTACATCGACCGCGGCTCCATCTCGGTGGCCCTGCCCATCATCCAGAAGGAATTCAACCTCGCCCCCGAGCTCGTCGGACTGCTGCTGTCCGCCTTCTTCTGGACCTATGCCCTCATGCAGATCCCAGTGGGCTGGCTGATCGACAAATTCGGTCCGCGCAAGGTCATGACGGCCTCGTGCGTCGGCTGGGGCGCCGCTACGGCAGCCTCCGGCATGGCCGGGGGCTTCCTCAGCATGTTCATCGCCCGCATGGGCATTGGCGTCATGGAAGCCGGCGTAATGCCGGCCGGCGGAAAGCTCAACGCCATCTGGATGCACAAGTCCGAACGGGGCCGCGGCGCCACCATCCTCGATGCCGGCGCTCCCCTCGGTGCAGGTCTTGGCGGCATCATCATCGCAGGCCTGATTGCCTCCACCGGCAGCTGGCGGATGGCGTTCCTCATCGCCGGCGCCGCCACCGTCCTGATGGGCCTGGCCGTGTGGTGGTATGTCCGGGACAACCCCCGCCAGCACCCCGGGGTCAATGCGGCCGAAGCCGAGTACATCGAGGCCTCCCACGCCGCCGAGGACGCTGAAGCCGAGCGCGACGGCAGCAAGGGCAAGCGCGCCCTGCTCCCCTACCTGAAGTTCCGCTCCTTCTGGGCCATGTGCTTCGGCTGGCTGGGCTTCAACGGCGTCTTCTACGGCCTGCTGACCTGGGGTCCGCTCTACCTGGCCCAGGCCAAGGGCTTTGACCTGAAAACCATCGGCTGGTCCACTTTCGTGATCTTCGGCGCCGGCTTCGTCGGCGAAATCCTGGGCGGCACCATCGCGGACAAGTGGCGGGCGGCAGGTGCGTCCGCCAACCGCGTCATGCGGACGCTGCTGGGCATTTCCAGCGTCGTAGTGGTGGGCGGCCTCATTGGGGTGACCGTCATCGCCGACCCGATCACCGCCGTCGTCCTGCTCTCCCTGGTCATGTTCTTCCTCCGCTGGGTGGGACTCTTCTGGAGCATCCCCTCCATCCTGGGCGGCCGGACGAATGCCGGCGTCCTGGGCGGGGCCATGAACTTCAGCGGCAACATCTCGGGCTTTGTCACCCCCATCGCCGTGGGCCTGATTGTCGGCGCCACCGGCTCGTACACCTGGGCGCTGCTGTACTTCGTGGGATCCGCCATCGTGATGGGAGTGTCTGTGCTGACCCTCAACTACAACAAGCGGCTTCCTGTCTAAGCTGGCAATCCACAGCAAGCCACGCAGCCACGTCCTCCCGCCGCCGGGAGCGCAAAACCATCCAGAATCCGAATGGAGCACCATGCTTACCGCAGAAGAGACCCAGGACAAGGAACGCCCCCTCCGCGAGGCTGTCCGGGACACCCTCCGCACCCGGATTTTTGAAGGTCACTACGCTCCCGGCACCCGGCTCGTGGAACGGGACCTCGCCGCGGAATTCAACGTCTCCCGGCTCCCCGTCCGCGAAGCCCTGCGCATGCTCCGCCAGGAAGGCCTCATCAGCGACCGGGGAGCGCGCGGCGCGGAAGTCAGCACCCTCAGCCCCAAGGACGTCGAGGACCTGTTCGACGTCCGCCAGTCCCTTGAAGTACTGGCCTGCCGGCTCGCCGCCGTCCGCGCCACCCGGGAGGATCTCGCCCGCCTCAAAGGCCTGCTCGACGAGGCGGAGCGCTGCCTCAGCAAGGGCGCCGTGATGGAGGCGCACCGCGCCAACAGCGAATTCCACGACGCCATCACCGGCATCGCCGACAACAACTTCCTCAAATCCGCACTGGAACCCCTCCAGGGACGCATGCACTGGCTCTTCCGCCATGTCAGCGACCTGCCGGAACTGATCCAGGAACACCGCGACCTCTACGATGCGATCGCCAGCGGCGACCCGGAACGGGCAGCCGCCCAGTCCGCCTCGCACATCGGCAAGTACCGCGAGCAGTTCCCCGAGGACTTCCAGAAAACCGAACCCACGCTGCATCGGAAGAAAAAATGAAACTGCTCGTCATCAACCCCAACATCAGCGACGACGTCACCGCCCTCATCGAGTCCGAGGCTCTGCGCTCCGCAGCCCCGGGCACGGAACTCGTGGTCCGCACTGCCGGCCACGGCATGGAGTACATCGAAACCCGTTTCGAGTCCCTCATCGCGGCAGGAGCCGTTGCGGAGATCATCGCCGAATACTCCCGCGCCACTCCCGACGGCGGCACGGCGGACCGCACGGACCGCAGCCACCGCGATGCTGTCGACGGCGTCGTTATTGCCGCCTTCGGCGACCCCGGCATGCCCGCCCTGAAGGAACTCGCAGACGTGCCGGTCATCGGCATCACCGAGGCGGCGCTCTGCGCGGCGGCCCTGCAGGGGCACCGCTTCTCCATCATCGCCATCTCGGACCGGATCCGGCCGTGGTATCTGGACTGCGTGGAACGCTTCGGCCTCGGCGGCCGGCTGGCCTCCATCCGTTCCATCAACGAAGCCCTCAACGCCATCGGCTCCGTGCAGCAGGACTTCAAGGAAACCCTGCTGGCACTCAGCCGGCAGGCCGTCGCAGAGGACGGGGCCGACGTCGTGATCCTGGCCGGCGCGCCCCTCGCCGGGCTTGCCCGAGAACTTCGGGGGCTTATCCCCGTCCCCGTCGTGGACGGCATTTCCGCCGGCATCCGCATGGCGGAGGCCGTGGTGGGGCTCCAGTCCGGACCCCGTCGCGCCGGCGCCTTCGCCCCGCCGCCCGTCAAGGCCCGCAAGGGGCTTTCAGAAAACCTCGACGCCGCCCTGGCGGCGGCCCAGACGGCAGCGCTTGCCGGAGCTCCCGCGGCCCCTCCGAACTAGGGCCCCGATGAGGGCCCCTGTCAGCTGGGCCCCTGCTAGCCAGGCCTCCGCCAACTACTTCAACCAGCTTCCCCCAATAAGGAGGACAACGATGTCCCACACCCCAGAACTCGTGGTCGCCAACGGCACCGTGGTCAACAGCTCCGGCCGCCAGAACGCCCATATCGTCATCAAAGACGGCAAAATCGCCAGGCTGGTCGACGCCTCGGAGCCGGTCCCCGGGGCCAAGCGCACCATCGACGCCGCTGGTCGCCTCGTGATCCCCGGCGGCGTCGACGGCCACTGCCACGTAGCACAGGTGACCGGACGGTTCCGCACCCTGGACGACTACAAGACCACCTCTACAGCAGCAGTGTGGGGCGGCACCACTACAATCATCGACTTCGGCATTCCCCGCGATGCCCAGGAAACGCCGCTGGCGGCCGTGCTGCACAAAAAGGAGCTGGCGCAGGAATCCCGCTGCGACGTCGCGCTCCACGGTTCCGTGGTCAGCTGGGATGAGACCGTGCCGTGGCAGCTCGAACAGCTCGCTGCCGAGGGCGTGCGGTCGGTCAAGATGTACACGACCAACCGCGGCACCACCATGGCGGACGGGGACACCATCCTGAAGGTCATGCGCGAAATGGTGCGGCTGGACGGGCTCACCTACATCCATGCCGAGCACGACCCCATCATCGCGCACTGCACCGAACAGCATGCCGAGGACGGCCGGATCGGCATCGAGCACCTGCACCGGACCCGCCCCGAACTGGCCGAGGAGATCTCGGTCAAGGAAACCCTGGCCATGGCCGAATACGCCGGGGCTCCCGTCTACTTTGTCCACCAGTCAACCCCCGGCGCGGTGGACCTGGTCACCGAGGCCCGCAGCAGCGGCCAGGAGGCGTATTCCGAGACGTGTCCGCACTACCTCACCCTTGACGATTCCGTCTACGGTTCGGCCTTTCCCGAGTGGTACGCCTGCTGCCCGCCGATGCGGAGCGCCGAGACTGTGGCCGCCCTCAAGCAGCGCCTTGCCGACGGCGCCATCCACACGGTCTCCTCGGACCATTCCTGCTACGACCTGTCGCAGAAGCGTGAGCGCACCGATGACATCAGGGCCATGCCGCACGGCCTGCCGGGGGTGGAAACGCGGATGCCCGTCACCTTCACGGCCATGATGGAATCCGCCCGCAACACCGTGGAGGATTTTGTGGAGGTCTTCTCCGCCGGACCAGCCCGGATCAACGCGGTCCCCGGCAAGGGGACCATCGCCGCGGGCTTCGACGCCGACCTCGTGATCTTCGATCCGGCCGAGGAACGCACCGTCGACGGCGGCAGCCTCCACATGGGTACGGACTTCTCCCCGTTCGACGGCGTCCGGCTCACCGGCTGGCCCGCCGTCGTAGTTTCCGCCGGACGCGTCGTGGTGGAGGCCGGCACTTTCCACGATCCCGGCCCCGTGGGCCGCTTCGTGGCCCGCCAGGGCTTCCGCGAACACACAGCAGCGGCACCGGCCACCCCCGCCCTGGCGACCCTCTAGGAGCACCCATGCCTGCCACAACACGCAAAACCCGGATCGGCATGATCGTGCCGTCCTCCAACACCTGCCTTGAACCGCAGAGTTACCGCATTCTGGGTGACCGGGACGACGTCACCATCCACTTCACCCGGATCCCCGTGACCCGGATCGCGTTGGACGATTCCTCCGACAGGCAGTTCGATCCGGCCGTCATGCGCGAAGCGGCCGGGCTTCTCGCGACGGCGGACGTGGACGTCATTGCCTGGAACGGCACCTCGGGGTCATGGCTCGGAGCGGACCACGACCGGGATCTCGTGCGGGAGATCTCCGACGCCACCGGCATACCGGCCACCACGTCCACGCTTGCCTATCTCGAGGCGTTCCGGTCATTCGGCACGGAGCGGATCGGGCTGTTCACGCCCTACACGGAGGACGTCAACCTCGCCGTCATCGCGTCCTACGAGCGGGACGGCATCAAGACCGTGGGCCACCGCTGCCTGGGCCTGAGCGACAACGAGTCCTTCGCACGGGTCACCGACGAGGAGATGCGCCCCGGCTCACTGGAGCTGGCAGCGGCGGCGCCGGACGCCCTCGTTTACCTCTGTACCAATCTGTACGGCGCCAACATCGCAGCCGACGTCGAGGCCAAAACCGGCGTTCCGGTACTGGATTCGGTGGCCGTGACCCTGTGGCACTGCCTCAAACTTGCCGGGTCCCCCTTGCTCGCACCAAGGTGGGGCAGGCTGCTCGCGGACTGACCCCAGCCCGCCGGACATCCAGCAGCGCCGGATATCCAGCAGCCCGGACAAGACAGACGGCGGCGGGCCGCCCACTGGGAGCGGCCCGCCGCCGTCGACATTAAATGCCGCCGTCGACATTAAATGCTGGGCGAGGCCGGGGGCTACATGCGGATCTTGAGCGCCCCGGGTTCCAGGCGGATGACGAGGTGCTTTCCGGTCCCCACGTGATCGCCGTCGAGCTGGAATTCCTCCGCCTGGTCCAAGGTCACCTCGGCACTCTTGCCCTGGAAGTACTCCGCTGATTGCCTCTTGTTCTTCTTGCGTCCGAAGATGCCGGCGATCACGCCAAGCCAGCCGAACCGGCCGCGGGGGGCAAGGACCAGCAGGTCCATGAGGCCGTCGTCGATCTTGGCCTCGGGGAAAATTTCGATTCCGCCCATGATCCGGCCGCAGTTGCCGATCATCACGCTGCGGATCCGGCGTTTGACCGGGTGCTTGCCGTCCACCTTGATCGTGGCCCTGACGGGTTTGCCGGGAAGCTTGCGGATGCCCGCTTCAACGTAGGCGAGCCATCCCATGCGGTCCTTGAGGACGTCCACGGTGTCCGCCATGATGGCGGCGTCATAGCCCACGCCGGCCATCACCAGGAACACGTTCTCGTCCTCGGAGTGGTCGAATCTGCTCCTGACCACATCCACGGTGCGTTCGGTGCCGTTCAGCACGTCATAGGCGGCCGAGACGGGGTCGGAGATGTCAACGCCCAGGTTGCGGGCCAGAAGGTTCCCGGTCCCCAGCGGGACCAGCCCCAGCGGGGTGTCTGTCCCGGCGAGCACCTCGGCAACGCAGCGCACGGTTCCGTCGCCGCCGGCGGCAATGACGACGTCGACCCCCGCCTCCAGTGCCTGGCGCGCCTGCCCGACGCCCGGGTCCTCAACCGTAGTTTCCAGCCAGAGCGGTTCGGCCCAGCCCTGGGTGTCGCACAGCCGGACCAGCGAGGCGCGGAGGTTGGCCCCCACCGCTTTGGACGGGTTGATGACCACGGCGGCCCGTTGAGGCGAGGCGGCGTTCTTGGCTGGCATGGTGTCCTTCGACTGCGGGAAGGGCGGCAAAGCCCTGGAATTCAAATCGTATCCGGATTGGCCATCCGCCTGCAGCAGCGCGCGGGATGCCTTTACAGTGCTTTGACGGCGCCGAGCACCTTCGTCAGCGAGTCTTTCGCGTCGCCGAACAGCAGCGTGGTCTGCGGCTCGTACATGAGGTCGTTTTCGATGCCGGCGAACCCCGGCCGCATCGAGCGCTTCAGGAAGACCACCTGCCGCGCGTCAGCCACCTCAAGGATCGGCATGCCGTAGATCGGCGACCCGGCGGACGTCTTGGCGGCAGGATTGACGACGTCGTTCGCGCCCACCACGAGCGCGACGTCGGCGGTCCGGAACTCGGAGTTGATCTCGCCCATCTCCTTGAGCGACTCGTAGGGCACGTTGGCCTCGGCAAGCAGCACATTCATGTGCCCCGGCATGCGCCCGGCGACCGGGTGGATGGCGAAGTCCACCCGGATGCCGCGGGCCTCGAGGGCCTGGGCAAGCTCGGCGGCGGTGTGCTGCCCCTGCGCCACCGCGAGGCCGTACCCTGGCACAATGATCACCCGCTGCGCATAGCCCAGGAGCACCGCAACGTCCTCCGCGCTGGAGGAGCGCACAGGGCGGTCGCTCACGGCCGTCGATCCCGCCGTCGAATTTCCTTTAAAGGCCCCGAACAGGATGCCCGTGACGCTGCGGCCCATGGCGGCCGCCATGGCCCGGGTGAGGATGGTGCCCGAGGCACCCACGAGCGTGCCGGCCACCACCAGGAGCACGTTGCCCAGCACCAGGCCGGAGGCGGCGACGGCCAGGCCGGTGAAGGCGTTCAGCAGCGAGATGACAATCGGCACGTCCGCGCCGCCCACCGGCAGGACCAGCAGCACACCGGCCAGCAGCCCCAGCAGCAGGAGCACCAGCGCGAACGCCAGGGAACCGCCCAGAATGACGGCGACGGCGGCTCCCACGGCGGCGAGCAGCACGGCGCCCATCACCGCCGGCAGCCCGGGGAACACCACGGGGCGGGTGGTCATCAGCTCCTGCAGTTTGGCGAACGTGATGGCGGAGCCGGCGAAGGAAACCGCCCCGACCAGCAGCGTGAAGACGACGGCGAGGCGCAACCAGCCGTCGTCGGCGTGCGGGAGTTCCAGCAGGGCCACCAGCGCGGCGGCGCCGCCGCCCACGCCGTTGAAGAGCGCCACGAGCTGCGGCATCTGCGTCATCTTGACGCGCCGCGCCACGGGTGCAGCCACGCCGGATCCCACTGCGATGGCGCCGACGATCCACGGGATGTTGTCCAGCCTGACGGAGAAGAAGACGGTCACGACGGCGACCAGCGCCCCGAAGGCGCCGATCAGGTTGCCGCGGCGTGCCGTGCGCGGCGAGTTCAGGCCCTTGAGGGCCAGGATGAAAAATACGGCAGCTGCGAGGTAGAGGAGCGCTGTCACGGTGGGGTCGAGGAGGGTCACCGGGAGCTCCCCCCGCCTTCACGGGCTGAAGCGTCAGTTGGTGCCCGGTCCTGGCCCGGAGGAGCGGGCTTGCCTTCCTTGCCGGTGCGCCCGCGGAACATTTCCAGCATCCTGTCCGTCACCACGAAGCCGCCCACCAGGTTCGCGGTGGCGAGCACCACAGCGAGGAGCGCCACGGCAAGCACCCACGGGTGGGTGGCCTGGCCGGCGACGATGATGGCGCCGACGAGGATGATGCCGTGGATGGCGTTGGCCCCTGACATCAGTGGAGTATGCAGGGTGCTGGAGACTTTGGAAACCACCTCGAAGCCCACGAAAACCGCCAGCACGGTGATTGTCAGCAGGCTGATGCCGTCCATCAGGCCACCCCCTCGTTCTCCGGCGCCTTCTCATTCGATTCGTCCCCGGCGAGGGCCGCGAGGGCCTCCGCCGTCGGCGGATGCCGCACCACGCCCTCGTGCGTCAGGCAGGCGCCAGCGATCACGTCGTCGCCGAAGTCCGGGGACACTTTGCCGTCCCGGATCATCAGGGCGAGCAGGTTGGCCACGTTCTTCGCGTACAGCCGCGAGGCATCCGTGGGCATGGCGGAGGCGGCGTCTTTCAGGCCCACCACCGTGACGGACCCCTTGCCATCGGAGGTGTTCATATGGACGTCGCGGCCGGGAACCGAGCCCTCCACGTTGCCGCCGGACTCCGCGGCGAGGTCGACGACGACCGATCCCGGACGCATCGCCTCCACCATGTCCCGGGTCACCAGGAGCGGGGCCCGCCGGCCGGGCACAGCCGCCGTCGTGATCAGCACGTCCGCGTCGGCCACATGGGGCGTCAGGAGCTGGCGCTGCAGGGCGCCGCGGTCTGCGCTGAGTTCGCGCGCGTAGCCGCCCGAGGCTTCCGCCGTCTCGAGGTCGAGTTTGATGAAGGTGCCGCCCATGGAGGTGACTTCTTCGGCCGAGGAGGGCCTGATGTCGTTGGCCGAGACGCGTGCGCCGAGCCGTTTCGCGGTGCCGATGGCCTGCAGCCCGGCCACGCCCACGCCGAGCACCAGCACCCGCGCCGGCGGAACGGTTCCGGCCGCGGTCATAAAGAGGGGGAAGAACCGGGGCAGCCGGATGGCCGCCTCGAGCACGCAGCGGTAGCCGGCCACGAGGGCCTGCGACGACAGGGCGTCCATGGACTGGGCACGGGAAATTCGCGGCACGAGCTCCAGGGCGAAGGAGGTGATGCCGCCGTCTGCGAGTTCCCTCACCACAGCGAGCTCCGACGACGGCGAGGCCAGACCCACGGTGACGGCGCCCCGGCGCAGGGCGGCCGCCGTCGGATGCTCCAGCGGGCGGACATGGGCGTAAACGTCGAGGTCGCCGATATCGAGGTCCGGGACGACGATGGCGCCCGCCTCGCGGTAGTCGTCGTCGCCGTGCCCGGCGAAGACACCTGCCCGGGATTCAACCAGCACCTCTAGTCCCAGTCCGGCCAGTTGCTTCACGGTCTCCGGTGTGGCGGCAACCCGCCGCTCGCCCTCACGACGTTCCCGCGCTATACCCAGCTTCACCCGCCACTCCCCTTCCAACGGGTGCAGCGGCGCCTTCAGCGTGGGCTCTTCCCCTCAAGGGGGCGGAACTCGCGGAGCGGCGCTGCTGCACGTAGTTGGCTAGAGTCTATGGCCCAGCCGCGCTCCGCGGCAGTAGGGCGGGTGTGTAGAGGTGCCAGCGTGCCCTGGCGGCACTGGCCGCATGCCCTGCCAGGCACGGCTCCGGGGCCAGCTGCCGGGCCTGCTGTGGTGCTACCGGCCGGTGGAAAAGTCCGCGGAAATCTTTTCCGCCGTGGCCACGATTTCCTTGCGCACGAAGTCCAGGTAGGCCTGCGGGTCGGGCTTGGCGTTAACGGACTGGGCCTGCAGCGAAACGTTGACGGCGGCGATCACCTTGCGGCCGTGATACACGGGGGCGGCGACGGACATCAGCCCCAGCTCGAGCTCCTGGTCCAGCAGGCACCAGCCCTGGGCGCGCACGGTCTCCAGGACGGCCAGGAGATCCTTCACGGTGCCGATGCCGCGGGGCGTGAGCGGCTTGATCTCCGCGGCGGCGAGGTATTCCTTCAGCTGCTCGGGCGGGAGTGCGGCGAGGAGCACCCTGCCCATGGACGTGGCGTAGGCGGGGAACCGGGTGCCCACCGTGATGCCGATGTTCATGATCCGGCGGGTGGTGACGCGGGCAATGTAGGCGATGTCCGTGCCGTCCAGCACCGCGGCGGACGTGGACTCGCCCAGCTTGAGGGACAGCTCTTCGAGGTGCGGCTGGGCGAGCTGCGGGAGGGACAGTCCGGACAGGTAGGCATACCCTAGCTGCAGCACCTGGGCGGTGAGCGCGAAGGTCTTGCCGTCGGTGCGGACGTAGCCGAGCTCGACGAGCGTGTGCAGGAAGCGGCGGGCCGTGGCGCGGGTCAGGTCCGTGCGCGCGGCCACCTCGGTGAGGGTCATGACGGGGTGATCGGTGTCGAACGCCCGGATCACCGCCAGCCCGCGCGCCAGCGACTGCACGTACTGGTCGCTCGCCGCCGGCGCCCCGTCAGCCTTCGGCGTGCGGCGTGCCTTCGGTGCGGTCCCTGCTGCGTCGGTCATGGTTACCAATCCTATGGGCGCCAACGGACGCCTGCGGCCCGTCCCCCTTCCGCGCCCTTGCGCGAACGGGCAGCTAATGACCTCAAACGCGGGGTTTGAGGGCATTTGCTGCCCGTTCGCGCTGCGGTGGTTAGGGTTCGACGGCGGGGGCTGCCGTGAGCGGAACCGGCACCATGGCCTGGAGCTCCTCGAGGGTGCAGCCGAACGTTTCCCGGACCTGGACGCCGTCGGGGCCCGTGAGGAACACCGCCTTGTCCGTGTACACGCGGGTGACGCAGCCGACGCCGGTCAGCGGGTAGGTGCAGGTGTCCACGAGCTTCGACGCGCCGTCGCGGGTCAGGAGCGTCATCATCACAAAGACGTCCTTCGCTCCGGTGGCCAGATCCATGGCACCGCCCACGGCAGGAATCGCGTCCGGTGCCCCGGTGTGCCAGTTGGCAAGGTCGCCGGTCGCGGAGACCTGGAACGCGCCGAGGACGCAGATGTCCAGGTGCCCGCCGCGCATGATCGCAAAGGAATCCGCGTGATGGAAGTAGGACGCCCCGGGCAGCTCGGTGACCGGGATCTTGCCGGCGTTGATGAGGTCGCCGTCGATCTGCTCGCCCGTGGCTTCCGGGCCCATGCCGAGCATGCCGTTCTCGGTGTGGAGCGTGATGTCCTGCTCCGGCTGAAGGTAGTTGGACACCAGGGTGGGCTGGCCGATCCCGAGGTTTACGAAGGAACCGGGCTTGATGTCCCGCGCCACGAGCCGGGCGAGATCGTCGCGGCCCAAGGGCTTGTCCGATGTCTGGATTGTCGTTTTCACAAGGCTCATCTCAGGCCACCTGTTCTGTCGTTCGGGCGCCAGCGGCGGGGGCCACCCGGACGATGCTGTTGACGTAAATGCCGGGGGTCACGATGTTCTCCGGGTCCAGTCCGCCCGTGGGCACGATTTCCGAGACCTGGGCGATGGTGTGCTTCGCGGCGGCGGCCATGATGGGGCCGAAGTTCCGGGCGGTCTTGCGGTACACGAGGTTGCCCTTGCCGTCCGCCTTGAGCGCCTTGATCAGCGCGACGTCGGCGTGGATCGGGGTCTCAAAAACCTGTCCGCGGCCGTCGATGATCCGGGTTTCCTTGCCCTCGGCGAGCATGGTGCCGTACCCGGTGGGGGTGAAGAAGCCGCCGATGCCCGCCCCGGCGGCCCGGATGCGTTCGGCCAGGTTTCCCTGCGGCACGAGTTCCAGTTCGATCTGCCCGGCCTTGTACTTGGCGTCGAAGTGCCAGGAGTCGGACTGCCGCGGGAAGGAGCAGATCATCTTCTTCACCCGCCCCTCTTTGATCAGCAGCGCCAGGCCCTGGTCGCCCTGGCCGGCGTTGTTGTTCACCACGGTCAGGTCGGTGGCGCCGCAGTCCAGCAGCGCGTCGATCAGTTCGAACGGCTGGCCGGCATTGCCGAACCCGCCGATCATGACGGTGGAGCCGTCCCGGATGCCGGCGACAGCCTCGCCGACCGTGTCAATGAATTTCAGCATCGCTTACGCCTTTCCGCTGGCGGAATCAGAAGAGGTTACGTTTTCCAGCACGACGGCGAGGCCCTGGCCGACGCCGATGCAGATCGCCGCGACGCCCCAGCGCTGACCGGAGGCCTGCAGGCTGCGGGCCAGGGTGCCCAGGATCCGGGTCCCCGACGCGCCCAGCGGGTGGCCCATCGCGATCGCCCCGCCGTGCCGGTTCACGATCGAGTGGTCGATGCCCCAGGCGTTAATGCAGGCCAAGGACTGCGCGGCGAACGCTTCGTTAAGCTCGACGGCGCCCACCTGATCCCAGCCGATGCCCGCCTTCGCGAGGGCCTTGTTGGCCGCCTCCACCGGCGCGTAGCCGAAGAACTGGGGATCGTTCGCGTGCGCCCCACGCCCGGCGATCCGGGCCAAAGGCTCCATCCCCAGCAGCCCGGCGGCGGATTCGGAGCCGATCCAGGCCGCGGAGGCGCCGTCGGACAGCGGCGACGCGTTCCCGGCCGTGACCGTGCCGTCCTCGGTGCGGAACACGGTCTTCAGCCCGGCAAGCTTCTCCGCGGAGGACCCGGCACGGATGCCCTCATCGCGGACTAGGTTCGTGCCCGGCACCGGCGCCACCAGGCTGTCATAGAACCCCTCGTCCCAAGCAGCGGCGGAGAGGTTGTGCGAATCCGCGGCGAACTCATCCTGCTGTTCGCGGGTCACGCCGTACTTCCCGGCCAGCCGCTCGGTGGCCTCGCCCAGCGAAATGGTCCACTCCGCCGGCATCGCCCGGTTCACCAGCCGCCAGCCCAGCGTGGTGGAAGCCAGGGTCATGTCCCCGGCCGGGTACGGCTTCTCCGTCTTCGGCAGCACCCACGGCGCCCGGGACATGGATTCCGCGCCGCCCACCAGCATCAGCTCCGCGTCCCCGGCATTGATCTGCCGCGACGCGATGATCGCAGCGTCCAGGGACGACCCGCAGAGCCGGTTGACCGTGGTCCCGGGGATCGAGACCGGAAGCCCGGCCAGCAGCGTGCCCATCCGGGCCACGTTCCGGTTCTCCTCCCCGGCGCCGTTGGCGTTGCCGAACACCACCTCATCAATCCGCTCAACGTCGAGCCGCGGCGCACGCTTCACGGATTCGCGAATCACGTGGGCGGCAAGATCATCCGGGCGGACCCCGGCAAGACCGGAACCGAACTTCCCAAAGGGCGTCCGGACAGCGTCGTACACAAAAGCCTGGTTCATACTTCCTCTATATTTTCTGTGTCGGTTGCAGCGTTATCCGTTGCAGCGTTATCCATTTGCTGGAAGACCTGCTGGGCAGTTTTGAAGGCGGTGTTCGCGGAGGGAACTCCGCAGTAGATGGCGGTCTGCAGCAGGATTTCCTTGATTTCGTCCCTGCTCAGGCCGTTGGTGATGGCGGAGCGGATGTGCATGGCCAGTTCTTCCCAGTGCCCGTGCGCCACCATGGCGGTGATGGTGACCGCGGAGCGCATTTGCCGGGAGAGGCCCGGCCTGGTCCAGATGCCGCCCCAGGCGATGCGGGTGATCATGTCCTGGAAGTCCTCGGTGAAGGAGTCCTTCTTGGCGTTGGCCTTGTCCACATGCTCGTCGCCAAGCACTTCACGGCGGACCGCCATGCCGCCGTCGTAGATTTCCTGGCTGGTGGCATCCGGCTGGACGACACCATTGCGCGCGGGCCCGCTCAGGTCAGGGGCGGCGGAAACGGGGGTGCTCATTTTTCAATTCCTCCGATGAAGTCGCGCAACAGGTCCGCGACGGGCCCCGGCGCTTCGGCGGGTGCCAGGTGCGCCACGCCTTCGAGGGTGACGGCTGATGCCATGCCGCCGCCCGCGGTGATGCCGTCCGCGATTGCCGCGGCCAACGGCGGGGGTGCCACGCCGTCCTCGGCGCCGGCCACGGCGAGGGTGGGGACAGTGATGCTGCCGAGCTGTTCCCGGACGTCGAAGCCGGCCAGCGCCTCGCAGCAGAAGGCATAGCTGAAGCGGTCTGCGTCACGCAGGGCGTGCAGCAGGCGGCTGCTGAGCTCCGGTTCGCGGTCCATGAAGCCGGGGCCAAACCAGCGCTCGGCCGAGCCCTGGATCATCACCGGTGTTCCCTGCGTGCGGACGGTTTCGGCGCGCTCGTGCCAGCCTTCCGGCGTGCCGAGCTTCGCGCCGGAGCACTGCACGGTCAGGCTCTTGAGCCGGTCGGCGTGCTTGATGCCCAGCTGCAGGCCGGTGGCTCCGCCGAGGGACACGCCGGCGTAGTGGAACCGTTCGCCGGGGGCGATTGAGTCGACAAGCCCGACGACGGCGTCCGCCAGTTCGGCTACGCTGAACGTCTCTGCCGCGGCGGGCGAGACGCCGTGTCCCGGGAGGTCCCAGGCGACGACGTCGAACTCGTTGCCCAGCAGGGCGGCGGTCCGGGCCCAGAGCACCGAGGAGGTGCCGAGCGAGGGTCCCACGACCAGGAGCGGTTTGTCGCCCAGGCCGCGCGGGGGCGAAAGCAGCACTGCCTTCACTGTTGGTCTAGCCACGGGGGTCTCCGTTTCGGTCTGTTGCGGTTGGGGTCAGCGCGGTTGGCGTCAGCGCGTAGTCGGGGAAGGCGGCAAGAATCCGGCGCGAGATCTCGGCGGCCTGGCCGAGGTAGCTCGTGGGATCGAGCAGTTCATCCAGCCTTTCGGCGGAGAGTTGGTCCAGCGGAACCGCCTCACGGAGCAGCCGGCGGTAGGTGGCGCCCTGTTCGCCGGCGGGTGCCGCCAGGGTCCGGTCAACTACCGCCTGGAGCTGTTGCTTGCCGTCGTCGCCCAGCACGGGGGCGACCGCAGCGGACACGCCCTCACTCAGCAGCAACGGTCCGGACAGCTCCAGGTTGCGGCGCATGCCCTCCGGAAAGACCTGCAGCCCGTCCGCCAGTTCCCGCAGGTGCCCGGCGGCTCCCAATGCCAGGGCGAGCAGCTGGCGCAGGGCCGGCCACTCGGTGTGCCAGGCGCCGTCGGGGCGTTCATCGTTGAAGGTGGCGGCGGCAAGGTGCAGCTGCGCGGCAAGGCCGGGCGCCTGGAGGGCGGCGCTGCGGACCAGCACGGACAGCACCGGGTTCTGCTTCTGCGGCATCGCCGAGGAGACCCCGCGGCCCGGCGCCCGGGGTTCGGCCAGTTCGGCCACCTCGGGACGGCTCAGGAACAGGACGTCCGCGGCGATCTTGCCCAGCGCGTCCACCACGGCGGCCAGGGAATCCCCCAGCGATGTGACGGCGAGCCGGTTCGTATGCCATGGCGCCGGCGCCCGGGCGAGACCCAGCTGGGCGGCCAGCGCGTCCGCGAGGCGGAACGGATTGGTGGCCGAGCCCGAGGTCAGGACGGTGCCCGCAGCCAGCGTTCCCGCCGCGCCCCCGGCCTGCACCGGCAGCTCGAGAGCCTCGAGCCGGCGTGCGGCGGCGGCCAGTCCGTGGAACCACTGCGCGGCCCTGAGCCCGAACGTGAAGGGCAGCGAATGCTGCGTCAGGCTCCTGCCCACGCAGAGCGTGTCCGCATGCTCTTCGGCCAGGCGGGCGAGCGCCGCCGTCGTGCCTTTCACGTCCGCGAGCAGTGCCGAAACGGTGTTCCGGGCCAGCAACATGAGGGCCGTGTCCAGAACGTCCTGGCTGGTCAACGAGGTGTGCACCGCAAGCAGTGCACCAACACCGGCTGCACCAGGGTTGCCCGTGTCCAGGGCCCTGACCTGCGCGCGGAGGTCGGCCAGCAGCGGGATGACCGGATTGCCGCCGCCCTGCGCCCGCCTGGATATATCGGCAAGATCGTACCGGGACGCGTCGGCGGCGTGTGCCACCATGGCGGCCGAGCCTGCAGGTGCGAGGTCGTGGTTCTCCAGCACCGCGGCCCAGCCGGCCTCGACGGCGAGGATCGCCGCCAGGACGGCCCGGTCGCCTGTCAGCGCAGCCACCAGTGGCGACGCCGACACAGGACTGAGCAGGCCGACATCGCCCTCGGTACCGGCCGGCTGGGACGTGGTCACTGTGCGGCGCTCCCTGCCCTGGTCCCCTCGAAGTCGAGGAACACTGTTTCGCCCTCGCCCTGGAGACGGATGTCCCAGGTGAGTCCGCCGTCGGGATCGCGCCGGGCGATCAGCGTCTTCCGGCGCTCGGGGTCCAGCGACGACAGCAGCGGATCCTTCGCCAGTGCTTCCTCATTCTCCGGGAGGTAAAGGCGGGTGAAGAGCCGGTTCATCAGGCCGCGGGCGAAGACGGCGACCGAGATAAATGCAGCGGCGCCGGGCTCGGTGGGACCGGGGTTGACCGTGGTGAAGGTGTACACGCCGGTGTTGCCGACTGCGCTGCGGCCGAAGCCGGTGAACGTGTAGCCGTCCCGGACCAGCGAGCCGGTCCGGCGGACAATGTTGCCGTCGGAATCCGGCTGCCAGATCTCGAGGATGGCGTCGGGGACCGGGTGCCCGGCGCCGTCGTACACGGTTCCCTGGACGCGGATGGACCCCGGCGAACCGGGAGCCAGCAGTTCGCGGTCCTTCTCGTAGGGCAGCGCGTAGCCGTAGAAGGGGCCGACGGTCTGGCCGGGTGTCGCGGTGAGTTTACTCATGATCGTCACCTTCCGCCCCAAGGGCTTCGTTTTCGGTCCAGGTCCGCTTGGAGCCTGTCAGGACGATGTCCCAGTTGTAGCCCAGGGCCCATTCGGGCTCGGTGAGGTCGTGGTCGTAGCTGGCCACGAGGCGGTCACGGGCGTCCTGGTCCACGATCGACTGGTAGATCGGATCCAGGGGGAACAGCTGGTCGCCCGGGAAGTACATCTGGGTGACGATCCGCTGGGTGAACTCCGAGCCGAACAGCGAGAAGTGGATGTGTGCCGGGCGCCAGGCGTTGAGGTGGTTCTTCCACGGGTAGGCGCCGGGCTTGATGGTGGTGAACCGGTAGGAGCCGTCCGGGCCGGTGATGCAGCGGCCCACGCCGGTGAAGTTGGGGTCCAGCGGCGCCGGGTGCTGGTCGCGCTTGTGGATGTAGCGGCCGGAGGAGTTGGCCTGCCAGATCTCCACCAGCTGGCCCGCGACCGGGCGCCCGTCGCCGTCCAGCACGCGGCCCGCCACGATGATGCGTTCGCCCTGGGGTTCCCCGTTGTGCTGGATGGTGAGGTCCGATTCAAGCGCGTGCACATCCTGGTGCCCGAACGCCGGGGAGTACAGTTCGATGGTTTCCGGGTCCGCGTGGTGCAGGCTCTTGGTGGGGTGGCGGAGGATGCTGCTGCGGTAGGGCGCGAAGTCGAGGCGCGGCTGGGTTTCCTTCTTCGCGCCGCCCTTCAGTGCCTCGGCGTAGGCCTCGCCGAGCGCCTTGATCTCAGCGTTAAGGTCCTGCTGGGTCTCGGCGCGCGGCGCCGCTGCCGAGCCGGTCTGCGGCGGGGTCTGGGACGCAGCGGGTACTGCGTCAGTCAGGTCCTCGGTGAGCGCATCGGCGTTGTATGTCGCGAGATTCACGTCTTCAGGCACAGCAGCCTCCTTTCAATAGGTAATGGTGTTGGTCAGTTGGTGCAGATGGTCGTACTGGACGGCGTGGCGGACCGGTGCATTCGGCGCCCCGTAGCCGTCATAGCCGCCGCGGCGTTCCACCATTTCGAAGAACACACTGCCCACCGTGGCGGTGTAGAAGTGGAGGAACTCGCCCTCGGCGTCACGGTCGTAGAGCAGGTTCAGTTCCTGGAGCGTGGCGAGGAACGCGGGCTCCAGCCCAAAGCGGGCGTCCAGGTCCTCGTAGTAGTTGGCCGGGATCTGCAGGAATTCCAGCCCTCGGTCGCGGGCGGCGCGGGCCGTGGCTACCAGGTCATCCACGGCGAACGCGATGTGCTCCTGGTAGGTCTTGTGCCGGGCACCGTCCTGCTGGATGAGCGGTGCCAGGTTCAGGACCAGCCGCACGGCCCGGTCCTCGGTCTGCATGACCTGGGAGCGGACCAGCCCGGTGGGGCTTGCCACCTCCGCGTACGGCTGAGGTTCCAAGGCCAGGGCGCTCGTATAGAAGAGGACAGCCTCATCGAAGTGCTGCCACGGCTGCGCCAGGTTCACGTGGTCGATCACGGCGTTCCGCGCACCCGACGGGACCTCAAGCCCCTCACCGAATTCGCGGGTCCAGGCAGCCGTGCCGTCAGGGTTGCCCTGGCAGAGGAAGATCTCGGTGGAGTCCGGGGCGGAGAAGCCCTGGAACACTTCCTCGTTGGCCTGGCTCTTCCGGGGAACCGCGGGCGCCTTGAGCTGCTGGGCGCGGGCCGAGGCAATCACCGGCGAGTCGACGTCGAACCCCAGGGCGGCGATGGCGGGGGCAGCCGAAGCCGCGTCGGGGGCCAGTTCGTTGATGATCACCCGGGCGTGGCCCATGGACCACAGCTGCACGTCCTTGGTGCGGTGCCGGCCGTTGAACTCGAAGCCGAGCTGCCGCAGGACGGTTTCGAGGGCGGCAGTGTCCGCGGCCTTAACCTCGGCGAAGTTGAAGCCTGCCGGTTCGGCCACCTGCGGGAGCGTGGCCAGTTCCATGGGATAACGACGGCGGCCGGCAGCTTTGGCGCCCGCCGCACCGGTGGCGGTTCCGGCGCCGTTCGAAGCAGCAGCAGCGTTGGCGTCCAGCCACTTGGCGCTCTGTTCCTCCAGCCAGATCAGCGACCGCATGGCGTCCACGGCAGTGCGTTCGACGTCGGACTGGCGGAAGACGTCGTTGAAGACCTCCAGCGAGACCGGCCCGGTGTAGCCGGCGCGGACCACGTGGCCCATGAATTTGGCCAGCTCGAACTGCCCTTCGCCCGGGAACACCCGGTAGTGGCGGCTCCAGGACAGCACGTCCATGGAGAGCTTGGGTGCGTCGGCCACCTGCACGAAGAAGATCTTCTCCGGGTTGATGTCCTCGATGGGCGCGGTGTCCCAGTCGCGGGACAGGATGTGGAAGGAGTCCAGGCAGGTGCCGAGGCTGGGATGGTCCACCATCTCCACAAGCCGGTGCGCGTGTTCGTAGTCGTTGACGTACCTGCCCCAGGCGAGCGCCTCGTAGGCCACCTTGACGCCGTGGTCGCCGGCCAGCTCCGCGAGGGCTGCCAGCTGTTGGGCGCGGAGTCCGTCGTCGTCGATTGTGGCGGTGGCAACGTTGGAGCAGACCAGGATGGTGTCCATGCCCAGCCGCGACATGAGCCGGAACTTGGCGTCGGCGCGGCGCAGGTTCGCGGCGAGCAGGTCCTCGGGAACGCTGTCGAAGTCGCGGAACGGCTGGTAGAGGTCCAGGGTGAGGCCGAGGTCGGCGGCCATCTGGCGGACCTCCTCCGGGCTCAGGGGGGAGGTGACCAGGTCCTGCTCGAAGATTTCGATGCCGTCGAAGCCGGCAATGGCGCAGGCCTGCATCTTTTCCTTGAGCGTGCCGGAGAGGCATACTGTGGCGATGCCGGTGCGCATCAGACGGACACCTCTTCCGCGGCGATGAGCTCCAGGAAATGGGCGCGCATGCGCTCGGCGTCCGTGTCCAGGCCGGTGAAGATCCGGAAGGCGTCGGCGGCCTGGCCGACGGCCATGCGGCCGCCGTCGAGAACGGCGCAGCCCTTGGCGCGGGCCTCGCGGACCAGTTCGGTTTCGATGGGCCGGTAGACGATGTCCGCCACCCAGTGGCGCGGTTCCACGAGGGCCACGTCCAGCGGGGTGCCGGGGTGGGCGGCCATGCCCACTGGCGTGCAGTGCACCAGACCGTCGGCCAAGGGCATGAGCTGCGGCAGCTCCGCCGTCGTCCCTCCAATAATGGTCCGGTCCGGAAAGAAGCCTGCCAGTTCGGCCGCGCGTTCGGCGCTCCGCGCCGGGTCCGTGTCCACGAGGTCCAGCGTCTGCACGCCGGCGGTGAGCAGGGCGTAGGCGACGGCGGAACCGGCACCGCCTGCTCCGAGCTGGACCACACGGTCCAGCGTCGCGTCCGGGAGGCCGGAAGCGAGGGCGGCGGCAAAGCCGGAGAAGTCGGTGTTGTGGCCGATGAAGCGGCCATCCTGGATGACCACGGTGTTCACGGCGCCAAGTTTTTCCGCATCGGGGGCAATCTCATCCAGGTACTCAAGGACCAGCTGCTTGCACGGGTGGGTGATGTTGAGCCCGTTGAAGCCCATCCGGTGCGCGCTCTGCAGCAGGTCACCGACGGTCGTGGCGGGAAGGCCCAGCTCGTGGAGGTCGATCGGGCGGTACAGGTAGCGCAGCCCCTGGAGGTCGCCTTCGCGTTCATGCATGTGGGGGGAGAGCGACGGCATCACGCCATCGCCGACCAGTCCCACCAGGTAGGACTCAGTTCGATTGCTCATGCGTGCGGCTCCTTTGACTACGGCACACGGCCGGCGAGAGCGACTGAAGCACCGCCGCTGGCCTGGTGTTAGGGATTACAGTACAAGAAAAGTTCATATAATGCACTCTTGTTCTAGATACGAACAAATTCGCGGAGCGTGCGGACGGGCATCAGCGCTGAGGCAGCCTGGCGGCCAGCTCTGCCGCCGCCTCCTGCAGGAGCGGAACAAGCCCCACAAGAGCCTTCATGCTGAGCCGGAATACCGGAACGGCGGTAGCCAGCGACGCGAAGGCCACGCCCTGGGAGTTGAACACGGGTACGGCGACGGCGCGCATGCCGAGCTCGTTTTCCTCATCCATCACGGCGTAGCCCTGGCGCCGGACCTTGTCGATTTCGGCCCGGAACACGTCGCGGTCGGTGATGGAAACGTTCGTCAGCGGTTCCAGGGGCAGCTCGGCCAGGAGCCGTTCACGCTCCGCGTCCTCGGCGAAGGCCACCAATGCCTTGCCGACGGCGGTGGTGTGAAGCGCGCCCAGATGGCCGGGATCGCTGGTGACGCGGAAGGTCTGGGGGCCATCCACCTTGTTCACCGTGAGGTGATGATGGCCGTCCCGGACAGAAAGGATGGTCGCTTCGCCCGTCTGTTCCGTGACCCGGCGCAGGATGGGGAGTGCAGTGCCGGCGAAGCCGTGGTGGTTGGACACACGCTGGCCCAGCTGGAAGATGCGCAGGCCCAGATGGTAGCGGCGCCCGTCCGGCTCATAGTCCACGAAGCCGTCGCGGGTCAGGGAGCCCAGGAGCCGGTACGTGGTGCTGAAGGGAAGGTCGGCGCGGCGGGAGAGCTCGGAGGCGCTCGCGCCGCGCGGCTCATCCCCCAGCAGGACCAGCAGGCCCAGGGCCTTGCCCACCATGTCCGTGCGGGAATCGTCCTTGGCTGCCTTGGCAGCCTTGGCCTTTGCGGCCGGCGTCGCGCCCGATGTTTCGTCGGCGGCGGCCCTTTCTTCGGCGGCGGCTGCTGCTTCGGGGGCCTGAACGTTGGCGTCGCTGCCTGTGGCTTCTTTCACACTCATGACTCGATGTTGCCACAATGTGAGAGCTATTTCTAGATGGTGAATAAATTTCTTGACAAGTGACTGGCCTCACAGCCATAGTTGCTATATCGCGCAAGTAGCTCCCATCATGTGGCTACTTCGTCCGGGTCTTCCCAAGGACCTCCAGCCGCCCCTTCCCCATCAAGGACGGTGGCTGCGACCCTCCTGATACATCCGCGACAATGTCGTCACACTGAAGGAACACCATGAGCCAGACACCTTTGTCCGCTACGCCGGTGGCTGTTGCCCCGGCCGGGACCCCGAAGAAGGCAGCCCTTGCCAGCTTCCTCGGCAGCGCCGTCGAGTACTACGACTTTTTCATTTTCGGCTCCGCCGCAGCACTGATCTTCCCCACGGTCTTCTTTCCCAGCGCTGACGCCAACGCAGCCATCATGTCCTTCGCGACCTTCGGCTTTGCCTATATCGCGCGTCCCGTGGGCGCCGTCATCCTGGGGCACTTCGGTGACCGGGTGGGCCGCCGGAAGGTCCTCATGTTCACCCTGTTGCTCATGGGTGCCTCCACCTTCCTGATCGGCTGCCTGCCGGACTTCGACACCGTCGGCTGGTGGGCTCCGGCCCTGCTGGTGCTGGCGCGCCTCTGCCAGGGCCTTTCTGCTGCGGGCGAGCAGGCCGGCGCCTCCTCAATGACACTGGAGCACGCGCCGGACAACCGCCGCTCCTTCTTTACCTCCTGGACCCTCACCGGAACCCAGGGCGGCCAGATCCTGGCGGCCCTGGTCTTCATTCCCGTCCTGGCCCTGCCTGACGAGATCAAGTACGGCATCGGCTGGCGCATCCCGTTCTGGCTCAGCGCCGTCGTTGTGGTTGTTGCCTTCTTCATCCGCCGCACCCTGCACGAGCCGCCGGCATTCGAGGAAGCCCAGAAGACCGCCCAGATTTCCAAGCTGCCCGTTGCAGACCTGCTCAAGAGCCACTGGCGCGATGTCCTCCGCGTTGTCTGCTGCGCTTTCATCGCCGCTGTTTCCACGGTGTTCGGCACCCTCGCGATCAGCTACGCCAAGACCGTCGCCGGCGCGGACGGCACTACCACCCTATGGCTGGTGGTGGGAGCGAACCTCGTGGCCCTGGGCACCCAGCCGCTGTTCGGCCGGCTTGCCGACAAGATCGGCCGCAAGCCCGTCTTCATCTACGGCGCACTCTCCAGCGCTGTCCTGACGCCGGTTTTCCTGCTCAGCCTCGAATCCGGCAGCGTCCCGCTGATGTTCCTGGCCGCGATCGGCTTCTTCTCCTGCGGCTACGCCGCCTCGAACGCCGTCTGGCCTTCCTTTTATGCAGAGATGTTCAGCACGAAGGTCCGCTTCTCCGGCCTCGCCATCGGCACCCAGCTGGGCTTCCTCATGGCAGGCTTCGCCCCGGCGATCGTGGCGGCCATGGGCGGCATCAAGCCCGGCGGCTGGGTCCAGATCAGCATTTTCACCGCTGTAATCTGCACCGTTGCGGCCGTCTCGGCCCTGACCGCCAAGGAAACCTTCAAGGTTCCGACCCAGCAGCTCGGCCTGAAGTAGTCTCAAGCAGCTCCGAACGACGGCGGCCCTCCCCTTTCGGGGCGGGTCGCCGGCGTCGTTAAGCACCAGCGCTTACGTGGCGAGCACGTCGGCGAGGTCGAACTTCACCGGCTCCTCGAGCTGCTCATAGGTGCATGACTCCGGATCGCGGTCCGGGCGCCAGCGCACAAACTGCGTGGTGTGGCGGAACCGCTCGCCCTCCATGTGGTCGTACTTCACTTCCAGCACCCGTTCGGGGCGCAGCGGCGTGAAGGACAGGTCCTTGCCGGCGCTCCAGCGGCTGCCCTCCGCGTTGCGTGGCGTGCGCGTCCCTTCCTCCTGTTTGGCCCAGGCCCACGGATGGCTGTCAAAGTCCGTGACCAGCGGCTGCAGTTCCTCGAAGAGCTCCCGGCGCCGCTGCATGGGAAAGGCGCCCACGACGCCCACGCTGGCCAGCTCGCCGTCAGGCTTGTAGAGGCCGAGCAGCAGCGAACCGATCGCGTTCGGTCCGCTTTTGTGCAACCGGTAGCCAGCCAGGACACAGTCGGCGGTCCGTTCATGCTTGACCTTGAACATGGTGCGCTTGTCCGGCTGGTACACGCCGTCGAGGGGCTTGGCGATGATCCCGTCAAGGCCGGCGCCTTCAAACTGATGGAACCATTGGCCGGCGACCTCACGGTCCTGGGTGGCGGCGGTCAGGTGGAGGGGCGGACCGGCGTTGGCGAAAACCTGTTCCAGGGCGGCGCGCCGCTCCGCGAACGGCCGGCGGCTGAAGTCCTCGTCACCCAGGGCCAGCAGGTCGAATGCCACAAACTTCACCGGCGTCTGTTTGGCCAGGAGCTTGACCCTGCTCGCGGCCGGGTGGATCCGCTGCTGCAGGGCGTCGAAGTCGAGCCGGTCCCCCGACTCGGCAACCAGCACGATTTCACCGTCAAGCACGCACCGCGGGGGCAGGTTGGCCTTGAGTGCCTCCACCAGCTCAGGGAAGTAACGGGTCATCGGCTTTTCGTTGCGGCTGCCGATCTCCACCTCGTCGCCGTCGCGGAAAATGATGGAGCGGAAGCCATCCCACTTCGGCTCGTAGCTCAGGGCGCCGTCCGGGATCGCGGTGACGGACTTGGCAAGCATCGGGGAGACAGGGGGCATGACCGGCAGCTGCATAGGCCCCATTCTTGCCCGGGGCCAGCCCCGGCGCCACCCCTATCGCGCGTTGGCTCAGTTGATTTCCAGTGTGAGTTCGAGGCCCGCTCGACGCACGGCGCCCTCGACAGACCCGTGCCCTCGACACACGGACCGGCCGCCCGGTAGACCTTAACGATGGCAGCCATCGGATTTCACGCATCGCATGAACAGATCAGCCCCGGGCAGCTCCTGAAAGATGTCCAGCGCGCCGAGGAGGCCGGCTTCGACGCCGCGATGTGCTCGGACCACATCGAACCGTGGTCCGCCCGGCAGGGCCACTCCGGCTTCGCGTGGTCCTGGCTCGGCGCCGCGCTGGCCACCACCAACCTGCGGTTCGGCGTGGTCACCGCCCCGGGCCAGCGGTACCATCCCGCCATCATCGCGCACGCCTCGGCCACGCTGGCGTCCATGTTCCCGGACCGGTTCTGGATGGCCTTGGGCAGCGGGGAGAACATGAACGAACACATCACCGGCGGTCCGTGGCCGCAGAAGGAGACGCGCCAGCACCGGCTGGAGGAGTGCGTGGACGTCATCCGCCGACTGCACGCGGGCGGGGAGGTCACGCACCACGGGCTTGTCACGGTGGAGCAGGCACGGATCTGGGACGTTCCGGAGACCAAGCCGCTCCTCATTGCCCCGGCGATCAGCACGGAGACGGCGAGGCGGTCGGCGGCGTGGGCGGACGGGCTGGTCACTGTAAACCAGCCTCCCGGCAAGCTCCAGGAGATGCTCGCCGCCTACCGCGACAACGGCGGACGCGGCAAAGCGGTCCTCCAGATCCACCTGTCCTGGGCCGGGCAGGAGGACGAGGCCACGGCCATAGCCATGGATCAGTGGCGGTCCAACGTGTTTGCCCCGCCGGTGCCGTGGGACCTGCCCAGCGCGGCCCATTTCGACGGCGTGAGCTCGGGCGTGGGCGAAGACCAGGTGCGGAAGTCAGTGAACGTTTCCGCCAGCCTTGACCAGCACGTGGAGTGGCTTGGCGGGTACCTCGAGCTGGGCTTCGACGAGCTGTACCTGCACTTCGTGGGGCAGGACCAGGCCCCCTTCATCGACGCCTTCGGTTCGAAGGTGCTGCCGCAACTTCGGGAGGTCCGCACAGCATGAAAATTGCCGAGACGTCAGACCTGTGGTGGAAGGATGCTGTCATCTACTGCCTCGATGTCGAGACGTTTTTCGACGACGACGGCGACGGCACCGGCGATTTCGCCGGGCTCACCCAGCGCGTGGACTACCTCGCGGCGCTGGGGGTGAGCTGCATCTGGCTGATGCCGTTCTATCCCTCCCCGGACCGGGACGACGGCTACGACGTGACCGATTTCTTCAGCGTGGACAAAAGGCTCGGCACGATGGGCGACCTGGTGGAGTTCGTCCGCACCGCCAAGGACCGCGGAATGCGCGTGATCGCGGACTTCGTGGTCAACCACACCTCGGACCAGCACCCCTGGTTCGTCGAGGCGCGGAAATCAGTGGACAACCCCTTCCGCGACTTCTACGTCTGGCGGAAAGACACGCCGCCTGACACCTCCTCCGAGGTGGTGTTCCCGGGCGAGCAGGAATCAATCTGGACCCAGGACGAGGCGACCGGCGAGTGGTACCTGCACATGTTCGCCGAGCACCAGCCGGACCTGAATGTCTCCAACCCCAAGGTCCGGAACCAGATCGCCAAAGCCATGGGGCTGTGGCTCGAGCTCGGGCTGAACGGCTTCCGGCTCGACGCCGTGCCGTTCTTCCTCGAGACCCGGGGCCAGCCCAAGGATGAAGCGGCGAACCTCGATCCGCACAACTATCTGAGTGCCCTGCGCAGCTTCCTGAACCGGCGCAAGGGCAGTGCGATCCTGCTGGGCGACGTGAACCTCCCGTACAAGGAGCAGCTGGAGTACTTTGGCGGAGCCGAGGGCAACGAGCTGAACATGCAGTTCGATTTCATGTCCATGCAGCACCTCTACCTGTCGCTCGCCAGGCAGGATGCCCGGCCGCTGGCCGAGACGCTCAAGAGCCGCCCGCAGCTCCACTCGGACAACCAGTGGGCCATGTTCGTCCGGAACCACGATGAACTCACGCTGGACAAGCTCACCGACGGCGAACGCCAGGAAGTCTTTGCGGCGTTTGGCCCGAAAAAGAGCATGCAGCTCTACGGCCGGGGCCTGCGCCGCCGCCTGCCGCCCATGCTCGGCGGTGACGCCGACAGGATCCGGATGGCGTACTCGCTGATGTTCTCGCTGCCGGGGACACCCGTGCTGTTTTACGGGGAGGAAATCGGCATGGGTGAAGACCTGCGGCAGAAGGGCAGGGCGTCGGTGCGGACCCCGATGCAGTGGAACGGTGACAAGAACGGCGGCTTTTCGGATGCCGCTCCAGCCGATCTCGTGGTCCCGGTGGTGCGCGGCGAGTTCGGGCCAGAGAAGGTCAACGCGGCGGATGCCAAGCGCGATCCTGCCTCGCTCTGGAACTTCGTGGCGACCCTCATCCAGCGCTACCGGGAATCGCCGGAGCTGGGCTGGGGCGAATTCGCCGTCATCGACCAGCCCGAGCCGGCGGTCTTCGCCCACAGCTGCAGCACGGCCGGGGCAACCCTGGTGCTGCTGCACAACTTCAGCGAGGACACCGTGAAAGTCAGCGGGACCATTGGTTCGCCGGACGGGCCGCCCCGGGCCTTCAAGGGCGCCGTCCTGCTGGACCTGCTCGACGGCGAGAACCAGGAGCTGGAGCCCGACGGCGGTTTCACCGTTGAGCTGGGCCGCTACGGCTACGGTTGGTTCCGGGTCCACCGCCCGGGCGACAGGCTGGCCCCGTGATCAGGGCCCACTGACCAGCACGGCGAACAGCATGACGTGAACAGCGCCGCCCATCACATGGTCCGGCGGAACACCTTCACTTCCCAGGGACGGAGTTCGAGGCCGGGCTCGGCCGGGTAGTTTCCGAGCACCCGCTCTGCACCGTTCCAGGCATCGTCGCCCAGGTCGCAGCGTTGCGACGTGCCGGAGAAGTTGCCGAGGACCAGCATCTCCGCGTCCGGAAGTGAGCGCCGGAACGCGTAGACGTGCTCGTCGTCGGGCAGCAGCATGGTGAAGTCACCGTAGGCCACCACGGGGTCGGCGTGGCGGAGGGCGATGACGTTGCGGTAGAAGCTGAAGACCGAGTCCGGATCATCCACCTGCGCGGCGGCGTTAATGGTGTTGGCGTTCGGGTTGACCGCAATCCAGGGCGCTCCGGTGGTGAAGCCCGCATTCCGGCTGGCGTCCCACTGGACCGGGGTTCGTGCGTTGTCCCGGTTGAGCGGCGCCAGCGCGGCGAGGACCTCGGCGTCCGTGTGGCCCAGGTGCGTGGTTGCCTCCCGGTGGTGGTTCAGCACTTCGATGTCGCGGTAGTCGCTGATGGCGCCGAAGGCCATGTTGGTCATGCCGAGCTCTTCGCCCTGGTACACGTACGGGGTGCCCCGGTGGAGGTGGAGCACGGCGGCCAGCATTTTGGCGGACAGCTCGCGGTATTCGCCGTCGTCGCCGAAGCGGGATACGGCACGGGCCTGGTCATGGTTGCCCCAGTACAGGCTGTTCCAGCCGCGTTCGGCGAGTCCTTCCTGCCAGCGGCCCAGCGACTGTTTCAGGTCGGTAAGCAGGAGCTTCTTAGGCCGCCACTTATTGCCGCCCTCCTGGTCCAGGGCCACATGCTCGAACTGGAACACCATGTCCAGTTCCTGGCGTCCCGGATCGGTGAACAGCACGGCGTCCTCAACCGTCACCCCGGGCATCTCGCCCACGGTGAGCAGGTCCTTGTCCCGCCCGGCGAAGACTTCCTGGTGCATCTCCTGCAGGAACTCGTGGATGCGCGGGCCGCAGATGTAATGCGGGCTGCCGTCGCCGTACAGCATGCCTTCAGCCTTTGGCCCGTCCGGCAGCGACGGCTCCTTGGAGATGAAATTGATGACGTCCATCCGGAAGCCGTCCACGCCGCGGTCCAGCCACCAGTTCATCATGTCGTAGATGGCGGCCCGCACGTCCGGGTTTTCCCAGTTCAGATCGGGCTGCTTTTTCGAGAACAGGTGGAGGTAGCACTCCCCCGTGGCGGCATCGTACTCCCACGCGGGGCCGGAAAACGCTGAACCCCAGTTGTTGGGTTCCGCCCAGGCTGATCCAGGCTCAGCCCCGGACCGCGGCGTCCGCCACCAGTACCAGTCGCGCTTCGGGTTGTCCTTGCTCGAGCGGGACTCCAGGAACCAGGGGTGTTCATCCGAGGTGTGGTTGACCACGAGGTCCATCACGAGCTTCATGCCGCGGTCATGCAGTCCCGCGAGCAGTTCATCCAGGGTCTCCAGGTCGCCGAACACGGGATCGATGTCCCGGTAGTCGCTGATGTCGTAGCCGTTGTCATCTTGCGGCGAGCGGTAGACCGGGGAAAGCCAGACGACGTCGACTCCGAGCTTCTGCAGGTAGTCGAGCCTGCCGATGATCCCGCGGAGATCGCCCACGCCGTCGCCGTTGGAATCGGCGAAGCTGCGCGGATAGATCTGGTAGACCACAGCGCTCTTGAACCACTCCCGGCCTGCGCGGAAGGCTGCTTCCGCCTCGGTTTCCTGGATCGTCATTGCTGGTTCCTCCCGGTCGGCGGCGTGACGGACTGCAAGCCCACTGAAAGTCTGGTTGGAGAAGATTCCCGGGTCAATGGCTTTGGATGCCCCGTTTGCGGCTCGAAACCGGGCCGGCGCGTGAAACTAACCGGGCGCTAACCGGCAGGAAACCAAGGCGCAACAATCCCCCGCCACACTGGAAGTGCCGGCAATGGCCGGCACAGATCCAGCCCGGGAGGCCATGCCATGTTGAAGGAAGCCAAAACCCACATAACACGCGTCCGCGCCCTGGACCAGCTCGACCGCGGGGACGAGATCGAAGCCCGCCTGTCGGTGGGGCCCAGTTACGACGACGTCATCATCCGCCGTGGCAGCGTCCAGGAGACAGCGCCCGGGATCGGCGTCGTGTGGATCATGGATCATCACACCGGGATGCGCAAAGCCATCAATACCGATGAGTGCAGCGTTTGGCGCGTCGCCTGAACCAGTTAGCCTCCGGCCACGGACTGAATGATCAGCACCTCCTGGCCGGCAGCCACTTCCGTCTCCAGGCCCCGGAGTCGCCGGACCTCGTCACCGTTCACGTAAATATTCACGTAGCGGCGGAGGGCACCGGTTTCGTCCCGCAGCCTCCTGGCAAGCACCGGATAATCCCCGGTCACGGCATCCAGCAACCAGCCCACAGTCACCGTCCCGTCGGCGGGCGCAGTCAGCAAGGACTGCCCGCCGGCGAGCGGCTGCAGGACACTGGGAAGCACCACGCTGATCTCAGCCACCACGGTTCCTCATGCGGAGACCGGCGCCGCAACGCGGCCGTCAGCCACCACGGCAGCGCGGACACACAGGACGTCCGGTAGGTGCGACGCCACCTCCGCAAAGGTTTCGCCCTCGTCAGCACTGGCGTACACAGCGCCGCCGCGCGTTCCGAAGTACACCCCGGCGGGTTCCGCAGAATCCACCGAGGCCGCGTCACGGAGCACCGCGTTGTATTCGGATTGCGGCAGGCCTGCGTCCAGCCGTTTCCAGGTCCCGCCGGCGTCGTCAGTGCGGTGCACGGCGAGTTTGCCCTCCGGCGGAATCCGTTCGCCGTCGGCCTTTAGCGGAACCACCCACGCCGTGCCCGCCCGCCGCGGGTGGGTCAGCATCACGAACCCGAAATCGGCCGGCAGGCCCTCGGCGATCGACTGCCAGCTCTCGCCGTTGTCATCACTGCGGTACACGCCGTGGTGATTTTGCGCGTAGAGCCGGCCTTCGACGGCGGCATCCGCGGCAATCTTGTGGACGCACTGGCCGAACTCGGGGTTGGGATCGGGCATGAAGTAGGCCGAAATTCCCCTGTTCCGCGGTTCCCAGGACGTCCCGCCGTCGAGCGAGCGGTAGACGCCGCCGGTGCTCATGGCCACGTGCACGTTGTCCCCGGACGGGTTGACGACGATGGAGTGGGCGGCGGCGCCGCCGTAGCCGGCGCCCCATTCGCTGCGGTGCGGGTGGTCCCACAGGCCGCGGTTCAGCTCGAAGTGCTCGCCGCCGTCCGTGGATTTCCAGACGGAGATCGGCTCCGCACCGGCCCAGACAACGCCAGGCCGCGAGTCGGCGTCGGGGTGTATCTGCCAGATGCGTTCCACGGCGGCCTCGGTGCCTTCGGGAAACTTGATGGCGCCCTGTTCCGGTTCGGTCCAGGTGGCACCGAGATCATCCGAGTGCGCGACGGTAGGCCCCCAGTGTTCGGAGCGCACCCCCACCATGATCCGGGTGCGGCCGTCCCGAGTGTCGATTCCGATGCTGGGGATCTCGCTCATCAGGAAGTGCGGGCCGGAGAAGGACCATTGTTGTCGGTCTCGGCTGGTCGCCAGCCAGAGTCCTTTTTTGGTCCCGATCGCTAAGAGGTATGTCTCTGGGGTAGCCATGAACCCCATGCAACCACTCCGGCCCGAGGGCCGCAATGGTTTTGGCGCCGGCATCAGTGAGCCGGTTCGTCAGCCTTGGAGGCCGCTCGTGCCCTGGCGGCCGCGCGCAGCTTGCCGCGACGGCGGTTGCGCCACCAGCGCCGGGCCAGATCGACGGCGGCCAGCAGCCCGGCGAGCGGGGACAGGACAGCAACGGCGTAGACGAACAGCAGCCAGAGCAGCGCAGCCAGGGGCGGCTGACTGCGGCTCAGCAGTGACAGTCCGCCAAACAGTCCGGCGGTCCAAAACAGCACCACAAGCGCCAATACTGCGGCCGCGGGAAAATACTCATTCCGCACGACCCTCATAAGCATCCCCATGCCTGCTCCTCTACGCTTCCCCACAAACGGCTCACTCGTTCAAGTATGCGACGCGCGCAGCTGCACTGGCCGTGCGCCACGAGCCGATGTGAGCAAACTGACCAGGGTGTGGCGGCCGCGGGCAGGGGGCGAAGTCTCAGGTGCCGCAGAACGTCCGGTAGGTGCCGAAGTCCTCCGGGGCGCCGGCCGCGTAGCGTTCCAGACCGGGACGCTCGTCATACGGATTTGTCACTGCGACGAGAAGCCGGTGGAGCGGATCAAGGTCGCCCCCGGTCGCAGCGGCCAGGGCCTCCTCCACGAGGTGGTTGCGGGGAATGTAGACAGGATTGACCCTGTCCATCGCGTCCGCGTCCGGGCTCAGCGCGCGCCAACGCTCGGCCCAGGCATCGAAGGCCGCCGGATCGGGGAACAGGCCCCGCACAGGTTCAGCCTGGCCGCGGGCGGCCTTGCCGAGGCTCCGGAAGAACGATGTGTAGTCGACACGCCCCGTCCAAAGGACGGCGACCAGATCGTCCAGGAGAGGCGACGTCACGTCGCCGTCGAGGCCGTCCTGCAGGCCGAGCTTGGCAAGCATCCCCTCCGACCAGGCGGCACTGTACTGCCGGCGGAACTCGCCGAGCGATTCCACCGCGAGTTCGACTGCCTTCTCCTGGTCGTCATGGAGGAAGGGCAGGAGGGACTCGGCCAGCCGGGCAAGGTTCCACTCCGCCACGACCGGCTGGTTGCCGTATGCGTAGCGTCCGCCCTCGTCGATCGAACTGTAGACCGCAGCGGGGTCGAATGCCTCCATGAAGGCACACGGGCCGTAGTCGATGGTCTCGCCCGAAATGGTCATGTTGTCGGTGTTCATGACGCCGTGGACGAATCCCACCAGCATCCACTGGGCGACCAGTGACGCCTGGGCTGCCAGCACTGACTGGAACAGGGCGAAATAGGGGTTCTCGGTCTCACCGGCGGCGGGGTAGTGACGGGTGATGGCGTACTCGGCAAGCCGGCGAACGAGGCCGATGTCCCCCGTAGCCCGTGCGTACTGGAAGCTGCCAACACGGACGTGGCTGCTCGCGATACGGGTGAGGACGGCGCCGGGGAGCACGGTTTCACGTTGCACCGGGCGCCCCGTTGCCACGACTGCTAGGGATCGTGTGGTGGGGATGCCCAGCGCGTGCATCGCCTCGCTTACGAGGTACTCGCGCAGCATCGGGCCGACCACGGCCCAGCCGTCGCCGCCGCGGGCGAACGGCGTGCGCCCCGAGCCTTTGAGGTGAACGTCGCGGAGCCGGCCGTCCGCGTGCGCAATCTCGCCCAGCAGGAGTGCGCGGCCATCGCCGAGGCGGGGGGCGTACCAGCCGAACTGGTGGCCGGCGTAGGCCTGCGCCACCGGGGTGGCGTCGCTGGGGACCTGGCTGCCGATCAGCAGAAGCAAACCCTCGGAACTCCGCAGGAAGGCTGGGTCGAGGCCCAGCTCGATGGCCAGCGGCTCGTTAAGCATGAGCAGCTGCGGGTCGGGGGCCTCCTCCGCCCGCCACGGAATGGCCATCTCCCTAAACTCCCGGGCGAAGCGACCGCCAAACGTGACGGTTTGCTGTGCTGGGGTTTTCATCTTTCCAGAATACCTGCGACCCCTGGGGGCGGCGGTGTAGGAGCCGCTGATCGCGATGCGGTTAAGGGCGATGATCGTCAAGCACAGCCCGTACCTTGTGGCGGCGCGGCCCTTGGCATCCAGCTCGAACCAAGTAGCCTTCTGGGATGGCCGGGGACGAGCAAGAACTGACAGGTGGAAATGCGTCCGAAAGTGTTGTGCGTATAGGTCACACCGTCCGAAAGCCTTGGCTGGAAAACTCTTCCGCGGTACAGAGCTATCTTGGTGCGCTCCGTTCGTCAGGGGTGGACGTTCCTCAGCCGCTGGGCCGCCTTGGGCCGACATGTATCGACGGACACGGCGAGCACTGGCGTGCCGCTGCTCAGTACGTCACATGCCATCAAGCCGCCCGGACACCAGCTTCGCGCAGCAGTGAAGATCTCCGTTCAAAATCTGCTGCTTTTCGATCTGACTGTGGGGCGCCTTGCTAGCGGAGCCCAACGAATTGCGACTGCCCTGCTTGAAGATGTTGGCCGCCCTCCGTCTCCCTCAGGATCCAGTGCGCCGGTGCTCCGCTCCAAGCAGGCATCACCTCGCCCTTGGTAACGAACCTCACCTCGCTTGGATGGCCAGCGACTGACCACCATCCGGCTTTCGGGCAGTGGTGACCGGTGCGCGTTTCATCGAACGTAGAAGCAGGGGCGGCGGGGCGTCGTTTCTTCATCATGGTTCCTTACAAGAAGCGCCGGCGTGTGGCCGGTCGAATCGGCTAATACATCACGCAACCAGCATAGCAATTGTCAACAATCTACGATAGAGCTGGATGCTGTAAATCTTTCGAAGATCCTTGCTCGCCGACAGCAGCGCCCCTCAGTCCCGAAAAATCGTTGACAATGGACAAGCTTGCCGCGTATCGTCGTAGCTACGCGTCGTCGACAATCGACGATCCAATCTCGTCGACAATCGACGATAGAACCTAATTGGAGGATAAAATGGCATTCGAATTCGAAACTAAGCCGAAGTTCGCTACGTTCGACATGAACGGGACGCTGATCAGGTTCGCCATCAACGATGCGATCAGTGAGGTCCTGGGTGACCGGCTCCCGGCCGAGATCGCCGATGCTTATCTGCGGGCCTGCAAGGCGTACCGCATCGACGAGTGCACTGGCGAGTACAAGCCGTTCCACCAGATCGTTGCCGACTCCATGGAACGCGCCTCGCGCAGGGTCGGCCTGGAGTTCCGTGCAGCCGACGCACGGGCAGTCTACGAGAAAATCCCCTCTTTTGGCCCGTACCCGGGTGTCACTGAGGCACTGAACCGCCTGGCTGAGGAAGTCCCGCTAGTCATCATCACGAACAGCGACACCGCCCATGCTGTTCGCCTTGCGGAGAACCTCCAGGCCCCGTTCGAGGTCATCATCAGCGCCGAGCAGATGGGCATGTACAAGCCGCGGCTTGGAGCGTTTGAGTACATGTTCGACAAGCTTGGTGTAACACCCGACGAGATCGTGCACGGCTCCGCGAGCCCGATGTACGACCTGCGCTCCGCGGACACCATGGGCATCAAGAACAAGGTGTACATGGACCGCGGCTTCGAGCACGACGAACACTGGCTCGGCTACGAGCGGATCACCGACATCGCCGACCTCCCCGTCCTCTTCGGACTGCTGCGTCCTGCCTCCTAAGCGGAGAACCGAGACCGTGATTCACAGCAATGCGGTGGCGCCGTGAGCCTTCCGCTACCTCAGACCGTTCAGGGCGACACGGCTTCAGATAGGCTCCGAAACCTCGGACTGGAGCTGCCCTACCTCGACGGCAACGCCTACTTCGTCCACCACCGGGCAGTGGGCGAGAGCATCCATATCTCGGGCCAGTTGCCCTTCAAGGACGGTGTGCTGCTGGGTCAGGGTGTTGTCGGCCGGGACGTGGAGCTGGAGGCCGCGAAGGAGCTCGCCCGCCATGCCGCGCTGAACTGCCTTGCCGCCGCTGTGCAGGCAGTGGGAGACCTGGACCGGGTCCAGATTGTGCAGATGCTGGTCTTCGTGGCCAGCCCGCCGGACTTCGGTCTGCAGTCCCAGGTCGCCAACGCGGCAAGTGAATTGCTCATCGAGGTCCTGGGTGAAAACGGGCGGCACGCCCGCACCGCGATCGGCGTCGCCGGGCTGCCGCTCAACACTCCTGTAGAGATCCAGATGGTCTGCACGGCCGTTTAAGGCCGGGTACGACGGCGGTGCTGTTCGAAGGCGGTGGTGTTCGGGACCCGCTGATGCGGGTCCCGAACAGTCAGCATTCGAGGAAGTCAGCACCGCTGTCCTCAATCAAATACACAGAATCATGAGGAGTACAGCGTGAACCGGCTGCAACGAGCACTGGACGCTCTCGTCGAGCGAATTGACACCCCCGCACCCATAGTGCTCGCCGACGTGATGCAGGAGAACATCGACCGCATGCAGGCCTTCGCCGCCCAGCACGGCCTCGACGTCAGGCCACACGTCAAAACACACAAATGCGTCGAAATCGGACGACGCCAGGTCAAGGCGGGAGCAGTCGGAATTACCGCAGGCAACGTGGGTGAGGCCGAGGTCTTCGCCGCTGCCGGGTTCGACGACATCTTCATCGCCTACCCGATCTGGCCCGCTGGAACAAAAGGCCCTCGGATCCGCAAACTGGCCGAAACGACCCGGCTGCGGGTCGGCGCCGACAACGTCGCGGCAATCAATGCCCTTGCCGACGCGATGGGAGACGACGCCGAGCGGCTGGAGGTCGTGATTGAGGTCGATTGCGGCGCCCGTCGTTCCGGGGCTGCTCCCGAGGACGCAGGCGCCCTCGCTCTCGCCGCCCGAAAGCGCGGCCTGGTGCCAGTGGGTGTCTTCACCTATCCGGGCCATGGCAGCGCCGGTCCAGACGCACGCAAGGGTGCAGCCGAAGACCAGGATGCCGCACTCATCACAGCGGTCCGCAGCCTCAGCGGAGCCGGGATCACCGCCGAAGTGGTGAGCGCCGGCTCCACACCCACCGTCGAGTTTGCCACAAGCAGCGTGATCACGGAGATCAGGCCCGGCGAATACGTGTTCAACGACCTGAACAACACCAGGCTCGGCGCCTGCACCGAGGATCAGATCGCGCTGTTCGTCGCCGGCACAGTGGTCAGCGACTGGGTTTCCGGCCAGGTCATCCTCGATGTCGGCACCAAAGCCCTCGGCCGCGAAGGCAGCCCCGAGATCGGCTACGGCGCCATTGCCGGCACCGCGGCCGTCCTGTCCAAGCTCAACGAGTATCACGGATTCCTCCCCCTGCCCGACGGAGACTTCCGCCCGGGCGTCGGGACCGTGCTTCCGGTGGTGCCCAACCACGTCTGCCCGGTGGTGGTGAATTTCGAGGAGTACATCGTCACCGACAGCACGGGCACGACGCTGGAACGGTGGCCGGTCGATGCCCGCGGCTTCCTCAACTGACCGACCCCTAACTGACGCCGGGGACGGGAAGTCCGTCCCCCCAGCCTGCAACCCAAGCAACCTACTTCACGATGGAGTGACTGACATGAGACTTGACAAGACCACCGCCCTGGTCACCGGCGCCAACAGCGGAATCGGGGAGGCAATATGTTCCCGTTTCCGCCGCGAGGGCGCCCGGCTGCTGCTCACCGGCCGCAGGAAGCACATCGATAGCGCCCAGCCCGACGACCTGTACCTCCCGGGAGACCTTAACGACGAGGCGTTCGTCGAAAGCCTCGCCCAACAAGCCGCAGAGTCCTTCGGCACCGTGGACGTCGTCGTCCTCAACCACGGCCTGCAGGTCAGCGGCCCTCTCACGGAGATGGCCTACGAGGACGCGAAGAACGTGCTCCACAGCAACCTGCTCAGCTCGTTCCTGGTGATGAAGCACTTCGCGCCGCTGATGCCCGCTACGGGTGGCTCGTTCGTCCTCGTCAGCTCGCGGCTCGGCATGGTCGGCAAGCCCGATGAAGTCCTGTACTCCGCGGCCAAAGGAGGCCTGATCATGCTCGCGAAGGGCGCGGCGATCGAATGGGCGTCACGCAACATCCGGGTCAACGTCGTCGCACCAGGGTTGACCGTCACCCCGGTCATTGAAGCGTCGTTCCAGCGCAGGGAAGACCCCGAGGCCTACCGCGCCCAGCGCGAGGGCCAGATCCCGCTCCAGCGACTGGCCACCCCTGAAGAGATCGCCGACGCCATCCTTTTCATGGCGTCCTCGGAATCGTCCTACATCACCGGAGCGGTCCTGCCCGTCGACGGCGGATACACCGCCGCCTGAACACCTCAACGCTTCACAGACAACGAAGGACAACCATGACAGCCCTTGCGGCAACACCCCGAAACGGAGAGCTCGGCTTCTGGATGGCCGGACTCGCGGCCACCAGGCCCGCCTACCCCCGCTTCACCGGTCAGGACACTGTAGACCTGGCAATTATCGGTGGCGGCTACACCGGCCTATGGGCCGCGTACTTCGCCAAGAAACTCGAACCCTCACTCAAGGTCGCGGTTTTTGAAGCAGAACAGATCGGCTACGGCGCCTCCGGACGAAACGGTGGCTGGCTCTCAGCAATGCCCCCAGGAAACCGGGCCACCTTCGCCCGCGCATCCGGGGGAGGGCTGGACGCGAGCCGGGCATTGCAGCAGGAGTTTGTCGCCGGCGTCGATTCCGTCCTGGACATCCTTCAGGCCGAGGGCATTAACGCGGATCAGAACAAGGGCGGCGCCCTCGTCGCTGCCCACACCAAAGCGGGGCTGGGCCGGCTGGTAGCCAGGCGTGACGCCGACTGGAAGTACGGGCTGACCGAAGACGATGTCCATTTGCTCGATCGAAACGAGTTCCAGAGCCAGATCAACATCTCCACCGTCCATGGGGGCTCTTCTACAAGCACTGCGCCCGGATGCACCCGGCGAAACTCGTCTACGGCCTCGCCGACACCCTGACCTCCATGGGGGTGAGCATCTACGAAGGCAGCCGGGTAGGCAGCATCGACGGCAAGACCCTCACTCTGGACAACGGACGCGTCTCCGCGGCTAAAACGTTCGTCTGCACCGAGGGGTATTCCGGACAGCTGCTTGGCAGCAGGACCCTGATCCCGATCAATTCCTCGATGATCGTGTCCAAGCCGCTCTCGGAAGAGGCATGGCAGCAGATCGGCTGGAGCGGGCTCCAGTGCCTCAGCGACTCCGCACACACTTTCATCTATTCGCAGCGGACAGCGGACGGCCGCATCGCCATTGGCGGCCGGGGAAGGCCCTACCGCTACGGCTCCGGCACAGGAGGCACCGGTTCAACAGCCCAGTCCACTGTTGACCTGATCTCCGCAAAGCTTCGCTCCTTCTTCCCCGGTATCCCGTTCGAAGTGGACCACGCCTGGTCCGGAGTCCTGGGCGTTACCCGTGACTGGAACGGCGGCGTGAACTGGGACCACGCGTCCGGGACCGGATCTTCCACCGGCTACGCCGGACACGGCGTCACGGCAGCCTACGTTGGCGGCAGGACCCTCGTGGAACTCGCCTTCGAACAAAAGACAGAACGCACGACACTTCCCTGGGTCGGGTACCGCGCACGGAAGTGGGAACCGGAACCCATCCGCTGGCTCGGTGTCCACAGCATGTACCGGCTCTTCGGCATTGCCGATCAGTGGGAGGAACGCAGGGACTCCACCAAGACCTCGCTCCTGGCCAAATTCGGCAGCCGCCTCGCCGGACTTCACGAATAGTCCGTCAACCAAAAACTTGCACCTGAACCCCCTTGAAGGGAAGCACCATGAAGACCATCAATAAAGTCCAGACTGCCGCTGCGGGGCTTGCTGTCCTGCTGGCCCTGACTGCCTGTGGCGGCGCTGCAACGGGCACTCAGGGGACGGACATCCCGAAGACGCAGAACACCCGTGACATCTCAGAGGGTGTCCAGCCGGATGCCGCCGCGGTGGCGCTGCTGCCCGAGTCCTACAAGGCCAAGGGCGAACTGACCGTGGCGATGGACCTGAGCTCCCCGCCGATGACGTTCCTCGCCGAGGACAACAAAACCCCGATCGGCGTGAACCCGGACCTCGCCCGCCTGGTCGCCAAAAAGCTTGGACTGAAGCTGAAATTCGAGAACACGGCATTCGACACAATCATCCCCGGCATCGACGGCGGCCGCTACGACTTCACCGCCACCACGATGTCCGCCACGGAAGAGCGGCTCAAGGTCCTGGACATGATCAACTACCTCAAGGGCGGCTCGGCCGTGGCGGTAGCCAAGGGCAACCCGCTCAACCTGACCAACGACACGCTCTGCG
>NZ_JAGGPJ010000018.1:0-446 GCF_018613875.1 Arthrobacter sp. ISL-28 | reverse complement strand
GAAGCCACAATCCGCTAGGGGGCGTCCATGCAGCAAATAACGATCGAAAAAAGTGGGCAGGAACAGGTGCTCTAACCATGGATGGAAAACTCGCAGTCATCGGCCTGGGCAGCATCGGAAGCATGGCCCTGTGGCAGGCCTCCCGCCTGTCCGACTCAGTGGTCGGATTCGAAGCCCAGGCACCCGCCCATGCCCGCAGTGCCGTGGGCGGCGATACCAGGCTCTTCCGGATGATCTACCGCGGAGCCCCCGACCTCTACCCCATCCTGGAACGCTCACGTGATCTCTGGGCCGAGCTCGAAGCGGAAACCGGGCAGAACATCCTGATCCGCTGCGGCGGCCTCTCCATCGGAACCAAAGACGGCCCCTACCTCTCGGCCCTGCTGGAAACCACCAGGACCAACGGCGCCGAACACGAAATCCTCAGCCGCGAGGAGAGGGGCCAA
>NZ_JAGGPJ010000017.1 GCF_018613875.1 Arthrobacter sp. ISL-28 | reverse complement strand
CGTCCCTGAGTGCCTTGACCACGTCCACGGGCTCGGCCGGGGACTGCTCGATCGTCTCGAGGTAGTACCTGCCCAGGCCATCCAGCGTGTGGCCGCGCTGCACCGTCACGCCGGTGGGCGGCACGTCCGCGATCTTGATGGTGTTGTTTTCGCTGGCGAGGATGGCGTCCGCCAAATCGACGCCAACCTTCTTGCCGTCAACATCGAACGCGGCCACGAACTGGACATCGTTGACGTGGTACTTGCCGAACTCAACGTGCATCAGACCCGGGATCGTAGCCTGGGGGTCGGCATCCCGGTAGTAGTGGACACCCTGGACCAGCGAAGCGGCGCAGTTACCCACACCGACGATTGCGACACGAATCGGATTTGAAGACACGGAACTCCTTTGGGTAGAAACATCTCGTCCGTGGCAGACGAAAACAACTGAAGGCTACGCGGCGACACTTATATATCAGTTGCGTATCAGGATACCACCCGGTTCTGCTGCAGGTAAGGTCCCGGAACTCGTGGGGCTGGGTCCGCAGCAACGGCTTCCCCGGAGTGCGCCTTTTACCGGCTTTGTTGTGCATGACGTGCTTGGTGCTTGAGTAGTCGTCCAGGGCGTAGGCCGACAGGTCGCGCCCATAACCGGAGCTCTTAAAGCCGCTCCAGGGCATTTCGTTGGCCAGGACCAGGTGGGAGTTTGATCCACACGGTGCCGGCGTCCAAGGGTGAGGCGATGTCGTGGCCCAGCTCTGGGTTGAGGGTCCAGGCCGAGGCGGCAAGGCCATAGGGCACCTGCTTGGCCCGGCTGATGGCTTCTTCGCTCCGGCGACGGACTCGTGGACGAGTACCCGGCAGCCGGCACCGCACTCCTGTCCGGAGTTCCAGTAGCCGGCGGCGCGCAGGAGGAAGCCATCATGGCCATCACCCGAGCTTTTTCCTAATCCCTGCTTCCCAGCCCGGCTTGCTCCATCAGTTCTGTCAACCATGGACGGTGTTCCCGATGGAACACTATTCCTTCGGGTAGCCCCTGCACGGATGGTTCGGAGCCGGCGATATCGATGGTGATACGGCCTCCGGCCATCGGCGCATTGGTGATGTGCAGGTCACCGTAGGACTCCGGGAGTGCCGGATCCATCCAGAAGCCGCCGCGCGATATATGGGCGTCGTACCTCATCAGGCTCGTAATCAACATGATCGGAGTGGTCGCTGCCCAGGCCTGGGGGGAACATGCCGTCGGGTACGGCACGGGCTCGGCGACCTGGTCACGGCTGAAGCCGCAGAAGAGTTCCGGCAGGCGACCGTCGCTGTAATCGGCCGCCTCGAAGAGGGCGGTGGCGATCCGCTGCGCCTCCTTCACAAAGCCATATCGCATCAGGCCGGCCGCGATAACCGCATTGTCATGCGGCCAGACCGAGCCGTTGTGGTAACTGGCTGGGTTGTAAGCGGACATGTCACTGGCCAGGGTTCGGACGCCCCAGCCGCTGAACATTTCAGGGGACATTAGGCGTTCGGCGACCAACGGTACCTTGTCCTCGTCCACAATGCCGTGCCACAGGCATTGCCCCATGTTGGAGGCGCATGCGTCGACTTGCCGTTTCTTGCCGTCCAAAGCCACGGCGTAGTAGCCGCGGTCGGGGATCCAGAATTCCTCGTTGAACCTTTTCTTGAGCTGCGCCGCCTCAGCGGTGAATCGGGCCGCCAAAGGCGCGTCGCCGGCGTCGTATGCCATCCATGCCCGGGACAGATAGGCGCTGTAGACCAATGCCTGGACTTCGCAGAGCGCAATCGGCGGCTCGGCCATCCGGCCGTCGGCGAAGTTGATCCCGTCCCAGGAGTCCTTCCAGCCCTGGTTGATGAGGCCCTGGTCATTGAGGCGTTCATACTCGACGAACCCGTCGCCGTCCTTGTCCCCGTATTCCCGGACCCAATCCAGAGCACGGTCAGCGTGGGGCAGCAGGGCTGCGATGGTGTCCTTCGCAAAACCCCAACGGCTAACCGACGCCAGTGTCATCACGAACTGCGGAGTCGCATCGACGCTGCCGTAGTAGGCGGACTTGCCGCCCAGGGACAGTCCGCTGGAGACACCGAGCCTGACCTCGTGAAGGATCTTGCCCGGCTCCTCCTCGCTCATCGGATCCACCACCCTGCCCTGACGTTCCGCCAGCGTCTGCAACGTGCCCAGCGCCAGGGACGGGTCCACCGGTAGCGCCATTTCCGAAGCCCAGAGCGAGTCACGGCCGAAGAGCGTCATAAACCATGGCGCACCGGCGGCCACCACGATCCGCTCCGGATGGGCGGGATCCTCAATGCGGAGTGCGCCCAGATCGTCGTAGCTGCGCCGCAGAGTCCGTTCGATGGAACGGTTGGCTATATGGAGTCTGGGAATCTTCGCCACCCATTCCTGGCGGCGACGGTCGCTGCGGGATATTTCACCTCGAGACGGACGAACGAACGACGCCACCGGTGAGCCGTCAACGATGGGTACCACGCTCAGCACGGTGCTCCAATTTCCGTGTGGCGGGACAACCACCCTATAGCTCAAGGCCTCCGGGCTGACCTCGGCCCCGTTTGCCTTAACGACGACGGCCTTCCGGACGTCCTGCCAGACGGCTCTGATGGTCAACGAGTCACCGTCCGGTTGGCGGGATTCTTCCCAGGTTCGTTGAATGCGCGCTTCCTTTACTTCAAAGAGATCCGCGAAGTCGGATTCAACGCTGAGGTTGACCACGCATTCGGCCTCCTCAGAGGAGTAGTTCCGGATGGTGATCTCCTCCAGGATTCCAGCCCCGACTTCCCGCATGCGCTCCACAATCATGGGGCTGTCCGCATACCCGTCGGAGCGGGGAACGCGGCCGATAAACAGGGCCCGGTAGGGTTCCTTCGCCGATGCGGTCAGCGGCTCCAGGGGCTGACCATTGATCGTAAGGTTCCAGCGGGACAAAATGCGGGTGTCCTCATGGAAAACCCCGTGCGGATGCTCCGGATGGATGTCTCCGTTCGACAAAGAGATGCAGAAGGAAGAACCCTCCACCAAAGTAACTGTGCCGGGCCCCACAGGCCCTGCAGCCGTGTCGGCATTCCATCCAGTCATCCCCGCCTCCTTAAACGGCTCAAGACCGGGGCGGCGCTATACGAATCCGAGTCCGTCACTCGATCGCCGCCTTGTTCCGTTGGATAGACGCTACGCCTGTACTCCCTTTGATAATAGGCACGGGAGCCCTCAAAGTTGAGTCCCGCTGAGAAGATGCCATCATGACGCCGGACGCACCGGCAAAACCCTATTGGAACCCCCGCTGCCAGCAGGGGTTCCAATGGCAGTTACCGACGCAATGCCGGGCAGCGCGCCGGCGCTATGACTCCAGTACCAGCAGCTGGGCGTGCTCTGTTTCCCACCCCACCCACGTCCCGCCGTCCGTTCCAGGCTCCGCTGTGAGGTTGCTCACTAGTCAACAGTAGTAGCTTTTAAGAAACACAGCCCGGAGTGATCTCCCATCGACACGCATCTGAGCCAGGAATACTCTTAAGCCGTCCCAGCATGACCGACGAGGATGGCGGAGTGGTGTTTGACATGGGAGCTGCAGAAAACGCTGAGCTAATCAGGCAGGGGTACGAGGCCTTCAATTCAGGGGATCTGGCGACACTCAGCGAATTGTTCGCGGAGGACGCAGTCTGGTACGCCGCTGGAAGCGGCGTGCTGTCCGGAACGAAGCAAGGACGCGACGCCATCATGGCCTACTTTGGCGAGCTGGGAGCGCGTTCGCAGGGGTCCTTCCAAGCGAGCGTCCGGGACATCGTCGGCGGGGAAAACCACACAGTCGCGATCCAGCAAAGCCGTGCCGAAAGCAACGGAAAGACTCTGGACGTGGCAACGGCCATCGCCTACGTACTCCGCGACGGAAAGGTCGTCGAGGGCCGGGAGTTTTTCGAGGACACGGCCAAGCCGGACGAGTTCTGGGCCTGAGCTCCGGCATGACCTGACAAGAAGATTCGGGCGATTGCGCCCAGTGCCTGTCGTTGCGAAGGAGGCCAACCTGTCTGGGTCAATTCGTCTTGCCGGCGCATGTGTCGGGGTCCCATAGTCCAACTTCGGCAGTTTGGGCTGCCTGTTGCGCGTCACGGAAGCTGTCCCGGTACTTGTAGGGGTCGTCGTAGGTATATTCGTGCGCGAACCCTTCGCTGACCATTTGATGGTTGACGAGCAGGTTGTCGTTTAGCCAGACATATGCGAGTGTCCTGCCGAAGCGGTCATGCCGTCCCTGGCTGGGGTCATATTCCAGCCAGACCTGTGCACCGGTCATGAGTTCCTCGGCGCGCTTCGATGCTTCGCGTCCGAAGCACTGGACCGGCGTGCCTGGATCTTTCACCTCCGGCGTGTCGATGCCGATGAGGCGGACGCGGGTTGACTGTCCGTTGACGCTGACTCTGATGGTGTCTCCGTCGGTGACGGATAGCACGGGAAATGGCCCTTCGGCACTGGTTGGGCGGGAGGCTTGGAGCTGAGATTCTGGGCTGCACGCGGCGGCCCCTAAGAGTGTCAGGGAACCTGTGAGGACGACGGCGGCCCCGCGGACAATTCGTGTGCTTCTCAATGGTTCACCCATAACCGTGTGAAGGTTGACGTCTTCAGATGATGGTCACAGGAGTGAGATTCGGATGTAAGGTCCTTGACGGAATCCTTGGCCAACCTTGCGGCTTGGGGCAGACGGGTGGTTGCAGATGTTCCTGGCGTAAAGGGCCGCGCGCTCGCCTTAGGTGCCGTTATTCACGGCACCTTTAACCGATCAGCATTCAGGCTAGGCCCGGAGATGCGGCGTTTCTTTGGTGACTCTCTCGATGTCGGCCGCAGTGGCCTCGATCAGCTGATGCGCCAGATCCGCCAGGGCACGTGCGGTCGCCAGCTCGTCACCGATCACGGGGATATTTGAGTCCGCCGGATTGAGCCTTGCCATACCGACCCCGATCAGGTCTGACCGGTCTTCAGCGTACAACTGCGCCTTGGCCCGTGTCAGGCCTTCGTGTTCGTCGATGACAATGTTCACCGACCAGCCCTTTTCTTGCATGGTGGTCGCCTCCTCGAATCAGAACTCAACAGTGTCAAGCTCGAGGCAACCCGTCAAGAGTCCGCATTTACTCTGAATATTTCCGACGGAGCGGGGGAGTGCAACGGGGCAGCGAGATCCGCCGTCCCGGCTGAATCGCTCGCTCAGTCGCGCGGCTCTTCGACTGTTTGCTTCGCGGCTTCACATGGCCGCAGTTCCGGTTCCTGCCCGCTGTCAAGGCAGAATGGAAGCCATGACCCTTACAACGTTCGCCCTCGTCCGCCATGGCCAGACAGACTGGAATGCGCAGCGCCGGCTGCAGGGATCCACCGACATTCCGCTCAACGACGTCGGTCGCGGCCAGGCGCGCGACGCCGTCGCCGTCCTGTCCGGCTACAAGTGGGACGCGATCGTATCCTCTCCGCTGAGCCGCGCCGCTGAAACCGCCGATCTCATTGCCGCCGGACTGGGGCTCAGCGTGGCCCGGCGCGTGCCGGAGCTCATCGAGCGCAGTTTCGGACCCGCGGAAGGGCTGCAGAGTGGCCCTGAATTGGACGCACTCCGCATCCCAGGTGGTTTCCGCGGCGCAGAGAGCGAGGACGAGGCAGCCTGCCGCGGGTTGGCCTCGCTGGAAGCACTGGCCAAGGAGTTCCGAGGCCGGCGCGTCCTGGTCGTCGCCCACGGCACGCTTATCCGAGTGAGTCTCAGCCGCGCCATCGGCCGCACCTTGCAAAGCGTCGACAACGCAATGCTCAACCTCGCCCACCACCACGCCGTTGACGGCTGGCAGCTTGAATACTTCAACGGCGAGCGGGTAATAGCCACCGTTCAGGGCTGACCGGCACCGTTGAAACTCTGACGGTCTGAAGGGCATTCAATGAGCGGGGGTCTCACTGTTCCCTGTCCGGCAGGAGTTCCTGGGCCTTGGTCTTGACGCTCTCTTTGATGATGCCCCAGGTGCTGTCGTCGCCCTTGGCCAGGGCTTTGGCGGTGTTGAGTGCCTGCTCAAGCGTGGTGTGTGGAGGGATGGGTGGGATGTCGGGATTAGTGTGCACGTCCAGAACTGTGGGCCGATCCGCGGTGAGCGCTTTGTCCCACGCCGGCCCGACTCCATCGGGCGTGGTTACGGTAATGCTTTCCAGACCGAGGCTTGAGGGACGGCTGCGTAGTCGACGTCGGGAAGTGACTGGGGTTCCCGGAAGGCGGGGGCGGCGCCCATCGCCCGCAGTTCCCAGGTGACATGGTTCAGGTCGTTGTTGTGCAGCACGGCGACTATGAGCCGGGGATCGGCCCATTTCTGCCAGTACCGGTGAACGGTGATCAGCTCGGTCACGCCGTTCATTTGCATCGCCCCGTCGCCGGCGAAGGCGATGACGGGGCGGTCCGGATGGCCGAATTGTCAGGATACCGGCGGTTGTCGTCAGACAATAGGCGTCCGTTGTTCTTGCCCGGAACGGGCAGCGCGGCCACCAGGCGCTAGTCTTCGTGATTCGTCACAATGTCGTGAGTGGCCGCCCATTCGCCAACGTCCCGGCGTTCGATCGCCGCGGCCATCATCTCCGGGAACAGGTCCGGCGTGCATGCGAAGGCTGGGACGCCGATTCCGGCGAGGGCAGCGGCATGGTTTGAATCGAACGTCGGATGACCGCTGTCACTCAACGCCAGCAGGGCGATCATGGTTGCTCCCGATCCGACGATCGCCGCGGCCCTCCGCAGCATCTCCTCAGCTATTCCTCCCTCGTAGAGGTCGCTGATGAGCACCAGGATTGTCTCGGTCGGGTCGGTGATCTGCTCCTGGCAGTAGGCCAGTGCCCGGTTTATGTCCGTACCGCCGCCGAGTTGCACGCCGAAGAGCACATCCACGGGATCGTCCAGTTCATCCGACAGGTCAACAACTTCGGTGTCGAAGACCACCAGCCGTGTGCGGACCGACCGCAGCGAGCTAAGCACCGCTCCGAACACGCTGGAGTAGACCACCGACTCGGCCATGGACCCGGATTGGTCGATGCACAGGATGATCTCACGCTGCACTTCGGTGCTTCGTCGGGCATAGCCGACCAGCCGCTCGGGCACGACGGTGCGATATTCGGGCTGGTAGTGCTTGAGGTTGGCGGCGATCGTGCGGTTCCAGTCGATGTCCTGATGCCGGGGCCGTCGGGTCCGTGCCGCCCGGTTCAATGCACCAGAGACGGCTTGAATCGTCTTGGAGCGCAACCGATCCTCAAGCTGGCTGGTCACCTGACGGACCACCGCCCTGGCTGTTTCGCGTGAATGCTCAGGAATTACGCGGCCCAGCCCCACGAGGGTGGTCACGAGACCGATATCGGGCTGCACCGTGCGCAGCATTTCCGGTTCGAGGAGCAGCTGCCGCAAGCCCAGCCGGTCCATGGCATCGGCCTGCATCACCTGGACCACGGTGGACGGGAAATAGCCACGAATATCGCCGAGCCATCGGGCCACCCGCGGGCTGGACGCGCCGAGGCCTCCCGGGCCCTTTCTCGGGGCCTCATACAAGTCCTCCAGGGCCCGGTCGCGGAGATGGTCCGCGGCTGAGAGGACCACTCTTTGGCCTTCGGCTGTTGTAATGCCGTCGGCCCCGTGTCCGCCGAGCACCAGACGCCAGCGGCTCAGCCGGTCGCGGCCATCGGAATTAGCGTGGGTCATGCGTCCGCCTCCCAGCCGAGGTACCTTGCCATCGTCCGGATCGCCGGTCCCGCGCCAGTTAAGTCCAGCATCATCGGGCTTGCGGCCTGCCCGGGTTCGCTTCCGCGGCTCACTTGTTCGCCGATCTCCCGCCGCTCCGGAGGGCTGAACAGGGAAAATGTCCTGCGCAACAGGGGCAGAACGTCATCGAAGACGTCGTCGTGCACCCCGGCGACCCAATCATCCACGATCTGGAGTATGCGGCGATCGTGGATCAGCAGCACTGCGTCGCCGGATAGCAGGCCGTCCAGCCAAGCGGCGGCGGCGGGCGCCGGAGTGGCGATGGACAGCCGACGGCTGAGCCTGGCCGCGACCTCATCCCCGTCCACCAAACCCGCGTCCAGCAGCAGCCTGGTGGCGCGCCCCGCGACCGATCCGTGGATCCGGTCCGAACCTGCAACGGCAGCCAGCGCCCCATGCCAGTCGTCCAGCGGCAGTTCCGGCAACAGTGACAAACCATGCTGGGCCGAGTCGATGGCCCGCCGCATCGCGGCAGCGGCCTCATCGTCGAGCCCTGCGCAGGCAATCGGCAGGCCAACGCAGGTCCGCACCACCGTCGTATCGAGAATCCTCCGCACCTCCGTGACATCCACCTCCCGGACATTGCCGTACCGGCAGGTTCGGGCAAGAGGCGCGATGGTTTCCAGCAGCGGCGGAACGTCATGCTGCAGGGCGGTGCGGTCAGCCAGCACCGACACGACGCCTCTGATTCCGTCCGGCAGATCGGCGAGCAGACAGCGTGCGAGCAGGTCGCTGAGCTCCGCGAGGCTGGTGGCGACTTGGGCGCGTTCGGACACATATGTGGCGGCAGCCGAGGCGACAGTGGTGCCGTAGCGGCTGGCCTCCACCAGGGCGACCGCCAGTTCCGGCTCCCAGCAGAGTGTCCACGCCTCCTTAAACGTGCCCATGGTGCGGCCGGTTTCACTCGGGACGCCCCAGTCCACTCCGAGCAGTGCCAGCCGGTGCAGCAGTACCGAGCGGGCCAGCTGATTCGGCTTGCGCAGGTCAATCGTCAGCACCTCTTCCAGGGCGCTGGGTTTCAACCGCAGCCTGCGCTGAGCGGCAGTGAGATCAGCGGCCAGCGGCACGGTCGGCGCGGACTCCGGGACGTTCCCCAGCTCAAGTCCGATGGTGAGTTCGCGGTGCACCAGTTCCAGCGGCAGAGGTGAGCCGTCGCAGAGCACGGCCTGCGCGGCATCGTCCAATTCTGCCAGTCCAGGGCTGGGCCGCCCGCGTACCGCGGCCAAGGCGCCTGCCATTCGGCTTGCCTCCACCACGGAAGCTGTCGACGCATCGAGATTTTCCCGGCGCAAAGTACGGGCAACCCGGACCAGCCAGGTGGTGGCGACATCTCCATAGGATTCCTGGGCGGTCCAGTGGGCGAAGAGATGCTGATACCAACCCGGCGCCGTGACGCCCGCCCCGTATCCGCTGCGCAGACTGAGTCGATCCGAGGTCCAGGGCACCCAGGTGACGGCGACCTTGGCCTTGGGTAAGCCAGCCAGCAGCTTGTTGTCGGCAGCCGCCGGAGGAAAGTTAGTAGGGACCAGCGCCGGCGCGTGATAGGCACCGCACACAACAACGATGCGTCCATGCCCTTCACGGATCGCGGCCCGCAGCAGCCGCCGCATCGCCGCCTCCCGCAGGTTGTTCTCGATCACGTCCGGGTGGTCACTGGCCCTGTTGTCGACAGCGCGAATCTCCGCAATGGCCTCGGCGATGGTTGCGAACTGGTCGACGGGGCCGGCGTTCCGGTGCTCAATTGCGTCCTCCCACCAACGCTCGGCGTCGCTGTACCCGGCAGCCTCGGCCAGCGTCGCAATTGCATCGGGGCGGTACGGCTGTTGCAGCCGTACCTCCGGGACGGCGTCTTCACCTGAAGTGTCGCCGTCGTTCTCGGAGGAAGGCGCTTCGGCGAGCGCAGCGGCCATCGCGAAGCCGTGCGCCGCAGGCAGGTCGATTGCCCGCACTTCGGTTCCCGTCGACAGCGCCCAGCGGATGGCCACCCACTCCGGGGAGAAGCTCGCCAGCGGGTAGAACGAGGCCAGCCGGGGCTGCTCGACCGCGTAGATCAGTCCGGCAACGGGCGGCGCCATCTCCGGGTCGGAGAGCAGCGGCAGAACCTGATCAAGTTCCGGCGGCCCCTCGACCAGCACCAAATCCGGCCTGACGGTTGCCAGGGCTTCCGCGACCGAATGAGCCGAACCGGGTCCGTGGTGCCGGATCCCCAGGACGTGGACGTCTGTCATCTGTCAGTTCGACGTTTCAAGGTCGCGACAGGCCCGGTAGAGGTCTTTCCAGTCCGGCCGGTTGCGGACGATGGTCTCCAGGTACTCCTGCCAGATCACCCGGTCCTGTACGGGGTCCTTGACGACCGCGCCAACCAAGCTCGCCGCCACGTCTGGGGCCCGGACGGTCCCGTCGCCGAAATGCGCAGCCAGGGACAGGCCGTTCGTCATCACCGAGATAGCCTCTGCGGTCGATAGAGTTGCCGACGGCGACTTGAGCGTGGTGCGCTGATCCTGGGTTACGCCGGCGCGCAATTCCCGCATGACGGTGACCACCCGGCGGATCTCGGAGAGCGCCGCAAGATCAGCCGGCAGCTCCAGGGCTGCGCCGAGACTGCGAACCCGGGTGGTAACGATCTCCACCTCTTGGTCAAGGCTGTCCGGGAGCGGCAGCACCACGGTGTTGAAGCGGCGGCGCAATGCCGATGACAGGTCGTTGACCCCCTTGTCGCGGTTGTTGGCCGTGGCGATGACGTTGAATCCCTTGCGCGCCTGGACTTCCGAGTTCAGCTCAGGGATCGGCAGGATCTTTTCACTGAGGATCGTGATGAGGGAATCCTGCACATCCGACGGGATGCGCGTCAGCTCTTCCACCCGCACCAGGCTTCCGGTCTCCATTGCCCGCATCACCGGGCCGGCCACCATGGCCGCCCGGGACGGGCCGTCGGCCAGCAATCGCGCATAATTCCAGCCGTACCGCAGCGCTTCTTCCGGCGTGCCCGCCGTGCCCTGCACGATGAGGGTCGAGGTACCCGAAATCGCCGCGGCAAGATGCTCACTCAGCCAAGTCTTCGCAGTGCCCGGCACCCCGAGCAACAGCAGCGCCCGGTCCGTGGCAAGCGATGCCACGGCGATTTCCACCAGCCGGGCCGAGCCCAGATATTTCGGACTGATCTCGGTGCCGTTGGGCAGAGTCCCGCCGAGGACGTAAGTGGCCACCGCCCAGGGAGACAGGCGCCAGCTGGGCGGCCGGGGCCGATCATCCGCGGCGGCCAGCTCCCCGAGTTCCTCGGCGTAAGCGTTCTCGGCATGGGCGCGGAGGACGTCAGTGGGGGAGTAGGCATCGGTCATCGGAAGGCCTCCGTCAGCGATTGTCGGAATGATTGGTACTGTACGACATCCCGAAGCACTCGGCGCCGTGGGGCGTCGTCGTCAGAACGCTCGAGCAGGCGGCGGCACCGGTCGGCCGAGTCGAGCGGAAGCGCCATGGGCAGGAACGCGGCCAGCATTGTCGCCAGTTGGCCGCCGTTCTTGGCGGTAATCAACGTAAGTATCTCTTCTGCCAATGCAGGACCCCATGGTCTAGGCATGTCCCGCAGCAGCGGAACCAGAGCGAAGGGATTTACGCCGCCCCCGCGAATATGCCGGACGAGCGAGAGCTCGCGCTCGCCGTCGGGCAGGCAATTCAGCAACCGCACGTCCTTGCGGACGTCGAACAGCGCGCGCACCCAATCAAGGTCGGCCCGCAGCGCAGCGGTGGCGAGAATCGCGTTGACGACGCGCGTTTCACCGTCTAGCAGCGCAAGGGTTGCCGCCGGGCCACGACCAGCCACGGTCGTCCAAACGTCGAGCGGAGCACCGCGGATGATTGTGTCCAGCCGACCAAGCCGGTCGGGTTCGCCACTTCGGGGATTCGGCGCGATCCCGTCGCGCAGGGCCGCCGCATCCGGTTCTGGTGGCACGTCGATTTCGAATTGTTTGCGCAGCACGCCCTTGATACGCAGCAGCGGGCGCAGGCGGGCGGCCATGCGGGCGGCGCGGGCGCTGGCGGGGAGCCGGTCAAGCAGGCTGGCGGCGACCTCCCGCACACTCTTCGCCTTGTCGTCCAGGGCCCGTTCCAGGAGGTCTTCGTCATCGGTTTGAATGTTGACGGCGAACGTGCCCAGAAGGGCGGCGCGTTCCCGCGCACTGAGATCGTCCCATTGCTTGCCCAACAGGTTACGGGCGGCCGCGGGGTCGCTGCGCCGGAGACCTTCAAGTTCGACGGCGGCGTCGGCGCTGCCCAGCTCGGCCCATTCAGTCACATTCGCGGAAGAAGACAGGACGGAGTCCTTGGGCCGGGTGAGGACCTGAAGCCAGAGGCCGCGGGTTCCGATGGCCGGATGCAAATGCTCCGCCACACCGGGCTTCGTGTCTGCCAGGGCGAGCAGCGCCGCGACCAAGCGGTGCGGTACCCGCCGTCGGGACGTTTCGGCGAGCTGCAGCCAGTCGGTCACCAGTTGGGCGCGGAGCTCCAGACTGACCGGAGGCTGGGTGAGTAATAGGTCCAGCAACCGGGCGGCCTCGCCGGAGGCTTCGGGGGCGTCGTCGGGTGGCGACGGATCAGGGAGGTCAGCAGTGTCCAGACGGCTGGAGCGGCGGGCAGCGCGGGTGATGACGTCGGCCAAGGCCGCTTGGTCGAGCAGTGACTCCTCGCGGGACAGGCCGTCGGGCGGGCGAAAACCCAAATCTACGGGTGGCGACGGCGGTGCGTGCCGTCCCGTGCCGAGGAGAGCCGATGTTCGGAGCTCGGCCAGCCAGGTCATGGCGTCACCACCGCTTCGCCGACGACGACGGACAGCGGCCGCACGCGGCCGTCCTCCAGTTCTCCGAACAGGTCGACAGGATGGCCGCCGGTAAGTGCCAACAGGGAGTCCAAGGGCGCGTCGACAATCGGGAGGGCGTCACCTGATCCGTCCCGGATCCAGCCGTGATCACCTGGGGAGACGCGGACCCCGCCGAACAGCACCGGGTGACGCTCACGCCACGGCGAGAGAGCGACCGCGGCCGACTCCAGTTCCAACGCTTGGGCAATGCTGCAACCCTCACCGAGGCTGTGGACCAATCCGCGCGGGGTAACAGGACTCGTGAACATTGCCCGCTGAGGCGCGGAGCCCGGATACCGCGCGACGGTGACGTCCAACTCAGCCCCGGCCAGTTGGGGCGTCGTGAGTGCTTCACCCTGGGCCGCAAAATCAAGCACGACCGCGACCGTTCCGTCGGGTCCGCGAATCCAGGTGCGCTGTTGCTGGAGCCGCCCGTCATCGCTCCGGTGGGCGCCGAGCACCAACCATGGACCGGGCAAAACCTCGGTGCCCTGAACATCGGCAGAAGCCATGGCCCACCCGACGGCGACCCGGAGATCGGCAAACTCGTTGGGCGTCAGGTCGTCCCTCCTGCCCCAGGCTTTGGTCAGAGCCCACCAGCGGCCCGCATGAAAGAGCAGATGATCCGCCCAATCGGCGCGGGCATGCACATCCGATCCCATCGCCCGCACCTGCTCGGCCAGCCCCGGAAGCTGGGCATCGACCAAGCGGGCAGCCACACCATCCCACCAGCCATACGGCTGGTTGCGGGCGGCTGCCAGCCCAGTCCGCACCAGATCCGTCAGCCACCGGGTAAAGTCGGAGATTCCCGCATCCATCAGTGTCAACCGGTCGGCCAGCCGCTTGGCCTGGGCAACAGGATCCGTTTGCTGCTCGGACTGGCGCCGCTCCCGGGCCGCGGCCCGGTCCCCTCGCTGGTCCGCCCACTCCTGCGCGAAGTCGGCGGTCTCCGCGCCGACGTCGGCAGCCTCGCCCCGGGCCCACAGGAGAAGCAGTGCCAGTGCATGCTTGCACGGGAACTTCCGGCTCGGGCACGAGCACCGATACGCCGGCGTGGCAAGGTCCACGCTGACCTGATAGGGCGTTTTCCCGCTGCCCTGGCATTTGCCCCAGACCAGGACGTCGTTGCTGCCGGTATCGGACCATGGGCCCGGCCGTGCCAGCTTGCGGGCCGCCGCTATGGAAGATTCGTCCGGGGCGGCGCCGATCACCCTCTCCTCGCTCCAACGCGCCATGATGCTCATTGTGCCTGACGCCTCTGGTGCCGCAGGAGAGGCAGGGCAGCGTGGCGGAGCGGAAAGCTACGGCGGAGGGAGCATCTGGAAGCCATCTTAGAGAGTACGCCCACGTCAACCGCAAACATGGGACAACTTATTGTCCAGGAATTCGTGACGGCTGACGGGTTTGCCGCCAACACCAACAACGAATTCAATGCATACGAAATGCTCGAAGGGGGCACAGCCGAGTTCGACCAAAGCCAACTCGCGTGGCTCGACAACGTCGAGGCCATGGTGCTTGGAGCCTCCACGTACCGGATGTTCGTCGATTACTGGCCGACTCCGGCATCGGACGGGGAGGTCATAGCGCCAGCGCTCAATGGACTCCGCCGCTTCGTATTCTCCCAGCACCTCAAGAAGGCGCCGTGGGGGGACCTGCCGGAGGCAACCATCGAATCCGGTGATGCCGTCCAGGCGATCCGCCGCATCAAGAGTGAGATTGACGGCGCCATTGTTCTTTGGGGCAGCCTAACCCTGAGCGAGACGTTCTTTATGGCCGGAGAGGTGGATGCCGTGCGACTCGTCGTCATGCCCATCGCAATCGGCGCAGGGCGTGGCGTGTTTCCCGCCGGCCAGGATCCGACCCTTCTGAGCCTATTGAGCGCGAAGACCTACGACACCGGGCTGATCGAGCTCGAATACGCAGTCGGTGCCAGCCGGTCGAAAGGCCTGTCCACGAGCACCTGAGCCAGGCGGTCCGCGCGTACGACGTCGACGCCATCCTCACCAGAAGTCGTCACCAGAGGTCAGGGGCCGCCTGTGCCTGGCGCCTTCGCCGCTTTGACAGCAGCCTTGGCCGCCTGCTTGCTGGCGCGGACTTTAACCAGTGACTCCGGGTCCACGATGTCGGCGACGGAAAGAAATGCCCCCTCCTGGCCGTAGTGGCCTGCGGCCTCACGCCAGCCTTCTGCCCGGAGTCCGCACTGCTTGCCGAGCAGCGCCAGGAAGATCTTTGCCTTTTGCTCCCCGAATCCGGGCAGTCCTTTCAGCCTGCGGAGCACTTCCTTGCCGTCAGGGTCGCCCTTCGTCCAGATGGCAGTTGCGTCCCCATTCCAGTCGTGTTGCACAGTTTCGGCCAGGGCCTGGACCCGGCTGGCCATGGAGCCAGGGAATCTGTGGACGGCAGGACGTTCCTTAAAAACCTCAACGAAGCCGGCCGGGTCATACTCAGCGATCGCGGCAGGATCGATGGATCCGACGCGCGTCCGGATCTTTTCCGGTCCGGCAAACGCCGACTCCATGGTCACCTGCTGGTCCAGCAGCATGCCGGTTAGTAGCGCGAACGCGTCATCGCTGAGCAGTTTGTCGGCGGCCGGATCACCAGTGATATGCAGTTCCATGCGCCCATCCTCCCATCTGCGCCGCCCGACGAACACGACACCTCGCCGTCCTGCGCGGCCACGCGCATTTGTGTCAGGATCAGTTATGCCCGACCGCCTGATGCTGCTTGACACTGCCTCGCTGTACTTTCGCGCCTTCTACGGCGTGCCTGACACGATCCGCCGCGCCGACGGCTTACCGGTGAACGCCGTTCGCGGCTTGCTCGATATGATCGCACGGCTCACGACCGACTACGGCGCGACGCATCTCGTTGCGTGCTGGGACGATGACTGGCGCCCGCAGTGGCGCGTGGACCTCATTCCGAGCTACAAGTCGCACCGGGTCGCAGAGGTGGTACCGGGTGCCGCGGATGTGGAGGTGGTGCCGGACCTGCTTGAGGCGCAGATTCCGATGATCCGCCGAGTGCTCGAGCTCGCCGGCATCGCCGTCGTGGGGGCTGCTGAGCATGAGGCCGACGACGTCGTCGGCACCTACGCCAGCCACGCCGGGCTTCCCGTTGATGTGGTGACGGGCGACCGCGATCTCTTCCAGCTCGTCGATGACGCCCGCCAGGTGCGGGTCATCTACACCGCGCGTGGCATGAAAAACCTCGAACTCATCACTGAGGTCGTCGTCGTCGGCAAGTACCATGTGCTGCCCCAGCAGTATGCCGACTACGCGACCCTCCGCGGCGACGCCTCCGACGGGCTGCCGGGCGTCGCCGGCATCGGTGAGAAGACCGCCGCGTCGCTGCTCCTGCAGTACGGCACGCTCGAAGGGCTGCTCGCGGCGGCGCGGGACGCCGGAAGTGGGCTGTCCTCACCCGTGCGGTCGAAACTCGCCGCGGCCGCGGACTACCTCACGGTCGCCCCGGCCGTCGTGAAGGTGGTTCGCGACCTCGAGCTGCCGACCCTCGAGGAGGCGGGGGCGCAGCTGCACTCTGTCACAGGCGATTCGCGCGCCGACCTCGAGCGCCTCGCCATCGACTGGAACCTCGGCGGCTCAGTCAGGCGGCTCATCGATGCGCTGGACCGACACCACTGAGCTGGACCAACAGCATTGACCTGGAACAGCGAGGCGGAGGAATCCCGCACCGTGCATCGCCCCTCCGAAGCGCGCTCGGCCTGGACTGAAGCCGTCCCCGCGAAAGTGCAGCCGGTACGGTCTTGCGCCGGAGCCGTTCCCGGTAGTTACTAGGTGATGGGAGGTCTGCTCATGCCGGCAGAGATGCCGGTGGCCAGGAATCCCGTCGGTGCCAGCCGATTCATATTGAAGCCGGAGGAGAAAAATGTTTGCTCGAGTCAGCACCTACAAAACCAGCCCCGGCACCACGGGGGAACCCGCGGAGGAAACCGTGAGGCGCGTTCTGGAGCTGCCCGGATGCCGGGGTCTCTACTATCTGAAGGGAAAGGACGACAAATCCCTGTCCATCACACTGTGGGATACCCAGGAAGATGTCGTCGCGAGTCAAGAACCCGCTGGCAGGATCCGCTCCGAAACCAGCCGCGAGCAGAACATGCAGATCGTCGAAGTGGAAGAATTTGAGGTTCTGACCGAGCATCTCAAGCAGTGAGCGGCGGCCCGGCTCCGCACGAGGCCGGGGCCGTTCAAGCCCATGGCGAGCGAGCCTACACTGGTTCCATCCGGATGATCAGCCTGCTGATGAAAGGAGTGCGGTGCCATGCCCAAGACCGGCAGGAACGACCACGCCCGCAAGGAAGAGCTCCCCTCGACCCTGCAGCGCTCTGAGCAGAAAGCCCAGGACACATTCGCCAAAACCTACGATTCCGCCCTCGAGTCCTACGACAACGACGAGAGCCGTGCTGCCCGCGCCGCCTACGCATCGTTAAAGCACAGCTACGAGAAGGTGGGCGACCACTGGGAGCCCAAAGAGAAGCGTGGCCCCTCCGACCGGCGCGCAGAGGAGGGACTCGATTCATCGGAGCCCACCGCCGGGGGCGTGGACGCGAACGCCTCAAAGGAGCACCTCTACAAGCGTGCCCAGGAACTGAACATCGATGGCCGTTCGAAGATGAACAAGGACGAGCTGGTCAAGGCACTGCAGAAGGCCAACGAGACTGCCACCCGGAAGGCGCGTGGGGACTAGCACGGCGGTGTTGAGTGTCGCAGGACAGGGGAGTAGCGTGACACTACCGTCACCTCGCATCACCCAGACTCGGGAGCCATCATGCCCTATGTGAGACGTCGATTTGCTGCCCTTACGGCGGCTCTGGCTATGACAGTGACAAGCGGCGCGGCCATCAGTCCCGCGTACGCAGATCCTCGGGAGACTGAAAAGACGGCGACGGCGACCGGGTACGGCGGCGCGGTGAGCACCGTTGACCCGGAGGCATCCGCTGCGGCGATCGAAGTCCTTCGCGAGGGCGGCAACGCAGCGGACGCCGCCGTCGCCGCCGCCGCGACCCTGGGAGTGACCGAGCCGTACAGCGCGGGTATCGGCGGGGGCGGCTACTTCGTGTTCTACAACGCCAAGACCGGCCGGGTCGGCACGATCGATGGCCGCGAGACTGCACCGGCGGCAATGCCGCGTGACGCGTTCATCGACCCAACGACGGGTAAGCCCTACAATTTCACGCCCGAGCTCGTCACAAGCGGCATTTCCGTAGGCGTTCCCGGCACGCCGGCCACCTGGGAACGTGCACTCAAGCGTTGGGGCACCCTGGACCTTGATGATGCCCTGGAGCCGGCCATTGAGGTGGCGGACCGCGGCTTCGTGGTCGACGAAACGTTCCGCCAGCAGACCCTCGACAACAAGATCCGCTTTGAGGCGTTTACCTCCACGAGCGAACTCTTCCTCCCCGGCGGCGACGCACCCGCCGTCGGCAGTGTCTTTAAGAACCCCGACCTCGCCAAGACGTACCGGATTCTTTCAAACCAGGGGACCCGCGGCTTCTACCACGGCCCGCTCGCAGAAGAGATCGCGGCAACGGTCCAGACTCCGCCGAAGACGGCCAGAACGACGCTGCCCGTCCCGGCAGGCCATATGACGACGGCGGATCTCGCCGCCTACACCGCTCTGGATCAGGCACCCACGCAGGTGGAGTACCGCGGCCTGGACGTCTACGGAATGGCGCCGTCGAGCAGCGGTGGCACCACAGTCGGCGAGGCCCTGAACATCCTGGACACGTTCAACGTTTCGGAGATGTCCACACCCGACGCCCTGCACCACTATCTCGAGGCGAGCGCGCTCGCGTTCGCGGACCGCGGTAAGTACCTGGGCGACCCGGCCTTTGTCGACGTCCCCACGGCCGCGCTCACTGACCCCCTGTTCGGCAAGGAGCGCTCGTGCAGGATCGATCCGAAGCGCGCGGCCGCGAAGCCCGTGGCACCGGGGGACGTGTCCAACTACGACGGCGTATGCCCGGCTTCCGCTGCGGCGCCCGCCGACGAGAAGGACACCGAGAATATCTCGACGACCAACCTGACCGTCGCTGACCAGTGGGGAAACGTGGTCGAGTACACGCTCACCATCGAGCAGACCGGCGGGTCCGGCATCGTGGTCCCCGACCGGGGGTTCCTGCTCAACAACGAGCTGACTGACTTCTCGACCGTGTACGATCCCCAAGATCCGAACCGGATCGAACCGGAGAAGCGGCCGCGCTCCTCGATGTCGCCGACCATTATCCTCAAGGACGGGGAGCCATTCCTCGCGCTCGGCTCGCCCGGCGGGTCGACGATCATCACGACCGTCCTGCAGACGATCCTCAACCGGGTGGACCTGGGCATGAGCATCTCCGAGGCGGTCGCGGCACCGCGCGCCGCGCAGCGGAACGCTGCCAAGGTCACAGCCGAGCCGGCCTTCATCACCGCTTATGAACGCCAGCTGAAGCGGTACGGTCACCAGCTCATGCCGGCGGGTGACGCGTTCACCTCGGCGGCGGAGATCGGCGCGGCAACTGCGATCGAGTTCGAACGTGACGGGAGGATGGTCGCGGCGGCGGAGCCCGTGAGACGAGGGGGCGGCTCGGCGATGGTCGTCAACCCGTCGAGGTAGGGCCTGCAGAGACGGACGCGCCGGGGAACCAGGAGAACCGCAATGTCGACGGATGTTCCCGCAGACCCGACGAGCCTCCCCGAACGGACTGACGTCCGTGCCGCCCTTTCGATCTGAACGTGCCCGTCCGGACATCCGCTCAGATCTCGGCCTATGAGCCACCCCCGGACCATCTCAAGGGAGTTGGGCGCCAGCATAGACAGGGCATCCTGACTCTCACCCGCCTTAAGTAGCCCCGCCGTCACTCCCGCCGCAGCCTGTTGATCTCCATGAAGTCGGCCAGGGGTGGTCGTGTTCCCCTTCGGAACACCATGCCTTGGGGCAATCCCTCCACGTCCACATGGGACCCCGACACATCGAGAGTGACCCGTGCACCGCCCACCGGCAGGTTGGTGGTGTGCAGGCTTCCCCACGTTTCCGGCAACGCGGGATCCAACCAGAGCACGCCCAGGGCGACATCTGCCTCGTAGCGCAGGAGGCTCCGGATCAGCATGACGGGCGTCGCCGAGGCCCATGCTTGCGGAGAGCAGGCCGTCGGGTAGGGAAGCGGCTGGGGATAATCGGAACGGCTGAACCCACAGAACAGCTCGGGCAGCCGGTTGTCCGTGTATTCAGCGGCGTCCATCAGCGCGGAGGAAAGCCGCTGTGCTTCCTTCACGAAGCCGTACCGCATCAGGCCTCCAACGATGAGCGCATTGTCGTGGGGCCAGACGGAGCCGTTGTGGTAGCTGACAGGGTTGTACGCCCCCATGTCCGTTGCCAGGGTGCGCACGCCCCAGCCGCTGAACATTTCCGGGGACATGAGCCGGTCTGCAACCTGTCGTGCCTTATCCTCGTCCACGATGCCTGACCACAGGCAGTGGCCCATGTTGGAGGCGCAGGCGTCAACGGGCCGCTTATCCCGGTCGAGTGCGATCGCATAGTATCCGCGGTCCGGCAGCCAGAACTGCTCGTTGAACTGTTTTTTCAGCCGCTCCGCACGTTCCCGGAGATCATCGGCGAGAGCCTCGTCGCCGGCCTCGTATGCCATCCATGCCCGGGCCAGATAGGCGCTGTAGACATAGCCTTGAACCTCGCACAGTGCAATGGGCGGCTCGGCAAGCCTGCCATCCGCGAAGTTGATTCCGTCCCAGGAGTCCTTCCAGCCCTGGTTGGCGAGGCCCTGGTCGCTGAGCCGCAGGTACTCAACGAACCCATCTCCGTCACGATCCCCGTACTCCCGGATCCACTCAAGGGCACGGTCTGCATGGGGCACGAGCGCTGCGATGTCTTCGGCGGCAAGTCCCCAGCGGCTGGCTTCGCCGAGCAGGGTGACGAACAGCGGAGTGGCGTCGGCGGTGCCGTAGTAGGCAGACCTGCCGCCAAGGGCCAGGCCCGTTCCGACGTCGAGCCGCACCTCGTGCAGAATTCGGCCGGGTTGCTCTTCGGTCAGCGGATCCACTTTTGTGCCTTGCCGGTCGGCCAGCGTCTGCAGCGTGCCCAGTGCCAGAGTTGCGTCGACGGGCAGGACCATAAAGGAGGACAGCAGGGAGTCCCGCCCAAACAGTGCCATGAACCATGGGGCTCCTGCGGCCACAACCATGCGGTCCGGATGGTCGGGGTCCACAATCCGCAGGGCCCCGATGTCGTCGTGGCTGCGCAGGAGGCTTCGTTCGACGGTCGGATTGCCCACGCGCGGAAGCGGAATACGTGCATCCCATGCTTTCTGACGCCGCTCCTGCGCAGAGATCATATCCGCCGAAAGGACGAGTGTCGGCAGGCCTGCGTCGACTTCGGTTTCTGCTGTCAGCGGCAGCACGGTCGCCCGTACACTCCACTTTCCATGGGCCGGGACCATCATGCGCAGGAGCAGACCGTCGGCGCTGACCTCGGCATCGCGCATCCGCACGACGATCCCTTTCCGTGTTTCCTGCCAGGCCGCTTCGATCGTCACCGACCCGGGCCTCGTGCGACGCGTCTGATCCCACCTGCGGTGGAACCGGCCGTCTTTGACCTCGAAAAGGTCCGCGAAGTCCGCATCCACGGCCAGCGCGATCTCGCAGGAGGCGGGCTGAAGGGAATAGTTGTGAATCGTGATGTCCTCCACGATGCCGGCACCCAGCTCGCGTTTCCGCTCCACCGTCAACGGGCTGTCGGCGCGGCCGTCGGACCGCGCGGCCCTTCCCATGTACGTACCCTGGTAGGGCGAAGGGGTCCAGGCCCCCAGCGGCTCCACGGGCTGTCCGTTGATGGTGAGCGACCACCGTGACAGGATCCGGGTGTCCCGATGGAATACGCCGTGCGGGTGGTGCGCGAAGATATCGCCGTTCTGCAGCGATATGCAGAAGGATGATCCTGCCACCAAGGTCACGGCTCCCTGCCCGGGTGCCCCGGCCGCACTGTCTGCATTCCATCCAGCCATCTCAGGCTCCTTGTGAAAACGCCACACTGAACTGAGCTGAATCTACGCCCATCGCAGAACGCCTGCCAGACTCGGGCCAGGCTGTGCAGTCAGAGCGGATTGTTCGTGACGGTGACTGAACGAGGGGCTTGGAAGGATAGGAGCCGGATCCATTCGGGTTCATGATCGCGCAGTTGTATCCGGGGGAGCGCGGAGGCGGTTTCCTGGACAATGACGGCCGCCTCGAGTTCTGCCAGCTTGGCCCCGAGGCAGCGGTGGATGCCGGAGCCGAAAACCAGGCCGTAGCCGGTCGAGGGTCTGTGCCCGCCGCCCGATTGCAGTGCCAGGGACAAGCCCTGGGGTTCGGGATGGCCGGTGAAGTGGTTGCCGGACAGCTCGAGGAGGATCTCAGCGCCGGCCGGGATCAGCTCGCCGTCGAGCCTTGCCTCATGGGCAGCTACGCGCCGCCAGGTTGGCACGGAAGACTCAGTCACAAGCACGTGCCGGACCATGGTCTGGGCGCCGGCCCTGTCAGCGGCGTCTTTCCAGTTCTGAAGCGCCGGCCCCTCAAGGAGGCGTAAAAGCGTGGTGCTGATCAGCTGGGTGGTTGTTTCCTGGCCGGCGATCAGCAGGAAGTAACCGAGCGAACAGATCTCCGGGGTGGATAAGCCGTGTGCTGCGAGCGATTTGAAGAGGTTGCGTCCCGGGGCGTCCACGGACTCGGCGACGAGCCGGCGCAACCAGACGTAAAAGTCGGCGGCGCTGTGGGCCAGTTCGAGCTGCCGGTCCTCGCCCGGCCACCCCCAGAACAATTCCATGGAGTCGAGGCCCCACCGCTTGAGGGCCGCAAGATCCCGTACAGGCAGGCCGAGGAGTTCGAGCATGACGGTGGCCGGGGTAAACGCCGCCACCGCCTGCACGAGGTCCACTTGGCCAGTCCGTTCGAGCTGCGCCGCAGCAGCTCCCGCAGCTTCCTGGGCCAGTTCCCGGATCCTCGGCTCCATGGCGGCTACGGTGGCCGGTGTGAAATAGCCCGCCACCACCTTGCGGATCCCGGCATGCGTTTCCGTGTCATTGCTGGCCAGAACCGGCGGCAGTGCAAAACGCACGCGCTGCAGCACCCGCAGGGCAGAAGCCGAAAGGGGCGTCACGGCAACCAGGGCATTCGCCGGGCTGAAGTCGGCCGGCCGGTGCAGGACTTCACGGACAACGTCCGGGTCGCGGACCACCATGTACGGGCACCGCGCTTCTCCCGGGCTTTCGGTCTGTCCCCGGCCCTCGTTCTGTCGCGGGCCTTCCGTCGGCGGTTTCTCGGGCGTGGTTGTCGCTGCCGGCCTCATGCGGGCAGCCCATTCAGCCAGGCCGCTGCTTCGGCCCGGAAGGCTGCCGGATCCATTTCCGCGGCCTGCTCGGGAACGGCGCCGAGGAAGGGAACTGTCAACGTCCCGAGCACCTGCCGGTTGCTGTGGTGCACGACGTCCGGGCAGCCCGGCCAGCTGCCCAGCACGATTCCCAGCACCTGAAGCTCCCGGGCCGCCAGTGCTTCGAGGGTCAGGGCAGTGTGGTTCAACGTGCCCAGGGCAGGGCGGGCGACCAGCACAAAGGCCGCCCCCAGGAGCCCTCCGAGCTCCGCCATCGTTCCGCCGTCGGAATCCAGCTCCACCAGCAGGCCGCCTGCACCCTCGACCAGAACATGATCGTGGGATCCGGCGAGCTCACGGATCCTACCGGCGTGCTCGGCCACCGGCGGAAGGGGCTTCCGGTCGACGGCGGCAGCAGCCACGGGCGCCAGTGGCGCCTGCAGCTCGACTCCGGTTTCGGCTGTCACGGCGCCGGCAAGCCGGATAACTTCAGCCGTGTCGGAATCGCCGGCGGCGGCACCCGACTGGCAGGGCTTGTAAACCGCAACGCTGCGCCCCATGCGGCGGAGGACGGCGGCGAGGGCCGCAGTCGTCACGGTTTTACCGACTCCTGTGTCGGTGCCTGTGACTAGGATGATGGCGGGCAGGGTCATGTCAGGTCCTCCAAAATAGTGCGCAACACCGCGCAGCTGTGTTCAAGGTCTTCGGGTGTAAGAGTGGCGCGCGCGGTGAGACGGAGCCGCGAAATCCCGTCGGGCACCGACGGCGGGCGGAAGCAGCCGATCCGAACCCCCGCAGCCGCCGCCGCCTGGGTTGCCAGCAAGGCCGATTCGGCGGATGGCATGGCTATGGACTGGACGGCCCCTGCTGTTCGTTCGACCGTGACCCCTTGGACGCCGAGGACGTCGGCGAGCCCGGCCGTGAGGGCCGAAGCGTTGCGTCCGACCGCGCCGGCCCGCCATGGTTCGTCGCGGATAATCCGCACACCGGCGAGGGCCGCCGCAGCGGATCCCGGCGCCAGGCCTGTGTCGAATATGAAGCTTCGGGCCCTGTTGAGGAGGTGTTCGCGCAGCAGGGGAGATCCGAGGACGGCCCCGCCCTGGCTGCCCAGGGCCTTGGACAGGGTCGCCGTGACGATGACATTCGGGTGCCCGGCAAGGGGCGTGCCGGATACTGAGCCGCGGCCCTGGAATTCGCCGGTGCCTGTGACTCCCAGGCTGTGGGCCTCGTCAACGAGCAGTACGGCGTCGTGCCGCTCCGCCAGGGCCAGGAGCTCCCCGAGCGGGGCCTCATCGCCCAATACGCTGTATACGGATTCGACGGCGATGAGCGCCCGGGGCTCCGTCCGGTCTGCGAGCAGCCGGTCCACTTCGTCCAGGCCGTTGTGTGTGAACGATTCCGTGCGTGAGCGGCTCAGCCGGAATCCGTCGATCATCGAGGCATGGCAGTGTTCATCCGCGACGATCAGCGTCCCTGGGCCGCCCAATGCCGTGATCACACCGACGTTTGCCAGGTAGCCGGAGGAGAAGGCCAGTGCCGTCTGCATGCCGGTCAGCCGGGCCAGTTCCTCCTCCAGTTCGAGATGCAGTTGGGTGGTTCCGGCCACGAGGCGCGAGGACGTGGCGCCCGTACCCCACAGCGAAGCCGCTGCGGCGGCAGCCTCAGCAAGCCGCGGGTCCGCGGACAGTCCCAGATAGTCGTTGCTGGCCAGGTCGACGAACCGATCGTCTGCGGCACGGGGCACGGGCCGGCGGACCAGCCCCCGGCGGTCCCTGACCGCGGCCTGCCGCTCCAGCCATTGCGTCATCGCGGTGCTCATGCCGCGTCTCCGCGCCGGGCCGTGGAGGGTTCGTGGACCTCGGCGACGGCCGCCGTCATGCCCGCGGTGATCTGTTGAATGTCCGCGGCGGTGCTGATGTACGGAGGCATGGTGTAGACGAGGTTCCGGAACGGGCGCACCCAGACACCGTGTCGGATGGCCGCGGTGGTGACGGCCGTGACGTCAACGGCGTCATGCAACTCGATGACTCCGACGGCGCCGATGGTGCGGACATCCCGGACGGCCTCCAGTTCGCGGGCCGAGCCGAGCCCGGCAGTCAGACCCGCACCGATCCGGGCGACGTCGGCGCGCCAGCCGCCATCGCCGATGATTCCCAGGCTTGCATTGGCCACGGCACACGCCAGCGGGTTCCCCATGAACGTGGGGCCATGCAGGAGCGCCCCGGCACAGTCTTCGGAAACCGTTGACGCAACCTCGCCGGTGCAGAGCATGGCGGCGAGGGTCAGGTACCCACCGGTGAGGGCCTTGCCCACGCACATGATGTCCGGGACGACGCCGGCATGATCGGCAGCAAACAGCTCCCCGGTGCGACCAAATCCGGTGGCGATCTCATCGAAGATGAGCAGGAACCCGTACCGGTCCGCGATGAGCCGCAATTCACGCAGGCACTCGGCCGGATAGGCGTGCATGCCGCCGGCGCCCTGGAGAATCGGTTCGACGATGATCGCGGCCAGCCCCTCGGCGTGCGCAGATGCGATGTCCTGAACCTCCAGGGCCCACGCCTGCAGGGAATCCCGGGTTGCGGACGCCGCCGCCGGGGGACGGGGGGCAAACACATTGCCGGCCAGCAAGCCCGGGAAGGCAGAGTGCATCCCATCCACGGGATCGCAGACCCCCATCGCCGCAAAGGTGTCCCCGTGGTAGCCGCCGCGGATGCTCAGGAACCGTTGCCGGGCTGGCTTGCCCGCCGCGGTCTGGAACTGCACCGCCAGCTTGAGCGCGACCTCGACGGCAACCGAACCTGAGTCCGCAAGGAACACCCTCTCCAGGCGCGGCAGGCCTGGCGCGGCTGGCGCCATCTCCACCAGGCGCTCAGCCAGTTCCACCGCCGGCGAATGTGTCAGGCCGCCGAACATCACATGGCTGAACCTGTCCAGCTGCCGCTTCGCCGCGGCGTCCAGCGCCGGATGCCGGTAGCCATGGACCGCCGACCACCACGAGGACATGGCGTCCACAACCTCATGCTGTGTGCCGTCGTCGCCGCGCAGCCGCAGCCGCACGCCGTCGGCTGCCTCGACCTCCCACAGCGGAAGGTCCGGGGAAGCAGCTGCGTAGGGGTGCCAAAGCCGTGCCCGGTCGCGCTGGATCAGGCTCGTCGGCATCGATTCGTGCCTCATGGAGCAAGCACGCCGTGGGGTGAGCAATCGGTAAGCGCGGCGCGGTGTGCCGGAATCGTCATTGGTGCTCCTTTACGCTGGCTGGCGGCTGCGGTGTGGCTTCACAGCCGACGCTAGTTTCCAGCTGGCACGAGGATTTTGTCAGGTTCCTACAATTGAGCCGGAGGGCCCTTGGTGGCGACAGCACCTTACGTAGACGTTAAGCAGCCTGGCCCGGCACGAGGCCGGGCCAGGCTGGCATGTGCTGGCGGTTGCTGCTCAGGCAGAGACGGCCAGGGCCGCGTCTGCTTCTTTCAGAACCTTGGCCGCAACTTCGAGGCCTTCGACGCGGCCGAGCTCGACGTCTTCGTGTTCGATGTTGACCAGCATGTCCGGGTCGACGTCGTGGAGGGCGCGGAGGAACTCGGTCCAGTACGCCACGTCGTGGCCCTTGCCGAGGGCGACGAAGTCCCAGGCGGCGGGCTTGGGCCACTCGTTGGCCCATTCGTCTCCACCGAGATTGGTGCGGTTCTCGTCGGGAGACAAGCGGCGGAAGCGGTTGTCGAGGACCCCGTAAATGGCCGCCCTTTCGGTGTTGATGCGGACGTCCTTTGCCGCTGCCTGGAAGACAAGCGGTCCGAGTTCGCGGATCACGGCGACCGGGTCCATTTGCTGCCAGAACAGGTGTGAGGCGTCGAGTTCAACGCCGACGTGGGTGGCGCCTGTGAGTTCCACGAGCTTGCGCACGTCGGCGGGGTTGAAGACGAGGTTTTGCGGATGCAGTTCCAGGGCGACCTTGACGTCCACGTCACGGGCGAGCTTGTCAGTTTCCGTCCAGAAGTCCGCTGCGATCTTCCACTGGTAGTCGAGGACGTCCAGGGCTGCTGAGTTCCAGGCGTTAACGATCCAGTTGGGTACGGTGGCACCAGGCTCCCCGCCAGGGAGTCCGGACATGGTGACCACCCGGTTCTGTCCGAGGCGGTTGGCCAGGCGGATGGAGCGCCTGATGTCTTCGGCGTGCTTGTCCCCGATGGTGCGGTTGGGGTGCAGGGGATTGCCGTTGCAGTTCAATCCCGCGATTGAGACTCCGGTGCCCTCGAAAACGGCCAGGTAGTCGTCGCGGGCTGCGTCGCTTTCGAGGATGTCGTCGAAGGTGGGGATGTGGACCGGGGGAAGGAATCCGCCGGAATTGATTTCGATTCCGGTCAAACCGAGGTCGGCGATGACTTTCAGGGCTTCGGGGAGCGGCCGGTCGTGCAGGATCGCGTTGTAGACGCCGAGTTTCACAGGGTTACCTTCTTTCCGGATCCGAGCGCTGATTCTGCGACTGCGGCGAGCAGTTCCATGTTGTGCACGCCCTCATCAAACGTGGCGCAGCGGGGCAGGGACGTTGCTTCATCCAGGCCTGCGACTTCCTCGAGGAAGGCCCTGGCCTGGTAGCCGAAGGCGTCGTTCTGGCCGAAGCCGACGCTCGGTGCGTCCATGGCGAGACCACCCGCCAGGTATGGGTGTTCGGGGCCGAGGATGACCTGGCGGTAGCCGTTTTCCGCTGAGGGGCCGGAATTGAGGAAGAGCTCAACTTCGGCCGGGCGGCGCTGGTCGAACCTGGCCGCTCCGTTTTCACAGAAGACTTCGAAGATGAGGCTGTTTGCGTGCCCGGCGGCTACGCGGGAGACCTCGAAGCCTCCGGAGCCGTGGTCGAATTCGGCCGAGAATGCGGCGTAGTCGTCGTTTTCGACGGCCTCGAAAACGTCGATGACCGCGGCGTGGTCGTGGCCCATGACGGCGCCGAGGGGGAGCGGACGCTTGCCGATGGCAGTGCTAAAACGTCCGCCACTGATGGAGCGGATGTCGCCGCAAAGGAATTCGGCGACGTAGGTCAGATGGGAGCCGACATCAGCCAGGGCACCCGAGCCCGGGCCGCCCTTGTATCGCCAGCTCATGGGTGCGTCGGGGCTGAAGCCGTAGTCCGTCCAGTAGCGGCCGCTGAAGTGCAGCACCTTTCCAAGAGTTCCGTTCCGGATCAGGTCGCGGATGTAGGCAATCCCGGGCGTGCGGCGGAAGGTGAACCCGATCCGGGCGATGGACGATGCATTGCGGGCGGCTTCGGCCATGGCACGCGCGTCGTCCAGGGTGTCGCTCAAGGGCTTTTCGCACAGCACGTGCTTGCCGGCAGCGAGCAGGCCCTCAACCACCTCACGGTGCAGCGAATTCGCGATGACGACACTGACCACATCGATGTCCTCGGCCTCAGCGATCGCCTGCCAGGAGGTGTCGTTCCGTTCATAGCCGAAGCGCTGTGCCGCGATGGATCCGAACTCCGGATTGACGTCTCCGATAGAAACCAGCCGGACCGGCGGAAGGACCGGGTTGTACAGCGTGGATGCGGTGCGGAAGGCGGCGGCATGGGCCTTACCCGCCATGCCTGCACCGATGACGGCTACGCCGATGTCTTTGGGCATTGGTTTTCTCCTTTGAAACGGGCTTGTGTGGCTCCGCCGATTAAATAATGGGAACAAATGGAGCGTTCCAGAAAACGATAGGACTCGAAGTTTGTCCTGTCAATAGCCCTAAATCGACAGTATAGGTGACAATGGCAGGGTGACTCAGGAAACTGGCGGCAGACGCCCGAACATTTACGATGTCGCCTCCGAGGCGGGGGTATCAAAGTCGCTGGTCTCGTTGGTCTTGCGCGGCGCCCATGGTGTTTCGCCCGCCCGCCGCGCCGCAGTGGAGGAGGCTATTAAGCGGCTGAACTACCGGCCCAACCGCGCTGCCGCAACCTTGGCCGGCAACAGGTCCCGCACCATCGGCGTAGTTCTGGACGATTACCGGAACCTCTGGTTCGTCGGGCTCCTGGCTGGCCTGCACGAGCAACTCGCACCGTTGGGATTCCGCGTTGCCGTCGCTGATCCCTTATTCAATGCCCACCTTGACCGGACGCCGGTGGACGGCCTGATGTCGCTGCGCGTGGACGGCATCGTCATCGCAACCGAGCCATCTGAAGAGATGTTCGCCGCTCTCGACGTTCCGGCGGTTGTCGCAGGCAACCGAGACATCCGTGTTCCGGGCGCCGACATTGTGACGAACGACGACATGGTGGGCGGCCGGCTGGCCACGGAGCACCTGATCGGTATGGGCCATAGGGATATTGGACATGTCACCGGCGGCGGAGGCGCTGCACGTCTACGCGCCGCGGCGTACGAAGCTTCCATGCTCGAGAATGGGCTGCGGCCGCACATCACGCGGGGCCAGGGATTCACAATGGAATCCGATGGGTACCAGGCAGCACTGAAGCTGTTGGATCAAAACCCCTCACTCACAGCCATTTTTGCGGCCAACGACACCATGGCGCTCGGGGCAGCGGGAGCGGCGCGCGACAGGGGCCTGCGCATCCCTGAGGACCTGTCCCTCATCGGTTACGACAATTCGCCCCTCGCCTCCGCCAACCTCTTGCGGCTCACCACTGTCGATGGCCGCAACGGGGAAGTCGGAGCCAAGGCTGCGCAGGCTCTGCTGGACCGGATGAAAGATCCTCACGTGCCGGTCAGGACCATGCTGGTGGAACCGGAGCTGGTCGTCAGGGCTTCTACGGCAGCTCCGGCCTGACGGGCGGATCCGCGTAGCCCCCTACACAAGGACATCGATCGTGTCTGTCGCCATCTTGGGGATCTGGCGGCGCAGTTGCATGGCGTCCAGGACCCGCTTTTGTGCCAGTCCGTAGGCCGCTTCGTGGGGTGTCAGGCCGGCACGGCTGCTTTCGTCAAGGACCGCGCTGGTGTTGGCCCGCAGTTTCGTGGAGATCATGGTGAAGATGTCCTCGGGTTCCACCACGAACGGGGAGTACCTGGCGGCCATGGAGTGAGCAGCCGCCACGATGCCGCCGGCGTTGGCGATGAAGTCGGGGACGACTGCAATGCCGCGCTCGTGAAGGATTCTGCGTGAGCTGGGGGACGTGGGGAGGTTTGCCCCTTCGATCACGAGTTTCACATTGGTTGATGCAGCGATGACGTCATTGACCGTGTCTTCCCGGGCAGCGGGGATCAGGATGTCGGCATCCACGGTCAGGGCGGCATCCGCCGGCAGAACCGAGCCGTAGTGGTGTACACAGTCATCTCCGGCTGCCGAACGAAAATTGACCAGTTTTCCGATGTCAAGACCGTCAGGGTCGTGAACCGCGCCGGCCGCCGTCGAGACTGCCACGATGGTGGCTCCCAGTTCCACAAGGCGCGTAGCCGCGGCCTGTCCTACCGCGCCGAATCCCTGGATGGAAACCCGCGATCCTTTGAGCGGGATATTCCGGCTTTGGGCTGCAGCTTCCGCGGCTTCGGCAACGCCGTAGCCTGTGACGCCCAGTTGGTCGTAGGGAAGGCCGCCGAGTGCCCGGGGAAGGCCAGTCGATGCTCCGCGGTCTCCGAGTTCATCGAGGAATATCGCCGCGTCCTCCTCGGCCAGACCCATGTCGAGCCCGAATACATACTCTGATGGGACTTCGTTTGAAAGGGCGCGGGCGAAGGCACGCAGTATCGCTTCCTTGTTCGGGTCATTGGGGTCCCCCAAAATACCTGCCTTGGCGCCGCCATGGAAAAGATCCACCGCCGCCCATTTCCAGGTCATTGTCCTCGCAAGCCGTGCTACTTCATGCACTGTCAGGCTGGGACTCATCCGGGTTCCGCCCTTCCCCGTTCCCCGTGCCGTGTTGTCCAGGACCAGGACGCCACGCATGCCCGTCCTTCTGTCCGAGACGGCAACGATCTTTTCGGGGCCCCAGTCATCCATCAGTCCAAAAACGCTCTCAGTCACAGTAGATCCGTCCCTCTCTCCAAGCATTAGCAATTACTAGCCAGCTTGCAGTGCGGGCCACTGCGGATGCCATAGCCCCAGTGCCACAGTTGCTGCAGGCGGCATAAGGACTTCTTGCTCTGCTCGACGGATGGCAGTTGCGGGGGTGGTCACCGGCGACTGAAGGGGAATTACGACGGCGGCGCTAACCGGGTGCCACTCCGGGAGTTTGCTGTGCCGCCGCCGCCGCCGCTGTTCTGAAGGCGGCCACGGCGCCTTCTACTGCCGGGTTCACGGCAGTAGGGGGATAGAGAGCCAGGACATGCCGGCGAACATGGAGGTCGGTGATGCGGGCGGTGGAGATGTCGTCCGACGGGACGTGGGCCAATGCGGGGATCACGGCGATCCCCAAGCCCGACCGGACGAAGCCTCTGATGACGTCATAGTCGTCACTGCGGAAGTGGATCTCAGGTTCGAACCCGGCTGCCGCGCAGGCGCGCCGAAGAGAGCGGGCACCGGGGGTCCGTTCTCCCGTGGAAACCCATGACTCGTCGTCGAGCCCGGCCAGGGATATCTCTTGCCCCTCCACGCGGTGGCCCCTTGGCAGGAGCAGCATCAGCTCCTCGCTCAGGAGCGCAGCGGACTTGAGGGCCCGGGGCCAGGGGTGGGGAACAAGGTCATAGTGGTAGACGAGTGCGAGATCCAGATCGCGGTCCAGGAGCAGGGGGACGAGCTTGTCGGGCTCGCCTTCGTCGAGTTCGATCTTGACGTTTTCGTGTGCTTGGACGAAGGCGGAAAGGGCGAGCGGAAGCAGCTTCTGGCTGGCGGTGGGGAAGCTGCCCAGGCGGACGCGGCCGGCGTGGCCTTCAGACATGGCGCGGACTTCGTCTTCGAAGGCGCCAAACGCCGTGAGCACGTCCTGCGCTTTCTCGGCCAGAAACCCTGCAGCGGGCGTGGCCCTGATCCCGTGGGCGTCCCTCTCGAACAGCGCCATCTTCACTGATCGCTCCAGGGCGGCCATTTGTTGCGAGACGGCGGAGCCGGTGTATCCGAGCCGGCGTGCGGCCTCTGCGAATGAGCCGGTCCTCAGAACAACGATGAGAGTCCTCAGGTGCAGGGGATTGAGCATACGGCCAGCTAACCCCATGGTTGTGCCAGCCGCAAAGATGTGGCCGTGAACGTCACACAGCGGCTTGGAATCGTGGTGTTTACATCCGGCACCTCAGCTGTGGTCGCTCTGATTTCGGGGGATTCCATGCGATGGCGCGGCTGCGGCGCACCTCTCTACGCCAGCGAAAGTTTTGCTTGCCCTAGGACCACGATCGGTCATTCTGGGAACCTTCCGCTGGCCTAACCGCTCCGGCATAGTCATGCAGATAAGTCGGGCAACTGTCGGCCGCAGCACCCGGCACCACCCAACAGCCCTGCCCTACGCATTCCTTGCGTCAACCCATAGGAGCACAGCCAGAATGCCGCCACATATGCAGCAAAAACCCCTGACGAAACCCATGGCCATACAGCTTGATTCCGTTGCCAAGAAATACGGCGACCACACCGTCCTGAACAACGTCTCGCTGTCCGTCCGGGAGGGTGAAGTCACCGCCATGATCGGGCCCAGTGGCGCAGGCAAGAGCACGCTGCTCCGGTGCATCAACCTGCTGGAACGCCCGGACACCGGGTGCATCACGGTGGAAGGCAGCCAGATTGATGCCGGCACCAACTTCACTGCGAAGGACCTGGCCGCACTGCGCAGGAACGTAGGGATGGTGTTCCAGTCATTCAACCTCTTCCCGCACCTGAACGTCCTGCGCAACGTCAGCATCGCCCAGGAGCGCGTTCTGGGGCGTCCGCGCAAGGAAGCGGACGCCCGCTCCATGAAGCTGCTGGAGCGTGTGGGGCTCGCGGACAAAGCGAAACAGTACCCGTCCCGCTGCTCCGGTGGACAGCAGCAGCGCATCGCGATCGCCCGGGCGCTGGCCCTGGACCCGAGGGTGATGCTCTTTGATGAGCCCACGTCTGCCCTTGACCCCGAAGTGGGACTCGAAGTCCTGGCCGTCATGAAGGAGCTGGCCGCGGAGGGCATGACCATGGTGGTGGTGACCCACGAAATGCAGTTCGCGCGGGATGTTTGCGACCATCTGGTGGTCATGGCGAACGGGTCAATCATCGAAGAAGGGGATCCTGAGCGGATCTTCACCAACCCCGTGCAGCCGCGCACGCGCGAGTTCCTCCGCGCCGTCCTGGAGCGCTGAGGCAGCATGGACATTTTCCTCATTATTCTCCAAGGCGTCCCGATGACCATCGGGCTGACGGTAGCCGCCCTGGGCATCGGCGCCCTCGGAGGAATCCCACTGGCCTTGGGCCGGCGTTCCAAAATCCCCGGGGTCAGCTTCATCGCCGTCTCCCTGATCGAAATCCTGCGCGGCATCCCGCCCATCGTCTGGCTGTTCATCATCTACTTCGGCCTCGGCACGGCGCTGCCCATGCTCGATCCGCTCACATCCGCGATCACTGGCCTCGGACTGATCTCCTGCGCCTACATGGCCGAAATTTACCGGGGCGGACTCTCCGCCATCACGCACGGGCAGTGGGAAGCGGGTGAAGCCCTGGGCATGGGCAGGCCGTCCGTTCTCACGGTCATCATCGGGCCCCAGGTCTTCCGGGTCTCCATTCCGGCCGCGGCAAGCTACGCCATCGGCCTGCTCAAAGATTCATCCGTGGCCTACACCATCGGCGTCTCCGAAATCGTGTACTTCGCCAACGACCAGTCCCGCCAAAGCTCAGACGCACTCGGACCGTTCTTCCTGGCAGCCCTGGTGTACGTCATCATGACCATCCCCTGCGCCTGGGCCACCCGGGCGCTGGACGCCCGACTGCGGCAGAAAGTAGCCCGATGAACATCCTCAACGACTGGCCTTCCTTCCTGCCCGGGCTGCTGGCCGGCCTGGGCGTCAGCGTCCAGGTGGCACTGCTAAGCCTGCTCATCGGTGTTCCCGGCGGGCTGCTGCTGGCCATCGGTGCCGGCAGCAAGAAGAAACTCGTGAGAACCCTCATCATCGGCATCGTTGAGATAGGGCGCGGCACCCCGGCCCTGGTGGTCCTTCAGATCTTCTACTTCGGCCTCCCCGCCAGTGGCCTCACCCTGTCCTCGATAGGGGCGAGTGTGGTTGCTTTGGCAGCCACCACGGCCGCATACACCAGCGAAATCCTGCGCGGCGGTCTGCAGTCCGTGCCGCAGGGTGAAGTGGAAGCAGCAGGCGCACTGGGCATGAGCCGGGGCGACACACTCCGGTTCATCGTCATTCCCCAGGGCTTTCGGGTTGCCATTCCGTCCCTCATCGGTTTCGCCATCCTGATCTTCCAGGCCACGTCCCTGGCTTACACGGTGGCGCTGCCGGAACTGCTCAGCCAGGCGTATTCCATCGGTTCCACCACCTTCAACTACCTCAGCGTGCTGGTTCTTGCCGGTCTGATGTACGCCGCCATTACCATTCCGGCTAGCTGGCTCACCTGCAGGGCGGAAAAACGCCTTGCCCGCCACCTCTAAGTTCCCCACCTCAAGGAGAGAAACCATGAAAATCCAGAAAGCCGCCGTCGTCACTGTACTGACCGTTGCCGCCGCCACCGCCCTGACCGGCTGCGGGGCCGCCGCCAGTGGCGCCCCGAGTGCGGACTGCAAGCCCGCCCACACTTTCCCCACTGTCGCACAGGGCAAGCTCTCGGTGGTCCTGTACGACCTTCCCCCTTTCTCCAAGCTCCAGGGAAGCAAGGTGACTGGTGTCGACGGCGACATCGTCAATGCCATCGCCGAGATGGAGTGCCTGACAGTGTCGGCGAAGTCGGTCGCGACCGCAGCGAACATCCCCACCGTGCAGGCAGGCCGCGCCGACGTCTCGATTGCAGCGTGGTACCGCACAGCCGCCCGGGCGGAGATCGTGGGCCTCACCGAACCGATCTACACGGACCAGATGGCCATCATCTCCAAGGACGGGCTTGACGACGCCGAGCAGCTCAAGGGCAAGACCGTGGGCACGGTAGACGGCTACCTGTGGGTGGACGACATGAAGAAGCTCCTCGGGGATTCCCTGAGGGTCTATCCGACCACGCTGAACATGAACCAGGACCTCGCTGCCGGCCGCATCGACATCGGCATCGACAGCTACGGCTCCGCACAGTTCAACAAGAAGGGCGACTTCAAGGTCGCGGTCATCAAGCCCCACGAAGCGATAGCGGCATCCAAGGAAGCGGCCCAGATAGCCATCCCCGTGCCGCAGAAGAACACTGAACTGCTCGCAGCGTTGAACGCTGATCTCAAAACACTGCGTGAAAACGGCAAGCTCGCGGAGATCCTGAAGGCCAACGGCCTGGACGCCTCAGCAGCAGAAACCGGCGAGGCGCGCCTGATCAAGTAAGGCGAGCGGCAACAGAAGAGGCGGTCCCCGCAGGGGGACCGCCTCTTCGTGCGTGTGCGAGCGGGCTATACGCCGCGGCCCGGGGTGAGGATTCCCTGCGGGTCGAAAGCCTTCTTGATCCGCAGGTGCGCCGCATGTGAGGCGGGATCCAGCTGCTTTGTCAGGGACCCGAATTTGAGCGACCCCACGCCGTGCTCGCCGCTGATGGTGCCGCCCAACCGCAGTGCCTGGTCGGTGATGAGGTCCAGTATCCGTTCCGCTTCCGCGTAGGCCTCGGCCGACTCATCCGTGATCACAACGGACGGGTGGAGGTTCCCGTCGCCGGCATGGGCAAACGTCGGTATGGCCACGTTCTCCTCCGCACTGATCCTCTCCAGCGCTTCAAACATGTCGCCCAGCCGGGCGATCGGCACGGCGACGTCGCAGGAGGCACGCAGACCCCTGGCGTCGAGTGCCTTGCCGGACACGCGGCGTGCTTCGAGGAGCACGTCGCCCTCCGCCTGCTCCACGTTGGTGGCGCCTGCCTCCTCGCAGAGCCGTGCAGCAAACTCAGCGTCTTGTTCTGACGTCAGTGAAATGAACTGCCCGACGAGAATGGCCGCCCCGTCGGTCGAGAGCCCGGTCGGGTGAAACTTTTCGACGATCTCCACACTGGCCCGGTCCATCAGTTCCATGACATCGGGAACCACAGGGCTGTTCATCATGCTGGTAACAGCACGTCCGGCGGCCGCGACGGTAGGGAACGTCGCGCGGAAAGTGACGGCAGTGCCGGCGGGACGGGGCTTGAGCCTGACGATGGCCGAGGTGACGATGCCCAGCGTTCCTTCCGAACCGACGAACAGGCTGGTGAGGTCGTACCCGACCACGTTCTTCCGGGTCTTGGACCCGGTGCGGATGATCTCGCCGTCGGCCAGTACAACTTCCAGACCCGCGACACTGTCGGTGGTCACGCCGTACTTCACACAACGGAGCCCGCCGGCGTTGGTGGCGATGTTCCCACCGATCGTTGACTGGCGGTAGCTGGCGGGGTCGGGGGCGTACATGAGCCCGTGTTCGGCTGCGGCAGCGTCGATGTCGGCCGTGATGACGCCCGCCTGGACCTCAGCGAGCCTATTACCGGGATCAATGCTGAGGATCTTGTCCATCTCGGCGAGAGATATGACAAGGCCCTGGGGATAGGCGACGGCCCCGCCGGCCAGCCCGGTTCCGGCGCCGCGGACTGACACGTGGACATTATTCCTTGCCGCCCAGCGGACTCCCGCCGCCACTTCCTCTGTGCTGCGTGCTGCGAGGACGGCCAGAGGCAGCCCCTCGGGTACTGCGCGAGAGGCGTCGGAACTGTAGTGCAGCAGCTGGTAGGGGTCGGTCAGGATCCTGCCCTCGAGCCCTTCCGTCAGCTCCTTGATTGTATTCACTTTGGTCTTTCCTTTGTCTGGTGGGTCTGCCCTTGCCCGCCGTCAAAGCAAAAAAGCGGTGGCCGCCCGGAGGCGGCCACCGCAGTGTTCTTCTCAGTCGGTTTCCGGGCCTGTGCAGTAATAGCAGTCGCCTGCGCAGTCCGACGGGTCACGGAACTGTTCCGGCCGGAAAGCCGGCTGGAGTTCTGTGCATGCGTTCAAGGCTGTTCCTTCCGCCGTTGCGCCTGCGGGGCGTTGGCTAGAGGAACTTCACGCCTTGGGCGAGCGGCAGTTCGCCGGAGTAGTTGATGGTGTTGGTGGCCTGGCGCATGTAGACCTTCCAGGAGTCGGAGCCGGATTCGCGTCCGCCGCCGGTTTCCTTTTCGCCGCCGAAGGCGCCGCCGATTTCGGCGCCTGAGGTGCCGATGTTGACGTTGGCGATGCCGCAGTCGGACCCGCTGGCCGAAAGGAACCGCTCGGCCTCGGTCTGGTCCTGGGTGAAGATCGCCGAGGACAGCCCCTGCGGAACGCTGTTGTGGATTTCGATGGCCTCCTCCAGGGTTTCATACGTCATGACGTACAGGATGGGGGCGAAGGTCTCGTCATGCACGACGGCGGTCTGCGCAGGCATGCGCACGACGGCAGGTTCGACGTAGTAGGCGCCGGGCTGGTCCTCGGCCAGCACACGGTTCCCGCCGTAAACGACCTCGCCGCCCTCAGCCACGGCCTGGATCAGGGCGTCCTGCTGGGCCTTGAAGCTGGTGGCGTTGATCAGCGGGCCCACCAGGGTTTCTTCCTGCGTGGGGCTGCCGATGTTCAGTGTGCGGTATGCCTCGACGATCCGGCTGACGAGCGTATCGGCGATTGACGAGTGCACGATGAGGCGGCGCAGCGAGGTGCAGCGCTGGCCGGCGGTGCCTGCGGCGGCGAAGACGATGCCGCGCAGCGCCAGATCCAGGTCTGCGGATGGGGCCACGATGGCGCCGTTGTTGCCGCCGAGTTCCAGCAGCACCCGGCCGAAGCGCTTGGCGACCACGGGAGAGATCTCCTGGCCCATGCGCACAGAGCCGGTGGCCGAGACCAAGGCGACACGCGGGTCTTCGACCAGTTTCTGCCCGCCGACGCGGTCCGTCAGGAGCAGGTGGTGGATACCCTCAGGCGCTCCGACGTCCTTGACCGCCCGGGCGAGGAGCGCGTCCACGGCGAGCGCCGAGAGCCGGGTGGCATCGGCGGGCTTCCACACCACGGTGTCTCCGGCAACAAGGGCCAGTGCGGTGTTCCAGGCATAGACAGCGACCGGGAAGTTAAAGGCGGAGATGATGCCGACCACGCCGAGCGGGTGCCAGGTCTCGGCCAGGCGGTGGCCCGGGCGCTCAGAGGGCATGGTCTTGCCGTACAGCTGGCGGGACTGGCCGACGGCGAGGTCTGCGATGTCGATCATTTCCTGGACTTCGCCCAGGGCTTCGGAGCGGATCTTGCCCACTTCGGCGGTGATGAGGGTGGCGATATCGTCTTTGTGCTCGGTCAGCAGCTCACCCCAGCGCTTGACCAACGCACCGCGGACCGGTGCCGGGACGTTGCGCCAGGTCTTGAAGGCTTCCGCGGCCTCGGTGATGGCTGCGTCGATTTCTTCGCCGCTGTGGACCTTGGTGTGGAGGATGACTTCGCCGGTGATGGGGGTCCGGGTTGCCCGGGTGCCGTCCAGCGATGCGGGATCCACGCCGATGGCCTGGAGGCTCTTGCGGACCTCTTCGGTGATTTCTGCAGTGGCAGGGATGGTGGACGTAAGAGTGGTCATGATTGCCTTTCTTGGGAGTCTTGGCGGTACGTGTGCGGTTGGTATTAGGAGGGGCGGTCTGTGATGGTGATACCGAGTTGCTGTGCGGCTGCATCTATCGAGGCGTTCTGCTGTGCCGTATACAGCTCGTTGGGGTCGAAGATCCTGGTGCCCAGAACTTCGGAGAGCCGGTCGATGTCATAGCGGGTGCCGAGCTGTTCGTCGTCGCGGGAACCGTCATCCGTGAGGTTTGACTGGAAGATCCCGGCTGCCGAACGCGGCAGGAAGTCTTCGTAGACGATGGGTTCGGGGACAAGGACCCCGGCGCCGACGAGCTCAGGCAGGGACGCGGCGCTCTGTCGGGGCGCCTGGCCCGGTCCGCTGACCCGGTACGTAAAGTAAGCGAGCCCCTTCAGGGCAAGTTCCTGCTCCGTCCTCGGAAGGTGCTTCCGCCACACCTGCTCGGCGATCTCGACGCGGGTGGTCCCGGCCGGTGCTGCCGCCAGCCGGCTGTCGACTTCGGCCACCATCCTGTCGTAGATGTCCCGCCCGCGTTCGGTCAGGGCGATGCCGCGCTGTTCGACTTCGCCGAAGCGGACCCGGAGGGATCCCGGACGGACTTCGCCGTCCGCCTGGCGGAAGCTGCGCTCCTCGGCGAGGGCGCGGAAGGACGTTTGCCGGAGCAGGACATCGGGTCCTTCCCAGTTCGGCGGGCCCTGGATCTCATCGATCATCGCGATGCCGCGGGCCTGCATCCGGGCGTAGAGGTCATCAATGTCGAGCACGCGCGGAGTGAGGTGGTTAATGTGTGTCGAGGGGACGCCGCCGATGTCGGCGGCGACTGCGGAAATCTTTTCAAGCTTGAAGTACCAGTCGTGCTCCACGGGTTCCTGGGACAGCTCGAAGGCGGCAGTCGCAAGATCCAGGAGGCGTGCTGCCTCCTCCTGCTCCAGTTCTTGATCGGCGCTGGCCTTATCCGCCAGCGAGAGCAGCTCTTCGCTGAACAGTGTTCGGGCGCCGATGAAGGCCTCGAGCTGCTTTTCGGTCTCCTCATCGAAGAATCGCCTGTCGTCATGTGCCAGCATCGAGGTGAATACCCTGAACGGGTTCCTGGCCAGCTCATCGGAATCGACTGGGCGGAAGGCCGTAGACACCACGGGAACCGAGCTTTTGGACGCGTCACGGAGGTCGTAGAAACCGACCGGATACATCCCGAAGGCTGCGAAGACGCGGGCCACCTGGGCCAGTTCCCGGGCTGATCCGACGCGGATGGCTCCATGCCGTTCGGCGGTGACGCGTTGGATGCTTCCCAGGCGTTCAGCGTCTTGGCCGTTTTTGCGGATGAAGTCCTCGTTGACCTCGCGGGAGACGTCCACGAGGGTGTTGTAGGCCGGAACCTCGTTGCCGTAAAGCGTGGCCAGGCGCAGGGCGAATTCGGCCCGGAGTTCCCAGAGCTGCAGCTTCGTCGTCGTTGGCATGGGCTTGTCCTTTCTGGTGCTGTCTTTTTGGGTGGCGATGGTGCAGATGGTCGTTTTGTTGAAGGGCTCAGATGATGTGGACTTCTCTAACCTGGGAGAGTTCACCGGCAAACCTTGCTGCACTGAACTGTTCCGGATCCATGAAGGATTCCCGGCCCAGATACATGTCCCGGATGAGTTCGCCCACGGCTGGCCCCTGCAGGAAGCCGTGGCCTGAGAATCCGGTGGCGTACATGAAACCTTCCACGGTGTCCGAAGAGCCGATCATTGCGTTGTGGTCCGGGGTGTTTTCGTACAGCCCTGCCCAACCGACATCCAGGTCCTGGTGGGCCAGGGACGGGGCGACGATCTCCGCGGCCCGGTTGAAGGCCGGCAGCCACTGGTAGTCGAACTCCCGGCAGAAACCCGGTTCCTGGTCCTGGTTGGAAATTCCCAGAAGCATCCCGTTGAGGTAGTTGTGGAAGTAGAGCGTCGTCGAGAGGTCAAGGGTGAACGGAACCGTCGGAAGCGGCTTGAGCCCCTGCGGGGTCATGCCGATCTGGCGGCGGACAGGTTCAATCGGCAGATGGACGCCGGCCATCGCCCCAAGTCTCGTCGACCAGGCACCAGCGGTACAGACAACCGTGGAAGTCCGGATCGACCCCCGGTTTGTGTGAACCGCGCGGATCGCACCGCCGGTGGCGTCGATGTCCAGGATTTCCGTGTCCTGGCAGATCGTCACCCCCAGTTGCCGGGCGGCTTCTGCGTAGGCCTGGACTACTTTGGAAGGCTCGGCGAAACCGTCTCGCGGAGAATACGATGCCGCCACCAGCGCACGCGGGTCCAGGAAAGGGTTGATCCGATGTGCTTCGTCCGGCGAGACCATCCGGCTCGAACCACCAAGGTGGTTCTGGATATGTGTGCTGTCTTCCACCTGCAGAAGCTCGGTTTCGTTCCGGCACAGGAAGAGGTAGCCAACCTGCCGGAGTCCGATGTCCGTCTTGAACTTCTCATTGAACCGCTCGTAGGCCTCCAGGCTGCGTTGCCCGAGCCTGATATTGCCGGGATCGGAGAACGTGGCGCGGACGCCGCCCAGGGGCTTGGCTGAAGATCCAGAGCCCAGCACATTCCGCTCGACCAAGACGATGTTCTTTACGCCGGCCTCGGCCAGATGGTAGGCAATGCTCGTTCCCATGATTCCGCCGCCCAGAATGACGACATCGCCCGCCACCGGTAGGGCGTGGTCGGGTGATTTGACCAACGGAACAACATTGTCCACGTGTTTTATCTGCATTGTGATCCCTCCAACAAAGTCCTCTTGGAACAACCTTCGGCTAAATCCTTCGTTTAGGTCAATCGATGAGATTTCAACAGTTTGTATAGAATGTCTATATGAAGTGGACGTTCGAGCAGCTGAGGACCTTCAAGGTAGTAGCGGAACTGGGCACAATGACGTCGGCGGCTGAGGCGCTCGGCTTCACTCCGGGTGCTGTCTCGCAGCAAATGGCAGCGCTGCAGGCCGGTCTTCCACGACCGATCTTCGCCCGTGACGGCCGCCGGGTTACGCTCACCGACGCTGGAGTGACGCTGCTTCAGCACGCCGGAATCCTCCTGGAGGACGAACGAAAGGCGGCAGCCGCCCTCAGCGGGCCCCAGTCGGAGCAAAGAACGGTGGTTTCCCTCGGGGTCTTCGGCTCTGCTGCCGTCTCGGCGATGCAGCCGGCCATAGAGTACCTGCGCAAAACCACCCCGCACGTGGCCATCCAAGCGGTGGAGGTGGACGTTGAAATGATGCCCCAAGCGATTCTTAACCATCAGATAGACATAGCCCTGGGACTGAGCTATGACGACGCACCTCAACCTCCGTTGCGCGGTGTCGTCACCGAACTGCTGCACCGCGAGCCCTTCCTGATGGTGCTTCCCCCTGCGACCGGGGAAATGGTCGGTGACAAGGACGCCTTGGTGGACTACGCAAACGCTACGGACTGGGTTCTCCCGCCCATTGAGACGTACTTCGGCAGGGCGTGCCGCTTCGCCTGCGCGCAGGCAGGGATTGAGCCCAATGTCCGGCACACTGTGACAGACACCGCCGTCTCCATCGCACTGGCGGAATCTGGTGTGGGCATCACGCTCGCCACACCACTCATGATGGGTCTGCGGCCCACAAACAGCCCCGTAGCGACGCTTCCGGGCAACTCATACCGCAGCATCGTCGCCATCGCGCGCTCCTCGGCGCTTGAAAAGGAAAGCGTCAGTGCTGTGAGGGACGCGTTGATCCAGGCATTCTCGCCGCTCGGGCATCCACGATAGACGGTCTTGCTGTCACGCATCGGGAGCAGACTGTCGTGCCGGTGTTTCCGCTGCTCGAGGACGTTTTCGGCCTGCCGTCGGACACACGGAACGCTGCTCAAAACGGGAGCAGGCGGGTCTTGACCCGGAGTCGACAGCAGAGGATCCTCATTTATGCCTCCGCTGGCAGCACTGGCCGCCAAGGCCCCGGCGTCGGCAGCAGCCTTCAACCACGACCCGAGGAGACCCCGATGGCTAACCGTAGATTCGAAGAACTGCTGGCACACCAGGTCGGCAACGAGTTCGCCGCTTCGCAGCAATATATCGCCGTTGCAGCCTGGTTTGATAGGCAGGACCTGCCCCAGCTGGCCAGGCACTTCTACCGGCAGTCACTGGAAGAACGAAACCACGCCATGATGATGGTCCGATACATTCTGGACCGCGGACTCACCGTCACCATCCCGGGGGTGGAGCCCGTCCGCAACGACTTCAGCAAGGTTGAGGAACCGCTTGAACTCGCCCTCGCCCAAGAACAGGAAGTCACAGAGAACATCAAGGAACTCTTCGCGGCCGCAAGGGCGGAAAATGACGCCTTGGGAGAACAGTTCATGCTCTGGTTCCTTAAGGAGCAAGTGGAGGAAGTGGCGTCGATGACCACGCTGCTGAACATTGCCCGCCGCGCGGACAACCTCTTCGACATCGAAAACTTCCTCGCCCGCGAACGGGTCGGCGCCCACGGACATGGCGGCGCCCACGGACATGGCGGCCATCACGGACATGGCGGACACCACGGCGGCGGCCATGGTGGCGGAGGCCACGACTCCGGCACTCCGGACGCCGCGGGGGGATCTCTCTAGCTCACCGCTGAAGCAGGGCTGAGCGAATGCCAGGAGCGGTCGTGATACACCAGCGGGCGGGCGGGCTCGGCATCCTGGCCCTCAGCGGCGGGGATGTTGACCTGCAGCACCTGCACGGCGACCACAGTGGAGTCCCCGGCACTCATTTCGTTGACAATTGTCCCGCGCATCCAGGCATTGGCCCTGGATAAAACGGGCTCGCCCGTGATCAGGCGATGCCACGTGGTGGTGCCGCCGAAGCGGTCGATGCCGCCTGTCGCGAAGGTCTTGGCAACGTCAATCTGGTCTGCGCCCAGCAGGTGGACGACAACGGACCCGGCTTCCCGGATTGCAGACGCGGAGGATGACTGAGCGGAGAGGGAGAAGACCAGTAGCGGCGGGTTCACCGAGACGGAGAAGACCGAACTGGCGGTCAGGCCTACCGGGCCAGTGGGCCCTTGCGCGGTAATGATGGCGACGCCGGCAGGATGGTTGCGGAAAGCCGCCTTAAAGTCCTCAGTGCTGGGCGTCTCCGCAAACCGGTTTTTGGCTGTGCGGGTCATGCGGCGAGCTGCGAGAGTGTGCTGGATTGCCATGCAGGGGTCCTTGGTGGTTGGGCGGACGAGAGGACCACGTCCTTGCATTGACAGATTGCAATGAAGGCACACCCTCGGTATGAGGAGGGGTGTTTCCACGGTGTCGCTTTCGAACTATGATCTCAGGATGACAGATTTTTAGGTTAGGCTACCCTTTCTTCTGCCGTAGACTGTAGCAGGGTTTTTGAAGTGGACGAACAACCGCGTAACGCCATCGACTGGGCAAAATCACTTCATGCGGATGACGTGGAGGAGAGCAATGTCTAAGACGGAGTTCAGCCCTGCTCCGGCAATGAACCCCGTCCGCGCTCCTCTTGAAGATGTCAAAGCCGCCCTTAAGGACGTTGTCGACCCCGAACTTGGCGTCAATGTCGTCGACCTGGGGCTCCTCTACGGTCTTGAGTATGGGCAGGACAACGCACTGTTGATCAAAATGACCTTGACATCAGCGGCGTGTGCGTTGACCGAGGTGATTGCAGCCCAAGTAGCCAAGGTCTTGAACGGCGTTGTTGACGATTGGCGTTTGAATTGGGTATGGATGCCTCCGTGGGGTCCGGATCGGATCACTGAAGACGGCCGCGACCAGATGCGTGCCTTGCGCTTCAAAACCTAAGATCCTTGGCTGCGCCGCGCGGCTGCGAACAAGGCTCAGCGCCTAGACCCACCTACTTGTGCGCCCAGCCATGCGGTGCATGTGGCCACGGCGGGCAGCCGGGAGCACAATAGTCTCCATCCTGCTTTTGGAGTTGGTGATACTTGATGACTGCCGCAATCGTCGTTGGATGCTCTCTTCTCTTGTTTCTCGGACTCCTCGTAGTGATCGTTTGGGGAAACAGGCGCATTCGGGTGCCGGTTGATGAGGCCTCATCCCGGGATCAACGGGAGGGGTCCGTTCAGTACACCGATCAGCGCGAGGCCCGCACGGAGGCTAAGTTGCGCGCGCTCCGCCGGTACTTCTGGTGGGCTAACGTCGTCACCTTTTCGGCGCTGGTTTCAGCAGTGCTTGCCGCATGGCCGGGAGGGCGGCTGATCATGCGCATTCTGGCGCACACATCGCCGGATTCCGCCCAGGGCCGGCTCACTGAAGCTCAAGCCAACATCGGCTTCCCTACATTGGAGGGGTCGATGGCGCTACTGTTTTTCGGAGGGCTTCCGGCTGGCTATTTTGCCGCGTTGCTGTACGTTGTCCTGCGGCGCTGGCTTCCGACTGGCCGCCTCGCAGGCCCGTTGCTCGGCGCTGTCCTTCTCTTATGGTTTGGCGCGCTGTTGGATCCCTTGCGCGCTGACAATATCGATTTCAGCATCGTCGAACCCGGCTGGCTTGCGGTCGCGCTCTTTGGCGGCCTCGCGGTCCTGCATGGCGCGGTGGTCGCTGCGGCGGCAGGCTGGTGGAGCGGACGGGTTCCCCTGTGGCGCGACGAATCGTTCAGGTACTACACACCGCTGCTTATCGGCGCTGTAGTCTTTCCTCCCGCCGGCGTGGCCGTCGGCATAGGTGCACTGCTGCTGCTCATTTGGATGAGCACGTTTCCGCTTTCCTTTCTGCGCGCAGCGCATTCGTGGCGAATTCCGGCATGGGTTGGGACAGCAGTCGTAGTCCTGGCCTCCGCCGCGGCACTGCCTGTTTTCGTGACCGCGGTGATTTCCATCACCTCGCGCACCAGTTGACTCGCGCACCTCAGCCGGCGTCGATCGCCGGGAGGAATTGGCGGTTCCTGATCCGTGATGCGCCGAAATCGATCGCCAACGGTGCAATCTCCCACGCTCCGCCGCCCCTGGTTTTCGGGCGGCCCACCGCGATATGGGGCTTCCAGCGGGGATACCTGAACCCCAGCGCGCGTGAACTGAGAATAAAGTCGTCCACATTGTCCACGAGCAGCCCGTCCAGCAGTTCGCGCAGCGCCTGGACCAGGAACACCTGAAAGTCCCTGACCTGCTGGGGCACCTCAACTTCGAGTCCGTACACACTGCCGCCGCCCAGTACGACAAGCCTTTCGGCCTGTCCTGAAAACCCTCCAAGAATCGGTAGCTCCGGCAACCAGGCAACTGTCCGTTGGATGGCGTCGGCCGTGCTGGTGTTGCCTTTGGTCCATTCGGCGATGTCCCGGGAAAAGTCCTCCAGGACGCCGATGTGCAGCAGCGTCATATGCAGTCCCTGCCGCTTGCGCAGACCGTGGACGTAGCTGCCCAGTTCCTCATAGTCGGAGGGTGTGGACCCAATCTTGAGTACCGGCACCTCCACGGTGATGCGCGGAATCGTCTGCACCCGGACCCCCTCATCTACGCGCTAAGGTTGGCTCTCGATGTAATTATCCTCCCCGTTGCCCCTGCCACCAGGAGCGAGGACGATGATTGCATGGGCAGAAACAGCGTCCAACCTCATCTTCGGAAATCTTCAGGGGCAAGGTGTTCACTGTGAATGCAGATGGCCGGAAGCGAATCTGGGTGATTGTGGCGGCGGCGGTCGCCGTCGTTGTGATCGCTGTTGGACTCGCCCTGTTCAAGCCATGGCTCCTGTTTGTCGACGTCCGTGTGGATGAGCAGATCCCCACCGTGGCCGCATCCCCCTTTCCAGCGCCACCCTCGCCGGCTGCAACGGGCACACCTGTGCCATCCGCTGCCCCCAAGAGCCCGACGGCGTCTGCCGGGCCGGTTCAGATCGGCTCGGGTTCCTTGATCAGCCACGAACACGCAACAACCGGAACCGTTCGGATCATCCAGAAGCCGGACGGCTCCCGGATACTGACCTTGGAGAACCTCGACACGTCGAACGGGCCCGATGTGCATGTTTGGCTGAGTGCAGCAGACGTGGTGGAAGGACGGGCCGGCTGGTACACGGCAGGTTCTGCCGAGCATCATGACCTTGGCCTGATCAAAGGAAATCAGGGCAACCAGGTCTACGAAATCCCCAAGAGCGTCGACCTGTCCAAGTACAAGTCCGTTGATCTATGGTGCGTTCAGTTCAGCGTGTCATTCGGAGCGGCACGGCTGGCCGCCTGACAGGTCGCATAAGAAGCACACCCAGGCCCGTCGGCAGGTTTCTCGGCCGCGGTTCCACTTGGCCTCTCAAGGGCCAGCTGTCAAACTTCCGCCTTGCAGGCCTCGATTCGCTCCTGCTGCCTGCACACGCCGTCCTTTCATGCTTATCCTGAGAGGCGCGCCCCCCAGTTCTTTTGCTGGCTCACTGGGACGCCTGAGGGAACCACGGGGGCCTGGCCATCAGTGAGCAGCCAACCGTAAGAAGGAGAACACGCAGTGTCGTCGGGTAAGGACAACCGGACCGTTCCGACCGAACCGGACCATGCCCGGTCAGCCAGCCGGAAGGAGCGCTGGCAGGGCCGCTGGGCGACTGTGCTGGCCGTGCTCCAGCGCCTGCTGTACGCCGCCGTCACCGTGGCAGTGGGCTGGGCAGTCTATTATTTCCTGCTCGCCCGGCTGGCGCGCGGGCCTGAACAGGTCTGGGTGTTCTTGCCCGTGTGGCTGATTCTCGCCTATGCGCTGCTGCCGCGCGTGCACAAGATCCTCAGCAGCCTGTACATTCCGGACTACTTCATCGGCCGCACCCGGACAGGTGACGGCGTGCTCGGCGACCCGGTGAACGTGGCAGTGATCGGTCCGGCGGATGAGTTGCGGCAGGCGATGACTACCGCGGGGTGGGTCGAGGCTGATCCGCTCACTCCCGCCACTGCCTGGCGAACGCTCGAATCCACGGTCCTTGGGCGAAGCTATCCGGCAGCACCTGTCAGTTGGCTCTACGTTTTTGGGAACAGGCAGGACATGGCATTTCAACGTGAGATCGACGGGAACCCCCGCAAAAGGCATCACGTGCGGTTTTGGAAGTGCCCGGACGGCTGGATGTTGCCCGGCGGCATAGCGGTGGACTGGGTAGGTGCGGGAACGTATGACCGAAGCGTGGGCCTGTCCCTGTTCACCTTCCAGATCACTCACAAAATCGCTGACCACACCGACGAAGAGCGCGATTTCATCATTGAGACGCTTCGTGCTGCCAATGCGGGTGGAATCAGTGCATGTCATCAGGAACTTCTCTACCGGCTACCACCACCGCAACGGTGGTGGCGACTCTATCCGCACCGACGGCCACCTTCCGATCATCGATCTGAATTCTGTCGACCAGCATCGGACCCGGTCCGGCTGACGCCGGCGGCCCTACTGGATACAAAGGAGGCGCAGCCCTCTCCCGCTGGGTTTCCGCGCGGCATTGACACTGAAGGACCGAAGCCTACGATGGTGCCCATCAGCGCCCCTTGAAAGGAGAAGGGTCACGCCGGTCGCTGATCTTGACCAGGTAGATGACCTGGGAATCTGTGGAGTGGAACCGGCATTGGAGCGACTGGGTTTGCCCGCCTCACAGCAAGAATCACGTCGCCGCGCACTGGCAGTCCAAGCTGCCCGGAACCTGATAACGAAGGAGAACCATCATGCTAAAGGATCGTGAGGTCATCGCTGTCCTTCCCGCGAAGGACATTTCCAGGGCCAAGAATTTCTATCGGGATGTCCTCGGCCTGGAACCCTCGGAAACCTTGGACGAAGAGAATCTGCTCTACCGCTGCGGGAACGGAACGGCTTTCTTGCTCTATCTGACCGACAACGCGGGAACAGCGAAGAACACACAATTGAGCTGGGCGACCGATAATCTCGAGGGCGAGGTTGAGGACCTGCGAAGCCGTGGTGTTGTCTTTGAGGACTATGACTTCCCGGGACTGAAGACCGAGAACGGCATCGCGACGAGCAGCGCCGGAAAGGCCGCCTGGTTCCTGGACACTGAGGGGAATATTCTCAGCCTCTTCCAGCAGCCATAGCTCTGTGCGACCGGCGTAGCTGCCTGGCCGTGCACAATGGACGGGTGACTACCCTTCCCCCGGACCTCGCCGGCACCCTTGGCCCCTTTGACTTGCGAGCCATCGGTGCCGGCCTGGTCTTCGCGGATTCACTGGGGCAGCTGGCCGACGCCCTGCGCGCCGGAGGCCCCGCCGGAACTGCGGTGGTGCAGGCGCCGCCGGGCACGGGAAAAACCACGCTGGTTCCGCCGCTGCTTGCCAACCTCGCGGCCGGCGGCAGCGTGCAGGAGCGACGGCGGGCGGGCGCCCTGGCGCCGCGCATCGTGGTGACCCAGCCGCGTCGGGTTGCCGCCCGAGCGGCGGCGCGGCGCCTGGCCGCACTGGACAACAGCCGGCTGGGGGACCGGGTGGGCTACACGGTCCGCGGGGAACGCCAGGCGGGCACCGGAGCCCTGATCGAGTTCGTTACCCCGGGAATCCTGTTGCGCCGCCTGCTGGCGGACCCGGGACTTGAGGGCACAGACGCCGTGATCCTCGACGAGGTCCACGAGCGCGGACTCGAAACCGACCTCCTGCTCGGCATGCTTACCGAAGTCCGCCTGCTCCGCGGCGACCTCATGCTCGTGGCCATGTCCGCGACGCTGGACGCTCCGCGGTTCGCCGCCTTGATCGGATCGGCCACAGCAGGGGAGGAGTCGGCCGGGGATCACGACGGCGGCGGGCCGGCTCCCGTGGTCGACTGTCCCTCCGCGCTGTACCCCCTGACGGTGGACTGGGCACCCGCGGGCGTGCCGCGGCTGGACAGCCGGGGCGTGACGCGGGCCCTCCTGGACCATGTGGCCGTGGTGGCCGCGGCGTCGCATGCGGCGGCACTTGCGGCAGACCCGGGCACAGACGCCCTCGTGTTCCTGCCCGGTGCAGGGGAAGTGTCACAGGTAGCTGCCCGCCTGCGTGGCACGGTCTCTGCCGAGGTCCTTGAGCTTCACGGCCAGGCCAGCCCGTCAGAGCAGGACCGCGCCATTTCGGGACGGGAACCCGGCGGCCCCCCGCGGATCATCGTTTCCACGGCGCTCGCGGAATCCTCCCTGACCGTTCCCGGAGTCCGGCTGGTCATCGATGCGGGACTGGCCCGGGAGCCGCGGCGTGATACCAGCCGCGGCATGTCGGGCCTGGTGACGGTGTCCTGCTCCCGCGCGTCGGCCGAGCAGCGGGCCGGGCGGGCGGCCCGCCAGGGGCCAGGGCGTGTGGTCCGCTGCTATGACCAGAAGACCTTCGGTGCCGCACCGGCCCACCGGACACCGGAGATCGCGGCGGCAGACCTGACGGGCGCCGCCCTCATTCTCGCCTGCTGGGGATCGCCCGGCGGCCGGGGGCTGGCCCTGCCGGACGACCCGCCCCGGGCTGCGATGGATGAGGCCGTTGAAGTGCTGCGGGAACTTGGCGCAACAGGCCCCGACGGCCACGCCACGGACCTGGGCAAGACCCTCGCCCGGATCCCCGCCGACCCGCGGCTGGCCCGCGCCCTTCTGGATGGCGCCGCCGCTGTCGGTCACCGCACCGCCGCTGAGACGGTCGCCGTCGTATCCGGGGACCAGCGCGCCCCCGGCGCTGATCTGCCGCGGCTTCTGGCGACACTACGCACCAGCAGGGAGCCCGCCGCCCGGCGCTGGGCCGAGGACGTCCGGCGAATGGAGGCGATCGCCCGCCAGGAAGGCGCCGGTACTGAAGAGTCAGGTACCGGGACGCCAGAACGTTCCTGGCCCGCCGCTCCGGCAAGCGCCGCGGAAGCCGCCGGTTTCGTCGTCGCCCTCGCATTCCCGGACCGGGTGGCGCGCCGCGTCCCCGGCGCGGGGCCGGAGCGCTACCTGCTGACCTCCGGCACACGGGCGGGCCTGCCGGCTGGCAGCACCCTTTCCGGGCATGAGTGGCTCGCGGTAGCCGAGGTGTCGCGCGCCGAAGGGCGCGACGCGGCGGGGACCGGCGCCGTCATCCGTTCCGCCGCGCCGCTCACGGCTGATGCGGCGGAAGCTGCCGCCCGGCACCTCCTTGGCGAAACGGTGGAGGCGCAGTTCGGCCAAGGAAAGGTCTCTGCCCGGCAGGAACGCCGGCTGGGAGCGATCATGCTTTCTTCGACTCCGGTGCGGCCCTCCGCGGAAGAGGGTCGCACCGCCGTGGCTCGTGCCCTCGAGCAGGAGGGGCTTGGCATCATTGGATGGTCGACGGCGGCCGGCACCTTGCGCCGCCGGCTCGCCCTGCTGCACCGCGAACTGGGGGATCCGTGGCCGGACGTTTCCGACCAGGCGCTGCTGGCGGGGCTCGACACGTGGCTCGCGCCGGAGCTCGAGGCCCTGGCCGGCGGAGCACCGACGCACAGGATTGACCTGACCGAACCGCTGCGGCGGCTGCTTCCCTGGCCCGATGCTGCGCGGCTTGGCGAACTGGCGCCGGAGTCGCTCACGGTACCGAGCGGTTCCAGGGTGCGGATCGACTACCCGGACGTCGGGGACGGCGGCGGCCGGCCCGTGGTGGCGGTCAAGCTGCAGGAATGCTTCGGCTGGGCTGAGACGCCCCGGTTGGTGGACGGGCGGGTGCCGGTGCTGTTCCATCTGCTCTCACCGGCCAGGCGGCCGCTGGCGGTGACCGATGATCTAAGGTCCTTCTGGTCCGGCCCCTATGCGCAGGTCCGGTCGGAAATGCGGGGCCGCTATCCCAAGCATCCCTGGCCAGAAGACCCGTGGACGGCTCCCGCGACGGCAAGGGTCAAGAGCAGGAGCTGACGGCGGACTAACCCGCCGGAAGCGGGATTCGTGGAAGCATCAGGTGACTGCACCGGCATGGCGGTGCCTGGATAGATTACCGATACATACCGGAAACGTTGAGTCGTTGCAGCGAAACATTGCGCAGCTACGCTAGGGCGTACTCAGACACCGTGGTCTCAGTGACGCATGAAAGGACACAACCATGCTGCTTTGGAGTAACCTGACCCTCCTTCTCGATTCCCGCCCCAATGATGATGACTCCGAATTCGACGGCGGCAAGGCCGTCACCGACTTTCCCAGCGGCCAGCTGTCATCCGCTGCCTGGGAAGGGTGGTGGCACGACGAAGCCTAGGGGTGTCCGCGTCGGGTCACTTGCTGCGGCCTCCGGTTTCGCAGCGACACCGTTCTCCCTATTGCTGTTCGGCCGCCTCAGGGTGTCGAATCGTCTTACACAGGCCGCGCCACCATGCCGCGGAGCTGACGACTAGAACGCCAGGAGATGGTCATGTCGCTGAAAGGCACAAATGGCCGGGGCAAGGGCCCCGGCCGTGGTAGTTCTGATCTTCGGCGGGCTGATGCATCCGCCGGAGCGCCGGCCGATGCGCCGGAGAAGGTCCGCAACGTTGCACTCGTGGGCCACTCGGGCGCTGGAAAGACCCTGCTGCTCGACGCCCTGCTGGCCGCAACCGGCGTCATATCACGCAAGGGCTCGATCGAGGACGGGACTACCGTCAGCGACGCGGAGCCCTCCGAAATCCACCAGCAGCGCTCAGTGGTGTTGTCGGTGGCCCCGCTGGTGTTCGACGGTATCAAGGTGAATCTGCTCGACACTCCGGGCTATGGGGATTTCACCGGCGAACTGCGGGCAGGTCTGCGGGCGGCGGATGCAGCGATCTTCGTGGTGTCCGCCCTGGACGACATTGATGCCTCCACCACAGCGCTGTGGGCCGAGTGCGACCAGGTCGGAGTGCCCCGGGCGGTGGTTATCAGCCGGCTCGACCATCCGCGGGCGAACTTCGAGGCGACGGTCGCTGCCTGCCAGCGAGCCTTCGGCGATTCCGTGTTGCCGGCTTATCTTCCGGTGAGAACAGGGACCAACATCACCGGCTTGCTCGGGCTGCTCTCCCGGACCGTTTCGGACTACAGTGACGGAGACCCCACCCCGGAGGTGCGGGACGCCAACGCCGAGGAGCTGGCGGCATCGGAGACGGCTCGCGGAGCGCTTATCGAGGGGATCATCTCGGAGAGCGAAGATGAAACGCTGATGGACCGCTACCTCGGCGGCGAGGAGATCGACGTCGACATCCTGGTAGATGACTTGGAAACCGCGGTGGCCCGCGGTTCTTTCTTTCCTCTCCTCGCCACGTCGGCGGAAACGGGGCTGGGCCTGACGGAGCTGCTGGAAATGCTGACGCGCGCATTCCCGTCGCCGGCTGAGCGCGAGCTGCCTGCCGTGACGGACCTGGCCGGTAATCCTGCCGGCCGGTTGACATGCGATCCTGCGGGGCCGCTGGTGGGTGAGGTGGTGCGCACCACTATCGACCCGTTCCTGGGACGGGTCTGCCTGGTGCGCATCTTTTCCGGCACGCTGCGGGAGGATTCGGCCGTGCATGTCGGCGGCCGCGGGCTGGCGGAACGAGGCCATGAGGACCATGACAGCGATGAACGCCTCACGCATCTTTATTCACCGGTCGGGGCCAGCCTGAAGCCAGTGCCGTATTGCGTCGCCGGCGACATCTGCGCCATCGCCAAGCTGGCGAATGCAGAGACCGGTGACACTATTTCGGCCAAGGAGAACCCGCTGCTGGTGGAGTCGTGGGACATGCCAGAGCCGCTGATGCCCCTCGCCGTTGAGGCAGCATCGCGCAGTGACGAAGACGCCCTCGCCAAGAGCCTGGGAAAAGTGGCGGCAGGCGATCCGACGCTGAGGGTGGAACGCAACTCCGAAACCCACCAGCTGATTCTCTGGTGCATGGGGGAGGCCCACGGCGAGGTGGTGCTGGACCGGCTGCGGGACCAGGGCGTGAAGCTGCAGACTGTCCCGGTCGTGACGCCCCTGCGGGAAACCTTCGCCGCACCCGCTGCCGGCCACGGACGCCATGTCAAGCAATCCGGCGGTCACGGACAGTATGCGATCTGTGACATTGAAGTCGAGCCCCTTGAACGCGGCGCAGGGTTCGAGTTTGTCGATAAAACCGTGGGCGGTGTGGTTCCAGGGCACTATATCCCGTCCGTGGAGAAGGGCGTCCGCGCCCAGATGCAGAAAGGCGTGTCAGCCGGGTTCCCCGTAGTTGATATCCGTGTGACCCTCGTCGGCGGCAAAGCGCACAGCGTCGACTCCTCGGACGCCGCGTTCCAGTCCGCCGGTGCGCTGGCCCTGCGAGAGGCGGCTGCAGCTGGCCGGATCCAGCTGCTCGAGCCCGTCTCGTCGGTGACCATCAGCACGCCGGATGAGTTCGTCGGCCCGGTCATGAGTGATCTATCTTCCCGCCGCGGACGGCTGACGGGTACGACGTCGGCAGGCGGGGACCGCACGGAAGTCACCGCGGAGGTGCCGGACGGCGAGCTCCTGCGCTACGCCGTTCAGTTGCGTGCGCTCACCGCGGGGACGGGCCGCTTCCGGCGCAGCTACCTGCGGCACGAGCCGGTGCCTGCGAGCGCGACGTCGGCTGCCGCCAATGCGTGAGTCCGGCCCTTAGCGGGTGGGAAGCCGGCCAGCGGCCCGGTTCAGTTGTGCCGCCCGGTTCAGCCATTCGCGCGCATGAAAGCCGCGACGGGTGCGGCAAGGGACGCGCCGGTCTCTTCGGCGCTGCGCTTTTTGCCCGCGACGGCGAAGGAGTGGTCGCCGCCCTCGCACCATTCCAAGCTCGCGGCGCTGCCGATCCGGGAAACAACGTCCTCGAGCAGCTCCGGGGTCGCGAACGTATCGCGGGTCCCTTGAAGGAACAGCATGGGCTGCGTCAGCCCGTACAGGTGCTCGTCCCGCAGCTTTTCCGGCTTGCCGGGCGGATGCAGCGGGTAGCCGAGATAGACCAGCCCACTCACGGGCATCCCTTCGGCAACCGCCATCGAAGCCATGCGGCCACCGAAGGACTTGCCGGCCGCCCAGACGGGCTCCCCGTCTGACGCGCCGGTTCGGGCCGCCTCCATCGCTGCCCGCCATGTGGCGATGGCCAGCGGGGGCCGGTCCGGAAACTTCCTGCCTGCCTCGCGGTAGGGGAAGTTGAAGCGCAAGGTGGCGACGCCGTCGTCGTTGAGGGCGCGCGTGAAACCGGACAGGAACGGATGCTCCATGCCGGCGCCCGCCCCGTGGGCCACGACGAGGGTTGCAAACGCGTTCTCGGGCCGGGCATGGACGGCGGAGACCTGAAGATCTCCGACGGCAATGGTGACAGGGGATTCAGCAACGGGCATGAGTCAATAATGCCGGATTGAACTGCGGATACATCATTCTGGTGCAGGCGATGAACGACGGAGACCGACGGCGGGCTGGGTCGAGCACCAGGCATGGGGGAACCTGTCTCGCTGTCCGCCGCCGGCCTGTTGTAAGTCTACTCTCGAGTAGCCCAGAGTGCGCGGAGCCCACCGGCCCCGGCCCGGCTGATTAATCGTGCCGGGTCGGGCGGTGTGCCGGCCCTGGAGGGCTTTCCGGACCAGCACTGCCATTGTGGTCAAGGTTCCCTGTAGAAACCTTTGGATATGTATTGGGGAAGGCCGGTATGGCTGTCAGGAGAGGGGGCTGCCGAATCCTGGGGCTGCAGCCGTGACCCTGAGCCAGACGTAGTCCTGCGGGCCCAGGACGAACCCTTGGTCGATGCGGACCTGGGCATCCGAAAGGACGTCCAGGGCCTCGGCCGCGAAGCCGGACAGCGTTTCCGCTGAAATCACCTGGGGCTGGTCGCTGAAGTTTGCAAGGGCAAGTATCAGCGTCCCTTCGCCGGGACGCTGGTAGCCCAGCACGCCCCGTTTGTTCGCCGCGAAGGGAATGAGGCGGGTGCCGGCCAGCTCAGGCGCGCTGGCGCGGACCGCCGTCATTCTGCGCAGCCCGGCAAAGATGGCCCCCTCCGGCGTGGACGGGTCGTTGCGCTGGGCGTAGCGCTCCGCGGGAAACTGCGGCCGGTGCACCCAGCGGCTGTCGGCTTCATGTCCGTCCTCGAGCGCGTACTGGTAATCATTGAGCTGGCCCACCTCGTCGCCCAGGTACAGCAGGGGGACGCCGCCGGTGCTGAAAGCGATCGAATGGGCAAGCAGGATCCGCCGGATCGCCTCGGCTGTGCCGTCCTCCAGCCCGCAAAGGGAGGCCGTGGTTCCGGAAATGCGACAGTCGCCAGTGCGCGGGTTGTCCTGAAAGGGCACGCCGTGGGCGAAGCTGCCCGGGAAGCGGTTGACGTAGAAGGAATTCAGGAAGCGGCGGTGGTCGAAGCCGTTGATCCCCAGTTCGGCGGCGTCCTCATCGGCGAACGTCCAGCCAATGTCATCGTGGCTGCGGACGTAGTTCACCCATGAGGTTCCGGACGGAATGCTGTGGCGGCGCTCCAGGGCCTGCGCGAGCAGCGAAACGTCGCGCGTGGCCATGGCCTCCCAGATGAGCGCCATTTGCAGCGGGTTGTAGGAGAGCTGGCATTCGGCGGGATCGATGTACAGGGCCACTTCATCGGGGTGCACAATGGCTTCGGATTTGAAAAGCAGAGATGGTGCGGCGAGCCGGCAGACGGCGTTGAAGGCCCGGAGCAGCGTGTGGGCCTCGGGCAGGTTCTCGCAGGAAGTTCCCAGCCGCTTCCAGATGAATGCGACGGCGTCCATCCGCAGGATGTCTATGCCCTGGTTGGCCAGGAAGAGCATTTCTCCGGCCATGGCACGGAAGACTTCCGGATTGGAGTAGTTCAGATCCCACTGGAAGGTGTGGAACGTGGCCCATACCCACCGGCCGTCGGGGAGCGGCACGAAGGAACCAGGGTGGTCTTCCGGGAAGATCTCCCGCACGTTCTGCTCGAACGCGTCGGGCATGGTCCGGTCAGGAAAGATCCAGTAGTAGTCGCTGTAGCGTGGGTCGCCGTCGGCAGCTTTGCGGGCCCACTCATGCTCGTTCGACGTGTGGTTGAAGATGAAGTCAACGACCAGGCTGATGCCGTTGGCCCGCAGTTCAGCCGCCAGGTCGCGCAGCTGGTCCATCGTCCCGAGCCTGGGATTGACCACCCGGTAGCTGGATACCGCATAGCCGCCGTCGGACAGCGGTTCCGGGGCCAGGAACAGCGGCATCAGGTGCAGGTACGTCAGGCCGAGTTCCTTGAAGTAGGGAATCCGAGCGCGCACGCCTTCAAGATCAGTGGCATACCGGTCCACGTAGCAGACCCCGCCGAGCATGCGGTTGGACTGGAACCAATCGCTGTTGGCCTCCCGCTCGGAGTCAAGGACCTTCAGATTCGCGGGCCTATCCTTCCAGGCGCGGGCACACTCCAGCACAAGGGAAGTCAATTGGTCCTGGAAGTCCGGCCGTGAGCCGTAAAGCGAGTGGAACAGCCGGGCCAGATCGGGGAAGTGGCGGTTGAATCGCTGCTCGAAGTCTGCCCAGTCCCGGTCTCCCGGCGCGATGCCGGCCTGCCTGGCCACGGCGCCAAGCACCTGCTGGCCGGACACGTGGTCCAGACTGGCGGATTCGACCATGGAGTGTATCCCCTTCGACGGTTCTTGGCACCGGGCGGCGCAAGGTCAGTTCACATCCTTACAGATGCGCCAGCGGCTGCCCAGAGACACGGCAGATGTTTCTTCCCCCGTGTCCCGGTGCAAAGGTCCTGGCGCCGGGGTACTGACGCAGCGGGCCCCGCGGGGTAGGTTGTCCCCATGGCCAGCGAACAGACCACCCTTACCGTAGACGGCCCTAACGGTTCCCGGGACATGCGGATCTCCAGTCCCAGCCGGGTCCTGTGGCCGGAGGTGGGCCTGACTAAACTCGATCTCGCCCGTTACATCGTGGACGTCGGAGAGGCTTTCATCGCGGCAAACGGCGACCGGCCGGTATCGCTCCAGCGGTTCTCAGGCAACGTCGACGGCGAGCAGTTCTTCTCCAAGAATCCGCCGAAAGGGACGCCGGATTTCATCCGGTCGGTCATGGTGATCTATCCCAGTGCCCGCACGCATCCCCAGCTGGTCCTGGACGAGCCTGCGGCCGCGGTGTGGGCGGTGCAGATGAACACGGTGGTGTTCCACCCGTGGCCGTCGCGCGCTGAAAACTCGGACAACCCGGATCAGCTGCGCATCGACCTCGACCCCCAGCCCGGCACGGACTTCGACGACGCCGTCCCCGCGGCCTTGGCGCTGAGGGAGGTGCTCTCCGAGGCGGGGCTGAACGCCTTCATCAAAACGTCGGGGAACCGCGGGCTTCATGTTTATGCGCCGATCGAGCCGAAGCGCGAATTCCTGGACGTGCGCCATGCCGTTATCGCCGCCGCCCGGGAACTCGAGCGGCGGATGCCGGACAAGGTCACGACGAACTGGTGGAAGGAGGAGCGCGGCGAGCGTATTTTCCTGGACTTCAACCAGGCAAACCGTGACCGCACGATCGCAGGCGCCTACAGCCCGCGGGCCCTGCCGCACGCCCCCGTTTCCTGTCCGATTACCTGGGACGAACTGGAGAACATCAACCCGAAGGACTTCACCATCCTCACCGTCCCCGAACGGCTGAAGGCCGTGGGGGACCCGTGGGCGGACATGAACGCGGAACCGGGCACCATAGACACCTTGCTTGGCTGGTGGGACCGGGACCTCAAGGACGGGCTGGGTGAAATGCCGTTCCCGCCGGACTACCCGAAGATGCCCGGCGAGCCGCCTCGCGTGCAGCCGAGCCGGGCGAAGAAGCAGGAGTAAGCGCTCGTCTGCATACGGGCGGTGCCCGGCCGTCCTATTCGAAGCGCGAAGGATCGCCGGTTCCGCGGCGAACCACCTCGGCAGCGCCGCTGGAGAAGTCAACGACCGTCGTCGGCTCTGCCCCGCAGTCGCCTGAATCGACCACGGCATCCACGACATGATCCAGGCGCTCCTTGATCTCCCAGCCCTGCGTGAGCGGATCCTCCTCGTCCGGCAGCAGCAGCGTGCTGGACAGCAGCGGTTCGCCCAGCTCGGCGAGGAGTGCCTGGACGAAGTTATGGTCCGGAATGCGCACGCCCACGGTTTTCTTCTTCGGATGCAGCAGCCGGCGCGGGACTTCCTTGGTGGCGGGAAGGATGAAGGTGTAGCTGCCCGGCGTCACAGCCTTGATACGGCGGAAGACGTCATTGCCGATGTGCACGAACTGTCCCAGCTGGGCGAAGTCCCGGCAGACCAGGGTGAAATGGTGCTTGTCATCCAGCTGGCGGATGGTACGGATCCGGTCCAGCGCCTCCTTGTTGCCCAGTTGCGCACCTAATGCGTAACACGAGTCCGTGGGGTATGCGATCAGGCCACCGGAACGAACGAGCTCCACGATCTGGGAGACTGCGCGCGGCTGGGGATCCTGGGGATGAACGTCGAAGTATCTCGCCATGACATGAGCCTACGGCCCGCCGGCACTTCCCGCACTCGTCCCCGCGGAGCGTGTTCCCATGAATGATTCAGGGCAGGCCGCCGGACGTGCCCTTCAACTGACCCGGCTGCCCCCTATGCAGCCCGGACGGATTGGGGCACCATGTGAAGTGTTTCGTGTCCCGGCGGCAGCCGCAATCCCCGGCCCGCCACCCACCAATGAGAAACAGCCTGAAGGAGAATCCCGTGCCCACAGTGCTCAACCCTTACCTTGGCTTTCGCGACAACGCGCGCGAGGCGATGAGCTTCTACCAGTCCGTCTTTGGCGGAGACCTGGCCCTTAGCACTTTCGGCGAGTTCCATGCCAGCGAGGACCCGGCTGAGGCGGACAAGATCATGCATGGAATGCTGACCACGGACAAGGGGCTCGTGCTCATGGGCGCCGACACACCCAACAGCATGGAGTACACATCCGGCAGCAGCATCTCCATCTCCCTGAGCGGAGAGGACGAGGCCGAGCTGCGGGGCTACTGGGACAAGCTCTCCGGCAACGGCGGCACCGTGACGGTGCCGCTTGAACCGGCACCCTGGGGTGACACCTTCGGCATGTGCTCCGATAAGTTCGGGGTTGCCTGGCTGGTTAACATCACCGGGCCCCAGGCGGCGCCCAGCGCCTGAGCCCGCTCTGGTCAGCGGGGCGGGCTCCAGATCCACTCGCGGATTTCGGGGAGGTCCTCGAAGTGTTCGCGGATGTATTCGGCATGGGCAGCCAGCTGGCGGTTGCAATGGCCGGCCAACTCAGCAGCCCCGGGGAACTTCCGCGGCATCCGTCGGAGCGCTTCAAGCGCGAGATGGTAGCGGCTCATCCGGTTGAGCACCACCATGTCGAAGGGCGTGGTGGTGGTTCCCTGCTGGCTGTACCCGCGCACATGGAAACGTTCTGGGTTCGGCCGTCCGTGCAGCAGCTGGTGGAACGAGCGCGCATAGCCGTGCCAGGCGACAACGACATCGCAGCTGTCCGTGAACAGCGAACTGAACGTCCCGTCGTCGAGACCGTGCGGGTGGGTGTCCCGGGGAGGCAGCACCATGGCGTCCATGACGTTGACCATGCGCACGAGGGCGTCAGGGACGTGGCGCTGCAGGAGCCAGGCGGCAGCCAGCATCTCCTCGGTGGGGATATCGCCCGCGCTGGCAAGAACAATGTCCGGCTCCGCAGCGCTTCCGGCATCCTCGTTGCCCGCCCAGTCCCAGCGCGATGCTCCTGCCTCGGCATGAATACGGGCTTCGTCCAGGGTGAGGTACTGGGGATGTGACTGCTTGTCCACCACCACAAGGTTGACGTAGTCGGTGCTGAGCAGTGCGTGTTCGGCTGTGGCCAACAGAGTGTTGGTGTCCGGCGGAAGGTAGATGCGCGTCACCTCGCCCGAGAGGGAGAGGACGGTGTCGATCAGTCCGGGGCCCTGGTGGCTGAAGCCGTTGTGGTCGTTGCGCCAGCACGTCGATGTCAGCAGGATGTTGAGGCTGGGAACGGAGGAGCGCCACTCGAGTTCCCGCGCATGCTGGAGCCATTTGGCGTGCTGGACGGTCATGGAGGCGCTGATCATGGCAAACGCCTCGTAGGTGGCGAAGAAGCCGTGCCGTCCGCTTAGCAGGTAGCCTTCCAGCCAGCCCTGACAGAGGTGCTCCGAGAGGACTTCCATGACCCGGCCATCGGCGGAGACATGGTCTCCGGTCTGAGCCTCGCCATTGCGGAGCGGGAGCAGCAGACAGCGGTCGCTGGCCTCGAAGACGGCGCCCAGGCGGTTGCTGTTGGTTTCGTCCGGGCAGAAGAGCCGGAAGCGGGGATTGTCTTCCGTGGCACGGTAGAGGTCCCGGAAGAGTTCGCCGAGCGGCTTCGTGGTCTCCATGCTGGTGGAACCGCGCTCGCCGGGGTCCACGGCGTACTGCTCCAGCTGCGGGATCTCCAGCGGAACGGACGGCCGGCCGTTGGCCGCAGGTACAGATCCCATCCGGAGCGCGCCCTCGGGCGCCAGCGCCGCCAGTTCGGGTGCCAGCCGGCCGTCGGCGTCGAACAGTTTGTCGGGGTCGTAGGAACGCATCCACTGTTCGAGCAGTGCGAGATGCTCGGGATTGTCCCTGACCCCTGACAGCGGTACCTGGTGGGAGCGGAACGTTCCCTCCACCGGGGTGCCGTCCACTGTGTGCGGCCCCGTCCAGCCCTTGGGGGTCCGCAGGATGATGGCGGGCCAGCGGGCCGCGGCCGCCACACCCTTGCTTCCGGCGGTGTCCTGCAGGCTGCGGATGGTGGAGTAGGCGCTGTCCATGGCCGTGGCGAGTTCCCGGTGCACCTGTGCGGGGTCGTCTCCGGAGACCGCGACCGGCGCCCAGCCGTGGGCATGGAGGAGGGCTTCGACGTCCTCGTCGGAGCGGCGGCCAAGGACCGTTGGGCCGGAAATCTTGTGCCCGTTGAGGTGGAGAATGGGCAGGACAGCACCGTCCCGGGCCGGATTCAGGAAGAACGGTGCATCCCAGGACGCTGCCAACGGCCCAGTCTCAGCCTCGCCATCGCCGATCACGCAGGCAGCGATCAGTCCGGGGTTGTCCATGACCGCGCCGGTGCCATGCATGAGGGAATAGCCCAGTTCGCCGCCCTCATGGATGGAGCCGGGCGTGGCCGGCCCCACGTGGCTTCCCACGCCGCCGGGCGTTGAGAACTGGCGGGCCAGACGCCTCAGCCCCGCCGTATCCCGGCTGATCTCCGGGTACACCTCCGAATAGGTGCCTTCGAGATAGACGTTCGCCACGACTGCCGGTCCGCCGTGGCCCGGTCCGGCGAGGAAGAGGACCTCGGCGCCTGTCCGCTTGATCAGCCGGTTCAGATGCACGTAGATCAGGGAAAGCCCTGGCCCGGTTCCCCAGTGTCCCAGCAGCCGTGGTTTGATGTGGCCGGGCTTCAGCGGTTCCCGCAGCAGCGGATTCTCCTGGAGATAGATTTGGGCCACTGTCAGATAGTTGGCCGCGTTCCAGTACCGGTTCAGCAGCTCAAAATCTTCGGTCGAACCAGCCTCCGCTGCCGGGGTGTCGCCCATGCGCTTGCCTCTCGTCAGACCCGCTAGAGCGTTGACGTGGCACAGTCTATCCTCCGGTGCCCGACACTGACCGGGTGCCCACCACTGGCCGGGGGTCCAACACTGGCCGGGGCCCATCGAGCCCCGCCGAAGCCCCGGGCAGCGTGGACTGCTGCCGGGGACCGGATCTATCATGACCGGAGAGCTGTCGGCGGCCCATGACGCGTCCTGTCAGCGCAGGGAGAAACGGAGGCAAGTGCCATGTCCGGTTACTTCGAAATCATAGATTCCCCCGACGGCGGGTTTCGCGCCACGCTTCGTGGCCCGTCCGGTGAACTGCTGGCCGTATCGGAGGCATTTCCGACGAAACGACAGGCGGCCGCAGGAATCAGCCTTATCAGGGAAGTTGCCGGGACCGGCCTTATCCGGGACATGTCTTCGGGCCACCGTGGTGAGCCATTCCGACGCAGGTTGCGCACGCTGAGGGCACTTTCGGCCCACGAGAGTCTCAGAAGGAAACGCCTCCATGCAGAACTTGCGGTGAAGGACAGGATCGCCCTCGCCGCACACACGCATCGCACAGGTTCGCGCCGCTAGCAGAAGCCTGCTGCCAACCCCCGCCACGCCGGCAGTTACGGGGCGGCGATCCTAGCGGTTTTCTTGATCTCCTGCAGTTAATTGCCGCGCGAATGGGTGCTGGTGGTGCGGTCGATAATGTGCGCTGAGGCGGCATGCTCGCGAAGGTCCGCTACTGCAGCTGCGGCTTCCTCCGTATTCTCGAAGGTCTTCGACGTAGCCAGAGTTTCCCCCGCGGCACTGACAAGAAGTATGCGGATCCCATGCGGCTCTGCGTCAACGAGCTTGAATTGGCCTGGCATGGGGTTCCCTTCATCGGTCTTCGCTGAGCGGGCATCGCACCTGCAGACCCATCCGCGCGGCAGGCAATCGCGGCCTGCAATCCGGGTGATGCCTGTGAAGCTGCCCTCATCAGCCACTACCTAAACAACTATATGACATACCTGTCAATTTTTTGACATCCCCTGTAGGCCCCTTTGTCAGATGTGCCGCACTCAAAGCCCAGGCGCCCGGTGCCCGGCATTGTTGAGACTTGTTCAGATCCATTTCGGGGCGGCCGGGACCTCGGCAAGTGGCGTGCCGTCCTGTGTGGCTGTGACGCAGGTATGTCCGCGGCCTGCGGCCCATTGTGCGACGGCGGGCAGGGATCCGGTGATGACTGTTGGGTTGTCGGTGGTTGTGTCTCCGAGTGTCAGGTCCGTGCTGGTTGTCGTGATGAGGAGCCCGTGATCTGTGCCGCGGGTTTTCCAGGCGCCGGTGATGTCGTGGAGGAGGTGTTCCAGGACGGGGGTAGGGATGTCGTGGAACGTGGCGCCGCTGTTGAGGTCGACGGCGTGGATCCAGACTTCGCGGGTGCGCATCCAGACGGTTTCGGTGGCCGGGACCACCCGGCCCTGGATGGTGCGGACCTTGTGGTGCCAGGCGTCGGCGGGAAGGTCGCGCCATTCGACGTTCAGGTGTACTGCGGAGTGGTCGAAGAGGTTCCGCAGCGCGGTCGGGGACAGGGTGGCTCCGAAGGTGATTTCGTGGTCCCTGGCCTCGGGGGAGGGATACATCGGGGTTTCGATTCCGGTCGCGGCCCACTCGACGAGCCGGGCGATGGCGCGGGCGTTGTAGCCGATGTGGGACACGATGTGGCGGCGGGTCCAGCCCGGCAGCAGCGAGTCCGCGTCGAGGCCGGCGTCGGTGAGTTCGTTGAGTTTGCGGGCGAAGAACGCGGTGCCGCGCCGGGCCTGCAGGAGCTGTTCCTGCAGGTCCGGGTCGGTGGTCTGGTCGGTGCGGGCGACCATCAGCGTTCCTTGATGACGCGGTTGCTCAGCTGCCCCAGCCCGTCGATGGTGGTGACCAGGGTCTGGCCGTCCTGGAGGTAGCGTTTCGGGTTCTGGGCGTGGCCCACGCCGCCGGGGGTGCCGGTGGCGATCACGTCGCCGGGGTTCAGCGTGATGATGGTGGAGATGTAGGAGACCAGGAACTCCGGGGTGAAGACGAGGTCCCCGGTGGGGGTCTGCTGCTGGATTTGCCCGTCGACGGCGGAGGTCATCAGCGGCCCGGCGGTGAATTCGTCGCCGGTGACCAGGGCAGGCCCGAACGGGGTGGATTTTTCCCAGGTCTTGCCCTGCAGCCACTGGATGGTGCGGAACTGGTAGTCCCGCATGCTGACGTCATTCAGCACGGCGTACCCCGCGATGTGGTCGCCGGCGTCGGCTTCGCTGATCCGGCGGCCGGTTTTGCCGATGATCACGGCGAGTTCGGCTTCCCAGTCCACCGCGTCCGATTCCTGCGGCAGGGCCAGGTCATCGTTGGGCCCGATCAGGGACTCAGCGTACTTGGCGAACAGCGTGGGGTAGTCGGGGACCTCCCGGCCCATTTCCTTGATGTGGTTGCGGTAGTTGTGGCCCACGCAGATGATCTTGCCCGGAGCGGGCACGACGGCGGCGAGGTCCGCGCCGTCGAGTGGATGCGTGGCACCGGCCGCGGCGGCCGCTTTCTCCGCCCAGGCGGGATCACGGAGGAGTTCGCCGACGTCGGCGAAGCCGTCTATCTCCGTCAGGGTGCCGCCGTCCTGGCGGACCGCCGTCGTTCCTTCAGAAGTGCGCAGGGTGAGGAGTCTCATGACGTGGTGTGTCCTTGGGTGTAGGTGCGGTTGAAGCTCAGGCGTTCAAAAATCGGGGCGTCACTGAAGCGGAACAGGTCAAACCCGGAATCCGCGTGCGGGTCCGCGCGCAGGGACCACTCGGTCCAGGACGGCACGACGAACAGATCGCCCTTCGCCAGGGCCTTGGTTTCACCGTTCAGGACCACGATGCCGGCGCCGTCGAAGACCTGCCACACACTGGATCCGACCTCGCGCAGGGCGTCGGTGGTAGCGCCGGCGCGGAGCCGGTGGAACTCGGCCCGGATGGTGGGCATCACGTCCCCGCCCGTGGTCGGGTTCGAGAACCGGACGGCGGCGTGACCCTGGGACACAGTCGCGGGGTGGCCCTCGTCCTCCAGCAGCAGCTGTTCGGTCAGGGCCCGGTCGGTGTGTTCCCACCGGTACGCGGCGATTGGGGAGTTCGTGGTGTCCTCCAAGCCGGAGAGCGGGCGCAGGCCGGGATGGGCCCAGAGCCGCTCCGACCGGGAGACCACGGGGGTGGCCTCGTCGGTAACGCGGTCTGTGCCGAACTCGAAGAACCCGGCATCGGTATAGTGCACGAACGGGATGTCCAGTCCGTCGATCCACGCCATCGGTGCGTCGGTGTCGTTGTGGTGGCCGTGGAAGTTCCAGCCCGGGGTCAGCAGGAAATCCCCGCGGCGCATCGCCACCGGGTCCCCGTTCACCACCGTCCACACCCCTTCCCCCTCGACCACGAACCGGAAGGCGTTCTGCGAATGCCGGTGCTCCGGCGCCGTCTCCCGGGCGCCCAGGTACTGGATCGCGGCCCACAGCGTCGGCGTCGCATACGGCGTGCGGGCCAGGCCCGGGTTTGCCAAAGCAATCGCCCGGCGCTCCCCGCCCCGCCCGACCGGAACCAGATCACCGGCACGCGCCGCCAGCGGATACAGATCGTTCCAGCGCCACACATGCGGCACCGCCTTCGGCGACGGCACCCTCGGCATCAACTCACCGATCTCCGTCCACAACGGAATCAGGTTCTCCCGGTCAAAATCCCGGTACAGCTCCTCCAGCTGGGCAGCCTCTTCAGGCGTCGGCTCCGGCACAGCCTGCCCCGCGGCAACTGATTCATGCGTAATGTTTTGCGTCATAGTGTTTCCTTCTACTTGGCCTGCGTGCCGGCGTCGGCGAGGCGTTCGGCAATGTCGGAGCGGAGGTCTTTTTTGTTGATCTTGCCCACCTTCGTGGTCGGCAGTTCATCGAGGACCACGAGACGTTCGGGGATTTTGAAGGCAGCCACACCGGTCTGCCGCAGCATCTCCTGGATCTGCTGGAGGCTCACCTCGCGTCCCGGCTTGACGGTGATATAGAGGCAGAGCCGTTCACCCAGCAACGGATCCGGCATGGCAACCGCGGCGGCCATGGTCACGTCCTCGATCCGGTAAACAAGGCTCTCGATTTCCTCGGCTGAGATCTTCTCCCCGCCCCGGTTGATCATGTCCTTGTCGCGTCCCTGGACGATCAGATTGCCGTCCGCGCGCCGCTCGACGATATCCCCGCTGGCATACCAGCCGTCAGGGGTGAAGGCCCGTGCGTTGGCTTCCGGGGCACGGTAGTAGCCCCGGGGCGTGTAGGGACCCCGGGTGAGAATGGATCCCGGGACCCCGTCCGGAAGGTCCTCTCCGGCCTCATCCACGATGCGGACTTCGTCGGCTGCGGAGACGGGACGGCCCTGCGTGGTGCAGATGACTTCTTCGGGATCGTCGAGGCGGGTGGTGTTGATCAACCCCTCGGCCATGCCGAAGACCTGCTGCAGGGTTGCCCCCAGGACGGGCTTCACTTTCCGCGCGATCTCGTCCGGCAGGCGTGAGCCCCCTACCTGGAGTACTTCGAGGCTGGCGAGCTGGCCAGACCCTGTCTCCTGCTGGTATTCGATCCACCGCTGGGCGACGGCGGGGACGGCCGTGGAAAGCGTGACCTTCTCCCGTTCAATGGTCGCGAAGGCCTTGCGTGGTTCGGGGCTTGGCAGCATGACGACCCGGCCGCCGGCGAACAGGACCCCGAGGATGCCGGGGCAGGCCAGGGGGAAGTTGTGGCTTGCGGGCAGGGTACCCAGGTAGACGGTGTCCTCGCTGACTCCCGTGGGCACCGAGGTGGCCTTGACGTTGTAGGCGTAGTCGTTGTGGGTCCGGGTGATGAGTTTGGGCAGCCCCGTGGTGCCGCCGGAAAGCAGGAACAACGCCGGCGAGTCCGGTGCCGGCGCAGCGGCGTCCAGGCGTGAGCGGGCTCCGGCGACGTCCTGTCCAGGGGCGAGAATATCCTCGAGGCGTATGTTGGCGGGCTTCGCGGCACCGGAAACGAGGATGGTCTCCAGTGAGGGGACGGCTGATGCCAGTTCTTCGGCCAGCGCCTGGTGGTCAAAATCCTTGATGGCATCGGGCACGGCGATGGCCCGCGCTTCGGAGAGCTCAGTGAGGAAGGACAGCTCGTACTTCCGGTGAGCGGGCAACGCCATTACAGGGATGATGCCGGCCCGGAAACAGGCCAGGGTCAGCACGGTGAACTGCCATCCGTTGGGCAGCTGGACCATGATGCGGTCGTCGGCTTTCAGGCCCAGCTGCAGCAGGCGTTCGGCCGCGGCGTCCATTCTCTCCGCCAGCTCGGCGTAGCTGAGGCGCACGTCCCCGTCCACCACTGCGGCCTTGCCCGGAAGCCGGTCCGCCGCGTCGAGGACGTAGGCGCCCAGCGGACGGTCCTCCCAGTAACCCTTGCGGCGGTACTCCATGGCAAGGTCTGCGGGCCAGGGAACAGTGCCCTCGCTGGTGTGGCTGCTCATTTCATGTCCTCCTCGACATTGATCACTACGGCGTCCAGCGCGACGAGCCCGTCATGGGTAAGGCGCAGGGGATTGATTTCAATCTCGGCGATGCCGTCGTTGGCGCAGAGGGCATCTCCGAGATGGGTCAGGATCCTGGCCAGTTCGGTGGTATCCAGTGTCGGGCCTGACCGGAAGCCGTACAGCAGTGCGCGTGCCTGCAGCTCGCCGGGCATGCCTTCGGCCGTGCGGACGCTCAGCGGAGCAGAACGGATCGAGATGTCAGCGAAGATCTCGGCTGTGGTGCCGCCCAGTCCCAGGACAACGACCGGCCCGAAGACAGGATCGCGCCGCGCTCCGAGGACCAGGTCGATGCCGGATGCGGCCATCGCCTCGATCAGGAATTCGCGGGCACCGGCAGCTTCGAGTCCGTCCAGAGCACGGTCCATGGCCGCGGGGGAGTCCACGCCGAGGTGCACACCGCCGATCTCGGTTTTGTGCAGGACGGCGGCGTCGAGCAGCTTGACCGCTACCGGGCCGCCGCCGAGCTGGGCGAGAGCTTCATGGGCGGCGGTGCGAGTGCTGCAGCTGCGCCGCGCCGGAGTGGTGATGCCGAGAGCATCGAGCAGTTCCTTGGAGCGGTTTTCGTCCCACGGCCCCTCCACGTCCGGCCAGGTAAAGGTGCTGTCCGGAGCCTGCGCGCGCTGGAACCGGCCGCGTGCGTCGTTGACCAGAGCCGTGATCCCGTGGGCCAGCGACGTGGGTCCGCTGATCAGCGGCAGCCCATGCTGCTGCGCCGACTTCCGGGCGCGTTCAACGTCGCCGTCGGGTCCGTCAACGCCGATCAGGAATGGCAGGCTTCCGGATGCCCCGGATTCGGCCACGGAAAGGGGCAGGTCGGTGACCGGCTCTGTCAGGCCATAGACACCGACGACGTCGATGGCCTGGTCGGCGGCGACGGCCGCCAAGATTTTCTGGTACCCCGGCCCGGGCCGGCCTGTGTCCACGGGATTGGCCTGGAAGGTCAGCGGTGGCAGCAGCCCGCCGATGGTGTCCTGGCTGGCCTGCGCGAGTCGGGGCAGCGTCACTCCAGCGCTGTGCAGGGCATCGGCGATCACCAGCCCGGGACCGGCCTGGCCGGTGATGAGCCCGACGCCGGGATCGGCTGCCGGTGCCAGTCGGCGTGCGGCCAGAACGGTAACGGCGGCAACGAGCTGGCTTTCGTCGTCGACGATCACCGCGCCCGCCTGCTTGAGGACCGCCCTCGTGGTCCGCCACGAGGTGGCCAGGGCTCCGGTGTGGGACTGGGCAAACTCTGACACGTCGTTGCGGCCGACCACCAGTGCCACCACGGGTTTGACGGAACTGAGGCGGGAGACCGCGTCGACGAGGGCGGGTCCGTCGGCGACGCTTTCCAGATGCAGGGCCACGGCCTTGGTCTGCTCATCGGAAATCAGGTAATCCAGGACATCGGGGGCAGTGATGTCCGTGCCGGCACCGATCCCGACGCCGAGGCTGACGCCCACTCCGGCGTGCTGCAGGTGGAAGGCAAGGACATGGTTGACTCCGCCGCTGGCTGCCACCACGGCTACGGAGCCGGGTTCCAGTTCCGCGACGCCGGGCACGAAGCTGGCACGCAGGCTGCGGTGGGGGACGAAGAAACCGGAGGTGTTCGGGCCCAGGAGCCGGATTCCGGTTTCGCTGGCAGCAGCCTCAACCTGGCGACCGAACTCAACGCCTGGACCGCCCGCCTCGGCGAAACCGCCCGCGCAAACCAGGGCAGCCTTCGCGCCGTTGGCCGCACTGTCGCGCAGTGCCTGGGCGGTGGCCGCGGCGGGCACGCAGAGCACTGCCAGATCCGGACCATCGCCGATGGCTGCTGCTGCGTCGGCGATGCTGGTGTGCATGCCGTTTTCACCGCGGCTGTTCACCAGGGCGACGGCAGCGTGGTAGGCGGACAGTGATTGGGCCATGACGGCGCCGAGCTTCTCCGGGCTGGCTGAGGCGCCGACGACGATGATGCCGCCGGGCGCGAAGAGAGGGGTGAGGCTATGCATCGGTTGCCTCCCCGGCGGCGGTGGCGACGGCGTCTGCACGGCCGGAGAGCACCAAGGTGAGGGCCGAGACGGGGCCGCGGTCATCCACGATGACGCTAGCGAGGCCTCGGCCCAGCCGCGCCTCTTCAGAGGCCAAGCTCCGGGTAAACGGGTTACCGCCCTGGATCACGATGGCTGCTGCCTGAGCCGGCAGCCGGCCAAAACAGGCGGCAAGGCCCTCTTCCGTGTCCGGTGCGGTGAGCAGGAAACCGGTCTCGGCGTCGGCGTCGGCCGGGTCGGTGACCAGGGGAACCCGGCCGCCTGGCCCGGTCAGTGCGGGCTGGCCGGCCTCGCTGGTGAGGGAAAGCAGGCGCCCGCTAAACCGGGCCGCTCCGGCCGTGAACGGCGTTTCCAGTGGTTCGTTTCCGTGCCTGGCCAGCCAGTCCTGTTCTGCGGACTTGGCCAGCATTGGGTCGCGCTGGCGGATTTTGTCGATGTCGATGCTGCGGGAAAAGAAGTGGAAGGTGAACTGAGTCGGGTCGAAGGAGTTGTAATACCGGGCGAAGTGTTCCCACCAGCTCAGGCCGCCGCGCGCGGCGTTCTGGATCTTGGCGACCAGGGGCTGGCGCTCGGCTTCATAGTTGGTGAACGCCGCTTCCAGGTCACCCTGGTGCGCGGCGACTTCCCGGACCAGGGTGATGGCGTCTTCCATGGCCATCTTGGTGCCGGATCCTACAGAGAAGTGCGCGGTGTGCATGGCGTCGCCGAGCAGGACGACGTTGCCCTTGTGCCAGGAGCGGGTACTGCGGGTGCGGAAATTTGCCCAGCGGGAGTTGTTGGCCACGAGCGGCTCGCCGGCGATGTCTTCGGCGAACAGCTTCTCGAGGAACCGCTGGGTCTTCAGGTCTGAGGGTCCCGGAGGCTGGGTTGCATCGAATTCGTCAAGGCCGGCTTTACGCCAGGTCTCCTCATCGGTTTCAACGATGAACGTGCTGAGGTCGTCGCTGATCGGGTAGCCGTGGACGGCGAAGTTGCCGAACTCGCTCTGCCGGTGGACGAAGGTGAGGCCGCTGAACTTATAGGTCGTGCCGAACCAGATGAACTTGGCGGTCGCGGTCTCAGCGGTATGGCCCAGGCTCTCGCCGAGTTGCTCGCGGGTCGATGAGTTGGCTCCGTCCGCGCCGACGATCAGGTCGAAGCCGTCCAGTTGAGACAGGTCGGGCACGTACTGGCCGAATCGCATGTCGACACCGACCTCCGCCGCCCGCTCCTGCATCAGCTTCAGCAGGGTCTTCCGGTAAATGGCAGCCATACCGTTTCCGCCGAAGGACTTTCGCTCGCCCTTGAGCCAGACCTCGATGTCGTCCCAGTGGGTGCCATGGTCCCGGAGCCCGTTCAGCACCACACGATCGGCATCGTTGATCTGACGCAGCGTCGCGTCCGAGAAGACGACGCCGAACCCGAAGGCGTCTGTGGCCTGGTTCCGTTCGAAGAGTACGACTTCGGCGTCGGGAACTGTCTGCTTGAACAGGGTTGAGAAGAACAGTCCTCCGGGACCGCCGCCAATGCAGGCTACGCGAAGTGCCATCGATGCCACCTTCTAAGTTTGGGGGAGTGGTGAGATACGTCTCCCCTCAATTATGTAACTCAGTTCTGATGAACGTCAACTATTTGTTACATATCGACCGGCGACGGCTGGAGCTTGCGCCCGATCACGCTCTCCACGTACGCGTTCGCCTGGGGTCGCAGCTGTTCGTGCACGCGACTGAAGAGGCTGAAGGCGGCAGGGCCCGGCCAGTCCTCGGGTTGCAGCTCATGCGGCAATTCGGGGTCACGGAACGGGAAGCGGCGAAAATCGTCGATGATCCGGGTGCGTTCCATCAGCGCCTGCCGCCCGTCCCGGCTCGAGTTGCCGCGCTCATTATCCAAGTGGGCATAGGTGTTAAGGAAGTTCCTGTAGTCCCGCCCCAGAGCGTCGAGGTCCCAGCATCTGGCAGCCAGATCCCGGGCTGCTTCTGCATCATCGGAACCGCACCAGAGGATATCCATCCGGGCCATTTCGTACTCGGACGCGAGCTCCTTGGCTTCCCGCGAAAGATCGTGCGGGGCCAGCCAGGTTGAGGGTGAGAGCTGGCCGAACCCCGTCCACGCCAGCTGCTTGCGAAGCTGTTCACGCACGGCCCGCTCGGACTCCGGCACCTGGTAGATGACCATCGTCCAGCGCCCGGCCCAGGGCTCCTCCCGGCGTCGAAAGATCCGCGCACGGCCTTGGATGAGCACGTCGAGCATGTGGCCACTCAGGACGTAGACGGTTTCCCGCCCATCCTTGCGCGTGGTGAACCACCCTTCCTTCTTGAGGCGGGACATGCTGACCCTGATCGTGGCGGGTTCGACACCGAATGCCACCATCAGTTCGGTCAGTTCGCCAAGCTTGACCTCACCGCCGGCATACCGAAGGTAGTCGCCGAAAAGATTCAGGACGAGAGATCGGGGCGTCTCCGCCATGGGGACTCCTGGGGGATCGAAGTTAGATGTAACCGGCGGCTCAACGGACCACTAAATAATGTTACATTCAAGCTCAATCACCGATTTTGCTCCTCGACCCCGGCCCGACTTACGTCAAAACCTCCCTGCCCGGGCCCACCGGTTGCCCAATCACGCCGGAAACGAATTCTGTGGCTGCAGGACCAAGCTGGCGGTGAACGGCGCCGAAGAGATTGTACGCTTCACCGCTCGGCCAGTCCCGCGGCTGCAGGGCCCGGGGCAGGTGGGGGTCGCGGAACGGAAATCGGCGAAAGTCGCCGATGACCTGCATGCGCTCGATGAGTGCTGTGCGCCCATCCTTGTCCGCATTCACCGCCTCGTCATTCAGGCCCGAGTAGGTGCGGATGAACTGCTGATAATCCACGCCGAGCTGCTCCAGATCCCAACAGCGCGCGGCAAGGTCCCTATCCTGCTGAAGGTCGCCGGTGCCGCACCACAGAACGTCAATTCTTGCCAGTGGGTACTCTGCGGCGAGTTCGCGGGCTTCTGCTATGAGGTCATGGGGGCTCAGCCACGTGGAGGGCGACAGCTGGCCGAATCCGTGCCAGGCGAGCCGTTTCCGCAACTCCTCGCGGACGCCGCGCTCGGATTCCGGAACCTGGTAGATCACCATCGTCCAACGGCCCTCCCAGTCCTCGTCCCGGTGGCGGAAAATCCGCTCCCGCCCCTCGTTCAGGATCTCCAGCATGTGGGGAGTGAGGGAATAAACCGTCTCCCGTCCGACGCGCCTGGTGTCGAACCAGCCCTCCTTGCGGAGACGGGACAGGGTGACGCGCACCGTCGCTGGCTCAATGCCAAACACCGCGAGGAGCTCGGTGATGTCAGCAAGCCGGGCCTCGCTTCCGGCGTAGCGGAGGTAGTCTCCGAAGAGATCCAGGACCAGGGCTCTGGGCTTCCACTGCATAAGACTCCTCCAACTTCGGGACCTAAAGCGGTCAGTCCCGAGACGTGCAACAAATCTATTGACGGACAGCAGCTTTGTGTTACATTCGATGTGGGTCAGGTCACAGGCCACCCGCATCTCTGGCACAGCCACACCGTCGTGTATACCACCTGGAGTCCCCAATGGCTTTCTCCCCGCAACTCTCGTCGCCGGCCCGCCCACGTAAATCGCCCGCCGTCGTCATCTTTCTTTGCTTCCTTGCCATCGTCTTTGATGGCTATGACCTTGTTGTCTACGGTGCAATCGTTCCCAAGCTCCTGGCACACCAGCCCTGGGCCCTGACCCCCGTGGAGACGGGCGCCATTGGCAGCTACGCCCTGGCCGGCATGTTCATCGGCGCCATCCTGATCGGATATCTGACCGACATCGTTGGGCGCCGGAAGGTCATGATGGTGTCCATCGCCTCCTTCTCGTTCCTGATGCTGCTGACCGCCTGGGCACCCACCCCCGAACTGTTCGGACTCTTCCGTTTTCTTGCCGGGCTCGGACTGGGCGGGGTCATTCCGACAGCCATCGCCCTGACCGTCGAGTTCTCCAAATCAAACCGACGCAACTTTAACAACGCGCTCATGTTCTCCGGCTATGCGGTGGGCGGCATCCTCGCCGCGCTGCTCTCCCTTGCCTTCCTGTCCACGCTGGGATTCCAAGGCATGCTCGCGCTTGGCGGCATCCCGCTCGTCGCCGTCGTCCCGCTGCTGTTCAAATTCCTCCCGGAATCTCCCGCTTATCTCGCTGCCAAAGGGGACCGGGACCAGGCGGAACGACTTATTGCCGACTACGGACTGGAGCAGCTCACCCCGATACGGGTTTCAGGCGATGTGCCGGAGGCGGGCCGGTTCCGCACGCTTCTGACGGGGCGCCTGCTCGCTGCGATGATCCTCTTCTGCCTGGCCGGCGTCTGCGGCCAGACCCTCGTCTACGGCCTGAACACCTGGCTTCCCCAACTCATGGTCATTGCCAAGTACTCGCTCGCTTCATCGTTGACCTTCCTTCTGACAGTCAACATCGGCGCCGTGGTGGGCGTGCTTGTGTCCTCCCGCCTGGCGGACCGCTTCGGCCCCCGGCCGGTCACCGCCACCGCCTTCGCCAACTCCGGATTCGCCTTGGTTCTCATGGGAACAGGGATCATGCCGCTTCCCGCCATGTACCTGCTGGTCGCCGTCGTGGGCTTCGGCTCAGTGGGAGCCCAGATCCTGGTCAACGGCTTCGTGGCAACCTACTTCTCGGGCGCCACTCGGGCCACAGCCCTTGGCATCACACTCGGCATCGGCCGGATTGGCGCAGTACTGGCGATTTCGGGCGGCGGCGTCCTGGTCGCCGCATCACTCGGCACCTTCATCAACTTCTCCGTCTGGGCCATTGCGGCAGCCGTGGGCGTCGTCGCTGTTCTGTCTGTACCGCGGCTTCAGGCCGCTGCCGCGACGACCGGCGTGGGCATGGCTACGGAGCCGGCAGTCTCCACGGATGCCATCCCGCACTGACGCCTGGTTCATGAGGCGGTGCGACCGGAGCGCACCCACGTCCAACAATTAACCGAACAATGACAAAGGAGTCCCATGCAAACCCAACTCGTCAGCAGCCACACCGTCGAATCCGCCGACGGCACCGTGATCGGCTACCGCAAGCTAGGGTCCGGCAGCCCGATCGTCCTGGTCCACGGAAGCATCTCGACCGGCGAGCAATGGCTGGCCGTGGCCGAACAACTGGCCGATGCCAACACGTGTACATCATGGACCGCCGCGGGCGCGGGCTCAGCGCCGACGCCGAAGACTACTCAATGAACACCGAATCCGACGACATTAAGGCTGTGCTCGACGTCGCCGGTGAAGGCGTTGCCCTGCTCGGGCACTCCTACGGGGCGATCTGCGCCCTCGAAGCCGTGCGCACCGGAGCGGCCGTCGCCTCACTCGTGCTGTACGAGCCCCCACTGCCTGTCGATGCGCCTACAGCCGGGGCAGCCTTGGGGGAGTATGCCGCAGCCGTGGAGGAGGGAAACGGAGACAAAGCGATGCGCGTAGCAGCAGCCCACTTCCTGCGCATCTCCCCGGAGGAAACCGAGGCCCTGGCTGCGTCCCCGCTGTGGCCCGGGATGATTGAGCTCAGCCCTACATGGACCCGCGAACTCACCGAAATCGACATGACCGACGTTCTCATCCAGCAGTACGCGGAGATCGATGTGCCGACTCTGTTGCTTGTTGGCGAGGCGAGTCCGGCACACCTGGTCGGAGCCTCACAACACCTCCGGCAGAGGCTGGCGAACGTGACCGAGAACCTTTTCCCCGGTCAGAACCACTTTGCCCACGTGACGGACCCCGCCGGCGTCGCCGAGGCCATCAACGTGTTCCTCCACGGATGAGTCTCGGCGTCGGGCACGTCACCCTCGGGTAAGCCCGACACCCGCCGGGCTTCGGCTATCCACGGTGCGGGGAGCCCAGCTCGACGGGCTCTTCGTCCGTGAGGTAGGCAGCCTCGGAGTGGGCTGCGATGTCGATACCTCGGAGTTCATCGGCCTCGTGGATGCGCAGGCCCATGGTGATGTTGAGGACCTTGGCGATGACCCAGGTGACCACGAAGGAGTAGGCGAGCACGGCCACGGTTGCCACCGCCTGGATGCCAAGCAGGCCGAAGCCTCCGCCATAGAACAGCCCGCTGACCTTGTTCGGGGCTGCATCTGTGGCGAAGAGCCCGATCAGCAGTGTTCCGATAATGCCGCCGACCATGTGGACGCCGACGACATCGAGCGAATCGTCGAAGCCCAGCCGGAACTTCAGTTCGATGGCCAGGGAGCAAAGGGCTCCGGCGATGAGTCCGATGGCCAGGGCACCAAGGGGGCTGACGGCGCCGCATGCGGGAGTGATGGCAACGAGGGCGGAGATCAGGCCAGAGGCGGCGCCCATGCTGCTGGCGCTGCCGAGCCTGATCCGTTCCACGAGCGCCCAGGCGAGCAGGCCGGCGGATGCGGCGACGGCGGTATTGAGGAACACCACTGATGCGGACTGTCCGGCGGTGAGCGCGGAGCCGGCGTTGAATCCGAACCAGCCTGCCCAGAGGAGCCCTGCGCCGATCAGGACGAGCGGGCGGCTGTGGGGCTTGGTGTGTTCGCTCTTGGGCCAGCCCGCGCTGCGCCCGAGGACGAGGGCAAGGGCGAGGGCGGCGATTCCGGCGTTCATGTGGACGGCGGTCCCGCCCGCGAAGTCGATGGCTTTGAGGTTGTTAACGATCCAACCGCCGGTTACCGAGCCGTCGGCAGAACTGAAGGCGAAAACCCAGTGCGCGACGGGAAAGTAGACCAGGGTGGCCCAGAGCGCGGCGAAGGTCATCCAGGCGCCGAATTTCATCCTGCCGGCGGCTGCCCCGGCGATGATCGCTGTGGTGATGCCGGCGAAGAACAGCTGGAAGGCGGCGAAGAGGGCGGCGGGTATGGGTGCGTCCGGGTCCTCTGTCAGCAGTCGCTCCATGCCGAAGTATTCGGTGACATTGCCGATGAGGCCGACGCCGCCCACGGAATTTCCGAAGACCATCGAGTAGCCGAACACGGCCCAGAGCACGGCGACGATGCTCATTCCGCCAAAGCACATCATCATCATGTTCAGGATCCGGCGCGATCCGACCATGCCGCCGTAGAACAGCGCAAGGCCGGGAATCATGATGCACAGCAGGGCGCCTGCGGCGAGGACCCAGGCGACATCTCCAGAATTCATGGAACTCCAATCAGGGGAGGTGGTGTTCTGTTGTCCGCAGACCTGGCGGATGCAGTGTCATGGCGCTTCGGTTCCATCAGCAGTACGGACTGCTGCTGCGCGAGTTGCTGTCAAGTCGCTGGCCTCCATCAAAGCCGCTGGAACTGACGCATCGCCCAAACGGCGACAGGTGAAACCATAATTCACCTCAGTAAACTGCCGTAGGTTTCCGGGACGTTAATTTCTTGTTGCATTTGACCCAGCCTGGATCGTGCCGATTTAACAGTTCGACGCTCGTATTTACCGTCGCGGTCGAAGGCTGCGCGTGGCTGAACAGATCGAGTTCGGTATGCTCGGCTTCAACGTTGGCATCATCTCCAATGCCGCAGCTCCGTTCGGAGGCGTGAAGCAGTCTGGGCTCGGCCGTGAAGGCGGATCCGAAGGCATCGCCGCGTACACCTCGACCCAATACATCGGCATCACAGACCCCTCGCAAACTAGAGGGAATGCGGCGGCGGCTCTTGAAGGGCCGACGACGGGCTGGGGGGACCGCCTTGGTCTCAGGCAGGCGGTGACCGCCGCCGGCCCAGCTCCGGTGATCAGTTCTAATTATCGTCCGCCCCGGGATCGGGGGACAGGGGCCTGAAGGACTTTTTACGTTGGCGGAGGAGTTGCCGCGGTGACGCTATTTGGAACGTTGTGCTGTAGCAGTCCGGGCTCCTCCAACGGCGGCCTTCCTTCCCGACCCGCCCGGGAATTTGGCGGGCCTTACGGTTAAGGTGAAGGTGTTAGCGTGAGGGCGGAGCGACGGAATCGCGCACGACAAGCGGACATTCCAAGACCGTCGGGTGGGCTGCAAAGATCGCCAGATCAGTCTTCCCCTCAATGGCGTCAATGAGATTTTCGGTGGCCCAGGCGCCCATTTTGTAGTGCGGCAGGGCCACGGTTGTCAGCGCAGGGTGGAGGTTTTCGGCGATGAGCTGCTGGTTGTCGAAGCCGACGAAGGAAACATCCTCGGGGATCCTGAGGCCCATTTCGGCGGCCGCCCGGTAGGCACCCATGGCCATCCGATCGTTGTAGCAGAAGACGGCTGTCGGCGGGCCAGGCGGTTTCAGCAGGCGCAGTGCCGCCTGGTAGCCCCCGGGAACCTCCGAATGCTCGGACTGGACGAGCTCGTCGTGGAATGGCAGCCCGGCGTCCGCCAGTGTTTCCATGTAGGCCTGCAGTCGGGAATGGGTGGCCGGGACGTCGTCCGTGCTGTTGATCATGCCGATTCGGGTGTGTCCGGCATTTATCAGGGTTTGAACGGCCGATCGTGCGCCGCCCGCTTCATCCGGGATGACGGAGGAAACAGTTTGGCTGATGTCTTCGGAGTCCACGAGGACGGCAGGCACTCCGGCCAAATTCTTTGGGATGGCCAGCTTGCGGTGGTACATGGTTGCATACAGGATCCCGTCAACCTGCCGGTCCACCAGATCCGCCACATCGCTTTCCCTGGAGCCCTGTGAGCTGGTGCTGGCGGAGTTGATGATCATGATGTTGTAGCCCCGCGCCCGGGCTGTTTCCTCGGCACCAGGATGATCCTGCCAGCGTGGGGGGTGGTGGCGATTTCCTCGCTGATTAACCCGATCATGCCCGACCGCTGGGTGCGCAGGGCCCGTGCGAGCCGGTTGGGGCCGTACCCGAGGCGCTGGGCAGCCTCGTGGACCCGTTCCCTCGTCTCAGCCCCGGCCCGGCCGTAGGCAACGTCATTAAGGACGTGGGAGACAGTCGTGACGGAGACCCCGGCTGCGGCTGCAACGTCCTTGATGCCCACTGACTTGTTCATTGTCCTCCCACGTCCTTATGTTGTTGCTGATTCTACGTGCGGATACTGTCGGGTACGGCCCGGCATATTCGCCGAGCCGAAATCGACCGTGACGCGTGACCCAGCCGCCACCATCCGGGAGCTCAAGGAGCAGAGCGGCAAGGACATCTGGCTATGGGGTAGCTTGAGGCTCATGCACTCCCTGCTGGATTCCGGCGTCGTCGACGAAGTCCGGATGCTGGTCCGCCCGGTGTCACGCGGCAAGGGCAGGCGCCTTTTCGAGGATCGGCAAGGCCTCAAGCTGGTCGAGGCCACCTCGTTCGAAAACGACGTGGTACTGCTGCGCTCCGAGATCAAGAAATAAGCGGAAAATCCGCACTCTAGTTTCTTCCTGGACCGCTTCTCATGCTCTCGGCCTGTGAGACTATCGGGATATGGGTAAAGACGGCAGCGTCGATGGGGATGAAGCAGTTCCCAAGACCGGCGTGAACGACCATGCATGGGAACGGGAGCATCGGCATCCGACAACGGGCCAGCTACGGTCCATTGGTTATCGGAGGAGGGACGCTGAAGCAAAACTCGACCAGCATCAGCAGCAGGCCCGGCACAGGGCCGAGGAAGAACACGACAAACACGACGATTAACGCCTCAAGGCTCGGTGAACCGTCTGGCATTATGTGGAGTTGCCGGGCAACTGGTTCTCCTGTGCTGACCTCCCTGACTTAGGACTGTGCGATATCCCTTTGTCTCCTTAAAATTTAAGAGCTAAAAGGACTACCGACAGTCCTAAGTCCTGTAAGGGGTGCGTGCAGTGAATGATGAGTTCCGGCCCGTTGCCTACACGGCGCTGGAGAGGGGAACGCCGGTTACCTCCAAGCGCGGACACACGTTTGGAACACTGGACCGCGTTTTGGACGACGGCAAAGGGAATATTCTGCACGGCATCGTCGTCACGACCGACCGAGGCCTTAAATTCGTAGCCCGGGACTCCATCGAGCTGATGACCACTAGGCAGATCCGGTGCTCCCTGACCGACGAACAAGTCGGAGAACTGCCTCCGGCCCCATCCGGCCGACGTAGGACCAGACCGTGGTTCGCGCGGGGGCGTAGAACCCGTCGTTCCTCGATGTGAGGCCGCCCTCAGTCGGACAGATCTCGCTTAGCTTGACTATCGTGGGTTCGTCACAAGCACGGCGGCCCCGGTAACCCTGCCCTCCGACAAATCTTGCAGGGCGTGGTCCGCTTCCTCCAGCGGGTAGGAAACCGTGGTTGGCTGCAAAGGTATCTTCCGGGCTAGATCGAAAAACTCCTGGCCGTCGGCCCTGGTGTTCGCTGTCACACTTCGAAGCTGCCGCTCCTGGAATAGGTCTGTTTCATAGTCGAGCACCGGTATGTCGCTCAAGTGGATACCGGCAACGGCTAAGGTCCCGCCCCGGTCCAGCGCCTGCAGTGCCACGGGGACAAGATCACCGGCAGGCGCGAACAAGATAGCAGCATCCAAACGTGCAGGCGGCCGTGCTTCAGCGCCGCCTGCAAACGTCACGCCCAGCCGGAGCGCCAGACGTTGGGCTGCTTCCGAACGCGTCATGACGTACACGCTGGCACCCTCAAACATCGCCATCTGAGCCGTTAGGTAGGCAGACCCACCGAAACCATAAATGCCAAGGCGACCGCCAGGCGGAAGTGCGGCACGACGCAGGGCCCGGTAGCCGATGATGCCGGCACACAGCATCGGCGCCGCCTGCTCGTCCGAGAAGACCTCCGGTATCCGATATGCATAATCTTCGGCCACAGTCATGAGTTCTGCGTAGCCGCCGTTGTAGTCCCAGCCGTTAAAACTTGGGGACAGGCAAAGATTCTCGGCACCTCGGAGGCAAAACCGGCAGGAGCCGCAGGTGCGGGCCAACCAGGCAGCACCAGCTCTGTCGCCTACACGGAATTTCACACAACCCGTGCCAAGCGCAATCACTTCCCCGACAACCTCGTGGCCAGGAATCACATGCTGTACATGTGGCGCCAGGTCTCCCTCGGCCAGATGGAGGTCAGTGCGGCAGACGCCGCAAGCGTGAACAGCTAGAAGGATTTCCCCGGCACGGGGTGAGGGATCCGGCCGGTAGCCCATCCGCAACGGGCGTGTCGCCATTGGGCCAGGCCGTTCAACCCACCAAGCCAGCATCACTGGTCATCCCTTCGAATGGCATGGATTACCCTGTCACTCTAATCCCGCCCGCGTTGCACTGTCAGCGGGTTCCACCGTCTGAGAGGCGGCGTGATGCACTGACTGGATGGTCGACGGCGAAGGACGCCGCCTCGCAAAGACCGGGAATTTACGGAGGTCACCGTCTCGCTGCCCCGATGATCGCAGAAAGTTGGTACGACCCGGGCCGCGAAACCATCGTTGCCATTGAGGAGGCTGCCGTTGTGGTTGCTTCCCTGGACATCACCGCCAGCACGCGCATGGCGGCCACAGCGGCTTCCTGCTGCGCAGCGAGGCGGGATCAGACGGGAGGGACGATGTCACTCACTATTCGCGATGGATCGCGGCCGACGTCCAATCCCGTAGAACTGCCTGGGCGCTCTGTTGGCTCAGCAAAATCTGGTCTCCAGCCCATTTGATGACCCTCCTGGCATAAAATTGCTGTATGGGCGGCCAGGAAGCGATTGCTCTTGTCTTTCTGTTTCTCGTCATCTGGGTCGGTACGATCCTGGTGTTGCTGTCTCGTGTTGACCGCGATGAGAGGCGGGAGCGACGCCACGAACGGAGAGCCAGTCGAAAGGCTGCGCATCATGCGCGCTAAGTAGTAGGCGTCTGGAGGGGTTGTCGACACGCGCGGCAGCTCCGTTGTTCCCTGCTATATGACGGTTTGAGAATGGCGGGTCCGTCGCTCTCAACTGAGGAAGCCTGCCAGGTTTGAGCCGTCCGACCACAAAGTATTTCCGGACGCCAAAAGCCTATTTGCGGTTCAAGCCTTTCCATTGGTAGGGGAGAGCCTAGGGCCCCAACGATATTGCATCAGATGCAATAACCATCGATCTACTGGCACCTCTGCATATCAAGGTGCTCTCGCGGAGGGAAACGAGCGCCATTTTCCGTGCCGGCGAAGATTCCTCCCAACAGCACCAAAAGAGGACCAACAGGAAATTGACCAGGGTGTTGCTGGTCCATGAACCGACACCACCGAATGGGCGGACAGCGTAGCGGAACCGGCGGTGGGATTCGGCTGCATAACGCTGTGCATTGTTGATCCCAAGCTTTCTTAAAGGTGGCGAGGGTACCAATGGTGAGCTGATGCTGCCAATTTAGTTGGGTTCGAAGTACGTCGGGGAAGATGGGATCTTCGCATCCGGCCTGGTTAGGGGACCAATGTCGGGTGACGACCGCTTTGATGAGGGAAGGTTCCGCCGTGCCGCCCGGCTGACGCTGTCTGGGTGGGCGGTCGGGCTCGTCGTGACTGCCCTTGTGGTGTGGAGCCCTGATGTGCTGTTTGGATACCGCAGTCCGACCTTGCACTTAGTAGTCGACTCGGTAGACGCGTGCGTGGCCTTGTTAGTTGCATATTTGCTGGCCGGCCGTTTCGTGCGTCGTCGAAGGCTGCAGGATTTGCTGCTGGCCCAAAGCCTCGTGCTTCTGGCGGTCGCCGGGAGCGGCATGTCGTGGGTGACCGGATCGTTGAGTGGGGACCGCGAGGGAAGCCTTGATGTCTGGCTTCCCCTGGCGCTCAGGTTTATCGGTGCAATCCTCGTTGTGGCCGCGGTACTGGTGAGCCCGAACCGGGAAACACCGTCCAAATCTGGGCTGTGGACGGTGACCGTACCTGTCGCTGTTGTCATTCTGGTGTCTTTGGTCATGTGGGCCGGGCGGTTCCAACTGCCCGTGGCCCTGGACGGGTCTGCGGACGCGGCCACGCAACCTATGCTGCTTGCCGTCCATCCGCTGTTCTTGGCGGTCCAGAGTGCCGCGGCCCTTTGCTTTTTCGTGGCGTCGATTGCCTTTACCAGGCGCGCGGCAGATCGTGACGACCCGCTGCTGCGCTGGCTTGGCCCAGCTTGCGCTCTTGCAGCGTTCGCCCGCGTCAATTACGCACTGTTCCCCTCGCTGTACACGGACTGGTTCTACACGGGTGATCTGTTGCGGACCGGCTTCTACGTCGTGCTGCTGATTGGAGCCAGCCTAGAGATCAAGCAGTACTGGGACGCTTATTCCCGCCTGGCTGTGCTTGAGGACCGGCGGAGACTCTCCCGCGAGTTGCACGACGGGGTCATTCAGGAACTGGCGCTGCTGCGCATGGAAGGTTGTTCCCTTCCGCCCGGCACCCCGGCCAAGAACCGGATCCTCGCTGCCTGCGATCGGTCGCTGGATGAAGCCCGTGCTGCGGTGTATGCCCTTGGCCGCGGCGGAGACGAGCCACTGGGCTTCGTCCTGCGCCGGACGGCGCGGGAGCTGGCGCAGAGGTACCGTGTGCGCGTGGACACCGAGGTTGACGATTCCATCGAAGCCAGCGCCGAGCAGCAGCAGCACGCGCTGCTGCGCATTACCCGCGAGGCCGTGGCAAACGGAGTGCGTCACGGCCTCGCTGAAAACCTGTCCGTGCGTCTGAGCAGGGACGGCTGCCGCCGGCAACTGATCATTGAAGATGACGGCAAAGGTTTCGACATCGCCGGCGCCACGGGCGTTAATGCGGGCTACGGGTTGATCAGCATGCGGGACCGGGCCCGGACCTTGCCCGGATCTCTTGACATCACGTCTCGGGCGGGAGAAGGAAGCGTGGTTACGGTGACATGGTAGAGCAGCGGCTAAGGGTAGTGATGGCCGACGACCACGCCCGAATCCGGGCGAAGGTCCGTCTGGCACTGGAGGCGGGCGGCTGGGAAGTGTGTGCAGAAGGGGCCACCGCAGGGGAGGCGATAGAGGTCGCTATGGAACACCGCCCCGACGTAGTTTTGCTCGACATCAACATGCCTGGCAACGGGATTTCGGCCGCTCAAGAGATTAGCCGGAGGTTGCCCGAGAGTGCTGTCGTGATGCTTACCCAATCCGCTGATGATGAGGATCTCTTCGATTCCCTGCGGGCAGGAGCTTCCGGATACCTGCTCAAGAGCACGGACCCGGCGGCTCTGACTGACGTCCTGAGGGGGGTACTTTCCGGTGAGGCGGCGATGTCCCCGGCGCTCGTAACCCGCATTCTCCAGGAGTTCAGGGCGCCCAGCCGAAGGGTCCTGCGCTGGAAGCCGGCGGCCGTTGCAAAGTTGAGTCCACGGGAGTGGGAGGTCATGGAGCTCCTCGCCCAAGGGCTGGGCACTGAGGACGCCGCCAACAAGCTGTTCGTCTCCCCGACGACGGTCCGGGTCCACGTTTCGACGGTTCTGCGAAAACTTCGAGTCAAGGACCGGGAGAGCGCCTTTCGTGTGCTGAGGGAGTAGCAGGCGAGGGTGCGTGACTCCATAATGGCATCACGCACCCTCGGATCCGAACTGCTAGTAAATTCGAACCGTTGTCGAGAGGTGGTTGACGTAGAGGCCGCCGCCGGAGGAGCTGGTCAATTCAACCGCTGTCCATGTCCCCTCCCTGCCATCACCTTGGCAGGCTTCCCCAACTACCGGAACCGTTCCGGACGTGGTGGTTGTACCGAAACCGGTCAGATTGAAGCCGGTGATTTGATTCCTCACCCGGGGATCGTAGGCGACCGTACTCTGTACGCTCGTGTGCCTCTTATACGTGACCTGGTGAAGCTGCTCGCCCTTGGTACCTTCGCCTGTGACCCATTCACATCTGGCCGAGTAGAGGTCCTCCGACTCATAGGAGAAGGAGATGGCAGAGGCGTTCTTCTGCAACTGTTGGTTGTTCCAAACCAGTGCGGTCTGTACGTCGCCCTTTCCGACAAAGCCAGTGCCGGTAGCCGGATCGAACGTCACAGCCGCGGTGGCGGGCGTAGCCAGCGCCAAGGTTGCCGCGAACGCGGTGGCCGCTGCGCCGGTCACAACTCTTTTAAGCATGTTAATCTCCATAGGTTTGTGCCCCCAATGAGGCGTCCGTTTGAAAGGGCAGGGATAAACTTTCCCGCAAGATGTCGACTCAACTGCGGATTCCCGAACCCGCTCAGCAGATCGGCGAGGACGTCGGTGTCCTACTAATTGCTGAGTCTTGGTCCAAGGCTTATCCCCTGATGCGCGGCAGCCGGCTTGCCGCGTTGAATTAAGGCTACGTCGGAAAATGGCAATAATGCCGTCTTCGAGCGTTCAAAAGCCTAAACGCACAAGCGGGGCCCATTGGTGGCCATTGAGGCAGCCTTGCGTCGTGCTGGTCGTTGCGGTCATTGGGCTAGCGTTAATAGAAGGCCCTCGTAGTTCCGTTCCACGAACCGTTTTCTCAGGCAACCAACGCCTCCAGTTTCTGATACCGGCCTAACATTCCTCACGAATCGCGCAGAAAATATTCACGACACTCAGGCCCGTCGTGGGTCAGGGGAGTCTGTCCGCTCGCAAGGCGGTCGGGAGCGCCTGGACCTTGGCAGAGCGTTTCCAAGTGATGATGCTTTCCGGTCGATCGGCTTGACAGAGGTCGTCGATCAGGCACCTTGCGGTTGTCGGGTCGGCCGGATGAGTGAGCAGCAGTGCGGTGAGGTCGTCCCGGAGTGCGCAAGCCGGCGCAGATGCCGCGGACCCTTGAATGCCGCGCACAAGGGCATTAGGAGAGGGCCGATTCGATTCATCTGATGAGGCACGCAGAGTACTACTTTACATAATGTGGATTATCGGCGTTTCAGGCATGGGCCCGAGCGGAACCCGGCACGCCGCTTTTCCGCCGGCTTGCCGCACCACATGACATAAGGCGTTTTCCTGCACGGATCCGCGGCACGGCGCCCCCAATCCGCCAGCCGGGCCCGGCTGGAGCAACCGTAAGCGCCGGGCACATCCATTGTCTTATCGAGAAACCTCGCTAAGAATGAACGAATGACGGTCTATGTGAGATCACTCGAAACTGCTGTTCCACCAACAGTGCTGATCCAGACGGAAGCACGCGACGTGTTTGCCGCCCAGCCCGGGCTCACCAGGCTCGGTTCACGGCTGGTCACGACATGCTTTGACTCTGCCGCCATTGATACGCGTTACACGGCCGTCCAGGAACTGACGATGGATTCAAGGGCGGAGAACCCGCTGTTTTTCGATCCCGACACGGGGCTGCTGCGGAGTCCAAGCACGAAGTCGCGCAACGATCTGTTCGCCCGGGAGGCCACAAAGCTCTTCATCGAGGCGGCCTCCGCTGCCGTCTCCAACTGCGCGGGAATCGATCCACTTGACATAACTCATCTCATCACCGTTTCCTGTACCGGATTTTTCAACCCCGGCCCCGACTACAAGATCGTCCGCGCGCTGGGGCTCAACCCCGCGGTGCAGCGCTACCACCTCGGCTTCATGGGCTGTTACGCGGCCTTTCCAGCGCTCCGGGCCGCGAAGTCCTTCTGCGAGGCGGACCCCGAGGCGGTGGTCCTCGTGGTCTGCGCCGAACTCTGCTCGCTCCACGTCCGAACCTCCAACGACCCGGACACCATCATGGGCTCGGCGCTGTTTGCGGACGGCGCGGCAGCCGCCGTCGTCACAGCCCGCGAGGTGCCCGAAGCAACGGCGCTGCTGCAGTTGGACCACTTCGAAACGGTCCTGACACCGGTCGGTGAGGATTCCATGGCGTGGAACATCGGCGACGAGGGTTTTGAAATGGTGCTCGGCAACTACGTTCCACACATCATCGATGACCATATCGTTGGCGCCCTGGAACCGCTGCTCGCCCGCGACAGTTCGCTCCGGGAACTCCCCTACCGGGACATCACCCATTGGGCCATCCACCCCGGCGGACGCAGCATCCTGGACAAGGTGCAGTCCCGGCTCGGCCTCACCGACGTGCAGCTGGTTCCAGCGCGGGAGACCCTCCGGAATTTCGGCAATATGAGCAGCGCCACTGTGCTCTTCGTGCTCAAGCACATCCTGGACCTTCCGCCGCAGGACGGCGACGAACGGATCTGCTCCATGGCCTTCGGGCCCGGCCTGACAGTGGAAACCGGGCTGTTCACCAAGGTCAGTCAGGCCCTGGCAGATGACCGGCTGCCGGATGAGGCCGAATCGTCCCTGGCCTGATCCACTATGGGAATCCTGGGCGCACGCGACGCCGACGCGATCGAGGACATGGACCGGCCGGACTGCGACCCCGAACGACTCGACCGCACGTACCGGCAGTTCGCCCTCGTCAACCGCGTCGTCTCAGGCTGGCACAGCCTCTACCGCAGCAGGGTCAGGCCGCTCCTCCGGCCGGACGTCCCGTCCACCCTGCTGGACATCGGCTGCGGCGGCGGCGACCTGGCGCTGATGTTCGCACTCTGGGCTGCCCGGGACGGCGTCCGCCTCAGCATTACGGGCATTGACCCCGACCCCCGCGCCTACCGATTCGCAGCGCGCCGGGATCCGGTGCCGCGGGTACACTTCCGGCAGGCCACCAGCGCCGACCTCGTGGCGGAAGGCGGCGCCTACGACATCGTGGTGTCCAACCATGTCCTCCACCACCTGGACGCTGCAGAACTGCAGGCTTTGCTCGACGATTCCGTCAAGCTGTCCCTCCGGCTCGCCCTCCACAACGACCTGCGCCGCAGTGCCCTCGCCTACGCTCTGTTCTCCGCGGGCGCGCTGCCGCTGACCGGCTCCTACATCCGCCGCGACGGCCTGACCTCCATCAGGCGCAGCTATACCGTAACGGAACTTGCCGCCGTCGCCCCTTCCGGCTGGACAGCGGAACCCCACTCCCCCTTCCACTGCCTGCTCACCTACCGTCGGGACCAGGGCCGTGACTGACGTCCTGATCATTGGCGGCGGGCCGGTGGGCCTGTATCTTGCCGCGCTGCTGCTGCAGCACGGTGTGGCCGTCCGGATCCTCGAGAAGCGGACGGGCCGAAACGGCCATACCAGGGCCATCGGCATTCATCCCCCGGCCCTGGCTGCGCTGGAGCGCATCGGCGCCGCCGACAACCTGATCGCCCGCGGCGTCCGCATCCGCCATGGCCACGCCGTCTCGGCCGGTCGCGAAATCGCGCAGATGCCGTTCGCGCCCGTGTCGGAGCGCTACCCGTTTGTGCTGGCCGTCCCCCAGCCCGTCACCGAGACCGTCCTGGAGTCACGGCTGCTGCAGCTGGACGGCGGTGCGCTGCTTCGCGGTGCCGAGGTGACGGACATGCACGACGACGGCGGCCGGGTTACGGTGGGCGTCACCATTGCCGGTACCCGGCAAAGCTTTGCCGCTCCCATCGCAGTGGGCGCTGACGGCGCCAATTCCACCGTGCGCCGGCTGCTAGGGGTGCCGGCACCGGAAAAGCGCTATCCCGACCACTACCTGATGGGTGATTTTCCCGAATCCAGCCCGTACGGCGAGGATGCCGCCCTGTTTCTCGAAGCCGGCGGGATCGTTGAATCTTTTCCCCTCCCGGCCGGGGTGCGCCGCTGGGTCGTGAGGCTGTCCGGACCGCCCAGCAGGCCCGACGCGCCTCTGCTGGCCGGCCTCGTTGGGGCGAGGACCGGGATTGCCGTGGATGCCGCCGGCAACAGCATGCTCAGCAGCTTCGGCGTGCGCTCCCGACTGGCCACGCGCATGGTGGCCGGAAGGGTTGCCCTCATCGGTGACGCTGCACACGAGATCAGCCCGATTGGCGGACAGGGCATGAACCTTGGCTGGCTGGACGCAGAAGCTCTGTTGCCCATTATCCTGGCCGCGTTGCGGGGATGCCCAACGGGGACCGAACTCCGACGGTTTGAGGCGTTCCGGCGCCGGGCCGCGGCGGCGGCGAAACGCCAGGCCGAGGTGAACATGGCGCTGGGCAGGCCCCTCCCGGCCGGACTGCTGCGAACGAGGAACGCAGCCATTGCCGGGATTGCGGCAGCGCCGGCGCTCAATACGCTGGTGGCCAAGCGGTTCACCATGCAATGACCGCATTAGGCTGTCTCCATGAGCCACGCATCTCCGCCCACGTCCTGGACTCCTGACCAAATCCGGGAGACCGTGCAGGCGCTGCTCGCGATGGACACCCTGCCCCCCATCGTTCAGGCAGGCAATCCGGTGCTGAGGCAGCATTCCGCTCCTTTCGAGGGGCAGTTGAGCGCGAGGGAACTCCACGAGTTGGTTGAGCTGATGCGGAAGGTCATGCACGCGGCTCCCGGTGTCGGGCTGGCAGCACCTCAGCTCGGGATTCCGCTTCAGCTGGCCGTCCTCGAAGACCAGTTTGAAATCGACGACGACATCGCGGCGGCACGGGCCCGCATGCCGCTCGAATTCCTCGCTGTCCTCAACCCGTCCTACTCGCCGCTGGGAATCCGGACAGCGGCCTTCTTCGAAGGCTGCCTCTCCCTGTCCGGCCTGCAGGCCGTGGTGGAGCGCCCGGAGAGCGTCCGGCTGGAATACCTGACGCTATCGGGAGATCCGGCAAGCCGGGACTTTAGCGGCTGGCAGGCACGGATCGTCCAGCACGAAACGGACCACCTCCAGGGCACGCTGTACATCGACAGGGCCGAGATCCGCTCCCTGAGCACCAATGACGAATATGCGGCGCGCTGGGCGGAAGCAGGAATCGGCCGCGCACGCCAGGAGCTCGGGTTCCTGACGGGCACCACCTCCTGAACTGTCAGTCCCCCGAGCCCGGATCTCCCGCCGCACTCTCTCCCGCCGCATGGTTGTTTGGCATCGGAAGGTACCGTGCCCACCACGCCAAGATGTGTTCAAAGCGCTGGCGGCGGTGGTGGGGCGTGCCGGACCTGGACAGTTCATGGTCTTCTCCCGGAAAGACCAGGAACGCCGCATCCACGCCCTGCTGCTTGAGAGCGGTAAAGTACCGCTGGCCCTGTTCCACCGGGCAGCGCAGATCGTCCTCGCTATGGATGACCAGGGTGGGCGTCCGGACGCCGGAAATCGTGGCCATGGGGCTTTGGGCCGCCATTTGCTCCGGAAGGGGCCCGGTGTACTCGCCCCCGAAGAACCAGCCAATGTCGGATGATCCGGTAAAACTGACCGGATCGAGGAAACCGCGCTCAACAATGGCTGCTTTGAAGCGGCGGTCCTGGCTGATGATCCACGCCGTGAGATATCCGCCGTACGACCCGCCCATGATTCCCAGGGAGCCCGAGTCGAGCGAGGAGAATTTTTCGAGTGCCCCGTCCAGGAAAGCGAGCACATCCTGCATGTCCACGGTGCCCATCCGCTCCTTGATGGCCCTGCCGTGGGCCTGCCCGTAGCCTGACGAGCCGCGGGGGTTACACATGACCACCGCGTAGCCGGCCTCCGCGTCGACCTGCCCTTCGTCAAAGAGTGCCACCGTGTATTGGGAGAAAGGTCCGCCGTGGATGTTGAGCAGCACAGGATGGGGGCCCCTGCCCGGCGGCATCAGCACCCACCCGTGCACCTCGTAGCCGTCGGGCGACGGGACGACCAGCTCCCGGGGTTCAATGATGCCCGCTTCCGTGCGGAGGGCAGCCGAAAAATCCGTCAACAGCCGCAGCTGGCCGTGGTCGAGACAGGCGACATCGCCTGCCGTGGCGCAGTCCGTGAAGGTGATGAACACGGAACCGCCGGCCGCGCCCGCTCCCGTCACCACCCTGTCGCCGTGGACCAGGAGGGCGTGGCTGCCGGTGGCGCTGAATTCGAGCAGTTCCACGGTGCCCTGGGCGTTGTTCAGCACGAGGGCGCTGTCGCTGCCGCGGAGCTCGATCCGGGCGCCCGGGCCGGCAATGTCCATGTTCTCGGCGTCGCTGAGTACCCGGGCATCTCCGCCCGCGGCCGGCATGATGTGCAGCACCGTGTTCTTCGCGACGAAATCGCGGCCAGAGCTGCCGAGGTCCTGGGCGGCGAAAAACAGCCACTTTCCGTCCTGCGATTCGCGGACGTGAAGAACGGTCTGGAGGCCCACATTGGGCGCCTTGACAGCCACTGGTTCTCCGCCGCCGGCAGAAACCCGGTAGATTCCGCTGACCAGGTCCTGGTCGCTCGTATCGTGCAGTTCAGCCACGAAGTACACGGCGGTGCCGTCGCTGCTGAAGGATTCACCGGTGTGGTCCGCTGCCCCCGTGGTGAGCTGCCTTGCTTGAGGAAGTCCCGGGACGGCTGCCGCGCTGCCGCCGGACGCCCCGGGCAAACCCCCGCCGCCCCTCAGCGCAGGATCGCCGGGTACCTGGTTCCGAAGTGCCTGGTCCCGGAGTGCCTCCCGAAGTGCCCGCCCGGCAGGCGGAACCGGGGGCTCCTCGCCCAGGCCCGGAACGTCCAGGATGAATAGCTGGAGCGGCTTGTCCTGGATATAGCCCACGCCGTTCATCCTGTATTTGAAGCTAGTGATAAGTCGGGCATCTTCGCCGCCGGCGCCTACACCCTCCGTGGTGCCGTACCGGCCGTCCTCAGGCTCCCTTGAGCCAAAAACGATCCGTTGCGAGTCCGGGGACCAGGCAAAGGAGGACACCCCGAGCGATCTGTCCGTAAGGGGCCGGGGCTCGCCACCTGCGGCCTCCACAACATGCAGCTGCGGTTTCCCGCCAGGGGCTGACCGCAGGAAGGCGAGAACCCGGCCGTCGGGCGAAATGGCCGGAGCAGTGTCCCGGAACCCGCGTGTCAGGCGCCGTGCCGCCTTTTCGGGATCCTGCGGAACGTTCCACAGCTGGCCTACGTAGGCGTCGGCGTCGAAGTCGGGACGGGTGACCGACACAATGGCTCGGGTGCCGTCGGGGTGGACTGCGGGGGCGGAGACGGACTTGAGCAGTGGCAGGTGTTCAGGCTTCACCCACGTGAGCCTAGCTGCTCCCCCGTGGCGTGTGAACGAATTCTTTTGCCGCTGCTTCCCGTCCGGCGAATCACGTACCGCGGCGGTTGTTCTGGCCCGGCCGATCGACGGCCCTAGGATGGTCCATATGCCTTTCCGCCTGCCGTCCCTGGTCTGTCCTGTCTGCCGGAACAGTCTCCTGCCCCTCCCTGTTCAGGGAGATACTGTTCAGGGAGATACCGTTCAGGGAGATGCCGCCGGTGAGAGGGACGCCGCCAGGGCAACCCGAAGCCGTGCCCTGGTCTGCCGAAGCGGACACAGCTTTGACGCCGCCAAGCAGGGCTACTTCAATCTGCTGGTGGGCAAGGGAACCGCCTTCGCGGCGGACACCGCCGACATGGTGGCGGCCCGCACCGCGTTCCTCGACGCCGGACACTACCGGCCGCTGGCAGCGGCGGTGGCTGCTGCCGCCCAGCCAGCACTGCAGGACGCGGATCCTGCAGTGCTTGATTCCGGCACCGGAACAGGCCACTACCTGCGGGCGATCCTCGACACGCTTGGCGCTGACGCTCCGGTCGCCGCCGTCGGGCTGGACATCTCAAAGTTCGCCCTCCGGCGGGCTGCGCGGCTGAACCCCGAAGCGGTGAACCTCGTCAGTGACGTGTGGCAGCCCTTCCCGGTGGCGGACGCCTCCATCGACGTCGTGACTGTCGTGTTCGCGCCGCGGAACGCTGCCGAATTTTCCCGCGTCCTCAAACCGTCCGGCCGCCTGGTCGTGGTGACGCCCCGGCAGGGGCATCTTGGGGAGATCGCCGGCCGGACCGGAATGCTGGGGATAGAGCCCGCCAAGGACGAGCGGCTGGCCGAAGGGCTTGGGGACCACTTTGAACTGCTGTCCACCGAGGATCTTCACCTTGATCTCCAGCTCTCGCCTGACGATGTGGCCAACCTGGCCCTCATGGGTCCTGCCGGGCACCACACCGGCCGCACCGAACTCGCGGCGAAACTGGCCGGCCTTCAGCGTCTTCCTCCCCCGCCTGGCGGCCATCAAGTAACGGCTTGGCCACGTTCCGGCACGGGATACCGGCCACCTGCCCGGCAGTGCTGCTTCGGTCTAGGATGGAAGAAAGTCACTGAGGGTCTGCCCCGCAGCCCCCGGGATCAAGGGGGAATCGAATGTTTGAATGGATCGGCGAAAACTGGTGGGCGCTCTGGCTCACGCTCTTCCTCGCGTTCGCAGCCGTGGAGATGCTGACCCTCGATCTCTTCTTCATCATGCTTGGCGGCGGCGCCCTGGCGGCATTGGTGGCCGACTTCGCCGGCGCCGACCTGTGGCTTCAAAGCGTCGTCTTCTGCGTCGTATCCCTGCTGATGATCGCCTTCGTCCGCCCCATCACCCTCAAGCACCTTCATAAAGGGCCAGCTGAAAAGCGCACGAATGTTGACCGTCTGATCGGCGAAACAGCGCTTGTCATGGAGGCCGTGTCCTCTACCGGCGGCCGGGTCAAGATTGGCGGCGACATCTGGAGCGCCCGCTCCGATTCGGGAATCCTGCCGGAAGGCCAGCGGGTGATCGTCGCTGCCATTGAAGGCGCGACGGCGGTCGTGGCACCGCAGTCGGAGACAGCCATCCAGTAAGTCCGGGAACACCAAGATTTCCGCTGCCGCGAGGGGCAGCGGATACGGCGGCTGAGCCGCCAAGCCACAGCTTCACTGAAAAATTGGGGAATAAAGGAGAAGTATGGACAGTCCAGGAGGATTCGCCGTCACCATCGTGATGCTGGTCCTGATCGTCTTTGTCGTCATCGTGCTGGTTCGTTCAGTGCGGATCGTTCCGCAAGCCCGGGCCGGCGTGGTTGAACGTCTCGGCAAGTACCAGCGGACCCTCAACCCTGGCCTGACCATCCTGATCCCGTTCATTGACCGGCTGCTGCCGTTGCTCGATCTTCGCGAGCAGGTTGTCTCGTTCCCGCCGCAGCCTGTGATCACCGAGGACAACCTCGTGGTGTCCATTGACACGGTGGTCTACTTCCAGGTCACCGACCCCCGCGCTGCCACCTACGAAATCGCCAATTACATCCAGGCCGTGGAACAGCTCACCACTACCACGCTCCGCAATGTGGTGGGCGGATTGAACCTGGAAGAGGCGCTGACATCACGTGATCAGATCAACGGCCAGCTCCGCGGCGTGCTGGACGAGGCCACCGGCCGCTGGGGCATCCGGGTATCCCGCGTGGAGCTGAAGGCGATCGACCCGCCCCACTCCATTCAGGATTCGATGGAAAAGCAGATGAGGGCTGAACGTGACCGCCGCGCCGCGATCCTGACAGCCGAGGGCACCAAGCAGTCTGCCATCCTGACCGCCGAAGGCCAGCGCCAGGCGGCGATCCTCAAGGCTGAGGGTGACGCCAAGGCGGCCATCCTTCGTGCCGACGGCGAGGCCCAGGCGATCCAAAAGGTGTTCGATGCCATCCACAAGGGCAATCCGGACCAGAAGCTCCTCGCCTACCAGTACCTGCAGACGCTTCCCAAACTTGCCGAAGGCTCGTCCAACAAACTCTGGATCATTCCGAGTGAGGTGGGCGAAGCGCTGAAGGGAATCGGCAACGCGCTGGGCGGAACGAATGCAGACGTGCGCTCAAGTGACCTGTTCGGCCCGGCTGAGGACGAGGACAAACAGCCGGCAACGTAGAATGCAGGACCTGAGGGAGGCACGCCGCCTGGCGGGCCTCCCTCCTTCGCGTCCTGCCAGCGATTGCCGTGGGCGCAGCAAGGCCGTATAATAGGATATTTGTCCGGTCGGATCACTCCGGTCGGAACAACATTGCTTGGCAAAGCGTTCCATTTAGTGATGCTACGTAGAGCACAACGTAGTCCGGAGGCAGCTTTGAAACCTCCGGCTAGCGCGGAGTCCGCTCCGCGAACCGACCAGAGGGAGAAATCATGAGCGATCGCAGCCTGCGGGGCATGCGTCTTGGCGCCCAAAGCATGGAGACCGAATCCGGCGTGGAGCCGGCTCCGCGTCAGCGGGTTGAGTACCGGTGTGAGGACGGCGAACAGGTCTTCGTAACCTTCTCGTCCGAAGCCGAAATTCCCCCTGTATGGGTTTCCAAGACCGGCAAGGAAGCGCTGCTCGTTGATGGCGAACGCCCGGACATCAGCAATGAAAAGGCTGTCCGTACACACTGGGACATGCTGCTGGAACGCCGCTCGCTTCCCGAGCTTGAGCAGATCCTCGAAGACCGCCTCACCATTCTGCGCGAACGTCGTGGCGAAAGGCGCTCGGCCTAACCGCCCGGGTTAATCGCCGAAAGGCCGGATCCGCTGCGCACATGCAGCGGATCCGGCCTTTTGCTTTGCCGGCGGAACTGTGCCGGGCCAGCCCCGAGGAGCGGCTAGCTCCGGCTGCCCACCGGCGTCTTGCCCGTGAGTTTGTTCCAGCGGGCCGTCAGGCCCCACTTCGTTACGTTGATCATGGCTTCGACCACGATGTGTCCGCTCATCTTGGAGGCTCCCAGTTCTCGTTCCACGAACGTGATGGGGCACTCCACAATCTTCAGGTCCATTTTGGCGACCCGCCACGCCAGGTCCACCTGGAAGCCATAGCCCACCGACTCAACCTGGTCGAGGTTCAGCTTCTCCAGCGTTGTGCGGCGGAAGGCACGGTAACCGCCCGTTACGTCCTTGATGTTGACGCCCAGCATGATGCGGGAATACGTGCTGCCGATCCGGGAAATCGCCTGCCGGTACAGGGGCCAGTTCACGACGCTTCCGCCGCGTACCCAACGTGAACCCATTGCAAGGTCTGCACCCTGGTCCACGGCGTCGAGCAGCTGTGGCAGCTGCTCGGGCTGGTGCGATCCATCCGCATCCATTTCGACAAGGACGTCGTAGCCGGCAGCGAGCCCCCACTTGAAACCGGCGATGTAGGCGGCTCCGAGCCCTTCCTTGCCCTTGCGGTGGAGGACATGGACCTGATTGTCTTCGGCAGCAATGCTGTCCGCCAGCTGTCCAGTCCCGTCCGGGCTGTTGTCGTCCACAACGAGGACGTCGGATGCCGGCACCGCCGCACGCAGGCGTCCCAGCGTGATGGGGAGCGACTCCAGCTCGTTGTAGGTGGGAATGATGGTGAGGACACGCACAGGGAGGCCTTTCCTGGATGGGAGCGGTCAGTACGCGTGGAGTGCGGCGGGACCGCCGACTCGCAAAGCGCAACTCTCCATTATAAGGGCGTTCCGCCGCCCGGTTTTCCGCCCGTCCTTCTCCCCTAACTCGAGCCAGTCCAGGATGCACGCCCCAGGATGCACCGCCACGCTTCGTTTTCGGGAGAAGGCCAGCTACGCCACGGGCGGGTCCATGCGCCTCGGGCCAGTTCCGGAATACACGACGCCGGTACGGGAACTGTTTTCTGCTGCGCTACGGACCCGCCCACGGAATGCCACTGCCGCATGTCGCCGGGCGGCTTCTGCGGTCCGATCGTCTCGATAGTGGCCAGACAGACACCGCTCCAAATGCGTCCGTCCGTTGACCCTCAATGCTACGGACCACCGATGCCCTGTCAACCGGCACCTGACCTGCTCTTTCACGTATCGCCGCAGGTCAGAGCCGGATTCAAGAGGGCCACGCCGCCGCAAATTCACGCCGTTGCGGGGTTTGTTGCGACGGTTTGTTGCGGCACCGCCACTGCCCGGACGTCAGCCGCGGAGGGACTCTGCTGAAAACAGTTCCTGCCCGTTCCGCACGGTCTGGAGGCAGTGCGGATCGGTACCGGTGTCAAGGGCCGGAAGCAGGGGTGTACGCGCCCTCGGATCGGTGCTCCAGGACTGGACCCTGCCGTCGGCCACCTGGACCATGAGCTCCTCGACGTCCCAGACAGCAAATGTGGCTGGCGCACCCGGCACCAGCTGCCCTGCCATCGGGTTGACATGTTTGGCGGCCCGCCAACCGGCGCGGGTATGGCCAAGGAAAGCCGCCCGTGCGGAGATCCGTTGGGCAGGGTTGCTGTGCTCCAGGCATGCCCTCACCGTGGCCCACGGACGCAGCGGCGTCACCGGGCTGTCGCTGCCGAAGCAGACGGGAACGCCTGCCGCGTAGAAGGAAGCGAAAGGGTTCAGGTGCTGGCTCCTGGCGCCGAGCCGCTGTTCGTAGAGCCGCCCCGGGCCGCCCCAGGCAGCGTCGAAGGCGGGCTGGGCGCTCACCGTGACGGAATACTTGGCGAGCCTGGCGATTGCCTCAGCATCAGCCATTTCCACGTGTTCAAAACGGTGCCCTGCGGCGCGGATCCGCTGCGCTCCCACTTCGGCCGCAGCCTGCTCCAGCGCGTCCAAAGCGGCATCGAGGCCTGCATCACCGATGACGTGGAAACCCCCTTGGATGCCGAGCATCGAGCAGGCAGCCAGATGGGCCGCCGCCTCGTCCGTGGAGAGATATGTGGTCCCCTTCTCCCCCGCTGCGTCAGCGTATGGTTCCCGGAGGGAGGCAGTACGCGAGCCGATCGAACCGTCGATGTTCAGATCACCCGCCAGGCCGTGGACGGGAACTCCCAGCTCGGCGAGCAGTGCCTCCGCTTCGTCCACCGACGTCGTCAGCTGCCCCCAATAGGGCAGAACCTCCGGCAGCGTGGTGCCTGACTCCCTTCCGGCATTCCAGCCGGCGGCGAGCTGCAGATCGAGCACGCTTCCGATGTGGGGTGCACCCATTTCCGCCAGCGCGACATAACCGTTCGCGGCAGCTTCTGCCAGAGCCCGCCGCTGATACCGTTGCAGGGCTGCCGCCGGGAGGTTCCGGGCCGCCTTCCGGGCCGCGCTGTGGGCCTGCCGCGTGACGTGTCCGCTTGCGGCGAAGCCATCCAGTTCTTCGAGCCGTGCCGTGGCGGCAAGTGAGGGCGAAATGAGCGCAGAATGGGCGTCCACACGGGACAGGTAGACGGGCCGCCCCCCGGCGGCCCGCTCCAGTTCGCCCGGCGCCGGGAGCGCTGGATCTTCCCACAGTGACTCGTCCCAGCCATGGCCCAGGACAGGGCCGGCGGCCACTGCCGCCCCCTCAACAGCCTGCAGGAGCTCCCGTGCGGAACGGACCCCACCCAGCTGCAGCGTTTCGAGCGCAACGCCGGTCTCCGTCAGGTGTACATGGGAGTCGACGAACCCCGGCGCCAGCAGAGCTCCGCGGAGGTCGATGACTTCCATGGAACTGTCAGCGATCGACGTTGCGGCCTGCTCCGACCCCACCCATGCGACGGTGCCGCCGTCGACCAGCATGGCTGTGGCGAACGGATCCGCGGCGGTGTAGACGGAGCCGTTGCGGTACAGCGTCACTGCCGACGGGCGGGGACTGGCGTTGCCGCGGGTCGTTGCGTCTGTCATGAGGGATGGAACTCCTTGTTCGTTCTTGCGCTGGCGGTGCCGCGCGGGTCAGGCGCTGGGGATCCGGCCCCACGGATCACCGTGGGTTTCAGCCCAGGGGGCTCAGACCACCATGGAATATGCCACGACGCCCCGGCGGACAGATTTGATGGCTTCGCTGCACAGCCTGGCAAGCCGCGGATCCAGCCCGGGAATCTTGGCCAGCTGGTCGAGCAGGTCGATTACCTGCTTGACCCAGCGGACGAAGTCCCCGGCGGCCAGTTCGGTGCCGTTGAGCACTTCCTGGAGATGCCGGCCTCGGGCCCACTTGTAGATCGGCCAGACGAGTCCCAGCTCCGGCTCGCCGGTGAGGGGCAGCTTGTTCTGTTCCTCCACGTCCTCCAGCGCCGACCATTCACGGACCACAATGTCCACGGCTGTCTCCAGCGAAACGCTGGGCATGCGCGGACGCAGGCCGCGGTCCTCGCGCTTCGCCTGGTAAACCAGCACGCTGGCAAGGGCAGCGACCTCCACGGCATCGAGGTCGTCAAAGGCGCCTTGGCGCAGAGCCTGCGAAATCAGCAGGTCCTTCTCGCCGTAGATCCTGCGCAGGCGCTGGCCGTCAATGCTGATTCTGTGCTTGCCCGGTTCCGGCGTTTCCAGGTATCCGTAGGCGGACAGGACGTCGCAGACGCGGTCAAAGGTCTTGGCGATGGTGTTGGTGCGGCCCTGGATCTGGCGGACCAGCCCGTCGGTCTCCTTGCGCAGTTTCCACCATCGTTCGGACCACCGGGCGTGGTCCTCGCGTTCGCTGCAGCCGTGACAGGGGTGCGCGCGCAAGGCACGCCGAAGTTCAGCAATCTTCTTTTCCTGATTGGGAGAGCCGGCACCGAGCCCGAAGTCGGTGTTCCGCGGGTTGCCGGGAGTGGGCGGACGGTTCTCCCGCAGCGCATTGCGGACGGAAGAGGCCAGATCACGCCGGGATTTGGGGACCTTGGCGTTGAAGGACTTGGGGATCCTGATCCGGGTCAGCGGGGAGATAGGTCCTTCAAGATCGTCGATTCCTATTCGGCGCAGCTGGTTTTCGATGGTGAGCACGGCCGGTCGCGGTTCGCGCGAGCTGTGGTCCGAGCTCAGCACCACCGCGTAACCGGGGGCACGGCCGCCCGGGACGTCCACCACATCGCCAGGCAGGAGGCGGCTGAGTGAATCCTCGTTGAGCGACTTCCGCGCCCTGGACTTCGTGCGTGAGGTGAAGTTTTCAGCGTCGGACAGTTCGCGCCGGAGCCGGGCGTACTCGGTGAAGTCGCCGAGGTGGCAGGTCATGGACTTGGCGTACCCTGCTAGCGATTCCTCCCGACTGCGCACCTGCTTGGCCAGGCCCACCACTGAGCGGTCAGCCTGGAACTGGGCGAACGAGGATTCAAGGATTTCCCGGGCCCGCGCCCGGCCAAATTGCGCCAAGAGGTTGATGCTCATGTTGTAGGTGGGCCGGAAGCTGGAGTTCAGCGGATAGGTGCGCCTGGACGCGAGGCCGGCGACTGCCGCCGGATCGGTCCCCGGCTGCCACAAGACCACGGCGTGGCCTTCGACGTCGATGCCGCGGCGGCCTGCCCGGCCGGTGAGCTGGGTGTATTCCCCTGCCGTAATGTCGACATGCGCTTCGCCGTTGAATTTGTCGAGCTTCTCAAGCACCACGCAGCGTGCCGGCATGTTAATGCCAAGGGCCAGGGTTTCGGTGGCGAAGACAGCCTTGACCAGGCCGTCGGCAAACAGCTTTTCGACGACTTCCTTGAAGGTGGGCAGCATTCCGGCGTGGTGGGCGGCGATGCCCCGAAGCAGCCCGTCGCGCCAGTTCCAAAACCCGAGCACTTCAAGATCGTCGGACGGGATGTCCTGCCCTGCCTCGTCGACGCGCTGGGCGATGATCCGCTGTTCCTTCTCGGTGGTGAGCCACAGCCCGGCCGATACACACTGGGTCACCGCCGCATCGCAACCGGCCCGGGAGAAGATGAACGTGATGGCGGGCAGCAGGTCCTGCCGGTCCAGGCTGGCTATCACCTGCGGCCTGCTGGCCCTGCGCACGGCAGTTCTGGTCTCCTGCTGGGGCCTGTCGCCGTTGCGCTGGCGCTGCTGCCGCCGCTGGCTGCGGCCGCCATGGCCGAAGCGGCCCTGGAAGTTCAACTGGCTTTCCTCCCTGGAAAGCCTCAGCAGCTCAGGGTTGACTTCGAAGCCACGCCGGCCGGCGTCGTCGGGGGAAGGCGCTGCGGGCACGGCAGAGATGGTGGCGGGATTGCCTGCTGGAGCTATTTCATCGAAGGTGGTTTCTCCGGCAAACAGGTCGACTATTTCCCTGCCCACCATCACGTGCTGGTACAGCGGTACGGGACGGTGCTCGGACACGATGACATCCGTGTCGCCCCTGACAGTGTCCAGCCATGCACCGAATTCCTCGGCGTTGGAGACGGTGGCGCTCAGCGAGGCCACCTGGACCTCGCTGGGGAGATGGATGATGACTTCCTCCCAGACGGCACCCCGGAAGCGGTCTGCGAGGTAATGGACCTCATCCATGACCACGAAGCCAAGGTCGTCAAGGGAGGCGGAGTCGGAGTACAGCATGTTCCGCAGGACCTCGGTAGTCATCACCACTACGGGTGCTTCGCCGTTGATGCTGGTGTCCCCGGTCAGCAGGCCCACATTGGCCGGGCCGTATTTGTCCGCGAGCTCCGTGTACTTCTGGTTGCTGAGCGCCTTGATGGGGGTGGTGTAGAAGGCCTTCAGCCCCCGCTGCAGGGCCAGGTAGATGGCGAACTCGCCCACGATCGTCTTGCCCGCGCCGGTGGGTGCGGCCACCAGCACGCCCCGGCCCTCCTGGAGCGACCGGCACGCCTGGCGCTGGAAGTCGTCCAGCTCAAACTCAAGGGTGCGGACGAACGCCCCGAGGTCCGTTTTGGATTCGGCGATCCGTTCGGCGCTGGCTCTGTAACGTTCAGCCGGCGACATTGAATCCGATGATGTGGACATGCCTCAAGCCTAGCGGGGCGGGCGCTAGAGATTCCTCAGCTCACTGTCCGGAGTCGCAATATCTGCAGTGGCCTCGGTCTCAGCTGCCTGCTTGGCGGCCCGGCGGTCGCGGCGGCGGTCGTTGAGGAGGCAGAGGCCGATGGCGGCGAAGAACAACAGCAGCATGGGCCCGGCGAGATAGAACATGCTCATGGCGTCAGCCCCGGGTGCAGCCATGGCGGCGAAAAGGCACACGAGAAAGACGGTGATGCGCCAGCTTTTGACGAGTTGCTGCCCCTTCAGGATGCCCGCCAGATTCAGCCCGAACAGGACAACCGGCAGCAGGAAGGCAATGCCGAACGCAAGCAGCAGCCGCAAAACAAACGACAGGTACACCTGGGCGCTAATGAAATTTGATCCGCCCGCCGGCGTGAAATCGGTCAGTACCCGCACAGCGTTCGGCAGGACCAACCACGCCAGCGTGACGCCACCAACGAACAGCGGCACGGCGGCCGCAACGAACGACAGCGCCAGGCGCCGCTCCTTCTTGTGGAGTCCGGGAACGATAAAAGCCCACAGCTGGTACAGCCAGACGGGGCTGGCTAGGATCAGGCCCAGGAAGACGGAGACCTGGATCATGAGGTCAAACGAGCTGGCCACGCCGTCGAAATTGAGGGACGCCTGACGGCCCTCGTTTTCGTTCAGATCCCGGATTGGCTTGATCAGGGCCGCGAGCATGGGCTGATAGACCATGAACCCCGCGACAGTTGCCAGGACAACCGCGATGGCGGACTTGAACAGACGGTTCCTGAGCTCTTTCAGATGGTCGAGGAGGGCCATCCGTCCCTCAGGATTGGATCGCCGACCCATGGTTACTGCCATGCGGGCTTAGGCGCGGTTCGGGGGCGGAACGTCGTTGCCGTCTGTGGAATGGTTCTCCGGGGCGGCGGTACGCGGGTGGTTCACGACCTTGCCTTCAACCGGGTCTGAACCGTCCTTGGCATCAGCCGCGCCGTCCTTCTTCATTTCACGGACTTCCGACTTAAAAATGCGCATCGACTGGCCGAGGCTCCTGGCCATGCCAGGAAGTTTCGGTGCGGCGAAAAGCACCAAAGCCAGAACGATGATGATGATGAGATGCCAGCCTTCAAGCCTCATGACAGGGTGGTCCTTTCGTTTAGATACATCCTATGTCTATCTGAATTCGATGTCGCGCAGCGTCTGGGGCTGTCCCCGTTCGGCCTTGCGCCGGATCCGGCGCCGGCGCCGCGCTTCCACCCGGGCCGATTTGGAGGCGTGGTATTCCTCCCGCACGTGGCGCGGCGAGGCAAATACGGCAGCGCCAGGCACGATGTGCGGCATCTGGGGGCGTGCGCCGTCGGAATCGCCTGTCTCGGGATCCGGATCAGTCAGGATGCCCGGATCAGTCAAGCTGCCCGGGTCAGCCAGGCGCCCCAGCTTGTCCCCGGCAGCACCGAGTTCCTTTGCGGTCGCCATGAACTTCCGGAACAGCCGGATCCCCATGAGCACGTAGAACAGCAGGGAAAGCGCTATCAGCGCAATCCAGATCAGGATCCAGGACCACCAAGGCATGCTGAGTAGTCTAGCTGGCGTACTGGGCCAGGGCCGCGTCGATCCAGTCCCGCGACGCCTCCGCCAGCACGGCCGGCTCGAGAATCCGCACGGCTCCGCCGTGCTGGGCCACGAACATCGGCAGCCATGACGTGCTTCCGAACCTTATTTCGGCGACCAGTCCGCCGTCAGGCAGCACCGCCGTCCGCTCCGCGTAGTAGTCGTCCGCGAGCCCGACACCCCGCCCGGTGAGCTGAACGGTCACCAGGGTGTCGTCGTCGTTGGGCGTGAACAGCTTTGCCGGGAACCCGCCGTCGGGTTTGACCGGCGATGAGACCGGCTTTCCGTTCGGTTTGAGATCTTCTATCCGGTCCAGCCTGAAGTTCCGGAGGCCGGCAGCCGAGTGGCAGTACGCCTCGAAATACCAGGTGTTGTCCATGGAGTAGAGCCGGAGTGGGTCGACGTCTCGCTCCGAAAGCGAATCCTTCTGGGCCGAGAGGTAGACAAGGTGAAGCTGCGACCCGGAGGAAATTGCGCTGCGGATCATTTCGAGGTTGACGGTATTGTCGGGCCCCACCTCCGGCCCGGAGAGCGCGCCGGCACGGAGTCCTTCCTCCCCTGCAGCCGCCATGAGCTTGAGCGTGACGGACTCCAGGGCGCTTCCCTCGGCGAGCTCAGGCAAACCGTTGAGTGTCTCCAGCCCGGTCAGCAGGGCACAGGCCTCGTCCACGGTGAATCGGACCGGGCGGTTCAGTTCCAAGGACTGGGTGATGAAGACGTGGTCGTCCTCCCATTGGATGTCGAGCAGTTCGTCGGGATAGCCCTGCGGAAGTCCTGAGCAGATGAGGATCAGCAGGTCATTTTCGAGTTCCTTGCGTGTTATCCCGAACTGGTCCGCCACGTCCTGAATGTGAAGCCCCTGGTTGTGGACGAGAAACGGCACGAGCTGGAGCATGCGCTTCAGCTGGTCTTCGGAGGTCCGCTTGCGGGCGCGCTTTCCTGGTGTCCCGTCGGAGAACGCATAGGAGTGCAACGGAGCGGCCAGGAAGGCGGCGGCACCCGTGAGGCGGCGCTGCACCGCATCGGCAATCTCTTTGGGCTCCACGACCTTGGCGTTCGGACCATAAGATGCAAGTTCCTCCCCCAGCAGCTCAGCGTCCCGGTAGGGAACCGCCAGGCGGTCCCAGCCGTCGTCGGGCCTCCCTTCCGGATGGCCCGAAGCGACGGGTTCGGACCGCTTCCGCAGTCCCAGCAGCCGGTCCTCCCGGACATCCACGACGGCGGACCGGAGCGGCAGCTCCGGGAGGCTGTCGAGTTCTGCGCGGACGTTGAAGCCGACCGGCGGCGTGAAAGTCTCCTTCGCCAGCACTGAAACCGCCGACGTGAAGCGCGACAGCCGGAAGTACCGCTGCGCATTACGGCCCCGGTCGTGACCCACGAGGTACCACTGGCCGAATCGGCTGCCCAGGCCCCAGGGCTCGACCACCCGCTCCTCTTCCCTGCGGGTGCTGCCCGCGAGGTAGCGGAAACGGACGGGGTGCTGGGCGTGCATCGCGGCCACAAGGTCCTCGAAGGCCTGGCCGGCGGGCTTGATCCGGGGCTGCACGCCGGCGGGCAGTTCCACGTCAGCCAGGCCGCTGGACGCCTGAAGCTTGCGCATGGCATTTGTGGCGGCCGGGCCGAGTGCCGCCTGCTCCCACAGCTGGGAGGCCAGCAGCAGTACGGTCCATTCGTCGGGCGTAAGCTCCACGTCAGGTAAGCGGTTCGATTCCTTACCGATCCGGTACCGTGTGGTGGCGGGATCGTCGGAGCTCCAGCCGAGGTCCGTCACTGTTTCGACCTCGAAACCAAAGTCCCGCAGATCGTTCTTGTCCCGCTCGAACATCCGGCTAAAAGCGGCGTCACTGGCCGCGCTGGTGGAGTAGATCTTGTCCCGAAGCTCGCTGCGGCGCAGCCCGTACCTGGAGTTCAGGAGGGCGATCAGGAGGTTCAGCAGGCGTTCAGTACGTATGGCGGACACCCTCATCACGTTACTAAAGCTGTTCCGGGAAAAATGCGAAAGCGCGGCAACAAAGCGGAAATTCATTCCGATTGTTACCGCGCTCTCCCGTGGCGCCGCCGCAGTGTCCGGTGGCGCTGGGCGGGCAGGAGCAGTCCTTGGGGTTAGCGGACGCCCACGAGGTCCACAACGAAGATCAGGGCTTCGTTGGGGCCGATGGCTCCGCCGGCACCGCGTGACCCGTAGGCGAGTTCCGCGGGGATCTCGAGCCGGCGGCGGCCGCCGACCTTCATGCCGAGCAGGCCCTGGTCCCAGCCCTGGATGACCTGCCCGACGCCGACCCGGAAGTCCAGCGGAGCGCCGCGGCCCCATGAGGCGTCAAACTCTTCACCAGTGGACCAGGCAACGCCGACGTAGTGGGTCGAGACGGTGTCGCCGGCCTTTGCCTCGGGGCCGTCGCCTTCGATGAGGTCCTTGATCACGAGATCAGTGGGCACCGGGCCTTCAGGGAAGTCGATTTCCGGCTTCTGGCGGTCGAGGTCTCGCTGACCAAATGACATGGTTGCTCCTTCTGCTTGGTAGGGGAACTGCTGTGGAAAATTTACTTGGCGCCGAGGATGTCCACGACGAACACCAGGTCGCCCTTGGCTTCGCCCTGGCCGGCGTCGCCGTACGCGAGCTTTTTGGGGATGACGAGGAGCACGCGGGAGCCGACGGTCTTGCCGGTCAGGCCCTGGGTCCAGCCCTTGATGACATTGTTCAAAGGGAAGGATGCCTTTTCCTTGCGGTCGAAGCTTGAGTCAAACTTCTTGCCGCTGGCCAGGGCGACGCCCACGTAGTTCACGGTCAGGGTGTCAGTAGCCTTGACCTCGGGGCCGTTGCCCTTGATCAGGTCCTGTGCAATGAGCTCCTTGGGGGCTTTGACGCCCTTGACGTCAAGCTCCGGCACGCCGTCCTTCTCGGTGACGGTGGGCAGGCCTGGCGGCGGGGTGACAGTCTCGCCCTCAGGCTTGTCCAGCACTTTGGGGGCGTCCTTGGCGGACAGGACCTTGATGATGAGCAGCTGTGACGGCTGTGCCTTACCGTCCGCGCCGGCCTGGCCCGGAGCGGCCAGGGCGAGGTGAGAACCGACCTTCGCGCCTACGAAGGCGTTGTAAATGATGGGGCTCTGGGTCTTGAGTTCGTCGTTCAGCTCAACGGGCTGGGGTTCCTTGGGGAAGCTGTCATCGAGGGTGGCTCCGTCTTTGCCGTTCAGGGCCAGAACGGAGACCTCTGCGATCTGGTTGGCCTTAACCCGGTCCCCGCCGCCTTCGGTCACAACCTTGACCGTGGGTTCGGTGACGTCCAGAGGTTTGGTGAATTCGACCTTCGGAGCCTTCTTGTCTCCGTTTTCCGTCAGCTTCACTGAATCCAGCTTGGCGGTCTCGCCCGCGGACTGGCTGGTCGGTTCCGGGGCTGCAGGCTCTCCGCCGCAGGCGGTCAGCAGAAGCAGTCCGGGAATGAGAATTGCTAGTATTCGGCGCACGTAAGAACTTTCGTTGGGGCAAGATGGATGCCATGCCGGGGCGTGGAGTGCCGCAACACAACGGTCGGGCCGCAAACGGCCTCTTTCCAGAGTAACGCCTGAACCTGAGTATCAGCCCATAGAATCCAGAAGCGCGTCCACCCGCTCATCGACGCTGCGGAATGGATCCTTGCACAGGATTGTCTGGTGGGCGCGGTCGTTGAGCTTCAAGTGGACCCAGTCCACGGTGTAGTCGCGCCCCAGTTCCTGGGCCCGGCGGACAAAGTCGCCGCGCAGTTTTGCCCGGGTTGTCTGCGGCGGAGCGTCCACAGCATCCTTGACGGCTGTCTCTTCAGTAACCCGGCGGACGGCACCGCGTGACTGGAGGAGATAGTAGAGGCCGCGGGAGCGGGAGATGTCGTGGTAGGTGAGGTCCAGCTGCGCGATGCGCGGGGCATCCAGTCCGAGTCCGTGGCGGTTCCGGTAGCCGTCCATGAGCTTCTTCTTAATGGCCCAGTCGATTTCGGTGTCGATGGAACTCGTGTCGCCGCTTTCAATGGCCCGCAGCGTCCTCCCCCACAGGTCAAGGATCAGCGGGACGTGCGGATTGTGGGCGCCGTGCTCCTGGACGAAGGACGTGACCTTGTTCAGGTACTCCTGCTGGATCTCCAGCGCGGTCAGCTGGCGTCCATTGGCCAGCCGGACCAGAGCGCGGCCGCTCAGGTCGTGGGAAATTTCCCGGATGCTGCGGATGGGGTTCTCCATCCGCATGTCACGCATGATCACGCCGGCCTCGATCATCCTCAGGATGAGGTCAACCGTGCCGACCTTGAGCAGGGCGGTAGTTTCCGACATGTTGGAATCGCCGACGATGACGTGGAGCCTGCGGTAGAACTCGGCATCCGCGTGCGGCTCATCGCGTGTGTTGATGATCGGCCGGGAGCGGGTGGTGGCAGAGGAGACGCCCTCCCAGATGTGGTCTGCGCGCTGCGAGAAAGCGTACGTTGCCCCGTGGGGTGTCTTGAGGATCTTCCCCGCCCCGGCAATGAGCTGGCGGGTCACCAGGAAGGGGATGAGGATTTCGGCGAGCCTGGTAAATTCGCCCCGGCGTGGAATCAGGTAGTTCTCGTGGCTGCCGTACGAATTGCCGGCGGAGTCAGTGTTGTTTTTGAACAGGTACACCGTTCCGTTGAAGCCCTCCGCGGCGAGCCTGGACTGGGCTTCGTCCACGAGGTCGTCAAGAATGAGCTCCCCGGCGCGGTCGTGGGCGATCAGCTGCGCGAGATCGTCGCACTCGGCAGTGGCGTATTCCGGATGCGAGCCCACGTCCAGGTAGAGGCGTGACCCGTTGGTCAGGAAGACGTTGGATGACCGGCCCCAGCTCACAACTTTGCGGAACAGGTAGCGTGCCACTTCCTCAGGCGCCAGCGGACGGGAGTCCGGGCTCGAGTATGAAATGCCGAATTCGGTCTCAATGCCGAAGATTCTCTTGTCCATCTCAGCTCTCCTCAGCCAGCAGGTCCATAACATCGGCGTCCGACAACCTCCGGAAAGCGCGCCGGGTACCCCTGCTGCTTTCCGATCCCCGGTCCAGGACCGCAACTTCCAGGGCAGCTGCGGGAAGATCGGGCGACTCGTTGTCCGTGACGAGGCCCTTGACGGCGAGCCGGATCGCGGCGGCGAACGACAGGTCCCGCTGCCACCCGGTCTCGACGGCGCCAGAGACTTTGTCGGCCTGCCCGCCCATCACAATGAAGCCCTGCTCATCCGCGATCGAGCCGTCAAAGGTTAGCCGGTACAGGTGGTCCTTGTCCTGAGACGTCCCCACTTCGGCAACAGCAAGCTCTACTTCGAAGGGCTTCTGCTCCGCGGTGAAGACGGCACCAAGGCTCTGGGCGTAGACACTGGCGAGCCCCCGTGCGGTGACGTCTTCGCGGTCATAGGAATAACCGCGGATATCCGCGTAGCGCACTCCGGCCTGGCGGAGGCTCTCAAACTCGTTGTACTTGCCCACGGCGGCGAAGGCGATTTTGTCGTAGATCTCGCCGATCTTGTGAAGCGAGGGTGACGGGTTTTCCGCCACCAGGGCAATGCCGTCCTCGCAGCTCACGACCACCACAGACCGTCCCCGTGCAATGCCTTTCCGTGCGAAGTCCGCACGGTCTTTCATCAGCTGCTCGGGGGAAACATAGAACTGCTGGGTCATATCAGGCCTCCCGCCGGGCAGCTGCCCTGGACTCGATGATGGTGCCGGCGACAGCGGCGAGCTCCCGCTCGGCAACCCGCCGAGCTCCGGCCCGGTTGACGGTAAAAACCACCGGCCACAACTGCCGCACAGGATCCGGGCCGCCGGTGGCGGAGTCGTCGTCGGCAGCGTCGTAGAGAGATTCAACAGCTACGGATACTGCCTCCTCTTCCGTGAGGTTCGGCCGCCACAGTTTTTTCAATGCACCTCGGGCAAACATGGCTCCGGAGCCGACGGCGTGGTGTTCCTGTTCCTCGTACCGGCCTCCGGTCACGTCGTAGGAGAAGAGCCTGCCCACGCCGGCCACTGTATCGAATCCTGCAAACAGCGGAACCACGGCCAGTCCCTGCATAGCCATCGGGAGGTTGCCGCGGATCATTGCACCGAGCCTGTTGGCCTTGCCGTCCAGGCTCAGCAGCGTGCCCTCGATTTTTTCGTAGTGTTCCAGCTCAACCTGGAACAGTCGTGTGAGATCGATGGCGATGCCGGCCGTTCCGGCGATGCCGAGCACCGAGTACTGGTCCGCCGGAAAGACTTTTTCGATGTGCCGGCTGGCAATGATGTTGCCCATCGTCGCCCGGCGATCACCGGCCATGACAACTCCGCCGGCGTACGTCATGGCGACGATCGTGGTGGCATGGGGCACCTGCAGCGGCTGGCCGGCAGACTCGCTGTTTCCGAGCGGCCGGTTGTAGGGAAGCAATTCCGGACGGTCGCGTTGGAGATGCTCAGTGAACGACGATGTCGCGTTGGCGGCTACCTTGTTGGCTGTTGTCTCCTGCACTGGTGCACTCCTTCAACGTAATTCAGCGGGGTCCGGTACCTCAGGCTTCCGTGCCCGGTGCGGGGTGGGGCGCTGCCGGGTTACTGGCCGCCTTTTTGCACGAACGCCCGGACGAACTCCTCGGCGTTGGATTCCAAGACGCCGTCGATTTCGTCCAGAAGGTCATCAACACCCTGGGTGGATGCGGATGCCTGTCCCTCCGCCGGCGCGGGCGGTACGGGGACCTCTTCCTCGACCTCGCTGTCGCGTGGCTGCGGCTGCTGTTGCTCCTGCCCTGCCATCTTCATCTCCTTCATCCAGTCCCGCCTGGTCCGGTGGGACATCCTGTATGCCCATATTGCCACGCAAAGCGGCTCTTCGGGGGTCTTTATGCCGGTGGCGGAGCCGGTGTGGATCCGAGCAGTTCGGCAAGGAACGAACCGGCCTCCCGGTGCCGCGCAAACAAGGGGCCCGTGAGGGCTTTGGTGCCGCGCAGCGGCTCCCTCGTCGGAACGCGCTGGAGCCTTCCGTAGCCGGGAACGTCGAAGATGACCGAGTCCCAGGAGGCGCCCACCACGTCCTTGCTGAAGCTGCTCACGCAGCGCCCGCGGAAGTAGGCACGCGTGTCCGACGGCGGTTCCGTCACCGCGGCGGCGATGGTGGCGTCGTCCACTATGCGCTGCATGCGGTCTCGGGACAGGAGACGGTAATACAGCCCTTTTTCGGGCCGGATGTCCGCCCACTGCAAGTCCACCAGGCCCAGCCGGGCGTCGTCCCAGTCCAGGCTGTCCCGTTGCCGGTACCCCTCGAGGATGGACAGTTTGGCGAGCCACTCAACGGAGGTGGAGGCGGCGGCGCGGTCGCTGTCCAGCTGCGTCAGGGTGTTGGCCCATCGTTCCAGCACCGCATGGGTGTGTCCGTCGCCGTCCACAGCATCGGCCACGCCGCTGTCCTGCGCTAGCTTGGCTGCGGCCTCATAGTAAATCCATTGGAGATCCAGCGCGGTGACACGGCGGCCGTCCACCAGCCGGAGTTTTGCCGTCAGCGACGTGTCGTGGCTGACGGTCTGCAGCGCCGCCACAGGCTCATGGACCTCAATCCTCGGCGCCAGCCCCGCCTCAATGAGGCTCAGAACCATGGCGGTGGTGCCGAACTTGAGGTAGTTGGAGACCTGGCTGAGATTGGCGTCGCCAATGATCACGTGCAGCCTGCGGTACTTGTCGGCTGTAGCATGCGGCTCGTCACGGGTGTTGATAATCGGGCGGCGGATGGTGGTTTCCAGTCCGACTTCCGCCTCGAAGAAGTCCGCCCGCTGGCTGATCTGGTAGCCGGGACGGGAGCTGTCCTGGCCGATCCCCACGCGGCCGGAGCCGCAAATGATCTGGCGCGTCACGAAGAACGGGGTCAGGCCCCGGACGATGTCGCTGAAAGGAACCGACCGCGGCATGAGGTAGTTCTCGTGGGAGCCGTACGACACCGCTTTATTGTCGGTGTTGTTCTTGTAAAGGTTGACCGGAGGAAGTTCGGGGTCGCCTGCCAGCCGGCGGACAGCGGCCAGCGCCACGAGGTCGCCGGCAGTGTCCCAGGCTACGGCGTCAACCGGGTTGGTCACTTCCGGGCTGGAGTACTCCGGGTGGGCATGGTCAACGTAGAGCCTGGCCCCGTTTCCAAGGACCATGTTCATCAGGAGAGAGCCGGACTCATCCTCGCCGTCAAGCTCCAGCTCGTCCCGGCCGTAGGCCAGGGCCACCGCCTCCGCATCGAGCACCGGAGGCTGGTCGGTGAGCTGGCTCGGATGAGCCTGTCCCCGCTCGAGTGTCCAGCCGCGGGCATCGTGGAGGGGTTCCTCATCCGTGTAGTCCCACCGGGTTTCAGCGCCGCCTGCCGCACGCAGCCGCGTGACCTGGGCGTAGGCCTGGACCACTCTGGCGGACATCATGGTGGCATTGGCCCCCGGAGCGGAGGGCGCGTGGATACCGTATTCGGTTTCCGATCCCATCACACGCATGGCGCCTCCCGGGGGCAGTGCTCCCCCGGGTGCAACCTCGGACCCCGCTGTCACAGGTACTGGCCCGTGTTCGGCATGGTCTCAATGGACTTGCCTGGCTCCTGCCCCGCCTTGCCTTGGACGATGGTGCGGATGTAGGTGATACGTTCGCCCTTCTTACCGGAGATGCGGGCCCAGTCGTCAGGGTTCGTGGTGTTCGGCATGTCCTCGTGCTCGCGGAACTCCTCGACGACGGCACGCAGCAGGTGATCAATCCGCAGACCCTTCTGATTGGTCATCAGCAGGTCCTTGATCGCATACTTCTTGGCGCGGTCAACAACGTTCTGCACCACAGCTCCTGAATTGAAGTCCTTGAAGTACAGCATCTCGGTGTCGCCGTTGGCGTAGGTGACTTCGAGGTACTCGTTGGACTTCTCCGTGGAGTACATGGCCTCCACGGTCCGCTGGATCATGGCATCGACAGTCTCCTGGACATCGCCGTCGTGTTCCACGAGGTCGTCCTCATGGAATGGCAGGTCCGTGGTGATGTACTTCTTGAAGATGTCCGCCGCGGCCTCGGCGTCGGGCCGCTGGATCTTGACCTTCACATCCAGGCGTCCCGGCCGCAGGATGGCGGGGTCGATCATGTCCTCACGGTTCGAAGCACCGATGACGATCACGTTGTCCAGGCGCTCCACGCCGTCGATCTCGCTGAGCAGCTGCGGCACGATGGTGGTCTCGACGTCGGAGGAGATGCCGGTGCCGCGGGTGCGGAACAGGGAATCCATCTCGTCGAAGAACACCACTACGGGGCTGCCGTCCGACGCCTTTTCCCGTGCCCGGGAAAAAATCAGCCGGATATGGCGCTCCGTTTCGCCCACATACTTGTCGAGCAGTTCCGGGCCCTTGATGTTGAGGAAGTAGCTCTTCAGGTCCACGTTGCCGGACCGCTCGGCTGCCCGGGCAGCCAGGGAATTGGCCACCGCCTTGGCGATCAGGGTCTTGCCGCAGCCCGGGGGGCCGTAGAGCAGGATGCCCTTGGGCGCCTTGAGGCCGTGCTCGCGGTACAGGTCCGGGTGCAGGAACGGCAGCTCGATGGCGTCCCGGATCTGTTCGATCTGCGGGCCGAGGCCGCCTATGTCCTCGTACGTGATGTCCGGGACCTCTTCGAGGACGAGGTTCTCCACCTCGGACCGCGGGACCTTTTCGAGGGCGTAGCCCGTCCGGGAATCAATGGACAGCGCATCGCCGACGCGCAGCTTCTCCGCCTGAAGCGGGCCGGCAAGCCGGATGACCCGTTCCTCGTCCGCCCGGCCCAAGACCAAAGCGCGGTCCGGGCCCAGCATTTCCTTGAGGGTGACGAGCTCGCCGGCGCGCTCGTAGCCGAGGCCGGCCACCACCAGCAGGGCCTCGTTGAGGAGCACCTCCTGGCCGACGGCAAGCTGGTTCATGTTGACGAGCGGGCTGATGCCCACCCGCATCTTGCGTCCGGCATTGTAGATGTCCACCGATTCCTCGGTGGCCGCCTGGCCGCTGCTGCCCGGCGTGGGCTGCCGACGAGGATTCAGCTGGAGGATGGTTCCGAAGCTGTACGGCGGCTGTCCCTCCTGGTCGAGGGCGTTTTTCAGTCGGAGGATCTCGGCCTTGGCCGTTTCCAGCATCGCCACGAGCTTGGAGTTGTTTTGCGTGGCAGCTGCCAGCTGACGGTCGATGTGCCGTAGCTTATCTCGGAGGATATTGACCTGCCGGTCTGCGACAGACAGCTCATTGGCCGCCTGCTCGGCCGGCGTAGGTACAGAGTCGTTGTTCGGCGTCTCCATGATGCATCAGCCCTTCCTGCGCTTCTCTTAAGACCATAGCCCCAAGTTGGCGAGTACTGCTGAAGACATCCGAAATACGGACTAGTTTGTGATCTCCGGGTCGTCTTTGACGTTGGTGCCGGCGATGGCGTCGCGCGCTGCCCGCCGCAGCTTCTTGTCCGAGACGAGGCGCTCCCCCACGGCCCCGGGCGTCCAGGCGTTGACATCGTCCTCATTGAAGTCGGTCTTGGAAGGCCGCCGTTTAACCGAAATGCCGGTGACGCCGTCGGCCAGCCTGCGGGTGACCAGAAGAAATCCGGTGTGGGCAACCATCCGGTGGTCGGGGCGGACGGCGAGGCCTTCCAGGTGCCAGCCGCGGACCAGGGATTCCCAGGCGTCGGGTTCCGTGAAGCGGCCGTCGGCGCGGATGGCCTCCGCCGTCCGTGACAGCTGGGTGACGGTGGCGACGTAGTTGATCCAGACGCCTCCGGGCGCAAGGACGGTGGCCACGGCGTCGAGGCATTCCCACGGGGCCAGCATGTCCAGCACGACGCGGTCGATGGAGCCGGGCTCTTCGCTGCGGACCACTTCCTCCTGGAAGTCGCCCAGGGAGACCTTCCAGGCCGGGTGCGGTCCGCCAAAGATGGTTTCGACGTTGCCGCGGGCGATCGCGGCGAATTCCTCACGGCGTTCAAAGGAGTGAAGGTACCCCTGGTCGCCTACGGCGCGGAGGAGCGAGATGGAGAGTGCGCCGGATCCCACGCCGGCCTCCACAACCCTTGCTCCGGGGAAGATATCCGCCATGGTGACGATCTGGCCAGCGTCCTTGGGGTAGACCACGGCCGCGCCCCGCGGCATGGACAGCACGAAGTCAGAGAGGAGCGGCCGGAGGGTCTGGTACTGCTGCCCCACGTTGTTGACCACCACGGAACCATCCACTTTGCCGATGATGTCGTCGTGGTTGAGGAAGCCACGGTGCGTGTGAAAAGCCCCGCCGGCCTCGAGGCTGATGGTATTCATGCGGCCGCGTTCGTCCGTCAGCTGCACACGCTCGCCCTCACGGAATGGTCCCCGCCGTCGGGCAGCGCCGACCGGCTGGTCCGTGGCGGCCACCGCTGTGTCAACCGCCGTGTCGGCCCCGGTGGGTGCCGTGGCGGAAGGGTCCGTGGTGGTCCCGCGGGCGGCAGATTCGCTGCTCATGAGTATTCCTCGCTCCTGTAAAAAGCTGTGTTGTCGTGCTGTGTGGCCGGCCCGGGCGGGCTGCGCTGTGGCGGGGCGGCCGATTTCACGACCGGCAGGTAACTCTACCGGTTCTGGCGCTGTGGCCGCCTGTTTTCGCGGCGTACTTTGCCTGTAATGGCCATCACGACGGTGGACTGGCGCAGGATGCCGGTGACGCGGCCGTTCTGGTCCACCACTGCGTAGTCATGGCCCTCGAGCTTCGCCAGGTACTCGATCAGCTCCTGGCCCTGGGACCATTCCGGCACGTAGGCGCCTGCCCCAAGGGCATAGGCCACAGCACCGGCAGGAGTTGTGGCGGCCATCGGGGCCGGAACAGCTGCCAAGGCGGCGGGGTCAACCACACTGGTGGGCCTGCCGTCCCAGGCGCACAGCACGACGGCGGTGGGGCCGGACGCTGTCAGGGCCCGGACGTCTGCCACTGTTGAGGATTCCGGAAGTCCGATGGCGGGTTCGGCCAGTGCTGCCGCGTTCACCAGATGGAGTCGGCTTCGCAGCCGGCCCTGCTGGATGGAGGCGGATGCGCCCATCCAGAGGAATCCGCCCACGAGGATGGTGATGAGCAGATTGCTGGTGTCCGGCCGGTCTCCGCGGAGGACGGGCAGCACAATAAACCAGAGGCCCAAGGCGATGACGATGATGCGCCCGCCCCAGCCGGCGGCGATCGTGCCCTTGGCGTGGCTCCCAGTGGCTTTCCAGACTGCGGATTCGACCAACCTTCCGCCGTCGAGGGGCAGGCCGGGCAGAACGTTGAAAATGCCGATCACGAGGTTGGCCCAGAAGAAGATGTTGGTCAGGATGTCCGCCACACCGGGCAGGTCCGCCGATGAGATCACGAGCCAGGCCGCTCCGGCGAGCACGAAATTGGCGGCCGGACCGGCAAGCGCCACGAGGACAGACCGTCCGGGCGTGGCGGTGAAGCTTTCGAACTGTGTGTGGCCGCCCCAGAGGTTCAGAACAATTTTTTCGCTGGGCCAGCCATAGATTTTCGCCGTCAGGGCGTGGGCCAGTTCGTGGACCAGGACCGAGATCAGGAGCAGCAGCGCGTATGCGAAGGCCACGTAGTAGGCGCCCGCGCCGAGCGCAGGGTTGTTGTGCTGGAGCACCGGGCCGTACACGATGACCGTGAATGCGGCGATGACGAACCAGGAGTAGGCCAGGATGACGGGAATACCCGCGATCCTGCCCAGGCGGATGCCTTCGCGGCGGCTGCCGCGGTCCTGCGGCTGCGGGCCGGTTGAAGCGGGGTCAGACACGTAGGGGGCTCCTTTAATTGGCGCTTTCCAGCGCTGATGCGGCCATGGCCACTTCGTGGCGGAGGGCCACCAGGTCCTGAAGGTCGGCGACTCCCCTGTTCTCCAAGGTGTCCCACATAGCGCGGCGAGGATCGGCCGGCAGCGGCACGATGTGAGGAATAGCGATGGTGACGGCTCCGGAGGCAACAGCGGCAGCCGCACCCGGGGCTGAGTCTTCCAAGGCCACACACTGGTCCATCGTGAGCTCCGGATCGTCCTGCCGGAGCAGTTCCATGGCCTTGAGGTAGGCCTCGGGGTCCGGCTTGCCCTTCGTCACGGTGTCGCCGGTGACGAGGAACTGGAAGTACGGACGCGGAAGGCTGGCCACGATTTCCCGGGCCAGTGGCGCTTCTGACATGGTCACAAGGGCACAACGCACACCCGCGGCGAATAGTTCATCCAGCAGTTCACGGGCCCCGGGACGCCATGGGACGTTTTGCCGCACCCTGCTGATGACTTGCGCGGTGAGGGTATCGATGATCTCCCGCTTTTCGAGTTTCACGCCTGCCTGTTGGAGGATGCCGGCTGAAAAGACCAGCGATTGCCCGACCAGTTGCATGGCCTGCTCATGCGACCACGTTCCGCCATACTCGGCAACGAGCTGGTGCTCGGCCTCAATCCAATACGGTTCGGTGTCAACGATGGTGCCGTCCATGTCCCATAAAACGGCTTTGAGCAGGGGCTGGGCGGCTGAGGATTGCATGCCTTCCAGTCTACGGGCCCCGCCCCGGCTGCCCTTCCCAGAAGGTGCCGCCTACGCCCTCGGCGAATATCCGGGGCGTGCGGCGGTCCCGCGGGCCGTTTCCGTGCCCGCACCAGATGTGCGGCGGTTCATTCACTGCAACTGGAACGGTGTTGGACGTAGGGTGAAGGGATGAATAGCTTCGACGGAGATACCACCGAACCGGGTACTGCGCCCGAGCCGGAGCAGTTGCTGCAGCCAGTTCCGGAGGGACAGCGCATTACAGTGATGCTCGCCGCCTTCGAAGGCTGGAATGATGCCGGGGAAGCGGCAAGTGACGCGCTGCGATATCTCAATAAGTTGTGGGGCGGCAAAAAGGTCGCATCCATTGATGCTGACGAGTATTACGACTTCCAGTTCACCCGGCCCATTGTCCGGCGAACGGCCTCGGGCGAACGCAAAATCAAGTGGCCGTCCACCCGCATTTACAAGGCCAGTGCGCCCCGAACCAATGTGGACGTGATCTTCGTCCAGGGAACGGAGCCGTCGTACAAGTGGCGGGCCTACACCGCAGAGTTGCTGGTCCACGCCGAGGCGCTCCACGTGGACTACGTGGTGCTGGTGGGCGCCCTGTTGGCGGACGTCCCGCACAGCCGTCCCATTCCGGTCAGCACCTCAACCGATGACGCTGCCCTGCGTGAGCGGCTGAACCTGGAAGCTTCACAGTATGAGGGCCCGGTGGGGATCGTCGGAGTGCTGTCGGAGGTTGCCTTGCTGGCCGGCATCCCCACAGTCTCCCTGTGGGCCGCCGTGCCGCACTATGTGGCCCAGGCGCCGTCGCCCAAGGCGCAATTGGCGCTGCTGCACCGCATTGAGGAACTGCTGCAGGTTCCGCTGGACACTCACGAGCTGGCAGAAGAAGCCGATGCCTGGGAACGCGGCGTCAACGAGCTGGCCACCGAGGACCCGGAAATCGCCGCCTACGTGCGCCAGCTCGAAGAGGCGAAGGACACCGCCGACCTTCCCGAGGCCAGCGGAGAATCCATCGCGAGAGAGTTTGAGCGCTACCTGAAGCGGCGGGGCAAGGACAAGCCCTGACTCTCCCCGGCGGACCCTGTAGGTTCCGCGGCGGATCCTACAGTTCGATGCCGAGCAGTGCGTCGACGGCGTCGCTCACTAGTGCCTGGTCAGGGGCGCACGCCTCGCCGTCGCCCGCCAGTGCGATCCCGGCCCAGCGGTCTACGGCGGCCAGCGCCGCGGGAGCGTCGAGGTCGTTGGCCATGGCCGCGCGCATGTCTTCCACGAGAGGGGCGGCCGAGTTGGCGGGTGCCGTTGCCAGCGCCGAACGCCAGCGTCCGAGCCGGTTCTTGGCGTAGGAAAAGCCCTCGGCGGTCCAGGACCAGTCCGAGCGGTAATGGTGGGCCAGGATCGCGAGTCGGATGGCTGCAGGTTCCTCGCCCTGGGCCCGGAGCTTTGATACCAGGACAAGGTTGCCCTTGGACTTGCTCATCTTTTCGCCGTCCAGTCCCACCATTCCGGCATGGGCAAAGTGCCTCGCCAAAGGCAGTCCGGAGAGTGAGTAGGCGTGGCCGGCCCCCATCTCGTGGTGGGGAAAGACGAGGTCGGAGCCGCCGCCCTGCACCGTGAAGGGCATGGGCAGGTATTCCTGGGCTATGACCGTACATTCAATGTGCCAGCCCGGGCGCCCCTCCCCCAGCTCGCCGCCGGCCCAGCTGGGCTCGCCGTCGCGGGCCACCCGCCAAAGGAGCGGGTCCAGTGCCTGGCGCTTGCCCGCACGGCCGGGATCTCCGCCTCGTTCGGCGAACAGTTCGAGCATTTCCGGCTCCGGCAGGCCGGACACGGCTCCGAGCGTCCAGGCGTCGACATCGACGGCATGCTTTCCGGCGGCCTCAACGTCGTAGTAGATGTCGCCGTCAGGCTCGCCGGGGGTGCCGGTGACACGGTAGGCAAGACCCTGGTGGAGGAGCCGCTCGATTGCCGGAACGATCAGCGGCATGGATTCGACGGCTCCGACGTAGTGGTCAGGGGCCAGGACGTTGAGGGCTTCCATGTCTGTCCGGAAGAGTTCGATCTGGCTGGCCGCCAGCTCGCGCCAGTCAACCCCGGTGGCGGTGGCCCGTTCCAGCAGCGGATCGTCCACGTCCGTGACGTTCTGGACGTACGAAACGGCCTGGCCGCCGTCGCGCCAGGCTCGGTTCAGCAGGTCGAAGGCGACGTAGCTGGCGGCGTGGCCCATGTGGGTGGCGTCATACGGGGTGATGCCGCAGACATACATTGACTGCTCACCGTTAGCCTGGAGGCTCACGACCTCACCGGCTGCTGTATCAAACAGGCGGAGGGCAGGCATTTTGCCCGGGAGCTCAGGAACGGGGCGGGATATCCAGGACTTCACAGATCAAGCCTAGTGCTAGGCGCTGATGACATTGAAACCGAGCAGGAGGTAGAGGGCGAGGCCAAGGAGAATCCGGTACCAGACAAAGAGCCGGTAGCTGCGGGTCGAAATGAACTTTAGGAACCAGCCGATGATGACGTATCCCACAACGAACGCAATGGCTGTGGCGAGTGTCGTCTCGGGCAGCCCGTAGGGTCCGCCGACTCCGTCCTTGGACACCACCTTGTACAGCTGGTAGAGGCCGCTGCCGAAAACGGCCGGGATGGCCAGCAGGAATGAATAGCGGGCTGCCGCTTCACGGGTGTATCCCATCAGCAGGCCCGCTGTAATGGTGCCCCCCGAGCGCGAAACTCCCGGGATCAGCGCCATGGCCTGGGCAAACCCGTACAAAACGCCGTGCTTAGAGGTAAGCCGGGTCAGCTCGCGGTCCTGCCTGCCGACCGCGTCCGCCACGGCAAGGATGAGCCCGAAAACGATCAGCGTGGTGGCAACGATCCACAGGCTGCGCAGCACGGATTCGATCTGGTCCTGGAACAGAAGTCCCAGGACGATGATGGGCAAGCTGCCCAGAATCACAAGCCAGCCCATCCGGGCATCAGGGTCCTGCCGGGAGACCCGTCCCGCCAGGGAGCCGAACCAGGCTCGTGCGATGCGGATAATGTCCTGCCAGAAGTACACGATCACGGCTGTCTCGGTGCCGAGCTGCGTGATGGCGGTGAATGCGGCGCCGGGGTCTGCAGCATTGGGCAGGAACGAGCCCACGATCCGAAGGTGGGCGCTCGATGAGATCGGGAGGAATTCGGTCAGCCCCTGCACAAGACCCAGCAGGGCCGCTTCAATCCAGTTCACTCTAAGACCCTACGTCATGACACTGGTGGTTTCCCCGTAAGCTTGCTGCTATGCAGCAGCGTTACGTCGGCAACAGTGGGCTTCGTGCCTCCGCCCTCTCCCTCGGCACCATGTCATGGGCCCGTGAAACTGATGACCAGGACGCATCCGAGCTGCTGCGCACATTCGTTGACGGCGGCGGCACGCTCGTGGACACGGCAGCGTCGTACGCGGACGGTCTGGCGGAGGCCATGCTGGGCGAAATGATCGGCGACGTCGTCGCCCGCACGGAAGTGGTGATCTCCACGAAAGCGGGCGTGTCGGCGTCGGACGGTCGGCAGAAAGTAGACGCCTCGCGGAGCGCGATGCTGACCGCCCTGGATGCGAGCCTGGTCCGGCTCGGGACCGACTATGTGGACATCTGGTTCGCCCAGGCATGGGACCATAACGTTCCGCTGGACGAAACGCTCTCCGCCCTTGAGTTGGCGGTGCGCAGCGGACGGGCCCGCTACGCCGGGATCGCCAACTACAACGGCTGGCAGACGGCCAAGGCTGCCGCCGTCGCCGGCTTCCCGCTCGTGGCCTGCCAGTCGGAATACTCGCTCCTCCGGCGCCAACCCGAGGAGGAGCTCATCCCCGCCGTCGAGGACGCGGGGCTGGGGCTGATGGCGTGGGCGCCCCTGGGCCGCGGCGTGCTGACAGGCAAATACCGTGGCCATGTCCCTGCCGACTCGCGGGCGGCGGGAACCCGTCTTGCCACGTACGTGGAGCCGTACCTGCAGCAGCCTGCGTCTCAGGTGGTTGAGGCGGTTGCGATGGCGGCGCGCGGACTAGGCCGGTCGCCGGTGGACGTTGCCTTGAGCTGGCTGCTCTCCCAGCACGGTGTGGCCACCGCCATCGTGGGGCCGAGAACGCCCGTGCAGCTCAAAGAAATCCTGGATTCACAGCTGACCCCGCTGCCAGCCGAAATTGCACGGGCACTGGAGGACGTTTCAAGCAGGGTCAATTAAACAGCTGCGGGATAAATCAGCAGCCGGTTTCTCAAGGCAGCCGGGTAGTCCGGTGATCCGCCTCGACCCGGCTCACTCGTCGACGATCTCAAGATCCTCGTCGTCGTCGACTTGGCGCTCTTCGTCTTCTTCCTCTTCTTCGTCGTCGAAAACCTGGAGCGGCGTGACTTCGTTGTAAGCCTCGTACAGCGCGTCCTCGTAAACTTCAAAAGCATCAGCAACTGCAAAAAACGCCGCTTCCACCGCAGGGTCGCCATCCCCCCTTCGCGTCGAAGCTGCAACCAGATGTTCTTCCAAGGCGGAGGTCAGGGACTGAAGCGCGACACGCGGATCGATGCTCATGACTTCACGTTAGCGGGAAAAGGACGAAAATGGAGAGCAATGAAGGAACATTTTCTGACCAGCTCGGTCCTGCGGGAACGGGACTATGTGAGGCAGTACGAGTACCTCGTACTGACGGTTGGTCCTGACGATTCGCTGCCCGAAGCGCGCCGCCGCTTGGTTGAACATTCCGAGTACGGTAAGTGGGAACTGGAGCGGAGCCGGCTCTACATGGGCGGCGGCCGTCGCTTTTGGCTGCGGCGGCGGGTCACGCAGGTCCAGAGGACAGTGTAGGACCCGGATCCCCGGGTCCAGGCGGACGTCGGCTGCGCCTCCAATCCGTGACGTCCCCTACTCCTCGAGCGGGCCCAGCCACGCGTTGGCCACGGTGTTGTGCGCCGACTCGTCATCCGAGGGATGGAATATTCCGGCGAGCACGTCGCGGTAAAGCCGCTCAAGTTCCGTTCCGCGGAAGTAGCTTGAGCCGCCGGATACACGGATGGCCGTGTCCACCACGGTCCGGGCTGTCTCCGTGGCTCGTACCTTGAGCCCCACGAGTTTCGGGAACCACTGGTTTCCGTGGTCTACCAGCGCGTCCACGTCTCTGGCGACTTGCGCCAAATGGGGATAGAGCGCGTCCATGACCATGGCTGCCTCCGCAATCTTCCAGCGGATGTCGGGGTCCTGGGCATAGCTCCGTCCGCCGTTCTTGAAGGATGTACGGCGTTTAGCTGCTTCGACGCCCAGGGTCAGGGCCCGTTCGCCGACGCCTGTGTAGACGGCGGCGAGGAGTGTCTCAAAGCAGGCGAAGATGGCGAAGATCAAGGGGTCCGCGTTGGGCCCCACCGGCAGCTTCCTGAAAATGCGGTGTGCCGGCACCACTGCACCGCGCAGTACGGTCGTGTTGGACTGGCTGGCGCGCATGCCCAGAGTGTTCCAGTCGTCCAGGAGCTCATAGCCGGGTGCAGCGCGGTCGAGGAAGCCGTGCACCAGTTCACCCTCGCCGCCGCGTGCAGCGCTGTCCTTGCCGAAGATCCCGAGCCGGGTCCAGGCCGGCGAAAGGCTGGTGAAGATCTTGGTACCCGTGAACCCATAGCCGCCGTCGGGGAGCGGCCTGGCCTCGGTAAGGGAATCAAAGAGGACAGCGTCGTTGCCCGCTTCGGAGTTTCCAAAGGCGAAAATTTCACCTTTTGCTGCTTCCGACAGGACAAAGTCAAGGGATGCGTCGCCGCGGTCCGCCAGGACCCGCGCCACGCCGGTCCAGACCAAATGCATGTTCACGGCCAGAGCCGTGGCGGGGGCCGCCGTCGCCAGCCGCCGCTGACAGCCGGCGACCGTTTCGAGACCAAACCCGGAACCGCCGTCGGAAGCCGGGACAAATGCTTTCAGGTACCCGGCCGCGGTGAGCTCCTCGAGATCTTCGAAGAAGAACGCATTCTTTGCGTCGTAGCCTGCCGCCCTCCCCCGGATGCGCTCAAGCAGTGAGTCGGGCAGCAGCTGCTCGGGGCCCATGGGCATCTCAGTAATTCGTGAGCAGCGTGTTCAGAACCCGGGCCCCGAACTTGAGCGAATCCACCGGGACCCGTTCATCCACACCATGGAACATGCCCGTGAAATCCAGATCATCCGGGAGCAGCAGCGGCGCGAACCCGTACCCGGTGATCCCCAGCCGGCTCAGCGATTTGTTGTCGGTGCCGCCGGACAGCGTGTAGGGCAGGACCTTTGCGCCCGGGTCTTCGGAATGCAGCGCGTCAATCATGGAATCCACGAGGTTGCCTGCGAAGGGCACCTCCAGCGAGACGTCGTTGTGCACGTAGCTGACCTCGACTCCGGATCCCGCCAGCTCGCGGACGATCTCCAGCACCTGCTCCTCCTGGCCGGGAAGCGTCCGGCAATCAACCAACGCCTCGGCGGACTCGGGGATGACGTTGTGCTTGTAGCCGCCCCGGAGCTGGGTCGGGTTGGTGGTGTTCTGCAGCGTGGCGCCGACGAAGCGGGCAACGGTTCCCAGCTCCTTGAGGAGCTTGTCGGGATCGTCAGGATCGAATTCGACGCCGGTGAGTTCAGTGACGCCGTCGAGGAACTGCCGCGTGGTGGGCGTCAGTTCAACGGGCCACCGGTACTCCCCGATGCGGGAGACCGCGCCGGCCAGCCGTGTCACGGCGTTGTCCGTATTGATTTGAGAGCCGTGGCCAGCCCGGCCGTGCGCGACGAGCCGCAGCCACGAGAGGCCCTTTTCCGCGGTCTGCAGCAGGTAGGTGCGCCGTCCGCCGATGGTGGCGGAGAAACCGCCGACCTCGGAGATGGCTTCCGTTGCCCCATCAAACAGCTCCGGTCGTTTTTCGACGGCGTAGCGGGCACCGTGCGTACCGCCCGCCTCCTCATCGGCGAAGAACGCGAAGACGAGGTCGCGCTTGGGCTTGCGGCCGGTGCGTGCGAAGTCTCGCATGACGGACAGGATCATGGCGTCCATGTCCTTCATGTCCACGGCCCCCCGGCCCCAGATCAGCCCGTCCGTCACTTCGCCGCCAAAGGGATCCACGGACCACTGCTCGCGCAGGGCCGGCACGACGTCGAGATGCCCGTGAACCACGAGGGCGCTTGCGGAGGGGTCCTCTCCGGCCAGGCGGGTGACCACGTTGGCCCGTCCGGGCTCGGATTCGAAGATTTCAACGTCGAGCCCCACATCCGAGATCAGTCCTGCCGTGTACTCGGCCGCCGCCCGTTCGCCCGGTCCGGAACCGTCGCCATAGTTGGATGTGTCGATGCGGATGAGTTCCTGGCATATGCTGGCGACTTCATCCTCTGGCCGGATGTGAGACATTGATCACTCCTCTTGCATAGCGAATGCGGATTCTGCGCGTAATGGCGGGGCTGATGCCGCCGGAACACGTAGGTTCAGCCTACCCACTCGGCCCGATTCCATCTTTCCGCAAAGTTCGTGTTAGAGTTTTTCTCGCTGCTTCGGAGAGAAGCGAACCGCTGAAAGGCGGAACGGAACCTTCGAATTACCACCTGCGCGGGTGGCGGAATGGCAGACGCGCTAGCTTGAGGTGCTAGTCCTCGAAAGGGGGTGGGGGTTCAAGTCCCCCTCCGCGCACAAGGGAAAACCCCTAGAATCCAAGGATTCTAGGGGTTTTTTTCTGTCTCCACTCACGTGAAGTCCGGTTTCGCTCACGCGGGTGTCGAAATGCGATACCCGCAAGGGGGATCAGCGCATAGGGAATTTGTGGCATACAGAGATTCCAGAAAACGCAAAGACGGCACCGTGGCTCACTACGTCCGGTGGGTGGATGGCTATGCGGTTCGACGCTACAAGGCCAACCCCAAGTGCCATATCGCTGACAACCTCGGAACGCATAGATTTTCGGACTTCAGCGGCACGAGTGCGCGGGCATTACCCTGCGTTCGCCTGAGACGTTCCGGGGCCCTGAAGCCTTTCCAAGCCCCCTCGACAGCCGGTAACATAGTGGATCTTTAGGCGGTATGCAGACTCCGTCATTGTCGTCCCAACAGACAGCGCCAGCCAGGTAGCCGCCTATCAGGCAGAGCAGGCCACTACGTCACGGATCCGGTGAGGAGCTGGAGCGGAGACTGTGCTTCTGCATCTGTTGCTGATGACGGCCTGCGGCCTGGTTTCAGTTGATCGATACTCCCAATGGCGGGAGAAATGGAGCAACATGTCCGGTCACTTTGAAGTCTTCGCCTCCTCTGAAGGGGGATACCATTTCCGGCTTTTGGATTCCGCAGGAAACCCCCTGGCAACATCCGGAGTGTACCCGACAATACGGGCAGCGGCGGCAGGAATATTCACAGTCCGGGAGATCGCCGGAACAGGCCTGATCAGTGATAAGAGCGGCGATCAGCGGTGAAGTCATCCAGCCGACAATCCATCCCCCCGAAGCCGCAGGGGGTCACAACGGCGCCCATGTAGCAAAACGTCTCCGCTCGCCCGTGCCTGGAGGTGTCCAAAGAGCCGATGAGCTATGGTTTACCCCAATACGGACCTCAGTTGCCCTCCTACGGCGCCGGCTCCACGAGATCCGGTCCGTTGTTCCGGATCATTGGTCCATCGTATGTGCGCCGCCCGCGGCCTCTGACTCCTCGTCTACGCATGTTCCCGGTAGAGATATGGCTGGACGAAAGGCCCCTGCAGCGTGGCTTCCAGACCTTGCCTGAATGATGCCCCGCTTCGCTTGCTCTCCCGTGTCGGATCCGCAGCATCACGGTGCTGGTCTGGCCAGGCTGCGGTTGCTAGCATGTGGGCGAGGTGGCTCATGGAAAGCAGGACGGCAGGGCGAGCACTGTCAGACGCGATGGTCGCCGTCGCGGCATATGGTGCCGGAGCTATCGGGCTCACAATCCTGCACTCCCCCGGCGTCGGACTTCAAGCCATCGGGCTGGGTGCTGGCGCGATGGTCATCGGACACGCCGCCGCTTCCATCGTTCACCGCTCTCCTCGCTTCTCCACATCCGCGGACCGGATCACCTTGCTGCGGGCCGTCCTGGTGGCGCTCTGCGCCGTGTTGGCAGTGCCCGGGCTGTTCGTGGCGGGACCTGCTGACCCTCTCGTCGTCATAGTGGGCGCAGCTGCTTTCCTTCTCGACGCCGTCGACGGTCCAGTGGCCCGCCGCACCGGCACGGCGTCGGTTGCGGGAGCACGCTTTGATACCGCCACCGATGCCGCCTTGGTGCTCGTTCTGTCCTGTGCAACCGCGGCCGCCATTGGGCCTTGGACCCTCTGCATCGGAGCCCTCTACTACGTCTTTGTGGCTAGCGGACACATCCGGCTCCACCTTCGTGGCCCTCTCCCCGCGAACGCAGCGCGTAAGGCAATCGGGGCCTACCAGCCGTTCGCGCTGCTCCTTGCACTGACCCCTGGCATGGCTCCTGCTGTTGCCGCCGCCGCTCCCGCCTTGGCTCTCCTGCTGCTCGTATTCTCCTTCGCCCGTGACGTCGTCCAACTGGAGCGGCAACATCACACCGGCCACCCAAGCTGGGCCAAACCCACAGCCGTGCCGCCGCCGGCCCTATCCCCTGAGTCCACAGTCCTCACCCCACCGGAGGACTGCCAGGATTACGGCCGCCCGGCGGCGTCACTGCTGCCCGGCTTCGTCCAAGGCCGGGCTGTACGCTGTGAAACCGTCCCTGAGCCTTACGGATTCCTCGCCGATCACTGCGATGTCGTCCCACATCACCACGAATGATCCGCGGTGCCGCCATCTGAGCAGCGAGGCAAGCGGCCACGGCTGGGTGAGTCCGGTGCGCTCGTAACCAAGGAACGAGGACCAGCTATGCGGACTGACTACCAGCCCCAGCAGGCGTGCTCCGGCCATCAGTTGCTGCGGGTCGCCGTCGAGGGTAAAGCGGGCATCGGCCACCCGGCCCAGGCGGATGCCGTCGCTGTCATGCACCGGAGTGCCCAGGAGGTCACCGAGGATCATGGCGGCCACCCGGGATGCGAGCGATGATCTTGTCCCGGATCCAACGTTCCACCCAGCCCGACTCGAGGTTCTCGCCGCTGACGCCGAGCCGGACCACCACTCCGACGTCGGCAACGTCCTTCCACGGGATGCGGACCAGTCGGGACGACGGCGGCCTGCCGCCGAAGATCCGGGTGCCGAGCACCGGCCCGGTGAGCAGGGCTGTGATGATCGGAGCCGGGGTGCCCGGTGCTATCACTGTTTCCTCCTCGGGCGCACTGAGTTCAACGTCGTCCACTGTGGTGACAGGGACGCCGTCGTTATCCAGTACCTGCCGGTCCAGCAGGTGAAGCTGGGCATCAAGGATTCGCCCGGCGATCGGGGGAACCGGGGCCAGGGGACGGTAAGTCTTCACGATCCGGCTCCTGTCACGATCATCAGAGGAATCGCAGCCAGGGACGCCACCAGAATGATGACGAGATAGACCATGCCGAGCACGTTGACCGGCCGGCCGTTGACGTGTTCTCCCATGTATTGAGGATCGTTTGCGACGATCAGGATGGGGAGGTACGTCAGCGGAAGCGCGATCGCAGAGAACACCACGGAGTATTCGGTGATGAGCACGGGATCCACCCCCGTGGCCAGGACCGCCATGCCGATCAGCAGGCAGATGATCATGGCGAGGTGGAAGCGGGCGGCCTGAGCCGGGCGCCGGAACTTGCCCCAGGACCAGCCGAAGAACTGCGCCAGCGTGTAGCCGCTGGAGAGGGTGGTTTCCAGGGCCGCCCCGAAGGTGGCGGCCACGAGGCCCACCAGCACGAACGCGAGGCCCACTTTCCCTGCCCCCTCCGCGACGGGAAGGATGATCTGGGAGAGCGACGTGACGGCAATGCCGGCCGGCAGGAGCACGACGGCGGCGCACCCGGCGATCGCCACCGACAACAGCCCACCCAGTGGGAACCCGACCAGGACGTCGATCCGCGACTGGATCAGGTCCTTGATGGACCAGCCTTCCTCCACTGCGCCGGAGGAGAAGAAGAACACTTCGTATGGTGTCATGGCGGCGCCAAACAGGGCGATGGCGTAATACCAGTACGAGGAGGCCGTTTCCTCCGCCGGAACGGCCGCCGCCAGCGCCTGCCCGGCCAGCGCGCCCCAGTCCGGTTTGAGCAGGAAGAGCGCCACGGCGAACACGATCAGGGTCAGCCCGAGCAGCCCGGTGACGTTTTCCATAATGGAGAATTTGACCCGCCAGATGACCAGCCACACGGCAACCGCCGCCACCGGGATCCACATCAGGTAGTGGACGCTGCTGGCCAGCTGCAACGCCAAGGCGATCCCGCCGATTTCCGCCGTCACCGTCATCAGGTTGATGAGGAAGGACCCGGACAGGTTGACCAGCCCTGCACGCGGCCCGAGCCGCTCCCGGATCACTTCAAACGTTGCCCGGCCGGAGGCAGCGGCCACCCGGCCCGACATGTTGGCAAACAGGCAAATGCCGAGGACGCCGACGCCCACCACCCACACCAGGGACAGCCCGAAGCGGGATCCGACGACGGCATTGGTCACCAGGTCCCCGATGTCCACGAACCCTCCGATCGCAGTCAGGATCCCGAGCGCGACACCCAGCACCCGCTTCACTTGCTGTCCACCTTTGTCTTCAACTGGGACAGGCTGTCCGCCCCGGATTTCAGGGCCCGGTCACCGTCCGCGAGCGAAGGACTTCCGTTGCCGCTGAACACGGCGTCCCGGGCGGTCGTCAGCCCGGCGGCGCAAGTGTCCAGTACGGTGAGCGTTTCCTGCCGCACCGCCCGGTCCTCCGGAGTGCTGGGTGTGAGCCGGAGCACTGTGTCGCGGCTGGCCTGCAACTCCCTAAGCGCGTCATCGAGCGCGGTGGACGTGGCAGCGGTCGTCAGTTTCCCGGCCGAGTCCAGCCCAAGGGCAAGCCGGGCGGCGGCAATGGCCGAGGCGCTGTCTCCCACCGCGGTTGACAAGACGTGCCAGGTTCCGCCAGATTGTCCGGTGCAGCCGGTGAGGAAAGCCAAGAATGCGACGGACAGCACGAGGAGGCTTCGCCGGTGCGCGCTCGGGGCGTTCCCCCACCAGATCGGCACCTCCACCCCCAGCCTCCGGGCGCCGCCCGGTTGATCGGAATAGCCCCTTCCGGCGGAACCTCGCGGTGCCGCAGGAACAGCGTTGAACTTGAGCTATGTATAGCACTCCCGGGAGCCGTTTGGTGGATAAGGGTGCGGGTGTTTGCCGGGCTGTAGCCCGCGCCAGCGCGGGCGTATGGTTCTGCCATGCGACCAATCCGGGCCATCCTGCTTCCCGGGAGCGTGCTCCCCGCCCAACCTGCCTACGACACGCTGATCGAGGCCTTTGGACCGGACATCCAGGCCGTCGCCAAAGACTTGGAACTCTATGCCGGCGACGAACCACCGCCAGGTTGGAGCCTGGATACGGAGATCGATGGCGTTCTCCGCGAAGCCGACGTCCGCGGCTGGGAGGCGTTTCATCTGCTCGGTTATTCCGGCGGCGGGGCAGTGTCACTGGCCTTTGCCGCCAAGCACCCCGAACGCCTGCTCAGCCTTGCCCTGCTTGAGCCCGCGTGGGCCGGAAGCTGGGACTGGAGTCCTGCGCATGCCGAGTTCTGGAAGAAGTCCGAGCAGCTGGAGACGTTGCCTCCCCGGCAGTTCATGCCTGCATTCACGAGGCTGGGAGTGAAGCCCGACGTCGTGCTTCCGCCACCGCCGCCGGGTCCCCCGCCACCTTGGATGGCCAAGCGTCCGGCCGGGATCAAGGCCTTCCTTGAGACCTTCAAAACATACGACCTGGACCGCGGACGGCTGGCCAAGTTCGACCGGCCGGTCTTCTTCGCCCTCGGCGCCCTGAGCAACCCGGACGACTACGGCGAGATTGCTCAGCGCCTGTCCACGGCATTCCTGGACTTCCGCCTCGAAGTCTTCGAGGAGCGCCACCACTTCGACCCCCCTCACCGGATTGAACCCAAACGGCTCGCCGGATTGTTGCGCGAGCACTGGTCCTGGGCCGAAAGAAGGGACCATGCAGCCGTCAGTTGATTCCCACCCTGTGAAGCCTGGGGTTGGGTAAGTGCCGCAGCACCTTTCGACGGTGCAGTTCACATGAGCTGAGAATCTCGTCGCGGGGCCCGTTCTGGGGCCCGCCGCCATTGGGAATCAGGATGCGGCAAGCCGCGCCTCGGGAATAATCGGCTCGAATAGTTCGATCGGATTGCCCGAGGGATCTTCGATCAGTACCTGTTTTCCGCCCACACCTGTCACGGTGTCATTTCGGAACTTCACGCCTGCGTCGCGGAGGGTCCGCACGGTTGCCGCGAGGTCGGACACCTCCAGCGTGAACCGATTCCAACCGCCCGGCGCGGGACTGGTGCCGTCGGGCATGCTCTGGCCTCCTCCGGCTTGGCCGCTCGGAGCGCTGAGCAGCAGCCTCAGATCGCCGCGGTCGAGCATGGCAAAAGCCGGGGCGGGATGCATGACTAGCGTGAATGCCAGATGTTCCCGGTAGAAGTTGACTGCGGCATCGACATCATCAACGATGTAGCGCACGCTTACCGTTGCCATGAGGAACCTCCCTGCTCTGCGATCAGCAATACGCGCCACATCGCAGCCTGTCAACGCGCCTTGAATCCGATGCGCCCGCGGGCAGAATCCCAAGACGGGGTGCTCACTGAAAAGTCGTCTTGGTTGAGTTCGCCTTTTCACGCCGTTCCTATCGATAGAGTGACGACTGTGATACCGCAGGCAGAAAGCGGCCCGCTTCGCCCTAGTTGCGTGCGGGTCTCGGTCAGCCCCGGCGGATGGTCCTACAGAAGGACCTACACAAACGAAGACATAGATTGAGGAGCCACGCCATAAGCGATGCCGTTTAGTACGCGGTGTCGGTGCGGACGTGCATGCCCTTACCGGGCAGGGGCGCCGAGTTCCACCCACGCGGAGATTGCCCCGGAGGCGATGATCTTGCCGGCTATCGAAGTGACAGGGTGATCGGACCGGCTGTTGCCGGACCGCCGCATTGTTCACTTCCTCCGACGCGAGTCCATGCCAGATCCACGTCCCGTTCGGCAAGAACCTCTCCGCTGGCGGACATCGCGCGTACAGTGGCCTTTTTCGGTGCGCTCATGGTGGTGTTGAACTGCCAGGTGCTGTCGTCAACTTTCCGGCCCAAATACGGGCCGTATTTTGATGTCGAAACGGGTGTGCCTCGTGCTGCAGGCGCACCGGGACTTGCCTGGCCGGGAACGAAGGATGCTTCAGGCTTAACCGTCGCTTTCGGGGCGGTGGTCGGCTTCGGCGCCGGTACGGAGCAGGTTCCGTCTGCGCAGAATTCGACGGAGCCCACTGTCTCCACCGGGCCTTGGAGGATCACGGTGGCGGAGTTGCTCCACCCGATGGCCGGACACGCGTTGGGGTGTGAGCAGCCTGCTGTTCCGGAGGCGAGCATCACAATAAGCGGGACGGACAGCAGCACGCGCTTCATGGGCCCATCATGGCACGGGCGGCGAGCAGGAACCCGAAACGCCGGGACACATCTATGCCACGTCCTAAGCTGGTCCAGTGAATCCGACCCCATCCCCCAGCCCCGTCCATAACATCGTGGATACCGGCGCGGCCGAATGGTGGCAAGTCCTTGCCGCCCTGGGTCCCTTGGCTGTACTCCTTGGTGCCATCCTCGCGGCGCTCATCGGCTGGAGCACTCTCCGGCAGCGGACCACGGCCGACGCCCTGGCCCTGGCCCGTGAGGCTGACACGAATGCCCTGAAGCAGAAGACCGATGCGGACAGCAGGGCCGAATGGTGGAAGCGGACCCAGTGGGCCCTGGATCAGGCACTGGCCAAGGATAAGAACACGAAGGCGCTCGGCCTCGCCACGCTGGCAGTGCTTACCCGGAGTGAGCTGGCCCGGACGGAAGAGCTCGAGCTGCTCGACATTGCGTGGCAGGCCGTCAACGGAGAGGACGACAGCGACGACGAGCTGGAGCCCGCCGACGACGCAGGCTTCATGGACTCGGATGACAACATAGGCGACAATGGAACGACCAGCGACGACAGCGAGGAGGGTAGAAAGTGAGCACCAGTACGCCGGAACACAAGAATGTCCGCACTGGCCGCCACATCTCCCCCAAGAAGAGCGCCGCGGCGGATCACCGGGTTCAGGTAGCGGCCGCAAAGCTGCGCGTCGCCCTCGATGAACGTCTCGGCCGACCGACGCCGCCGAAGACCAAGGCCCTCGCAAAAGAGAGCTTCTAAGTCACTTACGGCCATGTGCCGGGTGTGATTTGTCATGCCCATAATCATTCCGCGGGACGTCCACCAGGCAGGCTTTGCCTGCTCTTTGTGCTGCGCCTGAATGATTTTCATGGCGGCCTGTTCTCCTGCTACGTCACCTCCCTGGTGCAGGAACTGCGCATAACCACGCACAGCCGTAACAAAACGGACTGCCGTCCCGGCACCGTGCACAATGATTGGCGGACCGGCAGAGCCGCCGGACCTCGATATGGGGAAGACAATGAGCAACGAATATCAGCTCGTCGACGGGGCGCCACGCTATGGTGCCCGACATGACGGAGACACATCACAGCCAACAGCACCCGCATCAGCACAGCGGGCCGAGGAAACCGCGGACGCAGCAGCACGCCTCGGCCTCGACCACCTCGCGGCAGCCATCGATCGCAGGCTGACCAGTTCCTGGGCCGATAAGAAGGATCCCTTGGTGGAGGCCCTCAGGACGGAGCACCCTGAGGCACTGGCCGCGGCATGTGCCTTGGTCAAACTTCACCTGGGATCACAGCGGCAGTGGCGCCTCAAGGCGCAGACGGTCAGGGACACGTATCTCGCCGCCACTGCGCAGCGACGAAGGGCCTTGGGATCCGCCAAGGAGGTCCTGTTCCTGCGGCTGGGCCTGATGCTGGCCCTCATCGCCCCGCCTGCGTTCGTTGTTGCTACCAGCCGTGACGACATTGTGAAGCTCGTCCTGACCGGAGCGGTGTGCATTGCTGCGGCCTTCGTCGGCGGCCACTTCGTCACCGTCCGCTCACGGGTTCCGGTGATGCCGAACATTCGCGGTGCCTGGCTGAACGAGCTTCGGGACGACGTCGTCAACGCCACCCTGGTTGCCATCCTGCAGAATAATGGCGTGGCCCTGGACCGCAGAACGGTGACGGCCGGGCGGCGCGGCTGGGACAGCATCACGACGGCGGCCAAGGCTGTGGACGCCCTCCAAGGCTGAACAGACAAACCAGGGTCGGCACGCCCACCTGCTGCCAACGCGAATCAAGGAACGCTTGGGGAACGGGCTCGACCTACCGTTAAAGCCTGAAATCTGAAAGGAGTTGACACCAATGGCAGACCACTATGCCTCAGGAACCTGGCAGGTGAAACAGGGCAACGATCAGGAGTTTATAGACCGCTGGACGGAGTTCCTTCAGTGGTCCCGGGCGAACTACCCGTCGATCGTGGTGGCGAACCTCATTCGTGACCGACGTGTCCCCGGTCATTATGTGTCGTTTGCGGAGTGGACCGACGAGGCGTCCCGGGACGCGTGGAAGCAGAACCCGGAGTTCATGAGCCACTTCGATGCCTGCATGGCGCTGTGCGAGCACATGAGCGGTGCTGATTTCGACCGGGTAGCGACCGTGTAACGCATCGGCTTTACTACTCGACGCCGGCTCGCACCGCGGCCGCCGCCGCGGACTGGACTATGCGGACTGCCTCGACCGGATCGCGGCGCTCCAGCGCGTCCAACGCCGCTGTCGCATACAGCCGACCCCAGACGTGCCGGGCCAAGGGCGACACCACGGCGATCGCCATCCCGTGACGCAGGTACGCCGCCGCCGCGGTGCTATCGCCTAGCATTACCGCGAGCTCGCCGAGCCTCTGCCAGGGCAGCACACCGGAACGGGCATCGAGGTCAGCGTACAATTCCGTGCTGTGCTCCAGGCGTCCCGCTGCCGCATCCCAGCGCCCTGCAACAGGAGTGATTCCCCTAGCAGGCGCCAAGCGAACGCCTGAGCATGGCGGGCACCTCGGCCAATGGCCAGCGCCAGCGTGTCGCGGGCTTAGTCTTCGACCGTCTCGCACAGCCCGTCCCCATACAGATGGTACTCACCGATGCAGCAGTGGAATTCGAATATCTTTCCGAGCCGCGGATCCTCGTCGCCCACATCACCCAGCCTTTCGATCTCGGGCCTTGGCCTTACGCAAACGCCACTCGCCATCCGGGATATCCCGCGAACCCACGGAAACCCGAAAGCCTCCGAGCAACCGGATTCGACAGTGCGGGCCGCGAGCGCTCGGCGTCGCTTCGAAAAACTCAGCCTCATGCCATGCGTTTCGCGCGCCCACAAATGGCAACTTCCCATACGGCCCTCGGGTAACTGATAGGTCCTTGACACCAGTCCGGATGAGAGCTGTAATTTTGGCCTCTGCTCAAGCAGCTCTCTGAGGATGGGACCTGCCATGGATGAGTGATCCACAGCCGAACAGCGCTGCCGACTCGGGCGATGCCCCATAACTTCAGTCGCCCAGGCCCACACTTGGTCTCTCCCGTTTTGGGCCCGGGGACGCCACGTTTCCATCTAGGGAGAATCTGATGCTAGGCACCAAAACACGTCTCACTGCCGTATGTATGGCCGTCCTCGCAATGACGGCCATCGCTCCACCTGCTAACGCAGCCCCTTCAACGCTTGTGAGCGTGGGACCCGGGTCCCTCGTTGCCGACGGAGCCGCGGTCGATGTCCCTCTGACATTCGTCTGCGACAGCGACCCCACCCTTCTCTTCGCGGTTCCCTTTGTGGAGGTTAACCAAAGAGTCAGCGATGGACGGATCGCCAACGGCTTCGGAAACGAAGAAGCGAGCTGCACCCGACAGGCCCAGACGGTCACCGTGAGGGTCATCCCCCGCGTGATGGCTTTCAATCCCGGAACAGCAGTCGCCACGGTCATGCTGCAGACCTGCAACGCCCAGTTCCAGTGCGCCGTCACCAGGGTCGATACCGAAATACAGCTCACAGAACCGGGAGGCGCTCACATTCCTCCGATGGCCCGGGAATAGGCCAGGAAACCCGCGGGAGAAGCGAAGTGACCAGAACGATACCGTGCGGCACTGAACGGGACGCTCGGTTCCGGGGCCGCTCATGGAGCGGCGGGATCTGCTCGTAATCCGCCGGACGGTCTCCTTGTTTGAGTGGGCAGGGCAAGGCCGTGACGTGGCTAGAGTGGGTGCTGAACGGAAGGCAGGGCCGCGCGATGGAAGAAGCGGAGACGGGTGTGTCCGGAACAGTCCTGGGCGCGCGATACAGGGTCGGCGAAGTTCTTGGCCACGGCGGCATGGGGAGCGTCTACCGCGGGAGCGATCTGGTACTGGACCGGGAGGTTGCACTGAAGATATTCCGTGCTGACGCCGCCGACCCGGAGGAGTTGGGAAGGCAACAGATAGAAGCCCGGATGCTCGCCCGGCTGAACCACCATGGCCTGGTCACGCTGTTCGATACCGGGACGCTGCTTCTGGGGCATAGGGAAGTGCCCTTCCTGGTGATGGAACTGGTCAATGGGACCGACCTTCGCCGCCATCTCGCGGCGGGACCGCTGGCGGGGGCTGAAGCGGCTCGGCTGGGCGCGGAACTGGGTGAGGCACTGCAGTACATCCACCATCACGGTGTGGTGCACCGGGACGTTAAGCCGGCGAATATCCTGCTGACCCGATACGCCACTGATGCCCCATTGCGCCCTAAACTCGCAGACTTTGGCATCGCACGGATGCTGGACGGAGCCCGGGTCACCGCGACCAACGTGGTACCTGGTACAGCCGCCTACCTGAGCCCGGAACAGGCTAACGGAGAACCGGCGGGTCCGCCTGCAGACATTTATTCACTGGGCCTGGTGTTGCTGGAAGTCCTCACAGGGAGAGTGGCATTTCCCGGACCGCCGCTGGAAGCTGCGGTGGCCCGGCTCTCCCGTTCCCCGGACATCCCTGATGCGCTGGGTCCGCGGTGGATATCGTTGCTGACCGCCATGACCGCCCGAAATCCGCAGGAAAGACCGGACGCCGGAAGCATCGCAACGGCACTGCATATAGCCGGAGACTGGAGTACGTTGGCGGAACGCAGAGGCGAGGCAGGAACCGACTCCCAACCGCTTCCACAGGAAACCCTTGTACTGAACGTGGGCGGACCCAAGAGTCGTGAATCCGGTGAAGATGCGGGGGAACGGGGCGTCAGGCTGCCAGCCCTGGCGCCCAGCGAAATAACCAACGCCACGGCTTGGCAAGCGGCCCCTCAGGTACCGGCGCACAAACCCGCCTCCGCGCAGGGGAAACCGGACGGGCCCAACCTCTGGAGGAGGCTGGGCAACATCGGCAGCCGCCGACTCTGGGTCCTTGCCGCCATAGCCGCTCTCACTCTGGTCCTTGCGGTGGTGCTGCTGCCTTCTCTCCAGCAACCGGCCACCGCGCCGGTGGAAACTCCGCAGCCCGTTATTCCCGGGCAGATGGGCGAGCATTTCAAGGAACTGGAAGAAAGCGTCACGCCATGAATCGAAGAGAAGCTGCCAAAGTGCAGGGCACGAATCCCGGTGTGCTACCCGCCGCCCCTCGGCAGAGGAAGCGTTCCTTGCGAAGAGCGCATTGCTGGGTTGCGGCTGTGTGTCTCGGAGCTTTACTGCTCACTGCGTGCTCCACTCCGCCCGAGCTGGATGAAGGGGCGGCTGGAGAACTGCAGACCCGCGTGGCTGCAGCGAAACGGCTCGCCGCAGAACAGAACTTCCCCGCGGCGTTGGCTGAGCTTCAGCAACTAAGCGAGAAAGTGAGGACAGCCGAGGAGCAGGGCCTGATGTCGCTGGACCGGAAGACCCGGATCGAGGCGTCTATCAGCAAAGTCAGGGCTGACATGGAGGCAGCCCTGACCCCGGCGGAACCCCAACCTGCCACATCAGCGCCTGCCGCTGAACCTCCGCGTAACAAGGGAAAGGGCCAGAAAGTGGACGCAAAGGAGAAGGCCGAGAAGCAGCGGGAGGAGGCAGAAAAGGAAGCCGAGAAGAAAAAGGACCACGATCATGGCAACGGCTGATGATCGATGCCTGGCCCGCTTCGGGTCCGGCCGAACTGCCCCGGATACCGATACCCTACTCATTGCCAGCAGTCATTCGTAGGCGGGGCTGAAGATCCTGGCCTTGTAGAAGCGCGCGTCGGACCAGCCGCGCTCCTCCGTCGGCGCCCCTAGATCCTTGCCGATGCTGACCTTTGTGCCCATCTCACCGGTGTCGGGTGACCCGACCACCCAGACGTACTCCTTGGTGGTGGGGTGCCGGGCGATGGACTTGACCCGCCCCTTGGCCCAGATCGGCTCACCGATGACCTGGCGGTTGCTGTTGACGTCGTAGCTGTAGACGCCCTTGCTGTCGGTCAGCAGGACGTGGCCGGGCTTGGTATAGTCCGGTTGGAGGTCATGCCCCATCTTGGCGCCGGGATGGTCGATGAACACTTCCCGCCAGACGTCGAGGTCGGTGTTCTGGCCGGATCCCTTGACCTTGTAGCCGACAAGCTTGCCGTCGCCGAGCACCCAGAGCACTCCCTGGGAGACCTCGTTTTTGGTGCGTGGATCCGAGAGGATGCCATGGGCGCCCGGGAAGCTCCAGGAGTTGACCTTTTCATAGCTGTCGAAATCGTTGATTTTGTCGGGGTTCTTCGGGGAATAGAGCTGGAGGTTCTTTCTTGTTCACGTTTCCGAGCGTGTCGGCACCTTTGTCAAAAATGGCCATGGTCTCCCCAGCAGGATTCTCCGATCTGCCGACGCCGGATGACGCCGGACACCTTATCCACCTTGGGGAACGGAGGGAGATATGTCCAGTCGATGCAGTAAATGAATCAGGCTTTCTGTTTGACTTGCGTTTGCCGATCGCTTCCAGGACTAGGACAAATCTGCAGGAGGCGAACCGGACTGCCAACAGCACCGACGCCAAGTGGCCGAGAACGTCACGACCTGACGTGAGGTGCCCTGTTACGGGCTCGACCGTGTATCCATGCCAGCAGCCGAGGCAGGCGCCCCTTCGAGTTACGCTGTCAGCCCGTTCCAATGGCCCCGACCATCCAAAGTCTGCCCTTGGCGCAGTCGCGTTCGGTCCACGTGTCCTGGAACGAGTCAGCACCGCCACCGCCGACGGCAAGGGGCGATCCGGAACGCGCCACAACGTTCTTGCTGGCGTCAAGGACTTCGAAGGACTTCGAATCGCCTTTGACGGTGTACCCCTTGGGCCACACGAGAGTGGTCACCGAATCTCCGGTCGTCTTCGCGTGAACGCAGCCCTGGTCGTCAACTGCCAACGTGCCTCGGAGAAGCGCTTCCATGCCGCTCAATTGCGGTACGTCAGATGTTATGAGGCGGGGGGAGGAGGAGGATGAGCACGCACTGACCGCCGTAGCCAAAGCCACGGCCGATCCAAGAATGACCAGTCTTGACCATCGTGTAGGCATGGGCGGAGTCTATCCCCGTCTTATCAAGAAGAGTATGGGGAGTGCGGGCGCCGTTGGGCATCCCTCTGGTTGGCCGCCGGCCAGGAATTACCGAATTCATGAATCCATCAATTAACGGTCCGTTAAGCGTTACTCTGTGACAAAGGCCTGGGCGAAGTTCCCGGCTGGAGGCTAGAGGGGGCCAGCTAAAATGCCAAGCACTGTGACCTTTTCGGTGACAACCATGCCGGAGAACGGCTCGGCGGACAGTCGCACCACAGTCCAGAACTCCGGGGCTGATGAGCTCGGGGCGTCCTTCGGCGCGACGGTCGAGCGTGACACGGACAACGCCGGGCCGGAGAGCAGAGCACGGATTTTTCCTGCGACCTTCCCGGTCTATCCGTTTATCTGAGCAGGTATCCCGAACCAGCATTAATACGTCGGAGGGCCCCGCATGCGCGGAGCCCTCCGACGTTCAGTGCCTAAACGCTTTCGCTGATGCGGTCAGGCTTATCAGCCGCGCTTTTCTCCAGCTGGGCGAGGTAGGCCCACATCCTGGATTCCTCCGCCTGCACCTGAGGCTCCGGGACCTCTTCAGGCCTCGTCTCCCGGCGCTCTTCGGTCTCCCGGGCGTGATCCTTCTTGTAGTACCGCCACCCCTCGCACGATGAATAGCACATCACCGACCTCCTTACAGTGGGTGTCCTTAAATACTCCTCCCAATGTGATTGCGGGTCGACCCTCAATCGTTGCCAGCGCCTAGGCCAGGCGCGTCCGGACGATCTCACTGACCGCCTTGCCGTCGAAACGTCCGGCGATCTTGGCAGTGACAGGCTTCATCACCGTGCCCATTTGCCTCATGGAGAGCTCAACACCGTCAGCTTTCAGTGCCGCAATGGCCTCATCGACGATGGCTTCCACTTCTGCAGCGGAGAGGGGTTGTGGCAGGTAGGCCTCGATGACTTCGGCCTCAGCGATTTCCGCCCCGGCGCGGTCGCTCTCCCCCGCTTCCGTGTAGATACGGGCCGTGTCGCGGCGTTTGGCGGCCTCCTTCTGCAGCAGCGCAGTGACCTGCGCGTCGTCCAGCTCAACTGGTGTCTTGCCCGACTTCTCACGGGTCTCGATCTCACCCAGCACATTGCGCACCGTAGTAAGAGCCACCTTGTTGCGGTCCTTCATATGGGCGACGACGTCAGCGTGCAGGCGTTCCTTCAATGTAGTCATGTCTTCCTCGTCCTGCCGTAGCGCTTGCACATTGGGTGGTTGGTAGTTCAATCGTGCACCCTCGGCGCCCCTGGAAGCACTTCCCCGTCAGCCAAACAGAGGCGAACACGGCCGGTCGGGCGTCACGGCTTCCGCCGGTAGCCTTGAACCCTATGAACTATTTCGTTGCAGCAGTTCCGTCCCTTCCCGAACAATGGTGGGGCCGCCTTGTCGACGGCTTCGCACGGGCCGACATTCCCGTGGTGACCGTGACGGAACTCCTTGTGGTGGTCCTGGTCGCCGTCGTCCTCTCTGTGCCGGGCGCCACCTGGCGCTACTTCGGACTGTTCGCGACGGTGACCCACGAACTGGGGCACGCTTTTGCGGCGCTCACCAGCGGCCAGCGGCTGGGCGGGATCAGGCTGAGGCTTAACCATTCCGGCACCACCACCTCCTATGCCCGGGGGAAGCTCGCCGCGGTGTGGTCAGGATTTTGGGGCTACCCTGTGCCGGGGCTGACGGGGGCCGCGCTGGTATGGTCAGGCTTCAACGGCTGGGGGCCGGCTGCGATGTCCGCCGGCCTGCTGATCCTGCTGGCGGCCTTGATGTTCATCCGCAATGTTGCCGGCGTCTTTATTCTGCTTGCTGCGGTCCTCGCCACGGCCGCGCTCATCATCGCCGTGCCAGCCGTATTTACCGCGCATGTCGCGATCATCCTGGGGCTGGCCCTGCTCGTAGCCGCCGTGCGGGACCTGCTCAAGCTCACCAATGTGCACCTCCGCCGCCGCGATCAGCTGCCGACATCGGATGCCTACATCCTCTACCGGGCCACTGCTGTTCCTTCGGGAGTCTGGATAGTGCTCTTCTCAGTCGTCGTGGCAGCATCGTGGCTCGTGGCCTGGCAGCCGATGTCGCTTGTCTTCGCGGCTGGGACATAGTCTGGGTCCATGAACGAGAAGTCCAGCACAGTGAAAGAACACAGCACCAAGGGCGCCTACGTCACCGGCGGCGAGTTCAACCGGGACACCAATTACATCGAGGACCGGATCACGAAAACCGGAGCGGCCGGTCCCAACGGTGAACCCGGCTGGCCGGTGGAACCGGGGCGCTACCGGCTAATCGCGGCCCGCGCCTGCCCCTGGGCGAACCGCACTGTGATCGTCCGCCGGCTCCTGGGCCTCGAAGATGTCATCTCCCTCGGCCAGCCCGGCCCCACCCATGATGCCCGGTCCTGGACATTCGACCTGGATCCGGACGGAAAGGACCCTGTCCTCGGCATTGAACGCCTGCAAGAGGCGTACTTTCGGCGGTTTCCAGACTACCCGCGCGGCATTACTGTCCCGGCCGTCGTGGATATCGCGAGCGGCGTCGTAGTGACCAATAACTTTCCCCAGATCACGCTGGACTTCTCCACTGAGTGGAGTGAGTTCCACCGCGCCGGTGCGCCGCAGCTCTATCCGGAACATCTCCGCGAAGAGATCGACCGCGTCAACAAGCGCGTCTTCACTGAGGTGAACAACGGCGTCTACCGTTGCGGTTTCGCCGGGTCCCAAGAGGCGTACGACGCCGCCTACGGCCGGCTTTGGGCGGCCCTGGACTGGCTTGAGGAACGGCTGGCGATCCAGCGGTATCTCGTGGGCGATTCCATCACGGAGGCTGACGTCCGGCTCTTCACAACCCTTGCCCGCTTCGACGCCGTCTACCATGGCCATTTCAAGTGCAATCGCAACAAACTCAGCGAGATGCCGGTCCTTTGGGCCTACGCCAGGGATCTGTTCCAGACCCCCGGTTTCGGAGACACCATCGACTTCGTGCAGATCAAGCAGCACTACTACATCGTTCACGAGGACATCAATCCAACCGGCATCGTCCCGGCCGGCCCCGAGCTGTCCGGCTGGCTGACCCCGCACGGTCGCGACGCTTTGGGCGGACGTCCCTTCGGTGACGGCACGCCTCCCGGCCCCGTGCGGGCTGGGGAAGAAGTAGCGCCCGGGCACGGAGCCGGCTGACCGATTTCGCACTGGCCGCCACACCGCGTACCCGATCCGATCAGCACCCTGCGTGGGGTTAGTCCATTTGTCGCAAATCGATGCGCCGCCCTAGTGTGGCCCGATGAGCACCACGAAGCAGGACACCGCCGCCCAAGGGCCGTTACCGCTCAAAATCTGGCGGGCGACGGCGGCAAGAGTGACCCGTGCCCTTGCGGCACCGCGGCTACAGCTGGCAGCCAAGGCAGGCCTGGCGGCAGGTATCGCGTTTCTGATCGCGCCGTCCATGCCCGGGTCTGCCGCTGAATATCCGTACTATGCCCCGCTCGGCGCCCTGGTGGCCATGTATGAAAATGTGGCGGGCTCCATCCGTCAGGGCCTGCAGACCCTCGTCGGGCTGGCCGCCGGAATCGGGCTGGCATTCCTGCTGATCAGTTTCGGCGCCACACCGCTCACCGTTGGCGTCGTCATGGCGCTGGGTGTCCTGCTGGCCGGACTCCCCCGCCTCGGAGCCGGCCGGGACTGGATTCCGACGGCGGCGCTGCTGGTCCTGCTGGTGGGTGGACATAACCCGGACGACTTCTCGTTCGGCTACCTGCTTCAGATGGGCGTCGGCGTGGCCGTGGGCGTCATCGTCAACTTGCTTGTTTTCCCGCCGCTCCATTTCAACGCTGCCGCCCTCAGCCTGGCCGAACTGCGTCTGGCGTTGGCACGCCAGCTCACTGACATGGGAGCAGCCGTACATGAGAAGTGGCCGCCCGAGCATGAAGAATGGTCCCGCCGGTCGGAAGAGCTGGCCAAATCGGCCAGGTCCGTCCGCGCAGCCGTCGAGAAGGCTGACGCGAGCAGGGAAGCCAACCCCCGACGCCGTTTCCATCCGCGGGACGTGGATCTGGATTACCGGAACGTCCGCGACCTGGAGCGCATCACTTTCCACATCCAGGACATGACGGAGGTGCTCGCCGACGTGATCTGGAACAAGGACATGCCGTTCACGATCCCCCTGCCGTACAGCGAGCCGCTAGCCACAGCCCTGGCCGCCGTCGGGGATGTTATTCGCTCAGCGGCGGAGGACGACGCCGACCGGCAGGCGGAGCTGATCGAGGCGGCCAACGCTGCAGTTGATCACCTGGAGGCGCGGATCGCCTCTGAGGACGTTGACGCCGATGCCCCCAGCGCCGCGGAATCCATTCTGCTGAGCCTGCACCGCATACTGCGGGTAGCCCAGCGGCCCGTGGTCTGATGTCCCGGACTACTGGTGTCCCGGACTACAGCACCGTTACGGATCCGGTGAAGTGCTTTCGGCCGGAGCGCGGATTCCACGCCACATAGTCCGAGCGCAGCCAGGCCCCTCCCTCCGCCTGGATCGTGGAGATGTCCAGGGCGACCCGTGCCGGAAGGAATACCGGTGCTGCAAAATTGACGTCCCAGCGGAACGACTCGCCCTTGGCGGCACCAACATCGGCCAAGGCCCTTGACGCCAGGTACATGCCGTGCGCGATCGAGCGCCGCAGCCCGAGGGCTTTCGCCGACAGCACGCTGAGATGGATCGGGTTGAAGTCGCCTGACACCGCTGCATACGCCCGCCCTGCATCGACGCCGAGCTGCCAGACAGCTGTCGGGTCCGGAGCCGTGAACTCCTCCTCCTCCACAGTCGCCGACGCCTTGTCGATGCCGGGAAGGAAGACGCCCTTGGCAAGGTAGGTGGAAACGCCCCGCCACCGGGCGGTATCTTCACCGGATCCACGGACCTCGGCGATGACGTCCAACTGGGTGCCAGACCGGTGGGCCCGGAGGTTTTCGGCCCGGGCTGTAATGTCCAGCGGCTCGGTGAACAGCGCAGGGCTGCGGTGCTCCACAACATTGCGCAGATGGATCATCCCGAGCAGCGGCAGGGGGAAGTCGTCGCGGTTCATGACGCTTATGGCAACGGGGAACGCCAACGCGTGGATGAATCCGGCGGGCAGTACGTCGCTGGCCGTTTCACCGACCAGATGCTGATAGGCGGTGAGGTTCGCGACGTCGGCCAGCACTGCCCGCACCTCGTGGCCCACGGGCGGCAGCGCCGCCTCAGCCGGGGAGCCGAGGATCCGGCGCCGGGCCGCCCCGGCAGCAGCGTTGACGTAGAGTTTGGACAGGGACGGCATCTCCCCCAGGATGATGGGCTGGCCGGTGTTCATGCTCCCACCAGTTGCTGTCCGCAGACCCGAAGCACCTCGCCGGAGATGCCCCCGGCGGAGTCGCTGGCGAGGAAGGCAATCGCCTCGGCAACATCTTGCGGGCGTCCGCCCTGTTGCAGGGAATTGAGCCGCCGTGCGATCTCGCGTGTCGCAAACGGCATGCGAGCGGTCATCTCCGTTTCGATGAACCCCGGTGCCACGGCGTTGATCGAGCCGCCATGTTCCGCGAGCAAGGGCGCCGTGGCGCGCACCATGCCGATGACACCACCCTTGGAGGCGGCATAGTTCGTCTGGCCCCGGTTGCCGGCGATGCCGCTGGTTGACGCCAGTGACACGATCCTCGGAGCGGAGCGGAAATGCTCGGACGCCAGCAGGGCTTCGTTGATCCGCAGCTGCGCTGCGATATTCACGCCGATCACGGAGCTCCAGCGCCCGTGGTCCATATTGACGAGCAGCTTGTCCCTGGTGATCCCCGCGTTGTGGACCAGGATGTCCAGCCGTCCGTGCCGCCCCACGGCATGCTCAATGATCCGCGGACCGGCGTCGTCCCGACTGATGTCGAGCTGCAACGCCGTTCCCCGGATGTCGTTGGCCACGGCGGCGAGGTGGTCTCCTGCGGCCGGAATATCGACCGCCACCACCGTCGCTCCGTCCCGGTGCAGCGTCCGTGCAATGGCGGCGCCGATGCCTCTGGCGGCTCCGGTGACGACGGCAACCTTACCGGCGAGCGGTTTCTCGTCGTCGGCGGGGAGCTTTCCCGACGTCGAACCGACCCGCACAAACTGGCCATCCACATAGGCGGACCGGCCTGAGAGGAAGAAGCGGAGCGCGCCCAGCGCCGTGGGCGCCGTGGTGCCCACCCCGTCGGCCAGGAGAATGCCGTTGCCTGTAGCGCCGGCGCGCAGTTCCTTGGCCAGCGAGCGCAGCAACCCGTCGACGCCCTGCCGGGCCGCAGCCGCGGCCGGACTGCCGCCGTCGGGAGTGAGGGAAACAGTTACCACCCGACCGTTCGGAGCCAGGTCGCGCAATGAGGATGCGACCGTCAGAACCGGCTTTTCGAGGTCAACGGGTGACGCCAGGCTGTCCAGGACCAGCACGATCCCGCCGAGCTTTTCCCGGGGAACGGCATGCCGCCGCACGTCAACGTCCCATGTGAGAAGCTCTGCCGCCAGCTCGTCTGCGCCGGCGCTGGACCCTTCTATCAGGACAGGGCCGTTGATGAGGGGCTGGCCCGGCTCGTAGCGCCGGAGCACGGCAGGCTGCGGCAGCCCGAGTTTCTTGGCGACGTCCCGGCCCGGGCCCTTGTTGACCAGCCGCGAGTAGATGTCTGTCATGAGAATCCCTTACTGTGCTTCCAGCAGCGCCACGACGCCCTGGCCGCCTGCAGCGCAGACGGAAATGAGGCCGAGCGCCGGGCGTCCGTCAACCTGGCCTTTCTCGTGCAGCATCTTGGCCAGCGTCGCCACAATCCGGCCGCCGGTGGCGGCGAAGGGGTGGCCTGCTGCAAGCGATGATCCGTTGACGTTGAGCCTGGTTCGGTCCACCTTGCCAAAGGCTCCGTCCAGTCCGAGCCGGGTGCGCCCGAATTCCTCGTCCTCCCAGGCTGCCAGCGTGCTCAGCACTGTCCCGGCAAATGCCTCATGGATCTCGAAGTAATCGATATCGTCGAGCGTCAGGCCATTGCGCGCCAGCAGCCGTGGCACGGCGAAGGCAGGAGCCATCAGCAACCCGTCCTTCCCGTGTACAAAATCCACGGCGGCGGACTCGCCGTCGACGACGGCCGCGAGCTTGGGCAGATCGTGCTGGTCCGCCCACTCCTCCGACGCAAGAAGCACCGTCGAGGCGCCGTCGGTCAGGGGCGTGGAGTTGCCGGCCGTCATCGTCGCCTCCGAGCCAAGGTTCCGGCCGAAGACCGGTTTCAGGGAGGCCAGCTTCTCAAGCGTGGTGTCAGCCCGGAGGTTCGAGTCCCTGGTGAGGCCCCGGTACGGCGTGAGCAGGTCATCGAAGAACCCGGCGTCATAGGCGGCTGCCAGGTTGCGGTGGCTGTTGTAGGCCACTTCGTCCTGGGCCTCGCGGCTGATCTTCCACTGCCCAGTGGTCACGGCCTGGTGCTCCCCCATGGACAGGCCGGTCCGCGGCTCCCCCGTGTTCGGCGCGTCAGGGGCAAGGTCCTTGGGGCGCAAGCGGGCGAGGATCCGGAGGCGCTGCGGCAGCGTCTTGGCACGGTTAAGGTCAAGCAGTACTTCCCGGAGGCCCTCGCTGACGGCAATGGGGGCATCGGACGCGGAATCGACACCGCCGGCGATGGCGGACTCAATCTGCCCGAGCTTGATTTTGTTGGCGAGGCCCAGCACGGTCTCCAGCCCGGTGGCGCACGCCTGCTGCAGGTCATAGGCAGGCGTTTCTGCAGAGAGCGCGGAACCCAGGACAGCCTCGCGCGTCAGGTTGAAGTCCCGCGAATGCTTGAGCACGGCTCCCGCGGCGACTTCGCCGATCCGCTCGTCCTGCAGCCCGAAGCGCGCGATCAGCCCGTCGAGAGCAGCCGTGAGCATGTCCTGGTTGGAGGACTTTGTGTATGCCCCTCCGGTGCGGGCAAAGGGAATCCGGTTGCCGCCGACCACCACGGCGCGGCGAGGCGTCTGTGCCTTCCCGAGTCCTGACTGTGAAAACGCAGGTTGTGGGCTGACGGCGCCTTGTGGTCCGGTTACTGACTGTCCATCGACGGACATGGGGTGTCTCCTTTGATCCGGGCTAGGTTATCGATACTCAGCGTACCTGATACGCTGAGTATCGTGAACATCGAGCATCCTCTTGGAGATCCCGAGGCCGAGCCCGCCGCCCCCGACGGCCGCGCCTCCCGCTGGCAGTCCCACCGGGAGGAGCGGCGGCGGGAGCTCATCAAATCCGCCAGGCGCGCTGTCCACACCCTCGGCAGCGATGCCTCGATGGAGGAGATCGCAGCCGCCGCCGGAACATCGAAGTCTGTCTTCTACCGGTACTTCGGAGACAAGGCAGGGCTTCAGCAGGCGGTGGGCGAAGTGGTGCTCAGCCAAATGCAGCGGCGCATGCAGGAAGCTGTACAGACGGCCCAGACTCCTCGCGAAGGCCTCCTCGCCATGGTGTCGGCCTACCTCCAGATGGCCGAAACAAGCCCCAACGTCTACACGTTCGTGACGCGGTACCCGGCTGCCGAGCAGGACGGCGGCGCGACCACCATTGCCACGGCAGGGGCCCTGGGCCATTTCTTCGACTCCATCGCGGACATGATCGCCCGGCCTATGCGCACGCATCTCGGCGCCGGCAAGGAGTCCGTCATCGGCTACTGGCCCACCGCCGCCATCGGGCTGGTCCGTAATGCCGGGGAACGATGGCTCGCCAGCCCAGAGTCCCCCGCAAAACCTGACCACGAAGCCATGGCCCGCCAGATTACGGCCTGGCTGTGTGTTGGCATCGCCCCCGAACTCGCCGACGCCCAAGAACCCGTTCAGTAAACCCTCGAATTGTCCGAACCAACGAAGGAATCGACATGACTGAAGTAGCGGACCGCCGCAGCGGCGCATCCTTCCGCCCCGCACCGGCCGGCACTCCCACGAGCGCCAGTGCCGGCGGAAGGATCCCGACGCCGCCGCCCGCCGTCGACGTGGCCGCACTGGGCGAGCAACTGCTCGGCAGGTGGGCGCACGTCCGCCGCCAGGCTCGCGAACTGGCTGCCCGCCCCGAACTCCACAAGACAGAGGGCCTCACCCACACGGAGCACCGGCGGCGGACTTTCGGCCAACTCCGCTACCTCGTGGACAGCGGCGCCGTTCACCGCGCCTTCCCCGCCGCCCTCGGCGGCTCGGACGACCACGGAGGCAACATCGCCGGCTTCGAGGAGCTGGTCACGGCTGACCCGTCCCTGCAGATCAAAGCCGGCGTGCAGTGGGGTCTGTTCGGTTCGGCCGTCATGCATCTTGGCAGCGAGGAGCACCACCGGAAGTGGCTGCCCGGCATTATGAACCTGGACATCCCGGGCTGCTTCGCCATGACGGAGACGGGACACGGCTCGGACGTTGCGAGCATCGCCACCACTGCCGCCTACGACGCCGGCACCCAGGAATTCGTAATTAACACACCTTTCCGTGCGGCCTGGAAGGACTACATCGGCAACGCTGCCATCGACGGCCTCGGCGCCGTGGTGTTCGCGCAGCTGGTCACCCGCGGAGTGAACCACGGGGTCCACGCCTTTTATGTGGATCTCCGGGATCCTGCCACCAAGGAGTTCCTGCCCGGAATCGGCGGCGAGGACGACGGCGTCAAGGGAGGCCTGAACGGGATCGACAACGGCCGGCTGCACTTCAGCAATGTCCGGATCCCCCGCACCAACCTGCTCAACCGCTACGGCGACGTGGATGCCGACGGGAAGTACAGCTCCCCCATCGCCAGCCCGGGCCGGCGCTTCTTCACCATGCTCGGCACCCTCGTCCAGGGCCGCGTGAGCCTCGACGGCGCCGCGGTAGCCGCCTCCAAGCTCGCGCTGAAGACCGCCATCACCTACGCCACCGAACGCCGGCAATTCAACGCCTCATCACCCACCGAGGAGGAAGTGCTCCTCGACTACCAGCGGCACCAGCGCCGGCTCTTCACCCGGCTGGCAACCACCTACGCCGCGGCGTTCGCCCACGAGCAGCTGCTGCAGAAGCTGGACGACGTCTTCTCCGGCACCCACGACACGGACGAGGACCGCCAGGATCTGGAAACCCTGGCCGCGGCCCTCAAACCGCTCAGCACCTGGCACGCCCTCGACACCCTGCAGGAATGCCGTGAGGCATGCGGCGGGGCCGGATTCCTGCTCGAGAACCGCTTCGCGTCGCTGCGGGCCGACCTCGACGTCTACGTCACCTTCGAGGGCGACAACACGGTGCTGCTCCAGCTCGTGGCCAAGCGGCTTCTCGCTGACTACGCCAGGGAGTTCCGCAATCTGAAATTCGGCGTCCTGGCGCGCTACGTGGTCAACCAGGCAGCAGGAACGGCCGTGCACCGGACCGGCCTCCGCGGCGTGGCACAGTTCGTGGCCGATACCGGCCTTCCCCAGAAGGCCGCCATTGCCCTGCGCGACGAGGAAAGCCAGCGCGCCCTGCTGACCGACCGGGTGCAGACAATGGTCGCCGCAGCCGGTGCTGCCCTCAAGGGTGCCAACAAGCTGCCCCAGCACGAGGCCGCTGCAGTGTTCAACCGGCATCAGGACGAGCTCATCGATGTCGCCCAGGCGCACGCCGAGCTGCTGCAATGGGAAGCGTTCACCGAAGCCCTCACCCGGGTCACGGACCCCGGGACGAAGAGGGTCCTCACCTGGCTCCGTGACCTCTTCGGACTGTCCCTGATCGAAAAGAATCTGTCCTGGTATCTCATGAACGGCCGTCTTTCAATGCAGCGCGCCCGCACCGTCGGGGAGTACATCAACCGGCTGCTGGTCAAGATCCGGCCCCACGCGCTGGACCTGGTGGACGCCTTCGGCTACGGCCCGGACCATTTGCGTGCGGCGATCGCCACGGGAGCCGAAAAGGTCCGCCAGGACGAGGCGCGGGACTTCTACCGGATGCAGCGCGCCCGCGGAAACACCCCCGTTGATGAGAAATCGCTCCTGGCGCGGAAGGGTTAAACGGACATTAATGCGCGACGGCGGCGCTCCCTTCGCGGGGAGCGTCGCCGTCGTACTTTATGGCCTTGGGGGCGGTTTTACTTGAGGACCGAGCGGTAAACGTCGAGGGTGGTCTCGGTGATGGATTCCCAAGAGAAGTGCTCCTCGGCCCGGCGCCGACCTGCCTCGCCCATGGCGCGGGCCCGCTCAGGATCTGAGACAACCTCGGTCAGGGCAGCGGCAAACTCCGTGACGAACTTCTCCGGATCCAGCGGCGTTCCGGTGCCGTCGGTGACCTGCTCGATGTCCACGAGCAGGCCGGTTTCACCGTGCTGCACCACCTCGGGGATGCCGCCCGTGGCGCTGGCCACCACTGCAGCACCGCAGGCCATGGCCTCAAGATTCACGATGCCCAGCGGTTCGTAGATGGACGGGCAGGCGAAGGCCGTGGCGTGGCTGAGGACCTGGATGAGTTCGTTGCGGGGAAGCATCCGCTCAATCAGCACCACGCCGCTGCGCTGACTCTGGAGCTCCTCGATCAGCCGGGCAGTTTCGGCGGCGAGCTCGGGTGTGTCCGCAGCCCCGAGGCACAACACCAGCTGGACATCGGCGGGGAGCTTTGAGGCAGCGCGGAGGAGGTACGGAACACCCTTTTGCCGGGTGTTGCGTCCAACGAAGACCACGCTGGGCAGGTCCGGATCGATGCCGAGCGCCCGGACGGCGTCATGGCTTTCGTCGCGGTTCCACAGACTGACGTCGATGCCGTTGTGCACCACCTTGACCTTGGCGGGGTCAACCTCGGGGTAGCTGCGCAGGATGTCCTGGCGCATGCCTTCGGAAACGGCGATGATGGCGGCGGCCGCCTCGTAGGCGGTCTTCTCGACCCAGGAGGACAGTGCGTAGCCGCCGCCGAGCTGCTCCGCTTTCCACGGCCGCAGCGGCTCCAGGCTGTGGGCGCTCAGCACATGCGGGATCCCGTGCAGCAACGATGCCAGGTGTCCCGCCATGTTGGCGTACCAGGTGTGCGAATGCACCAGGTCGGCGCCCTCGATGTCCGGCACGATGCGCAGGTCCACGCCGAGCGTCTGGACTGCGGCGTTCGCAGCACCGAGGTCCTCCGGCACGGAGTAGGAGGTCACGCTCGCCCCGTGGTAGTCGGCGTCCCGGGGCGCGCCGAAGGCACGCACCTCCAGGTCGACGTGCTTGGCCAGGACCCGGCTCAGCTCGGCTACGTGGACGCCCGCGCCTCCATAGATCTCCGGCGGGAATTCTTTAGTCACAATGTCTATTCGCACGATACCCAAGGTAGTCGTTACGGTTGAACTGTTCTAGTGTGAAGGGGTCCGGGCGTGCCGGACTTCTGGGGAATTTACGAAGGCGTACAGGAGCGACCACATGCCGTTGAATAAGAAAGTCCTGGCTATTGTCCTCGCCGGTGGCGAGGGGAACCGTCTCATGCCATTGACGGCTGACAGGGCTAAACCGGCCGTGCCTTTTGCCGGAAGCTATCGGCTGATCGACTTTGCCCTGTCCAATTTGGTGAATTCCCGCTATCTGCAGATCGTGGTCCTGACGCAGTACAAGTCCCACAGCCTCGACCGCCACATCTCCGAAACCTGGCGGATGTCCACCCAGCTCGGCAACTATGTGGCTTCGGTGCCGGCCCAGCAGCGCGTGGGCAAGAGCTGGTTCCTTGGCAGCGCGAATGCGATCTACCAGTCCCTGAACCTGATCCACGACGCCAACCCCGACATCGTCGTCGTGGTCGGAGCCGACCACGTGTACCGGATGGACTTTGCCCAGATGGTCGAGCAGCACGTGCGGAGCGGCGCCAAGGCAACCGTCGCCGCCGTCCGCCAACCGCTTCACATGGCGGACCAGTTCGGCGTGATCGAGGTCGACCCCGAAGACCCCCAGAAGATCGGGGCCTTCGTCGAAAAGCCGTCCTCAACGCCCGGGCTCGCCGCCGATCCCACCCAGTTCCTGGCCTCCATGGGCAACTACGTGTTTGACGCCGACGCCCTGGTCGCTGCCCTGCACGTCGACGCCGAACGCCTGGACACGAAGCACGACATGGGCGGCGACATCATCCCTTACTTCGTCAACCAGGGCGAGGCCGGAGTCTACGACTTCACACTCAATGACATTCCGGGTTCCACCGAGCGCGACCGCACGTACTGGCGCGACGTCGGCACCATCGACTCCTTCTACGACGCCCACATGGACCTGATCTCGCCGCTGCCGGTGTTCAACCTGTACAACTCCGAATGGCCCATCTACACGCGGCAGAGCATCTCCCCGCCCGCAAAGTTCGTCCGCGGCGACAACAACACCGTCGGGACGGCCCTTGACTCGATCGTCGGCAGCGGCGTGGTCATCTCAGGCGGCATCGTGGAAGGCTCGGTCCTGTCCAACGACGTCTACGTCGGAACGGCGAGCCGCGTTGTGGATTCAGTTCTCATGGACAAAGTCCAGGTCGGCGAGGGCGCCGTGATCCGCCGCGCCATCATCGACAAGTTCGTCAAGGTTCCCGCCGGCGCCGCCATCGGCCTTGATGCGGAACTCGACCGCGCGCGCGGCTTCAAGGTCACTGACTCCGGCATCACCGTGCTTTCCAAGGGGCAGGCCGTTCCGGAGCCGGATGACGCCGAGCGGAAGCTGTCAGCCGCGAATCTCCACTTGGTGCCCAACGCGGTCAAGGCCGCCACGGAGGACTTCCCCGAGGTCCGCAATTCCGTGGAACGAGTGGGCCAGGTCTAGCCAGCCCTTTCTGCAAACCCCTGAGGCAGGCCTGAGGCTCATGAGGCTGTAAAATCAGACCAATGAGCTCCTCCGATCTGACGCCTGAAGAGATTCAGGCCTGCCTCAAGGTTTTGAACAGCATCCACGTCTATGACGAGGAGCACCCGGACTACGTCTCGGTGCGCCGTGCGACCGGCAAAATGTTCAAGGCCGTCAAGCGGCACCGGCGGGTCACCAAGCGCGACCTCATTGCCGAGGCCGACCGCGCTGTTCTGGCCCAGACGGCCACGGCCGCTCCTGACCGGATCGACGACGAGACCCGCGGGAACAAGCTTGCGCCGTCGGCTACCGGCAAGGTGGCAGGCCACCTGATCAGGTCCAGGCCCTGCTACATCTGCAAGCAGCATTACACCCAGGTGGACGCGTTCTACCACCAGCTCTGCCCCGAATGTGCGGCGTTCAGTCACACCAAGCGGGACGCCCGGACAGATCTCACCGGCCGCCGCGCCCTGCTCACGGGCGGCCGTGCCAAGATCGGCATGTACATCGCGCTCCGGCTGCTCCGCGACGGCGCCCACACCACCATCACCACGCGCTTTCCCAAGGATGCCGCGCGTCGTTTCGCCGCCATGGAGGACAGCGCCGACTGGCTGCACCGCCTCAAGATCGTGGGCATCGACCTGCGCGACCCCTCCCAGGTCATGGCGCTCACTGATTCGCTGAACGCCGCCGGGCCGCTGGACATCATCATCAACAATGCGGCCCAGACCGTGCGGCGCTCGGGCAACGCCTACAAGCCTCTCGTGGATGCGGAGGACGAGCCTCTTCCGGCTGCGCTGGAGCCGGCCAACGGAGGGCCGGAACTCGTCACGTTCGGGCATGCCCATGACAAGCATCCCCTGGCCATTGCCAGCAGCGTCACCGAGCATCCCGTCCTCGCCGGCGATGCCATCACGTCGCTGGCGCTTTCCACCGGCTCCGCCTCGCTGGAGCGCATCGCGTCCGGAACAGCCATCGACGCCGGCGGCCTGGTTCCCGATCTCGCCGCCATCAACAGCTGGACGCAGGTGGTGGACGAGGTGGACCCGCTGGAGATGCTGGAAGTGCAGCTGTGCAACGTCACGGCCCCGTTCCTGCTGGTGAGCAGGCTGCGGGACGCGATGAAACGCTCCACTGCCCGCCGCAAGTACATCGTGAACGTCTCCGCCATGGAAGGCCAGTTCTCACGGGCTTACAAGGGCCCGGGCCATCCGCACACCAACATGGCCAAGGCCGCCCTGAACATGATGACCAGGACCAGTGCCCAGGAAATGCTGGAGACCGACGGCATCCTCATGACTGCCGTGGACACCGGCTGGATAACCGATGAGCGCCCGCACTACACCAAGCTCCGGCTCATGGAGGAAGGCTTCCATGCGCCCCTCGACCTCGTGGACGGAGCGGCACGGGTTTACGACCCCATTGTGATGGGCGAAAAGGGCGAGGACCAGTACGGCGTGTTTCTCAAGGACTACAAGCCCAGCCCCTGGTAGTTCATTCGGGAATGGACCGAGTACGTATTTGTCCTTTGGGGCAAAATGGCGAGCGTGTTATGGGAAAGGGAGGCCGGTGCTGCATGCCCGGTCTCCCTGTCCCCTAGCGGAGGAATCACAACTCTACGCGCGTTCTGCCGTCCGGGGATCGATTCAGTAGAAGGAGATGAGCTCGACCAGCTCCCCGACCCTGTCCTCGGGGTAGTTCCGGGCGATGTCTGCCTGGCTGAGGATGCCCACCAGGTCATGGCCGTCGATGACCGGCAGCCTTCGGACCTGGTGCTCCTCCATCGTCCTGATCGCTTCTTCGATGGAATCGTCCGCACCAATTGTCACCGGCTTGCCCTGGCCAAAATCGCCGGCTTTTGCCGTTCGCGGGTCACCACCCTCCGCGAAGCATTTGATGACAATGTCGCGATCCGTGATCATCCCCTTGAGCCGGTTGTCCTCCCCGCAAATTGGCAGGGCGCCGACGTCCAGCTCTTTCATCTTTCGGGCGGCTGCTTCGAGCGTTTCGTTTTCACCGATGCATTCAACGCCGCCGGTCATAATTTCACGTGCTGTTGTCATGGCTTTCTCCTCAGGTGATCGGAATGGGCTTCCAGCTGCCCGGCCGGGCCGCTGTCCTCGACTTCTCCACGCCAGACGATTGTTTCGGTAGCGCGGGTTCGAGGAAGTCCTTGAACGTACGCGTATCCGCTTTGACCTGCATTTCGTCGATCTTCAGGGCATCACCTGCTTTCTCGGTGAAAGTTTCCGGCGTTAGGCGCGGCGGGCTCCACTATCCGTATCGCCGTCGGGGCGACCTGGAACGGCATCGTGGTCCTCTGAAAAAAATATTGGGCTTGGCCGGCGGCCGTGCGGCCCTGGTGCGGTGCTCCGGCATCTCCGTAGTCACCGGCAACATATAGACCGCCCTGACGCCTCCTGCAGCGCTCGACGTGCTGATGCGGGTTTACGGGCATCGTGATCGTTGTTCTCCGACATCGGGGGTTCCTCCTGGAAGCAGTGCGCCCGAGTACCGTGTGTGGAAGTTTATCGACGATCCGGGCCGGGCGACAGTGCTCTTTAGCTGGGGTTGGAAGTCCTGAAGCGGGTCAGCGCAGGGCCGTCGCTCGCAACCTGCAAAATGGTCCGGACTCGTTGGCCGGATTTGGGTTGAGCGGGGGGCCGACGACGGCTGGGGGGTGAGATGCCCCGGTCTCAGAGGGCTCTCGTCGTCGCCGGCCCCGTCTCTGTTCCGGATGGTGCATCCGGAAAATCGTAGGCAATGTACATACACCCTGGCCAGTCGTCCAAGCGCCTGCTGCCATGCCTCCAGTAAACCCTGTGCGGGACGTTAGGGCACGAGTACTTCGTACTTGTTTCTGAGGTCCGCCCGCTACCCGACTGCGTGGATATGTTCCGGCAGCAGCAAAGAACGCACTTCCACAGTCCGTCCCGCAGTCTCTGAAATGAAGGGTTGCCCGACGGCGGGCTGGGTCGAGTTCCAGGCATGGGAGAACCGGTATCTCTATGCGCCGCCGGCCTGTTGCCGTCTAGGCCTCTGCCGTCGGGCCCCGGCCCAGTTGGTTGATCAGGTGGCCCTACACAAGGCATGCTCCCGGCACCCAGGGTGTCGGGAGCATGCCGTGTGCAGAATGGATCAGTTGCGTTGACAGATTACTGTTTCAACGCCCAGAAGGAGAGTCAAAAAAATCTCCCAGGGGGTGGTGCTGGTCTAGACCACCAGGAGCTCAGGTTCCCTCCAAATCCCGGTCCACATTGAGCTATCACCTCAGGGCCGGGAGGGCCGCCGACCCGGCACTTGGCGCCGCACAGGAAAAGCCAACGCACCGAAATCTACCCGGGGGACATACCAGCGGCCTGGACCGGATCTTCATCTTCATTGAGATAGCCCCCGGGGAGCACCCTCAAAGCCTTTCCAGGTCCCACGCGGAAATCTTCGAAGAGGACGACATTTTCTTACCGAGTGACGGGCAGCGTGGCGGCGGAGTCACGGCCGGCGATAATGTCCCAGTCGGAGACCCTGTTCCCACGGTCTTTCAACATGTCCAGGTGGATGGTCCGGAATCAGAGCGGAAGGCAGCCGCAGCTCTGGCGCACTACGAGCTGGACGGGCAGTTCCTTGTTCTCTGCGGGCTTTTCCGGATGCTCGAATCTGTCAAGCAGGATTCCGACGGCGGTCCTTCCCATGAGCTCCATTGGCTGACGGATGGTGGTCAGCGGCGGGCGGGAGATGAGACCTGCTGCGATTCCGTCGAATCCAGTGACGGCGATTTGTCCCGGGACGTTGATGCCACGGGCAGCGAGTTCGCCCATTATGCCGAGGGCGATTTCATCCTGGGCGCATACCAAGGCTTCAGGTAACGATTCCTGGGCCAGGAGAACGTTTGCCAGTTTCTCCGACCACCCTTGTGTGCGCTCGTCTGCCACCAGCGGGTCGCGCAGTTCCTTTAGCCTCGAGGATTGGAGTTGCTTCTGGAAGCCCTCGTAGCGTGCCAGCGAGTCCGGGAAGGCATAGGCCGGCCGGACGAACTGCAGATCCTTCAACCCGTGTGTGGAGATTAAGTGCTCGGTCAACAATCGCATTCCGCCTGTGTTGTCGCAGGTGACAAGGCTTCGTGCGTCGGTGTGTGGCCGCTCGGAAAATTCGACAACAGGGATCATCTTGGAGATGCGTTCAAGGACGTCGTCGGACACAGATCCCGGGAACACAGCCAGTCCATCTACCTGGCCGGCAATATCGGCAAAGGCCGTTTCGCTGTTTGCCTGGCTGCCGCCGCTGACGATCAGCGTGTACCCGCGCCGTCGGCACTCCAGGGCCACACCGCGCTGCACCTCGTCAACGTAAACCGGAAAAGACCGAAGGTCGGCATTTGAATCATCGAAGGAGGGAGTAGTGGCCCCGTCCATGTCGACTGCAGGACCGTCATCCGGCCCGGCGCCCAGAGAATAGTAGTCGAACGAATAGATTCCCAGCGCGCCCGTCCTGCCACGGGCCAGCCCGCGCGCGCTGCCGCTGGGAACGTAGCCCAGCTCCTTGGCCGCCGCAAGCACGCTTTCCTTGGTTGATCGCCGCACGCGGTGCGGCTGCCGGAAGGTGAACGAAACGGTCGCGATCGATACACCCGCGCGCTCCGCCACGTCGTAGACGGTCGGTCGCCTGACCATTGGGCTCTCCCCCCTTCGCCTAGTTTGTTATGCGCTTAGCATACGTCAAAACGACCAGCCCAGGCCGTCATGTGTCTGGGTACCAACACCTTCGCAGATCCGTACGGGCTTCAAGGCGTCCCAGGCGCTGTGGTATCTCCCTATCCGCTCAGCAAGACAGTCCTCCAGACGCGAATCATTGATCGGGTCGCTATTGTCGGCGCGGGCCTCGCTGCGGTTGATGTGGTACTCGCGCTTAAGTCCTCGGGACATCAAGGGCCGATTACGATGGTCCCCCGGGGTGGACTCCTGCCTCCGGTGCGTCCTCCCCGGCTTGATGACCAATTGCGGCACTTTACGGTCGGCGCCGTTGAACGGCTGGCAGGGCTTAAGCAACGGGAGCCCCGACGTCAGGGCGGACCTACTCGCGAGCACCTCCAGCTGAAGGACATGATCGATCTGATGTGGAGGGAATTCGGCGAGGCCGGCGCCTCCAGAGATGCCCTACTTCATGAACTGTTTCCCCAGCGCTACGGCCTGGAAAGGCTCCGAGATCAACTCAAGAGCGTGGATGACGGCGAGATCGCTCTCCCTCTGGCCTTCAAAATCCTTGCTACTACGTTCGAAGAAGTGTGGTAGCTCATGGGGCCGGAAGATAAACAGTTCCTTCACTCCAACTTCGGGTCGATTGTGGGCGGCCTAGCTGCCCCGATACCACAGAGCCGTGCCTTGAGCTGGTCGATATGGCGGAAGCCAGTCAGCTCAGGGTTCACAGAGGTCTTCAATCCGTGCGGCCCACAGGCACCAGCCAGTTCGAGCTTTGCCTGGAGGGAACCCCACCGCAAACTGTCGATAAAGTCATCTCGGCCACCGCGCTGGGTAGTCGGATCCCGCCAACGGCAGTTCCAATTATTGAGGCTGTGACCAGCTCCGGCCAGGCGCGGTTGCACCTCTTCGGCGGTTTGGAGGTGGACCGAACCGCCAGCCGCATTCTTGACGACCGGTTGACACGCCAACCACGGCTCTATGCCCTCGGGGGAACTGTCAGCGGAGCTCTTTACATTTTAATTCCCTGAGTTTGACCCGCCGACGTTCAGCTCACGTTGCTGACGCCATTATCGGTGGGTGTGCGAGCAGCCCCGACAGCCAACAGGACAGGACGATTTTGATGGCATAGCACGCCCTTGGAACGCATGCTGTGAGGCCCCGATAGCACCACCCATAGAGCCGCTCGCCAGCCGGCCTTCGTCCATCCAGACCACCGGATCAGCGATCCGCCTGCGCAGACTCTCCCCGGAGTCAGCCGTTATCACCGTGTTTAGGGCAGTGCGGATCAGTTGGTTTTGGGTACACGGGGTGGTAACGCCATCGCGGGCAGCTACAGCCGGGGTTGACGTTCGTGGCCCGCGTCCACGAGGACTCCGCTCCGGTACCAACTATCGGATCAGGCATTGGCGACCGACCCAGTGAGAGCCCCGATGCGCCCGGCGACTGCGATTTGTTGCGCGGATCGGATACCAGCGATGGCAGCGTCCTCATGTGGATAAGCATCAGAGGTGAGCATCACCGAACCATCCACTGCGACCACCGGAACCTGTGGTCCCCGTCCCCGTCCAGATACAGTTCAAGGCTAGCGGCCATAGCGTTCTCCTAACCTGATGCGGAGCTTGCATGCTCCGACTCAACAAAACCGTCTTGGTTTAGTACCGGCCGCGCCGCATATCCTGACGGCGAACGGATAGAGAACCCCCTCCTTCCAACACAGAGCGTCACGAATCATGCCATGTCCGGTATACACCGTGATGCTCCTGCTTCAGCAGATTCCCCAAGTCGGCGGTGCAGGGAATGAGAGGACAGGCATGCCCAATGCACTGATCACGGCCCCTGCGGCGCCGGTCAACGGGAGCCACGGGGCCGCCCTGCACGCACTGAACGCCATCCGAGGTGCACCCAGGATGGCCATCCTCAGAAGCATCAGAGCCGGAAATTGGCACACCGGCCGGGAAATCGAAGACCTGATCGGGTTTTCAACACAGGAAGCCTTGCCGCACCTGGCTGTGCTCCAGGACCTAGGCATCCTCCTGCACGACGAAGGTCGCTTCAGTCTCAACACAGAAGTCCTACATTCGCTGCTTCTCCAGACCCGGGGACCATCTCCAAGTAGAGGTAAGGTCAGTCCTGCTGCTCCGATCCGGTATCTGGAGCTGGCCGGCAGCTGAGGCGACGCTGCCGCCGGCCTGATCACTTGGAACGGTGGACTAAGCCCGGAGATGCCTCACTTGGCGAAGACCAGCCTGCCGCTCGGTTCGATTGCCCAATACCGCTTCAGAGAGACTCAACGTGAGCCCAACAGACTTCGTCATTTTCATCAACGGGACCTACGGTGCCGGGAAAACATCAACCCTGGACCACATTGGTGACTTGCTTTCAGAAGCCCGGAAGCCTTTCAGCCTGATGGATGTCGATTGGTTCCATCGTTCATGGCCCCCAAGCGAAAACGACCCCACAGACACTGAGACCGAGGCCGCCAACATGGCTGCCGTCTGGCGCAACTACAAAAAACACGGGTGCACGACAACTCGTGGTTAGTGGAGTCATCGCCGGCCTCCAGGACCGCGCGCGCTACGAAGCCATATTCGAGTTACCCGTCCGGCCCATCCGTCTCACAGCCACCTAAGAGGAGACAGAAAAGCGGCTCCGCCGCCGCTACACGCCCGAGCAGGACTCCAGCCTTCAATGGCACCTCCAGCGCTATCGCCAGCTCAACTCCACACTTACCGCAGCAGGCCTGGACGAAACCGTTGTCAGCGGGAAAGAGCCTCATCCTCAACATCGCACCGAATCACCATGGTCATCTGTTGATTCGCGAGGGCTTGCGAAGCGTGTAGCGTTTCTCCCGACGACTTTCCCGGAGACAGGAGTGTCTGGTGGATGATTCTTCATTCGTTGATCACGTCGCCGATGAGCTCGCCGCTCTTTCTGGCGTACTGGCGGTCTCACTCGGAGGATCCAGGGCATCGGCCTCCCACGGGCCGGGCAGTGACTGGGACTTTGCGCTCTACTACCGTGATCGCTTCGACCCCGACAACCTGAGAGCGCTCGGCTGGGAAGGAACCATCTCTGAGATCGGCGGCTGGGGCGGTGGCGTCTTCAACGGTGGGGCGTGGCTGGAGATCGACGGGCGGCGGGTGGATGTCCACTATCGCGATTTGAAAGTCGTTGAGCATGAGCTTGGAGAGGCCCGGCGCGGCCGTTTTCACATCGAGCCCCTCATGTTCCATCTGGCCGGGATACCCAGCTACCTGGTCGTCGCCGAAATCGCCATCAACCGCGTCCTCCGCGGCGACATGCCTCGTCCGGAGTACCCACAACGCTTGCAGGAAACGGCTCCGCCCATTTGGCGTGAGCGGGCGGCTATGACGCTGCACTACGCGCGCGCCGCCTATGTCGGCAGCGGCAAGCTGACAGCGGTGGCCGGAGCTGTCGCCACCTCGGCCATGATGACGGCCCATGCGGTCCTTGCTGCTCGCGGTGAGTGGGTCACGAATGAGAAGCGGCTCCTGGAGCGCGCTGGATTGCGTGACATCGATCAGCTAGTCGCAGGACTACGAGCCGACTCCCGTGTCCTTGATCAAGTGATCGACGAAGCCGAGAGCCGCTTCGCTGAGGCTTTGACCGATGCGATCCGCTAGAGGATTGCGAGCCTGGGCTCCCGGAATCAGGCGGTCAAGCAGCCGCAACTCTCGCGCACGATCAACTGAACCGGCAGCTCCTGGCTCCTGGCAGGCGTTTCCGGGTGTTCGAATCTGTCGAGCAGTATTCCGACAGCTGTCCTGCCCATTAGCTCCATTGGCTGACGGATGGTGGTCAGCGGCGGACGGGAAATGAGACCTGCTGCGATTCCGTCGAATCCGGTAACGGCGATCTGTCCCGGGACGCTGATGCCACGGGCCGCGAGTTCACCCATGATGCCGAGGGCGATTTCATCCTGGGCGCATACCAGGGCTGCGGGCAAGGACTCCTGAGCCAGGAGCGTGTCCGCCACTTTCTCCGACCATCCGGGCTTGCCTTCGTCGGCCACCAGCGGCTCGCGCAGTTCCTTCAATCCGGAAGATCGAAGTTGCGACTGGAAGCCCTCGTACCGTGCCAGAGCGTCCGGGAATATGCGGGCCGGCCCAACGAACTGCAGGTCCTCGAACCCGTGGGTAGAGATCAGGTGCTCGGTCAAACGCCTCATTCCGCCCGCATTGTCGCAGGTGACGCCGCTGACCGTGTCACTGTGGGGCCGCTCGGAAAATTCGACAACGGGGATCATCTTGGAGATGCGTTCAAGGACGTGGTCGGACACAGACCGGGGGAACATGGCCAGTCCGTCTACCTGGCCCGCTATGTCTGCAAAGGCCGTTTCGCTGTTTGCCTGGCTGCCGCCGCTGACGATCAGCGTGTACCCGCGCCGTCGGCACTCCAGGGCCACGCCGCGCTGCACCTCGTCAACGTACACGGGAAACAACCTAAGGTCTGCATTGGACGCGTCACCGGCCGGCCCCCCGGCCCCGTCCGCCCCGACTGCATCACCGTCATCCGGCCTGGCTCCCAGGGAATAGTAGTCATAGGAATAGATCCCCAGCGCGCCCGTCCTGCCGCGGGCCAGACCGCGTGCATTGCCGCTGGGAACATAGCCCAGCTCCTTAGCCGCCGTAAGCACGTTTTCCTTGGTTGACGGCTTGACGCGGTGGGGCTGCCGGAAGGTGAACGAAACGGTCGCGATCGATACACCCGCCCGTTCCGCCACGTCATAGACTGTCGGTCGCCTGACCATCGGCTCCCCCTTCACCTGAGTTGTTATGCGCTTAGCATATGGCAATTCAGCCTGTGCGCGTCATTCTGGCCCATTCTCCAGAAACTTTCTCAAAGTACTTGTGCTCGCGCATCAATGCGCATAAATTCTTTCCAAGCGAGTTTACGTAAAGCGCATAGATTCGGTTTTGCAAGGACGGCTCCGAACAGGCGGCCGGATCCCCGAAGCGCGCCATCTCGCTACTTGAAGATCTCCGAAAGGATCAATGATGCTCTCTCATAAGGCCCGAAAAGTGGCTGTTCTTGGCGTGGCAGCTGCGCTTCTGATGACCGGCTGCGGCCGCGATGCCGGAGCTCCGGCAGGAGCCGCCGCTTCCGCTGTCCCGATTGCCTCAGGCAAGGCGACAGGGACGATCACGGTGTGGGCGCAGGCCGAGGAAGGCGCCGCCCTCCCGCAGCTGGCCAAAGACTTCGAGGCCGCCAACCCCGGCGTGAAGGTCAACGTGACGGCAGTGCCCTGGGACGCCGCGCACAACAAGTACCAAACCGCCATCGCCGGCGGTACCACCCCTGACGTCGCCCAGATGGGTACCACCTGGATGAGCGACTTCAGCGACGCCTTCGAGCCGGTCCCGTCAGAGGTGGACACCTCCGGGATCTTTCCCGGGGCTTTGAAGACAACAGAAGTAGCCGGTACGCATGTCGGCGTGCCCTGGTACGTGGACACCCGGGTGGTTTACTACCGCACTGACCTCGCGGCAAAGGCCGGCCACGACACCTTCCCGACTACCTGGGACGGGTTCAAGTCCCTGGCCAAGGACCTGCAGACCAAGGCAGGCGCTAAGTTCGGAGTGCGGTTGCCCGTAGGCGAAGGAGATTCCTTCCAGTCCATGCTGCCTTTCCCGTGGTCCAACGGAGCCCAGCTGGTGAACGAGGACAGCACCAAGTGGACGCTGGACACCCCCGAAATGGTAGATGCCCTGAAGTATTACAACAGCTTCTTTGAAGAAGGCATCGCCGATAAGAGCCCGGCCACCGGAGCGGGCGCAGGCGAGGCTGCCTTCGTCAACGGCACGGTGCCCATGCTGATCGCCGGACCGAACGCCATCGGCCAGTTGGAGAAGGCAGGCGGTCCGGGCTTCGCTGACAAGTTCAGTGTAGGGATGATCCCCAAGGAGAAAACGGCTACGTCCTTCGTCGGCGGGTCCGACCTAGTGGTCTTCAAAAAGTCCCAGAACCGGGATACCGCCTGGAAGTTCATCCAGTACCTTTCCCAGCCCGAGGTGCAGACCAAGTGGTACAAGCTCACCGGCGACCTGCCGGCCAAGCAGGCTTCCTGGACCGACGCGTCTCTTTCCGGCGATGCCAAGCTCGCCGTGTTCGGGGATCAGCTGAAGGATACAAACTCCCCGCCGGCCGTCACCACGTGGACTCAGGTCGGCGCAGCCGCTGACACGCAGCTCGAGCAGATCATCAGGGCCGGCAAGGACCCCGCTGTTGCGATGAAGGAACTGCAGTCCACGGCTGATTCAGCAGGAACCGGTCACTAACGTGACGGCCACAACAAGCCGGCCCCGCGTGGCAGGAGCCGGCCGGCCCGGCGGACAGAGGACTGGATCCTCCTACCGCCGGCGCCGGCAGGCACTCATAGCCTGGGCCTTCGCGCTGCCGTTCGTGGCACTCTTCGGCGTGTTCATGCTGGTTCCGCTGATCTCATCGTTCGCGATGTCCTTCACCGACTTCACCAGCCGGGACGTCCAGAATCCCCTGTCAGTCGGATTCGTCGGGCTGGAACAATACAGCCGCTTGTTCGCCAACCCGCAGTTCCTGCGGTCCATGCTCAACACCGGATACTTCGTCGTGGTCGGCATCCCGCTGACCATGGCGGTAGCCCTTGGCCTGGCGGTAGCCCTGAACAGCGGAATCAAGCGCTTCCGGACCGTCTTCCGGGTGGGCTTTTACACGCCGGTGGTCACCAGCATTGTGGCCATTGCCGTCGTCTGGCGCTTCATCCTGCAGCCTGACGGGCTCATGAACACGTTCCTGGGTGCGGTCGGCATCCAAGGGCCCGACTGGCTCAACAGCACCACTTGGGCCATGCCGGCCATGATCCTCATGGCCGTCTGGCGCAACATGGGCACTCTGATGATCATCTTCCTGGCCGGCCTGCAGAACGTCTCGGCGGAGATGCTGGAAGCAGCGGAGGTCGATGGCGCCAATGCCTGGCAGCGCTTCACCAGGATCACCCTCCCCACCCTCCGCCCGACCCTGCTGCTGGGAGCGGTCCTGCTTTCGGTCGGTTACCTGCAGTTCTTCGAGGAGCCCTTCGTGATGACCAAGGGCGGCCCGCTGGATTCGACGCTGTCCATCAGCTTCTTCACGTTCAACCAGTTCGGGTTCGGACAATATGGCCTGGCCTCCGCCGCCAGCTATGTGCTTTTCGTCGCCATCGCGCTGTTGAGCCTGTTTCAGTTCCGTGCCCTCCGGTCGAAGGACTAAGGATCGCCATGACATCTCCCACCGAAACCCTCACTCCTGCCTCCCCGAGAGCCGAAACCGACACGCCGGGCGTGCGGCCCCGCCCGGGCAAGCGCCGCCGTCGGATCCGTCCCCAAACGCTGACCTATGTACTGCTCGTGCTTGGAGTTGTCGCCACCCTGCTGCCGTTCGCCTGGATGCTGTTGGGCTCGTTCAAGACCCAGGGCGAGCTCCTGCGCCGGCCGATCACGTGGTGGCCCGAGGACCCCACCCTGGAGAACTACAGCCAGTGGTTCACCAGCCTGCACATCGACACCTTTTTCTTCAACAGCCTGCTGGTGGCCGTGGTGACCGTGCTCGGAAACCTGCTGTTCTGTTCAATGGTCGGCTACGTACTGGCCAAGATGGACTTCCCGGGCAAGAAGTTCCTGTTCCTGATCGTCATGGTGACCCTGATGGTTCCCGGAGTGGTGACCTTCGTGCCGCTCTTCGTGATGGTCAGCAAGCTCGGCCTCGTCAACACCTACCCGGCCCTGTTCCTGCCCTTCCTTGCCGGGCCCCTCGGAGTCTTCCTCATGCGCCAATTCATGACGGGCATACCGGATTCCATCATCGAGGCCGCACGCATTGACGGAGCCAGCGAACTCCGGATCTTCACCCGCGTCGTGATGCCGCTTTGCGGACCGCCACTGGCCACCCTGGGAATCCTGACCTTCCTGACTTCCTGGAACAACTTCCTCTGGCCCCTGGTCGCTGCCCAAAGCCAGGACAAATACACCCTGCCCGTAGCGCTGTCCCTGTTCTCCACGGGACAGGACGCCACCAACTACGGCCTGCTCCTGGCCGGATCCGTCCTGGTCATCACACCGATCATCCTGCTGTTCATCATGCTGCAGCGCTACTTCATCCAAAGCGTCGCGGCCACCGGCATCAAGTAACCGCTGCCCTGCCGCGTTCCACACCGACCACCCAACGAGGTAAAGACATGCCCTATGCAGTCCAGCTGTACACCGTCCGCGATGCCATCGAGCAAGACCTTCCCGGTGCCATCAAGCGCCTGGCAGAGATCGGCTTCACCCGGATGGAACCGTATGACTTCGCCGCCCGCGCCGAGGAACTCGCCCGGGCCTTCACCGAGAACGGAATCACTGCCCCAACCGGCCACGCCCCGCTGCTGCTGACGGAGGACAAGGACGAGATCTTCGTCGCCGCCAGACGGCTGGGCATCGGCACGGTGATCGACCCCTACGTCCCGGCCGAACACTGGCAGGACGCCGAGTCCATCGGCAACATCGCCAGGCAGCTCAACGCCGCCGCCAGGAAAGGCGCGGAGTACGGGATCCGCGTGGGCTACCACAACCACCAGTGGGAACTGGAGTCCATCATCGACGGCCGCACCGCACTGGAGTATTTCGCGGACCTGCTGGACCCTGAACTGGTCCTGGAAGTGGACGCCTACTGGGTTGCCGTGGGCGGCCAGGATCCCGTGGACATCCTGACCAAGCTCGGAAACCGGGTCATTGCCATTCACATCAAGGACGGACCCGTGGACACCGACACCAAGGCCCAGCTTCCGGCAGGGCAGGGAAAGATCCCGGTGGCCGAGGTCATAGCGGCCGCGAAGCACCTCGAGGTCGGGGTCGTGGAATTCGATGACTACGCAGGTGACGTGTTCGACGGCGTCGCCCAGTCCCTCGCATTCCTCAACTCCCTCGAGCCTGCCTCCCAGACAGCCGGAGCCAAGGCATGAGCGCCGCAACAACTCCCGCAGACGTGTTCTCCGCGTCTTCCCGCCGGGGGCCGGTCGGCGTCGGCGTCATTGGTGCCGGAAACATCAGCAAGCAGTACCTGGACAACCTCACTGTCTTCCCGGACCTGAAGGTGTACGTGATCGCGGACCTCTACGAGGACGCCGCGGAAGCCCGGGCCAAGGAATACGGCATCCCGCAGTGGGGCGGCGTGGACGCCGCACTGAACCATCCCGACGTCGAAATCATCGTCAACCTGACCATCCCGGCCGCGCACGTGGAAGTGGCCACAGCCGCCGTCAACGCCGGCAAGCACGTCTGGACCGAGAAGCCCTTCTCCCTGGACCGCGAATCCGGACTGGGCCTGCTGAAAACGGCCGATGCCGCCGGAATCCGGCTGGGCTGCGCCCCGGACACCTTCCTCGGCGCCGGTCTGGAGACCGCCCGCAGGCTCATCGAACGCGGCGACATCGGCACCCCGCTGACCGCCATCACCATGTTCCAGACCCCCGGCCCGGAGTCCTGGCACCCGAACCCGGCCTTCCTCTTCCAGCACGGGGCCGGGCCACTGTTCGACATGGGTCCCTACTACCTCACCGCCCTGGTCCAGACCTTCGGCTCGGTCCGCCGGGTGGCCGCCGTCGGCTCTGCTTCCAAGACAACACGCGTGATCGGTTCCGGGCCCAGGGTCGGCGAAGAATTCACCGTAGAAGTCCCTACCCACATCTCTGCCATGGCGGAGTTCGACGGCGGCGCCTCATCGCACAGCGTGTTCAGCTTCGAATCCCCGCTCCCGCGTATGGGCTTCGTGGAGATCACCGGCACAGAGGCCACCATTTCCCTGCCGGACCCGAACAACTTCGACGGCGAGATCAAGCTCTGGCGTGCCGGCGACGAGGATTGGATCACGGTTCCGGCCACCGGTCCGGCCCCAGGCCGGGGAATGGGTGTGCTGGACATGGCCCGCTCCATCCGGGGCGGGATCCCGCACCGCGCCACCGGTGACCTCGCCTACCACGTGCTGGACACCCTGGTTTCGATCACCGAATCGACAGAATCCGGTGCTTTCGTCGACGTCGAAAGCACCGCCCCCGTCTCCGCAGCCCTCCCTGAGGACTGGAATCCCACGACAGCCACCCTCTAGGAATCACTCATGACTAGCTCCACCTCCAACAAAACTCTCGGCGTGGCGGCCATCGGCTACGCCTTCATGGGCAAGGCCCATTCCAATGCCTGGCGGAACGTGGCCAGCTTCTTCGATGTTCCGGCCTTCGAGCAGAAGGTGCTCGTGGGCCGGGATCCGGTGCAGGTTGCCGAGGCCGCGGCCAAGTACGGGTGGAGCGAGTCCGCCACGGACTGGCGCACGGTCCTGCAACGCGGTGACATCCATATCGTGGACATCTGCGCTCCGGGCTGGATGCACGCCGAAATCGCCATCGCGGCCCTGGAGGCGGGCAAGCACGTCCTCGTGGAAAAGCCTCTCGCCAACACCCTGGCCGAAGCCGAGGCCATGACCGCGGCGGCCCAGGCGGCACGGGCAAAGGGTGTGCAGTCCATGGTCGGCTTCAACTACCGCCGCGTGCCCGCCCTAACACTCGCCCGCGAGCTGATCGCGGAGGGCCGCCTCGGCACCATCCGGCACGTCCGGGCCTCCTACCTGCAGGACTGGCTCTCCAACGCCGAGTCCCCAATGACGTGGCGCTTACGCAAAGAAACCGCCGGATCCGGGGCCCTGGGCGACATCGCCTCCCACGCGATCGACCAGATCCAGCACCTCACAGGACAGCGTGTCATGGAGGTGACCGGTTCTCTTCGGACATTCGTGGCGGAACGTCAGGGACCGGATGGTCCCGAAGAGGTCACGGTCGATGACGCGGTTTGGGCGACCTTGGGAATGTCCGGCGAGATAAGCGCGTCCGTGGAGGCCTCACGTGTAGCCACGGGACGGAAGAACAGCCTCAAACTCGAAATATACGGTTCCAAAGGCGCGCTGCTCTTTGATCTGGAGAACCTGAACGAGCTCGGATTCCTTGATGCGACTGCCCCCATGCGGGAACAGGGCTTCCGGAGGATCTTGGTCAACGAGCCAGAACACCCCTACATGGGCGCGTGGTGGCCACAGGGCCACGTGATCGGCTGGGAACACACCTTCACCCATCAGATCCGCGACTTCCTGGCCGCCATCGACGCCGGGACCCCGCCATCGCCGTCTTTCGAAGAGGGACTGGCCATACAGCGTGTGCTGGATGCCGTCGAAGAATCCGCCAGCAACAAAAGCACCATCCAAACCGTCCGATAACAGTGCCAACTGACCCCCGTCGAAGGATTCTGACATGCCCCGCCCGTACACCCTGTTCACCGGCCAGTGGGCCGACCTGCCCTTCGAGGAAGTCGCTCGCCTGGCCTCCGGCTGGGGCTACGACGGCCTGGAAATCGCTGTGTCCGGGGACCACCTGGACGCCTGGCGCTGGGATGAACCCGGCTACGTCGAATCCAAGCTCGCCGTGCTGGAGAAGTACAACCTGAAGGTGTGGGCGATCTCCAACCACCTCAAGGGCCAGGCCGTCTGCGATGACCCGATCGACTTCCGCCACGAAGCGATCGTCGGCTCCAAGGTCTGGGGCGACGGAGATCCCGAAGGCGTCCGCACCCGAGCCGCGGAGGAGATGAAACACACCGCCCGGCTCGCCAAAGCGCTCGGGGTGGACACTGTGGTCGGTTTCACGGGCTCCTCCATCTGGCAGTACGTCGCGATGTTCCCGCCCGTCCCGGAGAAGGTCATCGACGGCGGATACCAGGACTTCGCGGACCGCTGGAACCCCATCCTGGACGTCTTCGACGAATGCGGCGTCCGCTTCGCCCACGAAGTCC